>CAVVQV010000001.1:0-36015 GCA_963750495.1 uncultured Actinomycetota bacterium
GGATGGCTTGGACTGTGTGCTCGACCCGACCGAGGACCCAGGTCTCTGACACCCTCAACAGCGTTGGACAACCCAGGCGAGGGGATCGACAAGTCGGGGAAGGCCTAGTCGCCCTCTCTTTCGAAGTCGTGCTCGTGGATGAAGCCCTGGAACGGGCAGAGCAAGTGGTGCGCCTGCCGCTGCACCTTGACGGCGTAGCGCGCGCCCCGGTAGGTCAGCTCCCGACCCAGCATCGCCTCCGCGCGCCGCACCCACGCACCGGTTTCACCCCACGGCTGCGATTTCAGCCAGGCGCATTCACGCCGACCCAGGTCCAAGGCTTCCGCCTTGGTCCAGCCGGGTGGCCTGTTCGCCACGAACCGCCACTCATTCACCACCATCACCGCCGGCCGTGCCGCCACCGTCAGGACAACGGCGACCGCTGCGCCCGCCAGCAGGATCGACAGCCGTGGGCCTTTGACCGTGTACGACCCCCCGTACCGTATGCCGCGGATGCTCCCGTCCCGTGACGACGGCGTGGCAACGGCAAACTTCAGTGAAACGACGGTCGCGATCAGCGCCACGGCGCCGAACCCGGCCCGCACCGGCCAGGTATCCCAGTGCGGCGGCTCGACGTGGAACGCGGCGAAGGTCATGACGGCGCCGAACGCGTACAGCACCCAGGCCGCCATGTAGGACAAGACGGCGACCGAGAAGGCCAGCAGCAAACAGGTCGCGCGCGACCCACGGTCACCCATGGCCCGAGGGTAAGGTCTGGGCGGCATCGTTTGGAACGCTATTGCGCTGATTACCCGGCTGGGAGCGCAATACCGTTCCAAATGGAGCGCGAGCCGGCGTTGACTCGCCACCCCGACGCCTCACTTAGACTCGCGATCGTGACTTTCACCTTCGCCGGAGCGCTGGACCGCAGCAACGTCATCCATGCAGCTGATCAGATGGCCGACCTCGTCGGACGTCCAGAGGTCGCGGACGCGTGGGCGCAGGAGTCGAGCTGCTCAGGCATGAGTGTGGGTGGTCTGACCAGGCACCTGGGCGATCAGGCGGTCAACATCGTGAAGCTCCTCCGCGCCGACGACGCCATACCTCCGGACGTGGAGACGATCGCTGTCCTCGAGCACTACGCCCGCGCGGCCTGGCTGCGTGAAGACCTCGAGGGGGAGACCAACCGGAGCATCCGCGTGTCGGCTGACGACCAGGCGAGCACCGGACACGCGGCAGCCGTCGCGGCACTTGCTGCGGCACGCGGCGAGCTCGAGGGCGTACTCGCCGGCGCGCCTCCGACGACCTACATCCCCTGGCAGGGCTGGGCATTGGCGACCGACGACTTCCTGGTGACCCGGCTGATGGAGATTGTCGTACACGCCGACGACCTCGCCGTCAGCGTCGACATCGAGCCACCGAGGTTCGAGGAAGGCATTCTCGACCCCGTGCTGCGCCTCCTCACGGGCATCGCCGTACGCCGCCATGGCCAGGACGCCTTGGTACGCACGCTGAGCCGCCCGGATCGTGCTCCGCAAAAGGTGTCAGCCTTCTGACGGCTTCCTGACGGCACCCCCCGTTCAACCGTTCTGGAAGAAGTTGGTCCCCGGTGGATAGTCGATAGGCGCCGAGACCACATGACGATCACCCAATGGTTCGGCCAGTGTCACGCGACCCCAAGGCTGTGTGAGCCTGGGCTGGCATTGGCCGGTGCTACCGAGCACGACAGTGAGAATGACCCGTCGCGTGGTCTCCTTGACGCGGTAACCCACAACCCCGGAGCGGTCGCAGTCGGGGGTGGAGTAGCTGAACCCGACCACCTTGGGATCACCGGTGGGCTCCAGTTTGTCAACAGACGTCACAGACCAACGCTTGAACGAGTCGTCCAGCACGACCAGGCCGGGCACGGTGCCGCCGCGAGCCCCCCAGATGTCCGGCTGCTCAGCTGACGACCCACGGGTCACCACGAACAGCACGCCGGCCACCCCAGCGACCACAAACACCCCCAGGCCCGCCACGACAGCGATGGCGCGCCGCCTCATGGCTGTCCACTCCGTGCTCCCCTGACGTTCATGCACTCAGCATGCGACAGGGCAACGCCAAGACACACTCCACGTGGTCGAATCGTGACAACCTGCCGCACCACCGCGCGCGAACCGCGCCGGGTCAGGTCATTCGCTCTCAGCCTCGGTCGCCTGCGCCCGGGCGTCGGCGAGAGCCTCGTCCAACGAGTACTCGGAACCACGCGTGAAGTTTCGTTCCCATACGGCTGGGGACATGGATGCGCGGGCGTCGTCCAGACGCATCTGTTGCATCCAGCGCTTGTCCTCGAGGTGCCTGTCTGTATCGCCGCGGGAGGACGCGAAGGCGTGAACTGCCCCGAGCAGTCGGGCCGCCCGCTCAGCGTCTCCCTCCGCCGCGTGCACGACGGCGAACGAGAGCACCAGGTCGAACGACAGCAGGCCGTGGCGCAGCCGCAGTACGTCGGTGACCATGTCCACGAGTCGCACCCGGGCCTCGGAGACCCGGCCCAGCAACACCAAGATGTTGATGATCTCCAACGCGGCCCACGTCGACGATATCTCGTCACCGTCCTGGCGGCCCAGCTCGATGGCATGCTCGTACATCGCGATGGCGCCGGCGTAGTCGTGCTGCAAGAAGAGGACGTGTGCCTTGTGGTTGAACAGCCAGAGGTCAGCCGGATCGACGGCGATGCCGTCGTCGAACAGCCGCCGGGCGAGTTCGAGGTGTCCGTGCTCCCCGTGCCAGGCAGCGAGGTCGCGGTACGCGCCGCCTGTCGCTTCCGGGTCACCGATGCGCAGACTGATCTCGAGCGCCTCCTCGAGTGCGCGCAGGCGTTCGGTACCTGACCCAGGCGCCCTCATGTCGGCCCACATCAGCAGGGTCTCGCATCTCTCGACGCTGTCCTCTCCCGAGTCCAGCTCGAGGGCACGGCTGGTCCAGCGCAGTGCGTCGACGACGTTCCCATGGTTCTCCAGGAACCAGCGCAGCTTCGCGCACAGGCGCAGTCCGACCCGCGCCCTGTCAGGCTGCGACGCTCGGCCGTCCGGCGGAGGCAAAGTCCAGTCGAGCGCCGCCGCGAAGTTCGAATGATCGGCCGTGAGCAGGGCGATGGCGTTGCGTTGGTTGGCGCTCCACATCTGCGGCGCCAGTCTCGTCGCCACCTCGAGGAAGTACGACGCATGCGCATCTCTGATTTCATTCTCCTCGCCGGCTACAAAGAGTTGCTCGAACGCGAAGTCCGAGACCGTCCTGAGCAACCCGACACGGGGCTCGTCGTCGGGACCATCGGAAGTCACCGCCAGCGAGGCGTCGACGAGCTCAGAAATCTCATCCAAAGGATCTCCACTGCACCTCGTCACCATCGCAACAGCATCGAGGTCGCAGCTCCCGGCGAAGACGCTCAGCCGCCGCAGCAGGATCTGCTGCGGTTCGGGCAGGAGGTCGTAGCTCCAAGCGATGGTCTCGCGCATCGTTCGCTGCCGTGCGGGTCTCCCGGTCCCGATCGGCGGCAGGTCGAGGCTGGACGAGAGCCTGGCCAGCATCGCCTTGGGAGACAGCGTCTTGGACCGCGCCGCCGCAAGCTCGATCGCCAGCGGTAGGCCGTCGAGACGGCGGCAGATTTCGCCCACCGCCGCTGCTGACTCGTCGGTGAGCCTGAAGGTGTCCTTGACCATGCGCGCGTGGTGGCAGAAGAGATCGACGGCTGCCGAGTCGCTGACAGCGGCACCCTCCGAGGGAACCTGGAGTGGCGGGATCTCGTGCTCGTGCTCACCAAGTACATGCAGTGGTCTCCGGGTGGTGGTGATCACGCGCAGATTGGGCGTTGTGCTCAGGAGATCAGCGACGACCTCGGCGGCGCCGGCTATCTGTTCCAGGTTGTCGAGGATGACCAGCCGCCGCGTTTCAGCGAGCTGAGCGAGCACGGTGTCTCGTGTCGAGCTCTCGGCCGCGATCCCCAACGCGTCGGCCGTTCTCTTCCACATCGCCGACTCGCTGGACTCCGCGGCGAGCGAGACGAAGTGGACCCCGTCAGGAAAGTGGTCGACCAGCTCAGCGGCCAGCGCGATGGCGACGCGCGTCTTGCCCGAACCTCCGATGCCTGTCAGGGTCAGGAGACGTACGTCCGGGGTGAGGACGACATCGCGAAGGGCGGCGACGTCAGCAGACCGCCCGATCAGGGGAGTGCTGTACGTCGGCAGGCTCGAGGCCGAGCCAAGGCTCTTGACCGGTGGAAATGCAGCCGGTGTTCCGGGCGCCGTGAGCTGGTAGAGATGCTCGAGCCCGTCGAGGTCCTTGAGCCGATGCGATCCCAGGTCGAGCAGGCCGAGGCCGGTCGTCAGCCCCTCTCGGACGAGCCGTTCGGTCGAGTCCGACAGGAGCACCTGCCCACCGTGTGCGGCGCCCGCGATGCGGGCAGCCCGGTGGACGTCGATACCGACGAAGCCACCGTCGTGCAGGATGGGCTCGCCGGTATGAAGTCCCATGCGCACGGCGACCTGAGCTCCGTCAGGCCACGAGGTCGCCGCCAGCTCCCGCTGCGCGTCGGCGGCTGCACTCACCCCGTTGCGTGCCACGTCGAAGACCACGAAGAAGCTGTCGCCCTCGGTCCCCATCTCCTGGCCGTCCCACCGGCTCCAGGCAGCCCGCAGGATCCGGCGCTGTTCGTCCAGGGCCTCCCGGTAACGCACGCCCAAACGCTGCAGCAGGCGGGTCGACGACTCGATGTCGGAGAACAGCATCGTCACCGTGCGGGACGGCAGCGGGTGGTCCATGCCCTCATTACAGACCTGCCGCCCGCCCGGGCGCCAGCAGGTAAGGACCTTGCGATATGCCAGAACCGGGCGTTCAATCTCTTTGGACTCACACGGGATCATCGTCCAGACTCTCCGTGATGTGTCGTGCGCGGGCGCACCCCTCGACAAGTGGCGAGTCATGCCAGTAACCGCAACGTCGACGAGGGAGCCATCGTGAAGCGTCTGATCCGTCGTTCCGCCGTGGGGATCGCGGCCACGGTCCTGCTGACGTCGCCACAGGCCATCGCGGTGGTCCCTGACGCCGGACTCCACCCCACGCCGCGTCACTGGTCGCCAGCGGCCAGCGACTGGGGACACGCTCCCTACGGGCACCGGGCCACCACCTCCCACGCTTCCGCAGGCATGGTCGTCGACACAGCAACCGCGAAGAGGGCGGGTGCGCCCGTGGCCGCGCGCGCCCTGCCAGGTGGGCGCAGCCTGATGCTGGCAAGTGCGAAGGCGCTCAGCCTGCACCCCTGTCGATCCGACGACACCTTCCTGTGCGGCACCCTGCGGGTTCCACTGGACCGGACCGCCGGTGGCGCCCCGGGCACGATCGGTATCCACGTCCAGGTGGCACCGCACACCGGGAAGATCGCAACCGCCAAGGGAGCGATCTTCGCGACGTCGGGCGGCCCGGGCAACTCCATCACGGGCTCCGACGGCGAGATGTATCCGTTCCGCGACTACGTGCTCGCGCCGCTCACCAAGCACTACGACCTCGTCTTCATCGACCAGCGTGGAGTCGGCCTCTCGGGAGCGATCAACTGTCCGCGGTGGCAGCACCACCAACCGTCGTACGCCGCGGCACGGGCATGCTTCAAGAGTCTCGGCCAACGTCGTAACTTCTACTCGACCGCCGCCGTGGCCGACGACATCGACGACGTCCGGGGTGCTCTCGGTTACGACCAGATCATCGCGATGGGCGGTTCGTACGCCGGCAACGACATGGTCAGCTACGCCGTCCGGCACCGAGACCACGTGGCAGCCGTCGTCGTCGGCTCGCCCTACCTCCCGGTCGGTGCCGACCCCTTCGGGTCGAGCACGCCCAAGGCGATCCCGGCTGTGGTGAACCGCCTCTGCGGGCGATCCGTCGACTGCCGGCACGAGAATCCCCACCCCGCCGCACAGCTTGGCTGGCTGGTCCAAAGTCTTCGCAACCACCCGGTGACCGGAGTGGGCTACGACTTCACCGGCCACCCCCATCAGGTGGAGGTGACGGAGGGACTGCTGCTGCGCAACATCCTGACGAGCGACCAGTTCCCCTTCCTGGGGCAGGGCGAGGTCGCCCAGGCGGCGGTCGCCCTGAAGCACGGTGACGACGTGCCGCTGCTCCGTCTCGCAGCTGAGGCGCTTCGCGGCCCCGGCTTCTTCGACTCAGGCAACCCGCGCGACTTCTCCGCCGGGGACAACATCGTTCGGTACTGCCTCGACAACAACTTTCCCTGGGACGAGACTGCGCCCCTCAGCGTTCGACAGGCCCAGTACGACCAGGCCTTCGCTGACCAACCCGCCCGCTACGGTCTGTTCTCGAAGGAGGCGTGGGCGGCACCGCTTCCCGAGAGCTTCTTCCCGGACCCGTGCATCATGGCCCGTTGGAAGACCGACCCGCCGTACGCACCCGGCACCCGTGTAGGCGGGATTCCCACCCTGGTCCTCACCGGTGATCTCGACCTCGTGGTCCCGACGTACGACAGCCGTCGGGCAGCCAACGTGCTCACCGACAGCACCCTGATCACCGTGAAGGGTGCTGCTCACAACCCGTGGTGGTGGCGCGAGTGTGCACCGCGCATCGTGCAGCGGTTCATCCGGTCAGGCCAGGCGGACGACCTCTGCGCGAACGCTCCCGCCTTCCCCATCTGGCAGGTCGGGAGCTTTGCAAAGTCGGTCGAGCAGTTGCCAGCGGCGCGGCGGCGGGCGGGAGACGACTCCCGGGTCGGGGACCGACGACTGGCCACGGATGCCGTCTGGACGGTGCTGGACGTGATCCACCGTCAGTACGCCGGCCGGACCGGGACCGGTGTTGGCCTACGAGGTGGTACGACGTCACTGGACGTCGGCAACTACCCGGATCCGGACGTGTTTCACCTGCATCACGTCAGGTTCACCGACGATGTCGCCGTTGACGGGACGGGCTTCTCCGACTGGTTCGGGAACTACGGTGGCGATGTCACGGTCCGCCAGGACAACGGCACCCGTGGGACGTTGCACTTCACGGGCCGCTGGAACGACCAGGATGCGTCGGTGTTCGCTGTTCGCGGCACCATCGACGGTCGGGCCGTCCGGCTCGCGGTTTCTGCTCGATAGGTCGCGGCCGCCGCGCGGCGCCCGCCGTCGAGCAAAGAGGTAGCCCGCTAGCGTGAGATCGCGGCTTCCTCGATGAGGTCCGCGGCACGGCGCAGCCCGTCCCGCCGCTGTATCTCGCGGGATGTTGCGGCGAGCCGTTCGGCCAGCTGTTGGTCGGCGGTGAGCGTCTCGATGGCGGCGCTCAGCTGTTCACCGGTGAAGCGATAGGTGTCGAGTCGCACGCCGAAGCCGGTCTCGTGCACTCGTTGGGCGTTGTCGTACTGGTCCCAGAACAGCGGCAGCACGATCATCGGCTTGCCGAAGTGGAGGGCCTCCGTCGTCGTGTTGTTGCCGCCGTGGGTGATGACGAGGTCGACGTGGGGGAGCACGCTGGTCTGTGGCAGGAACTCGCGACCCCACATGTTGCCGGCCAGGGTGAGCTCGTGATGTTGCGGCCCCATCGAGACGATGTAGCTGTGCTCGGTCCGCCCCAACACGTCGATGAGTCGTCGCATGAGCTCGACGTCGGCACTGCCGAGAGAGCCGAGCGACAGGTAGACCAGCGCCGAGCCGGGCGGCCGGTCGCGCAGCTCGTCGGGCACGTCGAACGTCTCGTCCGTCGTACGAACACTCGAGTCGAGACGGTGCCAGGTCGACGCGAGTGGCCGGGAGTCCACGTAGTCGATGGCTTCGGGGTAGACGTACAAGTTCAGGTCTGCTGACTCGTGCACGAAGTCGAGGTCGGTGAGCGGTGGGGCGCCGACGCTCTGCACCCAGGCGTTGTAGCCCTCCCACATCGCTCGATGGGTCTGTTCGTATGCCGCGCGGAACTCCGGCCAGGTCTCGGGTGCGTCGGCCGCGAGACCCGAGAACGTCGGCGGAACACCCGGGCCCTTCATCTCCAAGGGGTTGCACGACATGATGCGTACGAACGCGGCATCCGTCGTCATCAGGGCGGGAAAGCTGACGACGTTGTCCAGGACGATCGCATCGGCACCGATCTCGGCCAGCATCGCCTCGAGGTGCGGCTGGCAGTGCCTGGCGCCGTCGATGAGTGCCTGGTACGTGGGCCGGACGAAGGTGGCCAGCTGGTCCTGCGTCGACTTCCGGAACTCCGGGGCGGTCTTCCGGATGAAGGCCTTCCAGAACGCGCCCGCGTCCTGCGGCTCGTCACCATCAGGAGGAGGAGCCAGGTCGACGAGCGTCTCCTCGAACCCCATCGGGGACAGTCGCCCGCCCCACGACGACTCGGCCGCGAAGACGACGCGGTGCCCTCGCTCGCGCAGGATCGTTCCGATCCCGATGCAGTTGTTCGTCGGTCCGTAGGCCGATTCCGGCATGAACACGATGGTGGCAGGGGTATCCCGAACGCTCACGGTGACAACCTAGCTGCGCGACGAGGCCCGGAGGCCGAATCGACGGGCGCTCCCGGCTCCGGCGCTCGACAGCCGGCCGCAGCCTGAGCAGACTGGCCAGGGTCGCATGGGAAAGGAGTCGGTGATGGCAGCAGGAACGAGGGATGACCCGTGGCAGTTGACCACGGCGCCGGGCAGCTCGGCGTACACGATGTATCGCGACGACGAGAGCGACCCACCTCTCCTGATCTGCCAGGTCGGGTCGACGAAGCTGACGTACGACGCGCGAGCCATCGACGATCTGGCGGACTGGCTGCGTGACCAGGGCGACTGGGTGGACCTCGGCGCTGCGGACGAGAAGAAGCCCGCGAAAGACGGCACGGTGGAGGCCTTCGGTCGCTCACTTGACAACCCCGTGGGTGGTTGGTACGGCCGGCGTAACGGCTACCGGGGTCGCTTCGGCATGTATCTTCCGCCACTGCTCGAGGAGCTCGGGCTGGTCGAGCTGACGCATGAAGCCCGGAACAACCGAGTCCGCGCCATATGACGATACGCGGAGCCCGTCAGTCCGCCGCCCTGAGGCGGGCGACAAGACTGCTTAGGTTGACGCGACCGGCCACCACTGCGTCTGCGACCTCTGCCAGCTTGCGGTTGTGGTCGCGGGCGTAGAGCCGCAGAGCGCTGTACGCCGCACCCATGTCGAGCCCGCCGAATTCGGCGATCACACCCTTGGCCTGTTCGATGACCACGCGGCTGTCCAGCGCGGTCTGCAGCTGCTCTGCCAGCTGTGCGGCGCGCGCGAGCGAACGCTGCTGCAGGACTGCGATCGTCGCCACGTCCGCCAACGCCTGCGCGATGCGTTGTTCGTCGGGGCTGAGCGCGGGGCCTTCGGCGCGGAAGAGGTTGAGCCCCCCGATCGTCTCGGTGCGGAGTCGCATCGGCACTGCGTGGACAGACGAGAAGCCCAGCTGGTTGGCCGCGTCGGCAAACCGCGGCCAGCGTGCGTGGGCGCTGGGAATGTCATCGACGCTGACCGGTGCAGCGTTGCGGATGCAGTCCAGGCAAGGGCCTTCGTCGTTCTGCAGCTGAAGCAGCTCGAGCAGTCGTGCCTCCTCGCTGGAGGACGCCACGATCTGGAGACGGCCGCGCGGATCAGGAATCATCAGGGCGGCGGCCGTCGTGTTGAGGAGCTCGACGCAAGCTGAGACGAGGCTGTCCATCAGCTCGACCACGTCGAAGTCGTCCACAAGAGTGTCCGCCAGCATGACGAATCGCTCGGCCAGCAGCGCGTTCCGGTCCGAACCCAGCGCCGACAGGCCAGTTGTTTGTCGGTTGGTGTCGCTCATGTGTCCTCCTTCGACAACCGTCGACGTCGGTCCACGACCTGCGCCGCGAAATCGTCGATGGTGACCCCTTCACTGTAGGCGGCGGCCCGAAGGTGCAGCATCGCGTCGCTGATCGCTACCTGGAGCTGCTGCGTGATCATTCCTACCGCCTGGTGCACGACCCAGTGGTACGTCGCGCCGGCTGGCTCCGCGCTCGCCTGGTCGTTCGCCAGGTCGAGGAGCGCGTTCGACGCCTCTTCGGCGGCGGCACTTGCGCGATGTACTTCGTCCTGGGTCAGCGGACCCGGCTCCAGGCGATAGAGATCGAAGGCGCCGAGGGTGAACGTGCCGGCGTTGAGCGGCAACCCGAAGATCGCGCCGATTCCCGACAAGGCTGCCTCGGACCGGAAACCAGCCCAGTGGCTGCCCATGCCCGTGGTGGACGCGAGGTCGGGAACCAGGACCGGCCGGCGCGTGGACACGGCCTCGAAGCATGGCCCCTCACCGAGGCTGAACTGGAGCTCCTCTACCCGGGCTGCCATGGCATCGCTGACCCAGACCGTGCCTGCGAAACCTCGGCTGGTCATCACGGACACGCCCCCACCGTCAACGCCGACGTCGTCGATGCAACTTTTGCAGATACGACCGATTTCGGTATGGGAGTCGGGGTTGGTCGAGCCCGTGGAAGGCGTACCGGGACCTGCCACGCCTTCACCGCCGATATCAATCCCCGCATGTCCGAACGACATGCGGGTCACTCTTCACACTGTAGACCGTGCTTGTTCTCGTCGTTGAGGCATTCTGGGCGGTACCATCGCCGGGACCGTGCTGCCGTCTGGACCTCACGCTGCCTCCCGGTTACTCACTGAGGATGTCGGGAGCGCTATGACGGAGAGCGTCGCCTTGTTCGAGCACAAGGCATGGTCTGCGCGGCATGATCACGTGTCCGAGGCTCGTCGTTTCGTTGCCGATCGCCTGTCTGAGTGGCGTGTCGCGTCCTCGGTGGAGTCGGCCGTCCTCGTCGTCAGTGAGCTCAGCACCAACGCGGTGGTCCATGCCCAGACGTCGTTCAGCGTCCACGTCAGCTGGAATGGTGAGGTCGTGCTGGTGCAGGTGACCGATGGCTCGGCTTCCCCTCCCGCCATCAACCGCACCGACAATGGCACGCCGGGGGGCCGTGGCCTCGTCGTGGTGGACGCCGTCGCGGAGCAATGGGGCTCGATCCCGTTGCCCGACGGCAAGACCGTATGGGCGACGTTGCGCTGACTCAGGGAGCGTCGGGCTCCGCCGCCGCGCGAGGGGCGCAGGTGGCGTGAGAGTGGGGCGGAGCACCGCGAGGAGTTCCGCCTCACCGTCCGGTCCTTCTCACGGCCAGCCGACTGCGGTCAGCTCGCCGGTTCCCTGTTTGCGGCCCCGGCAGCCAGCCGGCGCAGTGTCGCGGCCACCTCGTCGACCTGCGGGGCCGCACCGGTGACGAGGGCGTGCAGGATCAGCCCGTCGACGTAGGCACAGATCGTGACGACCGTGGACGGATCGTCGGTCCAGGACTCGACCAGGGTGGCTAGATCGGTCATCCACCGCCGGGCGGCCGGTCGCAGTGCGGGCGTCCGCGCGGCGTACAGGAACAGCTCGAACTCGGCAATGCAGCGCGACCGGTCGGTCTCGAAGTCCGTGACCAGCCAGTCGGCCAGCGCATGCACGGGATCGTCGGCGGCGCTGACTCTGACCAGCGCCAGATGACTCTGTTCGTCGGCGTGCAGCAGGGCGGCCTCGAGCAGGTCGTTGATCGACGCGAAGTGGTACGCCGCCGACGTCGATGGGAGACCCGCCACCCGCGTCACGTTGCGGTGCGTCACCTTGCCCACGCCTTCGCGCTCGATGACGTCCAGCGTCGCTTCGATGAGGGCTGCCCGGGCTCGTTCGCCGCGGGCTTGCCGCCCGTCGACTCGCTTTACCGAGGCTCCCGGCTTGGTCACCCTGCAGCGCCACCCATCTCGAGTGCGACGACCCCGATCACGATGGCGAACAGTCCGGCGGTCTGGATCGAGGTCAAGCGCTCCCCGAACCAGAGGATGTCGGCGATCACGATCAGCGACAGCCCGATGGCCGACCACAGGGCGTACACGACACCAATGCTCATGCCGCGGGTCAGCAGGATGCCGAGCAGCCAGAACGACATCAGGTAGCCGACCACGACGATCGCCGAGGGGATGAGCCGGGTGAAGCCGTCCGACGTCTTCAAGGCAATCGTCGCGGCGACTTCGGTGAGGATCGCTGCGATGAGCAGCGCCCAGGTGAACATGATGAACTCCTAAAGAACTTGAGCGAACGTTCAAATAGTAGCATGCCCACGATGCCGCCAAGGCCGATGTGAGATTCCTGGGAGACTGACCCGATGACCGTCGCCCAGCCCCCTGTGCCCGGCCTGCCTGCCGGTTGGTCCGCCCGGGTTCCCGGTGCCGACGACGTGCCGGCCCTGGCGAAGCTTGTCGAGGCACATCAGCGCTATGCCCGCGGCGGAGCCAGCGTGGATGAGGCAGCCGTCGCTGCCTCGGTCACAGGCATCGGCTCCTGGACGCGTCGGCAGGTGGTGCTGGACGGCCCCGACGGCGCGGTCGGCGCCTGGGCCTGGGTCCACGACCGCGCGGCCGGCCGAACCGTGGTCGACGTGACCGTGGCTCCCGACTGCGAGCACGGAGATGAGCTGGCCGGCGTACTCCTGCAGTGGGCGGAAGGCGCCGGCTGCGACCTGGCGCGCCTTCGTGAGCTGACGGAGACCCAGCTGGACGCCAGCGCGTACGTCGGCGACGAGCGGCAGCAACGCTGGCTCACCGGAGCGGGCTATCGCAGGACGCGGACCTGGCTGCACATGAGCCGACCCGTCGAGGAGGGCGACGCCGGCTTGTCCGAGCGGCCCGGCGTCCACGTGCGGCGCGTATCCAAGCACGACGACGGTATGCCGGTAGCCCTGGACCTGCAGGTCGTGCACCAGATGCTCGAGGAGTCGTTTGCGGACCACTTCAACTCGTATCGCGAGAGCTTCCCGGAGTTCATGCAACGGCTTCGCGAGGACCCCGGTCACCGCTGGGACCACTGGTGGATCGCCGAGATCGACGTCGACGGCGAGCTCCGACCCGGGGGTGCGCTCGTCAGTTCGGTGCTGTCAGCCGACCTGCATGGCCGCGAGGGTAGCTATGTCGACTACATCGGCGTACATCGCGACGCACGGGGTCGCGGTGTGGCCAAGGCGTTGCTGCACACCGTGATCCGTGACTGCCTGGAGCGCGGCGGAAACCGCGTCGATCTCGAGGTGGACGCGGACTCAGACACGGGAGCCGACGGCCTCTATCTCGCAATGGGCTGGGTGACCAAGTACCGCACCGAGTCCTGGCACGCGACGGCTCAGGTCTGACTGCATCGACGATGCCTACGGTCGCATCGCCGCGGGCGTCGGGCCGCCGCGCTGCCCTCGGCCCCGTTGATCTCTACCGGCTCGATCAGCGGGGCTCGGGACGGTCCGGCCTCCGAACGAAAACTCCTCGGAAAACCCTTGTGGATAATGGGTTCTGGCATCGGGCGCTGGTCCGAAAGTGTCGGTGGGCTGTTCTAGGTTTGAGCCATGAGTACGACGCAGGGACCGCCACCGACCGTGGGCATCGACGATGCCTTCGGTCGTGGTTTCGCGGCTGCGCGTCGTGAACTCGCCGACCTGGTCGACACCCCGACGTGGTCCCTGGACGACTCCCGGCTGGATCGCCGGATCAGTGAGGCGGTCGCGGTCCGAGCCGCTGCCGATGAGCTGGTCGCCCGACTGGTCGCTGAAGCAGCCGATCGCAACCTGCCCCACCGATACGGTGCTTCCTCGACCCGGGCACATCTGATGACGGCGCACCGGATGTCGGCCGGTGAAGCGTCCCGGACCGTGCGGACCGCCAAGCAGCTGCACGGCACCACCGGCGCTGACCGAACCGACCCGTCGCGCGGTCGCGGCCGGTGCCGTGTCGGCCGAACAAGGGGTGGTGGTCGCGGCCGCGATCAACCGGCTCTCACCCACGATCGAGCCGGACCGGGCCGACGCCGCCCAGCAGGACCTGCTCGCCCATGCCCAGACACTGTCGTACAGCGCAGCTGCAGGTCGCAGCGAACCATCTGGTCGAGGTCATCGACCCCGACACCGTCGACCAGACGCTGGAGCAGCAGCTGACCGCCCAGGAACGCAAGGCGTTGGCCTCAGCCTGGTTCACCGGCCAGTACGGGTCCGACGGCATCGCCCGCGGCCGGTTCGCCCTGCCCAACCTGGTCTTCGGCATGCTCACCAAACACCTCGAAGCCCACACCTCTCCCCGCCGGGTCGCCACCGGCACCGATACCGCGATGGCTGAGACGACCGTTGCGGACCTGCCCTACGGCAACCGGCTCGGCCGGGCGTTGTGTGAGCTGATCGAACACCTCCCGGTCGACGGACACCCCCAACACGGCGTCGCGAACGCCACCATCGTGGTCACCGTCGACGAAACCAAACTCCGCAGCGGCGCCGGGGAAGCCACGCTGGACACCGGCAGCGCGATCTCGGTCGGGGAGACCCGACGGCTGGCCTGCAACGCCGACATCCTGCCCATGGTGTTGTCAGGTGGGTCGAAGATCCTCGACCTCGGCACCAGCCGCCGCCTGTTCGACCGTCACCAACGCCTCGCACTCGCCACCCGCGACCAAGGCTGTGTCTTCCCCGGCTGCGAACGCCCACCCGCCTGGACTGAGGCACACCACCGCATCCCCTGGAGCGAGGGCGGAGCGACGGACATCGACAACGGCTGCTTGTTGTGTTCCTTCCACCACCACCTGATCCACCAAGGCGAATGGGACCTGATCCTCGCGCCCGGACGGGGTCACCGAAGTCATCCCACCCACCCGGATCGACCCGGAGCGAAGACCCATCCGCCACCAACGCTTCAAACCCCGACCCGGATAACCCCCAGCGGCTCTCGGCGGTCCACACCCCGACCTACGGCGGTCGAGCCCTTCGACGGGCTCAGGACAAGATTGGAGAGACCCCGGTGATCTCGACAGGCTCGATCAGCGGGCATCACGACGTCCGGCCTGGGTCCGATCGGGCGCGGGACGTTGTGCGGCCGGGCTCAGACCACGAGGATGGGCGATATGCGCAATCTTGCGGTCCGCCACGTCGTCACCGTTGTGGCGTTGACCGCGCTGAGCCTCACGACGGGTGGACCGGTCGACGCGACGGCGCCCCACGCGAGACCGACGCCTGACCGAGTGACCATCAGGCCGGCTGCCGCCACGCCAACGCCTGCCTGGGCAAGGCGCCTGCCCGACTCGACGAGACAGGTGGTGCGTACGGTCTCGAGCGACTTCTGGTGCCAGCGCGTCTACTGCACGGTGACGCAGGCCTGGCACAAGCAGCGGGGCGAGTGGCGGATCGTCAAGCACTTCCGGTCCACCATCGGCGCGCGCGGCTGGGGCAAGCAGCGAGAGGGCGACATGCGGTCGCCCGATGGAGTACGCCGCATCACGGTCACCTTCTCCACAGGTCGGCACGCGCCCGGCGCCCTGCCGTGGAAGCGTCGGCTCCCGACGTCGAGCGTCTCGGCGCGCGCCGGGCGCCTGTACAACACCTGGATCGAGGAGCGCGGCCGTACGGATGGCAACCGACCGTCGATGCGGTTCGGCTTCGTGGTCGACTACAACCGAGTCCGGCTTCGGCCCTACGTCGGGCCAAAACCCATCCCCGGCAGGGGCAGCGGAATCTTCTATCACACGTCCAGACCCGGACACCGATGGGCGCCGACGCTGGGCTGCACGCAGATCGGTAACGTCCGCCACATGAAATGGCTCGTCCAGTGGCTGCGGCCCGGCGCGCATCCCCGCGTCGTACAAAACCTGTGAAGCGCGCATGGCGGTGACTCAGCCGGTCGTCTCCTACGTCGGGGACCAGCTCGTCGACTCCTCGCGGGCGAGCGTCTCGGTGTTCGACGCAGGCTTCCAGTCCGGTGACGCGATCTGGGAGGGCCTGCGCGTGTACGGCGGCAGCGTCTTTCGGCTCGAGCAGCACCTCGACCGACTCGAACAGTCCGCCCAGGCGATGCGCATCGTCCTGCCCGGCGGCCGCGAGCGGATCATGGACGCGCTGCAGCAGACGCTCGCCGCCAACGGCATGGCCGAGGACGCGCACGTACGGCTCATGGTGACGCGCGGGACACGGTCGACCTCGGGCATGGATCCACGCAACGCCCCGGCGCAGGGCACGCTGGTCATCGTTCCCGAGCACAAGCCGGTGGACCCGGCCCCCACGCCGCAGCGTCTGCGCACCGCAAGCATCCGGCGTCCTCAGCCACAGGTGCTGGACCCGAGCATCCACCACGCCAACCAGCTCAACTCGATCCTGGCGCGCCTCGAGGTGCTCGACGATCCCGAGGTCGACGCGGCCTTGATGCTCGACGTGCACGGGTTCGTGGCCGAGGCCGACACCGCGAACATCTTCTGCCTGGTCGACGGTGAGCTGTGGACCCCGGTGGCGACCGCGTGTCTGCACGGCATCACGCGCGGCATCGTGATCGGACTCGGACCCGAGGCTGGTCTGCGGACCGAGGAGCGCTCGCTCACGCTGTTCGACCTCTATCGCGCCGACGAGGTCTTCCTGACCGGGACGGTCTGCGAGCTGGTTCCTGTCACGCGGATCGACGGGAGACAGATCGGGAGTGGTAGGCCAGGCCCGCTGTGGCGAGACCTGCTGGGCCGTTACCGAGCGCTCATTCGCGCCGAGGTCTCCGGGTGAGCTCCCTGGCGTCGTTGACACCGGCCGGGACCGTCGCCGCCGCCTAGCATCGAGGTATGGACCGGAAGGTGGCCTACTTCGTGCTCATGGGGACCTGCATCTCGCTGATCATCCTGGCCTGGTTCGTCGTTCGCTTCTTCTCCACGCCGGCGGCCATCGTGATGAGCGTGGTCGCGGCCGTCATCCCGCCGATCGCCGCCATGGTGGGCAACCGCAGCTGAGCGATCCCTGCGCGCCGCCCCGGCCTGCGGTGAGGATCTGGGCGTTTTGTCCAACCGTTCGTCGGACTCGGGCATAGCACGACTGGGCTATCCGCGGCGCGGCCCCGTGGAGGTGCTTGCACCGCCTGTCCACAATGAGTTACCGGGTCGCGACAAGGCCCGTACCGGTGGGTAGATTTCCCTCCGGTGGACTGTGAGGAGGCAGGAGACGTGACCATGGTGACAGCCCGCAACAGCGTCGTGGATCATCTTCTTGCACGGTCTCGAGCGTTAGGGAAGAAATTGGCGGGTTCCGCTGCGAGTGCTCCGTCCGCGCCGATATCCTCGATGGAACGCTGGTCCGATCTCCCCGGTTCTGCCGCCGACGGAGGTTCTGCCATCGTGACCCCGACCCAGTGGCCGGGGCCCGTATCTGTACGCGAGACCATCAAGGACAGCGCAGGGCAGCCTGCGAACGATGGGGCCAGTCACCTGGCCGAAGCCCCGAAAGGCGACACCGCTGTGAACGATCAACTCGACGTCACCGTTCACGACAATGAGGTGCTCTCCGAGATCGAGATGATGACCAACCTGATCATCGCCACGTCCGAGTCGGACGGCCCGCTGCCGCAGCCACGCATCGACGAGATCCTGGGCGTCGACGACGAGGCACCGCCGGTCTGAGCCTCAGCCCCGACTGCCCCTCCGACAAGACCCGGGGACGCCTCAGGGCCCGCCCCTTGCGCGCTGAACCCCGCCACCCCCTAGCATTGCCCTGATCTTTTGGCGTTCGACGGGAGTCTTGCTGTGGCCTTGCGCTTACGTCCGACGGACACGTCGTTCTACGACCTGTTCAGCGAGTCGGCGAAGAACCTCGTCAATGGCGCGGAACTGCTCGCTGAGATGTTGCCCAGCGGTGCCGACCGGGCCGAACTCGCCTCCCGCATGCGGGAGGCCGAGCACCAAGGCGACGAGACGACGCACAGCATCGTCCGGAAGGTCAACACCACCTTCGTCACGCCGTTCGACCGCGAGGACATCTATCGTCTCGCCGCCGGTCTCGACGATGTCATGGACTTCATGGAGGAGGCCGTCGACCTCGTCGTCCTCTACGAGATCGACGAGCTTCCCGGGGAGCTCGCCAACCAGGTCGAGGTCCTGCAGCGCTGTGCCGAGCTCACCGCCGACGCGATGCCGCGCCTGCGCACGATGCGCAAGCTCGAGGAGTACTGGATCGAGATCAACCGGTTGGAGAACGACGGCGACAAGTCGTACCGCCGGATCGTCGCCAAGCTGTTCAACGGCCGCTACGAAGCGCTGACGGTCATGAAGCTCAAGGACGTCGTCGACTCCCTGGAAGCCGCCATCGACGCCTTCGAGGGCGTTGCCAACATCGTCGAGCAGATCGCTGTCAAGGAATCCTGAGCGTGGAGCTCTCCCTCGTCATCGGGGTGATCGTCGTAGCCCTGGTGTTCGACTACACCAACGGGTTCCACGACGCCGCGAACGCCATCGCGACCTCGGTCTCGACGCGCGCGCTCACCCCGCGGATCGCTCTTCTCCTCGCCGCGGTGATGAACTTCGCGGGGGCGTTCCTCGGCCAGGAGGTCGCCTCCACGGTCAGTGACGTCATCACGCCTCCGCCCGGCTCGCATGGGCTCGTCGTGGTCGCGGCGGGTCTCGCCGGGGCCATCCTGTGGAACCTCACGACCTGGTACTTCGGCCTGCCGTCCTCGTCCTCGCACGCGCTCATCGGCGGTCTCGTCGGCGCTGCTCTTGCCTCGGACAGCCTGGTCGCCTGGTCGGCGATCAAGGAGAAGGTGCTGATCCCCATGGTGGTGTCGCCCCTCGTCGGATTCTTCGTCGCGGGCGCGCTGATGGTGGCGATCCTGTGGGCATTTCGGCGGGCCAGCCCGGGCAAGGTCAACCGTGGCTTTCGGTTCGCACAGACGTTGTCGGCAGCCGCGATGGCACTCGGACACGGTCTGCAGGACGCTCAGAAGACCATGGGCGTCATCTTTCTGGTCCTGGTCACCTCAGACCACGCCGACAAGGGTGACGGCCTGCCCTGGTGGGTCATCGTTGCTGCCGCGACGGCCATCTCGTTGGGGACCTACTCGGGTGGGTGGCGCATCATGCGCACGCTGGGACGGCGCATCATCCACCTCGATCCGCCCCGCGGGTTCGCGGCTGAGACCACGGCGGCCTCGGTCTTGTACGTGACTGCGTTCGTCTATCACGCCCCGATCTCGACGACCCACATCATCACCTCCTCCGTGATGGGCGCGGGCGCGACGAAGCGGTTGTCGGCGGTCCGCTGGGGAGTGGCCAGGTCGATCGTGGGCGCCTGGGTGCTCACGTTCCCGGCGGCCGGGCTCGCCGCCGCTGGGGTCTACGGCGTCATGCACCTGTTCCTGCCCTGACCGTCCGACGAAGCGACCTCACGGGGCGGGGTAGTGCTCCACCGCGCACACCTTGCCCGCCCGGCGGTGAACCACGCTGAGCCCCGCAGGCTCGAGCGGCTCGGCTTCGATCCCGAGTGCCTCGTAGATCGCCGGCAGCACAGGTCGATGGGAGCAGATGGCCACCCGGCGCGAGCTGTCGAGCTCCTTACGAACACGCGCGCCGAGTCGCTCAGCGTCGAAGTCGTCCTCCGAAAGACTGCTGTCGAGCCGAAGTTTCGTCGTGACGCTGTCGTCGACGTAGGGGAGCACGGTGTCGACGCAGCGGAACGCGTCGCTGCTCACGACGCGCTTGATCCCATAGGCGCGCAGGAGAGACACGAGGCGATGGGACTCCTCCTTTCCGTCCGCCTTCAGCGGTCGTTCCCGGTCGTCCGCGCGCCAGGCTCGCCTACTGCGCGCATGAGCGTGGCGTAGCACGATCAGCGGAGCCGTGTCGTATGGCGCGGTGGCGAACTCCTCGAGCAGGTCGCCGTCGTACGGGTAGGACAGCTCGCGCGTCACACGTGAGAGCGGGACCCACATCAGGTCGTCGATCTCGGCGTTGGGGCGGTAGGCCGAGATGTCCGAGCCACCGGTCGTTCTCGCACACCAGTAGTTGACGATCTTCGACTGACCTCCCGAGATGTTGTAGGTCGTGTCGGGCAGTCGCGGCCCCAACCGGACCGTGAGGCCGGTCTCCTCCGTCACCTCCCGCAGGGCCGTAGCGTAGGCCCGCTCGTTGCGGTCGAGCTTGCCCTTGGGGAACGACCAGTCCTCCCATCGCGGGCGATGGACCAACAGAACCTCAGGCTCTTTGCGGCCCTTCCGCCAGACGACGCAGCCGGCTGCACGGACAGGTGGCGATGACGGCACGCGCAAAGTCTTGCACGCCCACCTACGACCCACGCACGAACGGTGCGGCCGCATAGGGTACGTGCTTGTGCGGATCAACCGGGTGGTCGCGATGGCGTCGGCCATCGTCGTCCTGACCGTGGTCGCGGGGCTGGTGGTCTCACACGTCCTGCACCACGACAGCCGCATCGAACACGCATTGCACACCATGCCCGAGCAGACGCTGGTCGCCAACTTCACCGACTGGTCCGCGGTACGTTCTGCGCTCGGACCCGACGTCTCGTCCAGGTCACCGGCGGGTGAGCGGGCGACACTGTTCACGCGCGCCTACGACCACGACTTCACCACCGCGTCGATTCTCGGCGTCTTCGATCCGCAGATGGCGGACACCTACGGCTGGACGGTCCTCGACTCGACCTGGGAGATGTACGGACAGAGCCGGGAAGGGGCGGTGGACGTCCTTCGGATGTCGGCAGGTTTCGACTTCACCGCCGCCGATCAGGCTCTGACGAAAGTCGGTTATGCCGCCGAGTCCGAGGGTGTCCGGGTCGCGGACGGGCAGACCTTGGCAGCGATCGCCCCGGACCTGACACCCCAGCTCACCGCGATCGCGCTGCTCCCCGATCAAGGCCTGATCGTCACGAGCGACGCCGCGGCGTACGTACGTCTTACCGTCGCCACCATCGGCGGCAGCACCCCATCCGTGTACGACGGCGACGTCGGCGTCCAGGCGATGTCCGCCGCTCTCAGCGACACGTCGGTGTCGGCCATCCTGGACGTGGGTGCGTACTCGTGCGTCGCGGCCGGCTTCGGTCAGTCCGACGTGGGGCAGCGTGAGCTGGTCAGGCAGCGCATCCGGGACGTCGGTGGGGTCACCGAGACCGAGGGGCTGACGCTGTCGATCGACGCCGGGGGGTCCCTCACGGTCGTGCTGATGTACGCATCTCCGGACTTGGCTGCAGCGGACCTGGCGCCCCGGAGGGCACTGGCGCGCGGTGTGGCGCCGGGTCAGGGCGGAACCTTCGACGAGCGCTTCAGCATCGGCCGTGCGGACACCATCGGTTCCGCGATTGTCCTCGTGCTCGACCCGCGTACTCCGGACACGCAGCTGTTGCGCGACCTGGGGCGCGGCGGGCTGCTGTTCGCGAGCTGCTGACCGCCCGCGCGGCCGGGGTCCGGTGACTAGCGGCGGCCGGCCGAGGCGGCCTCGCGTCGCTTGCGGTGAATGGCGATGAGGGTGGACTGCATGTCGGTGAGTGGCTCGCCGTCGGGCGACCTGCGGCGTGTCCAGTCGCCGTCCGCCTCGAGCTGCCAGGAGGCCGTGTCGTCGTCGAACCCGAGGTCGAGCAGGTCACCGAGCTCGTCGACGTGCCCACGCGAGGGGATCTGGACCAGTACCTCGACGCGCCGGTCGAGGTTGCGGTGCATGAGGTCGGCCGAGCCGATCCAGGCCTGCGGCTCACCTCCGTTCTCGAACCAGAAGATCCGGCTGTGCTCGAGGAACCGGCCGAGCACGCTGCGCACCTCGATGTTCTCTGACAGCCCCGGAACGCCGGGCCGCAGCGCCGAGATGCCGCGCACCCACAGCTCGATCGGGACTCCGGCGATGGAGGCCCGGTACAGCGCGTCGATGAGGGCCTCGTCGACGATTGAGTTGAGCTTGATCCGGATCCGGGCGGGACGGCCCGCCCGGGCGTGCTCGATCTCGCGAAAGATCTGCTCCTGCAGCCCGGAGCGCACCGACTCCGGGGCGACGAGCAGATGCTGGTAGTCGCGTTGCCGGGCGAACCCCGACAGGTTGTTGAACAGGTTGGAGATGTCGGACGTGACACCCTCGTTCGCGGTGAGCAGGCCCAGGTCCTCGTAGAGACGTGCGGTCTTCGGGTTGTAGTTGCCGGTGCCGATGTGCGCGTACCGACGGATGCCGACACCTTCGTCACGGACGACGAGCGCCAGCTTGCAGTGGGTCTTCAGCCCGACCAGGCCGTACACGACGTGGCAGCCGGCCTGCTCCAGCTTGCGCGCCCACCTGATGTTGGCCTGCTCGTCGAAGCGGGCCTTGATCTCGATGAGGACGAGGACCTGCTTGCCGGCCTCGGCCGCGTCGATGAGGGCATCGATGATCGGGGAGTCGCCGGAGGTGCGGTACAGCGTCTGCTTGATGGCCAGCACGTGGGGATCGGCTGCGGCCTGCTCGATGAAGCGCTGGACACTCGTGGCGAACGAGTCGTACGGGTGATGCACCAGGACGTCGCGACGAGCCAGCGCGGAGAACATGTCGACGGGGCTGGCCGACTCGACCTCAGCCAGGTGGGTGTGGGTGTAGGGAACGAAGGCGGCGTACTTGAGCTCGGGCCGATCGAGGTCCGCGATGCCGTGCAGGCCAGTGAGGTCGAGCGGGCCGGGGAGGTGGAAGACCTCCGACGGTGAGACATCGAGCTCGGACACGAGCAGGTCAAGGACGTGAGCGTCGATTGACTCCTCGACCTCGAGCCGCACGGGCGAGCCGAAGCGGCGCCGCTGCAGCTCCTTCTCCAGCGCCTTGAGGAGGTTCTCGGCGTCGTCCTCCTCGACTTCGAGATCCTCGTTCCTGGTCACGCGGAACGTGTGGTGCTGCAGCACCTCCATGCCGGGGAAGAGCTGGTCGAGGTGTGCCGCGATGACGTCCTCGAGGGGCACGAACCGCTGGTCCCCGAGCGCGACGAAACGGGTGAAGATCGGTGGCACCTTGACGCGGGCGAAGTGCTCCTTGCCGGTGTCGGGGTTGCGGATCGTGACCGCCAGGTTGAGCGAGAGGCCCGAGATGTAAGGGAAGGGGTGGGCCGGGTCGACGGCCAACGGTGTGAGCACCGGGAAGATGCGGTCGGTGAACAGCTCCTGCATCTTCTTCTGTTCCTCGACGCCGAGGTCGCCCCAGCGCAGCAGGGCGATCCCTTGTTCGTCGAGACCGGCCATCACGTCGCGACGGAAGAGCTCACCGTGGCGGCGCATCAGCTCCCGCGACTCGCGCCAGATCGACTCCAGCACCTCGCGCGGCATCATCCCGCTGGCGGCCGGTACGGCGACGCCGGCTGCCAGCCGCCGCTTGAGCCCGGCCACCCGGACCATGAAGAACTCGTCGAGGTTGCTCGCGAAGATCGCCAGGAACCTGGCCCGCTCGAGGAGCGGGAGGTCGCTGTCGGCGGCGAGCTCCAGCACGCGCGCGTTGAAGCGCAGCCAGGAGATCTCGCGGTCGAGGAACCGGCCTTCGGGCAGGTCGTCGTCGGCCGGCTCGTACGGCGGTTCGACGTCGAAAGTGTCCGTGTCCGCAGCTCGCTGGCTCATGCCGGCCGCGGTGTCATCGAGGGTCGCGGAGACGCCAGCGGAGTCGGGGGCCATGCGCTCCATGGTGTCACTCCTTCATGAACGGGAGGTGACGAAAGCCGAGGTCGGGCGCCTGCCGTACCGAATCGCCGTCAATGCCCGGGGCTGTCCGGCGGGACAGCCGCACCCGTCGCGTACATGACGTCGAGCGCCGACCTGGTGAAACCCAGCTTTTCGTACACCGCGATCGCGGCGACGTTGTCACCGTCGACGTAGAGCAGCACCTCGTGGAGGCCTCGCGAACGGAGGTGGAGCAGTCCGGTCGCCGTCAGCGCCTTGCCCAGCCCGAGCCCCTGCGCCGCTGGAGACACCCCCACGGCGTACACCTCGCCGAGAGCGGGGTGGTCGGACTCAGCCCTGTGCACCTTCGTCCAGTGGAAGCCGAGGAGCTCGCCGTCGCGCACGGCCAGGAAGAAGCCAAGCGGGTCGAACCACGGCTGCGCGATCCGTTGGCGCAGGTCGTCGATGGTCATGGCGCCCTGCTCGGGGTGGTCGGCAAACGCGGCGGCGTTGACGTGCACCCACGCCTCGTCGTCCTGGCCGACCTCGAAGGTCCGGACGTGCACGTCGTCGGGGTACGTCGGGGGAGCGATCGGCAGGTCGAGTCGTCGTCGCATCTGCCACAGGTCACGAACCCGGGAGAAGCCGAGCCGCTCCGACAACAGGCCGGCGGCGGCTTCATCGCCATGGGCCCACACGCGCAGCCCGGCCGCGCCGGATCGCTCGACGAGTCGCTGCACCAGCGCGGTGCCCACGCCGCCGCGGCGGGCGTCCGGGGCGACCACGAGGTGGGCGCTGAGAGGCCCGTCGTCGCTCGACCGGGCATGCGCATAGCCGACGAGCTCGTCGCCGCGACGGGCCAGCAGGTGGACCGCGGTCGCTCCTTCGGGATCGGCGTGGTCGAGGTCGAGGCGCACCTGATCATCGAGAGGTGCCACGCCGTCGACCACGGTGGCGGCCTCGTCGATGCGCAGGACCTCGGCCGCCTCGGCCGCACCGACCGAGCTGACGGCTTGCACGTCCAGCGTGAGCTGGTCTGTCAACGTTGGCCCCGCCCTGTGGCCGCAGGACCCTCGGCATCGGCATGACCCGGACCATCGGCGTCCGAGGAGTCGTCGGCGGACGCGCTGTCGGAGGGGAGGACGAACCGGTAGCCCACGTTGCGGACCGTACCGATCAGCACCTCCCGTTCGGGACCGAGCTTGGCGCGCAGGCGGCGTACATGGACGTCGACGGTGCGGGTGCCCCCGAAGTAGTCGTAGCCCCACACTTCCTGCAGGAGCTGTTGGCGCGTGAAGACGCGGCCCGGGTGTTGGGCGAGGTACTTGAGCAGCTCGAACTCCTTGAACGTCAGGTCGAGGCTTCGACCGTCGAGCTTGGCGGTGTACGACGCTTCGTCGATCTCGACGGCCCCACTCCGGATGATCGACGTGTCGGGGTCGTCCTCGTCGCGCGACATGGCCAGCCGCCCCGTCGTGAGGCGAAGTCGTGCCTCGACCTCGGCCGGACCGGCGGTGGTCAGCAAGACGTCGTCGACGCCCCAGTCGGCCGCGACCACGGTCAGGCCGCCTTCGGTGACGATGACGATGACGGGGACGTCGACCCCGGTGGTGCGGATCAGCCGGCAGAGGCTGCGTACGGAGGCGAGGTCGTGCCGGCCGTCGACCAGGACGACGTCGCAGTCAGGCGCCTCGATGAGCACGGTCGGCTCGGCGGGGAGGATCCGGACCTGGTGCGGGAGCAGTCCCAGCGCAGGCAGCATCTCCGCCGACGACTGCAGGGCATTCGTCAAGAGCAGCAGACTGCTCACTCGCGGCTCCTCCCGGGTGGTCCGAAAGCACACGAGGCCCGCGGCTCATCGCCCGGGCCCCATCGCTTGCTGCGAGAATACCCGACATGCGGGATCTGGGGGCTGAGACGGCCGTCCGTGAGACGGACGGGGCCGAGACCGGCGGTGTCGCGGTGACGGTCCGCTACTGGGCTGCCGCCCGGGCAGCGGCGGGCCGGGCCGAGGACCGTGTCGATGGCGTCACAACGGTTCAGCAGGCACTCGAGGCGGCCCGTCAGCTGCACCGCGACGACGACAGGTTTGCCCGCGTGCTGGCGATCTCGTCGGTGTTGTTGGGTGATCGCCCCGTGCAGCGCGATCAGCTTGACGGCGTACTGATCTCGGCCGGCGACGTGGTGGAGGTGCTCCCGCCGTTCGCCGGCGGCTGAGCGTCACACCCAGAAGGTGTCGTGGCGGAGGAAGAACTCGGCCTTCTCGTCGTCGTTGAGCTGATGTCCCCGGGCCATGGCGTCCAGCGTCTCGAAGTAGTCCTCGCGCGGTGCGCCCGGGGCGAACAGGATCAGCATCGAGGCCGGTTCGCCCGACTCGTTGCGGAATCCGTGCACGCCGCCCTCCGGGACGAACAGGAAGTCTCCGGGGTGGCCGTTGATCCACGTCTCCCCGTCGTACAGCTGAATGGTTCCCGACAGCACGTAGAACGACTCGGAGATGGTCCGGTGGAAGTGCGGATCAGGTCCGCCGGGGCTGGCCGCCATCTCCCACCGGTACAGGCCGAACTCGCCGGCGGTGCCCGTGCCCCGGGCCAGGTAGTGGACCGAGCCGCCGTTCGGGTAGACCAGGTCCGGCTGCTGGTCCGCGCGGCGCAGCGTGGCGCTGACCTCGCCGCCGTCTCCCGCATAGCTGGCCGGGGGGTAACGGCTCAGCGAGTCACCACCGTACGTGGGGTAGGACATCTCAGCTCCCGCTGCCGTACGGACGGGTGATGATCTCGAGAACGTGACCGTCCGGGTCGTCCCAGTAAACCCCCCGGCCGCCATCGTTGGTGTTGATCCGGCCGGCGTCGCGGTGGCCCGGATCGGCCCAGTAGTCGAGATCCCGATCCCTGATCCGGCCGAAGATCTCGTCGAAGGCGTCCTCGGAGACCAGGAAGGCGTAGTGCTCGCTGGCGATGTCACCTGGTCCGTGGTCCATCAGGTCCAGCGACACTCCGTTGTCGAGCTCCATGACCCGGAAGGGCCCGAAGGACTTCGATGTGTCGACGCCCAGGATGTCCTGGTACCAGCGGGCGGACGCGTGCTTGTCGCGGCAGTGCACGATCGTGTGGTTCAGCTCGATGGGCACGGGAAGCCCCTTTCGTGAGGCTGGGTTGCCGTTTGAGGCTATCGCTAGCCTTGGTTCGTGCCTCCCAACATCGTCGTCCTGCTCGTCGCCCTGGTGGCGGCCACGGCGATCGGCTTCGCGGTCCGGCGGTACAACGGGCACTTCCGCGGAGCCGTGCGCGCTGACGACGCGAGCACCGCAGCGGCTCGCGGTCACGACGGTGCCCGGGAGGCGCTGCGCCGCGAAGATGTACCGGGGGGCGAGTTCGGCGAGACTGCGACGCTCCTGCAGTTCTCGAGCGCGTTCTGTGCGCCCTGCCGGGTCACGCGCAGAATCCTCGGCGAGGTCGCCGCCCTGGTGCCCGGAGTGACGCACGTCGAGGTCGACGCGGAGCACCACCTCGAGCTCGTACGCCGCCTGGGCGTACGACGTACCCCGACGACGTTCGTGCTGGACGCCACCGGTGGCATCGTCACCCGCGCATCAGGCCCGCCGACCAAGGCAGCCGTGCTTGCGGCGCTCGGCAGAGCCGTCGACTGACTCGTCTCGTCCAATTCACAAGACGTCGTCTCAGGATATGGAAACTGCCCCGGTATGCCGGCCGGCCGTCACCTAGCCTGACGGTTATGGCATCGACGTTCCTGACCAGACGCCGCGCAGTCGACCACGGCCTCTGCGCGACCGCGTTGTGTCCGCGCCACTGACAGCCCCGGCCTTCCCCGCCAGAAGTAAGTGACTTCCATCGCCGTCATCCATCGCTCGTCAGACGCGTCCGCCTTCCAGGAGCACACCGTGAATCCCGTCGGGAATTCCACTCTCAGCACCCCGTCCAGTCCGGACCCGTCCGGGTCGACCAGCCCGGGCCACGTCGATCCGGCGCGCGTCGACCCGCGTGGCCTGCGCTTTGCCGCCGCCCTCACCACCGCGGTGCTGGGGTCGGTTCTCCTCACTCAGAGCGGCTGGCTGCTCGGCGGGCAGACGGCGGTGTTCGCCGTAGGCGCCTTCATCGGGTTGCGTCGATCGCCCTACGCGGTCGTCTTCGCCCGGCTGGTCCGCCCACGGATCGGTGCCCCCGACCACACCGAGGACGCGCGTCCGCCGAAGTTCGCGCAGCTGGTGGGTTTCGCGTTCGCCAGCCTGGGGCTGGTTGCCTTCGTCGCCGGCGCAACGACGCTGGCGCTGGTCGCCGTCGGGCTGGCCTTCGCGGCCGCCTTCCTCAACGCCGCCTTCGGGCTGTGCCTGGGCTGCGAGCTCTACCTGTCCGTCCTACGTTTGAAGGGTCGGCGCCAGCTCGCGCCGGCGACGACCGCCCCGTCAGCACCCTGAGATCGCCACAACCGCCTATTCGACCACCATCACGGAGGTAACCCGCATGAGCCGCGACGCTGTCCTTGTCGACGCCGACTGGGTCGAGAGCCATCTCGACGACGCGAACGTTGTTCTCGTCGAAGTTGACGAAGACACCTCTGCCTACGACAAGGGCCACCTCAAGGGGGCCGTCAAGATCGACTGGAAAGAAGACCTGCAGGACCCGGTTCGGCGCGACTTCGTGAACAAGCAGCAGTTCGAGCAACTGCTGTCGAGCCGTGGGATCGCGAACGACGACACGGTGGTGCTCTACGGCGGCAACAACAACTGGTTCGCGGCCTACGCGTACTGGTACTTCAAGCTGTACGGCCACGACAAGGCGTTGCTGCTCGACGGCGGTCGCAAGAAGTGGGAGCTCGACTCCCGTGAGCTGACCGAGCAGCCACCGTCGCGCTCGCAGACCTCGTATACCGCGCAGGAGCCCGATCTCGACATCCGGGCGTTCCGCGACGAGGTCGTCGCTGCCATCGGAAGCAAGAACCTCGTCGACGTCCGGTCGCCGGACGAGTACGCCGGCCGTTTGCTGGCACCCGCCCACCTCCCACAGGAGTCTGCGCAGCGCGGCGGTCACGTCCCGACGGCCAAGAACATCCCGTGGAGCAAGGCGGCCAACGATGACGGCACGTTCCGCTCCGACGACGAGCTGAAGAAGCTGTACTCCGAGGCCGGCGTCGAGTTCGGTGCGAAGGACACGATTGCCTACTGCCGGATCGGTGAGCGCAGCGCGCACACCTGGTTCGTGCTGCACGAGCTCCTCGACGAGCCGAACGTGAAGAACTACGACGGGTCGTGGACCGAGTACGGGTCGCTGGTGGGCGTTCCGGTCGCCCTCGGCGACGAGCCGGGCGAGGCCTGACATGTGCGGCGCCACCAAGGGCGGTCCGGGGCTCGAAGGTGTCGACGTCGCCAAGGAGTCGATCATCCAGGGCGTCGTCTTCCACGACGACCATCCTGTCGGGGGTGCCTACGTGCGACTTCTCGACCGGACGGGCGAGTTCACCGCCGAGGTGCCGACGAGCGCGACCGGACAGTTCCGGTTCTTCGCCGCGCCGGGCACCTGGACGCTGCGGACGCTCGCGCCGCGGACCGAGCCGGTGGACCAGCATGTCGAGGCCTCGCGGGGTGAGATCGCCGAGGTACGCATCAACGTCTGACCTGCGGCGTCCGGTGTGACCCGCGGGCCTAGACTGTGCGCCGGACCAACGGCGCCGGCTGATCCGCGGCCGCCCCGGAGACGGAGATGAGGACGACGTGGCCATCGAGCACGATGACCGCCCGTGGGGGTACTACGAGGTCGTGGACGTCGCGGAGGAGTTTCGCGTCAAGCGCATCTGCGTCCGGCCCGGGCAGCGACTCAGCTACCAGCGCCACTCCCACCGCTCCGAGCACTGGTATGTCGTCGCCGGCTCGGGTGTGGCGACGATCGACGGGGCCGACCAACGGCTCGGTGCCGGCTCGACCGTCGACATCCCTGTCGGCACGTCTCACCGGGTCGCGAACGACGGCGACGTCGATCTCGTGTTCGTCGAGGTCCAGACCGGCGCGTACTTCGGGGAGGACGACATCGAGCGGCTCGACGACGACTACGGTCGCCGCGGCACCACGACCTGAACGGTCACGGATCGCTCAGTTGATGGTGCGCGAGCCGGCGAGCGCGGCCTTGGGGTACTTGTCGAGATAGCTCTGGACGTCGTCGGCGGCCACCGCGGCGAACAGCGCCTTGCTCCTCGCCGGCGCCAGGCGCACGATGCTCTGCCCGTCGTTGCTGGTGTCGTAGGAGCCGAAGGGGGCGGTGAGGAAGTCGACGTTCTGGGTGTGGATGCTGCGCAT
Source organism: uncultured Actinomycetota bacterium (assembly GCA_963750495.1). Classification (GTDB taxonomy): domain Bacteria; phylum Actinomycetota; class Actinomycetes; order Propionibacteriales; family Nocardioidaceae; genus JANLYC01. The sequence continues at coordinate 29,722 of CAVVQV010000001.1, forward strand.
CGCGAGCGCCAGGCTGCGGATCTCGCCGTTGTCCCAGGTGTTGTCGACGGTCAGATAACGCGTGATCACGCCGACGACCTTGCCGAGCTGGAAGGGGTTGTGGGTGGTGCTTCCCGACAGCAGCTTGCTCATCGTGGCGCGGATGAAGTTCTGCTGGCGCTTGATGCGGTCGAAGTCGCCGTTCGTGAGCCCGTGCCGCGTGCGCACGTAGGCCAGTGCCTCCTGGCCCTCGAACGTGTGCCAGCCCTTCTCCCAGGTGATCCGCTGGGAGTCGTCGTAGAAGGTCTCGGGGATGTAGACGCGAATCCCACCGAGTGCCGTCGTGAGGTCCTTGAAGCCGGCCCAGTCGATGATCGCCAGGTGGTCGATGTGGATTCCGGTCAGGGTCTCGACGGTCTGGCGGGCCATCGGCGGGCCGCCGTACGAGAACGCGGCGTTGATCTTGGCGAAGCCGTTGTTGTACGGGTAGCCCTTGATCTTGACCCAGGTGTCGCGCGGTATCGAGACGAGCTGGATCGACTTACGGTCGGCCGGGATGTGCGCGATCATCATCGTGTCGCTGCGGTGCGCACCGGGCGTCCACGTGCCGTCGGCCATGTCCTCGGCGACGGACTGCGTGTGGACGCCGCCGTTGTCGGCGCCGAGCAGCAGTACGTTGAGTGGCTTGCCGCCCTCGTGGCCGTTGAGGTCAGGGTTCTCCGTGATGCCGGCGTCGACGCGTTGGATGTTGCCGAGCTGGTGGTTGAGATACCAGAGGTAGCCGCCGGTGGTGCCGGTCAGCAGGACAAGCACGGTCGCGACTGCCAACAAGACGGGGTGTCGACGGATGGGCCCCTGGTGGGGGACTCGCTTGCGTCGACCTGGTGATGGCGGCGCCTGCCCGTCGTCTTCGACGGGCGGCCCGGCCGCGCTGGACGGTGAGATGAGTTCGGGGTCGCCGGCACGCGACCGGGGCTCGTCTGAGCCGCCGTCGTGAGGCGTGCGGTTGTCGCTCATCCAACTCTCGAGTTCGCAGGAGGTACGGGACACGGGTCCGAGGCCCAGCCAAGTGTGCCAACAATCGCGGCTACGGTGAAATCCGACGAGGATTGGCTGAACATCCTCAGCAATCCTTCAGGCTTCCGCACGGCCATGTCGATTGTCACGCGCTGTCCACGATGAGCGTGACGGGTCCGTCGTTGGTGAGACGAATCTCCATATCTGCTCCGAAAATTCCTGTTTGCACCTCGGCGCCAAGGTTCGTCAGCGCTGTGCAGAACTCTTCGTACAGTGGTTCGGACACGTCGCCCGGGGCGGCGGCCGACCACGAGGGGCGCCGCCCCTTGCGGGTGTCGGCGTACAGGGTGAACTGGCTGACCACGAGCACCGGCGCCGCCAGGTCAGCGGCGGACCTCTCGTCGTGCATGATCCGCAGCTCCCAGATCTTGCGGGCCAGGCCGGCAGCCGTCGCCGGGGTGTCGTCATGCGTGACTCCGAGGAGCACGACGAGCCCGGGGCCGGCGATCGATGCGGTGGTCGCACCCTCGACCGTGACCGACGCGTCACGGACGCGTTGTACGACGGCTCGCATCGACTTGTACCTCCAGCTGGGGCGTGATCCGGCGCCAGGCACCGGGGTGGCCGAGTCTGGCACGATGACGCCATGACCGTCCCACCTCGGGTTCCCCACCCGACCACGCTCATCACCGTCGCGCCGACCGGGGCCGAGACCGCCAAGGCTGACGTCCCGGCGCTGCCGACCACGACTGCGGAGCTCGTCGAGACGGCGATCCGTTGCCAGGCAGCGGGGGCCGCGATGATCCACCTGCACATCCGCGATGCGGATCACCGGCCCACGCTCGACATCGGTCTCCTCGCCGACGCCGTCACCGCAGTGCGCGAGGCCACCACGCTGATCGTGCAGCTGTCGACCGGGGGATCGGTGCACGACCCCCTCGAGCAGCGGCTGAAGGTGCTCGACGCCGAACCCGACTCCTGCTCGCTCACGATGGGCACCACCAACTTCGGCGACGACGTGTTCATGAATCCGTGGCCGTTCGTGGCCGAGCTCTACCAGCAAGCCCAGGATCGCCAGGTCGTGCCGGAGTTCGAACTGTTCGACCTCGGGCACGTGCACGCGCTGCACCGGTTGCTCGACACCTTCGGGCCCCCGTTCGGCGGCCGCGTCCACTGCGACCTGGTGATGGGTGTCCCCGGTGGTATGCCGGGCACGACCGACGCTCTCGTCGCGGCTGTCCAGGCGCTCCCGGCCGAGGTCACCTCGTGGTCGGCCACCGGTATCGGCCGGACGACGCTCGCGGTGGCGCTGGCGTCGCTGTCGCGCGGTGGTCATCTGCGGGTCGGGATGGAGGACACGCTGACGTTGTCACGCGGAGTTCCGGTCACGCACAACGGCGAGCTGGTGAGCCGGGCTGCCCGGATGGCCGAGCTGGCGCAGCGACCGGCGATGTCGACTGACGAGGCGCGCGACTTCCTGCAGGTGAAGCAGCGCTGACAGTCGGCGACCTCGACGCGGCGGGAGCCCCGACCCTGCTGCACTGTGCAGTCAGTAGACGACTGCCTGGGTCCCGTCTCCGAGGATCTCCTCGACGTACGACGCAGCCCCGGCGATCGCGATGCCGGGTAACAGGTTCTCCGCCGTGAGGTCGCGTCGTGCCGCGCACTGCGTGCAGACCGTGATGCGCCCCGACAGCAGCAGCAGCTCGAGGACGGTCTCCAACGGCGCAGCATGGGGCAGCGAGAACGCAGCCGCCCGGCCGGGGACCGCCAGCCAGACGGCTTCACCGGTCAGCCACACCGACACCGTGGCGCCGGCGCTGACCGCCGCTGCGGCCACCGTGAAGCCCTGGCTGCACCGTTCGGGCGCCTCCTCACCGGCAGTGATCTTCACGACGAGCGGTCGGGTCTCCGTCTGTGGGGCCATGCGGGCAGCCTAGGCCTCGACCGACGCCCGATAGACTCCCCGACCGTGGAAGCCTTCTACGTCGGACTGATCGTGCTCATGGGGGTCGCGATCGCAGGGCTGGCCGGTTTCGTCGTGTTCAAGCTGTTCCGCGGTCAGAGCTGACGGGGCCACCGATGCCGTTCGAGATCCCGTCCGACCTCCATCCGGACCTGACGCCGATCGCGTTCCTGCTGGGCCACTGGCACGGGAACGGGCGCGGCGACTACCCGACGATCGACGCCTTCGAGTTCGGGCAGGAAGTGGCTTTCACCCATGACGGACGACCTTTCCTGCACTACTTCAGCCGCACCTGGCTGCTCGACGACGAGGGCAACGAGGTGCGTCCCCTGGCGCTCGAGACCGGATTCGTCCGGCCGCGGCCGCATGGCCGTCTCGAGCTCCTGCTCACCCATCCGACGGGATTCGTCGAGATCTACCACGGCACCGTCGAGGGAGCCAAGATCGAGCTGTCGACCGACGCCGTCGTCCGGACCGAGTCGGCAAAGGAGTACACCGCCGGCCAACGGCTCTACGGCCTCGTCGATGGTGACCTGCTGTGGACGTTCGACATGGCGGCGATGGGCCAGGAGCTGCAGTCTCACATCTGGGCTCGGCTGACCAGGTCCTGATCCGCTGGTGGACCGCCCGCTCCTCCCCGGTCCTAGACTGGCCGCATGGGCCTGCAGGAGACGTTGCGCGCGAAGGGCTACCGGATCACGCCGCAGCGCCAGCTCGTGCTCGACGCGATCACTGAGCTCGGTCACGCGACGCCGGAGGACGCCTTCGCCTGGGTCCAGGAGCGCTCGTCCGGCGTCAACATCTCCACGGTCTACCGCACGCTCGAGCTGCTCGAGGAGCTCGGACTCGTCAAGCACGCCCACCTCAGCCACGGTGCCCCGACGTACCACGCGGCCGCCGCGCCTGAGCACGTCCACCTCGTCTGTCGCGGGTGCGGCAAGGTCGCAGAGGTTCCGACGGGAGCGGTGGCTTCCCTGGTCGACCAGCTCGAGCGGAATGAGGGCTTCGCCGCCGACGTTGGACATCTCACGATCTTCGGCACTTGTCGCGAGTGCCGCCACGACGAAGCAGGGGAGCCCACGGCGTGACCACGGACAACCAGCACGCGCAGCCGATCGAGCCTGACAAGCCGGCTCCGGTGCGGGCCGAGCGCTACCGGAGCCCGTTGCTCGCCCTCGCGGGAGCCGTCGAGGCCGAGGGCAGCGATGCCGGGGTGGCCGCCCACTACGGCGACCCGTTCCGTGAGCAGAAGGCGCTGGTAGCCGGAGACGGGTTCGTCGACCTCTCCCACCACGGCGTCGTCACCATCACCGGAGCCGACCGCCTCACCTGGTTGCACTCCCTGACCACTCAGCACCTCGAGTCCCTTGCGCCTCACGTCGTGACCACCACGCTCGTGCTGTCCCCGCAGGGCCGCGTCGAGCACGAGCTGACCGGCTACGACGACGGCGAGACGTTCTGGGCGTACGTCGAACCCGGCCGGGCGCCGGCGTTGGTGTCCTGGCTGGACTCGATGCGGTTCATGATGCGCGTCGAGGTGGCCGACGTCTCGGCCGGCTGGGCGGCGCTGGCCCGAGGTGAGACCACGATCGAGCTCGTCCCACGCGAGCGGCTGACCGACGAGGCCCGTGGGACCCCGTGCGGCACCTGGGCCTACGAGGCTCTGCGCATCGCGCGCGGCGAGGCGCGGTTCGGTGTCGACACCGACGACAAGGCGATCCCGAACGAGATGGGCTGGATCGGCTCTGCCGTCCACCTCGACAAGGGGTGCTACCGCGGGCAGGAGACCGTCGCGCGTGTCCACACGTTGGGGCGACCGCCGCGTCGGCTCGTGCTGCTGCACCTCGACGGCTCCGTCGACACCCTGCCTGCGACAGGCGCGCCTGTCGACCTCGACGGCCGTCAGGTCGGCTTCGTCGGGTCGTCGGCCCGTCACTACGAGCTGGGTCCGATCGGGCTGGCACTGGTCAAGCGCAACGTCTCCCTCGCCGCGACGTTGGTTGCCGACGGCGTCGCCGCCGCGCAGGAGACGGTGGTCGACCCCGAGGTCGGTCTGCACGTCCGCGCGCGGCTCTGAGCCCGCTGCGTGGACCTGATCTATCCGCCGGTCATCGGCACTGCCCGGCTGGTGTTCGCCGCGCTGGGCCTGAAGATTCGGGTCGAAGGCGCTGAGCACGTCCCGAGGCACGGCCCGGCGGTTCTGGTGAGCAACCATGTCAGCTATCTCGACTTCGTCTTCGTCGGTCTCGCGGCACGCCGGTCGAAGCGCTACGTGCGGTTCCTGACGAGGCATGACGTCTGGCACAGCCCGGCTGGACCCTGGATGACGGGCATGCATCACATCCCTGTCGACCGAGCTGCGCCGGCCGCCGCCTACCTCGCCGCCCGAGCGGCGTTGAACCGTGGTGAGGTGGTCGGGATCTTTCCGGAAGCCGGCGTCAGTCGGTCCTTTGCCGTTCGGTCCCTGATGCCTGGCGCCGTTGCGCTCGCGCTGGAGACGGGTGTCCCGCTCGTCCCGATGGCGTTGTGGGGGCCGCAGCGCATCGCCACCGCGGGCCTGCCGGTCAGCCTCCGCAGGGGCCGGTCCGTGTCGATCGAGGTGGGCTCGCCGGTTCGCGTGAGGGGGGACGTGGTCACCGCGACGCGCGCCATGGGGGCACGTCTGCAGGAGCTGGTCGACGGCGTACAACGACGACACCCGGACCAGCCGCAGCCGGGTTCCTACGCGCCGTGGCACCCGGCCCATCTCGGTGGTGGCGCGCCGACGGCGGCCGAGGCCCTGCTGGAGGCCGACGTGCCGAGGTGGGCGGTCCCGCCCTCGCCCGGCCCGTTCTTCAGGTAGACCCGGTCAGCTGGCGGAGTTGATCATGCCGGCGCCGACCGTGACTCCGGTGGCCTCGTCGATCAGGATGAACGAACCCGTGCTGCGGTTCTTGTCGTACGGGTCGCACAGCAGCGGGACGGTGGTGCGCAGCTGGACACGCCCGATCTCGTTGAGCGCGAGCTCCTTCGTCTCGAGGTCGCGGTGCAACGAGTTGACGTCAAGGCGGTACTGCACGTCCTTGACCAGCGCGCGTGCGGTGCGCGTCGTGTGCTTGATCGACAGCTTCTGCCGCGGCTGCAACGGGGTCGACGACATCCAGCAGATCATCGCGTCGATGTCCTGGCTCGGCTTGGGAGCGTTCTGCGGCCGGCAGATCATGTCGCCGCGGGAGACGTCGACGTCGTCCTCGAGCCTGATGGTCACCGACATGGGCGGGTAGGCGGCCTCGAGCTCCTGGTCGAAGAGATCGATCTGCGAGATCCTCGACGTCATGCCGGAGGGCAGGACG
>CAVVQV010000002.1:0-228122 GCA_963750495.1 uncultured Actinomycetota bacterium
TGGGCCCAGCCTGCGCTGCGCCGGGGTCAGGGGCTGCTCGATCCCTCGGCCCGCAGCCGGGACACGACGCCGAGCGGCGCGTCCTCGAGGGTGAGCGCGAACAGGAGATGGTCCCGCCACATGCCGTTGATGTGCAGGTAGCGCGGTGCCAACCCGATCTCGGCGAAGCCCAGCTTGCGGACCACACGCAGGCTGGCGACGTTCTCGGGCCGGATCGCGATCTCGATCCGGTGCAGCCGCAACACGTTGAAACAGTGGTCGCAGGCGAGGGCGACCGCCGTCGGCATGATGCCCCGCCCGGCATGACCCTCGTCGATCCAATAGCCCATCTGGGCCCACCTCGCCGAGCCCCAGGTGATCCCCGTGACCGTCAGCTGGCCGACCATGACGCCGTCGTAGGTGACGACGAACGGCAGTGCACGGCCCTGCCGGCCCTGCCGGATGAGGTCGCGGGTCAGCGCGCGATACCCCGTCGAGGTGCCGCCGGTGTCGGGCGGCCGCGTCGACTCCCAGGGGCCGAGCCACTCGAGGTTGCTCTGCCGCAGCTCCGCCCAGCGGGTCGCATCGCGACGTCGCAGCGGCCGCAGGCCGATGCGGCCGCGGTTCAGCTGGACAGGCCATCCTCGGGTCAGGGCGCACCACCGTCGTCGGGGCGGACGTGGTCGCTGCCGCGCACCTGCTCCAGGGCATGACCGAGGATCGGCATCAGCACGGCCAAACCGTCCTTGACGCCACCGATCGAGCCGGGCAGGTTGACGACGAAGGTCGTTCCCGCCGTCCCGGCCAGGCCGCGTGACAACGCGGCCGTCGGAACCCCCTGCGCCTGGCCGAACGCCCGGATCGCCTCGGCCACCCCGGGCACCTCCCGTTCGAGCACCAGCCGGGTCATCTCAGGTGTGTGGTCAGTCGGGGTCAGGCCGGTGCCGCCGGTGGTCACCACGAGGTCGACACCCTCGTCGACCGCTGCCCGCAGCACATCAGCCACCGGTTCACCGTCGGGTACGACGCTCGAGGTGACGGCGCCGAAGCCCGCCTCCTGCAGAACCGACACGATGCGCGGTCCCGTCGTGTCGGCGTAGACGCCTGCGGCTGCCCGGTTGGAGACCGACACGACATGCGCCCGGCGCGCGGCAAAGTCACTCACGAGCCCGACTCCGAGCGAGTCCACGTCCCGGATCGGCCGCCGGCCTTGCTGAGCACCCGTATGTCGGTGATCACCGCGCCCTTGTCGACCGCCTTGACCATGTCGATGAGTGCCAGCCCGGCCACGGCGACGGAGGTAAGGGCTTCCATCTCGACTCCGGTCCGGTCCGTCGTACGCACGGTGGCCGTGATGTCCACCCCCGCGTCGACCACGACGAGGTCGACGACGACGCCGCTGATAGCGACCGGATGGCAGAGCGGCACCAGGTCAGGGGTGCGCTTGGCGGCCATGATTCCGGCCAACCGCGCGACGGCGAGCGCATCACCCTTGGGCACGCCGTCACCGCGCAGCAGCGCGACGACCTCAGCCGACGTCACGACCCGACCGGCCGCGACGGCGGTTCGCGCCGTGACGGTCTTGTCCGAGACGTCGACCATTCGCGCGGCTCCTGCGGAGTCGACATGCGTCAGCCGCGGCTGATCGTCCGACGCCGCAGCCATCAGAACATCCGATCCAGGACCATGACGTCGACGGTCGCACCCTCGTCGACCGAGGTCGTCTCGTCAGGCACCACGATCAACGCGTTGGAGAGCGCCAGGCTGCCGATGAGGTGTGATCCGTGCCCGCCAACGGGCGTGATCTCGGCCCCCTCTGCCGTCACCTCGAACGCACCGCGCACGAACTGCCGCCGGCCTTCCGGCGAGGCGAAGCCGGCCTTGCACACCGCACGGACCAGCGGCCGGCGATAGGGCAACATGCCCATCATCAAGCGGATCGCCGGCAGCACGAACACCTCGAAGGAGATGTAGGCCGAGACCGGGTTGCCCGGCAGCGTGAAGATCGGGGTGTCGTCCTCGCCGATCGTGCCGAAGCCCTGCGGCTTGCCCGGCTGCATCGCGACCTCGTGGAACTGCACGGTGCCGAGCCGACCGAGCACGTCCTTGACGACGTCGTAGTCGCCCTTGCTGACACCCCCACTCGTGACGACGATGTCGGCGCGGACGAGCTGGTCGGACAACGTGTCGGTGAGCTCGTGCGGGTCGTCGGTGACGATGCCGACCCGGTAGGCGATCGCCTCTGCTTGCCGGACGGCTGCGGCGATCGCGAAGGAGTTGCAGTCGTAGATCGAGTCGAAGCCCAGCGGCGTGCCGGGCTCGCGCAGCTCACTCCCGGTCGACAGGACCACGATGCGCGGACGGGGGCGGGCGCTGACCTGCGCGTGGCCGGTCGCGGCCAGGACCGCCGCCTGTCGGGGACCGAGGCGGGTACCCTCCGCGAGCAGCAGCTCACCCGCGCGAACGTCTTCACCGCGCGGACGCACGTGCTGGCCCTGCCCGGGCAGCCGCATGATCGAGACGTTGGCGCGACCACCGTCCGTCCATTCGATCGGCACCACACAGTCGGCCCCGGCCGGCAAGGGGGCACCCGTCATGATCTTGACGGCCTGCCCCTCCGACAACGCGTACGCCTTGCTCTGCCCGGCCGCAGACTCCCCCACGACCGGAAGCCGGATCGGGTTGTTCTCGCCGGCGTTCATGAGGTCGGCGCGCCGGCAGGCGTAACCGTCCATGGCGGAGTTGTCGAACGTCGGCAGATCGATCGAGGAGACGACGTCCTGGCAGATCGGCAGCCCGATCGCCTCCATCAGCGGCTGCTCGTACGGCGGCAGGGGCTGGACCAGCTCCAGAATCGTGCTCAGGTGCTCTTCAACACTGCGCATCAGGCAATGAGTCCTCGCATCGGGGCCGGGTGGTCAGATCACCCTAACGCCCGAGTGACGTGGCTGAGACCGTGCCGGGCGAACCGTCGGCGTCGACGTGCACGTCGCCCTGCACGACCACATCCGGGTCGAAGGTCCAGTCACCACGCACGGTGAGCGACGACGCCCGCTTGAGCGAGGGTGGCCCCATGGGAAAGCGCTTCTCGAAATCACCCACCAGCTTGTAGAACTCGCTGTCGAGGTCGACCGCCGGTGGCTTCGCCTCGCTCTGGGCCTGGACGACGCGGAAGTCGTCGCGCAGCTCGTACACATCGGAGCGCAGCAGGAGCAGGTCGTTGGTCGACTTGACCGGCAGGAACCTCGACCGGTCCACCTCCAACGCCCGGGCCCCGTCGAACACCTCGACGGCGGCCCCCATGGCCGACTCGACCTGGATCACGGCTGGTGACGACGGGTCGCTCGGGTCGACGGTCTTCTCGTTGCGGATCAGCGGCAGCCCGAGCACGCCGTCGCGTTCGTCGAGCCGGCGAGCGAGGGCCCTCAAATCCACCCAGAGGTTGTTGGTGTTGAAGAAACGGTGACGGCTGATGTCCGCCAGGGCTTCCTCGTCCTCGGGCGCAGTCTGCGCCGTCTCACGCAGCACGAGCCGTCCGTCGCTCGTGCGCACGGCGAGATGACCGCCTTTGCGGTCGGCCGGGGTACGCCGACACACCTCGTTGGCGAACGGTGCCCCGGAGCCCGCGAACCAGCCCGCCACCCGCGCGTCGACCGTGGCGCAGAGGTTGTCGGAGTTCGACAGGAACGCGAACCGGTAGCCCGCGTCGAGTAGCTGCTCGAGCAGCCCGGAGGCCTGCAACGCTGTATAGATGTCGCCGTGACCGGGTGGACACCACTCCAACGAGGGATCAGCCGGCCAGCTCACCGGCGTCAGGTCGTCGGTGCGCAGCTTCGGCTCGCGGTTCTGCATGAAGTCGAGCGGCAGACCATCGACCGGCAGGTCGTCGTACGCCGCCAGCGCAGCCAGCGTGTCGTCGCGCGTGCGGAAGGAGTTCATGAAGATCACCGGGAGCGGCACGCCCCACGTGGCCCGGCCCGCGAGCACCTGCCGGGCGATGATGTCGAGGAAGGTCAGGCCGTCGCGCACCGGTAGCAGCGACTTCGCCTGGGCCATGCCCATCGACGTACCGAGGCCACCGTTGACCTTGATCACGGCCGTCGTCGACAGGGCTTCGCGACCTGCCTCGTCGTCGTCGCCGAGGTCGCTGAGCCGGGGAGGCGCGTCCAGGGGGGCGATGTCGGCCTCGTGGACGATGCCCGTGACCCCGGACTCGAGCTGCCGGTAGAAGTCGCTGAAGACCTCGATCGCGGCTGGGTGGACGTCGGCGCCCTGCATCTTCGTCCGGGCTTGTTCAAGTCCTTCGGCGCTCATGCCCAGCATGCTAGGCGTTGACGCCGGAGGATGCGCAGGTGCTCGATCGTCGGCCTGCTCCTACAGTGGCGATGTGAGCGACTCCTCCCCGAGCAAGGCGCACCTGCGAGAGACGCACCTCGCGCGACGGGCCGAGCGAAGCGAGGCCGACCAGGAGCGGCAGGCGCGGGGCTTCCGCGACCAGTTTCTCGGGCTGCCCGAGCTTGCCGGTGCCCGCTTGCTCGCGGCGTTCGTCTCGCAGCCAGGCGAGCCGGGCACGCGCCCACTCCTCGACTCCCTGCACGCGCGTGGCGTCGAGGTCCTGCTGCCTGTGCTGCTCGACGACTTCGACCTCGACTGGGGCCTGTACGAACCGGGCGAGCAGGAGCCCGGCCGCTTCGGCCTGCTCGTCCCGACCACGCCGCGTGCGGGCGTCGAGGCCATCACCACCGTGGCGGTGGTCGTGTGTCCAGGCGTTGCCGTGGACCGCGCCGGCCACCGCCTGGGCCGCGGCGGTGGGTCGTACGACCGCGCGTTGCGCCGTTGCGGACCCGGGGTGCTGCGCGCACAGCTGGCGTACGACGACGAGGTCGTCGACGCTGTGCCCGCCGAGGACCACGACGAGCCGGTCGACGTCATCGTCACGCCTACGGCCACGATCCGCACTCGACCCACGACGGTGCGGTCGCGCTAGCGAGGTCCCTGTCGATCAGCCGCGGTCACTCGGATGGTTCGAGGGTCAGCGTCCGGTCGGCAGATTTCAGGACCGCGCCCGGGCTGAATGCCCACGGCAGCGTCTCGCCGTCCGCCCACAGGTCGGTCTGGTCGGTGTAGTGACCGTTGTAGGCATGGCCGGACGCACCGGTCAGGTTGATCCACCGCGCGGCGTCGAGATCGTCGAGCGGGATCACCATCCGCATCGACGGGACCGCGGTCACTTCATAATCCTTCGCAGCGTTCCAGGCCGCAGCGTCGACCACCGAAGGGCCGCCGCCGAGGTCGTACGGCCCGCGGTTGAACAGGAACCGCACCGGCGAGCTGTCCGCCCCCATCGTCGAGTTGCGCAGCGTCAGCTGGTGCAGCCGCCCCCACTCCCAGCGTTTCGGGTCACGGGACATCTCGCTGGTCAGCTCGTCCCGTGTCTGCCTCAGCGCAAGCACGATCATGTCGTTGCGCCGCTCGACCTCGGGTGTGTCGACGTCGTCCCAGAACGCGTCGTCCGGGTGCTCGAGCAGCCGGTCCATGACCGCCCACCAACGGTCGCCCCCGTCCGGCCACGCGTCCTTCGGCAGCTGGTCGTGGAAGGTGTCAGCGAGCAGGTTCTTCCAGGCGACGTTGAAGTACGCGGCCGCTGACGAGTCGGCAGGCATCGTGAAGTCCCAGCCGATGAGCGTGTGCTGACCCGACCGGTAGTAGGCACTGCGCAGCTCGACCCCCAACAGGTACGGCGTCAGCCGCTTGGCCAGCCAGCTGGAGGTGTCGAGCTGGATGGAGGCCAGGTCGGCGGGGGTGAGCTGGTCGTGTGTTCCCAGGAGGTCATGAATGCGTTGCGCACGATAGCCGTAGTCATAGGTGCTGCTGATGAAGTAGGGATAGCTCTTGCGCACGATCGCCTGGTTGGCGGTGACGACGTACCCGTCCTTGGGATCCAGGACGCTCGGCAATGCGTCGAAGGGAATGACCGAGCGGTCCCACTCGTAGGCGGGGTCCCAGCCCGGGACCGGCCATTCGCCGTTGCCCGTGCGGCGAACCGGGATCTTGCCGTTGGCTTGGTACCCGATGTGGCCATTGACGTCGGCGTACACGAGGTTCTGCGCCGGGACGTCGAAGTGACGAGCCGCGTCGCGGACCTGGTTCCAGCTGGTGGCCTTGTCGAGCTCGAAGACGGCGTCTGCCGTCCGGCCCGGCGTCAACGCGGTCCACCGCAGGGCAACGGCGTATCCGTTGCCCCGCCTCGGCTTGTCCTTGCCACCACGGACCGGCGCATCCGCGCCCACGGTGGAGTAGTCGTCACTCACGTCGGAGATGAGTGGGCCGTGCCGGGTTTCGCGGACCGTGACCGTGACCGGGCTGCCGCCTTCCACGACGAAGCGCTCCTCGCGCGTCGCCATGGGCACGGCCTTGCCGTCATACAGATAATGACCGTCGTCGAGGACCTTCTCCAGGTAGAGGTCCTGCACGTCGGGGTCGAGGTTGGTGAAGCCCCAGGCGATCGACTGGTTGTGGCCGATGATGACGCCGGGAAGGCCCGGGAACGTGAAGCCGGTGACGTCGAAGGGGCACTGCGCGTTCACGTGGGTGCAGTGGAGACCCATCTGGTACCAGATGCTCGGCATGGAGGCGCCCAGGTGTGGGTCGTTCGCCAGGATCGCTGCACCGCTGGCGGTGTGGTCACCCGAGACGGCGAACGCGTTGCTCCCCAACGAGGTGCTCGTGCTGCCGAGCAACGTCGAGAGGGCATGGGTCGCCTGGCGGGTACGCAGCAGCGCCTCCCGGCCCTTGCTCAGGAAGGGCGGGCGCTCGGGCAACCGGGTGCCCGGCCGCCGGGCGTCCTGCTCGTAAGCGCCGTCGACGAGGGCACCCTGGTGCACGATCGGCTGGTTGAGGCGGTAGGGGTAGCCGGGGTAGAGCTTGTTGATCTGACCGCGACGGAGCCCGGTGGACTCGAGCGACCTGTCCAGCTCGTCGCCGATGTTGCTGCCGAGGTCCCAGGCCATGGCCTTGAGCCAGGCCAGCGAGTCGACGGCCGTCCACTTCTCAGGCGTGGAGCTGACGCCCTTAAGCCCGAGCATCGCGTACTCCAGCGACAGGGTGGCGCCGTCGTGATCGGCGACGTACGCGTTGACGCCACTGGAGAACGCCTCGAGGTAGCGGCGGGTGTCGGTGGAGACCAGCGGCAGCTCCTTCTCGGCGACCCGGCGCCACCCCATGGTGCGCACGATCTGATCGGTCTCGAGGGCCTCCTCTCCGAACAGCTCGCTCAGCCGACCAGCCGTGATGTGCCGTTGCACGTCCATCTGGAAGAACCGGTCCTGCGCCTGGACGTAGCCCTGCGCAAAGAAGAGGTCCGCACTGGTGTCGGCATAGACCTGCGGGATGCCGTGATCGTCGCGGATCACCGTGACCTTCGACTGCAGGCCCGCCAGGGTCAGGCTTCCGCTGGTCTGGGGGAAAGAGCGACGCACGGTCCAGACGCCCGTCGCCGCGCCCACGATCACCACCAGGACCACTCCGACCCCGACCCAGGTCGTGATGCGGGCCCAACGGGGCATCCGGGCAGGGAGTACGGGCACGGCCCCCATTGTGCCGTCAGCCCCCGTCCAGCGGACCCGGCGGTGGCCGCCACACGCCGGGGCTTTGCTTCCATGCCCGGGCTGTCGCACAATAGAGACGCTGGCAGTCGCTATGCGCGAGTGCTAACCGGACCGGTGCGAGCCGGTCCGTCCGTTGTCCGCCCCGGTCGAGGTCAGCCCCGTGCCGAGGTCTGAAGGAGCCGCTCGTGCCCGTCTACCAGTACGCCTGCACCGCCTGCGGCGAGCAGCTCGAGGTTCGCCAGAGCTTCACCGACGACGCGCTGACCGAATGCCCTGTCTGCGCGGGTCGGCTGCGCAAGGTGCTCAGCGCCGTCGGCGTCGTGTTCAAGGGCTCCGGCTTCTACCGCACCGACAGCCGGAAGGCTGAGTCGTCGAGCACCTCGAGCGGGTCGAACGGCGAGTCGAACGGGGCGTCACCCGCGAAGGAGTCGTCGCCGACGAAGGAGTCCGGCGACAAGAAGTCCGGCGACAAGGAGTCGGCCTCCACCTCGTCAGAGTCGAAGCCGGACCGGGCGACGAAGGCGGCCGGCTCGAACGGCTCGGGTCCGTCGAGCGGTTCGACGACCACCCCCGCTGCAGCCCGCTGAGACCCCCGCCTGGCCTGTGGATGACGGCCCCGCGGCATCCGCCGACTCTCCTAGCCTGCGTGGATGCTTGATCTACGGACCCGGCTCTACCGCGCTCAGCGACTGATCGCTCGCTACCGACGCACCCTGGCTGCGGCGCTGGCCGCTGCCGGTGTGCTCGCCCTCGTCCACCTGCTCGCACCGCCACCTCCGCAGACCATGTCTGTGCTGGTGGCCCGCCACGACCTGGTCGGGGGTTCCCCGCTGTCGCCGTCCGACCTGCGGGCGGTCTCACTCTCCGACGCCGCAGTCCCGCCCACAGCACTCCGCTCGATGGACTCGGCGGTCGGACGCACGCTCGCGGGTCCTGTGGGCACCGGCGAGCTGATCACGAGCACTCGGCTCGTCGGTCCCGGGCTTGCCGCAGGCTTCGGGGTCGGCCGGGTGTCCGCGCCGGTGCGCGTGGCAGATGCCGAGGCCGTCGGCCTGCTCCGGGTCGGTGACCGCATCGATCTCTACGCCGCCACCGACCGCGGTGACGAGGCACCGACGGTCGTCCGGGACGCGCCGGTCATCGCAATCCCAGCGGCCGATGCCGCCGCGTCGAGCGCCGACGGTGCGCTCGTCGTGCTGGCCGTGACGTCAGCTGATGCGTCCCGACTCGCCCAGGCAATGGGCCTTCATGCCCTGACGCTGGCCGTGCGATAGTGCTCTACTCACGGCTCACCAACCCCTGTCCCGCACCCGTCATCCGGAAGGCATCATCACCATGATCAAGGGCTTCAAGGACTTCGTGCTCCGCGGCAACCTCGTAGAGCTGGCGGTGGCGTTCATCATGGCCACCGCGTTCGCTGCCGTGGTGACCGCCACGGTGACGGTCGTCATGGACCTGCTCGGCAAGGTCGGCGGCACGCCCAACTTCTCGGCATACAAGCCGGGCGGCGTCAGCGTGGGTGCGTGGCTCACGGCACTGGTCAGCTTCCTCATCCTGGCGGCGGTCGTCTATTTCCTCATCGTCACGCCGTACCAGAGGGCGCGCGCCTCCATGGCCCGGAGAGAGGAAGAGCCTTCGCCTGAGGCGGTGTCGGAGGACGTGGCCCTGCTGACCGAGATCCGCGACCTGCTCGCCGCCCGCAACCAACTCTGAAGCCCCGCCCTTTCCCCTACTGGTGGTGCGGGGGTACGTCGCGGAGCAGCTCTCGCTCCCGGGCGTCTTCGTCCGCGGCCGGGTCAGGTACACGCTCGTCACTGGTTCCGTCGGGCAGGACGTCGCCGAAGACCTCAGCCATCGTCAGCTTGCGACGGGACGTCTTCGGGGCGTCCGCACCGTCGTCAGCGTCCGGGGCAGCCGGACGTTCAGCCATGGCTGAGCCACGATTCGTCAAACGTGTGGTGCGTGGGCTTCCACCCGGTCATCTCGTGGAGACGAGCCGACGAGACCCGGTGCGAGCGGGTCAGCGCGGCGAGCCGGTCACCGCCTACGCGGACAAGGATGCGTGGCATGAAGCCGAGTGCGTCGTGCCCGACCGCCCGCGCGAAGACCTGGTTCATCTCTTCCCGGCGAACGGGTTCGGCTCCGACGTTGTAGACCCCGCCGGGCGCCTCGAGGGCCGACGAGACTGCCGCGCCGGCATCGTCGGGGTGTACGACGTGCGCCCAGCCCTGTGGATCTCCGAGACCGATCGGCCGCCCGGCACGGGCCTGGCTCAGCCGCCAGCGGGTCATGGCGTCGTCGCCGACGATGTTGCCGAACCTGAGCACCACCGGCTGCCTCGACTTGCACGCGAACTCAGCCGCGTTGGCCTCCGCGACCGCGGCCGGATCGAGCGCGCGCGTGACCGACAACGTGCTGTCCTCGGTGATCCACTCGTCGCCGGCGTCGGCATACAGGAACGACACGCTCTCTTGCACGAGCCGACGTACTCCGGCGGCCCGGGCGGCCTGCACGACCACCTTGGACCCGTCGATCCGGAGGCGGTCGTTGAGCTTCCAGGCGCCCGGACGGAAGCCGGCGATGCCGACAGGTATGTGGGTAGCGAGGTGGCAGACGGCGTCGAAGCCGGTGAGCTCGGCGGTCAACTGCGCCCGGTCGAACAGTGACACGTGGGACGCGGCGGCCCCGAGCGCAGCGAGCTCGGCTGCCTTCTCGTCGGTGCGGGCGAGTCCGGTGACGGCGTGTCCGTCGAGCTGAAGTGCCGTCACGGCAGCCCGTCCGAGCACCCCTGTCGCTCCCGTGACGAAGACCTTCACACGTTCCCCTTGCTCTTCCCCGCATCTGTCCCCCGACAGATAACGAGACGATAACAGAGCCGGTCCACAGGGTGAGACGAAGCCGTTAACCACCGGTCGACAGCGATACTCCGTTCCGCGAGGATCGGCCCATGGCTCACGAGCGCGCCGGACAGCCGGCCCAGCCCTCCGACCTCATCGACGTCGACGAAGTGGTCGGTGCGTACTACGACCGCCGTCCCGATCCGGAAGATCCCGACCAGCGCGTCGCGTTCGGCACCTCCGGACATCGGGGCTCGAGCCTCGACAGCGCGTTCAACGAGCAGCACATCGTGGCGACCACGCAAGCGATCATCGAGTACCGCGCCAGCGAGGGTGTCGACGGCCCGCTCCTCATCGGTCGCGACACGCACGCGCTCTCACTGCCGGCGTGGCAGACGGCACTCGAGGTACTGGTCGCTGCCGGGGTGACCGTGCTCGTTGACACCCGTGACGGCTACACACCGACGCCGGCCGTGTCGCACGCGATCCTCCGACTCAACCGCGAAGGGGGCCGGGGGCACGCCGACGGCATCGTCGTCACGCCCTCGCACAACCCGCCGCGCGACGGCGGCTTCAAGTACAACCCACCGCACGGTGGCCCGGCCGACTCGGACGCCACCGGGTGGATCGAGCGTCGCGCCAACGGGCTGCTGGCTGACGGTGTCGAGGACATCGCACGGGTCGCTCCGGAGCAGGCAACCGCGGCCGCAGGCAGGTTCGACTTCCTGTCGTCCTACGTCGACGACCTGTCGGCCGTCCTCGACCTCGACGCGATCCGGTCTGCGGGCATCCGCATCGGGGCCGATCCCATGGGTGGCGCCAGCGTCGGCTACTGGGGCGAGATCGGGTCGCGGCACCGGCTCGACCTCACCGTCGTCAACCCCGAGGTCGACCCGACCTGGCGGTTCATGACGCTCGACACCGACGGCAAGATCCGGATGGACTGCTCCTCACCGAACGCCATGGCGTCGCTGATCGCCCAGCGCGACCGGTTCGACATTGCGACGGGCAACGACGCAGACAGCGACCGACACGGCATCGTCACCCCCGATGCGGGCCTGATGAACCCCAACCACTTCCTGGCCGTCGCCATCGGGTACCTCTTCGAGCACCGCACGGGGTGGGGCCGCGACTGCACCATCGGCAAGACACTCGTCAGCTCGTCGATGATCGACCGGGTGGCGGCCGAGCTCGGCCGGCACCTGCTCGAGGTTCCCGTCGGCTTCAAGTGGTTCGTGCCGGGGCTGCTGGACGGCTCCGTCGGCTTCGGCGGAGAGGAGTCCGCCGGTGCGTCGTTCCTGCGGCTCGACGGCACGACGTGGACCACCGACAAGGACGGGATCCTGCTGGCGTTGCTGGCCAGTGAGATCCTCGGCGTGACCGGCAAGTCCCCGAGCCAGCTGTACGGCGAACTGGTCGAGCGCCACGGCGACCCGGCGTACGCGCGTGTCGACGCCCCCGCCAACCGTGAGCAGAAGGCCAAGCTGGGCAAGCTCGCCGCACGCGATGTCGACGCCGAGGCGGTGGCAGGAGAGGCCATCACAGCCAAGCTCACCGAGGCCCCCGGGAACGGTGCCCCCATCGGCGGACTGAAGGTCACCACGGAGTCAGCCTGGTTCGCAGCCCGGCCGTCGGGGACCGAGGACGTCTACAAGATCTACGCGGAGTCGTTCCGTGGCGCCGAGCATCTGGCCCAGGTGCAGGCGGAGGCGCGCGAGGTGGTCAACGCCGCGTTGGGCTGAGCTCGACCACGGGGCCGTAGCCCCAGGCGGCCAGCGGCTCACGCAGGCTGGTCGCGTCACCGACCACCACGACGGTGAAGTCGTCGGGTCGGAGCGTCGTCTCGAGCGCCGCGTTGGCCTCGTCGGCGGTGACCCGTCTGATCCGCTCGAGGTTGATGTCGACGTGGTCGAGTGGCAGGCCCTGCGACACCAGGAGCTCGACCCGGCCGACGACACTGTCGGCCCGCTCGAACCCCAGCGCGGCCGACTCGGTGGCGGCCCTGGCTGCCGTGGCTACCTCGTCGTCGGTGATCGAACCGGTGGCCGCCCGCAAAATGGTCACGACGTCGGCGAGCGCTTCAGCCGTGGAGTCGGCGCGGACCGCCGTGGAGACGGCGATGAGCCCCGTGTCGCGTCCGGTGTCGAGGCTCGAACCGGCTCCATAGGTGAAGCCCTTCTCCTCGCGCAGAACCGTGTTGATCCGCGACGAGAACGTGCCACCGATCGTGAAGTTCGCCGCGAACAGGCCGGCCCACCGGTCATCGCCGCGCGTGATGCCGGGCGCGGCGAGCCGCAGGGTCGACTGCGGAGCAGCGGGCCAGTCGACCAGGATCACCTGGGCTTGATCGGCCGGGACCGGCGCGGGCATGGTCTGGGCCGAAGGTCCTGGTTGTGGACCGGTCCAGCCATCGAAGGCATCGGCGATGAGGGCGACGGGGTCGACGTCGGCGAAGTCACCGGCGATGATGAGCGTCGCTCGCTCCGGACCGAGATGCCCCTGCGCGAAGGCGACACCATCGTCGCGGGTCACTGCTGTGACCGACTCCGCCGTGCCACCGACCGGCCGGGCCGCGCGGTGGTCGCCGAACAGTGCTGCGTTGAGCTGCTCGACCGCCACATGCTGCGGGTAGGCAGCGGCCTGCCCGATCTCCTCGAGCCGCAGCTCCTTCTCGTGGTCGAACTCGTCGTCGAAGAACTCCGGCGACCGGATGGCGTCCGCCATCAGCCGCAACGCCTGGTCGAGGCTGGTCACCGGGACGGCCAGCCGCACGGCGAAGCCATCCGGGAACGCCGATGCGTCGAGGTCCGCGCCACACAACGCGAGCGCGTCGGCGAACTCCTCGGCGGTGCGACCCGCCGCTCCCCGGGTGAGGCAGCGCCCGACCAGTCCGGCGACACCTTCGAGCTCACGCGGCTCGGCGGTCAGCGGCAGGTCGAACAGCACGGAGGCCGCCACGACGTACTGCCCGGGGCAGTCGTAGCGCAGGACACGCAGCCCGTTGTCGAGGCGGCGCTCGGTGTACGTCGGAAAGGTCCAGCCCTCGGCGGGGCTGACCGGCGGAGGGGTCTCGATCACGGTCACAGCTCCACACCTCCGTCGAGCGGCAGGTCTCCGGCCAGGGCGGCGGCCTCCGCCGGGCCTTCGGGATAGACCCGCACCTGCGCGTTGACCGCCGGCAGCAACCACGTGCGCGCCGCCTCCGTGACCTCGTCGGCGGTGATGCTGCGCAACAGCGGCAGTCTCTCGTTGAGCAGCTCCGGATCGTCGAAGAGCAGCAGGCTCGCCGACAGGGCGTCCGCGCGTCCGGCTGCCGTGCCCATCTCGTCGAGCCAGTCACGTTCAGCCTGGGCACGGGCCACGGCGAGCTCCTGGTCGGTCGGTCCTTGTGCGAGGAACCGGTTGAAGACGTCCTCGACCACGCCGGCGACGTCGGACAGGTCCTGGCCCGGCATGGCCCGCACCGATCCCAGACCCAACGAATTGCCCGCAATCAACGTGTTGACGCCGAGTCCGGCGGCCAGGGCCGTCCGGTCCCGACGGACGAGTCGCCGGTGCAGCAGGCTCGTCTCGCCCTCGCCGATGATGCTGCAGGCAAGCCCGACCGCAGCCAGCTCACGCGACCCGGGCTCATCGACGGGCAGCCGGAACACGAACCACAGGCCGGGCGACGGCACGTCTTCGTAGTGGTCGAGATGACGCGGCTCGGCCAGCGGAGGCAACGCAGCGGGGATCTTGCGCTTGGACGCGTCACCGGGCTCGATGTGGTCGAAGTAGGTGGCGGCCTTGGCGAAAGCGGCGTCGACGTCGACGTCCCCCACGATCGACAGCACGGCGTTGTTGGGCATGTAGTACATCGCGTGGAAGGCACTGACCTCGTCGAGGGTGGCATCGGCAAGGTGCTGCATGTTGCCGATCGGCAGGTGCCCGTAGGGGTGCTCGGGGTCGAAGATGAGCGGGAGTGCCTTCTCGAACACGGTGCCGTAGGGGACGTTGTCCATCCGCTGGCTGCGTTCCTGCGCGACGACGTCGACCTGGTTGGTGAAGTTCTCCTGGGTCAGCACGTCGTCGAGGAAGGCCATCCGGTCGGCCTCGAGCCACAGCGCCAGGTCGAGCGCGCCGCTGGGCATCGACTCGAAGTAGTTCGTGCGATCGAACGACGTGGTCGCGTTGAGCGAGCCGCCATGCCCCTGCAGCAGCGCAAAGTGGTCGCCGGACTTCACATGACGCGAGCCCTGGAACATCAGGTGCTCGAAAAGGTGCGCGAAGCCCTGCCGGTGCGGCTCTTCGTGGCGTGAGCCGACGTCGTACCAGAGGTTGACCGCCACGACACCTAGGCCCGGGGTAGGGCTGACCACGACGCGCAGGCCGTTGTCGAGGGTCCGGCGCTGCATCGGATAACTGACGTCTGCGATCACGCGACGAATCTACCTGCCGGGGGCTGGTATCCCCCGACCGGCCGCGTGGCATCAGCCGTCCGTCTGATCTTCACCCTCCACTCGTGCCATGTTCAACTAATCGGGACTCTTCGGCCAACCGCGTCATTACGCTTGTCTCACATGTCATCAGGACGTTTCTCCCTGCAGCGCGGAGCTTTGTGCATTGCCGTTGCCGCCCTTCTCCCGCTGCCGTCGGCCGTCTCCGAGCCGGGGGTTTCACCGTCCGATGCGACGTCGACTGCCCCCGCAGCGTCGTCGCTCTCCACCTCTCCCGTTGGCCCGGTGCGCCCCGACGTGGCGCCGCTTCTCGTGCCTGCGAACCAGGACAAGGGCAACGGGTCGAAGCAGCGCAAGCGCATCACGATCAAGACGTCACAACACGACCGGGTTCTCGAGGTCAGCGCCAACACCAGCTACGACGTCCCGTTGGCCGCGCTCAACGCCTACAAGAACGCTGCCGGTCACGTCGCGTCCAGCTATCCGGGCTGCCACCTGAGCTGGGGCGTCATCGCCGCGATCGGGCAGGTCGAGTCCAACCACGGCCGCTTCGGCGGGGCGTCGGTGCTGGCCAACGGGGTGACCACGCCGCGCATCGTGGGCATGGCGCTCAACGGTCACGGCGTGGCTCGCATCGCCGACACCGACCACGGTGTCCTCGACGGCGACAAGGTCTGGGACCGGGCTGTCGGTCCCATGCAGTTCATCCCGAGCACGTGGGACGTCATCGGCGCCGACGGCGACGGGGACGGCCACCGCAACCCCAGCGACTTCGACGATGCGGCACTGGCGACCGCGCTGTACCTGTGCTCGGCCGGCGGGGACTTCTCGAGCCTGCCGCAGGCCCGCGCCAACGTGCTGCGCTACAACCACTCCGACGAGTACGTCGATCTCGTGCTCACGATCGCGAACGCCTACGACAGCGGGGTGGTCGACATCGTCCCCAACGACGCTCCGCCGCCGCGTCACCACCGTCACCGGGCGCACCGGGCAGACCGGAGCCACCACCGGCCGCGCCACCACCAGAAGCCGACGTCGACCAAGCCGAAGCCCAAGCCGGCACCCACCAACCACCCCAAGCCGGCGCCGCAGCCCGCACCCAAGCCTGCACCCAAGCCGGCGCCGAAGCCGGTGGTCAAGAGCTGGAGTGGCGCCTGGGCACAGCCCGGCCCGGGTCAGTGGAGCGTCGACGGTGTCACGGTCGTCCTGTCCGCTGCCCTGAAGACATCGCTGACCGGGGCTGACCTGGACGGCGACGGCGTGTCTGAGAAGCTCGCACACGAACTGGCCGGGCTCGTCGGCGGAACCGTCTCGGTCACGACGACCGACGGAAAGGTCACAGACTTCCACGTCGACGCCCTGCCACCGACCACCTCGTCGCCGGCCGCACCCTCAGCCACCTGACCCACCGAGCCACCCGAGCACCAGCCCCACCCGCCGTTCGCGTTTGCCTAGTTCACAAGCCACCCGGCCCGTGAACTAGGCGGATCCGCATTGGCCACCAGGCACTTGCCTTGCCATCCGTCAGCGTTGGACCGAGATCCGATCCAACGCCGGCTCGCCGAACGCCTGGTCGAGTGAGTACTCCGCGACGTTCGCACCGCGCAACCGCACGACCTCACCCGCCGAGATCGGGATGAAGGTGGCCAGCTCCCCCGTCAGCAGCCGGTCCGACCGTGCCCAGCACAAGTCCGGGCGGGTCAGCCGGCGGTGTCGGTCGACGCCGCCTGCAGTCAGTGCATGACGCCGACGTGTTTGGGCGTGAAGTCCGGAAAGACCTGGCCCGACGTCACGTTGAAACGCTTCAGCATGATCTCGCTGAGAATGCTGCGGTAGTCGGTCGTCACCGCGAGGTCGCCGTCGTCGAGGGCAGCGTTCGCCAGACCGGGCCAGCTGCCGTGGTAGCGACCACCGCGAACTCCTGCACCCATCACCAGGGTGGCGTTGGCCCAGCCGTGGTCGAGACCGCCTGACCCGTTCTCCTTGAGCCGTCGACCGAACTCGGTCAGCGTCACGAGGGTCACCCGGTTCCCGACCGTCCCGAGGTCCTTGAAGAAGGCCGCCAGCGCCTTGCTCAGGGTGCCGACCATCCCGCGCATGCTCTCTGCCCCACCCACCTGGACGGTTCCGAGCTTGGAGTGCATGTCCCACGACCCGTAGTCGAGCGTCACCACCTCGACACCGACGCGCGCCTTGATCAGTCGAGCCGTGTCCTTCATGGCGTCGCCCAGGCTGCCGGCGGGGTACGCCGCGCCGTGCGCGGGGTGGTACCCATGAGACAACGTGGCGGAGAGCGCGCTCGTGGTCGACAGGCTGGCGCGGGCGCCACGCCCCAGCGGCGTCCTCGAGCCTCCCCACACCTGGTCGAGGGCACGTCTGCGAGCCCGACGCGTGCTCGCCTGCAGCTGGGCACCGGACAAGGTCACACTGTCCACGCCTTCGATCGAGATGGTTGGCTGGTTGCCGTACAAGGAGGTCGGCATGACGCCGCTGCCGACGGACACGGCCTGGAGCGCGTTCCGTTGTGCGTCGAGGCCGACGAGGCGGTTGATCCAGCCCACCCGGGCCGCCGAACCGAGGTCGGCATCCTCGATTTCCTCGATGGCCGAGAAGTGTGACCGGTTCGGCTGCGGCAGACCCACCGCGTGCACCACCGCGAACTTGTTCTGCTTCCACAGCGGCGACAAGGGCTTGAACTCCGGATGCAGACCGAACATCGGGTCCTTGAACAACAGCGCGCGCTTGGGCACCGCGATGCGGGGTCGTTGCGCGTAGTAGTGGTGATCCCCGTGCGGGACGACCAGCGACAACCCGTCGGCGCCACCGCGCAGGCTGAGCACCACCATCACGCTGCCACCGGCTTGCTGTCCGTACGCCGCCTGACGAAACGTGTCACCGAACAACGATGTCGCCACCGTGCCGCCTGTGACCGCCAGGGCGTTCCGCAGGAACGACCGTCGCGACGAGGACGCCGCCGAGTAGTCAGGGCACGAGCACGCTTCATCGCCAGGGGCCGAGGTGTGGCCGGAGGGGTCCTGGTCCAGGACGTCGGACATCGCCATCACCTCGTGAGGAACTCGGGAGTGTCGAGCAAGAGACCGATCAGGTGCGGCATCCGGTAGCGGACGATGAAGCTGTCCCGCGTGACCACCGTGTTCGGTTTGACCCCGAGACACACGCACGCCGCGCCGAGCAGGTTGGACGTGACGCCCTTGCCGTGCAGGGTCCGGCAGAGATGGTCGACCAACAGGTCGAACCGGAGGTGCTTCTGCGGCAGCCAGGCCGAGTGGGGTCGGTAATGGATACCGGTGCTCGGGTACCAGTGTCCGGCCATGGAGTTGTGCACCTGGAACGAGCCCATCAGCCGGCCAGGTGTCGACCAGGCGTCTGCGGTCTGCGGGAAGCCGTCCGGAGGGCCCCACCCGAAGGGTGTCTGGCCGATGTTGCTGCTCAGGTGGAAGATGGCCCGGGCGGCATCCTTTTCCGCACGCGGTCGGACCATGGTGGCGCCGAGGGCTCGCACCGTCGCGGCCATGTCGTCGGTCGGCGTGCGCACCTTGTGCCCGGCCGAACCCTTGAACTCCGGGTCGCGCACCAGCGCGCGCAAGGTCGTCTTGATGTCGGTGCCCGAGTTCTGGAACACGGTCGCCAAGTGGTCGACGAGACGCTGTGACGGCGTGTCCGACACGAAGCGGACCGCGAGCTTGTGCGCGATCCGCTGGGCGGTAGCCGGGTGGTGGGCCAGGTACTGCAGGTAGTCCCGCAGCACCTGCCGTCCGTCGTGTTGGCTGTTGGGGCTCGAGAACCCGAGCACGTTGACGGCGCCGGTGTAGTGCAGCGCGGGCCGGTAGTCCCGGGCCCAGGAGGCGAACCGGTCGATGGTCCAACCCGTGAGGATGTAGGCCGAGTCCTTGACCATGGCCTCGGTGTACCCGGCGGACCGGCCGACCGTGTGCAGCTCGAGGAGCTCACGCCCGAGGTTCTCGTTGATCAGCTCTTCGACGCCCCCGGACGACCGCACGACCATCGACACGTCCGCATCGAGATACGTCAGCATCGTCGGATGGATGATCGCCGCCTGGAGCATCTGGTCGAAGCGTCCCAGCGCATGCTTGCGGATCAGGGCGTCGTAACCGTGCCGCCACATCCACGTCAGGTCGGCATTGCTGTACACGTGCAGGTGGTTGAGCCAGAACTCACTCATCAGCTCGTGCACCTGACGACGCGAGTACATGCGCCGCAGCAACGTCCAGCGGCCGTGGTCTGCCGCGACCTGGAACGGATACCCCACCTGCTTCTCGTGCCGGGCCCAGTGGTCACGCGGACTGCGGTGCAGGCTCGGGAACCAGCCGTCGAAGACCTGCGTGGCGTGGTCGGAGATGTGGCTCGGGTTCAGCTGCCGCAGGAACCAGTGCTCGGGGCCGCCGGCGGCGCGCATCTCGCGCCGGAGCTGGGGGGTGTAGCCGTAGGAGAACCGGTTGGCCATGTGCAGGCTCGGCCCCGATGGCAGAGCAGTGCGGGTGTAATGCCGGACTCGGGGCCGGTAGGCCGCGGTGGACGCGGCTGCCTCCGAGGGCCCGAGGAGCTGGAGGGGAACCGATGCCGCTACCCCCGCCGCCGCGGCGCCCGTGAGAACGCCGCGGCGTGAGAGTTCCGACTGCGGGTGCGCAGGTCGGAGTGGTGCGGTCATACCCTCCCCTTTGCTACCTGACGACACGGACGGACGGGGTGTCGCCACTGGTACGCCATCCCGTCTCTCGTCGGTCCGGCGCCAAGGGAGGTCTCCCTCCAGTAGCACTCAATCTAGACGCGACATCTCACCAAGCGTAGCGAAACAACTACAGATCATCCGTTCGGCCGATCAGCCCGGCGCGCCGTCGGCGTCCGTCATGATGGGTGCCCGGCATCCGATCGCCTGCGGGCTCGATACGAGAGCCGGAGAAGGTGGTGGCTGCTCGTGACTTCGCCGGACGTCGTCGTCGTCGG
This sequence comes from uncultured Actinomycetota bacterium, assembly GCA_963750495.1. Taxonomy (GTDB): domain Bacteria; phylum Actinomycetota; class Actinomycetes; order Propionibacteriales; family Nocardioidaceae; genus JANLYC01. The sequence goes on from CAVVQV010000002.1 coordinate 19,846, forward strand.
CGCTGGCCTGGCCGGCCTCACCTGTGCCGTCGAGCTGACCGCCGCCGGTCTCGACGTGCTCGTCCTGGAGGCGAGCGACACCGTCGGGGGCCGGGTACGCACCGACCGCGTCGACGGCTTCCAGCTCGACCGCGGCTTCCAGCTGCTCAACCCCGCGTACCCCGCGGTGCGCAAGGTTGTCGACCTCGATGCGCTCGACCTCCGATCCTTCGAGGCGGGCATCGTGGTCGCGTCGAACGGCGCGCAGAGTGTGCTCGCCGACCCGCGGCGTTCCCCCCGCGACGTGGGCAGCTTGTTGGGCCGATCCACCGGTTCCCTCCGCGAGAAGCTCCGCTTCGCGAGGTATGCCGTCCGCGTGTCGACAAGCGCCACTCACAAGCTCAAGTCGCAACCAGACGTGCCCTGGGGTGAGGCGTTCGACGTCACCGGACTGTCCGGCGACCTGCGGACCCGGGTACTCGAACCCTTTCTCGCAGGCGTGCTCGGAGAAGACCGCCAGGCGACCTCGCGAACCTTCGTGGACTTCGTGATGCGCACCTTCGTGCGCGGCACACCGGCGTTGCCATCACGCGGTATGCAGGCGCTGCCGAACCAGCTCGCAGCCCGACTACCGACCGATGCCGTGCGACTGAACGCCGCAGTGCGAGGAATCCATCCCGGCATCGTCCGTATGGCTGACAAGGACATCGCAGCCGCCCGGATCGTCGTGGCGACCGATGGAGTCACGGCCGCCCGGCTCACGGGACTGCCGATGCCCACGATGCACGGCCTGACGACGTACTACCACCACGTCGCCACGTCCCCCGCGAGGCGCCGGATGCTGCACATCGATGCCGATCGCGCCGGTCCCGTCGTGAACACCGCGGTCGTGTCCGACGTGGCCCCGACGTACTGCGCGCACGGGTCGCTGGTGGCGACCACTCTCCTCGGCGTGCACCGCGACTCCGAGACACTCCGCGAGACGACCCGACAGCTGGCGGCGATCTACGGTGTCGACACGACGGACTGGGAGCTGGTGGCGTCCTACCCGATCGAGCGCGCCCTCCCCGCCATGCTGCCTCCTCTCGACCTGCGGCAGCCGGTGGATCTCGGGCGCGGGCTGTTCGTGGCCGGCGACCACCGAGACACCGCCTCACTCCAGGGCGCCATGGTCTCGGGTCGCAGAGCGGCCCGGGCAGTGACTCGCGCAGCCGGGCTGGCCGGCACGCCTGACTCGGCCACGTGACGTAGCGCCGGCACGATTCGTCGTTTCCGGCCCGGTTCGAGCTACAACGACCAACCAACAGCATTCCCGTTAGGTCCAGGCGACGCGACACGTGGCTGCAGCCCTAGGAGAAGAGCCGGGCCGACGTGCCTATCATGGAGGAGGTAACGATTGGGTCACGAGTCGGACTGGAGGACGTCACAATGCTAAGCCAGCCGGACGACTTCACCCAGTCGGTGATGGGGGGACGACTGTGCTTGGCCGTGGTCAACAGTGTCGCGTGGCGACGCAGCGACGAGCCCGACGACCACCTCGACTCCTACGACTACCTTCTCGACGTCGTTGCCGCCAGTGGTCGGCTTCCCGACCCTGAGACGCTGCGGGTCCTCGCCAAGCGCGAGCCCGGTCCAGCAGACCTCGTGCTCGCTCGGGCGGCTGAACTGCGTGAGCAGCTGTACCAGATCTTTTCCGCCGTCTCCGCGGGAGACACCGTCCCGCTCGTGCCGCTGAGCCGGCTCAGCGACGTCGTCGGCCAGGCCCTGTCACAGGTGCAGCTGGCGCCGGCCGGACGTGCCGCCCAGGTCGACTGGCGGTCACCCGTCGACGCCAACCTGCCGCTGTGGCTCATCGCGTTGTCCGCGGCCGACCTGTTGACCGGGAGCTCGCTCGACCGGGTCAAGCAGTGTCCTGACGAGCGGTGTGGCTGGGTGTTCTTCGATGTCACCCGCAACCGCTCGCGGCGCTGGTGTGAAGACACACAATGCGGGAACCGGGCCCGCGCCAAGCGTTACTACGATCGCCACCGCGCCTCCTGACACGGGGACGATCTCGATTCCGTCACGAGTTGTCAGTCAGTCCCGACACGAATTCGTCACGGTTTGATTTCACGAGCTAGTCGCGATTGACGCGTTAGGGCGGCGATCCCTAGCGTTCCCAGGACACCCCACCCGTTGGCCGGCCACCTCACCTGAGGTGGCCGGCCAATCTCCGGGGCAGGCGGAGGGGCAAGCGGCCGATCCGTCCTACACGAAGCGTCCAAGGCCGGCCGACCCGACACGGGTTGGAGACCGGTTTACCCACGTCAAGATGCGACGAGCGGGCACCGAACCGGAACGTGTCGGGTCGGTCTCCTGGTCCGGACAGAGAGAAGGGTTTGAGATGCGGCTGAGGAAACCGATCACTGCCGTCTCCGTGGTGGGGCTGATGGCCCTGGCTGCCTGTGGCGGCTCGAGCAACGGTCCCAGCATCGGCAACGACTCGTTCAAGGAGGGCGGCGGAGCCGGCGCGGGCCGCGACGCCAACCGGGAGGCGCCGGCTGCGGACATCGCGGGGGCCAAGTCTGGCGGAGTCGTGCATGTCATCAGCAACGACGGGCTCAACACGATGGACCCGACCGAGGCCTACTACATCAACACCGGGTCGATCCTCTCCAACCTGGTCACACGCAGTCTCACGCAGTACGCGTATGACGACGAGACCGGAGAGATGACCCTGATCCCGGATCTGGCGACCGACCTCGGGACTCCCAACGACGACTACACCGAGTGGACGTTCACGATCCGTCAGGGCGTGAAGTACGAGAACGGCACCCCGGTCACGGCCAAGGACATCGCGTTCGGCATCAAGCGGTCCTTCGACCGGGCGACGTTCCCGGAAGGCCCTGCCTACAGCAACGACTACTTCAAGGACGGCGACAAATACAAGGGTCCCTACTCGTCCGGCAAGTCCTACACCGGCGTCACGGTCTCGGGGGACACGCTGACCATCGAGATGTCCAAGCCGTTCCCCGACATGCCGTACTGGGGCACCTTCCCGGCGATGGGTCCGATCCCGGAGGGCAAAGCCAGTGACCCGGCCAAGTACTCCCTGCACCCGTGGGCGACGGGTCCGTACATGTTCAAGGACTACACGCCAGAGAAGTCGCTGACGCTGGTCAAGAACCCCAACTGGGATCCCAATACCGACCCGGGGCGGCACCAGTACGTCGACGAGTGGGACATGCAGTTCGACGTGCCGAGCGCCAAGCTCGACCAGGTCCTGCTGAGCGACACCGCCGAGGGCAAGACGACGCTGACCTACGACAACGTGTTGGCCTCGGACTTCGTCAAGGCCAAGCAGAACGCGTCGGACCGCCTGGTCCTGGGCTCCTCGCCCTGCTCGTTCTACTGGGCACCTGACTACCGCACGATCACCGACATCGAGGTCCGCAAGGCCCTCGCCTACGCCTACCCGTACCAGGACGCCTGGGCTGCTGGTGGCGAGATCGTCGACGTGACGCGGCGGGCTGGTACGAACCTGATGCCGCCGGGTATCCCCGGTCGGACCGACTTCAACCCGCTTCCTGACCACGACCCCGGCACCACCAATGCCGACGAGGCCAAGAAGCTGTTGAAGGACTCGGGCAACCTGGGTTACAAGATCCAGTACCTGTACGCCCAGGACGACCCGGTGTCGGTCGACGTCAAGGACGCGATCGCCAAGGCTCTGAGGGCTGCTGGCTTCTCTCCGCAGCCGTTCGCGACCACGGTCGCCGACACCTCCACGTTGCGCGCCAACCCGGACACGAAGATCAACGTCCGATCCTCGGGCTGGTGCTCTGACTGGCCGACCGGGTCATCGTGGTTCCCGCCTGTGCTCCAGTCGACCGATGTCGCCAACGGCGTCCTCGGCAGCAACTACGCCGTGTTCTCCGAGCCGGATGTCGACAAGCGGATCTCCGACATCCAGCAGCTTCCGATCGCCAAGCAGAACGCCGCCTGGAACGAGCTGGACAAGTACATCGCTGAGACGTACTTCCCGCTGTTCTCGACCGGGTACTCCGGCGTCGACATGATGCACGGATCGCAGATCAACGGCATGAACAACGACAACACCTACGGGATGCCGACCTGGAGAGACATCTGGGTCGGGTAGCACTGCACCACGCGGGCGCGGGGCCCCGCTGCGACGTATCCGTCGCGGCGGGGCCTTGCCGTTCCTGGCGTGCCAGCATGGGAAGATGTGCGCTGGCCCAACTGCGGTATGACACACGCCCCCGTAGCTCAGCGGAGGTCGTTCTGTCCATCTTTGACCTTGCCCGGTGTCAGGAAAGCCCCGGCGCTGTTCGGTGTCAACGCCGGGGCCCGACACACCCTGCAGGTGCTGCGCACGCGCGTGCCGTTCCGGTCTCCATACCCAGCACCCTGCTGACGAAACGCGCACCCACGTGTCCCGCAAAGGAGGCATGGCTGATTCGCTCCTCCCGTTGGCGAGTTCGATGAGCAGACGTCCAGCGTCGACACGCCGACCCCGGGCGCATGTCCCGGCCGTCCGCTCGCCGTCATCTAACGTTCAATGAGTCTCGGGGGAGATGAAAAGTCCGGAGGTCAACATGCAGGTCTCCAAACGCGCGAGCCTCGTGATCGGTGCGGCCGTCTTGGCGATGGTCGTCAGTGCAGCAGTGGCGGCCCAGGCCGCCGGGAATGGTGGCTCCGGGGGGTCTAAGGCCGCGAGAACTACGGCGGCGGTCCCAACCGTGTCGACGTTTGCCGCGGGCTCGAGTGGCGATGTGGTCCAGGGACTTGGTTCGTGGGGCATTCCCATCGAACCAGGCCTCTACGACGTCACCGACAGGATCGTGCTGCTGCTCCAGCCGACCGACCCGCAGGCGACCTCGGCGTCAGTAATCTGCGGCGTCGCCGACCTCAACACCCTGGGAAATCCCCGAACCAAGATCTACCTGGCCGGGTCGACAACCGTGTCGACCGCCAACGGCCTGCCCGCAGCAATGTCCGGAGCGGCCACAGTCCGGATCCGCAAGTCGGCTTCCCCTGGCTTCGTGTGCTTCTCACCGGATGCGTCGATTCAGTTGTTCCAGCCGCTGGCTGCCTCGTTCACTCGTGTCCACAAGCGGACATGGACAACCGTCCCGCCGGTCCCGCTACGTCGTGCCCAGGTGGAAAAGCTTTTCTCCCACTGATGGGGTGGATCGTCCGCGAAGCGGATCAGTCCCGTTCATGTATCCGCTCAGCTGCGGAATCGAGTCCGCGCACAATCTTCCTCACCTCGTCCGTGGCCGAGTCGGGGTGCGGCACGATCAGGACCGAATCGCTGCCGAGACGTGCCCGATACCCCGACACGTGTCTGTGAGCGTTCATGAAACCGGCCTGCACTAGCGCCTCGAGCGCCAGCTCGAGGCGCGCAACGGTGAGGACATTCCGTCGTGTTTGGCGAGGTCTGCTGGCGGCGGTCCCTGCCAGACGACCAGTCGCACGTCGAGCTCGGCGCGCCACGCATCACCGACCATGCGACGGAACGAGCGGGCGGCCTGCCGTGGCCGATCCTTCGCCACGTACAGCACGTGGGCTTCACCCGGCTTGATCAGAAAACCGAGCAGGTCGGCGTAGGCTGCCAGCCGTTCCGGTAGTTCGTCGCCGTCGCGGGCCCAACACTCTGCTGCGATCACGACTGCCGACACCTTCGCCGGGGCGTTACGACGGCCGTCCGAACAGGCACCTATGTGGACCCACGAGCTGGTCGCGTCAATGTGGCCGACCTCGCCACGACGTGGCTCAAGGTGAGGTCGGCCAAGGTCAAGCCCAAGACCTACGCGGGGTACGTGAGCCTGCTGAGCGTTCAGGTGCTCCCCCGCTGGCGCGAGGTACAGGTCGCCACCATAACAACGGCCTCCGTCGAGGCCTGGGTGGCAGAGCTGACGACGGGCGGCCTGTCGGCCTCACGGACTCGGCAGGCGTACCTTGTGCTCAAGGGCATCCTGGACACGGCCGTCAAAGCGCGCAACCTAGCGGTCAACCCTGCGCTCGCGGTCGGCCATCCGCGGCTGGAACAGAGTAATCGCCGCTACTTGACGATGGCTCAACTCGAGTCGCTTGCCGAGGCAGCAAAACAATATGGCTCACTCATTCGCGTCCTCGGCTACTGCGGCTTGCGATGGGGCGAGGCCGTGGCTCTGCCGGTCGAGCAATGCGACTTACTGCGCTCACGGCTAATCGTTGACCGCGCCCTGGTCGATATCAACGGAGTGTTGAGCATCGGAACGACGAAGACTGGCAAGCGACGTGAGGTCCCCTTGTCGCGCTTCCTTCGCGACGAGCTTGCCGTCGCTATCGCAGGCAAAGCACCCGACGACCTGGTGTTCCCGGATCCCCGCGGTGGATACCTGCGTAACCCCAACTTCCGTCGCGGCTACTTCGACAAGGCAGCCCAGGTCGCGGGGCTGGACGGTCTCGTCCCGCACGAGTTAAGACATACGGCGGCCTCACTGGCAATCGCGTCCGGGGCGAACATCAAGGTCGTGCAAACGATGATGTGGCACGCTTCAGCGACCATGACGTGGGACCGCTACGGGCACCTGTACGATAGCGACCTTGACACCGTTGCCGACCGTCTCGACATCGCTCGCGCCGAGTTCTTGCGAACAACGTGCGGACAATCTGCGGACACCGCGGCCAACGTCGTCAAGTCGAGATGAGACTTTGTGTCTCTGACCTCGCGTTTTATCCTCCCCGCCCCCGTAGCTCAGGGGATAGAGCAACGGTTTCCTAAACCGTGTGCCGCAGGTTCGAATCCTGCCGGGGGCACCTGGATGAAGGTCGCAGCTGGCCTGTCGGGCGCTGGTAAAACTCCCGGCGGGCTTGAGAGACGTACTATCCCCAGGCCGGCTCGCTACGCGACCCTACGAGGTGCAGCGGAAAACCGTCCTGGACGATGAGCACCACCCACTGCTCCTTGCCGCTCGTCGTGAGCCTGACGACCTTGTGTTGTCCCTGACTCGTCCTCGCTGTGACCTCGGTAGGGCCAGAAGGCAATCGGTATGAGTACGAGTAGACAGGCGGATGACTGCATCCACGTGCTGCCGGCAGTTCGAGGTCCAGAGCCAGGGCGTCCCCAATGCGCACTCGGGCGCGGACGACCGACGCTGAAACGCTGTTGAGGTCGACCAACAGGTTGGCTTCCTGCTCGGGCACTTCATGCAAGCCGGGCTCGGTCAAGACCTTGGCGGGAGTGCCCATCAGGTTCCTGCATTCGTCGACGGGCTCCGTGGATGACGATGAGCATGCCGACGCGAGGAGCACGCAACTCAGTACAGCGGCCTGAATCCCGAGCGCCATGGCGTCCCCCTTTGCTCCTCTAGGACGCAGCATTCTATCGACCGGTTCCGGTTGACGGCGGCTTGCTGCTGATCCTTGCCACGGCAGGACCGCTCATCACCCGTTGGGCCGGCCAGCCTGCCGTGCAGCGAGCCGGTACGGTTCCGGTGCAACAGGCAGCTTGATCGACGGCACCCACTGCATGCCGGCCCGGGCTACCGGGCCGCGAAGGCCGCCAGGTACGGAACATGGTTGTTCGACGCATTCGGTCCGGTGCCGACGCCGGCGAAGTCGCCGCCCCCGTACAGCACGCGTCGTGCCGACGTGATCGTCCACATGCCCGGGTAGAGCTTGTAGAAGCGCGGGTGAAAGGTCCGGTCCACCAGCCCGTTCGACACGTCTACCGCCGCCATCACGGTGCGCTCGGTGAGCCTCGAACCGACGTACTGGCCGAAGTGGCCGCCCAGGTAGACGAGGCCGTCGCCGGTGATCTCGACCGACTGCACGTCACCATCAGCGTGGACGTAGTGCCAGGGGTTGAGGCCGGTCGCGAGATCGAAGGCTCCGAGGTTGCCTCCGGGGCCGGACGTTCCGACATACGCGTTGGTGCCGTCGACAACCACGTCCCAGTAGGAGTTGCAGCCCGAGCACAGGCGGCGCGGAGCCCACGACGTGAGTCGGTTGCTCGACAGGCTGAAGGACGCGATCGACGCGCGAGGCTGGCCGTTGACCGAGGTGAAGCTGCCGGTGGCGATGAGCGCCGACGACGTCAGCGCCAGGCCGTAGACGTTCCTGTCCACGGAGCCGGTGAAGCCGGTGATCAGCTTGCCCGAGGTCGCTCGGACGGCGCCAAGACCCTTCTGTGCCCGGCCACCGACCTTTGCGAACGTGCCGCCGACATACACACGCGCACCACTCACGACGATGTCGCGGACCACCCCGCTGGTGCTGGCCTTCCACTTCGGCCGAACCGCGCCGCTCGCCACGTCGATGGCTGCGAGGTGCCGATGCGTCCTCCCGTCGACGCGCGTGAACGCACCACCCACGAAGAGCGTCGAGCGATCATCCGACAACGCGATGCCCCGCACGTCGCCGTTGGTCGGGGTCGACCACAACCGCGCCCCCGTGGCGGGGTTGAGCGCTGCCACGCCACCGCCATGGTCGAACGTGCCGCCGACGAACACCCGCGTCGACGTGCCCAGCGAGCTGTGCACCGGCCCGTCCGCAGTCCACGCTCTCGACAGTGGCTCGCTCGCGAAGGCCGCCGAAACAGGCGGTGCCAGCCCGACCGTGACGACAGCGGACGCGGCCAGCACGACCACAACAGACATTGACCGAGAGAACGTCATCAAACATCCCTTTACTGACAGAACTGGACACGACACTACGAGCCGACCCGGCCAAACTCCACCCCTGTCACAGGATTCGAATGACATCATCACTGCGTGTGAAGGGACTCGCCGGGCCGGTAGCCTTCAGGACATCGATGACCAGGAACGGCAGGGTGTCCATGCGCCGCGAAAGAGACTCCGGCCCCCTGATGAGCGCGCCCGAAGCGATCGCACCAGTGGCCTTTCCACTCCGCAGCCGGGTCGTCATGGCGCAGGACTGGCGCGACCTCACGTTCCTCCACTGGGCCGTCGAGCCAGAGCGGCTGCGCCCGTACATGCCGCCCGGTGTCCGTCCGGACATGTTCGAAGGACGCAGCTACGTCGGCCTCATCCCGTTCCGCATGGTCGACGCCGGCTTCGGCGCACGACGTCCCGTTCCCTGGGCAGGGACGTTCCTCGAGACCAACGTCCGCCTGTACTCGGTGGACCGGCACGGCCGTCGCGGCGTGCTGTTTCTCAGCCTCGACTGCACCCGCTCGATCGTCGTCGCCGGCGCGCGGGCAGCGCTCGCGGTGCCCTACCGATGGGCTCGGATGACCCACTCCGTCGAACACACCGCCGCAGCCGACGAGCACACCTACCGGGCGCGGCTGCGGTGGCCGGGCGTGACCGCGTCAAGCCGCATCCGCGTCCGGGTCGGCGGCCCGCAGGCCCGCACCCCGTTGATGGACTTCCTCAGTGCCCGCTGGGGAGCCCACACGTCCCGATGGGGTCGCACCCTCTACGTGCCCAACACCCATGAGTCCTGGCCGATCAGATCAGCCGAGGTGATCGAGCTCGACGACGGTCTGCTCGCGACGGTGGGCTTCGGCGATCTCACGGAACGCCCTCCGGACGAGGTCGCCTTCAGCGACGGCGTGCACGCGGAGTTCGGCGTTCCCACCAGGGCGGACCGCCCGCGCCGCTGAGCCGTCACGTCGTGACGTGGCTGGGTCAGTTGCAGGTTTCCGACCCCGAGTCCAGCACGGTCCGGGACTCATCGATGAACTGCCAACCGTACGAGCCGTCCTGCAACGTCAGCTGGAGCACCCCGAACGACTTCTTGCGGACCTGGCTCGAGGCCAGGACGTTGGGGAACCCGACCAGGCTGCGCCCACCGGTGCCAACGACGAACTCCCGGATGCCGTCCGCCGCCGCCGACCCGTCCGGAGCCATCTTGGTGAACCGTTCGTAGTTGTGCGTGTCGCCCGACAGGACGACGTCCGCGTGGGCGGCGTAGAGGACCTGCCAGAACGGGTCGAATGTCTGGTGACTGGCACTCTTCTTGCCGGAGGTCCAGCGAGGCTCTCCCCAGAACGCCGCGACGCAGCCGGCGGAGCTTGCAGCCAGGTCCTGCTGGAGCCATGCCACCTGAGCGGACTCGGCGGAGTGGTCGATCTCGGAGTCGAGCGAGATCACGTGCCACCCACCCATGTCGAAGGAGTAGTAAGCAGCCGGGTTTCCGAAGTACGACAGGAAACCGACGTCGCCGCTCGCCTTGTGGTCGTGATCGCCGAGCGAGGGGTAGGTCACTGCCTTCATCCGACCCCAGGTGGGCTCGTAGGCCGCGTTGAGCTGAGCCGCCGTCGAGGTCGGATAGACATGGTCGCCCAGAGTCCAGACGGCGTCCGAGCCGAGGATCAGGTCAGAGGTGTACTTCTGGTGGCACTGGGTCGCCGTGCCCGCTCCACCGTTGTACGCCGCGACCGACGTGCCACATGCGATGTCACCAGCGACGGAGACAAGGACCGGCCCCGTCGTCTCACCGTCGGCGGCGCCGGCGCCGTGGGTCGCAACGATCCCGGCACAAATGGCCGCGACACTGGTTGCGACCACGACCGACCGCAAAGCAAACCGAGCCTGCACCATGCTCCTCGACCGAGACGAGCGGCATGGCGGTCATGCCGAGACCCCAGGATCGCAGCCCAAGGCACGACAAACACCGATTTCGATAATCCGTCACGCGGGCGGTGCTGCCCAAGCGCGTCAGGCCGGGTTGAGCACGATGGTCTGGGCCAGGCTCGGCCCTGACATCGTTGACGTAGCGTCCCGGGTGCCCGTGGCGCCGCTGGACGCGCGAAGCTCGGTTGACACCTCCGAGCTGGCCGGCCACTTCACCGTGCCCGGAGAGACGACTGCCGCCACCTCGGACATGCCGGCTGGGCTGGTGAGTGTGGCGAACCGAGCCGTCGCAAAGACGGTCACCAGGAGCGAGTCAGCCGCGGTCGTGGTGACGGAGGGAGCCGTGATGGTCTTCCCCTTGCTCGAAGCAAGCGCATCAGAAGTCTGGATCGGCGAGCCGGCCGAGACGCCGGAGTAGGCCAGCATGGTGCCGACCGCCCCTGGTTTGGCGCTGAACTGCCACACGTACGACGGCGGTTCGCTTCCGGTCGCGATCCTCGAGTAGGTGGCGAGCTGGATTGCTGTGCCACTGGTGTCCTGCCGAACGAGTGCCCACCCGGACGGGGTGCTGACGCTTCCCTTGCCGCGGAAGGCGACGCTGGCCAGCAGCAGGTCACCGGGTTGGGTCGTCGGGACCGGGACGGTCAACGTCTTCTCGGCGTTGTTCGTGGCTGTCGAAGAGTCGCGCAGGGCAATCGCACCGCTTGACGGTGGTGGCGGCGGCCCCTGGTCGATCTGCACCGACAGGGGTGGGCTCGACTTGGCCGAGACGTTCCCGGCGTTGTCCTCGGCCGCGACCGTGTACTTGTAGGTCGTGCCTGCCGTGACATTCGGGTCGGTGATCGTCGTTGTCGTCGGCGGCGTCCCGATCTCCACCCCGTCGCGGTACACGTGGTACGTCTTGACGCCACTGGCGGTGTCTGTCGACGCGGCCCAGGTCAGCTTGACGTTCCCGGCCGTCGTGTCCGCCGACAGGTTGGTCGGCACTGACGGAGGAGTGGTGTCGCCAGGCGGAGGTGGGGGTGGCGAACCGTCGACCAGGTCCATCTCGCCATGGATGTACCGCTTCTGACCCTCGGAGGAGGACAGGATCACGAGGCCGGACTGGCTGGTGACTGCGTCCTTGCTCGCGGTGGCGTTGTTGACCGCCGCCTTGGCGTCGATGAACGTCTCGCCGAGGCCGGGCTGGTTGCTGAAGTCGGGGTTGTCCAGGTCGGTCTTCTTGTACCAGATGTTGCCGCGCGCGCTCCCGAAGAAGTACAGCTCCCGGTTGGTCTGGTCGATCGCGATGATCGGTCGGGTGTGGTTGTCCGCGACAGTCCCCGCCTCGACGAATTCCCAGAGACCGGGACCACTCCCCTGCGGCGTACGAACGAGGACGCCGACGAGCGGATCTGTCGGCGCGTCGGTCGCGAGGTCGCCCTTCGACGTCTTGACGGCAGCGAAGATCTGCCCGGACGTGTCGCCGGTGATCTGCTTGAGGTTGATGTGGTCGTCGGCCATCCCGGTTCGGTGCAGTGCGTCCTCCACAGACCAAACGGTGTCCGGGTCGCCGTCGCGGTGGATCGCGAAGCGCATCGCGCTCGCGCCCTGGTCGGACCACATGATGCCAATGCTGTTCCCGAAGGCGATGACGGAGGCGATGTCATCACTCGTGATCGTGAAGTCCGGGATGTCGGGGTGGAAGCCGGCGGTCCAGTTCAGGCCGTTGACGTCGGAGTATGCCACCCACAGCTGCGAGGCCCGGGTGTACGCGATCCAGAGCCGCCCCGTCGAGTCCCGGTCGATCGTCGCCGACTCCGACCCACCCCCCGCGTTGACCGTGATGGGGAAGTTGCGGTCGAGGGTGTAGTTGTTGGTGGAGGCGTTGTAGGTGAAGCGGCTGACCAACGGGTTGGAGGTGCTGTCACGGGCGACCACGGTGAGTTTCTGGTCGTTCGCGGTCCACAGCGCGTCGCCGGTGCTGCTGGTGCGCGTGTCCACGGCCGTGCCGGTATCGGTCCACTCGTGCGTCGAGGGGCTGAGCTGGAAGATGTGGGTGGCCGTACCGCCCGACGTCGTCATGAGCGCCCACCAGAAGCCGTCGGTGAACCAGAGCTTGCTCTGCGGCTTGTCGGCCGTCGGGTTCGTGACGGCGGAGGCGTAGTTGTGGTCGAGGTACGTGACCGGTACGCCGACCGCAGCCCCCGCGCCACCGGTACCGCCGAGGACGCCCATGACGGCCAGCATGCCGACGATCAGGGGCAGCACCACGCGGGCCGGTCGGCGCCGACGGTGCGACGTCACGGTCGCGCGATGAGCAAGGTGACGAGGCGAGGTCGACGCAAGATCCATGACGGCAAACTTGCCTTACGGACGCCGCTGCCGTCTTCGGAATCTGAACTATGACAGTACGCTTTCAGCGCGGCACGGAGGGTTGTGACAAGGCGCCAACTGTCTGCATTCGGAGCGCCACCCATATCCGGATTCCGGATGATTTCTGCCTCACAGCACGGCGTTGAGGAACTTTTTAGTCTCCGGGTGCTGAGTGTTGCCGAACATCTGCGCCGGCGGCCCTTCCTCGAGAATGACGCCCTCGTGGAAGAACACCATCCGGTCTGCCACCTCACGGGCGAAGCCCATTTCATGCGTCACGACCATCATCGGCATCTCGTGCTCGGTGGAGAGCGCCTTCATCACGCTGAGGACCTCGTGCGTCAGCTCGGGGTCGAGGGCGGACGTGGGCTCGTCGAACAGCATCACGTCCGGCTGCATCGCGAGGGCGCGGGCAATCGCCACTCGCTGCTGCTGACCACCCGAGAGCCGGATCGGGTGCTCGTCAGCCTTGTCGCTGAGTCCGACCTGCTCGAGCAGCGCGAGGGCATCTGCGCGAACCGTCGCCGCATCCGCGATCTTGGCGCACAGCGGCGCCTGCATGATGTTCTGCAGCACGGTCATGTGTGGGAACAGGTTGAACTGCTGGAAGACCATCCCCACCTTCAAGCGCAGGTGTCGGATCCGGTTGCGCTTGCGTCGAGTCCGGTGGCCGCCGCCCAGGCGCACACCCGACACCTCGATCGTCCCGGCCGTCGGGTCTTCGAGGAAGTTGACGCATCGCAGCAACGTCGACTTTCCCGAACCCGAGCGTCCGAAGATCACGACGACCTCGCCCTGGTGCAGATCGAGGTCGATGCCTCGGAGCACCTCCAGCTGGCCGAACTTCTTGTGCAGGCCACGGACCCGGACGACGGCCTCGCGCTCGTTCATCGCTTCACCTCTGTCAATGTCCCTGCCCTGTCACTCGCGGGGCACGAACGACTGCAGTCCGTACGTAGCCCTTCGCCAATCGAGCCTCGAGCCTGCGCTGGAAGAATGTGAAGATCGCCGTCAGCGTCCAGTACAGACCGGCCGCGACGATGAACGCCTCCAGCGTGTGGAACTGGGCGGTCCCGACGTACGACGCCCGCCGGAAGATCTCGGCATTGACCAGCGCAACCCCGAGGAAGGACACCAGGGCGGTGTCCTTGAGCATGGCGATGAACTCGTTGCCCGTCGGCGGAATGATGACGCGCAACGCCTGCGGCAGGATGACCCTGCGCATCTTCTGGCCGTACGTCATGCCCAGCGCGTCGGCCGCCTCGGCCTGCCCACCGCTGACCGACTGGATCCCGGCGCGGAAGATCTCGGTCATGTAGGCGCCGTAGTTCAGACCGAGGGCCAGGATGCCGGCGGTGACGGCGTCCAGGGTCAGGTAGGTGGCGGTCTTCTCCGGCACGCTGGAGTACTTGTCGACGAGGTTGAAACCGATCTGCGGGAGCGCCGCGTAGATCAGGAACATCTGCACGATCAACGGCGTACCGCGGAAGAACGAGACGTAGAAGCCGGAGATGCCGTAGGCAATCGGGTTCGACGAGATCCGACCCAACGCGCCCAGCCCGGCGAGGACGACGGCGAGGACGATTCCGACCACCGCCATGTAGAGGGTGTACCTCAACCCTCCGGCGATGAAGCGGAACTCGTCACGCATCCAGCCGACGTCGAAGCCGGCCACCGCGAAGAACGCAGCCAGCACCGCGAAGATCGCCGCCCAGACCACCGCCACCTTCAACCGGAACGGAACACCGGCGCTGGTCAGCGCCATGCGTTCGCCCAAGCCCGGAGAGCCGACCCACGACTCCCCGTCCTGAGGTCCGCCGACCGGCGCCGCCTTATCGGTCACTGTTGGACCGTCAGGTCCGTCCCGCCGTACCACTTCTTCGACAGCTTGCTCAGCGTGCCGTCCGTGTGCAGCTCTCCAACCACCTTGTCAATGGCGGCGGCAAGCGACGTGGGGTCGGCTCTCGAGCTCTTGTCGACAGCCACGGCCAGCGGCTCGTAGAACACCGGGTCGCCGACGATCTTGACCGGCTTGCCGGCGTCGATGAAGCCCTGGGCCGTGGTCAGCGAGGTGATGACTGCGTCGAGGCGGGTGCCGTCTCCGAGTGCCAGGTCGTTGAGCGCGCTGGTGTCGGTGTCGTAGCCGACGGCCTTCGCGTCATCGATGACGAAATCGAAGGTGAAGCCCTTGATGGCGAGGGACTTGTTGAGGAACTGCTCGTAGGTGCATCCGCCGCAGACGCCGATCGTGTCGCCGTCGAGATCCGTGGAGAGGTCCTGCACGCTGGTGTTGGCCTTGTTCACCACGACCACGGCCGGCGTGTAGTAGTAGGGCTGCGAGAAGTCCAGCACCTTCTGCCGGTCGTTCGTCGGCGTCATCGAGCCGACGCTCATGTCCCAACGGCCGTTCCAACGTCCCGAGGTGATGCTCTCCCAGGCCGGAGTCGTGAACTCGATCTGCACGCCGAGCTGGTCGGCGATCGCCGTCGCCACGTCGATGTCGAAGCCCACGTACTTGCCGGTCTTCTCATCGAGCGAGGACTGCGGCGGGTACTTGGGATCAGTCGACACGACGATCTTGCCGGCGTCACAGATCTTGGCCAACGCATCGTCCGTGGTCGTGTTGGATGCGCACAGCGTGCCGGCAGACGCTGGAGCCGCCTTCTTGTCGGAGCCTCCACCGCACGCGGCCAGGGTGAGCGCCAAGGCGGCGATGATCGGCAGACCGTAATACTTCTTACGCATGCGCGTCTCCATCCAGATGCTTGCTGAGGTTCGTGAATCAACTTCCGTCAGAGCGGAAGACTAACCCGGCGTTGAGATTCACATCACATCGCATCACCGTTTCGACATAGCGTCGTCCTTCGAGCCAGCCGGCAGTATCTGGACAAACCCCCGTGACACGGGCGTGCGCAAACATCGGGCCGCCCCAGCGTCCTGCGGGGCGGCCCCATGCTCGGTCAGCTCAAGACGACGAGACCTACCTGACCTGGATGGAGGCGTAGAACTGCCCGGTCACCACTTCGTCGGTCGGGTGGGACTGTGTTCCCTTGTAGTTCGGCCCACGTTGGCTGACCCGCAGCTGCGCGACGACGCTGTTGTTGTGCGTGGCGTTCGTCAGCTGGTCGAGCAGACGGTCGAACGAGGTCGCCTTGCCACCCTTGCCGTAAGTGGAAGCACCTCCACTGAGCTGCAGCGAACCGTAGCCCCGTCCGTGACCCTTGGGCACGTCCACGTTCACCGGCACGACGACCTGTCCCGGGCTGCCGATTCGATTGAGCGTCACCCGCAGGTGCAGGGTCGAGCCGTGTGCGACCGTGATCAACCGCCGGCCCATCTGCACCCACGATCCACCCACGCGACGCTCTACTTTGCCGAGGTCGTAGGCGTGATAGACGGGATCGACCAGCGACCGATAGCTGACGCCGGTGATCGTGACGTGGTCGAACGAGTTCTTCATCAACCGGGTGAGCTGGGAGTAGGACTCGAAGATCGTCTCGAAGGTGATGTCGTACGGGCTCGCGAACTCGTTGACGCGGGAGTACTCGAACGGCGTCCCGTCAGAACGAAGCCCCTCGACGGTCCAACGCACTCGCGCGCTGCCCGCGCCGTACTGGTCGAGGACGCGGTCCTCATCGGCGAGCAGATGGAAGGCCGAGACGAACGGCAGCTCGCCAGGCACGCTGACCTCGGTCGTACCGTCACGAGACCCACCGGCCGTGGACGTGACGTGCGCGCTGATGGTGGAGGTCGGCGGGGAGGTGCCGGCCAGGCCGTGCAGACCGACCATCCGGTCCTGGTCGATCTTGCCGAGCGGCGCTGTCAGGTTCGCCACCTTGAACGGGGCGAACAGGTCCTTCTGGATGTACAGCGCATCGGCCCCGTGCATCGTCATCGTGCTCGGCCCACTCCACGTCATCGGGTGACCGAAGGCCAGCACTTCGCTCCCACAGACGGCCGTGGCGGTGCCGATGCCGGCCTCGGTGAAGTCGCCGTACGAGATGGACGCTGCCAGGTTCCCACCGGCGACCATGGCCGGCGAGGGCGATGAGCTGGCTGCGCCGGCTCGGAACAGCCGGACGTCCTTGATCTTCAGGAGCTTCTTCACCTGGCTGAGCGGCCGCTGCGGCGACAGGCCGGAAATTCCCAACGGCACTGGCAGCCGCGTGAAGCCACCGGCCGCCTGGGCGCTGGTCAGCTCACCACCGGCGACCAGCCGTCGGGCGGTCCGACCGGGGATGTCGACAGAACGGGCGTTGGCCGCGAGGCGCGCCGTCTTCGCCGCAGCTGCGGTCAGCGGCTGAGCACTGAGCAGCTGCTCCATGTCGGCGGCCGGCGTGACACCGGCAATGGGGCTGGCGCCCGACGCCAGACCATAAGCAACGGCACCGATCAAGCGGCCGTCCGACGCGTACACCGGAGAGCCCGACATGCCTTCCCAGATGCCGCCCGCGGCGTCGATCGCGGTGGAGGTGAGGTCGACCATGATCATGTCGATGCCGGGCGCGATGCCGTCGTTGAGCACTCCGATCACCTCACCGGTGAACGGGTCAGGCGTTGTCCCCTGGCTCACCGTGAGACCGTTCACGGCATCGTGTGCCGCCAGGCTGCCGACCGGAAAGGCCGGCGGGCACTGCGGGTCGGCGGCAGACTGGGCCGTCGGTGTGGCCGTCACCAGCGCGGCGCTCACACAGGCCGCCACCGTGGCGCCGTAGAGCGTGCGGCCCCGCCATGCGGAGACGCTTGTACGTCGTGTCATGTGTTTCCCCCTTGAAGAGTGGCCACGCAGCCGCGTGGTCCGATCGGTCATGGTGACCACCGGCGACCGAGGTCGCAGGCGAAGCCTAGTCCGCAGCTGAGCAGGCACATATAGTCCGACGCGCGGCCCCCACCATCCTTTGCACACATGTGCCTGAGAAGTGGTGGTCAGTCGGATGAGGTTGGTGGTGAAGTCGTCGTGGCGGCCGTCGACGTCGACAGCCGGCCCAGCCGTTGAGCAGCCCAGAACTCGTCGACGAGTCGAGCCACGACGGCCTCGTTCATGTGCTTGGACGCCAGCACGTTGACGGTCAGTCGCTTGTTGGTGCGGACGCACTCGATGAACAGTCCGGCCGAAGAGCACCGCACCCGGCCGCGAGGACCGTACGGAACTCCGTCGCGGAGCGGCTCCTTGTTCGGGGCGCGCACCGCCGATGCCAGGAGGGGGTCCTCTCCCGGCGGCAGGTAAGAGGCTTCGATCGCGGCCGCGCGATACTTCCGTCCGAGCTGCTGGGCATCGCGGACCTCGCCGCTGGCCATGCCGTACCAGCGCGGGAAACCGCCGAGCTTGTCCGGGGCGACGAGCGGCACCTGCTGCGGATCGACCGGATGGCTCGCGCGGTTGGGCGGCATCCAACCCAGCGCGGTGAGCACGACGAGCATCGAGAACACGACGATTACCGAGATGATGGCGGCCCTGCCCACCTGACGGGGCAGCGTGTTCATGACACCCCCTCGGCCTGTCTGATCGGCTTACCCGAACCTACCCCTCCTGGCCGCACACGGCGAGAGCCGATGAGCGCCTGTGGTCACCCGCGCGGCTCGAACAGGCCATTCGCGGATAGTCACTTCGGCTGATCTTTGCCGACTCCGCGTGTCACGCCGGTTCAGCGGCGCCATCGTAGACGGACAATGACCACCAAACAGGCGCGAAACAGTGCATCGGCAACGGAGACGGGCTCGGAGGGGTACACAGCATGAGCAGCAAGGCGACGAGCCCCGGGACTGTCACCGGTCGATCACGGCTGCGCCAGGTGCTTCACTCGCCGGGACCTGATGCCTTGATCGTGCTGCTGCTGCTCATCATCGCAATCGTGTGCGCGGCGCTCATCGGTCTGGGTCTGGGCACGCTCTGAGCTTGGTGCCGCCTCGGTTCCGGGGCCCGCCGTCACCCGCCGTCGCCCGCCGTCACCTACTGGTCGCTGCGACCCCAAAGCGCTTCTCATTGCGCGCCCTGGCCTTGGCGATCTCGACGTCACGATCCCGCTTCGGCCCCTGGGTCACGAGCTGTGCCAGCAGCGTCTCGGTCGCCGTTGTCACGGCAGCGACTGCCGCGTCGAAGGCTTCCTGGTTGGCCGCTGACGGCTTGGTCATCCCGGCCACCTTGCGGACGTACTGGGTGGCTGCAGCGCTGACCTCAGGGCGAGAGGCGGGAGGCTCGAAGTTGTGGAGCACCTTGATATTCCTGCACATGCCCCCACCTTAACGACGTGTGGCCCAGGCGAGCGCGAGTGCAGAAAGTGGGCTTCGTCTGCACCCGTCCGTCTGCACCCGTCCGTCTGCACCCGTCCGTCTGCGGCTACGCAGCCGCCCCTGCCGCCGTACATGGCGGCAGGCTATTCGCCCGTGGCACCGTCGATGCGTTCGCGGAGGAAATCCGCATGGCCGTTGTGGCGCGCGTACTCCTCGATCATGTGCAGGTAGATCCACCGCAGCGTGTAGTCCTCACCGGGGCTGGCTTCGTCGAGGCTGCGTCCGGCCACGGCCGCACGCGACCGAGCGACGCTCGCTTGATAGCTGGCCAGGTCGTCGGCGGCACGCGAGACGTCGACCTCGTCGCCCCCTTCCGTCGAGCCCGGCACGTAGTCCCAGAAATACCTGTGGTCCGGCTGGCCGTCGTACGAATGGAACCAGGCTTCGACTCCAGACAGGTGCCGAACAAGTCCGAGCAGCGAGAGCGTCGACGGCGGCACGGACCGCAGCGCCAGTTGTTCCGGCGTCAGCCCGCCACATTTCAACAGCAAGGTCGTGCGCTGGAACTCGAGGCGGTCCTCGAGCGCGGCCCGCTCGTCGATCGGGTTGATCGGCGGCTCGGCTCGCTCGGGCGTGGTCCACGTCGACATTCGGGAAACCGTACCGGACGCGTCCCACCCCGTTGATCTCGACCAGCTCGATCAGCGGGCGCTCGGCGGTCGAGCCCTTCGACGCGCTCAGGACAGGCTTGCCGCGACCCCGTTGACCTCGACCAGCTCGATCAGCGGCCCTTCGGCGGTCGAGCTTCTCGAGACCCCATTGATCTCGACCAGCTCGATCAGCAGATGTCTTGAAAGCCCTTGTGGATAACGGGTTCCGGTGTCTTTCGCTGATCAGAAAGTGTCGGTGGGCTGTTCTACGTTGGTTCCATGAGTACGACGCAGGGACCGCCACCGACCGTGGGCATCGACGATGCCTTCGGCCGTGGTTTCGCTGCTGCGCGTCGTGAACTCGCCGACCTGGTCGACACCCCCACCTGGTCGCTGGACGACGCCCGGCTGGATCGCCGGATCAGTGAGGCGCTCGCGGTCCGAGCCGCTGCCGATGAATTGATCGCCCGGCTGGTCGCTGAAGCAGACGACCGCAACCTGCCCCACCGGCACGGTGCCTCCTCCACGAGGGCGCATCTGATGACGGCCCATCGGATGTCGACCGGAGAAGCGTCCCGGACCGTCCACACCGCCAAGCAGCTGCGCGGCACGTCGGCCCTCACGGAGCCGACCCGTCGCGCGGTCGCGGCCGGTGCGGTGTCGGCCGAACAAGGGGTGGTGGTCGCGGCCGCGATCAACCGGCTCTCACCCACGATCGAGCCGGACCGGGCCGACGCCGCCCAGCACGACCTCTTGCAGCATGCGCGGACACTGTCGTTCAGCCAGCTGCAGGTCGCAGCGAACCATCTGGTCGAGGTGATCGACCCCGACACCGTCGACCAGACGCTGGAGCAGCAGCTCGCCTCGCAGGAACGCAAGGCGTTGGCCTCAGCCTGGTTCACCGGCCAGTACGGGTCCGACGGCATCGCCCGCGGCCGGTTCGCCCTGCCCAACCTGATGTTCGGCATGCTCACCAAACACCTCGAAGCCGTCACCTCTCCCCGCCGGGTCGCCACCGGCACCCATACCGACAAGGACGCCGCCCTACCGGCTGAGACGACCGTTGCGGACCTGCCCTATGGGAACCGGCTCGGCCGGGCGTTGTGTGAGCTGATCGAACACCTCCCGGTCGACGGACACCCCCAACACGGGGTCGCGAACGCCACCATCGTGGTCACCGTCGACGAAACCAAACTCCGCGCCGGTGCGGGGGAAGCCACTCTTGGACACCGGCAGCGCGATCTCGGTCGGGGAGACCCGCCGGCTGGCCTGCAACGCCGACATCCTCCCCATCGTCATGTCAGGTGAGTCGAAGATCCTCGACCTCGGCACCAGCCGCCGCCTGTTCGACCGTCACCAACGCCTCGCACTCGCCACCCGCGACCAAGGCTGTGTCTTCCCCGGCTGCGAACGCCCACCCGCCTGGACTGAAGCACACCACCGCCTCCCCTGGAGCGAGGGCGGAGCGACCGACATCGACAACGGATGCCTGCTCTGCTCCTTCCACCACCACCTCATCCACCAAGGCGAATGGAACCTCACCCTCGCCGCCGACGGCATCACCGAAGTCATCCCACCCACCCGCATCGACCCCGAGCGAAGACCCATCCGCCACCAACGCTTCAAACCCCGACCCGGATAACCCCCAGCGGCTCTCGGCGGTCCAGACCCCGCCCTTCAGCTCGCCCGCACCCCTCGATCTCGACAGCCTCGAGCAGCGGGGGTGACAACCCAGTCAGGCTCTGGATCGACCTCGAAGCGGACCGCATCTACCTCGGCCATGCCTTCGAGCCACGCGCGAGCGATTCGGTGTCCCCCGTCCATCAGCCGTCCATCGGCTGCGAAGATCACGGGATACCCAAGATCGGCATCGGCGATCCGACGGGAGTGCTCGGCTACCTCTCGGCAGGTGGGCGCCTTGCCCCCGAACCAGCAGTCTTCGTCGAGTTCCATGATGTCTGCCACCGCCACCTGGGTGACCGGCAGACCCGCTGCCGCCGCCCAGAGATTCTCTGTCCACCAGAACCCCCGACCGCCGGGCACTGGGCGCGAATGCTTCTCAGCCATGCCCGATGGTCGCATGGTGACGACCCGCCCCACCGAAAGGGCTCAGCTCACTGCCGAGACCAAGTCGAAGTGACCCTCGCGGAAGGCATCCACGAAGAGGGCGTGGTCCGTGCGGACACGCGCCGCATAGTCGACGGCGAAGTCCACCAGCTCATCGATGAACGGATCAGCGTCCGAACCGATGGCTTCCGCGATCGCGTCCTCCGTCTGGAAGTCGACCAGGTCCTCGGTGCTGTCCTCGTCCGACACGCAGTGGACCTTGGCCGTGGCCCTGCCGAGCAACGTCGTGACCGACGAGATCTCGTCCGGTTCGGTGAGGTCGTCCCACTCGATGTCCGCCTCGTAGGGTGACAGCTCGGCCACGACGAAGCCGACCTTGTCGATCGTGGTCCAGCCCAGGAACGGGTCCGTGTGCACCTGCAGCTGCCGCTGGCTCACGACGGTCCGGTGTCCCTCGTGCTCGAAGAAGTCCTCGGCTCGTTCCATGCTGACGACTCTGCTGACGGCCGGGACGTTTCCTTGTTTCATCGTCAGCACGATGTCGTTCTCGAGCGCCTGGTTGTAGCCCTCGATCAGCACGTTGTAGGCGGGCAATCCGGCACTCCCGATCCCGAATCCTTGCCGCCCCACGACGTCCTTGATGTCATAGAAGACCTCACGATGCTCGAGCTTGGCGTCGGGAATCGTCGCGAGGTACCGCTTGAACGCTCCCTCCACCTTCTTGCGTTCGGTCTTGCTGAGCTCACGCGCGCCGGCGCCGCGCACGAAACGCCGCTCCCGGTCCACGATCTCCGTCATCGAGCTCAGCAGGTCGCTCCGGGTGGACGTGCGCGCACCCATCAGCACCTCATGTACGGGCCCGTCGGTGTTGTCGAGGCGGAGCGCGAAGCCCTCATCGTGCTTCTCACCGACGTACTGATGGACCTGGTCGACATACGCGGCGAGGTAGTCGCGGGCAAGCGACCTGACATCAGCTTCTGGCAGCGCCTTCTGCCACCCCAGCAAAGCCAGGCTGGCCACGAACCTCCGAAGGTCCCATGAGAAGTGGCCGAGATACGCCTCGTCGAAGTCGTTGACGTCGAAGACCAGAACCCCTTCGGCGTTCATGTAGGTCCCGAAGTTCATCGCGTGCAGGTCACCATGGATCCAGACGCGACTGGTGCGTTCGTCCGACCGGTGCTGCCGTCGTGCTGCCATGTCGACGTAGAACAGACAGGCGCTGCCCCGGTAGAACGCGAAGGGACTCGACGCCATCGTGCGGAACTTCGCCCGGAAGGCCGCGTCGTCCGCCTTCATCAGTGGCTCGAACGCCTCGATCAACGTGTCGACGATGAGCGTTTGCCGTTTGGCCCTGGTCCTGGACTTGGGTGCAGTCACCTGGTCTCCCTCGTATACCTCGGTCTGTCGACCCTAGGTGGGACCAGTCGGATCAGCCACCGCAGGGCACTCAGCGTCCGCACAGCAGCGGCGACGCACTCTGAAAGCGTTCGAGCGGTAGCTCGTCTGATCAGAAGGAGGAGTCATGCAGTGCTTCCGTAGCACGATGACAGCCGTCACCGTCGTCACCCTCGCGGCTGCCGGAGTGGCCTCGATCGCGCCGGCCGATGCGGCCACAGGGCGCGCCGCTGCGTTACGGGCGACGGCCACGCAGCACGTCGCACCGTCGGCCGGGCGCGCGCCCCCGCACCACCCGCCGGCCTCACACTTCACCCACGGTCGCGTTGACAACGAGTGGTTCCCGCTGCGTCCGGGAACTCGGCTCGTCTATCGCGGCAACGACGAGGGTGTCCCGGCGACCGACATCTTCATCGTCACCTACAAGACCAAGGTCGTCGACGGCGTGGTCTGCCGGCAGGTCTTCGATCGCGTGGTCAAGCACGGCAAGGTCCGCGAGCGGACCATGGACTGGTACGCCCAGACCAAGCACGGCACCGTCTGGTACTTCGGCGAGCGCACGGCGACCCTGGACCGCAACGGGCACGTGACGAGCCGGGAGGGCTCGTTCCAGTCCGGGCGCAACGGAGCCGAGGCGGGCATCTTCATGCCGGCACACGTCAGGGTCGGCTATGCCGCCACCCAGGAGTTCTACCCCGGCCACGCGCAGGACCACTTCCGCATCCTGTCCCTGCAGGCACCCGCGGTCTCGCCGGCCGTCACCACCCACCACGCCCTGCTGAGCAAGGAGCAGACCCCGCTCGAGCCAGGTGTCGTCGATCACAAGAAGTACGTTCGCGACATCGGCACGGTCAGCGAGAACACGGTCCGAGGCGGGCATGAAACCTACCGGTTGGTGGCGATCCGTCACATCGCGAGGCACTGAGGAATCACCGCACGACCGGGCCTTGCTGCACCCGCTGAGGTTTGAAGGATGACCACCAGGGGAACTGCATGCCGTGAAGGAGGCATCGTGGACTTTCTACTGTGGATCATTGCCGTCATCCTCGTGATCTGGGGCATCGTGACCCTGATCAACGGCGGCATCCTGCTTGGGCTCGTGCTCATCGTCGTCGGGCTGCTGATCGGCCCGGGAGGGGTGAGCTTGGTCAGTCGACGCCGCTGACCGAACGGTCTCGGACGTTACCGGAAGCGCTGGCTCGTCATTCGAGCCAGCGCTTCCACACGTTCGCATGGGTGTTGATCCACGACGCGACGTCGGCGCTCGTCACCCGGTAGCCACTGAGCTGCACGATCTCCAACAGGTTGTCGATCTCACCGCGATCGACCTCGTAGCGGTAGACGAGGTTGTACGCCGGGCTGCCCGACTCGGCGAAGTCACTGTTGACGATCTTCTGATAGCGGAAGTTCTCCAACGAGCACAGCGTGGCCAAGCGGTTCGGCACACAGCTGTCCGCGGCCGACCCCGGGATCTCGACCGAGATACGTCCCGGTCCGTCACCGATCAGCTCACGCGGTCCCTCGACCAGGTACAGGTTCGGCCGGGAGTCCTCGTTGTCGAGCCTGGCCTGCTGCAGTAGGTCGCGCACCCCGA
Source organism: uncultured Actinomycetota bacterium (assembly GCA_963750495.1). GTDB lineage: Bacteria > Actinomycetota > Actinomycetes > Propionibacteriales > Nocardioidaceae > JANLYC01. The sequence continues at coordinate 44,703 of CAVVQV010000002.1, forward strand.
CTCCGACCCCGACCTGGCTGTAGTCGCGCACGGTGTAGTCGAGTCGCCTCCCCTCGACGAACGACCGGGCCAGCGGGAGCAGCGCGGGCACGGTCGTGATGGCCGGGGTGACCTGCCCCCAGCCGATGCCCGCCGTGTCCGAGAGGTCTCGGTAGGTCTTGAGCCCGAGGTCACCCATGAAGGCCGGAGCCAACAGGTCGACTCCCCCCTTGAACCCCGTCGGTCCGAGGCGGACGACAGGGCCGCCGGGTTGGGTCAGCTTCGCCTCGAGGGACGGGCGCCCGTACGCGTCGAGGTAGACATCGGCCTGTCCGCTCGCCACGACCTGCCAGGCCTTGCGCGACGTCGTCTTGACGTAGGTGACATCGCACCCGAGCTCGTCCTCGGCCAGCGACCCCACCACGAACGCACTCGCCTCGTAGCCGTTGGTCGGGTCGTACGCGATCGAGAACGACCCACACGGTCCACCGCCACTCGGTGACGGCGCGGTCTGCCGCGGCCCGGTCGGCTTCGCGCCGTCGGAGCTGCTCCCGGTGCAGCCCGCCAGCAGGGTGGCCACGATCATTAGCAGGACCGCTCCATGACGCAGGCGCACCTGGCGCGAGAGCACCGCCCTGCTGGGCCGGCGCCTGCCTCCACTCATCTCCCGCCTCTCTGACACCTGAGCCGCCAAGACTAGTCGCGAGCCGATCGACGTCATCGCGCTCGGTGCGCTTCAGCCAGTGTCTCGGGCATCCGGATGGACGCCAACGTCGCCATCGCCAGAACGACCGCCGCGACCACGAAGGCCGCTCGGAACGAGACCTGGTCGGCCAACCAGCCGGCCGCAAGGGGGCCCATGATCGCGCCGGCATCGGAAGCCATCTGGAACACCGCGACCACGCGGCCCCCGCGACCATGCATGATGTCGCCCACCACAGCACCAGGCGCCGTACCGACGAAGGCCGCGCCGACCCCGGTCGCCGCCATCGCCAGCAGGAACACCGGCCGCGACTCGTTGACCGCCAGGGCGAGAAACGCCGCCGCCGCGATCGCTGATCCGGAGATCATCGCGGGCCGGCGGCCCTGACGGTCCACGAAACGGCCGGCCGAGAGCAGGAAACCGGTCTGCGCCACCGAGGCGGCCAGGAAACCGAACCCGATCCAGATCGCCCGCTCCCCCATCTCCTCGGTCACGAACAGCGGAATCATGCTGACCCGAACCCCGAAGAAGGCCCACCCGTTGGCGAAGTTCACGACAATGGCGGAACGGTACGCCGGATGAGCCCACGCCTCCCCCAGCGAGGTCGAGACCGCCGCCGGCGACGACCCAGCCTCGGTCGCAGGACCGTCGGCAGAACCGTCGGCAGGACCGTCGGCAGAACTGTCGGCAGGACCGTCGCCAGCCACGACACCCGGGTCGACCGCCGCATCGGCGTGCAGCGTGTCCTCATGCAACCCCTGCGCGTGCAGCCCGTCCTCGTGCAGGGCGATCGTCTCCCGCGACTCGTCGACTGCCGCCGAGGAGACCTGTCGGGGCCCGGCACTCTGCAGGAAGATGAAGCCGATCCCTCCGGCGGCGATCAGCGACACGGCGTACACGTAGAACGGCAGCCGCAAGGAGTAGTCGGTCAGGAAGCCGCCAGCCAACGGCCCGAGCAGCCCGCCGAGCAGAAATCCGGCCTGGAACAGCCCGTTCGCCCGGCCGCGGTTGGCGCTGTCGACCAGGCGGAACAGCAGAGCGATCGCCGACACCGTGAACATGGCCGACCCGACGCCGCCGAGCCCGCGCAGGATGAGCAGCTGTGGGTAGCTCTGCGCGAGCCCCGCGAGGCCTGTCGAGACCGCCACGATGCCGATGCCGGTGGCCAGGATGATCCGCTCGCCGAACGTGTCGACCAGCCGTCCACCGCCGAGCGCCGACACGAAGCGCATCAGCGCGAACGCAGAGATCACAGCACCGGCCCAGAACTTGCCGACCCCGAACGACCGCGCGAACTCAGGGATGGCGGGTGCGACGACGCCGAAGCCGACGGCGACTGCCACCGCCACGGCTGCCAGCACCGCGACCTCGCGCGGCAGGCCTTCGAAGAATCGCTTCACCGCGCACGCACCTGGGCGGCAACGACGCGGCGGATCGGCACCGCGACCTCGACCCCGTCCGTGGTCCCCTTGGCACGGTCCGCCAGCCAGGACGCGGCCGAGCGGCGGCGTCGGTCGGACGTGGAGGGCAGGTACAGAGAGCTGGCCAGCAGGTCTGCATCGGCGGCGGCGTGCTCATCGGCTCGCACGGTGAAGGCGAACCGCTCGCGGGCGTCCTCCAACACCCGGAAACCCGCGTCGTCGAGTGCTGCCAGCAGGCCGGTCATCTCGCTGCCTGCGGGGAACCGCGGCACGGCCCGGAACCGAGCAGCGAGCCTGGTGTACAGCCAGACGTCACCGGCTCGCAGCGGCACGGCGGTGGGGACGGTCAACGCGAGCATCCCGCCCGGACGCAGGACGCGGACGCACTCACCGAGCACCGTCTCGTAGCGCTCGAAGACCATCAGGGCCATCGAGCAGACAACGGCGTCGACACAGTCGTCAGCGAACGGCAGCCGCTCCGCACGTCCTCTCACGAGCAGGCCCGCAGGGCTGTCGCAACGGGCCCGTCGCAGCTCCGCATCGGACAGGTCGATGCCGATCACCTCGCCGGCCCGGTCGGATTCGTCAGCCTCCAGCACCCTGGTCATCGCGGCGTTCCCGCACGCCAGGTCGAGCACCCTCCCACCGTCGACGGCCAACGCCCGGGCGAGCCACTCGTAGGGCGTCAGCCCGTCCGCGGTCGAGCGGGCCAACACATCCTCGGTGATGCCCGGGGACCGGGCATGAAAGGCCGCGAGGTAGCGGCGCCAGTCGGTCATCGAGCAGGCGTGATCAGAGCCGTCGTACGAACAGGTGGCTGGCGGCATCGGCGTCGATCTCGGCCGACTCGCCGCCGCTGGCGATCAGTACTCCCTCGACCGCGCGCGCCACCGTGACGACCTGGCCCGGTCGGGCGCCGACGCGACGGAGGACGGCCATCAGCTGCTCGTCTGTCTGGACGGGTTCGGCGATGCGACCGATGATGACGCTGACCTCCTCACCGTCGCCGACGACCGAGTCGAGCGACTCGACACCGGACAGGAACGCTTCTTCGACCCGGTCCTCGTCGTCACCGAGCTCGGCCAGGCCCGGGATCGGGTTGCCGTACGGCGACACGGTGGGATGGTCGAGGATCTCGAGCAGGCGGCGCTCCACGGTCTCGGACATCACGTGCTCCCAGCGACAGGCCTCGGTGTGGACGTCTTCCCACTCGAGTCCGATCACGTCGATGAGCAGCCGCTCCGCGAGCCGGTGCTTGCGCATCACCCGGATCGCCAGGGTCCGTCCCTCGTCCGACAGCTCGAGGTGGCGATCACCCTCGACGCTGACGAGCCCGTCCCGTTCCATCCGGGCGACCGTCTGGCTCACAGTGGGCCCCGACTGGTGCAGCCGCTCCGCGATCCGGGCGCGCAGCGGGACGATGCCCTCCTCCTCGAGCTCGTAGATCGTGCGGAGGTACATCTCCGTGGTGTCGATCAGATCGGTCACGTGTGGGTGGTCCACCTTGTCGTCGCTGCGGACTGTCGGCGCTGCCTCGTCATTGTGGCTCATTGCGACCCAGCGGCCAACCGATGCCCATCCCGCGGCCGACCTGCCCGGCGACGCACCCATGCCTGTGCAGAAGTTCCCGCAGGGCATCCGGCTCGACGAGCCGTCAGGATGGGGGTATGGCTCCATCCACCGACGCCTCGGCCGGCACGACCGTCATGTGGTTCCGACGCGACCTGCGGCTGGCGGACAACCCGGCGCTGCTCGAGGCCATCGCCCACGCCGGCGAGGCCGGTTCGGTCGTGCCGCTGTTCGTCTTCGACCCGCGGCTGTGGGAACCGGCGGGACCGTCGCGCCGGGCGTACCTGGTCGCCAGCCTCTCCGCCCTCGCTGAGTCGACCGGCGGCCTCGTCGTCCGCCGGGGGGACCCGGTCTCGGCCCTGCCGGCCGTCGTCCGTGAGGCCGGCGCGAGCAGCGTCCACATCGCGGAGGACTTCGGACCGTACGGTCGGGCGCGGGATGAGACGGTCGAACAGGCCTTGGAGGGTGTCCCCCTCGTGCGCACCGGTTCGCCGTACGCCGTCGCACCGGGCCGGGTCCGGACCAAGGGCGACCAGGGCTACCAGGTGTTCACGCCCTACTCGCGCGCCTGGCTCGACCACGGTTGGCGTGAACCGCCACCGGCTCCCCAGAGCGTTCGCTGGGAGCACGGGCTGCGCAGCGACGCGATGATGGGCACCCAGGTGCCCAGAGGTCTCGAGCTGCCCAGCGCCGGAGAACTGGTCGCGCGGCGACGGTGGGCGGCGTACGTCGATGAGCGACTGAGCTCGTATGCCGCCGACCGGAACCGCCCGGACCTCGACGCGACGTCGCACATGTCGGTGCACCTGAAGTGGGGTGAGATCCACCCGCGGACGATGCTCGCCGACCTGCGCGCAGCCCGCGACGCAGCCAGCCACGACGCAGCCGGCCAGGAGGCGGTTACGACGTACCGGACCGAGCTCGCGTGGCGGGAGTTCTACGCCGACGTGCTCGCTCGACGGCCCGAGACGGCGCGCGAGTACTACCGCCCGGAGTTCGCCCGTCTCGTTCATGACGAGCCGGACGAGGCGTTCGAGGCCTGGAAGGACGGCAGGACGGGCTACCCGATCGTCGATGCCGGGATGCGTCAGCTGAAGGCCGAGGGCTGGATGCACAACCGCGTGCGCATGATCGTCGCCAGCTTCCTTGTCAAGGACCTGCACATCGAGTGGCAGCACGGTGCCCGGCACTTCATGCACTGGCTCGTCGACGGCGACCTGGCGTCAAACAGTCACGGCTGGCAGTGGACGGCCGGCTGCGGAACGGACGCGGCACCGTACTTCCGGGTGTTCAACCCGGTGCTTCAGGGCAAGAAGTTCGACCCGCAGGGCGACTACATCCGGCGGTATGTTCCCGAGCTCGCAGAGGTGCCCGCCGCGGAGATCCACGAGCCCCGGGACCCGATCGTCGACCACGGTGCGGAACGCGAGGAGGCGTTGGCCCGCTACGAGCGGCTACGCAACGGCTGACCGGCGACGGCCACCTGCCGGCCCTCGACCTCGACCACCTCAGCACTCGCCTCGGGAAGCGTGTGCTCGGTGACCCCGACCTGCTGGCCCGGGTCAGGGCGGGGGCCGCCGCGCGACGGTCGGCGGTTGACCACGTAGGACCCCGACACCACGAGGGCGAAGCCCAGGACAGTCCACACCGTGACCGGCTCGCTGAGGATCAGTGCGCCCGCGACGACCGCTACTGCGGGGTTGAGGTAGGTGATCGTGGTGGCCCGGACGGGACCGACCTCACCGACCAGGGCGAACAGCAGCATGAACGCGGCGGCCGTGCAGACCGAGGCCAGCAGCACCACCGACCAGGCCACGTCGGCGGACGGCAGTCCGGTCGGCACGCCGTCAGAGACCAGGACGACGGGGACGTAGGCAACGGCAGTCAGCGTCAGCGCGGAAGCCATCACGCCGATGCCGGGCAGGCCTCGCAAGGGCCGGGCCAGGATCGCCGGGCCCATGGCGTAGCCCACGACCACGACCGCGAGCTCGGCGACGGCACCGAGGTTCGAACCGCTCACGTCGAGGCCCACCAACGCGGCGACTCCGACGATTCCCATGGCCAGGCCCAGCCAGGAGGTGGCCGACATCGGCTCGGCCACACCGGTGACGAAGGCGAGGGCAAGCCCGACCAGCGGCACGGCGGCGATCAGCAACCCGGTGGTCGAGCTCGGCAGGCGTGTCTCGGCACTGCCGAGAAAAACCCAGGGCACTGCGATCTCGACGACGGCGAAGACGACCAGCCAGCGCCAGCGGGCCAGCACCGGTCGGATGGCTCCCTTGGCCAGCGCGATGGGCAGCAAAATCAGCGCGGCGAGGACGGTGCGGGACAGCACCAGCTCAGCGGGCGACAGCTCGTCTACGGCCACCTTGATGAGCAGGTACGGGATGCCCCAGGCCACCCCGAGGGCAACGAAGAGGACAGTGGCGCGGCGGTTCATGGGTCGATTCTCCCTCGCCAAAGATCAGTTAGTCCATCTATTATTTGTGCATGGTTTCCGTTAGTAAAGACTTCACGATTGATCTTCGTCGTCTGCGCGTCCTGCGCGAGCTCGAGCAGCGTGGCACGGTGTCCGCGACGGCGGCGGCCCTGCACCTGACGCCGTCCGCGGTCTCGCAGCAGCTCGCCGGGCTGTCCCGGGATGTCGGGGCTCCCCTGCTCGAGAAGCACGGCCGCGGCGTGCGCCTCACCGGCCAGGCCCGCGTGCTGCTCTCGCACGCCGTCGTCGTGCACGAGCAGCTCGAGCGGGCGCGAGCCGACCTGGCCGCGTGGGAAGAAGGCACGATCGGGGAGGTCCGGGTCGGGGGGCTCTCCACCGGGGTCACCTCGCTGATCGCCCCGTCGTTCGCCCGGTTGGCGATCGAGCGCCCGGGCATCACCCTGCGCATCCTCGAGGCCGAACCGCCCGAGGTCTTCACCGCTCTCGACTCCGGCGACCTCGACGTCGTGGTGTCGTCGGACTACGCTGACGGCCCGCCGCGCCACGATCCGCGCTACCACCGCGTCGACCTGCTGTCTGACCCCCTCGACGCCGTCCTTCCTGCCGACCACCCGCTCGTACGCCGGCAGGGCCTCCGGCTCGAGACGCTGGCGGCCGAACCCTGGGTCGGCTCCGCGCCGCAGGACCCGTGCTCGCAGATCCTGCGAGCGGTCTGCGCGGCGGCCGGTTTCAGCCCCGACGTCGCGCACTGGAGCACCGAATGGGGGGCTGTCGCCTCTCTGGTCTCCGCCGGGTGCGGGGTTGCCCTGATCCCCCGGCTGGCGCAGCCGCTGCGCGTCGAGGGGCTCGCGATCTGTCCGGTCGTGGCCACCCCGGCGGCCCGGCGTATCTTCGCCGCAGTACGGGCCGGCGCGCAGACCGATCCGGTGATCGCCGCGACCCTCGACATGCTGGTGACCGTTGCCGGCGAACGCTCCGACGTCACCGTCCGATCGACCGGATAGCCTCAGTTCCCGTGGTCACCCCTTCCGCGGTCGTCACGATCGCGCGGCGGTTCGTCGGACCGCCTTCGAGCGGAAACGGCGGGTACACCGCCGGCCTGCTCGCCGAGCACGTGCAGCACAGCCCCGACCAACCGGTGACGGTCACCCTGCGTCGGCCACCACCTCTGGAAACGCCGCTGCGGGTCGTGCCGCCAGCCGGCTCCGACCCTCTCGAGACTCCGACCCTCCTCCTGGACGGCGACGTGGTGGTCGCCGAGGCCTTGCCGGGCGAGTTCGCCGCCGCCGCCGTGGAACCGGTGCCGCCGCCGGCAGCGCATGCCGCCGAGCCGGCGTACGCGGGGTTGCACAACCATCCGTTCCCCACCTGCTTCGTGTGCGGCACCGACCGGACTGAGGGAGACGGGCTACGGCTCGCGCCCGGCCCGCTCGCCACCGGCCTGACCGCGTGTGTCTGGACACCCGATGCCAGCCTGGTCGACGGCTCCGGTCGCGTCCCGGACCACTTCGTGTGGGCGGCTCTCGACTGCCCCAGTGCCTGGACCTCCGACCTCGAGGTTCGTCCCGTGGTGCTGGGCCGGTTGACAGCCCGTTGCGACTCGGCGGTGGCCGTGGGCACGCCGTACGTCGTCGTGGCACGACTGCTGTCGGAGCAGGGCCGCAAGACGTTCACCGCGAGCGCCGTCTATGCCGCCGACGGCACCCTGGTCGCCCGGGCCGAACAGGTCTGGATCGCCATCGACCCCGCCGACTTCGCCTGACCCCGCTCGTCGAACCGTGAGTTGTGGTCCCTTCAACCGTGAGTTGTGGTCCCTTCAACCGTGGGTTGTGGTCCTCACGGCTGCGGGTCGAGAGCGTCGTACGCAGCGAAGGACCGCTCGCGCGCGGACGCGATCAGTACTCCGGCGATGCACGCCAACCCACCAGCAGCCAGCGCGATCGTCGGCGTGGTCAACGCGGCCGTCGAGCCCGCGACGAAGTCGCCCATCCGCGGCCCGCCCGCCACGACGACGGTGAAGACACCCTGCAGCCGGCCACGCAGATTGTCGGGGGCCGCGACCTGGAGGATGGTCGACCGGTAGGCCGCGCTGACCATGTCGGCCGCACCGCTCATCGCGAGCAAGAGCACGCCGACCCACAGGGCACGGGCGAAGCCGAAGGCCGCCACCGAGGCGCCGTACACGATCACGCAGACGGCGATCGCCACACCTTGGCGCCGGATCTTGCTCACCCAGCCCGAGAAGGTGAAGGCGAGCAGGGAGCCGATCGCCGGGGCAGCTTGCAGCAGTCCCACGGTCCGGACGCCGCCGCCGAAGAACCCTCCTGCCACGGCTGGAAACAGCGCCCTGGGTTGTGCGAGCACCATCGCGCACAGATCGAGGACGAACGTCATCCGGATGTTGCGCGCGTTGCGGAGGAAACGGAATCCCTCGATGACCGAACGCAGCCCGGGACGCTGTAGCACCCCACCCTCGACCGGCTCGGGAGGAATCGGGGGCAGCCGGAACAGGGCATAGAGCGCGGCGGTGAACGTCACCGCGTCGATGCCGTAGGCGACCGAGTAGCCGGCCGCACTGATCGCCAGGGCACCGAGGAGTGGCCCGACCGTGAAGCCGAGGTTGAACGAGGCCATGTTCAGCGCGTTCGCCGCCGGGAGGTACTCCTTCGGGATCAGCCGCGGGATGATCGACGCCCGGGTGGGGTTGTTGACCGCGAAGCAGCCCGACTGCAGAGCCACCACGACGTACAGCAGCCAGACCAGCTCGAGGTGGAGCACGGCCTGGACCACGAGGACGAGCGACAGCGACCAGAGACCGAACGAGGCGACGAGCGCGAGCTTGCGACGGTCGATCGCATCGGCGACCGCTCCCCCGTAGAGCCCGAAGCCGATGAGCGGAAACAGCGCGAACAGGCCGACGAGCCCGACGGCGAACGTGGACCGCGTCAGTGCGTAGACCTGGATGGCGATCGTCACTGCGGTCATCTGCTGGCCGAGCTGCGACACCGTGTTGCCGATCCACAGCCGGCGGTAGTCGAGCGACACCTGGAGGGGTCGGATGTCCGTCAACAGTCGACCCACACCACGCGGCACGCCGTCACTCTAATCCGCTTGTCCGACGAACCCTCCCGTCGTACCGTGAACGGACACATGAAGGGAGGTGGTCCGACAGATGTGTTCTCAACGGACATGTGAGGTGGCTGGCCGCTAGGCAGTCGCTCAATCTGGACGGCGTAGCAATTCCAGTCAGCTACCCGGACCCGTGGGTGTCGGAGATGTCCGCCCGACCGTGGCTTGCCACGTCCCGCCCGCGGGTCTCGCCGTGTCTGGACCACGATCGGCTCCACCTCCTTTACATTTCTGAGGTATGACGTCTCAGCAGCGTGACCTGCCCCGCGACCTCGCGTCGTGGCGCGAGGAGTACGCCGATCTGGGTCTGACGGAGGGTGACCTCGGGCCGGACCCGATCGCCGCTTTCATCGGCTGGCTCGACGCCGCCCGCGTCGCCGGCCTCCATGAGCCCAACGCGATGGTCGTGTCCACGGCTGACACTGTGGGCTCGCCGTCATCCCGGATGGTGCTGCTCAAGTCCATCGACCAGCGTGGCTTCGTGTTCTACACGAACCTGATGTCGCGCAAGGGCTCCGAGCTGCGGACGAACCCGCAGTGCGCACTGCTCTTCCCGTGGCACCCGCTCGAACGTCAGGTGCGCGTCGAGGGCCGCGCCGGTCTGGTCGACGAGGCCGAGGCGGACGCCTACTTCGCCTCGCGGCCGCGTGGCTCGCAGCTCGGCGCGTGGGCGTCACCACAGTCGGAGATCGTCACCGGGCGCGACTACCTCAACGACCGCTACCTGCAGGTGTCGGAGCGGTTCGAAGGTGTCGACAACATCCCGCGGCCGCCGCACTGGGGTGGCTACCTCGTGCGCCCGCACCACATCGAGTTCTGGCAGGGCAGACCCGGACGGATGCACGACCGCGTGCGTTACGACCGCGCCGACGAGTCGACCTGGATCGTCGAGCGGCTCGCTCCCTGACCCCACCGACGCCGACTCCGCCCGACCGGTAAGAATGACGTGCTGCACTGGTGTCGCACCGGATGGGCGGACAAGGGAGTCACGCATGGTCGAGGTCCACGAGGGGCTCGAGGGAGTCATCGCCTTCGAGACTCAGATTGCCGAGCCGGACAAGGAGGGTTCGGCGCTTCGCTACCGCGGCGTCGACATCGAGGACCTCGTCGGCCGGGTCCCGTTCGAGAAGGTCTGGGGGCTCTTGGTCGACGGCACCTACGATCCGGGTCTCCCACCCGCTGAGCCCTACCCGATCCCCGTGCACTCGGGCGACATCCGCGTCGACGTGCAGAGCGCGATCGCGATGATCGCACCGGCGTGGGGCATGCGTCAGCTCTACGACATCGATGACGACGAGGCTCGCCACGACCTCGCGCGCACCGCCGTGATGGTCCTGTCTTACGTCGCCCAGGCTGCGCGCGGGGTCGGACTGCCGATGGTGCCGCAGAGCGAGGTCGACCAAGCGGAGACGATCACCGAACGCTTCATGCGCCGGTGGCGCGGTGAACCCGACCCCAAGCACGTCAAGGCGGTCGATGCCTACTGGACCTCGGCGGCCGAGCACGGCATGAACGCCTCGACCTTCACCGCCCGTGTAGTGGCCTCGACCGGCGCCGATGCTGCCGCCAGCCTCTCGGCCGCGGTCGGCGCGATGAGTGGGCCGCTGCACGGTGGTGCTCCCTCCCGGGTGCTCGGCATGATCGGCGAGGTCGAGAAGCGTGACGACGCGAGGAAGTACGTCAAGGAGCTGCTCGACAAGGGCGAGCGACTGATGGGGTTCGGCCACCGGGTCTACCGGGCCGAGGATCCCCGCGCGCGCGTGCTGCGGCGTACGGCGGAGGAGCTGTCGGCCCCGCGGTACGAGGTCGCCCTGGCTCTCGAGAAGGCAGCGCTCGCGGAGCTGCGTGAACGTCGCCCCGACCGCGTGCTCGAGACCAACGTGGAGTTCTGGGCCGCGATCGTGCTCGACTTCGCACAGGTGCCGCCGCACATGTTCACGTCGATGTTCACCTGCGCCCGCACGGCCGGTTGGAGCGCACACATCCTGGAGCAGAAGAAGACCGGTCGGCTGATCCGACCGTCAGCGCACTACTCCGGGCCTGACAGCCGCCCGGCCAACTCGGTCGAGGGGTGGAACCCCGCGTGGGCGGACTGAGACGGCTGGGCTGACTGACGCAGCTGGGCTGAGACGGGCCGGCCGGGCCCGGCGGCGTTTTGCAAGAATGCTGACCTGACACCGTGGTCAGACCGGTGACATCCTGCATGCATCACCTGCTCGAGAGAGGCCACCCGAATGTCCGACCTGACCATCCCGTCCGAGCTGCTCCCGAAGGACGGCCGCTTCGGCGCCGGTCCGAGCAAGGTTCGGGTCGAGGCGCTGCAGGCGTTGGCCGCCACCGGGTCGTCATACCTGGGCACGTCACACCGGCAGTCGACCGTCCGCGACGTGGTCGGCCGGGTCCGGGAGGGCCTCGCGACGCTGTTCTCGTTGCCCGACGGCTACCAGGTGGTGTTCGGTAACGGCGGCGCCACGGCGTTCTGGGACGTGGCGACCTTTGCCCTGATCCGCGAGCGCAGCCAGCACCTGTCGTTCGGTGAGTTCTCGGCGAAGTTCGCGACAGCGGCGGCGGACGCACCGTTCCTGGGTGAGCCGAGCATCCGGAAGGCGGAACCGGGCACCCGCGCGGTGTCGGTCGCGGAGGCCGGCATCGACGCGTACGCCTGGCCGCACAACGAGACCTCAACCGGCGTGATGGCTCCGATCCGGCGGGTCGACGGCGCCGACGACGACGCACTGGTCCTCATCGACGCGACGTCGGGCGCGGGCGGGCTGCCCGTCGACCTCCGAGAGACCGACGTCTACTACTTCGCCCCGCAGAAGTGCTTCGCCGCGGACGGCGGGCTGTGGATCGCGCTGCTGTCCCCGGCGGCGGTGGAGCGGACCAGGACCGTCAAGGAGAGCGGGCGGTGGATCCCGGCCTTTCTCGACCTGCAGACCGCGATCGACAACTCCGCCCTCAACCAGACCTACAACACCCCGTCGCTCGCCACGTTCTACCTGCTGGCTGAGCAGGTGGACTGGCTCAACTCGCTGGGCGGGCTGGCCGGCGCGGTCGAGCGCACGACCGAGTCGTCGAACGTGCTCTACGGGTGGGCGGAGAAGTCGGAGTACGCCACTCCGTTCGTGGCCGAGCCGGCCGACCGGTCGCTGGTGATCGGGACGATCGACTTCGACGAGGCAATCGACGCCGCCGCCGTGGCGAAGGTGCTGCGCGCCAACGGCATCGTCGACACCGAGCCGTACCGCAAGCTCGGCCGCAACCAGCTCCGGGTGGCGATGTTCCCCGCTGTCGACGCAGCGGACGTCGAAGCCCTGACCGCCTGCATCGACTGGACCATCTCCCACCTCTGACCCGTCGTTCCCTCTCTGGCCGCGCGTTTGCCTAGTGCACAAGCCAGCTGGCTTGTGCACTAGTCAAACGTCCCTGGTGCAGTGCAGATCTGCCTCGGTGACCTTGCACTCGGGTCCGCCCGGCCCCGCCCCGCCCGGTACGCCGTTCGAGCACGTCGCGTTAGGCGAACCCCTCGGCGTACGACTTCCGCAAAGCAGGTACCAGCTCACGCTGGACCACCTTGCCGGCCCGCCAGGTCGCGGTGTCCACGCCACAACTCACGGTTCAAGGAGCCACAACTCACGGTTCAAGGAGCCACAACTCACGGTTCAACGAAGGGGGGTCAGGAGGTGAGGCGGCGGCGGAGCGTGAGGAAGAGGACGACGAGCAGGAGAGCGGCCAGACCGACCAGGCCGCCGATGAAGACCACGGTGGCCATCTCACGTGCCGAGTCGTTCGCATCCGACCTGGCAGAGCCGTCGTCGGCGGCGTCACCCGAGGCACCCGGGGCACCCGACGGCCTCGCGGTGCCCGACCCGGCTTGCGGAGCCGTCAGATCGGGCAACGGCACGGAGGTCACTCGTGACCGCACACCCTCGGACCCGACCCACACGACGTCCCCCGATGCCGGTGCCGTGATCGACTCCCCCTGTTGCTGCGGCGGCAGGTTGAAGATCGCGATCTCGTTCCAGGCCGGGAACGTGTAGACCGACGCGTCGAAGTACGTGCGGATCACGGCATGCTCGCCATCGGGCAGCAACGTCGCGTCGGTCGCCAGCGGAGGAGCCTTCGCCGCGACCCGGAGCCGGGCGGAGTCGAACCGGAACACATGCGGCGGCGTGACGTACACGTGTGCTGGACCGAACACCTTGCTCACGACATAGGCGCGACCTGTCGAGGCATCGTAGATCACGGACTCCGCGTCACGTGGTCCGCCGGGGTAGGTCAAGTCGACGCGGTCCGGGGTCACCGTGTGGTCGCCCCGGCCGGGCTGCTCGATTCGGTACAGGTCTGCGGTCGAGTGGTCGGCGTTGTTGTCACCGATGTCGGCCACGATCAGGGAACCATCGGTCCCGACGGCGATCGCCTCGACGTCCAACGGTGCCACGCCGGCCAAGGTCGTCCGACCGAGCAACGCCCCGGTCTTCGAGTCGAGGACGTAGACGGTGCCGGCGTCGCCGGAGTCGTTGGTCGTATAGGTCAGGCCCGGGTCGACGGTACTGATCGCCAACGAGCTCGACTCCGTGATCTCGGGTGCGCGGATCGTGAAGACGACGTGATCACCACTCGCCGCGGAGTACGCCGCCCGGGCGCCCATCCCGGCACCCGGCGTCACTGCCAGTGGCACTGCCAGCGCCACTGCGACGGCGCCGCGCACTCCGGCTGACCGCCAGCTAGCGATCGACCTGTTCAACGTCGGCCGCTCTCGGCCTCAGGTGCGGAGTCGCCGGAACTCACGAGCAGCGGATACGTCGGCGCCAGCAACGTCGCTAAAGCGGGCTGCACTCCCCATTCCGCCACGAGTGAGCAGTAGGCGTCGACCGTCGCCTGGTCCGGCGCAGCACCGGTGCGGACTGCGCGGATCAGCGCGTTGCGCGGGGTGTGCCGGGAGTCGACGAACTCGATGACCTCGACGCGGTAACCGACGAGCCGCAGGATCGCTGCTCGCAGCGCGTCCGTGAGCACGTCAGCCAGTCGCTCGCGCAAGATGCCGTGGCGGGTCACCAGCCGGTAGGGATCCGGGGCGGCGTGGGACTCGAGCTGACTCTGCAGGTCGTGATGACAGCAGGGCGCTGCCACGATCACCGGGGCGTGCCACGACACGGCTCGCGCCAGTGCGTCATCGGTCGCGGTGTCGCAGGCGTGCAACGCCAGCACGAGGTCAGGACTGTCGACGACCTCGGCGTCGCCGATCGAGCCCTCGACGAAATGCAGGCGGTCCGCGATCCCGAGCTCGGCCGCGACCTCGCTGTTGCGGGTCCGCGCCTGGGCCTTGATGTCGATGCCGGTGCCCTCGACCGGCAGCCCGCGCACCGTCGTGAGGTACCGGAAGGCGGCGAACGTCAGGTAGGCGTTGCCGCAGCCGAGGTCGACCATCCGCAAAGGACGTTGCTCCGAGAGCGCCGTACCGGGTCCGAGCTCGACCGCGGAATCGACGAGTGGCTCGAGCGCGGCGAGCAGATCCTGGACCTGGCGGAACTTCGCCATCCGGCTCGGCTTCACCTGGCCGTCGGCCGTCGTGATACCCAGGACCTCGAACAGTGCGTCCGCCGCGTCGAGCTTGCGGCGCTTCGCCCGGTCGTGGGCCCGGTCGACATCGACGGGCTCCGTGCGGGCCGCCCGATGGACGAGCCAGCGTCCCTTCTTCGTCACGCGCACCTGCACCGTCTCGCTGCGGGCCTCGATGTGCCAGTTGGCGTACCCCGCCACCAACAGCTCGTCGACGGCGGCCCGCGCCGGTGCCCCCGGCTCGACGTTCCGGGTGTGGGACTGCGTGTCGTCGTAGGCCGTCACCTGGAGGCGACGGCCGGCCTTGACATCGACGTAGCGCAGCTCGACCCGGCGATAGGGGACGGTCTGGTTGCGTTGGCGCCCAGACACCACCGCGCGCACGAGCACGTGCTCATCGAGAACGGCGTCACGCACGAGGTCGACCTCGACCGACGTGGGGTCTGGAATCATCGCAGTGCCGCAGCGATGACGATGACGAGCAGCAGCACCAGGACGCCGGGAATCAGCAAACGGCGGTATCGGGGGTGCATGCGGCGAGGTTACCTGCTGACCAGGCGGCAACGCTCCGGCCGCCGGCACAGCGGGACGCTCTGTCGGGTCACCCGCCGCACTCGGCGAGGCGAGCACGGAACTCCCCGGCCAGCGCCTGGTCTCCGGACCGGGTGACCCGGTCGTCACCGACCCGACCCCACAGCCAGAGAAACAGGTCCATAGGTGCCCCCGAGACGGTTGCATCGGCGGGCGCCTGAGACTCGGCCGCGATGCTCACCGCTGTCTCCCGAACATCGCACACCCAGCGCTGCCCGCCGGCCTCGACAGCCACGTGAGCGTTGACCGGATGTGCGGTCTGGACGCGTTCCCTCCACCAGTCACCGGCCAGCATCACGTGCAGTATCTCGTCGATGCCGTCGAGTGCGAGGTCGTCGGGGATCGGCGTGGAGTCGGCATGGGCGGACTCGCCGTCGTGGCGGTGGACCGCGACCTCGCAGGCCATCCGGCGGAGCCAGAAAGCGATGGTGGTGTCCGACCCGAACGTCTGGGTCGGCTCCGACAGCTCGTGGCGGGAGAATTCCTCGAACAGGCGCGCCTTGGCGTCACGGAGGAAGGCGAGCTCCTCGTCGTCGGCGAAGTCCCAGGCCGGGGGCCACGGGTCGGGCCAGGAGTTGTCGGCCATGACGCGGATCTTGTGCTCGTAGACGGTGGCGACGTGCCACACCACCTCACCAACGTCCCAGCCCGCACAGGCGGGAACCTCATCACGCAGCCCGCGCTCGCCCATCGCGAGGAGGCGGTCGGTGTCGGTGTCGATCAGCTCGAAATAGCGCTCGGGGCGCAGCTTCGTCGTCATGCCGCCATCTTGGCAGCGTGGACCGACACATCCCGAACACGGGTGTCCTGCATCCACATCACCCAGAACGTCGCCGCGAGGACCGCGAGCAGTGTCACCCCACCGCCACCAATGAGCGTCCACCGCGGCCCGAAGGTCTCCCCGACCCAACCGACGACCGGCGCACCGGCCGGCGTACCGCCCATCAACACCATCATGTAGAGCGCCAGCACGCGTCCCCTCATCGCGGAGTCGACGGTCAGCTGCACGGCCGTCTGGAGCGCGTTGAGCATCGTCAGCGCACACAGGCCTACCACCGGAAGCCAGAGCGCGAACAGCCAGTACGACGGCATGAGCCCGGCCGTGATCTCCGCGAGAGCGAACGAAAGCGCCGCCAGCACCAGCAGCAGCCGGCGCGAATGAGCCCGGCGGGCCGCGAGCAGCGACCCGGTCAGCGAGCCGATGGCCAAGAACGTCCCGAGCACGCCGTACTCGCCGGCGCCCTTGTGGAACTCGCCCGTCGCCATCAAAGCGCTGGTCATCTGGAAGTTGAGTCCGAACGTGCCGGCGAAGAAGGCGACCACGAAGACGAACACGAGATCCGGTCGATCCCGCACATAGCGAACCCCGTCGCGCAAGGCTCCCTTGGCGCGAGCGACCGGAACCGGGGTGTCGAGCGCAGCCGGATCCATCACCTTCAGCGAGTAGATGACGGCGAGGTACGTGGCCGCGTTGATGAGGATCACCGCTCCCGTCGCCTGCACCCCCGAACCCAGTCCGGCGATCATGAACCCGGCGACGGCCGGCCCGACGACGCGACCGAGGTTGAACGACGCCGAGTTGAGCCCCACCGCGTTGGGAAGGTGCTCGCGCCCGACCATCTCGACGACGAAGGCCTGCCTGGCCGGAGTGTCGAAGGCAGTGCCGCACCCGAACAGGAAGGCCAGCAGGTAGACATGCCACGCGTGCGCCACGCCGGTCACCGCCAGCAGCCCCAGCACACCAGCGCTCACGGCCAGGGACGCCTGCGTGAAGACGAGCAGCCGACGCTTGGAGTAGCGGTCGGCGATCAGCCCGGCCATCGGGGTGACCAGAAGGAAGGGCAGGAACTGCAGTCCGGTGGTGATGCCCAGGGCGGTCCCGGAGTGGGTCAGCTCGAGCACCAGCCAGTCCTGTGCGACACGCTGCATCCAGGTACCGGTGTTGCTGATCAGGCTGCCGCTCGCGTAGATGCGGTAGTTGCGCACCTCGAGGGCTCGGAACGTCGGCGTCATGCGTGAGAGAGCCGCTCGAGCAGTGGGGCGGCGTCCCGCAGGATCTGGCGCTCAGCAGGGCTGAGCTCCTTGAGGCGATACGTGAGCCAGGCATCCTTGCGTCGACGCGACTCGGCAATGACCTCGCGGCCGTCGCCCGTCAGCGACACCACCACGACACGCTTGTCCGTCTCGTGCGGATCACGGCTGACGAGACCCTTGTCCGCCAGGCAGCCCACGGTCCGCGTCATGGACGGCGGCTGCACCTTCTCGGCGGCGGCGAGGTCACCGATCGTCAAGGCTCCGTCTCGGATGAGCGTGCCCAGCACGGCCAGCTGGTTGGCTGTCAGGTCGTCGTCGGCGTCGCGCTCGTTGCGGAGTCGCCGTGACAGCCTCATCACCGAGATCCGCAGTGCGCCGGCCAACCCTGCGTCGGTCCGTGCGAGCTTCATGACTTCTGTGGGCATATTCCTTAGCATAACTCATTAGCAATGCTAAGGAAACTGGGATTCTCGCTATGTGAGCCAATTGGTGACGGGATCGATGGCGAAGTAGAGCACGAACGCGGCCGCGACGAACCACAGCAGTGGATGCACCTGTGAAGCCTTGCCACGCACGCCCTTCAACACGACGTACGCGATGAACCCGGCCCCGATCCCCACCGAGATGGAGTATGTGAACGGCATCAGGATGATCGCCAGGAACGCCGGAAGCGCGACTTCGATGTCGTTCCAGTCGATGTTCGTGACCTGCGTCATCATGAGGAAGCCCACGACCACCAGCGCCGGCGTGGCCGCCTCGTTGGGAATGATGTCCACGACCGGCGCAAAGACGGTGGTGAGCAGGAAGAGGATTCCGGTGACGACGCTGGCGAGGCCGGTGCGGGCGCCCTCACCCACCCCGGAGGCGGACTCGATGTAGGAGGTGTTACTCGAGATCGAGGCAGCACCTCCGGCAGCCGCCGCGATCGAGTCGACGACCAGGATGCGCTGCGTGTTGATCGGCGTGCCGTCCTCCTGCAGGAGGCCTGCCTCGGCACCGATGGCCGTCATCGTGCCCATGGTGTCGAAGAAGTCGGCCAGCAGCAGCGTGAAGATGAGCAGCAGGGCCGTCACGGTACCGACCTCGGAGAACGAGCCGAACAACGAGAAGTTGCCGAGCAGGCCGAAGTCCGGACTGTCGACGACCTTGTCGGGCCAGGCCGGGACGTTGAGGTTCCACGCCTTCGGGTTGAACGATCCGTTCGCCCCGAAGGCCGGGCCGACGTCGGCGAGAGCCTCGACGATGATGGCCACCACGGTCGTGGTCACGATCGAGATCAGGATCGCGCCCCTGACCCGCCGCGCGTAGAGCACGATCATCAGGAGCAGGCCGAAGATGAAGACGATCGTCGGCCACCCGGACAGGAATCCGCCGATGCCCAGGTTGACCGGGACGGGTGGTGCCTCGGTGCGGCGTACGAAACCGGAGTCGACGAATCCGATGAACGCGATGAACAGCCCGATGCCGACGCTGATCGCCACCTTGAGCTCGGCGGGCACCGCAGCGAACACGGCCTTGCGGAACCCGGTGAGCACGAGGACGAGGATCACCAACCCTTCGAGGACCACCAGGCCCATGGCGTCGGCCCAGGTCATCTGACTGGCGACCGAGAAGGCTACGAAGGCGTTGAGCCCGAGCCCCGTCGCCAGGGCCAGCGGATAGTTGGCCACCACACCCATGAGAATCGTCAGTACGCCGGCCACCAGTGCGGTGGCTGCCGCAATCTGAGCGAAGTCGGCGGTCTCGCCACCGGTGATCGAGTTGCCGCTCGCGTCGAGCGCCCCTCCGAGGATGATCGGGTTCAACACGACGATGTAGGCCATCGTGAAGAACGTGACGATCCCACCGCGGATCTCGCGAGGCACGGTGGAACCGCGCTCGGAGATCTTGAAGTACTTGTCCAGCCCGGTCGGGCGGGTGCCTGTCCTGGGTGAGGCACCGGAGTTCGAGGTGTTCACGCCGCTCAGCGTAGGGCTCGCGGGGGTGCAACTCGGGGATCCGCGCGCGGCGTAGGCTGGACTCGTGTCGAAGCGAAGCGGTGGCCCGGACTCCGGCGGAGGTCGTCGCGCTGAGCGTCGTTCCGGTCGCCCCAACCGGCCGCGGCCCGTCGACCGCATGCGCGAGCTGAAGGCGCTGCCCGACCCCGACCCGTTCGGTGGCCGACCCCCGATCGAGTCCATCGAGATCCGACAGAAGACCTACGTCACCGCGACCGCTGTCCATCCCCTGGACATCACCGGGGTCCGCACCGTGACCGTGGGCGTCGTGCTCTGGCTGATCGCCTTCGTCGCCCTACTGCCGTTCTACTCGACGCTGCAGGACCACGGCCGGGGCTGGTGGCTGTGGACGTGCATGGCCGGCTTCGGCCTGGGTCTGCTGGGTCTGGAGTACTGCCGCAGGCGTCGCAACCGGTTGGCGCAGCTACCCCCGCAAGAAGTCGAAACGAGCCCGCTGGGCGCAGCCGGTCTCTGACCGATCAGCTCGAGATGACCTCGAGGTCGGTATCGGCCCACGCGTCCTCACGGTTGTCCCAGGTCGCCCAGGTCATCGTGTCGTGCACCGGGAGGGCTGCCGACGGCGTGTGCTGGGACGGCTCCATGCGGACATCGGAATGCGCCCCGCAGCCGTGGTCGAACGACACGACCTGGCCGTCACTCGGAGCCGAGCCGTTGGCGCAGACGCCGAAGACCGAGCTGAGCGGCCCGGCCATCCTTACGAGGAACCCGCAGGTGGCGCAACGGGCTGGAGCGGATTGCGCGATCGGGGCGTCGGGGCCGTTCTCACCGGCGTACCACCGGTCGGCGGCGAGGTCGCGGCCGTTGACCGAGAGCACGAGCTCCCGCCCGAGGCCCACCTCGCGCGACACCTCACGCTGCTCGCGGGCTGCTGCGGCGTCGAGGGCTGCGTCACCGACGAGGTAGCCGGGCACCAGTCGAGGGTCGTCCTCGCCCACCGGAAGCAGGTCGCCGGGGCCGAGATCGTCCTTGCCGACCCGCTCCTTCCACGGGACCCACTCGGGGGCGACGAGCGAGGTCTCACCAGGCAGCAGCACGATCTCGTTGATCGTGACCTGCTTCTGTCGAGGCGCACGGGTCACGGTGACAGCCCAGCGCCAGTCGGCGTATCCGGGCTGCTCTGACTCGAAGAAATGGCTGACGACGCGTTCGGCCTCGGCGGTGGCTCCGATGTGAGTACCCACGAAGGCCTCTCCCACCGCCTCCACCAAGGCGGTCCGGGCCACATCCACGGCGGCCGCGAGGGCGACGTCGGTCTTGGCTGGCTTGGCCTGGCTCATCACCCCAGCATTGTCACCCATGCGGGTGCGCGCTGACGAATCGGGATCTCGGCACAGCACGGCAACAGTCCGGCATACCCGCCGCCGTTCTCATGGACGCAGGGCAGGATGGGGGTGTGCCCGGCAAAGAGCGTGACCGCGACCAACCACGGACGTCGCCGCGCTCCGCCGCGCCGGGAGGATCGCGCCCCGACCACGGGCAGCCAGGTCACCTCGCGGGGAGCCGTGGTCCCACGGGCGCCACCCGGGCCCGGAAGGCGACCGACACGGGCAAGCGCGTGGCTGCCGCGGGAGGCCGCGCCGCCAGCGGAGCCCTGCGCATCGCCCGCCGCGCCTCACACTCGTCCGGTGCCGGGGAGTCCGGGCTGGCCCGCCTACTCGAGCTCAACGCGTTCAACTCCGGTGGCGACACCGCCCTCACGGTCTCGTTGGCGGGCACCCTGTTCTTCACCGCTCCGACCGACCAGGCACGAGGCCAGGTCGCCCTGTTCCTCGGCGTCACCATGCTCCCCTTCGCGGTCGTCGCACCGCTCATCGGGCCGTTCCTCGACCGGTTCCGCCGGGGTCGGCGATGGGCCATCGGCGTGACGTTCGCGGTGCGCGCTGCCGGCTTGTGGGTGATGGCAGGCGCGGTCGCGAACGACTCCCCCTGGCTCTTTCCTGCCGCCCTCACCTGCCTGATCGCATCCAAGGCGTACGGCGTGACGCGAGCCTCGGCCGTGCCCCGGCTGCTGCCGCCCGAGCTCACGCTCGTCAAGGTCAACTCCCGGCTCTCGATCGCGGCGATCTCCGGGGCAGTCATCATCGGTCCGATCGCGGGGCTGCTGGCGACGGTGGGCGCCGAGTGGTCCTTGCGGTTCGGCGCACTGGTGTACGCCGGGGGCGTCATGCTCTCGATCCTGCTGCCCGCACGAGTGGACTCCTCCGAGGGTGAGGAGCAGGTCGGGCTGCGAGACGTGGCCGCCTCGTCCCGGCGGGTGTCGATCCACTCGACGGTGGTGACCGGACTGCGGTGCAACTCCGGGCTCCGCTTCCTCTCAGGATTCCTCACGATGTTCATGGCCTTCCTCCTCCGCGAGCATCCGATCGCGGGATGGGGAAGGCAGACGAACCCTCTTGCTGGCGCTCGTGATCGGCTCGGTCGGGCTGGGCAGCACGATCGGGACCGCGCTCGGGTCGTTGCTCAAGAACCGCAAGCCGGAGTCCACCGTCGTGGCAGTGCTGATGGCCGACGCCGCCGCCGCCGTGGTCTGCGCGCTGCTGTTCGGGGTGGTCACGGCCATGATGCTCGGTCTGGTCGCCGGGATCAGTCAGCAGCTCGGAAAGCTCTCGCTCGACGCCCTGATCCAGCGAGACGTCCTCGAGAACGTGCGGACCAGCGTCTTCGCCCGCTCGGAGACCCTGCTGCAGCTCTCGTGGGTGGTCGGGGGCTTCCTCGGCGTCCTCATGCCGCTGCATGCGCGGCTGGGGCTCATCACGATCGCCGGCATCCTTCTCGGCTGGCTGTTCCTCGTGCTGCGAGGCCTTTTCCGCTCCGCCCGGGCCACGCCGTCGGCTGCACCAGGCCGGGGCTAGAGCTCCAGCTCGGCGGCGAGCGCGCGAAGCAGCTGTGCCGTCTGTTTCGCGGCCCGCGGCTCCGGATGGCGTCCCCGCCGCAGGTTCTGCTCGAGGTTCTCGAGCAGCTTCATCAGGTCTTCGACGATGTTGACCATGTCCTCGGGCTTCTTGCGCAGGGCCTTGGACACCGACGGGGTCGGGTCGAGGACGGTGAGCTGGATCGCCTGGTCGCCCTTGCGGCCCTGGACGAGACCGAACTCGACGCGGGTCCCGGACTTGAGCGACTCGACTCCGGCCGGGAGCGAGTCAGAACGCACGAACACGTCGCCGCCGTCATCGGTGGTCAGGAAGCCGAAGCCCTTCTCGGCGTCGTACCACTTCACCTTGCCTGTCGCCACAGCTCGACCAACCGTTTCTTCCCGTAAACACAATGCACCCCCGAAGGCTCCGGAGGCGCATTCCCACAATACAACCTCAGCGGAAGATCTCCGGCTGCGCGAGTCGCTCGTTCATCGCACCGGAGCGAAAGCCTTGCGGGTCGACGAACGCTCCGTCGAAACCCGCCTCGACGACCGCCCGGACCAGGTCCGCTGCAAGCGCGTCGTCAGCCTCGACCTGCGCGAGCGCGAACGCATCCACCTCGATCCGGCCCTGCTCGCCCAGGTCGCGCACCCGGAGGTCGGTCACCCCGACGCCGTACGCCGCCAGCAGGCCGCGCAGGGACACCTCCGCTCGCTCGATCCTGGCCAGCCGGGCGGGCGTGACCCCGATGCCGTAGGCGATGCGCGACGACAAGCAGGCCGCCGCGGGCTTGTCCCACGTGGGCAGACCCCACCGGCGCGAGAGCTCACGGATCTGCGTCTTCGTCAGGCCCGCGTCGAGCAGGGGTGTCACCGCGCCGCGCTCGGACGCAGCCCGGATACCGGGCCGGAAGCCGGCGACGGCGTCGTCGGCATTGGTGCCGGTGGCCACCGCCGCGAAGCCGAGCTGCTCGGCCAGCGGGGCCAGGACGTCGAGCAGCTCGGCCTTGCAGAAGTAACAGCGGTCGCCGGCGTTCGCCCGGTAGCCCGCCCGGTCCATCTCGTGTGTCGACGGCGTCAGCTGCCGCACACCGAGCGAGGCAGCGAAGTCGGCTGCTGCCAGCTGCTCGGCGGCGGGCAGCGAGTCCGACACCGCAGTGACCGCCGCCACGTGGTCCGGCCCGAGCACCCGGGTAGCGGCGGCGAGCAGGAATGCCGAGTCGGCGCCGCCGCTGAAGGCCACGACCAGGCTGCCGAGCTGGGCCAGGCTTCGTTCGAGCGCGGCCAGGCGTGTTCGGAGTACGTGCTCGTCGAACCAGTCGCGGAACTCCCCGAGGTCGTTCAGGACCACGTCGGCGCCGGCGGCAGCGAGCTCGTCGGCGGAACACGGCCCGGTCGCAACGGCGACCGCGACCGCACCGGCCGCGCGCGCCCCCTCGACATCGTGCACGTGGTCGCCCACGTAGATCGCCGCACCGTGCTCGCGCAACGCGGCCCCCTTGCCGGCCCCCCACAGGCCGCCGACGACCTCGTCGACGTCGAGGCCGAGGTGGTCGACGTGATGACGGACGTGCCGTTCGTGCTTCGCGCTGACCACCACGCTGCGGCCTCCGGCGCCTCTGACCGCCGCCAGCGCGTCGCCGACACCGGGCAGCGCGGCGGCTCCGGTGATCGCGTGGTCGGGGTACAGGGCGCGATAGTGGCCGACGAACGTCTCGATCTGGTCCTCGGGTACCCAATTGGCCAGCTCGACCTCGAGGGGCGGACCGAGGCGGGAGACCGCCAGGTCGCTGTCGACGTACACCCCGGTCGAGGCCGACAGCTCTTCCCAGACGCGCTTGATGCCGGGTCGGCTGTCGATGAGAGTCATGTCCAGGTCGAAACCGACGACAAGGGGAACGGGCACAACCTAGACTCTAATGGAGCAAACGAGCCCGACCCGCCTCCGGCCGAGCCGCCGGATGCACTGACGGCTCGTCCCGGGACCGCTGCCATGGTCCGGTGAGCGCTGCGAGGCCGGCCGCGCTC
This sequence comes from uncultured Actinomycetota bacterium, assembly GCA_963750495.1. Classification (GTDB taxonomy): domain Bacteria; phylum Actinomycetota; class Actinomycetes; order Propionibacteriales; family Nocardioidaceae; genus JANLYC01. The sequence goes on from CAVVQV010000002.1 coordinate 69,031, forward strand.
AGGGTTGACTCGGCGACCCGCCCTCGTCAGCCTGGACGTTTGGATGTCCGACGGCACGGGGTCAGTCCCGGACGTCGACCTGATCATGCCTGGGAGGTGACCGTGCGTTCGTTGCACCGCTCGCACGCGTCCGGACCCACCCATCGCGCCCAGCCCCGCCGTCCTGTGTTCCGACTCATCGCTCTGGCTGCGGCCGTGGCCCTCGCGGTGCCGTCGGCAGCCACCGCCCGTGGGCCGCAACAGCCGACCTCGACCGCCGCCCTGACCGCGACGCACACCTATCTGGTCATGCTCGCGTCACCGCCGCTGGCGACGTACGACGGCGACATCTCCGGCATGGACCGGACGGCCCCGCTCGCCGGCCATCGTTTTCACGCCGATCGTCCCGCGGCCCGCGCGTACACCAGCTACCTGCTCGCCGAGCAGGACCAGGTGCTCGGTGACCTCGGCTCACCGACGGTGCTGTACAGGTACACGGCAGCGCTCAACGGCTTCGCAGCCGAACTCACCGACGCCCAGGCCGCGGCGCTGCGCGATCACACCGACGTGCTCGCCGTCGAGCGGAGTCGCGTCGAACACGTCGCAGGAAGCCGCTCACGCGATCGTCTGGGCCTGGTCGGCGCCGACGGTGTGTGGCAGTCCGTCGGTGGGGCGGACGATGCTGGCAAGGGCACCGTGATCGGACTGGTGGACTCCGGCATCTGGCCCGAGAACCCGTCCTTCGCCGCGGTCCCGCTCGACCCCGACACGACCCGGACGACGTACCCAGGCTTCACCGGCCAGTGCCCGCCGGGCGAGCGGTGGACCCCGTCGATGTGCAATGCGAAAGTGATCGCAGCCCACTCGTTCGTCGCAGGTTTCGGCGCCGACAACCTCGCCTCAGCAGAGTTCGACTCCCCACGTGACGGCAGCGGTCACGGGTCGCACACGGCCGCGATCGCTGCCGGCAACGCGGGTGTGGACGTCTCGGTCGACCGCCAGCACTTCGGCCACGTCTCCGGTGTGGCGCCGGGCGCAGCACTCGCCGTCTACAAGGCCTGCTGGGCAGCGCCCGACCCCGTCGACGACGGTTGCGCGACGCCGGACACCGCCAAGGCGATCGACCAGGCGGTCCACGACGGAGTCGATGTTCTCAACTACTCCGTGAGCGGGCACGACAGCCAGCTCACGGACGTCATCGAGCTGGCCTTCCTCAACGCGGCAGCGGCGGGCGTCTTCGTATCGGCCGCCGCCGGCGACGACGGGCCCGGCTCCGGAACGGTGTCGCACTCCGGACCCTGGGTCACCACGGTGGCAGCGAGTCGCACGGACAGCTTCCAGGGTGCGGTGACCCTGGGCGACGGTGAGACGTTCACGGGCTCGATGGTGTCGAACCGATCGATTCCGGAGCGCACCATCCTCGAGGCCAGGGACGTTCCCGCTCAGGGTGTCTCACCGGGACGAGCCGGACACTGCTTCCCCGGCTCGCTTGCCGCCGACCGGGTCGAGGGCGCCATCGTGATCTGCACCCGTGGCCACAACGGACGCGTCACCAAGAGCCGCGCTGTCGCGCAGGCGGGTGGGGCAGCCATGGTCCTCGTCAACCAGACCCGAGGCAGCACGGACGCCGACCTCCACGCCATACCCACGGTGCACGTCACCAAGGCCCAGGGCAAGCAGATCCTGGGCTACGTCCGATCCGTCAAGCACCCGATGGCCGGCATCGATGCCGAGAGCGCGCGCCGGCTGCCGGACGCGATGGCCGACTTCTCGTCGCGGGGACCCTCGCGCGTGACTGCCGGAGACATCTTGAAGCCTGACCTCACCGCGCCCGGAGTGAGCGTGCTGGCAGCCGTCGCTCCCCCGTCGAACTTCGGTCACTTGTGGGACCTGTACTCCGGAACGTCGATGGCGGCTCCGCAGGTCGCCGGTCTGGCGGCCATCATGGCCGCCCGACACCCCCGCTGGACCCCGGCCATGACGAAGTCGGCCTTGATGACGACCGCTCGTCCCGTGGGGGGCGTCAGCCTGCCGCTGGAGCAAGGTGCCGGTGAGGTCGGAGCGCGGACCATGCTCGACCCCGGCCTCGTCTACGACGCCGGCTACGACGACTGGCTCGGCTACCTGCGCGGCAGCGGCGACACGGCTGCCATGCGCCTGGTCGACGGGTCGACCGCTGGTATCGACCGGGTCGACCTGAACGCGGCATCGATGGCCGTCGGTTCCCTCGTGGGTGAGGAGACGGTCACGCGCACCGTCACGAACGTCGGCGGCGCCACCGAGACGTACAACGCCCGGGTCACGGGCCTGCGCGGCATCGCAGCCTCGGTATCGCGGCCCTCGATCACCCTGCGCCCCGGACAGTCCGCCACCTTCGACGTCACCCTGAGCGCGCGCGACAACGCACGGTACGGGCGCTTCGCCCACGGGCAGCTGGTCTGGCAGGGGTCGGCGGGTCATGTCGTGTCGAGCCCTGTCGTCGTACGCCCCGAGCTCGTCGAGGCGCCGGCCGAGCTCACCGCGACCGACCTCGCCGGCTCCCTGAACCTGACCGCGCAGGCCGGGGTGACCGGCACGATCGACGCCGCCTCGAGCGGCTTGGTCGGGGCGGCGCCGCACGGCTTCGTCCTCAAGACCGGCGCTTTCGACCCGAAGGTGCCGCGCGCCGATGCCAGCACCAGCCGCTTCGACTTCCGCGTGCCCTCCGGGACCACGACGATCCGGTTCGACGCCCGCACAGCGAGCCCGGGAGATGACCTCGACCTCTACGTGTACCGCGGCGGCTCGCTGGTCGTCGCGTCCGAGACTCCGGGCCACGACGAGCTGGTCACCCTGGACGACCCGCAGCCGGGTCACTACCGGGCCTACGTGCATGCTGCCTCCGCACTGGGCGAGGTGACGCTCGGATCGCTGACCGGCTGGGTCCTCCGGGGCACCACTTACCGCGCCGTCGGCGACGAGCCCAGCGCACCCTTGCAGATCGCACCGTCACCGGTCGAGGTCACCGGTGGCCGACCCTTCGGGCTCAACCTCGGCTGGCGGAGCCTCGACGGCGCGTGGAGGTGGCTGGGCGTCGTGCGCTACGACGACTCAGACCAGCGGACGTTCCTGACCGTCAACTGAGGCCGAGCTCGGCCACCGACTTCTCGCGCATCTCGACCTTGCGGACCTTGCCGGTCACGGTCATCGGGAAGTCGTCGACCACCATCACGTAGTGCGGGATCTTGAAGTGCGCGAGCTTGCCGGTGCAGAAGGACCGGACCGCCTCGGCGTCGAGTGGTGCCGCTCCTGTACGCATCCGGATCCAGGCACAGACCTCCTCGCCGTACCTCTCGTCGGGCACGCCGATCACCTGCACGTCGGCGATGTCGGGATGGGTGTAGAGAAACTCTTCGACCTCACGCGGGTAGACGTTCTCACCGCCGCGGATCACCATGTCCTTGATCCGGCCGACGATGTTGGCGTAGCCGTCGTCCCGGATCACCGCCAGGTCGCCGGTGTGCATCCAGTGGTCGTCGTCGATCGCCTCGGCGGTCTTGTCGTCCTGTTGCCAGTAGCCGAGCATCACGGAGTAGCCCCGGGTGCACAGCTCACCCGGCTCGCCGCGCGGCAGGGTCTCCCCCGTCACCGGGTCGATCACCTTGATCTCGACGTGCGGGTGAACGCGGCCGATCGTCGAGGTACGCCGCTCGAGGTCGTCTTCGACGCGGGTCTGCGTCGAGACCGGTGACGTCTCCGTCATTCCGTAGGCGATCCCGACTTCGGCCATGTGCATGTCGGCCACGCAGCGCTTCATCACCTCGACGGGACACGGTGAACCCGCCATGAGTCCGGTGCGCAGTGACGACAGGTCGAACGACGCGAAGTCCGGATGGTCCTGCATGGCGATGAACATCGTCGGGACGCCGTAGACCGCCGTGCACCGTTCGTCGCTGACTGCCTGCAGCGTCTGGCCGGGGTCGAACGCGGGGGCTGGTATGACCATGGTCGCCCCGTGGCTGGTGCAGCCGAGGTTGCCCATGACCATGCCGAAGCAGTGGTAGAACGGCACCGGGATGGCCAGCCGGTCCACGTGCGTGAACGAGATGAGCTCGGTCGTGAAGTAGCCGTTGTTGAGGATGTTGCGGTGGCTCAGCGTGGCGCCCTTGGGCCGGCCGGTGGTCCCCGACGTGTACTGGATGTTGATGGGATCGGTCGGCTGGAGGCCGGCCATCCGCTCGCTGACCAGCTGTGGGTCGACGCTGGCACCCGACTCGACCAGCGTGTCCCAGTCGCTGGTGCCGAGATAGACCACGTCGCGCAACGTCGCACAGTCGTTGCGGACCTCGTCGACCATGGCGCGGTAGTCGCTGGTCTTGAACTCGGTGGCCGAGAGCAGCAGAGCCAGCCCGGACTGGTTGACGGCGTACGCGAGCTCATGGGTTCGGTAGGCCGGGTTGATGTTGACGAGGATCGCGCCGATCTTGGCCGTGCCGTACTGGGCAATGGTCCACTCGGCACAGTTCGGCGACCAGATGCCGACGCGGTCGCCGGTCTCGATCCCGCTGGCGATCAGCCCGCGTGCCAAGGCATTGACGTCGCGGTCGAGCTCGGCATAGGTCCAGCGCCGCCCGGTGACGACCTCGACCAGCGCCTCACGTTCGCCGTGGGTCGCGACGGTGCGCTCGAAGTTGGCGCCGATCGTCTCCTCGAGGAGGGGTACGTCGGTGGGTCCGGCGGTGTACGACAACCTGGGGTCAGCCATACCGGCAGCCTAGGACGCGCCACCCGACCCGGCCAGAACTCGACTGGGAGGTTGTGCAGGTGCCTGCGGCGATGCAGCCTGCACAACCTCCCAGTCTGCGACGTGGTCGGCAGCGTGCGAGTCCTACCCGAGCTGATCGCGACGGCGTGTCAGGTAGGCGGTCTCGGCGGTGTTGCCCGCCAGCTCGATGGCTCGGTCGTACGCCGCGCGGGCCTCCTGACTCAAGCCCAACCGACGGAGCAGGTCGGCACGGGTCGCGTGGTAGGCGTGATAACCCGCCAGGGTGGCCTCGAGCCGGTCAACGGTCGCGAGTGCCACCTCCGGGCCATCGAGCTCGGCGACCGCGACCGCCCGGTTGAGGGCGATGATCGGCGACGAGTCGAGCCGGACGAGCTGATCGTAGAGCGCGACGACCTGCGACCAGTCGGTGTCGCTGACGTTGCGGGCCGAGGTGTGCACGGCGTTGATCGCGGCGAGGATCTGGTAGCGACCGGGAGCGACCCCGGTGGCCAGCCGCTCGCGCACCAGCCGATGACCCTCGGCGACCAGCGACGCGTCCCAACGTCCGCGGTCCTGCTCGTCGAGGGTGACCAGCTCGCCGTTCGCCGCAACCCGCGCCGTGCGGCGGGCCTCGGTGAGGAGCATCAGCGCCAGTAGCCCGGCCACCTCACCGTCCTCCGGCAGCAGGGCACGGATCAGGCGAGTCAGCCGGATCGCCTCGGCAGTCAGGTCATGACGTACGGGATCGGTGTCGGGGCCGCTGGCCAGGTAGCCCTCGTTGAAGACGAGGAAGAGGACGGCGAGCACACTGGAGACGCGGGCCGGGAGATCCTCCGCGGACGGCACCCGGTACGGGATGCGAGCCGTCTTGATCTTGGCCTTCGCGCGGGTGATCCGCTGCCCCATGGTGGTCTCCTGCACCAGGAAGGCGCGGGCGATCTCCGGCACGGTCAGACCGCCGACCATGCGCAGCGTCAGCGCCACCCGGGCCTCCATCGCGAGCGCCGGGTGACAGCAGGTGAAGATCAGCCGGAGCCGCTCGTCGTCGATGGCGCCGGGAGGCTCGGGCGGATCGTCGTCGTAGAGCACCTGAGCCTCCTTCTGCTTCTCGTCGCGCTTGCTCTCGCGTCGGATCCGGTCGATGGCCTTGCGGTTGGCGGTGGTGGTCAACCAGGCGCCGGGGTTGGCGGGTAGGCCGTCAGCCGGCCAACGCACGACGGCGGTGGCGAACGCCTCGGCCGCCGCTTCCTCGGCGACGTCGAGGTCACCGAAACGCCGTGCGAGAGCAGCGACCACCCGAGCCCACTCCTCGCGGTGGGCGCGGGCGATCGCCTCCTGGATGTGGGACGTGCGCTCTACAGGAACGGCCGCACCTCGACCTTCCGGTTGCAGCACCTCGACCCCTCGGCGGCGAGCTTGAGCGCCACGTCGAGATCTGGCGCCTCCATGACCCAGAAGCCGGCCATGTACTCCTTCGACTCCAGGAAGGGGCCATCGGTGAAGACGGCCTCGTCACCCCGGTTGTCGATGACCGTCGCCGGGTCGGGCGACCCGAGGCCGCCCGCGAAGACCCAATGACCGTCGGCACGGAGCCGGTCGTTGAACGCGTTGATGTCAGCCTCTTCGGTCGGCGTGGCCAAGCCGGTGCCGTCGTCGATCACGGAAACCAGGTACTGCATCTCGGATCATCCTCCTGCGCTCGAAGCGCCCCTCGTGGGCGGCCTCACCCCTACGACGAACACCGATGCCCCGATCCGACACTGCTCCCGGTCGTCGTGCAAGGCTTTCCGGCAAACAGGTCGGGATGGACCGGAGTGGCCCCGAGGTGCGTCCGCTCATGCTTCCGCCGTGACCTGGACCAGTTCAGGACGCTGGTCCCGCTGCCCTGCGCGAGGACCGGTTCAGGGCGGACGGCAGGGACCGGATTGGTCGCCGGGGCCGAGCGAGGCATGGGCGGTCCAGCCTTTCGACGGGCTCAGGACAGGCTTGTCGAGACCCCGGTTGATCTCGACAGGCTCGATCAGCGAGGCTTCGGCGGTCCAGCCCTTCGACGGGCTCAGGACAAGCTTGTCGAGACCCCGCTTGATCTCAACAGGCCCGACCAGCGAGGCTTCGGCGGTCCAGCCCTTCGACGGGCTCAGGACAAGCTTGTCGAGACCCCGCTTGATCTCAACAGGCCCGATCAGCGAGGCTTCGGCGGTCCAGCCCTTCGACGGGCTCAGGACAAGCTTGTCGAGACCCCGATCGGAATCCTCTTGGAAAGCCCTTGTGGATAACGGGTTCCGGTGTCGGGCGCGGATCCGAAAGTGTCGGTGGGCTGTCCTAGGTTTGATCCATGAGTACGACGCAGGGACCACCACCGGCCGTGGGCGCCGACGATGCCTTCGGTCGTGGTTTCGCTGGCGTGCGTCGTGAACTCGCTGACCTGGTCGACACCCCCACCTGGTCGTTGGACGACGCCCGGCTCGACAGGCGAATCAGCGAAGCGGTCGCGGTCCGAGCCGCTGCCGATGAATTGATCGCCCGGCTGGTCGCAGAGGCCGATGACCGCCTCCTGCCCCACCGCTACGGTGCCGCTTCCACGCGGGCGCATCTGATGACCGCGCACCGGATGTCAGCCGGTGAAGCGTCCCGCACGGTCCGCACCGCCAAACAGCTGCACGGCACGTCGGCCGTCACGGAGCCGACCCGTCGTGCGGTCGCGGCCGGTGACGGTGTCGGCCGAACAAGGGGTGGTGATCGCGGCCGCGATCAACCGGCTCTCACCCACGATCGAGCCGGACCGGGCCGACGCCGCCCAGCAGGACCTCTCGCCCATGCCCAGACACTGTCGTTCAGCCAGCTGCAGGTCGCAGCGAACCATCTGGTCGAGGTGATCGACCCCGACACCGTCGACCAGACGTTGGAGCAGCAGCTCGCCGCGCAGGAACGCAAGGCGTTGGCCTCAGCCTGGTTCACCGGCCAGTACGGGTCCGACGGCATCGCCCGCGGCCGGTTCGCCCTGCCCAACCTGGTGTTCGGCATGCTCACCAAACACCTCGAAGCCCACACCTCACCCCGTCGGGTCGCCACCGGCACCATACCGACAAGGACGCCGCCCTACCGGCTGAGACGACCGTCGAGGACCTGCCCTATGGCAACCGGCTCGGCCGGGCGTTGTGTGAGCTGATCGAACACCTCCCGGTCGACGGACACCCCCAGCACGGGGTCGCGAACGCCACCATCGTGGTCACCGTCGACGAAACAAACTCCGCAGCGGGTGCCGGGGAAGCCACGCTGGACACCGGCAGCGCGATCTCGATCGGGGAGACCCGACGGCTGGCCTGCAACGCCGACATCCTGCCCATGGTGTTGTCAGGTGGGTCGAAGATCCTCGACCTCGGCACCAGCCGCCGCCTGTTCGACCGTCACCAACGCCTCGCACTCGCCACCCGCGACCAAGGCTGTGTCTTCCCCGGCTGCGAACGCCCACCCGCCTGGACTGAGGCACACCACCGCATCCCCTGGAGCGAGGGCGGAGCAACGGACATCGACAACGGATGCCTGTTGTGTTCCTTCCACCACCACCTCATCCACCAAGGCGAATGGGACCTCACCCTCGGCCCGGACGGCATCACCGAAGTCATCCCACCCACCCGCATCGACCCGCAGCGAAGACCCATCCGCCACCCACGCTTCAAACCCCGACCCGGATAACCCCCAGCGGCTCTCGGCGGTCCAGACCCCTTGATCTCGACAGGCTCGATCAGCAGGGCTTCGACGGTCGAGCCCTTCGACAAGCTCAGGACAGGCTTGCCGAGACCCCTTGATCTCGACAAGCTCGATCAGCCGTCCTCGGTGTGGTGACCACGACGGCGCGCACGGAACAGGCGAACTTCCAGTACGACCACCGCGACCACGATGAGCGCGAGTACCGACGCGGCCCAGACCAGACCCTCGAGCCCCGAGAGGTCACAGTCACCGGCCGCGGCGTCCCGGCAGTTGGCGCTGTCAGAGTGCGCCGCGCCGAGCCCGAACGCGATGATCGTCACCCCGATCGACGCGAGCAGGTAGATCAGGGCCCGGGTCCAGCCCGAGAAGGGGCTGACGTCTCGACTGACCACGCCGGACCGGTCGCCTCGGCGCCCAAAGGCACGCACGTCTGACTCAGGCGTCGCGTTTGATGAACAATGCCGTGCCGGACGCGAGCACGATCAGCACGCCGACGACGAAGACAAGCACGGCTGCGCCGACACCCCAGACGTTGAGGTTGGTCGCGCCGAAACCGGCAAAGACGTTGTAGGGATCGAACAGCATGCGCCGTCCGGCGGCCGCCGGGAGAAGGTTCGTCAGGCTGCCGATCGCCTCGCTCTTGTTCGTGCCGATCGCCACCGTGATGCCGTAGCCGATCGGCTCGACCACCAACGGGTACGTCAGGACGGCCACGATCGCCCCCGTCATGTTGCGCAACGTCGCCGCCAGCCCGAACCCGACGACGCTGAACCCGAGACAGTAGATCGCATAGGTGGTCATCGGCCGGACCATCCCGGACGAGAAGTTCACCTGGTCGAGGAACGCCCACGTGATGAGCATGTTGAGCAGCAGGGTGGCCACGATCGCCGTCAGCACCCACGCCAACAACACGATGAGCTTGGCAGTCAGCAGCACGATCCGGTCGGGGATCGCGGTCAGGGTGGCCTTGTTGGTGCCGTAGCGGTACTCGTGGCCGACCGCCATACAGCCCATCACCGCGAAGAACGGGGCGGCCATCACCGGGATCACCGGCCCGGACGCGCCCGCCAGGACGGCATACGTCGTCACCTGGGGAATGTTCATGTCGCTCATGTCGGACGCGGACACGAACACCGAGATGAGCAAGGTGATGGCAGCGGTGAAGACCAGCGCCATGCCCGACATCCAGTAGCTGGACCGGATCGTCGTGATCCGCACCCACTCGAACTTCAGTGCGCCCTTCATCGGGGGCCTCCCTCGTCGGGCCGGTCCTGGACAGGCGGCGGCCCTTGCGGTGGCGGCTCCTGCGGCGGCGACCCTGGCGGTGGCGGCTCTTGCGGCGGCGGTTGAGGCGGTGTCCCGTACGCTCCCTGGGCGTAGCCCTGGGGCGGCCCGTAGCCCTGCGGGCCCTCACCAGCAGGCACGCCGTAGCCCTGCGGCGCATAGCCCGGCTGACCTGGCATCGGCCCGCCGAACGCGGACGCGCCCGGACCGAATCCCATCGAGGCACGGAACTCCTCGGATGCGCCCGTCGCGTCGAGGAACGCCTCCTCGAGCGTAGCGTGGCGGTTGGTCAGCTCGAGCACCCGAAGGTTGAGGTCGAATGCGACTCCCCCGACCGTCTCGGTGTCCATGCCGGTGACGACCAGGCGGCCATCGGGCTCGGGGGTCACGACGGCGCTTCGCACCCTCAGCTCGCGGGCCAGCCGCTCGAGGTCGTCGACCCGAACGACGACGGCGTTGCGGCTGCTGGTGGAGATGAAGTCGCTCATCCGCCCGCTCGCGAGCAGGGAGCCCCGGCCGATGACGACGAGATGGTCGGCCATCAACGCCATCTCGGACAACAAGTGACTGGAGACGAAGATCGAACGGCCTTGACCGGCGAGGGTCTTGAGCATGGTGCGCAGCCAGTGCACGCCCTGCGGGTCGAGACCGTTGGCGGGCTCGTCGAGGATCAACGTGCCAGGGTCACCGAGCAGGGCAGTGGCCAGCCCCAGCCGCTGCCCCATGCCGAGGGAGAACGTCTTCGGCTTGGCGTTGGCGACGTCGCCGAGGCCGACCAGGTTGATCACGTCGTCGACGCGCGACCGCGCGATGTCGTTGGAGACCGCGAGCATCCGGAGGTGGTTGACGGCCTTGCGGGTGGGATGGAACGGCTTGGCATCGAGGACCGACCCGACATGGCGCAGCGGCTGCTTCAGGTCGCGGTAGCGGACCCCGTCGTACGTCGTCACACCGTGGCCGTTGTCGAGCCCGAGCATCAGTCGCATCGTGGTCGACTTCCCGGCACCGTTGGGGCCGAGGAATCCGGTGACGGACCCGGGGACCACGTCGAACGAAAGTCCGCGCACGGCAGCCTTGCCGCTGAACGCCTTTCCCAGCTCTCGCGCCTGTATGAGCGCCATCGCCCCACCCCTTCGTCGTGTCCGGGCAATCCTGCCATGCCGGGCAGACCGACAGGCGACCATCCACACCCCGCGCCGATTCGGACTACCGTGGACGTGATGAGCACCTCCACTTCGTCGCCGCGCAGCCTCACGCAGATGCTCCGCGAGCGCGACGACGCCTCGCTCGAACGCTTGCTGCTCGACCGTCCCGACCTCGCCTTCCCGCCGCCGGCACATCTGAGCGACGTCGCGTCACGATGCACCACACGGCACTCGGTCTCGCGGGCGCTGGCCGCACTGAACGCCTTCGAGGTGTGGGTCGCCCACCAGGTCGTGGCTCAACCGGGACTGTTCTCGCTCGACGAGGTCGACGAGCTGACCAGATCCGATGACGCCGACGTGGCGCGGGCGGCCGTCGTGCGCCTGGTCGACCTCGGGCTGGTCTGGGGAAATCCGGTCGACCTGACCTCGCTCCGCCCGGTGCGCGCGATGTCGGCTGTCCTCGAGAACGAGAAGGCGCCAGAACGTCCCCCTTCGACACCACCGGAGCTGACCTGCGAACGACGGAAGCCGACTGTGGTCGACACGGTCGCGTCCGGGTCGGCGTTCGAGTTCGTACGCCGGATGGACGTGCTGCTCGAGCACTGCGACCACCGTCCGATGTTGCTGCGGCGCGACGGCGGTATGTCGACGCGCGAGGTGCGCGCGATCGCGAACCTCATCGACGTGCCGTCCGACAAGGCGAGCACGATGGCCAACCTGGCTCGTCGGGCCGGCCTTCTCGGTCTCGGCAGCGACCGTTCGCACGAAGTCCTGCTGCCCACCGTGGCGTTCGACGACTGGCAGCGACTGTCACTGGCCCACCAGTGGGCGGTCGTGGTCGACACCTGGTTCAACCGGCACCCCGACAGTGGCGCCCCTTGGCTCAAGCGCACCGTGCTCGAGGCGTTCGGTGATCCAGCCGAAGGTTACGTCGTCGAGCGCGACGGCGTGATCCGGTGGGTCGACTGGCATCGGCCCCGGAGACAGGCCCGGACCGATCGCGCCGTCACCACCATGCTCGACCAGGCCGGCTGGATCGGCATCACCGGACTCGGCGCCGTGGCGTCGTTCGCGGCCACGATCGACGCTGACGCCCTCGACCAGCTGTTCCCGACGCGCGTCGGGCATGTGCTCGTCCAAGCCGACCTGACGGCCATCGCCCCCGGTCCGCTCTCGCCCGACGCCGCGCACGACCTCGGGACCATCGCCGACATCGAGTCGCGCGGCGGCGCCACCGTCTACCGGATCAGCCCGGAGTCACTGGGGCGGGCGTACGGACTCGGCTGGGGCGTCGACGAGATCCTGGCCACCTTGCGTTCCCGATCCCGCACGCCCCTGCCGCAGGCGCTGGAGTACCTCGTCCAGGACCTCGACCGCCGGCTTCCCGCACCGACCGAGGCGGTGACCGCCCGCGTTCACCGCAACCCTGAGCGTGGCACGCCCGTGTCGGACGACGACGACGCCACCGCCGAAGACCGCATGAACGCGGCGCTGGCAGCCGAGCTGGTTGCCGGGCTGCGCAGGGCCGGAGAACCCAGCCGGCGGGTCGCGTCGCCTGACCGGGACTCGACTGAGCATCTCTTCGACTCACCACTGGCGACCCTCCGCGAGGCAGTCGAGACCGGCGAGGTCGTCTGGGTGGGGTACGTCGACCCGACCGGGAGCAGCAGCGAACGGCTCGTCCGGGCCCGAATCCTCGATGACGGGCTGCTGCGCGCACGGGACACGCGCTCGGACGAGGAGTTCTCGGTCGCGGTCCACCGGATCACGGCCGCGCACATCATCCGCGCGGGGACGTAAGACCTGAATGTCGGGATGGGCATTACGTATTCTGGCGTGGAGCACCTAGCATTGGCATGTGGACTTCGTTCGTTACGCCGACTTCGCCGCCGGGCTCGTCAATGCCCCGCTGGACAGTCAGCAGGACCTCGCCGACTACCTCGAGCGGCGTCAGTGGCTGCTGCGTCGTATCGACGAGCGTGACGTCGCCCCGCTCCGCCGGCTCCGTCGCGAGCTCCGCCCGATCTTCGAGGCCTCCGACTCCGGCGACGAGGACCAGGTCGTCGGTCTCGTCAACACGCTGCTCTCGAAGTACCCGGTCTCGCCGCACATCGCCGGCCACGACGCCGAGTCCTGGCACCTGCATGTCGCCGAACGCGGGTCGAGCGTGGCAGCCCTGATCACCGCGGAGTGCATCATGGGTCTGGCGATGCTCGTGGTCGACTTCGGCCCGACCCGGCTCGGAGTCTGTTCGGCCGACAAGTGTGACAACGTGTTCGTCGACACCTCGCCCAACCAGTCACGTCGGTACTGCTCCGACCGCTGCTCGTCCCGGGCCAACGTCGCGGCCTACCGCGCACGCCGTAAGGCCGAGGCACGCTGAGACGCGTGATCACGCCCCCCTTCGCTTGACCAATCCACCTCACAGTTCGGGAGACACCGACGCATGACCGACGGTCCACTGATCGTTCAGTCCGACAAGACCTTGCTGCTCGAGGTCGACCACCCACGGTCCAAGGAGTGCCGTCGGGTCATTGCGGCGTTCGCCGAGCTGGAGCGGTCCCCCGAGCACATCCACACCTACCGGCTCACGCCGTTGGGGCTGTGGAACGCCCGCGCCGCCGGCCACGATGCAGAGCAGGTCGTCGATGCGCTGCTGAGCTTCTCGCGCTACCCCGTGCCGAACTCCCTGCTCGTCGACGTTGCCGAGACGATGGGTCGCTACGGCCGGCTGCGCCTCGACAAGCACCCGACCCACGGGCTGGTGCTCTCCAGCGTCGACCACGCGGTCTTCGAGGAGGTGCTGCGGGCCAAGCGGATCGTGCCGATGCTGGGCGTCCGGATCGACGACGACTCCGTCGCCGTCCACACCTCGGAGCGCGGCAACCTCAAGCAGGCCCTCCTCAAGCTCGGCTGGCCGGCCGAGGACTTCGCCGGGTATGTCGACGGCGAGGCACACCCGATCGCGCTCGACGAGACCGAGTGGTCGTTGCGGCCCTACCAGCGCGACGCGATCGACTCGCTGTGGGCGGGCGGCTCCGGGGTCGTCGTGTTGCCCTGTGGAGCCGGCAAGACCCTCGTCGGCGCCGGCACCATGGCCAAGGCGCAGGCGACGACGCTGATCCTGGTGACCAACACGGTGTCGGCCCGCCAGTGGAAAGAGGAGCTGCTCCGCCGTACGTCGTTGACCGCCGACGAGATCGGGGAGTACTCCGGGGCCGTCAAGGAGATCCGACCCGTCACGATCGCGACGTACCAGGTGATGACGACGCGGCGGAAGGGTGTCTACGCCCATCTCGAGCTGTTCGAGGCGCGCGACTGGGGCCTGGTCATCTACGACGAGGTGCACCTGTTGCCCGCGCCGATCTTCCGGATGACCGCCGACCTGCAGGCCCGGCGACGCGTCGGGCTCACCGCGACGCTGATCCGTGAGGACGGCCGCGAAGGCGACGTGTTCTCGCTGATCGGGCCGAAGCGCTTCGACGCCCCCTGGAAGGACATCGAGGCCCAGGGCTACATCGCACCTGCTGAGTGCATCGAGGTGCGGGTACAGCTCACCGACAGCGAGCGCTTCGTCTATGCGACGGCCGAGCCCGAGGACCGCTACCGTCTGGCGGCTGCGTGCGACAGCAAGCGGCATGTGGTCGACACTCTCATCGCGGCCAACCGGGCCGAGCCGACCCTGGTGATCGGGCAGTACATCGACCAGCTCGACGAGCTCGCCGCACACCTCGATGCGCCGCTGATCAAGGGTGAGACGCCGGTGAAGGAGCGTGAGCGGCTGTACAACGCCTTCCGCCGCGGGGAGATCTCGCTGCTGGTCGTCAGCAAGGTGGCGAACTTCTCGATCGACCTGCCGGACGCGACCGTCGCCATCCAGGTGTCGGGCACGTTCGGATCACGCCAGGAGGAGGCGCAGCGGCTCGGCCGACTGCTGAGGCCGAAGAGTGACGGACGTTCGGCACGCTTCTACAGCGTGGTCGCCCGCGACACCGTGGACGCAGACTTTGCCCAGCATCGGCAGCGCTTCCTTGCCGAGCAGGGTTACTCGTACTCGATCGTCGACGCCGACTCGCTGTCCGACCCGGCCTGACCGGTACCGACGGACTAGTCGACGAAGACTCGCTCGTCGATGAGCTGCTCGGCGACGCGCTTGCCTTCGGTCTCGAACCGGCCCTGGTTGAACCGCTTGCGGA
This sequence comes from uncultured Actinomycetota bacterium, assembly GCA_963750495.1. Taxonomy (GTDB): domain Bacteria; phylum Actinomycetota; class Actinomycetes; order Propionibacteriales; family Nocardioidaceae; genus JANLYC01. Next base: position 84,090 of record CAVVQV010000002.1, read on the forward strand.
ACTCCAGGTCGATCTTGTCGACGCCGTTGCGGTTCTTGTCGATCGAGATCACCGCGAAGTCGCGGTAGCGGTCGGCGTTGCGGGTGTCGTAGACGAGGTGGTGGCGGGCCACCACGTCGAACTTCTCGTTCATGACGAGGACCGTGTCGGCCTCGTAGGCCAGCGATGACGAGCCGCGCATGTGCTCGGTGCGCATCCGCTTGCCGGTCGACATGCCTTCCTTGTCGGCTGCGACGATGGCCAACACCGGCACGTCGAACTCCATGGCCATGTCCTTCAGGCCTTCGACCACGCGGCTGATGCGGTCGTCCTCGAGGGTCGGCGCGTTGAGCACCTTTACCTTCTGTAGGTAGTCCACGACGATGAACGGCAGCTGGCCGGTCTGCTCCCGTACGGCTTCGACCGTCTCCCGGATGACATCGAGGGTCGTGGTGGTGCCGGTGGAGCGATGCAGGATGAGCCGGTCGGAGTACGTCGCAATCGCCTTGAGCGCCTCGGGGGCGCCGGTGCAGTTGGCGAGCCGGCCGTGCAGATCGCCACGGCTGCCGTCGACGCCCTCGAACGCGCGCCGGACTCGGTCCAGTCCGACAGCGGGGATGCCGGCGAACTCACCGGCCTCGATCGCGACCAGGCGCTGGAGCATGGTGATCTGGTCGTGCTCGAAGTTGAAGTTCACGACGGCTCGGCCGGACTGTGCGACGTAGCGCAGGATCTGGAGAGCGAACGTGGTCTTGCCCAGGCCCTGGGGCCCGGTCAGCAGGACAAGGTCGCCGGAGCGGAAGCCACCGGCGAGATGGTCGTCGAGCGAGGCAAAACCGGTCGGCCAGGCCCGGGCGGCCGCGTGCGACCCGCCGCGGAGCCGGCTGTCGGCCTCGTCCACGACGTCGGCGAGGGTCTGCGCGTCTTCGTTCACCCATCGATTGCATCACTTGGTGTGACGCAGGGGACGCGATTCGGCCAGTATCAGCCGATCGGTTGGTATGGGGTGGACGTTCGGCCCTTGCCCTATCCGGACGTAACCCCACCCGTTCGTGAGCCCCCGTTGTGCCAGTGCAGTGGCGTGCTGTGCCGAGGCGAGTCGGCACCTGTCGGACGGCGTGCTGGACCAACAGCACTCCAGGCGGGGGAAAACGCTTGGTCGGGGCGCCGCCGGCGTTGCTAGGCTCCGGCCAGTGAACGACGAAATCACCCGCGAACAGCTCCATCTGCTGCAATCGCGGGAGGCATTGCACCGCATGCGGGAGCGGACGGCCTCGATGGAGGTGCTCAGCGGGGACCGCGTCAGCGGTGAGTACCTGAAGTTCACCCTCTGGAAGCGGATGAAGGCGCTCGAGGACGATCCCACGGTCCCGCTCTTCTTCGGCCGGCTCGACTACGGCGCAGCGGCCCAGACCGCCGCCGGGAGCGTGGGGTTTCCAGGCGAACGGTTCTACATCGGCCGTCGACACGTCACCGACGAGCAGGGTGACCCGCTGGTGGTCGACTGGCGAGCGCCGATCTCCCGGCCGTTCTACCGGGCCAGCAAGTCCACGGCGATGGGCCTACGGCTCCGGCGACGCTTCGGCTTCCAGCACGGCGAGGTCACGGCGTACGAGGACGAGACGCTGGACCTCACCACAGCCGCCGACGCAGCGGCGGCATCGCCGAGCGGCCCGGTGGACCTGCACAGCGCGATCCTGGAGGCCGAGATCGAACGGCCCCGCACCGGACCGATGCGTGACATCGTCGCGACGATCCAGCCGGAGCAGGATGACATCGTCCGTGCCGACCTGGCCCGTTCGGTCTGCGTCCAGGGTGCGCCGGGCACGGGCAAGACGGCGGTTGGCCTGCACCGAGCGGCCTACCTGCTCTACACGCACCGAGACCAGCTCGACCGTCAGGGCGTGCTCGTGGTCGGGCCGAACGCGTCGTTCCTGCGCTACATCGCCGACGTGCTTCCCGCTCTCGGAGAGATCGATGCCAAGCAGACCACCGTCGAGGAGCTGGTCGCCCACGTACCGATCAAGGTCGTCGACGCGGTGCCGATAGCCCTCATCAAGGGCGACGTCCGGATGGCCACCGTGGTCGAGAACGCCCTCTGGGCCATGCTGCAGCCTGCGTCGGAGGGGCTCGTCGTGCCGATCGGGGCCAGGCGGTGGCGGGTGCCGGCGTACGAGGCGGACGAGATCGTCGCGGAGCTCCGGGACCGTGGCGTCCGATACGGCGCCGGCCGGGCGATGCTCCCGCAGCGGCTGGCGCACGCGATCTTGGTCAAGATGGAGCTCGCCGGTGACTCCCCGGACGACCGGGTACAGAACTCGGTGGCGCGTAGCCGGCCGGTCAAGGCCATGACCGACCTCCTCTGGCCGGCCGTCGACCCGCGGCGGCTCGTGATGCGGATTCTCGGTGACCCGGCCGTGCTGGCGGCAGCCGCGGACGGCTGCCTCGACGAGCACGAGCAGGCAGCGATTTCTTGGGCCAAGCCGCCGAAGGGGCCCGGCTCGGCGAAGTGGTCGCTGCACGACGCCGTGCTCGTCGACGAGGCGTCCGATCTCCTCGATCGGACCAGGAGCCTGGGACACGTCGTGCTCGACGAGGCGCAGGATCTCTCGCCGATGATGCTGCGCAGCGTCGGACGCCAGTGTTCGACCGGGTCGGCGACGATCCTGGGCGACCTGGCGCAGGCGACGACCCCGTGGGCCGTGTCGAGCTGGGGCGCCGCGCTGGGGCACCTCGGCAAGCCGTCGGCTCATGTCGAGGAGCTCACCGTCGGGTTCCGGGTGCCCGGAGACGTCATCGACTACGCGGCCGGCCTGCTCCCGACGATCGCGCCGACCCTGCGCAAGCCGACGTCGGTACGCCGCGCACGTGGCGAGCTCGAGCTCCGGCCCTCGACGGACGTGATCGGTGACGGGGTGGCGGTCGTGCGCTCGCTGCTCGGCGAGGACGGCTCGATCGGCCTGATCGTCCCCGACGCGCTCACGGACACGGCCAACGTCGCCCTCGACGCGGCCGGTGTCGACCACAGCGTGCTCGGTCGAGACGATGACATCGAGGCCCGGGTCGACGTCGTACCGGCCTCCCTGGTCAAGGGGCTCGAGTTCGACCACGTGGTGCTGCTCGAGCCGGCCGACATCGCCGCTGCCGAGGCCGATCGGGTCACCGGGCTGCGACGCCTCTACGTCTGCCTCACCCGCGCTGTCACGTCGCTCGTTGTCCTCCACGCCAAGCCGATCCCCCGCGGCTGACTTCCCCCCTCCTCCCCCCTCCTCCCTCTCTCCCCTCCCCTCCTGCCTGACCTGCCTGACCTGCCTGACCTGCCTGAGCCTGCCTGGCCTGCCTGGCCTGCCTGGCCTGCCTGGCGTTTGCCTAGTGAACAAGCCAGCTGCCTACTGACCTAGGCGGATTTGCCTTGTCCAGGAGGAGGGTGGCTTGTTCACTAGGCAAACGCGGACGGCCACGGGGCCAAGCACGGACGGCCACGGGGTCAGGAGCGGCCGGGCGGCGACAAGTGAGGGGCGACCGGGTCAGCCGAAGAGGCCGGCGCCGTTGAGACCGCGGGAGTCCTGCTTGAGAGCGGTGTCGATCCCGAAGGCCGACGCGAGCACGATGCTGTGCAGCGGCTGCGGGAGCTGTTCGTGGATCTGGACGACGTAGTTGTCGGCCTGGGTGAACATCGTCTTGGCCAGGCCCTCCCAGGTCTTGGTGATCCGAGCGACCTCTCGGCCGCTGTGGTCCTGGATGTTGAAGTTCCAGGCACGCCAGTTCTCGCCGTTGAGCATCCCGATGCGCTGCCCCTCCGACTCGAGAGCGAAGCGGATCTTGCCGATCACGTTCTGCTGGACGATCTGACCCAGCTCGCGACCGTCACCGCCCTCGACGATGATGCGCGACTTCATCCACTTGCGCGGTCGGGTCAGGGCCAGCACCACCTGACCGTTCCGGTCGACGACCTGGAACTTGTGGGTCATGAACTGGTCGACGGAGGAGACGAGCCGCGCGGCCTTCTTCAACGTGCTCTGACCGACCTGCCGGACCGCGCCGATCTGCTGACCCTGCTGGTCGTAGATGGCGAACTCCTGGTTGATCTCGATGAGCTTCGCTTTCTGGTTGACCACCAGCACCGACTCGGTGAAGAGCGTCCCTCCCCCGGCCGACACGCCGGCCACGCCCGCGCGCTGCACGTCGCGCTGTACCTTCTCGGTGGCCCGGTTGACCGTGGGAACGTGACCGCTGCCGCCCGGTGGGTCGACGCTCTGCCGCCCGTGGCTGGCCACGTGCTCGGTCCAGTTCTTCCCGTCGTAGTAGCGGTGCTCGTGACGACCCCACGGGTCCGGATACCAGTTGGGTGCGTGCCCTGTCATCTCAACCATGAGGCGAACTGTAATCGCGAAGATGGATCATGGAGTCGTGAAGCCCACAGACAATGCCGCGATCGTGAGGTGGGAGCGCGACTTCCCCGGTTTGTCCGCCCTCGGCCAGGAGCTCGTCCGCCGCTACGGTTCGGTCTCCCGCAGCTACCACGACGCACAGCACCTGCTCGAGGTCCTCGACGCGGTCGACGCCATGGCCGCCGAGGCGGCCGACGCGCAGGCCGTCCGGCTGGCCGCCTGGTTCCACGACGCGGTGTACGACGTCCGCGCGACCGACAACGAGGAACGCTCCGCCCAGCTCGCCGACGCCGTTCTCCCGACTTATGACGTCGACGAGGCGACCGTGGCTGAAGTCGTCCGACTGGTCCGCCTCACCGAGACCCATGACCCCACTCCCGGCGACGCCAATGGTGAGGTGCTGTGCGACGCCGACCTCGCCATCCTGGCCAGCGACGGTGAGCGCTACGCGTCGTACGTCGACGGGGTCCGGGCCGAGTACCGCCATGTCGACGACGCCACGTTCGCCACGGGCCGGTCGGCCGTGCTGCGCCAGCTCCTCGGCCTCCCCAGCCTGTTCAGGACAACGTACGGCCGGCTCACCTGGGAGTCTCGCGCCCGGACCAACGTGACGAGCGAGCTCGATGAGCTGACGGCCACCTCGAGCGACCGGGCGCACGGACGCTCGGGGCAGGGCGCGGACGGGCCGACCGGCTAGGCGAGCGGAGCTGCGGCCAGCAGCAGGGAACGTCGTTCAGCATCCAACGTCGCCACAGCCCCGAGCGGCACCGTGGCGCTCGAGGGGGTGTGCCCCACATCGAATCCCCGCACGAGCGGCACGCCCAACGGCACCAGTCGCTGCTCGATCACCCGGTCCACCTCGGCCGGGTCGCCGCAGTCGGTGAAGGCACCGATGACGACGCCGGCGACACCGGAGAACCAGCCGGTCCGGACCAGCTGGGTGAGCAACCGGTCGATCCGGTAGGGCTCCTCGCCGATCTCCTCGAGGACCGCGATTCCTCCCGTGGCGGGGCGGCTGAATGGCGTACCGACCTCCGCGGCGAGCACGGCCAGGTTGCCCCCGATGAGCACGCCCGAGGCGGTGCCTCCGACGAGCGTTGACATCGGCTGGCCGGCCAGCAGGTCGACGGCTTCCGGCTCCATCACAGCTCGGCGTAGCTGCTCGGCGCTCTCCTCGGTGGCAGCCCCCAACGAGGTCACCACATGCCCGTGCACGGTGACCAGCCCGAGCCTCGTGGCGACCGCCTGGTGCAATGCGGTGACGTCGGAGAACCCGACCAGCAGCTTGGGTTCGACCTCCGCCAGCCGACGCCAGTCGAGCAGGTCGACCATCCGCTGCGCGCCGTACCCTCCGCGCGCGATCCACACCGCGGCGAGGTCCGGATCGGCCCAGGCGGCTGCGAAGTCGGCAGCGCGGTCCTCGTCGGACCCGGCGAGATAGCTCAGCGACGGATGCCTGCCCAGCACGTGCGGCCCCACCGTCACCCGCAGGCCCCAGGACTCCAACCTGGCAACGCCCGCTTGCAGCCGGTCCTCCGGTACGACGCCCGAGGTGGCGACGACGCCGACCGCGTCCCCCGCCATGAGCCGCCGCGGCCGCAACAGCGCGTTGCCGAGGGCTCGACGGGCCGGTGCTGTCGCCTTGCGTCGGCGCAGGCCGGTCTCCCTCAGCCGCGCAACCAGCTCGCGCGACGAGATGGGGATGGCACCCGCCGCCACCAGCCGGTGGTACGCCTCGGCGGGGACGTCGTAGTGGTCCCGCTCGAATCCGCGTCTCGGGATCCCGTGGTGCGCAGCGAACCGGTGCAGCTCGTCCAAAGACAGGTCACTGACGAGGTGCGACCACAGCCTGCCGTGCGCGGGCCAGGCAGGCGGATCGATGAAGATCGTCACCCGGTCACCGTGTCACATCCCGAAGCCAGCGCCGGCGCCGGCGCCGCGGGTGGCCAGGGGGTCAGGCCGTGCCGGTCGCGGAGTCGCCGCGAGTCCCGCAGGCGTCGTCGAGCAGCATCCGCCACGAGCGGACGAAACCCGCGTCGACGTGCGACTTCGTCCAGGACTCGCCGGGCCGGACGGCTGCACCCAGATGCACGGCACGGATGCCGGCCTGCACCAGCCAGGGGACGTGCTCGGCCCGGAGACCGTCGGCGGCGATCGCCAGCGCCGCGAAGTCAGGCGACGACTGCGCCAGCGCGATCAGGTCGTCGAAGCCGGAGTTCATCCCCAGCACGGCCCCGGCGGTGTGGACACCGTCGAGGCCGGGGAGGCCGGCCAGCTGCCGCACGGCCCGACGCGGCTCCAGGACGCGGTCGAAGGCACGGTCGAACGTCCAGGGCTTGCCGAGCAATCCGTCGGCGAGCGCGGCGCAGGTGTCGACGTCGATGTCGAGGTCGCGTGTGAGGAACCCGAACACGAACCCCTCCACGCCAAGCGAGAGGTAGTCGGCCACCAGGCCGCGCAGCCGCGCGAACTCACCGCCCTGGGTCGTGAAGCCGTCGCTGAGACGCAAGGTGACGCGCACCGGCAGGTCGGTGGCCCGCACGATCGCGCTGACGAGGCCGGGCTCGACGGAGCGGAACCCCGCCTCGTCGACGGCAACCACGTGCAGTCGGTGCGCCCCACCCTCCTGGGCCTGCTCGGCATCCTGGGGGTGCAAGGCGACCACCTCGACCAGCGGCGGCCGTTTGGTTTCTGTGCTCATTTGAACAGAGTGCCAGGATGGAGGGCATGACTTCGGCAGACCCGCTGATGGCGGCGCGAGCACGTGTGCTGGCCGATCTGGCGGCGCAGGGGCTCGTCGACCCGCACACCGTGTCCGTGGTCGAGGACTGCGTCTCGCAGCGCAGGTGGTGGTTGTCCCAGTGGGCGAAGGGCGCCCCGTTCATCGACGGACTCGTGGCGCAGGACGTCCAGGACACGTTGTTCGACGAGGCCCGCCGGTGGCCGTTGTGCTCCGGGTGCGCCGATCCCGTCGAGCACAGCCTGTCGATCGAGCCAGAGCTCGGACCCGATCCGCACTGGGTGTGCTCGGAGTCAGGACACGTCGTGGCGCCACTCGGCGCGCTGCCGGCGTTCAGCCTCCCCGACGACTGAGTCGCGTCAGGAGCGGCGGAGGAGCTTGCGCAGCAACCACAACGTGACCAGCGCACCGACGACGTAGGGCGCGTAACGCTTGATGAGCACGGGCAGCACCGTGGCGCCGAGGTCGAGCTCTGCTGCCGACGGCTCGGCGGGCGCCGACCGGGCGGACTGTACCGGGGGTGTCGTTGCCTGCGGTGCGTCGGCCCGTCTCGATGTACCGCTCACCGCAGCAGCTGCCTGCGCGGCAATGGGGGTGTCCTCGGCATCGCGGGTCGGAGCGCTTGCATCCTGCTCCGGCGGCTCCGGCGGCTCCGGCGGTTCCGGCGCCTCGGAGGTGCCGAGCTTGTCCTCGAGGCAGGCCGCGAACTGGGCGAGCAGCTTGTCGCTGACGTCCTGCATCACGCCACGGCCGAACTGCGCGGGCTTGCCGGTGATGTTGAGGTCGGTGACCACGACGACGTCGGTCGCGGCGTCCCCTGCGCTCTTCAACGTTGCTGTCACGCTGGCTGCCGCGGTCCCGTTGCCGCGCTTGTCCTTGCCCTTTGCCTCGATGACAGCCCGGTGGGACGCCTCATCGCGTTCGATGAAGCGCCCCGTCCCGGTGTACTGCAACGAGATCGGTCCGAGCTTGACCTTGCAGAGTCCCTCGAAGGCCTCACCGTCGTACGACGTGAGGGCAGCCCCAGGGAAGCACGGCGCGATGCGCTCCAGATCGTTGAACGCCGCCCAGGCGACGTCGACGGACGCGGGCACGGTGAACGTGTGCGTGAGCTCCATGGGCAGCGGCGCTCCTTCTTCTCGGGTGCAGTCAACAGCAGTCGAGCGGTGTCCGCTCAGGTGCCGGCCGCCGCGAGTACGGCTCGACCCGTCAGCACGCCGGCGAGGTGCCGACGGTACTCGGCGTCACCGTTGGTGTCCGACGGCGGGTTCGTACCGTCGGCAGCCTGGGCGCAGGCTGCCTTCACAGCCGCCGCCGACGCCGGCTGCCCGACCAGCGCCTGCTCCACAGCGGTTGCCCGCAGCGCGGTCGAGCCCATGTTGGTCAGTCCGATCTTGGCGGCCGTGATCTGAGCGCCGTCGGATTGCACTGCGGCAGCCACCGCCACGATCGACCACTGCTGCGCGACCCGGGTGAACTTCTCGTAGTGACCGCCCCAACCCGTGTGCTTGGGGATCCGGATCTTCGTGAGGATCTCGTTCTCCCCCAGCACCGTCGTGAACAGGTCCTCGAAGAAGTCGGCCGCCGCCACGGTCCGTTCACCTGCCGCGCTGGCGATGACCAGCTCAGCGTCCAGGGCGAGGATCGGCGCCGGCAGGTCGCCGGCCGGGTCGGCATGGGCGAGTGCACCACCGAGCGTCCCACGGTGCCGGACCTGCGGATCGGCCACCGTTTCGGCCGCCTTGGCGAGAACCAGTGCGTGGTCGCGCACGAGCGCGTGCGTGGTGACCTCGTGGTGGGTGGCCATGGCGCCGACGACGATCGCGTCACCGTCCTCGGTGATCCCATGCAGCTCGGGCACCTTGCAGATGTCGACGAGCAGAGTGGGGGCGGCCAGCCGGAGCTTGAGCACTGGAATCAGGCTGTGCCCGCCCGCGAGCACCTTGATCTCGTCGGCGTCACTCGCGAGGGCCTCGAAGACCCCGGCCATCGTCTCGGGTGCCGTGTAGTCGAACTCGGCCGGAATCATGACGCTCCCCCTTCGGAGATTGTGGCGTTGTGGGACGGCAGTGCGCCGTCACCGACCGTCGGGTTGTCGGTCGGGGTCGCGGCCCCTGACGAGGCGTGCTGGATCGCGGTCCAGACCCGGTGTGGTGAGCACGGCATCTCGATGTCGCGCACCCCGAGGTGACGCACGGCGTCGATGACGGCGTTGACGACCGCCGGTGTCGATGCGATGGCCCCCGCCTCGCCGACGCCCTTCACACCGAGGGCGTTCCCGGTGGCAGCCGTCTCGGTGCGGGACGTCGTCATGTTGGGAAGGTCGGCTGCGCTCGGTACGAGGTAGTCGACGAAGGAACCCGTCACCAGCGTGCCGGCGTCGTCGTACAGCGCCTCCTCGAACAGGGCCTGGGCGATGCCCTGGACGACGCCTCCGTGGACCTGGCCCTCGACCACGAGGGGGTTGACGACCTTGCCGACGTCGTCGACGCAGGTGTAGTTGCGGATCTGCACGTCGCCCGTCTCGGTGTCGACCTCGACCGCGCACAGGTGCGTGCCGTGCGGGAACGAGAAGTTCGCCGGGTCGTACGTCGCGTCGGCGTCGAGCGAGGGCTCGATGCCTTCGGGCATGTCGTGTGCTGAGAAGACGGCGAACGCGATCTCGGCCAACCCCTTGCTGGAGCCGGTCCCCTTGACGCTGAACGAGCCGTCCTTGAACTCCAGGTCGTCGACGTTGGCCTCGAGCAGGTGAGCGGCGATCGGCCGGGCCTTCTCGATCACCTTGTCGGCCGCAGCCACGATCGCCATGCCCCCGACGGTGAGCGAGCGAGAGCCGTAGGTGTCGAGGCCGCGGGGCGCCGTCTGCGTGTCACCGTGCAGGATCTCGATGTCATCGAACGGGATACCGAGCCGGTCGGCCACGATCTGGCTCCACGCGGTCTCGTGGCTCTGGCCGTGCGGGCTGGAGCCGGTGACGACCTCGACCTTGCCACTCGCGAGCATGCGGATGGCCGCGTGCTCCCAGCCACCCGCGGCGTACGAGAGGGCACCGAGGACGCGTGACGGAGCAAGCCCGCACATCTCGGTGAACGTCGAGACGCCGATGCCGAGCTGGACGGGATCGCCGTCGTCGCGGCGCTTCTGCTGCTCGGCCCGCAACGCGTCGTAGCCGAACAGCTCCATCGCCTTGTCGGTGGCGGCTTCGTAGTTGCCGGAGTCGTACTCCAGGCCGGCGACCGTCGCGAACGGGAACTCGTCGTGTGAGATCCAGTTCTTGCGCCGGATCTCGACCGGGTCGACCCCGAGCTCGACCGCGAGCTCGGTCATCATCCGCTCGACCGCGAAGGTTGCCTCGGGACGGCCGGCGCCACGGTAGGCGTCGGTCCAGTTCTTGTTGGTGAAGATGTTGCGGCAGGTGAAGCGGTAGGCGTCGAACTTGTAGATGCCGTTGAACATGAACGCGCCGAGGATCGGGATGCCCGGCGTGACGAGACCGAGGTAGGCGCCCATGTCGGCGAGGATGTCTGCCTTGAACCCGGTGACGACGCCGTCCTTGGTCGCCGACAGGGTGAGGTGCTGGATCTGGTCGCGGCCGTGGTGCCCGGCCATGATCGACTCGCTGCGCGTCTCGGTGTACTTGCACGGCTTGCCGAGGCGGTTGGCCACCACCAACGTGATCGCCTCTTCGGGCGTCACTTGGAGCTTGCCGCCGAATCCCCCGCCGACGTCGGGCGCGATGACGCGCAGCTTCGACTCCGGGATGTTGCAGGTGAGCGCGAGCATCAGCCGCAGGATGTGTGGGATCTGGGTAGCGGACCACATGACGATCTGCTCGCCGGTCGGGTCGACCACGATCGACCGTGGCTCCATGAACGCCGGGATCAGCCGTTGCTGCCGGAACGTGCGCTCGATGACGATTCCGTTGTCGCGAGCCTTGGCGATCTCGTCATCGACGTTCGTGCCCGAGCCGGCCTCGGCCGAGTCGTAGACCCAGGTCGCCGAGACGTTCGTCCCGAGGTCGGGATGGGTCAGCGCGGCGTCCTCGGCTGCTGACGCCATGTCGAGGACGGGTGTCTCCTCGTCGTACTCGACGTCGACGAGCTCCATCGCGTCGCGCGCGGCGGCGGCCGAACGAGCCACGACGCAGGCGACGATCTCACCGGCGAAGTTCACCTTGTCGACGGCCATCGCCGGGTGCGGCGGCGCCTTCTGGTCGGCGGTGATCGGCCAGGCACACGGCAGGCTCGCGCCCTGCTGCTCGGCGATATCGGCGCCGGTGATGACAGCGACGACACCAGGTGCGGACTTGGCGGCGCTGGTGTCGATGGAGGTGATCCTGGCCCGTGCGTGGGGGCTGCGCACCATGGCGATGTGCTGGAGGCCCTGCACACTGATGTTGTCGGTCCACCGGGTGCGGCCGGTGATCAGACGGGCGTCCTCCTTGCGGTTGCGGGCGCGTCCGACCTCTGCAACCGGGGGATCTTCGGTGAGGGTCATCAGGCACCTGCCTTCGACGCGGCCAGCACGGCCTTGACAATGTTCTGGTATCCCGTGCATCTGCACAGGTTGCCCTCGAGGCCATCACGGACCTCGGCCTCGTCGGGCTTCGGGTTGTCCTGGAGCAGGGCGATGCTCTGCATGATCATGCCGGGGGTGCAGTAGCCGCACTGCAGGGCGTGGTTCTCGTGGAAGGCGCGTTGCATCGGGTGCAGCTCGCCGTTCGTGGCGAGACCTTCGATGGTCGTGACCTCGTGCCCATCGGCTTGGACAGCGAGCATGGTGCACGACTTGACGCTGTCTCCGTCGAGGTGAACGGTGCAGGCTCCGCAGTTGCTCGTGTCGCAGCCCACCACGGTGCCGGTCTTGCCCAGCTGCTCGCGTAGGTACTGCACGAGCAGGGTTCGTGGTTCGACGTCGTCGGAGTACGCGACTCCGTCGACCTTGACGTTGATCTTGGCCATGGGTGTGCACCTCTCACCGAACGGTGTCGTCTACCCGAACCCGAGCAAAGTGGTGCCGAGCGACCTTTGCGCGGGGTCGGCATTGGGTCTGCTCCCATCAGACTTCTTTTTCGCCGCCGGGACAACCCCTCCCCGGGGACTTGCATCAGTCTCGGCCGGTCGAGACCAAGGGCAGCCATACCCACCGTTCGGATCCGGCGACCGAGTTTGTCCTGCTCTCAGCGTTGGCGTAGCCGGTGGCCGCTGAGCTGGTCCCGAACGCGTCGACTGGGAGGTCGTGCAGGCCAACGGTGCGCTGGGACCTGCACAAGCTCCCGATCTGTTTCATGGCGCGGGAGTCCCACGGCAACCGACTCCGCGCCCGGGGGTTCCTCCAGGCTAGGAGCCGGGGTGGTGGATCGGGCCCTGCGCCTCCATGAGGCGTTCACCGCGTCCGCCCCACTGCAGCGCGATGATCTCGGCCGCGATGCTGATCGCGGTCTCCTCCGGCGTACGAGCCCCCAGGTCGAGGCCGATCGGGCTCGACAGCCGGGCGATCTCGGCCGCGGTCAGGCCGGCCTCCTCGAGGCGCTTGAGCCGGTCGTCGTGCGTACGCCGCGACCCCATCGCGCCGATGTAGGCGACCTCGCGCAGGCGCAGCGCGACCTCCAGCACGGGCACGTCGAACTTCGGGTCATGGGTCAACACACAGATCACGGTGCGCGGGTCGATGCGACCTGCGTCGACCTCCTCGCTCAGGTACTTGTGCGGCCACTTCACGACCACCTCGTCCGCCTCGGGGAACCGGGTGGCCGTCGCAAAGACCGGCCGCGCGTCGCACACCGTCACGTGGTACCCGAGGAAGGTTCCGACCCGGGCCACGGCTGCTGCGAAGTCGATCGCGCCGAAGACGAGCATCCGCGGCTTCGGGGCGTACGACGAGACGAAGACCGACATCCCCTCACCGCGGCGCTGGCCGTCCGGCCCGTAGTGCAAGGTCTCGTTCCGGCCGACCGCGAGCAGACCACGCGCATCAGCCACGACAGCATCGTCCGCGCGGCCCGAACCGAGGGTGCCCTGCGCCGCCTCGGCATGGCCCTCCGGACGGATCACCAACCGTCGCCCGAGCCACGCCGGGTCGTCGTGTGCGACCACGGTGGCCACCGCGACCGGCTGGCCGGCGTCGATGTCCGCCGCGATCCGACCGAGCTCGGGGAAGGTCTGCTGGTCGATCACCTCGACGAAGACGTCGAGAATCCCGCCACACGTCAGACCGACGGCGAAGGCGTCGTCGTCGCTGACGCCGTACCGCTGAAGCACGGGGACCCGGTCCGCGAGCACCTGCTCGGCGAGCTCGTACACGGCACCCTCGACGCAGCCGCCAGAGACGGAGCCGACGGCCTCACCGTCCGGACCGACCAGCATCGCCGCTCCCGGCGCCCGAGGTGCGGACTGGAAGGTCGCGATGACCGTCCCCACGCCGACGGACTTGCCGTCGCGCCACCACGGCAGCAGCTGATCCAGCACGTCACGCATCCGCGATCACCTCCAGGGCCTGCTCGAACGTCGCCATGCTGTGGCCGGCGATGAACGAGTCAACGTACGGGAGGGCCGCCACGATTCCGCCCTGCACCGGGGCGTATCCCGCCTTGCCCTGATGTGGGTTGACCCAGACCACCCGGTGCGCCAGTCGGTGCAGCCGACGCATCTGGTCTCCGAGCTGGATGCTGTCACCGCGCTCCCAACCGTCGCTGAGGATCACCACCACCGCGCCGCGGGCCACACCGCGCTGGCCCCACCGATCCAGAAACGCCTGCAGTGCCTCCCCCAATCGGGTGCCGCCGGACCAGTCGGGCACGGTCTGTCCCGCGGCCTCGAGCGCACGGTCACCGTCCCGCAGCCGCATCGCGCGCGTGACACGCGTCAGCCGGGTGCCGATCGTGAACACCTCGGTGCGGGTCCGGTTGACCCCGGTGACCACGTGCGCCCACCGCAGCAGGCTGTCGGCATACGGCCCCATCGACCCGGAGACGTCGACGAGGATGACGACCCGGCGTGGCCGCGTGCTGCGGTCCCGGTGCCGCAGCCGCACCGGCTCGCCACCGTGACGGAGCTCTTCGCGGAGGGTACGGCGCGCGTCGATCTCACCCCTCCGGGTGGGACGACGTCGGGGCGACGAGCGCCGTGGAGCGACCGGGCGCAAGGTGGCGAACAGCCGGTTCAGCTCCGCCCGCTCGGCAGCGCTCATCTCGGCGACGTCGCGATGCCGCAGCACCTCCGTGCTGCTGGCCGCCGCCCGGAGCACCGTGTCACCCGCACCCCCGTCACCTGTCGAGTCACCACCGAGGTCAGCTTGCTCGACCCGTCGCGACGACTCCCGCGGTTTGCCGCTCGCCAACGCCTGGCCACCGAACCACGCCAGGAACAGCTGGTCGTAACGGTCGAGGTCGTCGAGACACCCGCACAGGGTCGCCCGGCCGGCCCAGTAGACGCCGATCTCGTCGTCCGCGCCCACGGCCGCGGCCGCCGCGAGGAACGACTGCGTTCGATCCATCGTGACCGGGACGCCCGCCGACCGCAGAGCCACCGCGAACGCGGCCAGCACCTCGTCGACGCCATGCCGCACGTCAGCAGAGGTCTGGGCGGTGGAAGTCATGACGTCAGGATCTTCTCCAGCGCGGCGCGGACCCGTTCGGCGTCCTCGCGGTACTTGACCACCGCCCCCAGGGTCGTCGCCGCCGACTCGAGGTCGAGCTCGCTGCGCCCCAGCGTGTGGAGCGCCTGGGCCCAGTCGAGCGTCTCGGCGACACCCGGCGGCTTGACCAGGTCGTCGCGTGCGCGGATCCGGCTCGTCGCATGGGCCACCTGTTCGGCGAGCGCGGCGGGGACGTCGGGCAGCCGGCGCCGGACGATCTCGACCTCGCGCTGAAGACCTGGGTGGTCGACCCAGTGGTAGAGGCAGCGGCGCTTCAAGGCGTCATGGACTTCACGCGTCCGGTTGGACGTGAGGACCACGATCGGCGGCGTGGCAGCCGTCACGGTGCCGTACTCCGGGATCGTCACCTGGTTGGTCGACAGCACCTCGAGCAGGAACGCCTCGAACTCGTCGTCGGCGCGGTCGATCTCGTCGATCAGGAGCACCACGGGACTCTCCTGGAGTGCGCGAAGGATCGGCCGCGCCAGCAGGAACCGCTCGTCGAACAGCGACTTCTCCACCTCGTTCTGGTCGACGCTCTCGCCGTCCCTGGTGGCCTCGACCGTTCGGAGATGAAGGATCTGACGGGCGAAGTCCCAGTCGTACAGGGCCTGGCTCGCGTCGATGCCCTCATGACACTGCAACCGGATGAGGTCGACGTCGAGGGCCTCGGCCAGGGCCTCAGCCAACGCCGTCTTGCCGGTGCCGGGCTCGCCTTCGAGCAGCAGCGGTCGGTGCATCGTCAGCGCGAGGAAGCCGATCGTCGCCAGGCCGTCGTCGGTGAGATAGCCGGTGCGGCCGAGCCGTTCAGCGAGGTCGGCGGCGGACGTCACGGTGGCCGTTGGCTGCGTCTGCATACGTCCAGCATCGCTCATCGACACAACAACGCACCTCCGCGTGCCGAAGCACGGGATGCGCCGTGGTGTCTCATGGGCGCCGGCCGCTCACAACCAGTCTCGTTTCTTGAAGACCACGAAGAGTGCAAGGGACACCAGCACGATCAACGCTGACGAGGCGTAGAAGCCTGACTCGACGCTGAAGCCCGGATACGGCAGGTTCTGGCCGTAGAAGCCCGTGATGGCCGTCGGTACCGCGATGATGGCCGCCCAGCTCGTCACCTTCTTCGTGATGATGTTGAGTCGGTTGCCCTGGATCGTCAGGTTGGTCTCGACGATGGTCGAGACCAGGTCACGCAGGCTCTCGGTCCACTCGGTGGCGCGCAGCACGTGGTCGTAGACGTCCTGGTAGAACGGCGCCAGGTCGGCCGGCACCAGACCGACGTCGCGGCGCATGAGCGAGTTGACGACCTCGCGCATCGGCAGCACGACGCGGCGGAGCTGGACCAGGCTCTTCCTCAGCGCGAAGCTGCGTCGCTGCACGTCGTTGTCGTGGCTGACCTCGTCGAACAGCAGGTCCTCCAGCTCGTCGATCTCATCCTCGAGGGACTGCACCGCCTCGAAGTGTCCGTCGACGACGAAGTCCAGCAGCCCGTAGACCAAAGCGCCGATGCCGTGGACCGTCAGGTCGGAGTTCTCGTCCCAGCGGGCAGTCAGCGCCTGCACCGGAAACTCCTCGTCCTTGCGGACCGTGATCAGGGCGTTGGGCGTGATGAACGCCGCGATCTCGCCGGTGCGAAGGTCTCCGCTCGTGGCGTCGACGCGGACGGCATAGGCGGTCAGGAACTCATGGCCTTCGTACCGGACGAACTTGGGCCGTTGGCTGCCCTGCGCAGCGTCTTCTACCGCCAGGGAGTGCAGCCCGAGCTCATCGGCCACGAGCTGCAGCTCCTGCAGGGTGGGCGCGAGCAGGTCAACCCAGACCACCGATGCCGGGCGGCCCAGATGTTCAGAGACGTCGTCGAGCGAGAAGCCTTCGTCGACGAGTTTCCCCTCGCGATAACACCGGGTGTGGGCCATCGTCTGAGTATTCCGTAGCCCGACCGAACGGCAGTCCGACTCAGCGAAGCTGGTCCGGGGTGTCGACGTCGTGGCCCGACCCGATGTCGGCGCACTCGACCAGCGCCACGTCCTGCTGACGCAGGTAGCCCCGGGCACCTTCGTCCCCGTAGGCCTGTTCCCGGACCGGCCCCCAGTGGTCGCGCCCGAGCAGCACCGGGTGGCCCGGCTCACCGTCGTACGACGCCCGGGCGAGCACCGATGACGAGGCGCGCCCGACCAGACGGGCGACCACGTCGGCCCCCACGCCAGGTGTGTCGACGAGCATCACCATCGCCGCGTGCACGGACGGCGGCGTCAACGCGACCGCGTGCAGACCCGCCCGCAGAGAAGCGCCCATGCCGTCCGCCCAGTCGGCGGCTTCGACGATCACGCAGCAGTCGGGCACCTCGGCGCGGGCCGCCTCGATCGCTGCACCCACGACGACGTACACCGAGCGGACCCCGCCGTCGAGCAGTGACTGCGCTGAGCGGGCCAGCCAGGTCTCTCCCTCGGGGCCCCTCAGCAGCGCCTTCGGATGTCCGAACCGTCGACCCTCACCGGCCGCGAGCAGGATCCCCACGACGGAGTCGGCGTCCGTCGTGTGGCTGTCGTGCCCGGAGGTCTGTGGGTTCGACGTCACGCCTTGCATCATGGCAAACGCGCGCGCCGTCGACGCCTGTGGCGCGATGAACCCGACGAACGATCGGGTGAGCCGTCGCACCCGATATCAGGATATGTACCAGTGAGCAACCCTTGACCACCCGCAATCGGGCGATTAAGTTGCATCGGGTTCATCGACGTGCAAAAACTTCGATGACGGGGCTCGGGGGGGCCTGCCTCCGGGCCCTTTCGCACCCATCGGGAGGACCCCCCAACATGTCCACATCCATGCGTAGCCGCACGCTGATCGCGGCGGCTTCCGCAGTCAGCCTGGTCGCCCTCGCGACCGCGACCCAGTCCGCCTCCGCCACGAGCACAGCCGACAGCTCCACCGTGCGAACGATCGGCGTCACCCAGCCAGCCGCCGACCATGCTCACGCCCGGGCTCAGGTCCGCGACGACAAGCTCGCCGACCGTCTCACCCGCCAGCTCGGCGCTCGCCACACCGGCGGTGCCTACATCAGCGACGCCGGCAAGGTCGTCGTCACCGTCACCGATGTCGCGGCTGCCCGGACCGTCCGGAACAACGACGCCATCGCCAAGCGCGTCGCGTTCTCGAGCCGGCAGCTCAACCGTGTGCAGACGGTGCTGAACCGGTACTCACAATCCACGACGGTCGGCGGCGTGCAGGGTTGGTACGTCGACATCCCCACCAACACCGTGGTCGTCACGACCCTCAAGGGCGCCGATGGGGCCGCGACGAAGCGATTCCTCGCCAAGGCCCGCTCCTTCGGCCAGCGCGTCGACGTGGAGCGCACGACCACGCGCAACGTCGACACGGCGCTGTACGGCGGCCAGCAGGTCAACATGTCCAACGGCTACGTCTGCTCCCTCGGCTTCAACGCGCTGAAGTCGTCCGGCGGCTACGCCTTCGTGACGGCGGGCCACTGCGCTGAGGGCTACCCGACGTTCTCCCGCAACGGCGTGACGCTCGGCTCGACCATCAGCTACAGCTTCCCGAGCAACGACTACGGCGCGGTCAACATCAACGACGCCGCCTACTGGCAGCCGCAGGCCGCCGTGGACATGTACAACGGCTCGGCTCGTGTGGTCTCCGGTTACAGCCAGGCGGCCATCGGCTCGTCGGTCTGCAAGAGCGGACGTACGACGGGTTGGACCTGCGGGACGATCCAGGCCTACAACCAGACCGTCAACTACGGCAACGGCGACATCGTCTACGGCCTCGTCCAGCACAGCGCGTGCGTCGAGCAGGGCGACAGCGGTGGCTCCAACATCACCGGCAACCTGGCGCAGGGCATCACGTCCGGAGCCCAGCTCTACCAGTCCGGTTCGAACCTCGTGTGCGGATCGAAGGTCGGTCAGCCGACCGTGAGCTTCTACCAGCCCGTCGGCGAGGCGCTCAGCGCGAACGGCCTCACGCTGCTCACCCAGTAGCCGCCGGCGCCGCTCTCCACCCACGATCGGCAGCCCCGTCGTCCATCAGTGCGACGGGGCTGCTGTCCGCCATCTGCGATAGTCGGTCTGTGCCGATGCACCACCCCGGTAGGGCCGACATGTCCAGCCTGATCGACGGCGACGAGATCGTCACCACGCTGCGCGACCTTGTGGAGATCCCGTCGGTCGACGGCACTCCTGCCGAGCTCAGCGTGCAACGTTGGTGCGGAGAACGCCTGCGTGACCTCGGCCTCGAGGTCGATCAGTGGGACATCGACGTCGCCACCGCCAGGATCGACCGCGACTTCCCCGGCATGGAGGTCGAGCGGGCGGCCGCTCTCGGCTGCGTGGGCGTCATCGGGCCGGCCCACCAGACGCCGGCACTGGCACTCTGCGGCCACACCGACGTGGTGCCGCCCGGGGATCCGGGTCGCTGGAGGGGCGACCCGTTCGTCTTGCGCGTCGAGGACGGCCGGGCGTGGGGACGCGGGGCGTGCGACATGAAGGGCGGGATCGCTGCCATCCTCGCTGCCGTGCAGGCGGTACGACGCTCGGGCCAACAGCTGCGCCGGCCGCTGGCCGTTCACCTCGTCAGCGCCGAGGAGGACGGCGGCCTCGGGGCCTTCGCCACGCTCCGGCGCGGCCACACGGCCGATGCGTGCATCATCGCCGAGCCGACCGGCGGCGCCGTCATCCCGGCCAACGCAGGTTCGCTGACGTTCCGGCTCGAGGTCAGCGGCCTCGCCACCCACGGCTCCACCCGGGATCGTGGCGTCAGCGCGATCGAGAAGTTCGAGCTCGTGCATGCGGCGCTTCGCGACCTCGAAGCGAAGCGCAACGCCACCTCGGCGCCGTACTTCACCCACCTCGACCTGCCGTGGCCGCTGTCCGTCGGCATCGTGTCAGCCGGCGACTGGGCGAGCACCGTACCGGACCGGCTCGTCGCCGAAGGACGTTACGGCGTACGGGTCGACGAGACCGTTCCGGGCGCGATGGCCGCGCTCGCGGGCGCCGTGTCGACCGCCTGCGCAGAAGACCCCTGGCTACGTGACCACCCGGTGCAGGTGACCTGGCCGGGCGGCCGCTTCGCCCCGGGCCGGCTGGCTCCCGACCATCCGCTGCTCACCCTCATCAGCGACGCTGTCGAAGAACAGACGGGACGACGTCCGGCGGCGCTCGGTGGCCCCTACGGGTCCGACCTGCGGCACTACATCGCTGCCGGGATCCCGACGGTCCAGTACGGACCAGGTGATGCCCGGGACGCTCATGCCGCCGACGAGAGCGTGTCGGTGGACGAGCTCTGCATGTGCGCCCGGGTCTATGCGGCCATGATCCTCCGCTGCTGTAGCTGACCTGGCCCGGTCACTGGGGGTGGACCACCTCGGCGTCGCCACCGCCACGACGACTCGGCTCGGCGGCTGCGATGAGCCGACCGGACGGCGTCACCTCGATGGCCTCCAGCGCACCGATCTCGGCCGCCGACGTCCCCACCGGACCGGGCGGCACGAACGTGTGGCCGTAGCGTTCAAGCGCGGACCCGTACCGATGGATGAAAGCACGCTCGGCTGTGACGTCTGGCGTGTTGCGCTGCGACGCCCGGGGTGCCCGGAGCGCTTCCGGCAGCGTCATGCCGAAGTCGATCCGGTTGAGCAGCACCTGGAGCACCGTCGTGATGATCGTCGAGCCTCCCGGTGAGCCGAGCGCGTACCGCAGCTCGCCGTTCCTGAGCACGATCGTCGGAGACATCGACGATCGCGGCCGCTTGCCGGGCTCGATGCGGTTGGGGTCGTTCTTGTCGTAGACGGTGGTGAAGTCCGTGAGCTCGTTGTTGAGCAGGAAGCCCCGGTGCGGGACCACCATGCCGGAACCACCGGTCTGCTCGATCGTCAAGGTGTACGACACGGCGTTACCCCACCGGTCCACGACGGCCAGGTGGGTCGTCGACAGGCCCTCGGTGTCCGGTTTCTTGGCTCCCCGCGGTGACCGCCCACACGACGCCTGCGCATGCAGGGCGCCGGGCGGCACGGGCTTGCTGGCCGCCTTCCGAGGGTTGATCGTGCAGGCCCGCGTGTTGGCGAACGACTGCGACGTCAGCCGCTTCGTGGGCACGTCCACGTACGCAGGGTCGCCCACGTAGGCGCCCCGGTCGGCGAACGCGCGGGCACTAGCCTCGAGGTAGAGGTGGAGGCCGCGCACCTGGTGGTGCCGGTTGAGGTGGAAGTCGTCGAGGATGTTCAGCGCCTCACCGACGGTGGTGCCGCCGGACGACGACGGAGCCATGCCGTAGACGTCGAGACGGTGGTAGCGCACCTGCGTCGGCCTCCGGTCGATCACGTCGTACTTCGCCAGGTCCTTGCGCGTCATCGAACCGGGAGGGATCGGCAGGTCGGTGTGGCGACGGTGCGGCGGGTGCTGCACGGTCTGCGCGATCTCGCGGGCGATGGCGCCTCGATAGAACACCCGGGTGCCGCGGTCGGCGATCAGGCGATAGGTGCGGGCGAGGTCGGGGTTGCGCTGCAGGCTGCCGACCGGGCGTGGTTTCCCGCTCGGCAGGTACAGCCGCGACGTCGCGGGGAACGCGTCGAAGCGCTCCGCGTTCTCCTTGGTCTGCAGGTGGAAGGTCTTGTCGACGCGGAACCCGTTCCGGGCCAGCCGCGCAGCCGGCGCGAGAGCCCTCGACAACGGGCGACTGCCCCATCGGCGCAACGCCTGCTGCCACGTCGCGAGGGTGCCTGGCACCCCTACGGAGACGCCGCTGGTGACGAGGTCGGGGAAGAACGGGTACGGGTCACCCGTGCTGGGGTCGATGAAGGCGTCGTGGGTCATCTTCGCCGGAGCGGTTTCGCGTCCGTCGAGCGTGGAGACACGCCGCGTCTGTGCGTCGTAGTACAGGAAGTACCCGCCGCCGCCGATGCCCGCGCTGTACGGCTCGGTCACTCCGAGCGCGGCCGCCGTCGCGACCGCCGCGTCCGCTGCGTTGCCGCCCGATCGCAGCACGCTGAGCCCGATCCGACTGGCATTAGGGTCGACCGACGACACTGCGCCGCCTTGTCCCCGGGCCACAGCCTGACGATCGGGTTGGCGCGCGGCCATGACCGCGCTCGCCGCTCTGCTTGCGGCCTCGGTCGTCGACGAGGACGCACCGAGTGCGTGGTCGACCGGTCCGAGGGAGGGCAGGGTTGCGGCCAGCACTGCGGACACCCCGATCGCCAGGCCTCGACGGGCTGGCCGGTTCAGGTGTCGGCTGCTGTGCAGGAGTGGCCGGAGCGGATCGTGGGGCATGAGGCCTCCCAGGTGCGTTGGGCTGCAGGATGCGGCGGGGTGTAGTCCGCCAACCCCCACTTAACCACCCAAGGCGGGCTCCGCAACCGACGCCGACGCGACCCGGCGCTGCGCCGTGGCGAGTGGTCGTGCCGCAGCCAGCGCCACCACGACGGCGAGTGCTCCGGCGCAGACGGTGACCGCGAACGCCGGTGTGTACCCGTTCCAGTCAGCCATCCGACCGGCGACGGACGACCCGGTGGCGTAGCCGAGCCCGGTGACGCCGGCCAGCATCGTCATCGCTGCGCTCGTGCGGCGCAGCGGCGTGATCCGCTCAGCCAGCGTGAAGACGGTGATCATGTACGGCGCCACGGCGAGCCCCAGCACCATCAGCACGACCGCGAGCGCCCACAGGTTCTGCACCAGCAGCAACGGCGCCGACAGCAGGAGGAGCCCGGCAGCGAAGACCAACAGCCGTCGTTCGTACCGGAACCTCGGGGACAGGACCGCCACGGCCAACCCCGCGAGGACGCTGCCGACACCGAGCAGGCTGTGCAGCAGTCCCGTCGCGCCGGGAACTCCATGAGAGGTCGCGATGGCCGAGGTGCCCGTCTGCACCGAGCCGAACACCATCCCGATGACGAACTGCGCCAGGCACAGCAACAGCAGGGCTCCGGTGATCAGCCGTCCGGTACCGCCGGCGTGCACCGATCCGCGCCGTGTCAGCTCAGCGGTGGGGTGCAGGGCGAACAGGGTGCCGAAGACCCCGAGCATGACCGCGGCTGCCACCAGCGACGCACCCGGGGAGAAGATCGTTGCGGCGACCCCGACCAGGGCCGGACCGAGCACGAACGACGCCTCGTCGGCGGCGCCCTCGTAGGAGAACGCGGTGTCGACGAGCAACCGGTGCTCTGCGAGCCCTGGTCCGCGCTGCGCGGTGATCGGTCGCCAACGAACGCGAGCCAGTGGGCCGACCTGGGGGATCAGGAACCCGGCGGCAGCAGCCACCGCCGCCTGGATGTGCCAGTCGGCGCCATGGGACGCGACAGCCACGAGCGCCAGCAGCCCGACAGCGCCCCCGAGCGACTGGAGGAGCACGACGGACCGTTGACCCAGGCGATCGGCCAGCGCCCCGGCCATCGGGGCCGACACCGCGTTGGCGACCGCCAGGGCACCGGCGGACGCACCACCGGCGCCGTAGCTGCCGGTCGAGCCCGCCACGAACAGCAGCGTGCCGAGCTGGGACATGGCGAGTGGGAGCCGCCCGAAGAACGCCACGACGACGTACGACGGACCGGTCAGGGAGAAGAGGTGCCGATAAGCGGCGAGCGGTGACATGAGGGCTCCGGGTAGACGACAGTAGTCGCGTCTTCCCTCCACACAGACGCTGTTCGCCCCACGCAGTCAAGCGCGGCACGAGCCCTTTGCTCTGCACAGACTATCGCTCCGCGGACCCCGCGTGGAAATCATTGACCGCGGTTGTGAGCAGCGCCATAGCATCGGCGCATGACACACCCGCTCTGGCCGTTGTTCGACCTTCGTCTGGCCACCCCGGACCTCGAGCTGCGACCTCTCACCGAGGCCGACCTGCCGGAGCTCGCGCGCGTGCTGCCGCTCGACGTCGAGCTCAACCCTGCAGACTTCCGCTACCCCGGTATGCAGCTGGCGCAACAGCGCGGGGTGTCCCTGGCCCAGTCCTACTGGCGCTCGCTCGGTACCTGGACCCCGGACTCGTGGGCGGTGCAGTTCGGAGTGTTTCGCCAAGGTGAGCTGGTCGGTGCCCAGGTGCTCGAGGGAGACGACTTCCCGGTCCTGCGCACCGTCGACTCGGCGTCGTTCCTCGCCACGGCCGCGCGCGGTCGTGGCTGGGGCAAGCAGATGCGCCGCGCCGTGCTGTCGCTGTCGTTCGGGCCGCTCGAGGCGGAGTACGCGATCACCTCCGCATGGCACGACAACGCGGCCTCGTTGGGAGTCTCGCGTTCGCTCGGCTACGTCGACAACGGCCTCGAGCGGCACCGACGCGAAAGCCCGGCGGCCCCCGACCCCCTGGTCGACGACATGGTCCATCTGCGGCTGAGTCGAGCCGAGTGGGAACGTCGAGGTGGAGCCGCCGGCATCACGATCATGGCGTTCGACGCCTGCCGTCCCCTCTTCGGCGTCTGACCCCCACGGAGCCGGTCAGTCGTGGACCTCGATGCGGATGCGCTTGTTGCCCTTGCCTTTCGACTCGGTACCGGTGACCTCGACCCGGCCGACCTCGGCGGTGCTGAGCACATGGGTTCCCCCGTCGGCCTGCTTGTCGAGCCCGACGATGTCGATGACTCGCAGCGGGTCGATCTCGCGCGGGATGAGGTTGGCCGCCGTCCGGATCAGGGCGGCGTCACCGTCGGCCACGTCGCGCCCGACGAAGTCGACGAGAATCTCGCGAGCCACCTCGATCTCGTCGTTGATCCGGCGCTCGACCCGGTGGCCGAGCTCGACCGACATCGACTCGAACGGGAAGTCGAGCCGACCCTTGCCCGGCTCCATGTTGCCGCCCGTGACTGCGAGCCCGAACTCCGCCCAGATGACGCCACACAGGATGTGCAACGCGGTGTGGGTGCGCATGGTCAGATGCCGCCGGTCCCAGTCGAGCGCGCCGGCGACCTCGTCCTCTGGGGCAGGCAGCGCTGCACCGTCCAGCCAATGCCAGATCAGGCCGGTCTCGCGGTCCCGTCCGACCCGGCTGACCGTCGCCGTCCCGTCCGACCACCGCAACGTGCCGAGGTCGTACGGCTGGCCGCCTCCGCCAGGGAAGAACGCCGTACGCCGAAGGGCGACCCGCCGCTGCTCCTCGTCGACCGCAGCGACCGGTGACTCGAACTCGCGCAGATAGGCGTCCACGGCGAACAGCTCAACCTCCGCCAGTGCGCGCGGCGCGTTGTCAGGGATCCGTTGCCCGGGAACTGCCATACCTGCAGGCTAGGCCAGGCCGAACCGGTCCAGCGCCCAGGCGTAGATCTCCGCTTCGTAACGCAGGTGGCCATAACGACCCGACGGTCCCGAGTGCGCCCCCTGGCCCAGCTCGATCCGGAACACGCAGCGCGGTGACCAGTCGGGATCCGTCTCACGCAGGGCCGCCACCCACTTGGCCGGCTCCCAGAACATCACCCGGGAGTCGTGCAGTGCACCGGTCACGAGCAGGTCCGGACGCGTACCGGCCGGCGGCAGGTTGTCGTACGGCGAGTAGGCCAACAGCCACTGGTACTCGTCCGGCTTGCGTGGGTCACCCCACTCGTCCCACTCGTTGATCGTGAGCGGGATCGACGGGTCGAGCATGGTGGTCAGGATGTCGACGGCCGGCACCTCGGCGACCACTCCGGCCCAGCGTTCCGGGGCCTGCGAGAAGACCGCACCCTGGAGCAGTCCCCCGGCCGACAGCCCCCGGGTCACGATCCGCGCGCCGTCGACCAGCCCGTCGGCCAGGAAGTTCGCGGCCGCGATGTGGTCGGAGAACGTGTTCTGCTTGTGCTCGAGGTGTCCGTCCAACCACCACCGGCGGCCACCCTCACCGCCACCGCGGATGCCGGCGTACGCCCACACGACGCCGCGGTCGAGCAGGCCGGTCAGCGACGCGTCGAACGCGGGATCGTCACACGACTCGTATGCGCCATACCCGTAGAGCAGACAGGGCGACGAACCGTCCAAGGGCGTGTCGACGTGCCGCACCACCGTGATCGGGACCAGCACGTCATCGACCGGAGCGTCGAATCGCTCGGCCACGTACCGGGACACGTCGTATGCCGGCACGTTCTGGTCGAGCAGATGCCGTCTGGTCCCGTCGGTCAGGTCGACCGAGTACCACGCCTTCGGATGGACCCACGACTCCTCGACCGCCTGCACCTCGCCGGTCTCGAACAGCTCGTTGTGTGCGAGCTTGAGGGTGCCGGACGAGAACGACGCCGTGAGGTCGACGGGATCGGCGAGAGCACCGTCGTCGGTGATGCGGTAGGCCCGGGCCATGAGTGAGGTGTCCCGTCGCAGCGTGGTGACCACGTGTCCCGCGAAGGCCGTGACGTCGTACAGCCGCTCGGCCGCGTCCTCGGCCAGCACCTCGACCCAGCTCTCCCTGCCCGGCGAGGCGAGGGGTGCGCTCATCAGCCGGAACTCCTCGGCGCCGTCGTTGGTGACGATCAGCAGCTGGTCACCGGCGGGAGTACGGGCGTGCTCGCAGGCGTACTCGACACCACGCCGACGCGCCTCCACACAACGCACGGGTCGCTCCGGTTCGTACGCGTCGACGAGCCACACCTCAGAGGTGTCCCGGTTGGCGGCGTGGATGACGACGAGGTCGCCCGACCGCGTCGAACGGACATCGAGCTCGTACTGCTCGTCGAGCTCACTGAGCACCAGCACGTCGTCGCGCGCCGACGTGCCCACCCGATGCCGCCAGACCTGGTAGGGCCGGTACGCCTGGTCGTGCACGGTGTAGAAGAAGGTCCGGGAGTCCGCGCTCCACGCTCCGCCGTAGTACGACCGCGGAATGACGTCCTCGAGGTCGTGCGCCGCACCGTCCTCGAGGTCGCGGAAGTGCAGCGTGTAGACCTCGTCCCCGGTGGTGTCCACCGAGTACGCGAGCAACTTCTCGTCGGGGCTGACCAGGCTGATACCCACCTCGACGTAGGCCGAGTCGCCTTTCAGCTCGGCCGGATCGAGGAGCAGCTGATCATCCTCGGCGGACTGTCCGGAATCGCCCGGTGCCAGGTCAACTCCCCGCCACAATTGCTCGTAGTCACTACCGGCAGGCGTTCGGGTGTAGTAGGAAAACCTTATGCGCGGAAAACTGACTGATGAGTCAGTGTCGGGGACGCGTTCCGCCATATCCTCCGTGAGACCCGCGACCAAGGGACCCAGATGAGCCGTCGCAGCATCGTAGAAGGAACGCTCCGCGCCCAGGTACGCCAACACCTCGGGGTCGTCTGCTGCCCGCAGCCAGCCGTAACCGTCGACCCGTCGATGACCATGTTCCTCGCGGACCTGTTCAACACGGCGTGCTTTGGGGATACTGACTCGTGAGTCAGGAGACTGGTTCACCACAGGGAACATACTCCGCCGAGAGGCCCGTGGCCCGCAAAGGGAGACGTCGATGACATGTGTCCGGGACCGCCTCGCCAAGACGACTGCCATCCTCGGCGTCGCCGCACTCGTCCTGGCGGCCGCGTTGTGGGGTACGACGGCCACCGCCCACGCGGACACGACCGGCCCGACCTTCACGATCGGGATGACGAACGAGGTCGACTCGTTCAACCCCTTCAACGGCATCGAGGCTGAGTCCTACGAGGCCTGGGCGCTCATGTACGACTACATGATCAGCTACTCCGACAAGGACATGAGCCCCCAACCCAGCCTGGCGACGTCGTGGAACCAGAGCGACGACGGGCTCACCTGGACGTTCGACATCCGGACCGGCGTGACCTGGTCGGACGGCGTACCTCTCACCGCCAAGGACATCGCCTACACCTACAACCGGATCCTCGACGGCGGACCCGAGTCCGCCTCCTGGGGCTCCTACCTCATCTCCGTCACCAGCATCACCGCACCCGACGACAAGAGGGTCGTGCTCGAGCTCAAGCGCCCGAACGCCACGCTCCCGCTGCTCCCGATGCCGATCATCCCCGAGCACATCTGGAAGGACGTCAGCGAGAAGCAGGTCAAGACGTACTCCAACGAGCCGCAGGGCGGCAAGCCGGTCGTCGGGTCCGGGCCCTTCCAGCTCGTCGAGGGCAAGGCCGGCGGCTCGACTTACCGCTTCATCCGCAACCCGAACTACTGGGCCGGCGAGCCGCACATGGGCGAGGTGGACATGCAGGTCTACCGCTCCGAGGACACGTTGGTGCAGTCGCTCAAGGCCGGTGAGATCGACTTCGCTGAAGGAGTCACACCTCTCCAGATCAAGTCTCTCCAGGGAGAGTCCGACATCACCGCCCAGGAAGGCGACTCCCCCGGCTTCGACGAGATCGCGTTCAACGTCGGCTCGGTCGACCTCAAGACCGACAAGCCGCTCGGAGACCCCAACCCGGCGGTCCTGGACCGGAACTTCCGCTTCGCGCTCAACTTCGCCATCAACCGGCAGCAGCTGGCGACCAAGGCCTACCAGGGCGCTGCCGTGCCGGCTGAGAACATCATCCCGCCGGCGTACAAGCTCTACCGATGGGATCCGCCGCCCGACGCCTACGTCTACGACCCCGCCAAGGCCAGGCAGCTGCTCGACGAGGCGGGCTACGCGGTGGGCAGTGACGGCTGGCGGACGCTGCCGAACGGCAAGTCCATCGGGAAGCTGCGGCTGTTCGCCCGCACGGACTCCGAGACCTCGCTGTCGACGATGGCGTTCTTCAAGGAATGGCTCAAGGACGTCCAGATCGACTCGACCGTCGTCGCCGTCGAGAGCAGCAAGCTGACGAACATCATCCTCGACGGTGAGTTCGACACGTTCAGCTGGGGCTGGTACGTCGAGCCCGACCCGGACTCGATGCTCAGCTACTTCACCTGTGCCCAGCGCGGCAACTGGAGCGACTCCTGGTACTGCAACGCTGAGTACGACCGGCTGTACAAGGAGCAGAACCGCGCCACGGTCGACAGCGAGCGTGAAGACATCGTCAAGCAGATGCAGCAACTGCTGTACGACGACGCGCCCTACCTCAACACGGTCTACAACCAGATCGGGGAGGCCTACCGCAGCGACCGGTGGGAGGGCTTCGTCCCCCAACCCAACCCCGGCGGCATCCTGCTGTTCCAGTACGGGCACGCCAACTATCTCAACGCACAGCCGGTCAGTCTGTCGTCCGGCGGGTCCTCGTCGGGTGACGGCGTCAACGGCGGTCAGGTCATCGCACTGGGCGTCGCCGGCGTCGTGCTGTTCATCGGGGGCGGGATGCTCGGTGGCTTCGCCGGTTATCGCAGGGCCAGTGTGGACTTCCGCGAATGAGCCACACGATCGACCTCACTGCCTTCGAGTCCGACGAGGAACCGCCCGCGCCGCATCCGGACGAGCCCTCTCGACCGAGCCGGGCGGCCAGCTGGCGTTGGTTCTTCCGCAAGATCGCCGGGTCCGCCGGCACGCTCGGGTTCGTCGTGGTCGTCAACTTCTTCCTGTTCCGGGTCATCAACAAGCACCCCGAGCGCACCCTCGCCCGCGGACGTGCCAAGACCCCCGAGCAGATCCAGGCCGTCATCGACAAGTACGGCCTGGACGATCCGCTGCCCAAGCAGTTCCTCGTCTACCTCAAGAACATCGTCACGCTCGACTTCGGTGACTCCTACCAGTACAGCCAATCGGTCCGCGGCCTCATGCTGGACCGGTTGTGGCCGACGCTCGTGCTGGTGGGCACGTCGACGATCCTGTCGATCATCATCGGCATCTGGATCGGCAACATCGCCGCCTGGAACCGGGGCCGGAAGTTCGACACGATCTCGACCACCGGCACGATCACGCTGTACTCGATGCCTGAGTGGTGGCTGGGCCTGATCCTGTTCTCGGTGTTCGCCACCGGACTCGGTCCGATCCCACGCCTGTTCCCCATCGGCAAGCTCAGATCTGCCGGCATCGATCCGTGGTCGCTCGACGGGGTGATCGATCAAGCCTGGCACCTCGTCCTCCCTGTCCTCACCCTGACGCTCGCCTACCTGGCGGAGTACTCGCTGATCATGCGGTCGGCACTGCTCGACGAGATGGGCGAGGACTATCTGCAGACGGCGCGCGCCAAGGGCCTCCGTGATGCGCTGGTCCGGCGGCGCCACGCGAGCCGCAACGCCCTGCTCCCGGTCGTCACGCTCATCTCGCTCAACCTCGGCTTCATCGTGTCCGGCGCGATCACCATCGAAACCGTGTTCTCGATACCCGGCCTCGGACTGCTGACCACTGACGCGCTCCGTATCCCCGACATACCGATGTTGCAAGGGACGTTCTTCGTGTTCTCAGCCGCCGTGGTGCTGGCCAACCTCGCCTCCAACCTGTTGTACGGGTTGCTCGACCCGCGGGTACGAGTATGAGCGCCGCCGACGCCACGGGGCCGCGCCCGCTGAGCCCACGCCAGGTCACCTGGAAGCGCCGGCAGGACTCCGCCGGCCGCACCTGGAGACAGTTCCTGAAGCACAAGCCCGGCGTGGTCGGCCTCGTCGTGCTGGTGTTCTTCGCGCTGGTCGCCATCTTCGCTCCGCTGATCGCCGACTCGGACGGGCTGTCCCGGACGCAAGCCAGCGGAGAGGTCCTGGCCGGCCCCACGTCGGAGTACTGGCTCGGCACGGACGAGTTCGGGCGCTCTGTCCTGACCCTGCTCATCTGGGGCGCGCGGGTGTCGCTGCTCGTCGGCCTGCTCGCCACGCTGATCTCGATGGTGCTCGGCACGCTGATCGGGATCGCGTCCGGCTTCCTCGGCGGTCGGATCGGCGGGCTCCTCTACCGGCTCACCGAATGGTTCCTGGTGATCCCGTTCCTGCCGCTCGCTCTCGTGCTCGCCACGCTGCTCGGCGGATCGCTGTACACGATCGGGTTCGTCATCGGCGTGACGAGCTGGCCCGGAACGGCGTTGCTGATCAGGTCGCAGACGTTGTCGATCAAGGCCCGTCCGTACATGGAGCGGGCGCGGGTCCTTGGTGCGGGCAACTGGCACCAGATGACCAAGCATGTGCTCCCCAACGTGATGCCGATGGTGTTCGCCAACACGACGCTGACCGTGGCCGGTGCGATCCTGGCCGAGACGACACTGTCGTTCCTCGGATTCGGCGACCCGAGCCGGGTGTCCTGGGGCAC
This sequence comes from uncultured Actinomycetota bacterium, assembly GCA_963750495.1. Lineage (GTDB taxonomy): Bacteria > Actinomycetota > Actinomycetes > Propionibacteriales > Nocardioidaceae > JANLYC01. The sequence goes on from CAVVQV010000002.1 coordinate 114,876, forward strand.
GATGCTCGACTCCGCCTTCAGCAACGGCGCGCTGACCCTGGGCGCCTGGTGGTTCCTGTTCCCGCCCGGCATCTGCGTCGTGCTGGTCGTGCTGTCGTTCACGCTCGTCGGCCAGGCGCTCGAAGAGATCTTCAACCCACGACTGCGACAGCGCTGATGGAGGCGGGCCGATGAGCGAGCTGCTCGAGGTGGACGACCTGCACGTCACGTACCGGACCGAGGGCGGCGACATGCCGGCCGTGCGCGGAGTCAGCCTGACGGTGTCCGCTGGAGAGAGCGTCGGCATCGCCGGCGAGTCCGGCTGCGGCAAGTCGACGCTCGCGTCGACCGTCCTCCGGCTGCAGGCCAAGAACGCACGCGTCGACGGGTCGGTGCTCGTCAACGGCCAGGACGTCCAGACGATGCGATGGGGACACCTGCGCGCCCTGCGCTGGGCCGAGGCGGCCATGGTCTTCCAGGGCGCGCTGCACTCGCTCAACCCGGTGCAGCGCATCGGTGCCCAGATCATGGAGCCCATCCGGTTGCACGATCCCTCGATCGAGAAGCAGCAGGCAGCAGCCCGGGTCGGCGAGCTGCTCGAGCAGGTCGGCCTGCCGGCGGCGCGCGCCCAGGCCTACCCACACCAGCTCTCCGGCGGCCAGAAGCAGCGCATCATGATCGCGATGGCGCTGGCCTGCCGACCGCAGCTCATCATCGCCGACGAGCCGACCACCGCTCTCGACGTGATGGTGCAGGCGCAAGTGCTCGGCGTCCTCACCGACCTGGTGCACGATCTCGGCCTCGGCCTGCTCCTCATCAGCCACGACCTCTCGGTGCTCGGCACCACCTGCGACCGCGTGCTGGTGATGTATGCCGGAAAGGTGGTCGAGACCGGCCCGGCCTCGACGCTCTTCGGCCACCCCCTTCACCCTTACGGCGGCGCGCTCGCGGCGGCCTTTCCCCGGGTCGGGGACCCCGTCGCCCGCTTCGCACCGGTCGGGTTGCCCGGCGACCCTCCAGACCCGCGGGCCTTGCCGACCGGGTGTGCCTTCCATCCGCGCTGTGCGCTCGCCACCGACGAATGCACCACCATCGATCCCCCGCTGGAGCGGCATGGCATCGAACGCGAGGTGGCCTGCCTGCACGTCGACGAGGGCCGTGACATGAAGCTGCTCCTGGCGCAACGCGTCGCCGAGGCCAAGGAGGCATCCCGATGAGCACCGACGTGGGATCCGGTCGACGCTCAGCCCGTGGGTCCGAGCGTGTCGATCTGCTGTCGGCGCGCGACCTCGAGGTGACGTTCCCCGGTCGGGGCGGACGTCCGGATGCCAAAGGCGTCGACGGCGTCGACCTCGACGTCGCCTCCGGCGAGATCCTGGCGCTGGTCGGGGAGTCCGGCTGCGGGAAGACGACCCTGGCCCGCACCTTGCTCGGGCTCGAGGTACCCAGCGCCGGAACCGTCTCGTACGATGGTTCGCCGCTCGAGTACTCCAACTCCGCCATGAAGGCGTACCGGCGTCGTGTGCAGCTGATCCTGCAAGACCCGTCCGGAGCGTTGAACCCCCGGCAGAGCGTCTACGAGTCCGTCGCGGAGGGGCTGCGCATCCACAAGCTCGTCGACAGCCATCGGCGTGCGGGTGACAAGATCACCGAGACCGACCTCGTCTCGCGGGCGTTGTCGCAGGCGGGGCTGCGTCCGCCGGAGCGGTTCTTCCTGAACTATCCGCACGAGCTCTCCGGGGGCCAGCGCCAGCGCGTCGTGATCGCCGGCGCCCTCGCCCTCGAGCCGGACGTCCTCATCGCAGACGAGCCGGTCTCGTCGCTCGACGCCTCGATCCGAGGAGAGATCCTGGCCCTGCTGCTCAAGCTGCGCGAGGACCTCGGCCTCTCGGTCCTCGTGGTCACCCACGACCTCGGCCTGGCGTGGAACATCGCAGACCGGATCGCCGTGATGTACCTCGGTCGGATCGTCGAGGTCGGACCCACCGAAGCGGTGCTCGCCTCCTCTCAGCACCCCTACACGCGTGCGCTCCTGTCGGTCGTGCCAGAGATCGACGAGATCGACGCCATCGTGCTCGAAGGCGAGACCCCGGACCCGACGCGGATGCCGGCCGGGTGCCGGTTTCATCCCCGGTGTCCTGCGCTGCTGACCGGGGAAGCTGCGGATGCCGGCATCGACGGAGACTGCCGCACCAAGCGGCTGCCCGTCCTCGCGGCGACCGGCGATCACCGCGCGGCCTGCTGGCTCCCCCGTTGTCAGGCCTGAGCCAGACAAAAGCAGCCGTCCGGCTCTTCCCCTGAGGCCCCCAGCAATGGCACCCTGGGAGACGCACGATACTGACTCGCGAGTCAGCACGGTGCCGGTTCGGAGGAGGGTCGTGACGATGGTGAATGTACCCCCTGCTTCTCACCTCGACTCGGCCCTCCCCGACAGCACCCAACGCACGCTGCAACCGGCCCTTCCCAAGCAGATGTACGTCGACTCCGACCACTTCGCGACCGAGCGTGACCAGGTGCTCTTCCGGAGCTGGTTCTGTGTCGGACGACGCGATGATCTGGGACTCGAGACCCCCGGCCGGCTCGTGGTGCTCGATGTCGTCGGCGAGTCGATTCTCGTGACCAGCGACCGCTCGGGCCGACTCCACGCGGCGTACAACGTCTGCCGCCACCGCGGTTCCCAGATCGTCCCGACTGCCCCGGGCGCGGGCCAACCGTCTTGCGAGGTCGGGGCATTGCGCTGTCCCTACCATTCGTGGACGTACGACCTCGATGGTCGGCTGCTCAAGGCGCCGCACACCGACGCCCTGGACGAGTTCGAGGCTGCGAGTTTCGGCCTCCACGATGTCGGGGTGCGCACGTGGGGCGGTTTCGTGTTCCTCCACCTCACGCCCGACGAGGCCGACGACTTCGCTGCCGACATCGCCCCCTTCGCCGACCGGCTCCAGCGCTATCCGCTGGCCGAGCTCGCGACCGGGCTGAGCATGACGTACGACGTCGACGCCAACTACAAGGTGCTGGCCGAGAACTACAACGAGTGCTACCACTGTGGGCCTGTCCACCCCGAGCTGACCCGGCTGGTCCCGTCGTTCGGCGGCGGCGGTGTCGACCTGGCCTGGGACGAGGGCGTCCCCCACCGCGAGGGTGCCTGGACGTTCACGATGACCGGTACCACCAACCGCCGCCCGTTCCCCGACCTCAACGAGGCCGAGCGGACCCGTCACAAGGGCGAGCTCGTCTACCCGAACCTGTGGTTGTCGTGCGCCGCGGACCACGTGGCGTGCTTCGTCTCCTGGCCGCTCGGTACGCACCGCACCCGCATCCGGTGTGACTTGCTGTTCGAGCCGGCAGCGATTGCCGCCGGCGACTTCGACCCGCACGACGCCGGCGACCTGTGGGAGCTGGTCAACCAGCAGGACTGGGCGATCTGCGAGTCGGTCCAGCGTGGCATGTCGTCGCGGGCCTACACCCAGGGCTGGTTCGCCCCGATGGAGGACGCCAGCGCCGACATCCGCCGCTGGCTGCTCCCGCGCCTCGGAGACACGGCGTGACCGGCCCCGACCTCTCCTTCGAGTACGTCGTCGTCGGACTGGGCGCACTGGGCAGCGCGACCGCGTATCAGCTGGCCAAGGGCGGCCACCGGGTGCTCGGGCTCGAACAGTTCGACCTCGGCCACGCCCGCGGGGCTTCGCACGACACCTCCCGGATCCTGCGCCACAGCTACCACACCCCCGACTACGTCGGCCTCACGTTCGCGGCGTACGACGACTGGGCGAGCTTGGAGACCGACAGCGCTGAGCCGCTCGTCACCCAGGTCGGTGGCCTCGACCTGTTCCCACCCGATGCTGCGATCCCGATCGACGACTACACCACCTCCATGACGGCGCACGACGTCACGTACGAAACGCTCGACCGGGCCGCGATCACCCGGCGCTGGCCGCAGTTCGCGGTCCCGGAGGGGACCGTCGGGCTCTATCAGGAACGTGGTTCGATCGTCCCAGCCGGTCGCGGTACCGCGGTGATGCAGGCGCAGGCCCGACGCTTCGGAGCGACGCTGCGCGACCAGACGCCTGTCGTCGCGCTCGAGCCGGGCGACGACCTCGTCACCGTGGTCACGGCCGACGCCACGTATCGCGCGCGTCGGGTCGTGGTGTGCGCCGACGCCTGGACCAACCGGGTGCTGGCCGGGCTCGTGGCGTTGCCGTTGACGGTGACTCTGGAGCAGGTGACGTACTTCCGGCCGGCCGACGCCCGTCCGTACCAGCCCGGACTGCTGCCGCTGTGGATCTGGATGGACGACCCCGCCTACTACGGCTTCCCCTGCTACGGCGAGGCGACCGTCAAGGCCGCCCGCGACTGCAGCGAGATCGTCGTGACCGGAGACGACCGACCGTTCGAACCCGACCCCGAACGGCTGCAGGGCCTGACGGACTTCATGGCCGTGACGCTACCGGGGTCCGGGCCACCGGTGCGGTCCAAGACGTGTCTCTACACGCTGACGCCGGACCGCGACTTCGTGCTCAGCCCGGTGCCGGGACACGAGTCGGTGCTGGTAGGACTGGGCGCCGGCCACTCGTTCAAGTTCGCGCCGACCTTCGGCCGCCTGCTCGCCGAGCTGGCCGCGACCGGCGAGTGCAGCGAGGACGTGAGCGCGTTCGGGCTGGGCCGGGACGCGCTGACCAAGCCGGACCAGCCGGTGCACTGGTTGGTGTGACGTGAGCGTGAGCTCAGCGACCTGCCGAAGCAGCGGCAACGGACTCGCGGCGACGCTCGGGCCCTCCGGCCGGCGCTGCGACGCCGGCACCCGAGCCAGCAAGCAGCGCGTGCTCGACGCCTATCTCGTCTGCTGTTGCCTCGCGGACCCAGGCCTGCAGCTGCTTGCGGCTCACGGTCCGGTAGACCAGCGCAGCCACCGACAGCCCATCGAGGAGCGCACCGACCCGGGCGACCGTGCTCTTCGGGTCGTAGCAGGTGAAGTCGCCGGTTTCGACACCCGCGACGATCACCCCCTCGAGGGCGTCGCGCCATCGCCCGTCGAGCTTGCGCAGCGATGCCTGGATCGACGGCTCCCGCAAGGCGGTCGACCACGCCTCGATCCACAACGTCCAACCATGCGCCTCGCCGGTGGGGCCGTACGACGCCAGCACCCGGCGCAGTCGCTCGATGGGCGCCCCCGCCTTGGCCACGGCCTTGTCGAGCCGGTCCGCGTCGCGGACGACGGCGTACTCCAGGGCTTCGACCAGCAGGGCGTCCTTGGTGTCGAAATGGTAGAAGACCAGGCTGGTGCTCACGCCCAGAGCGGACGCGATGTCAGACACGCGCAGGGCAGACATGCCACTCTTCTCGATCTCTGCGATCGTGGCGTTGAGGATCTCCTCACGCCGCACCGCGACCTTCCTGCGTCCCATGTCCCTGACCTTATCCCCGGAGCACACTCATGACGACGACTTCTCACCGGACCCCAGCGACCCTGGAGATCGCCGGAATGGAGGCCACGCTGCAGCCGTTCGGCCAGTCGAGGATGATGCCGGCGGAGGCGTACACGAGCGACGTGGTCCTCGCGTGGGAGCAGCGGCACCTGTTCGCCGGCACCTACACCTGCGTCGGCCGTGAGGACGAGCTACGCACACCTGGCGGCGACGGCAAGCTACTGACCCAACGCGCCGTCATGGTCGGTGACGTGCACGTGCTGCTCACGTGGTCCGGTGACGACACTGCGACCGTGCAAGCCCTCGCCAACACGTGCCGGCATCGCGCGCACGAGCTGCTCGACGCCGAGGCTGTCAACAGCAGACAGTCCATCGTGTGTCCCTACCACGCCTGGACCTACGACCTGTCCGGTGAGTTGCGGGCAGCACCGGGTTACAAGGAGGTGCCGGGTTTCGACGCGTCCGAGCACAGCCTCGTCGTCCTGCCCGTGCACCGCTGGCACGGTTGGCTGTTCGTCCACGCCGCCACCTCGCTCGAGTCCGGAGCAGCGTTGCCGTTCGACCAGTTCATCGGCGACCTCGAGGGCGTGGTCGCGCCCTACACGCCGGAGGCACTGGTGCTCGGGGACCGCCACACCTACGTGGTCGAGGCGAACTGGAAGGTCATCGCCGAGAACTACCACGAGTGCTACCACTGCCCCCTCATCCACCCGGAGCTGTGCCAGGTCACCCCACCGAACTCAGGCGACAACTACGACCTGCCCGGCGCCTGGGTCGGCGGCGGCATGGTGCTGCGCGACGGCATGCAGACGATGTCGATCAGCGGCGAGTCCGGCGGCCGGCCGATTCCCGGCGTCTCACCGACCGCGGTCGAGTACCTGGGGCTGATCCCGAACCTGTTGATCTCGGCTCACCCCGACTACGTGATGGCGCACCGGCTCGTCCCGCTGTCGCCGGGCCGAACCTGGGTGGAGTGCTCGTGGTACTTCCCTGACACGGGCGACGACTCCCCGATCGATCCGGCCTACGCCGTGGAGTTCTGGGACATCACCAACAAGCAGGACTGGAACGCGTGCGAGTCGGTCCAGCGCGGCCTGGCCTCGCCGCACGCCCGGCCAGGGCCCTTCAGCCCCAGCGAGGACGCCGTGCACATGTTCGTGACCACGATCGCCCGCGCCTACCGCGGTCTTCCCATCCACGATCGCGCCGGCAACCTCTGATCGGGTCTGCCGTGAACATGAGCGAGTTCGGCCGGCTCGTCTCCTCACTCCCGCTGGTCCGGCAGTCCGAAAGCGGTGGGCTGCTGCGCTGGCAGTGCGAAGGGCGACTCATCGCGCGGCAGCTCGACGGCGACCAGGTCGTGATCCGATCTTCCTTCGACACCCGTGATGTCCTCCGCCAACAGTTCCCCGAGACGTTTACGGTGCCGAGACGGTTCGCGAAGCACATGATGGTCGTCGCAGATCTGAGGAACGGCGACGCCGGTGCGATCGAGGATGCCGTGACGTCGGCGTGGCGACTTCAGACCGGGGCCGGCTGACCCTGACGCGGCCGCGCCTTCTCGTCAGCCATGACGATCGTGGTCATCCGGAGGCGGGCTCTTCGTAGCTGAGCAGGTCACCGGGTTGGCAGCCGAGCACTTCGCACAGCGCGGTGAGGGTCGAAAACCGAATCGCGCGCGCGCGGTCGTTCTTGAGGATCGACAGGTTGGCGATCGTGATGTCGGCACGCGCGGCCAGCTCGGTGAGCGTCATACCGCGCTGCTCGAGCAGCCGATCGAGATGCACCGAGATTCGGTGGGACGAGGGGTCGGCCGCCATTCAGATCGTGCCCTCGACGTCTTCCCGCAGCCGAGAGCCGTAGGCGAAGACTTCCGCCAGGATGAAGGCGCTCAACCCACCGAGCAGGACACCCGCGGGAATCTCGTAGCCGGCAATGCCCAGGTCGACGCCCGGGTACGACGACAGCGAGCTGAACAGGGCGTTGCGAAAGCCATAGTTCAACAGCTCGACCGCGGGACCTCCCACGACGAGCAGGAAGCCCAGCCGGCGCAGTCGCCGCACGTTGTCCGGGCCGAACGGGTCACCGCGCATCACCGACTTCAGCAGTCCGCGCACGAGCCACAAACCACCCACGACGAGAACAAGCGGGCCAAGGTCCGTCGCGGACCGGTAGAACATCTGCTCCGTCGACGGGTCCCGGACCTCGGCCTTGACGCGGGTATCGAGCCAGGAGTCGACCCGCAGTCCGGCCGGCAGCGGCCCGACGTCGTCCGGAGACAGCTGCAGCGGGACCGTCAGTGTGTCGCCGTACAACAGCGAGTCGCCGTGTCGCGCGAGTCCGACGCCTAAGGACGCGAGGGCGAGCAGGCCGAACGCCGCACTGAGCACGAAGAACCCGGTGACGAGGAGATAACCGGTGCGCACGGGGCCTGACACGGTGGGAGACGCCATGACCTCCTCCTTATCGACAAACGATGTTATTGAAAAACGATAGCATCGAAAATCGATATGGCAAGAGCTCGTCAGACCGCTCGCGGGATGGTCTCCTCCCAGCGTCGGGTCGCCAGGGTCGCCTGACCCGCATCGGTGGCCTCGCGAGCGGCCAGCTCGATGTGGACCGAGACGGTGTCCGCCGCCAGGACCACCTCCATGGTGGCGGTCGTGGAGACCTCGACCTCCGGCCAGCGGATCGTCAGGGTGGTGGTGGCCGTGGACCGTTGCTCGAAGGTCGCCTGGTCGACGCAGACCACACCTTCGTAGTGCTCGGTCGCGGTCCCCTCGTAGGGAATCGTGTACGTCGAGCCGTGGTCGACGACGCAGGACGTCGTACCGGCAAGCACGTCACGGTCAACCCGCCAGGTGAGGCCCGCCGGGTCCTCGGCGGAGGGGCCACCGGGCGCCAGCACCGGCGGCTCGAACCCGGACGCCCCGCTCCACGCGGGCAGCTCGAGCTCTCCCCCGTGGACGGTGGCGGTGACCGGAGCAGGAGGTGCTGCTGTGTTCGGCCAGTCTGCTCCAGCGACTGACAGCCGCATCCGCTGGCCCGGATCGAACGCGTAAGCACAGGCCTCGAGCTCGACCTCGACGTCGTACACCTCACCGGGCACGAGCGGTTCGACGCGGTCGAGACCGGACCGGCAGCCGAGGTTGAGCGTCCCCCGCGACACCAGCGCAGACGTGCCGTCCGGGAAGACGTCGCACAGCTTCACCGAGACGAAGGCGGACGGCTGGTCGACGCTGATCTGAAGCCGCGCCCGCGGATGACCCATGAGCGTGAGCGACTCGGCATCCCACTCCCATGTGAGCGACGCTGCGTCATCGAAGCGCTGGTCCTGACTGAGGCCCCACGGCAGGTGTCCGGCACAGTCGATCCATGCGTCGACGCCGACGTCCGGGCGTACGGCGTACGCCGGTCGAGCAGCCAGCGTTCGGGACACGACCGAGCTGCGCGGCGACGGCCACTCCTCGCGTACCCACTCGCCCTCGTGCAGGTCCAGAACGGCCGACGGCCGCGTCGACGAACGCACGAAGCAGGCCATCGCCGGGCGATCAGCCGCCATCCCGTCGTCGACACCGTTGTCGATCTCCCGCAGCCAGCGGTCCCACCACGCGACCATCTCGGGCATCGAGTCGATCCGCGGGCCGGGGATCGCCGACTCGGTTGCGGCATGACCCCACGGCCCCGCGAGCAACCGGTGCGGAACACCCTGGGCGCGGAGTCGTTCGACCATCCGGAACGAGTTGTTGCGGTAACCGTCCGCCCACCCCGCGATGATCATCGTCGGACAGGCGATCCGGTCGTATCCGGGCCGCACCGACCCGTGGCGCCAGTAGGGACCGTCGAGCTGTTCCCGCAACCAGGTCAGCGCCCACGGCTCCGTGGTCTCGATGCGACGCAGCCATTCCTCGCGCCAGCCATCACCCCACACGGCGGGCACGGGCGGCAGCGCGTTCATCGGCGTCATGTAGTGGCAGTAGTCGACGAGGTCGACCACCTTGAGAATGCCTCCCCGGTAGTGCACGTCGTCGGTGTAGCGGTCGTCGGTGCCGTAGATCGCGATGATCGCCTTGAGGTGCTCGGGCCGCTCACACGCCATCTGCAACGAGTTGAAGCCCGAGTACGAGGTGCCGTACATACCGATGTTGCCGTTGCACCAGTCCTGGGCAGCCAGCCACTCGATCACGGCATGCAGGTCCTGTTGCTCTCGCGGCGGGTACTCGTCTGTGGCATCGCCGCCAGATGAGCCGGTGCCGCGCAGGTCGAGGCGGCAGACGGCGTACCCGTGATCGTCCCGGAGGCGCACATAGTCGGGTCGGTACGACGACGTGAGGTCGTCCTTGCGGTAGGGCAGCGCCTCGAGGATGCACGGCTGCGGACCGTCGACGTCCTCGGGGAGGTAGAGCGTCGCCGACAAGGTGACGCCATCGTCCATGCGGATCCGCGCCTCGTGGCACCGCTCGTCGATGTCGGGGCGGTTCACGCGTCGATCCGACCGTGGCTGCGCAACAGGTCCAGCACGTCATCGACTGGGATGCCGGCCGACGTGTTTCCGGCCCGCCCCACGACCGTGGACGCTGCGAGCATGGAGTTGAGCACCGCCTCCTCGCTCGCCTCGACCACCGCGGCGAACAGCCCGTCGAACGCACGGCCGGTGACGACCGGCGTCGACCAGGTGCGGTCATCGCGGCCGACGCTCACGCCGGTGGACGTCGCCAGGAAGATCTCGCCACTGCCGTGGTGCGCCACCGAACCAGTACGCGCGAGACCGAGTCCGATGCGACGCGCCAGCCGAGCGCAGCCCGCCCCGTCCACCGGGGCATCAGTGACGGCAAGGCCGATACAGGATCCGGCTGGGGGCTTGCGGTCGGCTCCCCGCTCGGTCGGATCCGCCGGGCCGAGCAACCGTCCGACCGGGACCCCCGCGACCGTCAGCTGGTCACGGGTCCCGAAGTTCGTCATGAGCAGCACCCCTACGGTGTGGCCGTCGACCACCCGCGACGCCGTTCCGATGCCGCCCTTGAAACCGAGACAGCTCATCCCGGTGCCGGAGCCGACCGCGCCCTCCGCCGGAGGGGTCGACGATCCGACCGAGGCATCGGCCTCCTCCCACGCGCGCTTGACGTCGTGATGGCTCACCTGCATCCGCCGGGCGTCGTTGAGGAAGGAGTCGTCACACTCGCCCACCACCGGGATGATGAAGTCCTCGGCCACATCAGGCCACCGCTCGAGCATCAGCTCGCACGCAGCGTCGTACACCCGCCCCAGCTGCAGGGTCGAGGTGAGGAAGACCGGCGTCTCGAGGGTTCCCCACTCGCCGGCGGTGATGAAGCCCGTGCACTCACCGGCCCCGTTGAGCACCGCGCCGCCGGCCGGCAGCATCGCGTGGAAGGGGTCGTCGCGCAGGCGCACCACGGTGACGCCGGTGCGGGCGACGCCGCGACCCTGCGGTGGGTCGGGTTCGTCCCGCCACACGGTGGCATGCCCGACCCCCACACCCTCGACGTCCAGCACCGAGTTGGTCGGCCCCTGGGGGAGCGAACCGATACTGATCGGCAGGTCAGTAACGCGTGGCATGATCAGATCCTGCCGCAACTCGCTCTGGAGGGGAACCATGGACGCCGCCGCTGTCCCGGTCGTCTGGTCGGAGGCCACGCTGGCGCACCGTCCCGATCGCGAGGTGTGGATCGGGCTGCCGCTCGAGGGCACCGAAGTGCCCGAGCGGGTCACGGTCATCCGCGACGCCCTGGCTGCCGCCGGGCACCGGCTGGTCGCGCCTACCCCACATGGGACCGCTGCACTCGAGAGCGTCCACAGTCCTGAGCTCGTGCGTCACCTGTCCACGGTCTATGACGCCTGGGTCGACGGCGGCTTCGTCGAGTACGGCCAGGACCGGGTGGTCCCCTATGTCTTCCCCACCGCGGCGATGCTCGGCACGATCGTCCCGACCGAAGCCTCGTCGGTCCACGCGCGGGCCGGGCAGTACTGCTACGACACGATGACCACGGTGGGGCCGGGCAGCTGGGCCGCGATCGAGGCGGCGGCAGACTGTGCACTGACCGCCGCTGACCTCGTCGTTTCCGGGCCCGCGCGGCAGGCCTACGCACTGTGCCGACCGCCCGGACACCACGTCACCCGGGACGGGTACGGCGGCTCGTGCTACCTGAACAACGCTGCCCTGGCGGCGCAAACGCTCCGTGATGCCGGGCACGAGCGCGTAGCCGTCATCGATGTCGACGCCCACCACGGCAACGGGACGGCCGCGATCTTCTACGACCGTGCCGACGTGCTGTACGGCTCTGTGCACGTCGATCCCGGCAGGGGCTGGTTCCCCCACGTGGTCGGCCACGCGACCGAGACCGGCGCGGGTGCCGGGACGGGTGCGACTCTCAACCTCCCGCTGACACCGGGTGCGGGCGACCAGGCGTTTCTCGACGGCGTACGACACCTGTGCGACCGGGCCCGCGAGCACGGGGCAACCGCGCTGGTCGTCTCACTCGGGGTGGACGCGGCAGCCGACGACCCCGAGAGTCCGCTGCAGGTGACCCGCAACGGTTACGCCGCCGCCGGCGACCTTCTCATGAGCGGCCTCGACCTACCCACGGTGGCGGTGCAGGAGGGCGGCTATCACCTGCCGACCCTCGGCAGCCTCGTGAGCGCCTTCCTGTCTCGCTGAGACCTGCGCGGTCACCGGTTCGAGTTGCGAGGTATGTCGCGCGGCGAGACCGTAGAGGGCAGCCCAACGACCCTCAGGAGCCGCCATCAGCACGGACCACGCCGCCGACGCCCCCGGGAGCCGCGACAGCAGCAACCGCCACGGTTCTCCCCGGACGGAGCCGAAGCCGGGCTTCCTGGCGAGGATCACCACGGCGACCGCCTTCGGCGAAGGTCTGGATGGTTACGACCTCGGCGTGATCAGCGTCGTCCTCCCGGTCATCATCAGCGAGTTCGGCCTGTCCTCGGTGCAGGCGGGCCTGATGGGGGCCTCGACGCTGATCGGCATCTTCTTCGGCGCTCCGGTCTTCGGCTATCTCACCGACCGGTTCGGCCGCAAGCGGATCTTCATCCTCGACCTGATCGCCTTCGTCGTGCTCGGCGCACTCCAGGGCGTCGTGACCAACAACGGCCAGCTGCTGACCCTGCGGTTCCTGCTCGGACTCGCGATCGGCGCCGAGTACGCGATCGGGCAGACGATGCTCGCGGAGTTCGTTCCCAGCAAGGGCCGCGGTCGACGCCTCTCGAGCCTGCAGGCCTCGTGGTACGGAGGGTTCCTGCTGGCCGTGCTGGTCGCCTACACCCTGAAGGGCGTGGGGGTCGACTGGCGGTGGATCCTGGCAACGGGCGCCATCCCCGGCCTGGCCACACTCATCCTCCGCCAGGGCCTGCCCGAGTCACCGAGATGGTTGGCCAGCCAGGGCCAGGAGGCTGAAGCGCGTGAGGTGGTCGATGACAACCTCGGCACCGCCTACTACGAGGACGAGGAGCTCCACGAGGAGGACGACGAGGAGCCGTCCCGCTTCGCGGACCTGTTCAACGCCGACAACTGGCGCCGCACGGCATTCGCGAGCATCTTCTTCACCTGCATGGTCGCGCCCTACTTCGCGATCTTCACGTTCGCCCCGACGGTGTTCGCCTCGCTGGGCGTGCACGACCCGAAGGGCAGCGTCGTCGGCACCAACACCGTGGCCTTCCTCGGCGCCCTCGCCGGCATGTTCGTGATCGAACGGGTTGGCCGGAGACGACTCTTGTTGGCGTCGTTCTACGTCATGGTCGGCACGCTCGCCGTCATCGGAGGTTGGGGATCGGCACCGTCGTACCTCCTGATCGTCTGCTTCGTCGGGTTCGCGTTCTTCAACGCGATCTCCGGGGACCTCACCGGTGTCTACCCTGCCGAGATCTTCCCCTCAGAGCTACGAGGCAGCGGCGTAGGGTTCGCCGCAGCCATGAGCCGCATCGGCGCCGCCGGTGGGACCTTCCTGCTCCCCATCGGGATCGACCACATCGGCGTCGGCCCGACGGTGCTGATCGGCGCCGGAATCTGCGTCGTCGGTCTCGTCGTCACCCACCTCTGGGCACCTGAGACGACGGATCTCACACTCACGCGGTCCGAGTCCGAGCCGCCGGCGGCCCAGGCCGACAGTGCCACCTGACCACCGATCGGAGACAGCATGAACGGGATACAGCGACCCGAGGTACTCGTCCTCGACGTCAACGAGACGCTGTCGGACCTGGAACCGATGCGCGACCGGTTCGAGTCGGTCGGCCTTCCCACACACTCCCTCGACGCCTGGTTCGCGGCCACCCTGCGCGATGGGTTCGCTCTCACGGCGGCGGGCACGTACGCGCCGTTTCGCGACGTAGCCGCCGGCGCCTTGCGCACGGTGCTGTCGTCCCACGGCATCGAGGACCAGCAGGCCATCGATGCGGTCGACACGGTGCTCTCCGGGTTTGCGCAGCTGCCGGCGCATCCCGACGTCGCGTCCGGTCTGCGGCGGCTCCACGCGGCCGGGATCCGGCTCGTGACGCTGACCAACGGCGCCACGGCGATCTCCGACCGGATGCTGGACGACGCCGGTGTGCTTCCGCTGCTCGAGCACCGGCTCTCCGTGGACGCGCCCCAGCGCTGGAAGCCGCACCCGGACGCGTATCGCCATGCCGCCCAGGTCTGCGGCGTAGCGCCGGATCGGATGGCGCTGGCCGCGGTCCATCCCTGGGACGTCGATGGCGCCCAGCGTGCCGGGCTGCACGGCATCTGGGTCGACCGACGCCAGAACGCCGTACCCGCCAGCCTTCCTCGCTCCTGACGAGCAGGTCTCAGATTTCGAGGCCCTGGCCGAGCTGCTGGCCGCCTGACCCGAGCGGGCGCGAGACGACGAAGGCCCCCGAGCGATGCTCGGGGGCCAACGTGTGAAGCAGGTGTCGATGTGGCAGGGACTAGAAGTCCATGCCGCCCATGTCGGGCGCGCCACCGGGAGCGGCAGCGGCCTTCTCGGGCTTGTCGGCGACAACAGCCTCGGTCGTCAGGAACAACGCAGCGATCGAGGCGGCGTTCTGCAGCGCAGAGCGGGTCACCTTGACCGGGTCGTTGATCCCAGCGGCCAGCATGTCGACGTACTCGCCGGTCGCAGCGTCGAGGCCGTGACCGGACTCGAGGTTGCGGACCTTCTCGGCCACGACTCCGCCTTCGAGACCGGCGTTGATCGCGATCTGCTTGAGCGGGGCCTCGGCAGCGAACTTGACGATCGCGGCACCCGTGGCCTCGTCTCCGACGAGCTCGAGCTTCTCGAACGCAGCCTTGGTGGCCTGGACGAGAGCAACGCCACCACCGGCGACGATGCCCTCTTCGACGGCAGCCTTGGCATTGCGCACGGCGTCCTCGATGCGGTGCTTGCGCTCCTTGAGCTCCACCTCGGTGGCAGCCCCGACCTTGATGACCGCAACACCGCCGGCCAGCTTGGCCAGGCGCTCCTGCAGCTTCTCGCGGTCGTAGTCGGAGTCGCTGTTCTCGATCTCGGCGCGGATCTGGTTGACCCGGCCGGCGATCTGGTCGGTGTCACCGGAACCTTCGACGATCGTCGTCTCGTCCTTGGTGACGACGACCTTGCGGGCCTGGCCGAGCAGCTCGATACCGGCGGACTCGAGCTTGAGTCCGACCTCTTCGCTGATGACCTGGCCGCCGGTCAGGATCGCAATGTCCTGGAGCATGGCCTTGCGGCGGTCGCCGAAGCCCGGTGCCTTGACGGCGACGGACTTGAACGTGCCACGGATCTTGTTGACGACCAGGGTCGCCAGGGCTTCACCGTCGACGTCCTCAGCGAGGATCAGCAGCGGTTTGCCGCCCTGCATGACCTTCTCGAGGACCGGCAGCATGTCCTTGACGGCCGAGATCTTCGAGTTGACCACGAGCACGTAGGGGTCGTCGAGGACGGTCTCCATGCGCTCGGCGTCGGTGACGAAGTACGGCGAGATGTAGCCCTTGTCGAAGCGCATACCCTCGGTGAGCTCGAGCTCGAGGCCGAAGGTGTTGCTCTCCTCGACGGTGATGACGCCTTCCTTGCCGACCTTGTCCATCGCCTCGGCGATGATCTCGCCGACCGTGGAGTCTCCGGCGGAGATCCCGGCGGTGGCAGCGATCTGCTCCTTGGTCTCGACGTCCTTCGCCGCGGCGAAGAGCTGCTCGATGACCTTCTCGACGGCGGTCTCGATGCCGCGCTTCAGCGCCATCGGGTTCGCGCCGGCTGCGACGTTGCGCAGGCCTTCGCGGACCATGGCCTGTGCCAGGACCGTAGCCGTCGTGGTGCCGTCACCGGCAACATCGTCGGTCTTCTTGGCAACTTCCTTGACGAGCTCGGCACCGATCTTCTCGTACGGGTCCTCGAGCTCGATTTCCTTGGCAATGGACACGCCGTCGTTGGTGATCGTCGGCGCGCCCCACTTCTTCTCGAGGACGACGTTGCGACCCTTGGGGCCGAGCGTCACCTTGACGGCATCGGCGAGGGTGTTCATCCCTCGCTCGAGGCCGCGCCTGGCTTCCTCGTTGAACGCAATGATCTTGGGCATGTACGCGAGTCCTCCCGCGCTTGAGGGTCAGATGAGCGGAAGGACGATGCCCGCGACGGACGGACCCAGCCCAGCTACGATCCATTCACGTAGAGGTGCGTGGGCCCTCATCGGACCTACCGCTGTCACTCTCATGTCGAGAGTGCTAACCCATTTTTAGCACTCGCCCTACCCGAGTGCAAGGCGGGGGTGGCTCCTGAGCCGGCAGCGGGGCAGGGCCAGGGGTGCGGTGTCGGCCATGTCGGCTCACCCCGGCGAGCGCCGTTGAGCGTGACCGCGATCTGCGTCAGTCCGTCCCGCATCCCGACCCGTGCGCGCAGACCTGCCGCGTGCACCAGGCGCAGCACCGCCGAGTTGTCGGGTTGTACGGCCATCACCAGCTCCTCGAAGCCGCGACGGCCGGCCTCCCGGGCCGCGGCCAGCAGCAAAGAGGTGCCGATCCCCTGCCGCTGGAGGTGGTCGGCGACGAGCTGGCCCACGTCTGCACGCGCCGGGGTGTGCGGGCCCGAGGCCCTCGCCCACGAATCGGCGTCGACGTACGGCGCCACCGTCGCGATGCCGGCCAGGACGCCGCCGCGCTCGGCGACGAACGAGAAGCCACCCGGGGGGCGGAGCAGTCGGCCGGCGAGGCTCGTGCTGAGGACCGGCATCGGTGCGAGGTAGCGCCGGGTGAGGCTCAGCTGTGAGCAGCGCCCGTGCATGCGGACCAGCTCACGGACGTCTTCGAGCGCGCCCGCGCGAAGGATGAGCCGTGGCGAACGAGACATGGCTCGAGCCTGCGCCAGCCACGTTTCTCGGCGTGGTCGTCGGTGTAACACCTCTGCTAAATCTGCCGCGCCCACATGACCCTGCACCGCCCGAGCCACCGTCCTCGGCGCGGAGACGTGAAACGGTCCGGCCCCCCGCAGGGACCGGACCGTTCCGAAGCCTGAGCAGACTCAGGCAGTCTTGACCTCGTGCGCCTCGCGGCCCTTGGGTCCGTCGACGACTTCGAAGCTGACCGCCTGGCCATCCTCGAGCGACTTGTATCCGTCCGACTGGATCTTCGACCAGTGGACAAAAACATCATCCTGACCCTCGACGGCAATGAAGCCGTAACCCTTGTCAGCGTTGAACCACTTCACGGTGCCCTGCACCATCGCCACTCCTGATGCTCGTTCGAGAACCCTCGGTTCGGACCCTCTAGTGCTGCACTCACGCTTCACCGGGATCCTCCTGGGACAGGTGTTGCGATCTGCGTGGACGACTTTATCTCACCACCGGGCCGTTTCGACGGGGGCAAACGGGCGAGAAAAGCCCCCGTGGCAGCCTGAAACCGCGTGTCACGATCCGTCCGGACGCGACAACGGAGCGTGACGGAATGCCTGCTACAGAGCCACCGCTGACTAGGGGCGGGTAGCCCGTTCGGGTGGTATTGCGCTCAGTCGCTTGAAGGCGGCCTCCCGCGTGGATACCTTTACTACACCTCGTGGGTGCGACGAGGTTTTGACTGGGGCGCGGTTACCGCGCCCCAGTCTTCTTTTTCCGGTCGGCCGCGACACCTGACGCCGCCACCACGTGGTGAGTCGAGCCGCCCGCGACGGCCGGGATCACCGACACCTCGGCACCATCGGCCACCGAGGTGGCCAGCCCCTCGAGGAAGCGGACGTCGTCGTTGCCGACGTACACGTTGACGAAGCGGCGAAGGTCGCCCTGCTCGTCGACGATCCTGCCCTTGATGCCGTGATAGCTGGCGTCGAGGGAGTCGAGGACCTCGCTCAGCGTCCCGCCCTCGGCGGTGACCTCGGACTGGCCGCCCGTGTAGGTCCGCAAGATCGTGGGCACTCGGACGTTGACACTCATCGGGGCTCCTTCGCTGACCGGTCGTTGCAGGGGCTCATCCGCAGCCTCACAGCCCGGTCGCCCTGAACGCAGCGTACGACGGGTCGATCGTCGCGGCAGGCCCCACCCGGTCGGCGATGGCGTCGAGCGTCTTGAGGCCGTCCCCGGTGTTGAACACCACGGTCTCGCGGTCGGGGTCCAGCCGGCCCGTCTCCACCAGCTTCTTCAGCGTCGCGACGGTGACGCCGCCTGCGGTCTCGGCGAAGACACCCTCGGTCCGCGCCAGTAGCTGGATGCCATCGCGGATCTCTTCGTCGGTCACCGACTCGACGGCCCCGCCCGTACGCCGGGCGACGTCCAGCACGTACGGCCCGTCGGCCGGGTTGCCGATCGCCAGCGACTTGGCGATCGTGTCCGGCTTCACCGGACGCACCACGTCATGCCCGTGACGGAACGCGGTGGCGACCGGGGAGCAGCCTTCGGCCTGCGCCCCGAAGATCGTGTACGGCGTCGGCTCCACCAACCCGAGCCGGCCGAGCTCGGTGAACCCCTTGTCGACCTTCGTCAGCTGAGAGCCCGAGGCGACCGGGATGACTACCTGTTCGGGAAGTCGCCAGCCGAGCTGCTCCGCCACCTCGTACGCCAGGGTCTTCGACCCCTCGGCGTAGTACGGGCGGACGTTGACGTTGACGAAGGCCCAGCCCGGCTCCTCACCGGCGATCTCGGAGGCGAGCCGGTTCACGTCGTCGTACGTGCCCCGGACCGCGACGAGCGTGCCGTCGTAGACCGCGGTGGTGAGGATCTTCGGCCGTTCGAGGTTCTCGGGGATGAAGACCACGCTCTTGATGCCGGCCCTGGCGGCGGCCGACGCGACGGCGTTGGCCAGGTTCCCGGTCGACGGACAGGCGAGCACGTGGAGCCCCAGCTCGCGGGCCGCCGCCAGCGCGACGGCGACGACGCGGTCCTTGAACGAGTGCGTCGGGTTGCCGGAGTCGTCCTTGACCCACAGCGAGCGGAGGCCGAGCTCGCGGGCCAGATTGTCGGCCTTGATCAGTCGGGTGCCACCCGGTTCGGTGTTCGGGATCGTGGCGATGTCGTCGCGCACGGGGAGCAGGGTTCGGTAGCGCCAGATGTTCGGGGGGCCGGCCGCGATGTGCTCTCGGCTCACCGTGGGAAAGTCGTAGCCGACCTCGAGCGGGCCGAAGCACTCCTGGCATGCGTAGAACGGACCGAGCTCCTGCTCGGCGCCGCAGGCCCGGCAGACGAGGGCCCGGGCATGCCCGAACGCCGGGACTCCCGCGCTGGTGAGCGGAGTGAGACGGGTACCGGGAGAGATGACGGGGGTGCCGACGGTGGTCATGAGGCCTCCTTCTCATCTTTCTCGCGACGGCTCTCGCCACGAGTCGGAATTGGCACCGTCGTCACGCTTCCTGCACATGACGGGGTTGCCGGGGCTTCACCGGGCCGTTCCCTCTGCCCCTCTCGATGAGTTGTCGCCAGCCTAACCACGACGTCTCGCATGTGGGGATAGGCGACCGCTATCTGAGACCACGGTATTGCGGCATGATCGAGGGATGACGTCGGAACCGTGGCGCCTGCGTTCGGTCGCCAACTGGCTCAACCTCTCCACGCCGCTGGGTCTGCTGGTGGCGCGGATAGGGCACGGCCAGGTTGCCTCCCGCGGCCGCGGGCTGCGTCTCGCGACCGGCTACCGTTTCGGCTTTCCAGTGGCGTCCGCCTTCACGATCGGCTCGGTGGTCGTCAGTCGGCACGGCCCGGAGTACTTCGACGAGCGACCCGAGCTGCTTCGCCACGAGGACCGGCACGCGTGGCAGTACGTGGTCTGTCTCGGACTACCGTTCATCCCGCTCTACCTCGCGGCCGCCGGCTGGTCCTGGCTGCGCGCCGGTGACTGGGCCTCGCACAACCTGTTCGAACGGCTCGCCGGTCTCTCGGACGGCCACTACGTCGTCCCGACACCGGTGGAGGTCGCGGCCGTGCATGCGCGGCGCCGCCAGGCCTTGCGCTCGCTGCTCCGTTGAGATCGGAGCGTCAGCCCGGTCAGGCGGCAGAGTCGCCGAGTACGGCGACGAGGTCGTCGAGCAGCCGGGCGACCCCGTCCGGGCCTTCCACGACCAGGTCAGCCCGATCGGCGAGCGCAGTGACCTCGTCGGAGCCCGAGCACACCAGCAGCCCGGCGATCCCGGTATCGCGCAGCCGCTCCACCTCGTCGAAGGCTGCCAGGTCTCCGAGGTCGTCACCGGCGAACATCACCGACCGGGCCCCTTGCTCCTCGACGAGGCGTCGCAGCGCCTGGCCTTTGTCCATTCCCGGCGGTCGCAGCTCGACCACCATCCGGCCGGGCTCGGCTGCGAGCTCGTGCCGCTCGGCCAGGTCGACGAGGGGTTGCTTCATGGTCGAGAACGCCGCTGCCGGGTCGGCCATGCGACGTACGTGTACGGCCACGGACAGACCCTTGTCCTCGACCAGTGCGTCGCCGAGCCCGAGTCTGCTCAGGAGAGCCGGCAGCTCCTTGCGGACGACGGCCAGGCCGGCTGGTGGGTCCACCGCCGTCAGCTCGCCGGTCGCGGCGTCCCAGCGCTCGAGCCCGTAGTGCCCCACCACGACGAGCGAGTCCAGGCCAGGAGCGTCGGCAAGCCCGCCCAGGTCAACGGCGACCCGGGCCGGTCGGCCCGTGATGACGGCCAGGCCACCCACGTGCGTGCCCAGGCCTGCCATGGCCTCGAGGATCCGCGGGTGGGGTCGCGCCTTGGTCGGGTCCGGCACGATCGGCGCCAGGACACCGTCATAGTCGAAGGCGGCCAGACAGGTGGCTGGATCAGCTGCGATTGCGGCGAGGCCGGTAGCCCCAGCGGAGGTGATGGGCGAGATCGACACCCAGGTCAGTCAACCATCATCGAGACAGCCATGCGCCGCGGCCGGACCCAGCGGGGCGAGGGCGTCAGGACTCGGAGGTGAGGATCACCGTGAGACGGTCGAACTGCATCGGCGACACCGCCGGGCGCAGCCGGGTGATATCGAGGACCTTCGCCAGCTGCCTGGCCTGCGCCCGCAGGTTGCCCGGGTAGTAGACGGTGTTGGCCGGGATGTTGCCGTACCAGTTGTCGGTGGCGGTCACATTCCAACCGGCCCGCTCGAGGATCTTCGCCCGGCTGGCGGCCAGGCCGCTGATGCCGGAATTGTTGTAGACCTCGATGAACACCTTGGGAACCGGCGTACGGCGCTCACGCGGCAGACGGTTGCTCGGCGGCTTGGTGGTCGTCTCGGCAGGCGGTGTCGGCGTGGTGGACGGAACGCCGGACGTCGCCGGCTCGTGGGCGGCGGACTTGTTCGCCGCCGGCTCGTCGCTCGCGTTGGAAGCAACCGCCGCGAGACCGACCCCGGCAGCGACCACGAACGCCACGCTGCCGAGGGTGAAGGCCGACGGCAGCGCCATCAGATCTCGATGCCGAGCCGGCGCGCGGAGCGCTGGCGCTGGCGCGCGGACCGCAGTCGGCGGAGCCGCTTGGTGAGCAACGGGTCGAACGCGAGGGCCTCGGGCCTGTCGATCAGTGCGTTGAGCACTTGGTAGTAGCGCGTGGCGGACATGGCGAACTTGTCGCGGATGGCCTTCTCCTTGGCCCCGGCGTACTTCCACCACAGCCGCTCGAAGCCCAGGATCTCCTGGTCGCGCTGGGACAGGTCGTCGGCGGCCCGGGCTGACTCACCCGAGGTGACCATCGGGGTCGTGTCGGCCGTGTGCAGACCGTTCGCGGCGTCCATGCGGGTCGACTCCTGTGACGTTTTCGGGAATGGGGTCACGCGGCTTGCCCCACCTCTGTCCACATCGTAGGCGACGAACCACAACGATGTCATTTAACCGGAGAGGACGGGCTCGGCGTGTCCGAGCCGCTTTCGGACGCACCCTCTGACGCCCAGACGA
This sequence comes from uncultured Actinomycetota bacterium, assembly GCA_963750495.1. Classification (GTDB taxonomy): domain Bacteria; phylum Actinomycetota; class Actinomycetes; order Propionibacteriales; family Nocardioidaceae; genus JANLYC01. Next base: position 136,605 of record CAVVQV010000002.1, read on the forward strand.
GAACTTCGTCCATGGGCACGGGGTGGCCGATGTGGTAGCCCTGAACATAGTCGACGCCCTGACCGAGACAGACCTCGAGGATCTCCTCGGTGGCGACGAACTCCGCGATCGTGCGCTTGCCGAGTCCGCGAGCGATGCCCACGATCGAGGCGAGGATGAGACGGTCGGTCACGTTCGACGGGCTCTGCTCGACGAACTCGCCATCGATCTTGACGAAGTCGAACGGCAGGTGCTTGAGGTAGTAGAACGAGCCGAAACCGGCGCCGAAGTCGTCGAGGGCGAAGCGGCAGCCGAGCCGCCCGAGCCGGTCTGCGAACGAACGTGCGGTCTCGATGTTCGCCACCGCAGCCGTCTCGGTGAGCTCGAAGACGAGCCGCGTCGGGTCGATCGAGCTGGCCGAGATGAGCTGCTCGAGCTCACCGGCTAGCGCAGGGTCGCCGATGGAGTGCGCGGACAGGTTGACCTCGACGTGGAACCTGGGGTCGATCTCCTTGAGCTGCTCGAGCAGGTCGACGGCCTGGCCGGCCACCCAACGATCGAGCGGGGTCACGAGTCCCAACCGCTCGGCGATGTAGAGGAACCTGCCCGGCATGATCAGCTCACCGAGCTCGTCCTGGATGCGCAGCAACAGCTCGGCTCCGACGATCCGCCCCTCGGCGACGCCGTAGATCGGCTGGGCATGCAGGACCAGGCGGTCCTCGTCCATGGCCTGCTCGATCCGCAGGCCCCAGGCGAGATGGGTGCCGCTGGTCGGGCCAGAGACGTCGAGCGAGTCGAGCACGACGTAGCGGTTGCGGCCGGACTCCTTGGCGTCATACATCGTCATGTCTGCGGTCGAGACCAGCTGGCTGGGTGTGATGCCACCGCGGTCGATGAGCACGACCCCGATGCTGGCGGTGATCCGGCGCGGCCGGGAGCCGTCGGCGAAGGCCGCACGAGCCTCGACCATCTTGACCACGTCACGTGCGACGTTCTCTGCCGACAGCCGGTCGGCCTCGGGGAGCAGGATCGCGAACTCGTCGCCGCCGAGTCTGGCGACGAGGTCGGACTTCCGCATCCGCATTCGCAGCAGCCCGGCCACCGACACGATCAGCTGGTCACCCGCGCCGTGACCGAGGCTGTCGTTGACCTCCTTGAAGTGGTCGAGGTCGATCATCAACAAGGCGCCGCGTGCGCCGTAACGCTCACACAGGTCGAGGTGCCGCTCGAGCTCGTGGTCGAAGCGCCGGCGGTTGGCGAGACCCGTCAGCGGGTCGTGCTCCGCCAGGTGCGCCAGCTGGGCCTCGAAGCGGCGCCGCTCCGACACGTCGACGGCGTTGAAGAGCAGCTCCTCCGGTGCTCCGTCCCGGTCGTGCATCACGATGCCCTCGAACGCGACGTCGAGCCAGTGCCCGTCGCGGTGCTGGATGCGGGTCTCGGCTGCGACCCGCCCCGCCGGGTCGGTGGTCAGCTCCGAGCAGAGCCTGGCGACTTCGTCGGAGGCGGCTCCGAACGGGAACGCTGAGCTGGTGAGCAGGTCGTCGCGGGTGTGACCGACCAGGTGGCAGGCCGCCGGGTTGACATCGGTGACCTGTCCGTCGAGGTCACACACCACGATCCCGAACGGCGCCTCCTCGAACAGGCTCGCCAGGCGTTCCTTGGCCACGGCGAGCTGCTGCTCGCGCTGCCGAGCCTCGGTGACGTCACGCGCCACGATCAGCGCCTCGACGCGGTCACCGATCTCGGGCAGGGGCACCGCGATCAGCTCGTTGATGCGGTCGGCGTGACTGGCCACGAACTCGATGGACGCCTCGTGCCCGGCAAGTGCGGCCCGGTAGATCGGTTCGAGCTTGCTGACATTCTCGGGGCTCGAGGTCTCGTACAGTGTCTTGCCCTCCGCGCCCGACATCCCCTGCACCCTGAGCCCGGCACCCACGGCGACGACGTGGCGCAGGTCGCGGTCGATGGTGAGCACCGAGGTGTCGGGCAGATGGTCGAGCAAGGCGCGCCATCGCTGTTCGGCCACGGTCACCTGGGTGAAGGCCTCCCTGAGCTCGGCGGCGAGACCGGTCTGTTGCTGCTCGCGTTCGTGCCAGCGCCCGACGACCCCTTGCACCACCGGTCCGATGCTGGCTGCCACCAGCGTCCAGATCAGGGCACGGTGCCAGTCCGACGTCGGGTACTCCGGGCCACCGACCAGGAGGATGGGCAGCAGGAAGACCAGCGAGGTCATGACGGTCGCCAACCACATCAGGCCACGAGATCCGTACAGCGCGATCCACAGGATCGGCAGCACCACCAGAGGCCCGAGGCTCGATGTCGCACCCCCGGAGCCGTCCCGCAGGATCAGCACGACTCCGAAGAGGGCGAACGGCGGAAGTAGCTGCAACGACGATCGCCCTGCCGTCGCGGCCTCGATGAGGAGGATCGCGGCGAGCAGCCCGGTGGCGGCGAGCGCGTGCCCCCACGCGGGTCCGTACGGCGGCAACAGCAGGAGGAACACACCGATCAGGGCACACACGACGAACGGGCGGAGCCCGTGACGCTGCGCCGGTGTGAGCAACATGTCCTCAGTGTTCCTTGCTGTCAGTGCCCTGGCTTCGATTGAACGGGCAACACGCCGCACAGCGGCTCAGCCGGTGGCTCGACGCCGCGCCGCTCCCGTCATGGCGCCCTCGGCGCGAGCCGCGACGAGGTCGCGCAGAACGAAACCCGGCTCGATGCCCATCTCCGCTGCCCGGACCGCGACTTCAGCCGGATCATGCATCAGCGCCGGTGTTGCCTCACCGACGACCTCCTCGGCCGAGTAGTGCAACATCCGCTCGGCACCCTGGTTGAAGGTGGTGATCGTCCCGTCGGCGTCCGTGGCGATGATCGAGTGCTCGGTGGCCGCCGCGAGGACACCGTCGAGACGGGCCGCCAACCGGGTCTGGAGCTCCTGCCGCCGCTCCAGGGTGCGGACGAGCTCCTGCACCACCGGGCCGATGACCGAGGCCACGAGGAACCACAACAAGGCCCGCCGCCAGTTCTGCCAGGAGTAGTCCGGTGCTCCCAGGACAGCAAGCGGGATCAGGAAGACGAGGCCGGTGGAGATGGCCGCTAGGACCAGTTCGACCTTCGAGCGGTACAGCGCGATCCAGAGGACGGGAAGGATGACGAGGGGAGCGAGTCCGGACGCGGATCCGCCGGATCCGTCCAGCACCACAGCCACGGCGACGAAGAAGAGCAGCGGCGGGACCGCCTGCCACGCGGACGCCGCCGGCGATCGTGCGGCGATCAGGACGCACACGGACATGACAGCAGCAGCCAGCGCCAGATGGGCCAGTCCGTCGTAGGGCGGCAACGCAAGCGTGGCAATGCCGGCGGTTGCGCAGAGCGCGAACGGTGCCGTGCGGTGGCTCAGCAGCTCGGGTCCCACCCCGTCAGTCTGTTGGGACCGTCGCCGTAAACCGGGGATTCCCGCGCTGCCACCACCGGTTGGTTGCCGAAATTCCTGGGACACTGTGCGAATGGACCGCGTTCGGTGGGGAATTGTCGCGACGGGGAAGATCGCGCGCACCTTCGCGGCTGACCTCGCCATCGCCCCCGGGGCCGAGCTGGCAGCGGTCGGCTCACGCCGCCTCGAGTCCGCTCGTGCCTTTGCCGACGAGTTCGGTCGCCCCGACGGCGCCACACGCGCCTACGGCAGCTATGCCGAGGTCGCCGCCGACCCAGCGGTCGACGTCGTCTACGTGGCGACACCACACGCCTTCCATGTCGACGACGTGCAGATGTGTTTCGACCACGGGAAGGCGGTCCTCTGCGAGAAGCCCGTCACGCTCAACGCCGCAGACGCGACGGCCCTGGTCCAGGACGCCCGACAACGTGGTCTCTTCTTCATGGAGGCGATGTGGATGCGCTGCAACCCCGCGATCAGGGCTTCGGTCGACCTGGCGGCCAGCGGCGCGATCGGGTCGGTGACCCACGTCAGTGCCGACTTCGGGTTCGTCCCGAACCAGCCCCCCGAGCATCGCCTGTTCGACCCGGCGCTCGGCGCCAGCGCCCTGCTCGACATCGGCATCTATCCGCTCACGTTCGCCTCGCTGTTCCTCGGCGCCCCGGCGTCACTGACCTCGGTGGGGACCCTGTCCGATCGCGGCATCGACCTGTCCTGCGCGAGCCTGCTCACCTATGACGACGGCGCCACCGCCGCACTGACGTGCACGATGCTTGCCGACACACCGAGTCGCGCCGCCGTCTCCGGAACGCTCGGCCACGTGGAGTTCTCGCGGCGGTTCCACTGCCCCACGGGCTCTACGGTCATGACCGCCGCCGGGGAGACGTCCTACGAGCACGAGACCCTCGGCAACGGTTACGTGTACGAGATCGAAGAGGTCCAGCGCTGCCTGCGCGCCGGACTGACCGAGTCACCACTGGTTCCGTTGGACGACACTCTCTCGCTGATGCGCCAGCTCGACGAGATCAGGAGACAGATCGGATCACGCCTGCCCGGCGACCAGAACTGATTGCGCCTAGGGTTGTGGTGTGGCCGCCTCCGGAAAGAGCCCCTTCGTCGTCGTCGCCAACCGACTGCCCGTCGACCGGGTGTCGGGCCCCGACGGAGACACCTGGCGCACGTCGCCGGGGGGCCTCGTCACAGCCCTCGACCCTGTCCTGAGAGCACAGGACGGGGTCTGGATCGGCTGGCCGGGCTCGCCCATCGACAAGCACGAACCCTTCGTGGCCAACGGGCTCTCGCTGGTGCCGATCGAGCTCAGCGAACGCGAGGTCGAGCGCTACTACGAGGGCATGTCCAACGGCACCCTGTGGCCGCTGTACCACGATGTCGTCGCCAAGCCGGCCTTCCATCGCGAGTGGTGGGACGCCTACGTGCAGGTCAACCAGAAGTTCGCTGACGCAGCCGCTGCGGCGGCGGCGGAGAACGCCGTGGTCTGGGTGCACGACTACCAGCTCCAGCTCGTCCCGGCGATGTTGCGTGAGCAGCGGCCGGACGTTCGGATCGGGTTCTTCCTGCACATCCCGTTTCCCCCGTCGGAGCTGTTCAAGCAGCTCCCGTGGCGCGACCAGATCCTCAAGGGGTTGCTCGGCGCAGACACGGTCGGCTTCCAGCGACCCGGAGGCGCCGCGAACTTCGCCCGGCTCGTGCGCGCCCGGCTGGGTCACAAGACCCACCGAGACCGGATCATCCTCGAGGACGGCCGGAACGTGTCCGCCCGCGCCTACCCGATCTCGATCGACACTGCGACGTTCGAGAAGCTCGCCGCGAGCCCTGAGGTCGAGGCGCGGGCCAACGAGATCCGCGCCGAGCTCGGCAACCCGCGCTGGATCCTGCTCGGCGTCGACCGGCTCGACTACACCAAGGGCATCCGCCAGCGACTACGTGCGTTCGGTGAGCTCATCGTCGACGGTCGCATCACCGTCGAGGAGGCCGTTTTCGTCCAGGTCGCGTCACCGAGCCGCGAGCGCGTCGACCAGTACAAGGAGGTGCGCGACGACATCGAGCGGTGGGTGGGGCGGATCAACGGCGACCTCGGCCGGATCGGACACGCGCCTATCCACTACCTGCACGCGTCGTTCCCGCGTGAAGAGATGGCCTCACTCTTCAGGGCCGCCGATGTCATGGTGGTCACCCCGTTCGCCGACGGCATGAACCTCGTGGCCAAGGAGTACGTGACCTGCCGCCTCGACAACCACGGCGCGCTGGTGCTGTCGGAGTTCGCCGGTGCCGCCGACGAGCTCAAGCAGGCCTATCTGGTCAACCCGCACGACATCAACGGCGTCCGTGACGCCATGTTCGCCGCCATCAACGCCAGCCCCCGCGAGAACGCCCGACGGATGCGCGCGATGCGCAAGCAGGTGCGCGAGAACGACATCGACGCCTGGGCGAACCGGTTCCTCGACGACCTGCGCGGCTCGACGCCCTAGCGATCCAGGTCCCGGAAGGGGATCGATCCAGATTTTCTGGCGATTTGCCCTGGCCAAACGCCTCATCCGGGGTTAACTTCCCGTCAGCACCAGGAGGGTCCAGGTGCATGAGGGGGGAATCCATGTCTGTCTCTGTGCGCGTTGCCGCGGCCTGCGGCCTCGCCATCGCGTTGGCGTTTCCTGCGGCGCACGCATCTGCCCAACCGCTACCGGCGGTTCTCGACCGCCCGCTGACGACCGCTACCGGCCACCAGCGCGTCGGGTCTGAGGCTGCGCCGGTGTCACACGCTGCGCTGATCCGGCTCGAGCGCGCACGATCAGCTGCCACGCGCGCTGCGCTAGGGCTGTCTGGCTTCGAGCGACTCATCGTCAAGGACGTGGTCCGCGACGCCGACGGTGCCACGCACGTCCGGTACGACCGCACCTACCGCGGGCTGACGGTCGTGGGCGGCGACCTGATCGTCCACCGCGCACCGGCCGGGAAGGTCAGCTCCGTCACGTGGGGGTCGCACACGGACCTGTCGGCGGTGGGAACCATCCGCCCGGGCTTATCCGGCGCAGCAGCAACCCGACAGGCGCAGGTCGCCACCGGCCTCCGGGGCGCCGCCTCGCGACCGTCGCTGGTCGTCTGGGCGCTCGGTGCGAGCCCTCGTCTGGCGTGGAAGACCGTCGTCTCGGGGACGCGCGCCGGTGGTCCAGCCCGTGATGCCGCTTATGTGGATGCGACCAGCGGCGCCGGCTTGGCGCACTGGTCGGAGCTCGAGACGGCGGACGCCGTCGGCAGGGCAAGGACCCGCTACTCGGGGACGGTCAGGATCCACACCAACAAGGTCGGTCCGCACACGTACAAGATGAAGGACCTCACGCGTGGCGGCCACTACGTGGTCGACATGAGCAACACCGCGAGACAAGGCGGCGTCTTCACCGACAAGGACAACGTGTGGGGCAACGGCAAGGGGTCCGACCAACAGACTGCTGCTGCCGACGCCCAGTACGGTGCTGCCGTCACGTGGGACTTCTACAAGAACATGTTCGCCCGCCACGGCATCGCCGACGACGGCAAGGCTGCCTACAGCCGAGTGCACTACAGGAAGAACTTCGACAACGCGTTCTGGGATGACTCCTGCTTCTGCATGACCTACGGGGACGGGGCCGACTTCAAGCCGCTGTTGTCCCTCGACGTCGCAGGCCACGAGATGAGTCACGGCGTCACGTCACACACGGCGGGACTGCTGTACTTCGGCGAGTCCGGCGGCATCAACGAGGCGACCAGCGACATCTTCGGCACCGGGGTCGAGTTCTCCGCCCACAACAAGGCGGACAAGGGCGACTACTACATCGGCGAGAACATCGTGCCGTTCGGCCCGCACTTCCTACGGCGGATGGACAACCCGAAGGCTGACGCGAGGCTCTACGGCGGACAGGCCCACAGCTACAACTGCTATGCGCCGCTGATGGGCCGCAACGACGTGCACTTCACCTCAGGGGTGGCCAACCACTTCTTCTACCTGCTGTCCGAAGGCACCGGGAGCAAGACCGTCGGCGGACGTCCGCACACGAGTACGACGTGCAACGGCTCCTCGATCGACGGGATCGGGCGCACCAAGGCGCTGAAGATCTGGTACCGGGCGCTGACGGTCTATATGACCTCCGGGACCGACTACCAGGATGCCCGCGACGCCACGATCCGGGCCGCGAGCGACCTGTTCGGCAGCAGCAGCACCGCGTGCACCACGGTGACGGACACCTGGACCGGGCTCAAGGTCCAGCCGCTGGCATGGACGTGCGCCGGCCCGATCCCGACCGGGACCGGGAACCTCGTCACCGACGGCGGCTTCGAAGGAGGGAACGCCCACTGGCTCGCTGACCCCAAGGTCATCGTCAAGAAGCCTACGATGGCTCGCTCGGGCAATTGGTACGCCTACCTCAACGGGTACGGATCAGCGAACACCGATGCGGTGCAGCAGGACGTCTCGCTCGTCTCGGTGCCCGGTGGCACCCCGGTGACGTTGACCTACTATCTGCTGGTCGACAGCAGTGACGCGCGTGCCGGCGCCGACACCTTCGCGGTGCAGGTGGACTCCGGCAGTGGGTTCGTCACGCTCGCGACGATCGACGGCACCGGGTGGGACGACACGTATCACCGCCAGACGGTGGACCTGACGAGCTATGCCGGCGCCGACATCATGTTGCGTTTCCTGGGAACGGAGAACGCCACGCGGGCGACCAGCTTCCTGCTCGACGACGTGTCGATCACCCAGGGCTGACCGCACCTTCGCGAACGCCTCGACCATGCGGCCCCCGGGCGGCGGGTCGAGGCGCTCGTATTTTGTCGGGCGAAATTCACCGACACGACGGGTGTGCTGCGGGCAGGAGTGCATTGCGTTCGCTAATCTGCTCACAGGTTCGCAGCCCCGATCTGGCCAGTCACCATGGCCCGAACAAGGGCGAAGGCTCCGCAAAGTATGAGTTTGCGGAGCCTTCTTTTGTCCCGGCCATGACGATCCGGAACGACACGCCTGCCGACCAGCCCACCTCGCACGTCATCGCGAAGCCCGAACGGGTCGCCCCGCCTGGTGCCAGTGAACCGGAGTCCACCAGCCTGACCGGCCTTTCGGCTTGTCCCGAACTCCGTTGCCGAAGTTCGTAGGAGATTTCTATCCCGTGGTCAAGCCGACGCGCAATGACTTGGAGCCACAAAATTCGAGCAGTTTTCGAAGGTCGGCGTGTTCGGATCAACACGCCGGGACTGGCCTTGGTTGCCCCCAGCTTTTTCCACATGTAGGGCAGAGTCTGTGGAATGAATGCGGCTCCGCTGACCGATCTGGTGACCCCGGACTGGGCGCAGGCCCTCGCTCCGGTCGAGCCGATCGTGACCCGTCTCGGCACGTTCCTGCGGGAAGAGTCTGCGGCTGGGCGACGCTTCCTGCCGGCCGGACCCCACATCCTGCGGGCGTTCACCCACCCCCTCGCCGAGGTCAGGGTTCTCATCGTCGGGCAGGACCCGTACCCGACGCCGGGGCACGCCGTCGGGCTCTCGTTCTCGGTGGACCGCCGGGTCCGACCACTGCCCCGGAGCCTGGCCAACATCTATCGGGAGCTGCAGGACGACCTCGGCGTGAGCCCGCCCGAGCACGGTGATCTGTCGGCGTGGGCGGACCGCGGCGTGCTGCTGCTCAACCGGGTCCTGACGGTGGGCGCCGGGGCACCCGGATCGCACCGCGGTCGTGGCTGGGAGGACGTCACCGACCGCGCCATCAGTGCTCTCGTCGCCCGGGGCGGTCCCCTGGTCGCGATCCTGTGGGGCCGTGACGCGCAGTCGCTTCAGCCGGTCCTGAACGACGTACCGGTCATCGCCAGCCCCCACCCTTCACCCCTCTCGGCAGCGCGGGGCTTCTTCGGATCGCGCCCGTTCAGCCGCGCCAGCGCAGCCCTCGTCGAGCAGGGCGCGGACGCCCTCGACTGGTCCCTTCCTCCGGTCGTCACCGACGGGGACGACTCACCACACTGAGCACTGAGCGGTTACGGGACTCCGTGACGTCATGCACCTGCACATGCTGCTTTGTCCTAGTAGTCACGCATGAAACCTTTCGGAATGGGTACTATCCGCCTACCTCCGTCGCGGCGTGGAGCAGCGAGCCTGCCACACGCCGCCGGAGGGCCAAACCGGTCCGCCGATCTCTCCCGAGCAGCCCCAGGCGCAGCGTGGCAGGGTAGGTACATGACCGAGTTCCCCCCAGATTCGGGCGACACCGTCGGTGCCGCTGAGCGGTCCGAGGTGCCCGAACCCGAAGAACAGCTCGATCAGGAGCAAGCCTCCGACAGCCTCGTCGAACGCGGCGTCGACGACGTCCTCGACGAGGGCTACTCGCCGGCGGAGCGCTACTCATCGGCCGAGCGGTTCGGCAACACCGCAGCCGAGATGCGCGAAGGCGAGACCTTCGAGGAGCGACTCCGCCAGGAGGAGCCGGACACCGACGCGACCTTCGGCGGCCGCTCCGACGACGACCGCACCCGCGATCCGCTCGAGATCAGGCCCGAGGACGACTTCCTCGGCGACCGGGAGGTCGGCAACCGCCGTGCTGGCCGGCTGGTCGACCCGAACGAGGGTTTCGGCGAGGACGAGGAAAAGGACCTGATCGGCGATGACGTCGGGATTGACGGGGCCGCCGCGAGTGCCGAGGAAGCCGCCGTCCATGTCGTCGACGACGAGTACTGACAACGCCGGTGACAGATCAGGTACCTGCCGCGCCGGCTGAACCGGCAGAGGCGCGCGAGAAGTCCGCCGCGCCTTCAGCGGAAGAGTCCACGAGCACCGTGCTGCTGGCTGGCACGGCGAACCTCGCGATCGCGATCGCCAAGACGGTCGGCGGACTGATCTCGGGGTCGACGGCGATGTTGGCCGAAGCCGCGCACTCGGTGGCCGACACCCTCAACCAGGTCTTCTTGTTGGCGGCTCTCAAACGCAGCCAGAAACCTGCCGATGTCCAGCACCCGTTCGGTTACGGCATGGAGCGCTACTTCTGGTCGCTCCTGGCCGCTGTCGGGATCTTCGTCCTCGGCGCCGGGTACTCCATCTACGAAGGCGTCCGGGCGATCCTGAAGCCGGAGGAGCTCACCGGCCTGGTCATCGTCTACGCCGTGCTCGCCCTCTCCTTCGTGTTCGAAGGGGTTTCGTGGCTCAAAGCCGTCCGCCAGGTACACGGTCAGGCGAAGGACCACCGTCGCGGCTTCTTCGAGGAACTGCGTCAGACCACTGACCCAACCGCCAAGACCGTCGCCTTCGAGGACACCGCGGCACTGGTCGGGATCCTGCTCGCGGCCGGCGGGGTCACCTTGCATGCTCTGACCGACCACGGCTTCTGGGACGGCGCTGCCTCGGTAGCCATCGGTCTGCTGCTGATCGGTGTCGCGTACACGCTGGGCCGTGAGAACAAGGCCTTCCTCATCGGACAGTCGGTCAGTGAAGAGCTGCGGGTCGGCATCCGCGACGAGATCCTCGCTGCTCCGGGCGTCGACGAGATCGTCGAGGTTCTCACGATGCGTCTCGGACCCGACGAGGTCCTCGTCGCAGCACGGGTCGACCTCGACGACCGCTCCAGCGGTGGTGACCTCGAGGATTACGCGGACGAGGTCGACCGCCGGGTCCGCGAGCGCTTCCCCGAGGTCCGGCACATCTTCCTCGACCCGACGGACGCGCCGCACTAGCGACGGCGATCCTCAGTCCACGACCGCGAAGTGGTGCTTCTTGCCGAGCCGCTCGAGCGTCAGCCGTCCCGGTTCCCCGTTGGCGTCCTTGCCGGTGAAGTGCTCAGGTTGGTCACGTTGCCAACGGCTGTAGGTATGGCGCGTCAGCTGCCCGAAGACTCCGGGGCCAGAGGAGAAGTCGAAGTCCGGGTACTCCTGGTGAAGCGCCTGCTGCACCTTCAGCACGCCGGGTGCCGTGCTGCGCGTCGCGGCCGCGAGCTGCAGCGCCGACACCGAGATGCCGTGACGTGGGTCGCCCGCCTTGCCGAACGTGTTCGTGCCGGCCCCGTTCGGGAAGTCCGGCTCCACCCACCCCAGGTAGGTGTGGTGCCAGTCCCGCGTGATCCTGCCCAGGTCCACGACGTCGATGTCGCCGTCCGCGACGATGTCGTTGCTGGCGATGCGCACATGGTTCTCGGTCGACCGGACCACGATCGCGATATGGCCCGCGCCGCCCGTCGGCTTGCGCCAGCAGGCCAGCGCGCCAACGGGCGGGTGCACGTCGGCGGGATGCTTGAACGCCGGCCTCGCGGTGTCCCAGTACTCGATGGCCTCGGAGTCGCCGTCCTGGTCGACGTCCCTGGTGCCGCTCGACGAGAACCCATAGGCGTGGGCACAGAAGTTCAAGCACCGGTGTGACCACGACTGGCTTCGCTTCTCTCCCTCGGCGTTCGCGAACGCCACGGCATCCGCGGCGGACCAATTCGTACGGTGTGTCGCCACGAAGACCACGACGTCCCCCTCCAGGGCCGATGGGCGACTTCTTCACCCGACATCGCGAGAGTGCTCCCGCTCCGCCTCGGTGACAATGGGACAAACGGGTGATATTAGAGCGGACTACCTGCCCCCGAACCTGTGGAAATCATCCGGTTTCCAGCAAAGTGGTGCATTACTGTTTCTCGGGTGACCTCGCACCCACCCGGTCCGCGCATGCGCCACTGACGTCCGTCGACGTCGCGCCGGTCCCGTGGGTGATCAGCTCAGTTGATCGGGCTCGACGTCGGACTTGTGTCCGGCGTCCGAACCGACCGGCTGACCTGATCCGTCGGAAGCCTGCCCGCGCCCAGTGTCGGCCTCCAGGCGAACGATGATCGACTTCGACGTCGGGCAGTTGCTACCGATCGCGGTGGAGTCGAGGGGCACCAAGGGGTTGGTCTCGGGGTAGTAGGCGGCCGCGCAACCGCGGGGCGTGTCGTAGGTGACGACGCGGAACTCTGGAGCGGTGCGCTCCGAACCATCGGTCCACTCGCTGACCAGGTCGACGAGCTGGCCTTCGTGCAGACCGAGCGCGGCGACGTCGTCGGCGTGCACGAACACGACCCGCCGGCCGTTGGAGATTCCCCGGTAACGATCGTCGAGCCCGTAGATCGTGGTGTTGAACTGGTCGTGACTCCGGATCGTCTGCAGCAGGAGGCGGCCCTCCGGCACGTGCAACACGTCGAGCGGGCTCACCGAGAAGATCGCTGCGTTCTCCTTGGTGGGGAAAGTGCGACTGTCGCGCGGTGGGTGCGGCAGCACGAAGCCGCCGGGGCGGTCGACCTTCTCGGCGTACGCCTCGCACCCGGGTACGACGCGGGAGATCGCATGACGGATCTCGGTGTAGTCACTGCGGAACGTCGACCACGGGATGTCACCGACATCCGGCACGGTCGCCGCGGCAACGCCGCAGATGATGTCGACTTCGGAACGCACCTGGTCGCTGGGCGGCTTGAGCGGCCCCTTCGACGCGTGCACCGCTGACATCGAGTCCTCGACCGTGACCCGTTGCGCGGCGCCGCCGGTCAGGTCGCGCTCACTGCGGCCGAGCGCCGGCAGGATGAGCGCGGACTCGCCGCAGACGACGTGTGACCGGTTGAGCTTCGTCGACACCTGCACGGTGAGGCTGGCCGAACGCATCGCGTCCTCGGTCACGACCGTGTCGGGGGTCGCCGAGACGAAGTTGCCGCCCATCCCCATGAAGACCTTGGCCTTGCCGTCGCGGAGCGCGCGGATGGCGTCGACCGTGTCGTGACCGTGCTCGCGTGGCGGGTCGAAGTGGAACTCCTTCTGCAGTGCGTCGAGGAAATGGTCCGGGACCTTCTCCCAGATGCCCATCGTGCGGTCACCCTGGACGTTGGAGTGCCCCCTCACCGGGCACAGTCCGGCGCCGGGTTTGCCGATGTTGCCCTGCGCGAACGCGACGTTGGCGATCTCCTTGACGGTGGCGACCGCGTTACGGTGCTGGGTGATCCCCATGGCCCAGCACGTCACGGTTGCCTTGGACGCCGCGAACATGTCCGCCGCGGTCTCTATCTGCGCGCGCGTGAGGCCGGTCGCCTTGAGCACCGCGTCCCAGTCGAGGTCGACGAGGCTCTTGGCCCAGCCGTCGAAACCTGTCGTATGACGCTCGATGAAGTCGAGGTCGAGCACCGAGCCGGGCCTACCGTCGGCTGCAGCCGCAGCCTCCTTGTCGAGCAGGAGCGAGCCGATCGCCTGGAAGAGGGCCAGGTCGCCGTTGATCTTGATCGGCAGGTGGACGTCGGCCATACCGGTACCGAAGCCGGCCAGCCCGCGCGCGTTCTGCGGGTTCTTGAAGCGCTGCAGACCTGCCTCGGCGAGCGGGTTGACGGCCAGGATCTTCGCGCCGTTCTTCTTGGCCTTCTCCAACGCCGAGAGCATGCGAGGGTGGTTGGTGCCGGGGTTCTGGCCGCAGATCACGATGAGCTCGGCGTCGTAGATGTCCTGGAGCGAGACGCTGCCCTTGCCGATGCCGATCACTTCGGCGAGGGCGACCGACGTGGACTCGTGGCACATGTTGGAGCAGTCCGGCAGGTTGTTGGTGCCGAAGGCGCGTGCCATCAGCTGGTAGAGGAACGCCGCCTCGTTGGACGTCTTGCCGGAGGTGTAGAAGATCGCCTCGTCCGGAGTGGCGAGCCCGCTGAGGGTCGAACCGATCAGCTCGAACGCCTCGTCCCAGGCGATGGGTTCGTAGTGCGTGCTGCCCGCGCGGCGTACGACTGGGTGGGTGATGCGCCCCTGCTGGCCGAGCCAGTAGTCCGTGTGCGACCCGAGCTCGGCGATGCTGTGGGAGGCGAAGAACTCGGGACCGACGCGCAGCGTGGTCGCCTCCTCGGCGACGGCCTTGGCGCCGTTCTCGCAGAACTCGGCCGTGTGGCGGTGCGACGGGTCAGGATCGGGCCACGCGCAGCCCTGACAGTCGAAGCCGTCGGTCTGGTTGAGCTTGAGCAGGGTCCGTACGGTGCGGCTGACACCCATGGCCTGGATGCTGCGCTTCATCGTGACGGCGACTGCCGTCAGCCCCGCAGCGGCATGGGCCGGGCGGTCGACGTCGAGCTGGGACTCGTCGATGTCGTGCTTGGGAGCCGACGTACGCCACTGGGCCATCTCGGGGACCTCCTCCGCGCAACGCACCGGTTCCGATGCGTACCTCCTCACCGTACCCACGACCCGGCGCGGCGACACGCTCCGGTCTCGACCGCTCAGCCAACCCTCAGCCCATCAGGAATTCGCGACACGCGGGATCGGCGTGTTGCTACGGCACCACGACGTTTACGATCTTTGCCGATGACCGAGCCCTCGCGTGACGACGACCCGTTCGAGTGGGCCGGCGAGCCCAAGCCGGAGCCGGCTCCCACGAGTGACCTGCGCCGAGTCGGGCAGGTGCTCGGCATCGCGGTCGTCCTTCTCGCCCTGCTGTTGGTCGTGCTGGCCAAGGTCGCCGGCGGTGTCTTCGCCGACATGTGGGACTCGGTGTTCACGTTCTGAACGGTGCGGCCGCCAGAGCCGGCCCCGGCTCGCCATGTCGCCACGTGCTGGACCTACGGTTGGCGCATGTATCTGGAGAACCTCGTCATCGACGCCGTCGAGCCGCAAGGGTTGGGCCGGTTCTGGGAGGCCGCGCTCGGCACCGAGCGGCTGACCGACGAGCCTGACATCTTCGAGACGCGGCTCACCGTCGAGGGCGGGCCGGTGCTCGACCTGTGCTTCCAGCGCGTGCCTGAGCCGCCATCCGAACCGCCGAGACTCCACGTGGACTTCTTGGGTGCTGCCCGCCAGACCCAGGAAGTCGAACGGTTGCTCGCGCTGGGCGCACGGCACCTCGACATCGGGCAGCGGGATGTGCCTTGGGTGGTCCTCGCCGACCCAGAGGGAAATCCCTGCTGCGTCATCGAGGATCGAGCGGTGTACGCCGACACCGGACCCCTCGCGGCGCTCCTCCTCGACTCTGCTGAGCCTGACAGGGATGCGGAGTTCTGGTCCTGGCTGACCGGCTGGACCGACGCGGCAGGCGTGGCACCTCGGTCCCTGCGCCACCCGTCGCGGCTTGGTCCCGTGCTCGAACTGTGCCCTGAGCCCGCCCGCAAGGGGGCGACCAAGAACCGGCAGCACCTCGACGTCCGGCTCGAGACCGGAGATGATCCCGACGGCGTCGCGGCAAGCATCAGCGAGCGCGGTGGCCGCGAGCTCCATCCCGAGTGGGGCGAGCTGCCGTGGCGGCTCTACGCGGACCCGTCCGGCAACGACTTCTGTGTGCTCCCCGCGCGGTCGTAGGGACCGGACCTGCTTGGGCGGTGAGCCTGAGAGCCGGCGAGGACCCGCGGGTGGGCGCGAGAGCCGGGGACCCGCGGGTGCTGGGCGGTGAGCTTGGAGAGCCGGCGAGGACCCGCGGGTGGGCGCGAGAGCCGGGGACCCGCGGGTGCTGGGCGGTGAGCTTGGAGAGCCGGGACCCGCGCATGGGCGCGAGAGCCGGGGACCCGCGGGTGCTGGGCGGTGAGCTTGGAGAGCCGGGACCCGCGGGTGAGCCTGAGAGCCGGCGAGGGGACTCGAACCCCTAACCCCTTCATTACAAGTGAAGTGCGCTGCCAGTTGCGCCACGCCGGCCACGTGCCAGGCCATCGTAGAGGCCGACCCCCACACCCCCGTGTGCCCACCCGCCGTGGCGCGTTTGCCTAGTGAACAATCCACCTGGCTTCCTCACAAGGCAACTGTCCCTTGGGGACATGGCCATTGCCTTGTGCACCTTCGGCGTACGGCGACATTCCGGTCCACGCTCTTTGGGCGTACGACCGGCCCGGCGCCAACCGTGCTCGCCGTTGAGCTGTAGGCCAGCCTGGCGAGGCAAACGCCCAGTGCCTCCGGCAGGTTTGCCTTGCTCAACAGCCACCTGGCTTGTGAACTAGGCAAACGCGGAGGGTCAGGGGCGCCAGCGGCGGTGGCGGACGCCCTCGTCGCCGTCGCGGATCAGCGCCAGCCGCGGCTTCGGGCCGTCCGTCCGTCCGGTCTGCGGCTTGCGCCGACCTGGCAGCCACGGTGCCGGCCAACGGGCGCCCGAACCCTGGTACCCCTGGTCGAGCGCCGCGTGCAATGTCCACATCGGGTCATACAGGTGCACCCGACCGAGTGCACACAGGTCGGCCCGGCCGGCAAGGATCAGCGAGTTGACGTCGTCGTACGACGAGATGACGCCCACCGCGATCGTGGCGATGTCGACCCGGTTGCGGATCGCGTCCGCGTACGGCGTTTGGTACGAGCGACCGAACGCCGGACGCTCCTCCGCGATCACCTGCCCGGTCGACACGTCGATCGCGTCTGCACCTGCGTCGGCAAAGGTACGCGCCACCTCGACGGCCTCATCGGTGTCGACGCCACCCTCGGCCCAGTCGGTGGCCGAGATGCGCACGGTCATCGGCTTGTCGTCCGGCCACACCTCGCGGATTGCGGTGAACACCTCGATCGGGAACCGCACCCGGTTCTCCAGAGTTCCGCCGTACGCGTCGCTCCGGTGGTTGGTCAGCGGCGAGATGAAGCTCGACAGCAGGTAGCCGTGCGCGCAGTGCAGCTCGACCAGGTCGAATCCCGCCCGGTCGCCCCGCACCGCGGCGTCGACGAACTGTTGGCGGATCGTCGCCAGGTCGTCGACCGTGAGCTCGCGCGGCACCTGGTTGACGCCCACGCGATACGGCAGTGGCGAAGGCGCCACCACATCCCAGTTGTCCGACGGCAACGGCTGGTCCATGCCCTCCCACATGCGTTGGGTCGACCCCTTGCGACCCGAATGACCCAGCTGCAGCCCCATCGCCGCGTCGGTGTGCTCGTGCACGAAGTCGGTGATCTCGCGGTACGCGGCTGCCTGCTCGTCGTCGTACAGACCACAGCACGCGGGACTGATCCGACCCTCGGCCGACACACACGTCATCTCGGTCATGACGAGACCGGCACCACCCAGCGCCTTGCCCGTGAGGTGGGTGAAGTGGAACGGTCCCGGTAGGCCGTCCTCGGCCATGTACATGTCCATGGCCGAGACGATCACCCGGTTGGGCAACGTGAGACCGCGCAGCCGGAACGGCTGGAACATCGGCGGTCGCACGTCCCCCTCCGCCATCCCGCGGCGCTGCTCGTGGTCGGCGAACCAGGCGTCGGCGCGGTCGACGAACTCGTGGTCGCGCACCCGCAGGTTGTCGTAGGTGACCCGCCGGCTGCGCGTCATGATGTTGAAGGCGAACTGCATCGGCTCCTGGTGGGTGTACTGACCGAGGTTCTCGAACCACTCCAGGCTGGCCTGGGCCGCGCGCTGCGTCGACAGAACCACCGGTCGCCGCTCCTCCTCGTACGCCGCCAGTGCGACCGGGACCGAGTCGCCCTCGTGCAGGCAGGCGGCCAGTGCGAGGGCATCCTCCATCGCGAGCTTGGTACCCGAGCCGATCGAGAAGTGTGCGGTGTGCGCGGCGTCACCGAGCAGCACGACGTTCTCGTGCCGCCAGGACGCGTTGCGGACCGTGGCGAAGCTGACCCAACGGGAGTTGTTGGCCATCACCTCGTGTCCGCCGAGCACGTCGGCGAACAGTTCGCGCACGAAGGCAATGGACTTCTCGTCCGAGTCGCCCGGCTGGGGATCGGTCGGCGCCATCGCGGCGAAGCCGGCCCGTTCCCAGACGTCGTCATGCATCTCGATGATGAACGTGCTGCCGTGCGCGTCGAACGGGTAACCGTGGATCTGCATGACGCCGTACGGCGTCTCGCGAACGACGAACGTGAACGCGTCGAAAACCTTGTCCGTACCCAGCCACATGTAGCGGCAGCGCCGGGTCTCGATGGTCGGGCCGAAGCTGTCGGCGTACGTCGCCCGGACGCGCGAGTTGAGTCCGTCGCTCGCGATCACCAGGTCGTACGACGCGCTGAGCTCGTCGACAGGAGGCGCCTCGGCCTGGAACAGCACCTCGACTCCGAGCTCGTGGCAACGCGCCTGCAGGATCTCGAGTAGGCGGCGACGGCTCATCGCGGCAAATCCGTGGCCGCCGCTGGTGATGACCTGCCCAGCGAAGTGCACGTCGATGTCGTCCCAGCGTGCGAACTCCGCCTCCATCGACGCGTGGATCGCCGGGTCGGCGTGCTCGATCCCGCCGAGCGTCTCGTCGGAGAAGACCACACCGAAGCCGAAGGTGTCGTCGGCGGCGTTGCGCTCCCAGACCGTGATCTCGTGGTCCGGGCCGAGCTGCTTGGCGAGCGCGGCGAAGTACAGGCCGCCGGGACCTCCGCCGATCACCGCGATGCGCACGCGCGTCTCCTCTGTGCCAGGTCGATACCGTGAGCGTATGTTGTGTTTGCAACGGTCGTCAACCATACGCAAGACTTCAAGAGTCGTCGGGGCAGATGCACTCTGCCCAAGGCGCGTTTGCCTAGTTCACAAGCCACCTGGCTTGTTCACTAGGCAAACGCACGGCCACGGCTACGCTGAGGCCGTCGCCCCGATCGAGCCAGGAGGTCAGCCGAGATGAGCCCGTTCCGGGGATCCGTGCCGTTCACGGACGAGTGGAAGCACTTCGACGTGTCCCGCACCGCCGGCGTCGCCACGATCACCTTCAACCGCCCCGACAAGCTCAACGCGCTCACGTTCGAGGGGTACGCCGACCTGCGCGACTTCTTCGCCGAGCTCCCGCACCGCGACGACACTCGCGTGGTCGTGCTCCGCGGCGAAGGTCGTTCGTTCTGCTCCGGTGGCGACGTCCACGAGATCATCGGCGCCACCTTGGGCATGCGCCCCGACGAGCTGCTCGCCTTCACCCGGATGACGGGTGACGTCGTCCGGGCGATGCGCGAGTCGCCGGTCCCGGTCATCGCCGCCATCCACGGCACCGCAGCCGGCGCCGGGTCCGTGCTCGCGCTGGCAGCCGACTTCCGCATCATGACCCGCTCGGCGAAGTTCGCCTTCCTCTTCACCAAGGTCGGCCTGGCCGGCGCCGACATGGGCGCGGCCTACCTGCTGCCTCGGCTGGTCGGACTCGGCCGTGCCACCCAGCTGCTCATGCTCGGCGACTCCTTGTCCGCTGACAAGGCGGACGCCTGGGGACTGGTCAGCGAGCTCGTCCACGACGACCAGCTCGACGCAACCACCCAGGCACTCGCCCGGCGACTCGCGACCGGTCCCTGGCAGGGCTACTCGGTCACCAAGTCCCTCCTCACCCGCGAGCTCGACCTCGGCCTCACCGGCGCCGTCGAGCTCGAGGCGATGGCACAGGCCCTGTTGATGAAGGGCGACGACTACGCCGAGTTCCACGCCGCCTTCACCGGCAAGCGCCCGCCGGAGTGGACGGGTCGCTGACATGGCAGACACCGGCCTGTTCGACCTCACCGCCGAGCAGCACGACCACATGGCCTGGGTGCGGGACGTCGCCCGTGACTCGCTCGTGCCCATCGCCGAACGGGGCCGACCCGGGCACGTCAACCGTCACCTCGTCACCGCGATGGGCGACCTCGGCCTGCTGCGGCGGCTCTTCCCAGGCGTCGGTCACGACACGACCTCCCGCGAGGCGGCAGCCCTCGACCTGTGCCTGCTGCGCGAGGCGCTCGCCACCGTCTGCACCGAGGCCGAGACCGCGCTGGCCCTGCAAGGACTCGGCACCTACCCGCTGCTGCAGTCGGGCTCCGACGAGCTCGTACGCCGCTGGGTGCCGGCCGTCGCACGCGGTGAGGCAGTTGCAGCGTTCGCGCTGACCGAGCCCGAGGCGGGATCGGACGCCGCGGCACTCTCCCTCCAGGCCGCGCCTGACGGAGACGGCTGGCGCCTCACCGGCGAGAAGCTCTGGATCTCCAACGCGCCCGAGGCCGACTTCTACTCCGTCTTCGCCCGGACGACCAAGGACGCCGGCTCCCGGGGAGTGACCGCGTTCGTCGTACGCGGCGATGCCCCCGGCGTGTCCGGCGACAACCTCGACATGCTGTCACCGCACCCGATCGGCCGACTCGTGCTCGACGGCGTCCGGGTCACCCGCGCAGACCTCCTCGGCGAGCCCGACCGGGGGTTCGCGGTCGCCATGCGCACACTCGACCTGTTCCGGCCCAGCGTCGGCGCGTTCGCCGTCGGCATGGCCCAGGCTGCTCTCGACGCGGCCGTGGCGCACGCCGATCAACGGCAGGCCTTCGGCGGGCCGCTCCGTGCGCAGCAGTCCGTCGGACACACGCTGGCCGAGATGGCTACCCGGGTGGAGACCGCCCGGCTCATGGTCTACCGCGCCGGAGCGGCGTACGACGACGGTCGACCGCGCATCTCCACGAGCTCTGCCATGGCCAAGCTCGTCGCCACCGAGACCGCGCAGTGGGTGGTCGACCAGGCGATCCAGATCCATGGTGCACGCGCTCTGGAGCGCGGCCACCTGCTCGAGCATCTCTACCGCGAGGTCCGCGCGCCGCGCATCTACGAAGGCGCGACCGAAGTACAGCGGTCGATCATCGCCCGCGACCTCTACCACTGACCACGCTGCTGCCTCATTGTGGCTGAATCCTCGCGCCACCGGTTGCCCGTTCTTTCAGCCACAAGCACCGGGTCTGGGGCGTCAGGCCCCTTCGCGAAGTCGGAAACGCTGCAGCTTGCCCGTGCTCGTTCGCGGCAGGGCATCGACGACGTGGACGGCGCGTGGGTACTTGTACGGCGCGATCTCGGCCTTCGTGAAGTCCTGCAACCCCTTGACGAACGTCTCGTCGCCGTCGACGCCGTCGCGCAGGACGACGTACGCCGTCACCAGCTGACCGCGGTCGTCGTCCGGCATCCCGACCACCGCGCACTCGACCACGTCAGGGTGCCGCAGCACCGCCTCCTCGACCTCCGGCCCGGCGATGTTGTAGCCCGACGAGACGATCATGTCGTCGCTGCGCGCCTGGTACCAGAAGTACCCGTGTTCGTCGTACACGAACGTGTCGCCTGTGATGTTCCAACCGTTCTGCACGTACACCGACTGCCGAGCATCGGCGAGGTAGCGACAGCCGGTCGGACCCTTGACCGCCAGCCGACCGATCTCACCCGCAGCGACCGGCCGCCCATCGTGATCGACGACGGTGGCCTCGTAACCGGGCACCGGCCTCCCGGTCGAACCCGGCACGATGTCGTCATCGGCCGCGGAGATGAAGATGTGCAGCATCTCGGTCGCCCCGATGCCGTCGATGATCTGCACCCCCGTGGCGTCGGCGAACGCGTGCCAGGTGGCCACCGGCAGGTGCTCGCCTGCCGATACACAACGACGCAGGCTCGAGAGCCTGCCGACCACGCCGGACGCCAGCATCGCTTTGTACGCCGTCGGAGCGGTGAAGCAGATCGTCACGTCGTGCGCGGCGATGTGCTCGGCGAGCTCGGTCGGCGTCGCCTTCTCGATGAGGAGCGAGGCAGCACCGACCCGGAGCGGGAACACCACCAGACCGCCTAACCCGAAGGTGAATGCCAGCGGCGGAGTCCCGGTGAAGACGTCGCCCGCGGTCGGCTTCAGGACGTGCGCGGAGAACGTGTCGGCGTTGGCCAGCACGTCACGATGAAAGTGCATGGTCGCCTTCGGGCGCCCGGTGGTGCCGGAGGTGAACGCCAGCAGCGCAACGTCGTCGGCCGCGGTCTCGACCGGAGTGAACTCGGCCGACACCCCCTCCGTACGCCGACCGAGGTCGTCAGCCCCGTCACCGCCGTACGCCATGATCGGCACCGTCGCCAGGGCCGAGGCCTTCAGGTCGTCGAGGAACCGGTGGTCGCACAAGGCTGCATCGATCCGGGCGATCTCGTGAATGGTGGTCAGCTCGCCGGCCCGCAGCAACGGCATCGTCGTGACCACGACCCCACCCGCCCGCAGCACGGCGAACCAGCACGCGACCAGCCACGGGTTGTTGGGCCCACGGAGGAGCACCCGGTTGCCGGGCACGACCCGGAGCTCGTCCACGAGCACCCGCGCGACGCGATTCGCGGTCGACAGCAGGTCGCCGTAGGTCCAACGCTCTCCGGTCGGGGAGAGCAAGCAGGTCCGGTCGGCTCCGTGGTCGGCGATGGTGCGCTCGAGCAGCTCGACGCCACAGTTGAGCCGGTCAGAGTACTGCAGCTCGGGCAGGTCGAACACCAGCTCCGGCCAGGACTCCTCAGGCGGCAGGCTGTCACGGCAGAACGTGTCGACGTGGGCCGACGGGGTCAGGGGCATGGACAACCCTTCGGGCAGGGGACGGCTGACCCCAGTATTCACCGCTCGTGACGACAGTCAAGACACCGCGACACCGCACACGCGTCGAGGGTGTCGATATCGTGTTGTCGTGACGACGATCCACGAGGCTGCACAGACCGGTCCGGCCGGACCCGGTCCGTCGTTCCAGCCGCGGGCCCTCATCGTCACCATCTACGGGTTGTACGCGCGTGAGGGTGGTGGCTGGTTCAGCGTGTCAACGCTCATCCGGCTGATGGCCGAGCTCGGTGTCGAGGAGCCTGCGGTCCGTTCCTCGATCTCGCGCCTCAAGCGGCGCGGCATCCTGCTCGCCGACAGCCGCGATGGCGTCGCCGGCTACGCGCTGGCTCCATCGGCCCGGTCGATCTTCGACGAAGGTGACCGACGCATCTTCGCCCGCCCGCGGGACGCGGTCGACGAAGGCTGGCTGCTGGCGGTGTTCAGCGTCCCGGAGTCTCAGCGGGCTCGCCGGCATGCGCTGCGCTCTCGGTTGAGCTGGCTCGGGTTCGGCACGGTCGCGGCCGGGGTCTGGATCGCGCCTGCTCACTTGGAGGCCGAGACCCGAGACGTCCTCGACCGTGACCACCTGGCGCCCTACGTCGATCTCTTCAGGGCCGACCATGTGGCTTTCGGCGACGTCCGCGAACTGGTCGAGCAATGGTGGGACCTGCGTGCTCTGCAGTCGTTGTACGACGACTTCCTTGCCACCTACACCCCGGTCCGCGCAGCCTGGAAGCGCCGACGCTCGTCACCTGAGTCGGCGAAGACTCTTCCTGGCAAGGCCTTCGCCGACTACGTGCAGGCGCTCACCTCGTGGCGGCGGCTTCCCTACCTCGACCCCGGGCTACCGGATACCGTCCTCCCGAAGGGCTGGACGGGGGCTCGGGCGGCGGAGCTCTTCCTCGACCTGCGCGAACGACTTGCCGCCCCGGCCGAGGAGTTCGTCACCGCGATCCGCTGACCTCCCGGTCAGAGGACGGCGAAGCCCTGGACCTCGACGACGGCGTCCGCGTCCCACAGGCGCGTCACCCCGATACCGGCCATGGCTGGATAGTCGGCCCCGACCAACCGCTTCCACACCCGGCCGATCTCGGTGGCCTGAGCCAGGTAGTCGTCCATGTCGACGATGTAGATCGTCATCGACGCGAGCTGGTCGGGCGCCCCACCGGCCTCGGCCAGCGCCACGAGCAGGTTGCCGAGCGCCTGCTCGAACTGGGAGACCAGACCACCCGGCACGATGTTGCCCGCGGCGTCCAGACCGGTCTGCCCGGCGAGGAACACCACCTGCCCCGACCCGACGACCGCGTGCGAGAAGCCGTGCGGCCTGGCCAGCGACTCGGGGTTGATCCGTTGCAGGCTCATGACTGGACCGCTCCCCCGTCGACATTGATGCCCTGCCCGTTGACCGACCCGTTCACGACACACAGCCACACCGCCGAGGCCACTTCCTCAGGAGTGACGAGTCGACCGTTGGGTTGCTTCTCGGCGAGGATCTGACGCGCCTGTGCCTCGGTCCGCCCCGTCCTCGAGACGATGCCGGCCACGGTCGCGTCGGTCATCGGCGTGTCGACGTACCCGGGACAGATCGCGTTGATCGTGACCCCGCTCCGCGCGATCTCGGCCGCCGCCGACCTGACCATGCCGAGCACACCGTGCTTGCTCGCCGTGTACGCCGCGATGTACGGCTCGCCGATCTTGGCCGCGACGCTGGCGATGACCACGATCCGGCCGTGCTCGGCGTCGAGCATCGTCGGGAGCGCGCGGCGTACGCACCGGAACGGCGCGGTCAGGTTGAGGTCGAGCATGCGCTGCCACTCCTCGTCGGTGGTGCGGTGCAATCGGGCCGAGACACCGGCTCCGGCATTCGCCACCAGCACGTCAACGGTCCCCCAGGCGCATTCGACCTCGCCAAAGACGTGGTCGGCGGCGTCCGGCCGGGTCATGTCTGCGGGGACGACCATCGTCTCGCCGTCACAGGCAGCCGCGGTCTCGAGCAGGTCGTCCTCACCGCGCGCCGTCAGGGCGACACGCAGACCCTGTCGGCTCAGCTCGACCGCGACAGCGCGGCCGATTCCGCGGCTCGCCCCCGTCACGACAGCGATCTGGTCCGTCCACGCACTGCTCCGGCTGGCCATGGCCGCGAGCCTACCGAGCGCGCGGAGGCCACGGACATCGCTAGGGTCAGCGTATGGCCAGCCCTGTCATCGTCATCGTCGGAGCAGGACCTGGCCTGGGGGCCGCGATCGCGCACCGGTTCGGCCGCGAGGGGTATGCCGTGGCTCTCATCTCGCGCGGCGAGCGACAGGTCGAGGAGCTCGGCAAGGAGTTGCAGGCGGCCGACATCACGGCCGGTTGGACCGCGGTCGACATCACCGACAGTGCCTCCTTCCGAGCCGCCGTCGACCGGTTCGGGAGCTTCTCGGGCACGATCGACCACCTGCACTTCAATCCGAGCCTGTTCCGCGACAAGACCCCGCTCGAGCTCACCGTCGAAGAGCTGCTCGACGACGTCCGGCTCGGGGCCGGCAGCTTGCTCGACGCCGTCCAGGCGGCGCGCCCGCACATGAATTCGGGCGGGCGCATCACCGCGACCGGAAGCATGGCCGCAGACAAGCCGTGGAACCGTGCTGCCTCTCTCGGTGTGCAGAAGGCAGCACTCCGCAACCTCGTGCACAGCATCGATGCGACCCTGCGCGACGACGGCATCCGCGCCATGTCGCTGACGGTCAACGGCACGCTCGGGCCCGGCACCCCGTTCGACCCAGCCCTGGTCGCGGATGCGATCTACGCAGCATCACTCCGCACGGCGGCCGACTGGACCACCGAGGTCGCCTTCGACGGCGTCTGACGCGGACCTCTCCGGACCCCGTGCCTCACGGCCTCGTTCTCCCTGGATCTCAGGGTCTCAGGGCCTCAGGGCCTCAGGGCCTCCAGCGCACGGCGTGCAGCCGTTCGTACGACGGACCGCACGCTGCGGCGACTTCTGCCGGAGGCCCCGACAGCTCCACCTTGCGGCGTCCGTACGGCGCGAAGCCGGTCGAGGCCCAGACCGTGTCGTACCAGTAGGGCCCCCACACCCCGTCGGTGTCGCGCCGCCCCGCTGGCCAGGTCAGCATGGCGTCGGTGAAGTCGACGCCGACCAGGTCGCACAGGCCACGTAGGTAGGTCTCGGGATCACCGAGGAAGTCGGCGGCGTCGATCACCCGAGGTGTCACGCCCCACGACGTCCACTCGTCGTACAGCATCGTCTGCTGAGGAAGCCCGATGTCATCCGTGGTCACCTGCTCGCGCGACTTCACGTACGAGGCCACGACCTCACCGGGCTCCCGGATCAGCAGCACATTGGTGAGTGCGCGCATCCAGCCGTGCTCCATGCCGGGCACGAGGTGGTGCGCCATGTGCTTCTGGAAGAACACCGCCGCTCCGTGCGGCACCGGCCCCAGCAGCTGGTCCACCACGACCCGCCAGTCGGTCTCGCCGACCGCCAACACCTCGTCCCGGCCGGGGTGGTCGATGCCGGTGGCCGCCAGGAAGTGCGGGTACAACGGCTCGTCGACGACGACCGTGTCGGGCCGGTTCTCCCACGACCGCATCATCGCGGTGGAGATGTTGCGCGGCCCGGACCAGATGGCCAGCCGGACCGGCTCACGACCACTCGCACCGTCGACCATGCCGCCACGATCTCACGCGGTCGATCGGATCCAGCCACTCAGTCGACCAGGAAATCGCCGATCGTGCGGCGGAGGCCGGCCGGGTCGAGACCGTGCTCGGCCTCGTGCTGGGCAGGCGTGCCGTACCGGCGCAGCTCGACCCGTGGGACGCCGATCGACTTCAGCCGGTGCGGCACGTGGCTGAGCGCCTCCGAGACGGTCGCAGCGGACGTCCCGACGGCGTAGGGCTCGACGACGATGACGTCGGCCGTGCCGAGCGTGCGCGCCAGCGTGTCCGCGTCGAATGGACGGACGGTCGAGGCGTAGAGCACCGTGAGGTCGAGATCACCGACCGCCGAGAGCACGTTGTCGAGCATCGGTCCGACGGCGATGACCGTTCCCTGGCCGCCGCGGCGGATCACCTGGAAGCCACCGGTCGGATACGCCTCGCGGTTCGACCGAACGCTGGTCCGGATGTACACGCGGCCCGATCCGGCGACGGCCGCGCGCAGCAGCGTGTCGAGCTCGGCCGGATGTCCGGGCACCTGGATGTCCCAGCCGGGCAACGTGTCGATCAGGGCGACATCGCCTGGCGACTGGTGGGTGCGCCCGCCCTGGGAGATGTCGTAGGACGCTCCGTTGCTCACCAGGACTCCCCCGACGTCCTGGTGGCTGAAGCCGAGCTTGATCTGCTCGAACGACCGCTCGACGAGGAACGACGCGATCGTGTGGACGATCGGACGCAGGCCCGACAGGGCCAGCCCCGCGCCTACATTGACGGCCAGCTGTTCCCGGATGCCGACGTTGATGACCCGCTCGGGATGACGTGCGATGGCGTCGGGGAACATGGCTACCGAGATGTCGGCCAGGACCAGCGCCACGGACAAGTCCTGGTCCAGCAGGTCGGCGGTCGTCGCCGCGAACTGCTCCCGCATCGGTCCGCTTCCCGGCGGCCGGGCGACTGTCGCCGTGCCTGTGCGCAGGGTGGTGGTCATGCTGTCTCCTCCACGTCAGCGACCACGAGCGTGGGCGCGGTGTCGTCGGTATGGCGCAATACGCTGCGCAGCGCTGGGTGATCCCGTCCGTCGACACGCTGGGTTGCCCAGCCCTCGACCGCGAACCGCTGCTCGAGCCCGCCGGACCACCCCAGCGATGCCGACTGGTTGTCGATGGCGACAACGGTCAGTCGGTCGATCCCGAGGGAGCCGGCTACGGCGATCGCCTCGGCGTTCGTGCCCTCGTCGAGCTCCGCGTCCCCCACCAGCACCACGACCCGCGACCCCAGGCCCTGCGCACGGAGGCCGAGGGCGGTGCCGACTGCCAGGGGGAGGCCGTGCCCCAGGGAGCCGGACGAGATCTCGACACCCGGCACGAGGTTGCGGTCGGGGTGATAGCCCAGCGGTGAAGAGAAGTTGCCATAGCCGGGCAGCCAGGCAGCGGGGAAGAAGCCCTTCGCCGCGAGCACCGCGTAGTAGGCCATCGGGCCATGGCCCTTGCTGAGCAGGAACCGGTCGCGTCGGGGGTCGTCAGCCGTCCTGGGCGAGACGTCGAGGACCTGGTCGTAGAGCACCCAGAGAACGTCGAGTGTCGAGGTTGATGACGCGTCGTGCTTCTCGTCGCCGGTCTGGAGGGACATGAGGGGGCGGAGGTCGTCATACCCGAAGGTCCGACTGTGCTCCTGCTCGGTCAAAGTGGTCATGGAAAGACTGTGCAACCTCAAGTAAACTTGAGGTCAAGCGTTTCGACGTCGACGTCTCATGACGCCACTCACATCGAGGCTCGCTGCATGCGGGCCCTCCGGATGGGTACTCACGGGGTAGCACGATCGCCGGGTCGCTTACCGCGCCCGACGACCACGTACGGCGACGGAGGTTCTGAGATGAGCAACGATGACAAGGTGAAGAACAAGGCCGAAGAGGTCAAGGGCAAGGCCAAGGAGATGACGGGCGACGCCACCGGTGACGACAGCATGCGCGCCGAAGGCAAGACCGACCAGAGCAAGGCCAACCTGAAGCAAGCCGGCGAGAAGGTGAAGGACGCCTTCAAGAAGTAACCACCCGGAGGTGGCATGACGCGGATGCCCGACCACCTGACGATCGGCGAGCTCTCGTCTCGCTCAGGGGTCGCGGCATCCGCGTTGCGCTTCTACGAGGAGACCGGCCTGCTCGAGGCCGAGCGCACCACGGGTAACCAGCGCCGATACCCACGCCACATGCTGCGACGGGTCGCGTTCATCCGCGCAGCCCAACGTGTCGGGCTCACCCTCGACGAGATCAGCTCGGCCCTCGCGACGCTCCCCGACCGTCGTACGCCGACCAAGGCCGACTGGGCCCGCGTGTCCCGCAACTGGACCGCCCGCATCGACCAGCAGATCGCCGACCTCGAACGCCTCAAGCGCAAGGTCACCGGCTGTGTGGGCTGCGGCTGCCTGAGCCTGCGGACCTGCACGCTGAGTAATCCGGACGACGTCCAGGGCGATGCCGCCCCGGGTCCGGCCTGGCTCGCCACCGAGGAGAACCAAGGCATCACGCGCGACTGACGCTTTCCCTGACCCCAGCAACCGGCTTGCCTCGGCCATCGCACCCCCGGACGAGAGGGGCGTGCTCGAGCCACGAGGCAGGCCAACGTTGGGCTAATGGTCCTGCCGGCGCCGATGCCGTGGGTAACGTCGCACTCGTGAGTCGAACGTGCGGCATCTGACACGCCATGGTGACTACCGGATGAGGTCAGCCACCAGGAGCGGCGTGCGGCAACGTTCTGGGATGCCCGCGATCGTGCAAGGATCCCGGTATGGCCCTGCGCATCGTCGCGACCACACCGCACCCGGCACTGGTGACTCTGCCCTGGCACCAGCCGCTCGAGGAGTGGGACGGCCCGTTCATGGTGCCGCTGCCCCGGGGACTTTCCCGCCACATCGTGCGCTTCGTCCGACTCGGCGATCAGGTCTTCGCAGTCAAGGAGACGCGCGAGCCGATCGCGCTGGCGGAGTACCGCATGCTGCGCGACCTGCGACGTATGCGTGAACCCGCTGTCGAGCCGGTGGGGGTCGTGACGGGGCGCGAGAGTCCGGATGGCGAGGTGATCGAGCCGGTCCTGGTGACGCGCCACCTGAAGCACTCGATGCCCTACCGGGAGCTCTTCTCCCGTGGCATGCGCCCGGACAGCATCCCGCTCCTCGTCGACGCGCTGGTGGTGCTGGTCACGCGGATGCACCTCGGCGGATTCTTCTGGGGTGACTGCTCCTTGTCCAACACCCTCTTCCGCCGCTCTGCCGGCGAGTTCGCGGCGTACCTCGTGGACGCCGAGACCGGTGAGCTCCATGAGCAGCTGAGCGACGGGCAGCGCCTCCACGACATCGACATCGCCACCGCGAACGTGTTCGGTGAGCTGCTCGACCTACAGGCGGGTGGTTTCCTCGACGAGGACTTCGAGGTCGACGAGCTCGTCGAGACCTTCCAGGCCCGCTACGAGGCACTGTGGAGCGAGCTCACCGGGACCGAAGACTTCAGCACCGACGAGATGTGGCGGATCGAGCAGCGGATCGAGCACTTGAACCAGCTCGGCTTCGACGTAGACGAGCTCGACATCGTCACCGACTGGAACGGTGCGTCCGTGCGGATCCAGCCCAAGGTGGTCGACGCGGGTCACCACTCGCGGCAGCTGCAGGGGCTCACCGGGCTGGACGTCGAGGACAACCAGGCGCGCCGGTTGCTCAACGACATGGACGCGTTCGCCGTCGCCAACGAGCTGCAGGCGGAGGAACCGGCGCTGATCGCTCATCGCTGGCTGACCCAGGTCTACGAGCCGATCGTGGCGATGGTGCCCTCCGAGCGGCGAGCGACGCTGGAGCCGGCCGAGCTCTTCCACGAGATTCTCGAGCACCGGTGGTACCTCTCGGAGGAGGCCGGGATCGAGATCAACATCTTCGATGCGGCCGATACCTACGTGTCTCTCGGCATTGCCCCTGCCTCCGACGACGTGACCACAGCCGCCAAGCAGAACCACGAGTCGCTGCCCTGGAAGTGAACCGGTGCTGCCCTCCCGGGAACGGGGGTCAGGCCGTGGGCGGCGGCACCCGCAGAATGCGCGCCACCAGGTCGCCAACCGCACGGCCGTCGCGTGGCCCGTCCGCCTTCAGCGGGACGACGTGGGTGGGGTTGTTCCACCCCTCGACGCGAAGCTCCGCCGTACGGGCAGCCGCATCGACGTGGACCCAGTAGTCGATGCAGTGGACACCCGGCCACTTGTCGCGACCGTACGCCTCGACGATGCCGCTGTCCGGATAGCGGGCCGCAAACAGGCGAGCGTCTGCCTCCCACAGCACGGCTGTCACGTCGTCGGAGTCACCCTCGCTCAGGACCTGCCGCTCGAAGCCGACCTCGGCCGCCGCGAAGACAGGGTCGCAGACCTCGCAGAACTCCTCTGCCCAATGTTCGTCGAACCGCTCCACCCCTTCACGGTACGACCCTCGCGATCAAACCCCGACCTGGATCCCTTCGTCCGACCCCGTGCCGCTTGTCAGGCCGACCGGTCAGCCCATCGTCTCGACCAGATCGGCGCGCCAGGGCGGGGCTTCGAAGCCGCCCGTGTAGTAGCGGGTCTCGCGCGCGATCAGGGCATCATCGTCGAACTCGAACACCACCAGGACGAACCAGGGCTCGATCTCGCCATAGTCGGAAAGCGCCTGAAGCGCCCACACCCTCCCGCTGCCCACGACCCGTTGCACGGCCACGGACGGCGGCGCGCCGGGGAACCGCCTCTGCAGCTCGCGCATCGCATCCCGGCCGCGGATCCGCTCACCCGACTGCGGCATCTCCATGACGAAGTCCGGCCGACGCAGCAGGTACTCCGCCTCCGAGGACAGCCCGGCGGCGTCCGTGATTCCCAGCAGCAGCTCGAGCCCAGCCCGCATGGCAACAGCGTCGTCGTCGTCGATGGCCTTCCGAAAGAGCTCCTGAGCGGACTGGCCGGTCATCCCGCCTCCCCAAGGCATGCAGGTTCGCTGTGGCGAGTATGTCGCCACAGCGCATCCTCGTAAAGGGCGCAGGAGATGCCCTGCGCTACCGACCGACCCTGCGCGGCGACCTGTCGACCGCAATCCACCCGTTGACACGCAGCCCGCGGCCGACATGGGATGGGTGAGCCAGGCGCGTTCACGGTGACGCGATCATCGAGACCCGAGGAGATGCGGTGGCTGTCTTCCCTGCAGCATTGGTGCTGAACGTGTCGGATGCCGGCCGGGCAGCAGAGTTCTGGACCCAGGCCCTCGGATACGACCGCCAACAGCACGCACCCGACTTCCTCGTCCCTCCCGGCGGCGAGGGACTTCGCCTTCATCTCGACGAGGAGGACCGGACTCATCTCGATCTGTGGGTCGATCAGGATGGCCCCGGCTGGGAGGCCGAGGTCGATCGCCTCGTCGCTCTCGGCGCCGTGCGGGTGCCGTGGGTGTACCCCGACGACGCCGACTTCGTCGTGCTCGCCGACACGGAGGGCAACCTGTTCTGCGTCATCAAATGACGCCTGCACCACAACGCACAGTCACGTCGGCGTCGAGCCACCGGTGGCAGCAGCTACTCCCCGGGCTGTTGCCTGCTGGCGAGGATCTGCTCCCTGAGGATGTCGGCGTGGCCGCAGTGCTGCGCCAGCTCCCGCAGCACATGCAGGTAGATCCACCGCATCGGTAGGCGACCTCGCCGGTTGCCCAACACCTCGTCGTCGACTCCCAGGGTCACCGCCCGGGCGCGCGAGGCGGCACAGGCTCGGACGTACGCGTCCCGGACCGACGTGATGGTGTCACCCATCGTCGAGCCCGAAGGACGCGTCCGGATCTGCCGGGCAGCCGATCTCGTCGCGTGATCGCGCCGTGATCGCTTCGTCGAACCACACCTGGTCGACGAAGGTTGCGTGCTTGACGAGGCCAAGCAAGGTCGTCTTGGAAGGCACCAAGCGACGTCGGGCCTCCTCCTCCGTCAGCCCGTCCAGGCAGTCGAGAAGGGCGCGGCGATGGTCGTCGACGAAGACCTCGAACTGATCGCGCAGCGGCGCCGCGAAGTTCGCCGGGTCATGGCTCGAGGTCGTGGTCACGAGCCGCACTCTATCCGTGCCACCACCGGTGGCCATCATCTTCTTTTGTCTATGTAGACGTATGCGTATACTAGTCACATGACTACGATGGCTGTATGCCGAACAAGACGATCTACGTCTCTGACGCCGACCTACCCGTGTTCCAGCGCGCACAGGATCTCACCGGGGGAAACCTCTCGGCCGCCATCTCCAAGGCGCTGCACCAGCTCGTCGAGATCGAGGAGGGCCGCCTGGAGGGGTTCGAGGAGATCACGGTCCGGGTGGGCGTCGGCGCGAAGAAGCTCCAGCGCTTCCAAGGTGTGCTGCTGGTCGAGTGGAACCGCACCACCAGCAGCGGCGTGGAGCACTACAGCGTCTACCGCACCCGCACAGGCCGCTTCGCCGTTCACGTGACTCGCCCCCGGGGGTGGGTGCACAGCGCAGGAAAGGACGGCCAGCTGACCGGCTGGCGCAAGCATTTCGCCGCCGAGCAGCAATGGGGCCAGGTCCCTGCCTCGGCCACCCTCGAGGTCTTCGAGACGTTCGAAGAGTTGCAGGAGGCGGTCCCGGTCGAGCTCGCGGCTCTGGTGGAGACCACCGCCACCGAACCTGAGGTCGAGGACCTCGACATCTGAAGCTCCCGGCGTGCCGGGAGTCCCCGGTACACCTGCAAGGAGCAGACATGCCTACGAACTCGACCCCGGCGATCGAGGTCGCCGGGTTGCACAAGCGGTACGCCGACCAAACGGTGCTCGACGGCGTGGACTTCACAGTGCCCGCCGGCACCGTGACCGCGTTGCTGGGCCCCAACGGGGCCGGCAAGACCACGACGATCTCCATCCTGTCCACGCTGCTGCCCCCCGACGGCGGTACGGCCCACGTCCTGGGTCACGACGTCACCCGCGAGCCACAGGTCGTGCGGCGACTGATCGGGGTGACCGGCCAGCTCTCCGCCGTCGACCCGCTGCTGACCGTGACCGAGAACTTGCGCCTGATGTCCGACCTGTTCCACCTGCCCCGCGCGGAGGGCCGCCGCCGTACCGCCGACCTGGTCGAACGCTTCGGCCTGGCCGAGGCTGCCCGCAAACAGGCCAAGCAGCTGTCCGGCGGCATGACCCGCAAGCTCGACCTGGCCATGACGCTCGTCGGTGGACCCCAGGTCGTGTTCCTCGACGAGCCCACCACCGGCCTCGACCCACGCGCCCGACGCGACCTCTGGGATCAGGTGCGCGCCCTGGTGGCCGCGGGCACCAGCGTGCTGCTCACCACGCAGTACCTGGAGGAGGCCGACCAGCTCGCCGACCGCGTCGCCGTCCTCGACGGTGGCCGGCTGGTCGCGCACGACACCACCGCCGGTCTCAAGGCCGCCCACGAGGCCGGATCGCTGGACGACGTCTTCCTCGCCCTGACCTCTCCCGACCAGGGCTCCCCCAGCCCTGCCGACACGAAGGAGGCAATCTGATGCCCACCACTGCTCACGCCCATGTCCCCACCCTCGCCCCGCAGGCGCCGGCCGGCCATGCCGATGCCGCCGGTGACCTGGTCACGATGACGCGTCGCAGCCTGCTGAGAATGATCCGCTACCCCTCGTTGACGGTCATGCTCGTGGCCACGCCCGTCGTGCTCCTGCTGCTGTTCGTGTACGTGTTCGGCGGGGCCTTCGGCGCTGGGGTCGCTCCGGGTACCACGCCCGGGGCAGCGGGCCGTACCGCGTACCTCTACTACATCGTCCCCGCCGTGCTCGTGCTGACTGCGGCCAGCATCGCGCAGTCCACGTCGATCAGCGTGGCCATGGACATGACCGGCGGGATCGTCACCCGCCTGCGCACCATGCCCGTCGCCTCCGTCGCCGTGCTGGGCGGCCATGTCGTCGGCGCCGTCGTCCAGACCCTGCTGGCCGCGGCTGCCGTCCTGGGCGTGGCCGTCCTACAGGGCTTCCGGCCCGGTGCGGACGTGGCCGGGTGGCTGGCGCTCGCGGGCTTCTTCGCCCTGTTCAGCCTCATGCTCACCTGGCTGTCGGTGGCGATGGGGGCGGCGGCCCGCTCCGTGGAGGCCGCCTCGAACACGCCGATGATCCTCATGCTGCTGCCCTTCTTCGGCAGCGGCTTCGCACCCGTCGACACCATGCCCGCCCCGGTGCGGCTGTTCGCCGAGCATCAGCCCTTCACGCCGGTCATCGAGACGGTCCGCGGCCTCCTGGCCGGCAGCCATCTCGCGGCGACAACGGTCTGGACAGCCGTCGCCTGGTGCCTGGCCCTGACCGTCCTCGGGTGGCTGTGGGCCCGTGCCGGCTATCAACGCCAGCGC
Source organism: uncultured Actinomycetota bacterium (assembly GCA_963750495.1). GTDB lineage: Bacteria > Actinomycetota > Actinomycetes > Propionibacteriales > Nocardioidaceae > JANLYC01. The sequence continues at coordinate 171,241 of CAVVQV010000002.1, forward strand.
GCCTGAGCGGCCGGCACTACGACAAGCTCGCTCTAGTTGCTCAGATCTTTCAGCAGCGAGCGTGCGATGACCATGCGCTGGATCTGGTTGGTCCCCTCGAAGATCTGCGTCACCTTCGCCTCCCGCATGAAGCGCTCGGCCGGGAAGTCGCGGGTGTAGCCGTAGCCACCGAGGACCTGCACCGCGTCGGTCGTGACCCTCATGGCCGCGTCGGTGGCGACGAGCTTGGCGATCGAAGCCTGCCGGCTGAACGGTCGCCCGGCATCGCGTAGCCGAGCCGCCAGCAGGTACGTCGCCCGGGCCGACTCGACCGCGGCCGCCATGTCGGCCAGCAGGAACTGCAAGCCCTGGAACTCCGCGATGGCGCGGCCGAACTGCTGACGCTCCGCGGCGTACGACACCGCCAGGTCGAGTGCTGCCTGCCCGAGGCCGGTTGCACACGCGGCGATGCCGAGCCGTCCGGAGTCCAGTGCCGACAACGCGATCGCCATCCCCTGTCCCTCCTCGCCGATGCGTCGGTCGACGGCCAGCCGAGCATCTTCGAAGACCAGTGCACTCGTCGTCGACGCGGTCATGCCCATCTTCTTCTCGGGGGCGCCGAACGACAGACCTGCTGTCTGCGCCGGGACATGGAACGCCGACAGGCCACCCTTCGGGTCGGCGGAGGTGCGGGCGAACAGCAAGAAGAAGTCGGCATGCGGAGCATGGCTGATCCAGGCTTTGGTGCCGTTGAGCACGTACTCGTCGCCGTTGCGTACGGCCTTCGTGGCGATGGCCGACACGTCCGAGCCGGCCTGCGGCTCAGACAGCGCGTACGCGCCCAAGAGATCCCCGCCGAGCATCTCGGGGAGCCACCGCGCCCGCTGCTCGTCCGAGCCGAAGCGCGCGAGCGCCGACGAGGACAGCGTGTGCACCGAGACGTCCACGGCCACGCTCATCCAGGCAGTCGCGATCTCCTCGAGCACCTGGAGGTAGACCTCGTACGGCTGACCGCCCCCGCCGTCGTCCTCGTCGAACGGCAGCGACATCAGCCCCGTCTTGCCGAGCAGCGAGAAGACGTCCCGTGGGAAGGCCGCCTCCGCCTCCGCCCCGGCCGCCCGTGGCGCCAGCTGTTCGCTCGCGATCTCGCGGACCAGGGCGAGGAGGTGGTGGGCTTCGTCGGTGGGAAGCAGGCGTTCGACGGGCATGAGGCGGGCTGCCTCCCTCACTCGATGACGGGACCATCGCCAGCCTAGCCGTCGACTGTCGAGCCGGACGACTCCAGGAGGACAACCACAAGGGCGCGAGAAGGAGCCACAACTCACGGTTCAAGGAGCCGCAACTCACGGTTCAACGAGTGCGGCGGAGGCGGTCGATCTCGTAGAGGGCGATGCTCGCGGCGACTCCTGCGTTGAGCGACTCGGTCGTGGCAGCGGTCGGGATGCGGACCAGCACGTCGCAGGTCTCGCGAACCAGCCGCGACAGGCCTTTGCCCTCGCTGCCCACCACGAGCACCATCGGGTCGGTGGCGATCTGGAGATCGGCGATGTCGACGTCTCCGCCGGCGTCGAGCCCGGCCACCATCAGCCCCGCCTGCTGGAAGTCCTTCAGCTGGCGCGTCAGGTTGGTGGCCCTGGCCACCGGCACCCGGGCCGCAGCTCCGGCCGCCGTCTTCCAGGCGCTCGCGGTCATACCGGCAGCGCGCCGCTCAGGGATCACGACACCGTGTACGCCGAAAGCGCCCGCCGAGCGCACGACTGCACCGAGGTTGCGCGGGTCGGTCACCGAATCCAGCGCCACCACCAGCGGCACCTCGGCGGCGTCGCGGGCCAGCTCGAGCAGGTCCCTCGGTTCTGCGTACTCGTAAGCAGGCACCTTCAACGCCAGGCCCTGGTGGACCGCACGGTCGGTCATCCGGTCGAGCTCGTGCTTGGTCACCTCGAGCACCGAGATCCGCTGATCGGCCGCCAGCCGGAACGCCTCACGCAACCGGTCGTCCCGATCAGCGTTGTCGGCGACATACATCGTCACGACCGGGATCTTGGCCTGGAGCGCCTCGACGACGGAGTTACGGCCGGCCACCCACTCGGCGATCGACGTCTTGCGACCTCCCGGGGATCGGCCACCACCCGACGACCGGCCGCCTGACGACGAGCCACCCTTGTCGTCGGCCTTCGTGGCGCGGTTCGCCTTGTGCTTCTCGCGGTCACCGGCCTTCGGCGTCGGGCCCTTGCCCTTCAGCGCCTTGCGCCGCCGACCGCCGGAACCGGCCGTCGGGTTACCGCCTTGGCGCTTGCGCACCGCTCCGCTGCGTTTGCTGTTGCCTGGCATCAGTTCCACCTCAGTCGGGGACCGTCTGGTGAGTCCTCGATCTCGAGCCCAACCGCCTTGAGTTGATCTCTGATGAGGTCGGCTTTTGCGAAATCGCGATCGGCCCTCGCTGCTTCACGCTGACCGAGCAGCGACTGGGCAAGTTTCTCGACGGCCTCGCCGGCTACCCCCGCCGTCCCATGTCCCTGCCAGTGCTCAGACAACGGATCGAGACCAAGCACACCGAGCATGGCGCGTACCGAGGCCAGCTTCGCGCGAACCAGCTCATGGTCTCGGGCCGCTAGCTGCACGTTTCCCTCACGGACAGTCTCGTGGACTACCGCCAGAGCGGCTGGCGTGGCCAGGTCGTTGTCCAGAGCAGCCGTGAATTCTTCTGGGAGCTGGGTGGAAGGCTCCGTCCCACCAACGAACTCGGTGGCCCGCGTCACGAAACCCTCTATCCGGCCAAACGCGGAAGCGGCCTCCTTCAACGACTCCTCGGTGAACTCGATGATCGAGCGGTAGTGCGGCGCCAACAGGTAGTACCGCAGCTCGATCGGCCTACAGAGCCCTCTCTCGGGCTTGACGACCTCGCTGACCAACAGGGAGTTGCCGACCGACTTGCTCATCTTCTCGCCGGCGAGGTTGACCATCGCGTTGTGCATCCAGGTCCGCGCGAACTCGCGGCCGGCCGCACGCGACTGGGCCAGCTCGTTCTCGTGGTGCGGGAAGCGCAGGTCGAGTCCACCACCGTGGATGTCGAAGGCGTCGCCCAGGTATTTACCGGCCATCGCCGAGCACTCCAGGTGCCAGCCCGGACGTCCGAGTCCCCAGGGCGACGGCCAGGCCGCGGTCTCGGGTTCCTCGTCCTTCTTGAATCCCTTCCACAGCGCGAAGTCCCGTGGGTCGCGCTTCCCGCGCGGGTCGGCATCGGCCGCCGGCTCCATGTCATCCACCCGCTGGTTGGACAGCTCGCCGTACGACGGCCAGGACCGGACCTCGAAGTAGACGTCACCGGACTCGTCGGCCGCGGCATACGCGTGACCGGTCGTGATCAGCTGGCCGATGAGCTCGAGCATCTCGGGGATGTGACCGGTGGCGCGTGGCTCGTAGGTCGGCGGCAGGCAGCCGAGCACTTCGTACGCCTGGTGCAGCGCGCGCTCGTTGGCGTACGCGATCGACCACCAGGGCCGACCCTCCTCGGACTCCTTGGCGAGCACCTTGTCATCGATGTCGGTGATGTTGGCGACCAGGGTGACGTCGTACCCGAGATGCTCGAACCAACGCCGCAGGACGTCGAAGGTGACCTCCTTGCGGATGTGGCCGATGTGCGGCGGCCCCTGCACGGTCAGGCCACAGTGGTAGATCCCGACCTTGCCCGCTTCGAGCGGGACGAAGTCGCGGACCTCACGGGTGGCGGTGTCGTACAGGCGGAGCGTCACGCGAGCAAGGGTATCGACCGGCCTGCGACAACGACGAATCCCCGACATCCCCGGATCAGCCGCCTACCCTGGGGCGATGCGCACCCGCAGTCTCGCTCTCGCCGTCCTCATCGCCCTGGCCGCGTCCGATCCCGCCCTGGCCCTGCCGGGTCACTGGTCGGAAGGGCAGAGCGGGCGCGGACTCGAAGCGCCGTCAAAGAGCGAAGCGAAGGCGCCAGAGCCCGACCGCTCTGCCCAGCCGAAGCTTTCGACCAACCCGGCGAAGCTGATCGACCTGACGCGTTGGCGGGGCGCCGGGTTGGCCAAGGGATCGCTGTCGCACACGAAGCGCGGCCAGGGCGGCGTGGTGATCGGAGCGCACCCGGCCCGGGTCACGTACAAGGACCCCTACGGCCAGGCCGGGCGCCGGGCCTACGACCGCGGACGATGGACGAGCCCCTGGGTCCGCCCGGGTTCCGGATTCACGCAGCTGATCGCGTCCTACAACGCGTCCACACCGGTCGGCACGTTCATCGAGGTGTCGGCGCGCGCCCGGTCGACGGCGGGTCGGCACGGCAGCTGGGACTCCCTCGGCCGCTGGGCCGGCCACGACCGCGGCTTCCACCGCATGACGCTCGGACGCCAGGCCGACGACGTAGCCCGCGTCGCGGTCGACACGATGGTCGCGAAGACCGGCACCCGCCTGGCCCGGTGGCAGCTGCGGTTGTCGCTGTTCCGTCGCAGCGGCACCACCGAGACCCCCGTCGTCTCGATGATCGGGGCGGTCGCGTCGCGTCTGCCGAGCCGCTCGCCGACGAGCGGGCCGGGTTCCGGCGCTGGCCACAGCCTGCTCGTTCCGCGCTACTCCCAGGAGATCCACCGCGGTGAGTACCCCCAGTACGACGGGGGCGGCGAGGCGTGGTGCAGCCCTACGTCGACGTCGATGGTGCTCGGCTACTGGGACCGGCTCCCCTCACCGCGTCAGTACGCGTGGGTCGACCCGTCCTACGAAGACCCGTGGGTCGACGACGCGGCGCGCGACACCTACGCACACGGCTACGACGGAACGGGCGACTGGCCGTACAACACCGCCTACGCCGGACGGTTCGGGCTCGACTCGTTCGTGACGCGGTTGCGGTCGCTCCGCGAGGCCGAGCAGTTCATCAAGGCCGGCATTCCCCTGGTCGCGTCGATCTCGTTCGGACCGGGCGAGCTCGACGGCGCTCCGATCCGGTCGACCAACGGGCACCTGCTCGTGATCCGCGGGTTCACGGCGGATGGTCGGGTCGTGGTCAACGACCCAGCAGCAGCGTCGTCGCGAGGCGTGCGCCGCGTCTACAAACGCGGCCAGTTCGAGAATGCCTGGTCCGACAACGGTGGCGTCGTCTACGTCATGCACCCCTCCTCGACACCGTTGCCCCAACCACGCCGGCACAGCAATTGGTGAGCCGGTCCAACGACCCCCTCGTAGCGGTCGGCACGAAGACACGGGACATCTCTTACCGGCAGTGGAGCTCTCAACTCGAGCTGGCCGCCGGCGAGCTCGACGGCACCAAGGTCGAGGACGGCCGCATCGTGTTGGACGCTCCAGGCCGCGCCCGCACCTGGGCGGATCCCCACGGCGACGGCACATCCTTCACCTATGACGTCGGGACCTGGGTCTCGCCCCTCGTCGACCCGGGATTCGCCTACACCGAGCTCGTCGCGTCGTGGAACGCGCACACACCACCGGGCACCTGGCTCGAGCTCTCGGTGGCCGGCACAGCCGACGACGGCACCTGGTCGCGGCTCTACATCCTCGGGCGTTGGGCGGCGGGGCAGGAGACGATGCACCGCTCCTCGGTCCCGGACCAGGCGGACGCGGTTGCCAGCGTCTCCATCGACATCCTCTCCACGCGCGAACGGCGTCGGCTGACGACCTGGCAGCTCACGGTCTCCCTGCTGCGCCGACGCGGGACGGCTGCGTCCCCATCGGTCGCTCTGGTCGGAGCCTTCGCCTCGGCGCTGCCCGACGCCGCCGGTACGCGACGCCCCGGGGCCAGCCCCGTCGACGGCGGCGCCGGGATCGAGCTCGACGTTCCGGCGTACTCGCAGGAGATCCATCGCGGACAGGACCCTCAGTACAACGGGGGCGGCGAAGCCTGGTGCAGCCCGGCGTCGATGGCGATGGTGCTGGCGTTCTGGCAGCGTGAACGGTCGGCAGCCTACGGACCGCGACCGGCGGACCATGCCCACATCGACCACGCCGACCCGTGGGTCAACTATGCGGCCGCTGAGACGTTCGACTGGAGCTACCACGCCTGCGGCAACTGGTCGTTCAACACGGCGTATGCCGGTCGGTACGGCCTCGAGTCCTTCGTGACCCGGCTGCGGTCGCTGACCGAGGCCGAGCGGTTCATCGAGGCCGGCATCCCACTCGTCGCGTCCGTGACCTTCTCCGCTGACGAGCTGACCGGGGCGGGATACGGGACCGCCGGCCACCTCTTGGTGATCTGCGGGTTCACCCCCGACGGGGACGTGATCGTGAACGACCCAGCGTCACACCTCGCCCCGAGCAACGCCGAAGTGCGCACCGTCTACGACCGCGGCGAGTTCGAGAACATCTGGCTGCCACCCTCCGGCGGCATCGTCTACGTGACCCGCCCGTCGGACGTGCCTCTCCCGGAGCGGACTCCCCAGGCGAACTGGTGACGCGTGGGTGTCACGCCGGGCCGAGTCACTCAACCGCGAGCAGCCGGCGGCTGCCGATGGCGGCCGTGAGAGCTGTCGACACGAGCAGGAGCTGGGGGGCTGCGTCGGACAAGTGCCAGTCGTGCGGTCCGCCGTACCAGTGGAGCGGCTCGTCCGGGGTGCCGTCGGTGTCCATCGCCGCCAGTGCCGCAGCCCAGCGTTCACCGAGCCCGAACACGAGTGCATACGGGAAGATCCGCGAGACCAGCTCCTCGCGCTGCCCCATCGGGATGTCGGTACTCGTGCTGTCGGCGAGGAAGGCACGGTAGTCCTGCAGCTCGTGCAGCACCCGGCTGCCGCTCGCGGTCCGCGCCGGCGCGACCTGACCGGCCGCAGCCAGCGAAACCCCGGAGAGCACGAACGCCAGGCCGACGAGCCCGAACGTGCTCACCCAGGCGAGCACACCCGTCAGGACGACTCCGGCAGCGACGAGCACCCAGCCGGCTGTGGTCCAGCGCGAACGTACGGCGTCGGGCCGTTCTCCGAACCAGCCCTGCCGGACCATGTCGTCGTAGAGCAGTGCCTGGATGGCCCCCAGACGCGGCCGAAGGCGCGTGTCGAGCGCACTGAGTGGCACGACGTCGCTGGCGCCCCGGCTGGTGTCATCGCTGTCGAAGATCGCCGCGAAGACCGCACGCTCGTACGGCAACAGCTCGTCGCCGGGATCATTGCGCCGCCGGAGCAGCCAGTCACCCGGCCCGGTCGAGGAGGCCGGAAGCTCCTCGACGAACAGGTAGTTGCGGACCGCGAGGTCGATGACGGTGGACGATACGTCGATGACGTCGGCACGTTCGTCGACCAGCGTCCCCATCTGTCCGGGACGGATACCACTCGGCGGTGCGAACATCAGCGTCCCGTCACCGGCGTCGACGAGCGGCGTGACCTGCACGCTCCCCCGGTGAGCCGTGTCCCGACCTCGCGTCCACCACAGCAGCGCCGCCGCAGCCGCCCCGAGCAGCAGCACCACGACGGCCATCACAAGCTGGGCTCCGGAGGCGGTGAAGGCCCGGGTGACGCTCCAGCGCGCTCGCAGGTCGGTGCTGGGCGCCACTCCCGACGCGGCGTCGAGACCGAGGATCCCCACCATCTCGTCGCCGGGGTCGAGCCCGAGCTGCGTCATCGTGGGTGCCGGGACGTCGACCAGCTGAGACGTCGTACACGGACGGCTGGAACCGCGCGGTCCCGCCAGGCAGGAGAGCCAGATCGCACTCGGCGCGTTCCACAGCACCCGCGCTCGCTCGATGGGCACGCCGAGGCCCTGGACGACCGGCCAGCGGACTTCGAGCCCGTCGGCCGTCTCCGCCACGGTGCCGTCGACGTCGTACGCGAAGGTCACCGTGACCCGGCCGCTCTGCGGCGCCGCGAACTCGACACCCATCGTCTGCGTGGTGTCGCCGCTCGTCTCCGTGGTGCGGGCGGTGGGCTGGTCGGCGTCGATGGCCACGTTGCTCACCGCATAGACCCGGTCGTCGGTGGCGTCGTACTGCTCGCGCGTGGTGATCACGCGTTCGACGCGGCTCGTCGGGACGCCGCCGAAGTCGTACGCGACGGTCTCCACGACGTGCAGGGTGCCGTCCTCGTTGACGCGCACGGTCGCCTGGTCGTCGCGGATGACGGTCTGGCTGGTGGGCGCGGCGACGGCCGATGTCATCAAGACCACGCCGATCAGCGCGGCAACGCCACCGGTGCCGATCAGCGCAGCCAGAGAACGGACGGCGGCCCCGGGCACGAGGCCGAGGCCGGCGGGACGTGTCCGTCTGGCCGGCACGGATGACATGACGTCAGGGTAATCTGCGGACAGGTGGCCACGCAGGACCGGCGAGGCCGGGGAACGGCAGGAACGCCCGATGTCTGACTCCGCAGGAGGGCCGCAAGGTCCGGCGGACCCGCGCTACCGTCCGTTGCCGCCGGCTCCCGTGCTCCCACCACCGCACGAGCCGACCTGGCGGGCCACGAGCCTCCCGCCGCCCTCGCAGCCGTATTCCGGGCTCACCTCCTACCCACCGCCCTCCTACCCACCGCCACCGGGCCCGCCGCCGTGGGGCTGGCCGGCCCCGCCCCCGCGACGACGGAAATCCCTCGGTTCTCTGGTGCTGGGCCTCGTCGGTCTCGGGGCAGCCGGCCTGTTCGTGCTCGTGCTCATCGGGGCGGCCACAGACCAGGGGGCCACGGGGCGTGCTGGTACCGGCACGAGTGTCGACCACAGTCCGGCGAGGGCGGAGCAACCCGGATCGACCCCGGTTGATCCGGGCAACGCCCAACGGGTCGTCGCCGACAACACGCTCTACGCCCAGGGAGGTCTGCCGAACCGCGACTGCCCGGCCCGCGACCTCGGCGACGCCTCCCGGGCTCGGCAGACGGAGTTCTACACAGCGCTGATGGCATGCCTCAACAACGAGTGGAGAACGGCGGTCGAGGGTGCCGGCTATGCCTACCGGGACCCCGGCCTGGTGGTGTTCGACAGTCCGGTCGACACACCCTGCGGCACCGCCTCCCCCGAGGACGGCCGCACGCTCGCCTTCTACTGTCCCAGTGACTCCGTCATGTACGCCGACGTGCCGCAGATGCGGAAGTTCTTCGCCGACACGGACGTCGCGTACGCGATCGTGATCGGGCACGAGTTCGGCCACCACGTGCAGCAGGAGACCGGCATGCTGCAGGCGTATGACGACCTGATCTACGACAGCTTCGGAAACCGGCTCGAGCTCAGCCGGCGGGTCGAGCTCCAGGCCAGCTGCATGGGCGGCCTGTTCCTGGGCGCCGTGGCCGACACTTTTCCGATGGACAGCCGTCGGCTGCGCGAGCTCCAGCAGGTGGCCGGATCGTTCGGTGACGAGCCCGGGAGTGCTGCGTCGAAACGCGACCACGGATCAGGCGCCTCCAACCGGCAGTGGATCTTCGCGGGCTACTCGGACAACGACACGGCCACGTGCAACACGTTCACGGCCACGTCGAGCAATGTCGACTAGGAGGTGGCGATGAGCGACTCGTTCGGACTTTGGACCGGCGCGGTGCTGGACGTCCCAGCGGAACAGGTGGCGGCTGTCGACGCGTTCTGGAGCCGCGCGCTGGGCTGGAGCATCGGCGATCCGTGGTCGCAGCACCCGGAGTTCCACTCGCTGCTGCCGCCCATCGGCGACAGCCACGTACTCGTCCAGACCATCGAGGGTCCGTTGCGGCTGCATCTCGACCTGTACACCACAGCTGTTGACTCCGAGGCTGATCGCGTCGTCGACCTGGGCGGCACCCGCGTGGCCAGACACGAACACTGGCAGGTGCTCACGAGCCCAGGTGGTCTGCAGTTCTGCGTCGTGACGTCCGAAGGCGAGCGGGACCGCCCGCCGGTCCAGGAGTGGCCCGCAGGCCATCGCAGTCGACCGGTCCAGGTGTGTCTCGACATCCCGCACGGACGGCTTGCCGAAGAGACAGCGTTCTGGCGGGCGGTGACCGGCTGGTCGTTCGAGGCGTCAGAGGCGGCCGAGTTCGCGGGCCATCTCAAGCCTGGTCCGGGCGGCAGCCTGCAGCTGCTGCTGCAGGAGCTCGGGTCCGATGATCCGGGGACGACGACGCGGGCTCATCTGGACCTCGGCGCGGGTCACGATCGTCGGGCGGTGGCAGGGCATCTCGTGGCGCTCGGCGCGACGTGGGTGCGCGAGCACCCCGGCTGGATCGTGCTGACAGACCCGGTGGGCATGACGTTCTGCGTCACCGGCCAAGAGCCCGACCAACCACCGCGAGGCTAGGACACGTTGACGTCGATGCTGTCCCAGCCCGTGGCGCCGTCGGGCACCACATCGACGCGATCGCCGGTCTGGGTGTAGCCGCTCGTGTCGGTGGCGCGCACCGAGAGCTGGTGCTTCCCCTTCTGCGCGGGCCACGTGTACGACCACTGACGCCAGCTGTCGATGGAGGGCTCGACAGCCAGGGCGGCCGGAACCCAGGCGCCGTCGTCCACGCGCACCTCGACCTTCTCGATCCCGGTGTGCTGGGCCCAGGCGACCCCGGCGACCACGACGTTCCCGACCGGGAACGACGAGCCGCTCCCGGGCACGTCGATCCGCGACTCGGTCTTGACCGGACCCTGAGGGGACCAGCCGCGATCGGTCCAGAACGCCGAGAACCGGTCGAATCGAGAGACTTCGAGGTCGACGACCCACTTGGTCCCGGACACGTAGCCGTACAGTCCCGGCACCACCATCCGGACGGGGAAGCCGTGCTCGGGGGTCAGCGGCTCACCGTTCATGGCGAGCGCGAACATGGCATCGCGACCGTCGGTCAGCGCACTGAGGGGAGTGCCCGCTGTCCAGTTGTCCGACGACGTCGAGAGCACTGCGTCGGCATCAGGGTGAACGCCGGCGTCTGCGAGCACGTCCGCGATCCGTACGCCGGCGAAGCGTGCGTTGGAGATCAGGTCGCCGCCGACCGGGTTGGAAACGCAGCACAGGGTGATCCAGGCCTCGTGCAACCCGCGGTCGAGCAGGTCCTGGTAGGTCAGGGTGAGCTCTCGGTCGACCATGCCGTGCACCCGTAGCTCCCAGTCCTTCGGCAGGATCTGTGGGATCGCGAGGGCGGTGTCGATCCGGTAGAAGTCGTTCTGGTTCGTGACCCAGGGAGCGACGCCCTTGAGCCCGAGGTTGGCGCCGGCGGGCGCCGGTCGTGCGCGGACAGGGAGGCGGAGCTGCTTGCGGGCGGCTTCGACTGCGGCGCGGCTTCGCGCGGCGAGGCGTCCGCTCACGCCCACGACCACGGCTCCCGCAGCCAGGACTCCTGCGGCCAGCAGAAACCGACGCCGACTCAGCGCCCGGGCGACCTGCACCTCGGGGTCACGAGGTCGGGTGGCATTGGGTTGCTCCCAGGGTGCGAGCTCGCGCGCCGGAGGGACCAGCGCACCGTTGGCCAGCAGAACCAGGAGGGCGAGTGCGACGATCGCGACCACCACCCCGAGCACCGCGGGAACGTAGGTCACGGTCGACGGCGTCAGCCGGTCATGGACAGCACCCATGAGCACTGCACCCATGACCAGGAAGACACCCTGGGCAGCGAGCACGCTGCGCAGCGCCAGCACTCCGACGGCCGAGCTGATGACGGCGAGGCCGAACAGCGTCATCACGATGAGGACCGCCTTGTCGTGGTGACCCACCAGCCCGATGACGCGCTCGACGACGGCACCCGGGGTAAGCCGCAGGATCGACTCGGCCACGGCGACGACCGGGGAGACACGCTGGTGCAGCAGTCCGCTGGCCAGCTCGGACACCGCCAGTCCGCTGCCTGCCGACACGAGGCCGAGCACGGCGCCGAGCGCTCGCCGCTGTCGCCCGTCGCTCGTCATACCTCGATGGTGCCGCAGCCGACGGGCAGACCCCCGCGCCCACGCCAGATGTCACACACTCGTCACACCTGCGCGATGATGCTCCCGTGACCTCAGAACCCACCATCCGATCGCCTCGTGTCGGGGTCGCGGTCGACGTCCATGCGCTGGTCGCGGGGCAGCCCTTGTGGGTGGCCGGACTGCACTGGCCGGACGAGCCGCTGGGGCTGGCCGGACATTCCGACGGTGACGTCGTCGCTCATGCGGCCTGTGACGCGCTGCTCTCGGCGGCCGGTCTCGGCGACCTCGGCAGTCAGTTCGGCACCGCGGGGCCGGAGTGGGCCGGCGCAAGCGGGGTGACCCTGTTGCGCGAGACCGCACGTCGGCTGGCCGCCGCAGGGGTCACGCCAGGGAACGTCGCGGTCCAGCTCGTCGGTGAGCTGCCACGACTCGGTCCGCGACAGGTGGAGGCAGAGCGTGTCCTGTCTGCGGCGGCCGGGGTGGACGTCTCCGTCACGGCCACGACCACGGACGGGCTGGGCCTGACGGGGCGGCGCGAGGGGCTGGCCGCGATCGCCACGGCCCTCGTCTACCGCTGAGGCGGCCTGCCGGTCACCATGAGCTCGGCGATCTCGAGATCGAGGAGCCGGGTGACCTTGAAACCGGCGGGGTCACCGTCGACGAGCACGACGTCGACACCGAGGCTTTCAGCCAGGCTCGCGTCGTCGGTGGCCACATCGGCTTCTCCCCCCACCACGGCGTGGGCCCGGCGCAGCACGTCGAGGGTGAAGCCCTGCGGGGTCTGGACGGCCCGCATCGAGCTCCGGTCGACGAGGCTGCTCGTGCCGTCTGCGTCGATGCAGCGCAAGGTGTCGGCGACAGCCACGACGGGAACCACGGCTCGGGCGCCCGTACGCAGGGCTGCCAGCACACGGTCGGTCACCGCCGCTGGCACCAGCGGTCGGGCCGCATCATGAACCAGGACGAAGTCGGGAGACGTGTCGAACGCGGCCAGCGCCCGTCGTACGGACTCCTGCCGGGTCGAGCCGCCCTCGATGACGTCGACAGGGACCGGTAGGCCGCTGAGCTCGGCCGAGAAGACTCCCAGCAAGTCGTTCGAGGTGGCCACGACGACGCGGTCGACCGCGTGCTCCACGGACCTGATCGCGTGCCTGATCAACGTCTCGGCGCCCAGCCGCCGCAGCGCCTTCGGCGGTCCGGCGAAGTGCTCGTCGGCGGCCAGCCGGCTGCCGGCCCCGGCAGCCGGGATGATCGCGGTCACGGACGGCACGCCGTCAGCATCGCAGACCCGGGCAGTCCGGCCAGTCCGGCCAGTCCGGCAGTCCGGCGAAGACTGCCGGCGTGGGAAGGCCGCTCCCCGGACATGCTGACGGCCCCGCCAGTGGCGGGGCCGTCAGATGCAGATGACCGTCATGACCGAGATGACGGACCGTGTCAGGAAGCCAGGACCTCGTCGAGAATCGTCTCGGCCTTGTCTTCGTTGGTGTGCTCAGCCAGCGCCAGCTCGGAGACGAGGATCTGACGAGCCTTCGCCAGCATCCGCTTCTCGCCGGCCGACAGGCCCCGCTCACGCTCGCGGCGCCACAGGTCGCGGACGACCTCTGCCACCTTCATGACATCGCCGGAGTGCAATTTCTCCAGGTTTGCCTTGTAACGACGTGACCAGTTGGTCGGCTCCTCCGTGTGTTCTGCGCGCAGAACGTCGAACACGCGCTCAAGACCTTCCTGATCCACGACATCGCGGACGCCCACGAGGTCGAGGTTGCAGGCAGGTACTCGAACGACGAGGTCGTTCTGGGCGACAATGCGGAGGACGAGATAGAGCTTGTCCTCACCTTTGATCTTGCGGGTCTCAATATCTTCGATGACCGCGGCCCCGTGATTGGGATAAACCACCGTCTCGCCGACCGTAAACGTCATGTGTCAGCTACCCCTTTCCAGGCCTCAAGGATACCACGTTCTCAGGGTCGTCGGAATCGCGTTTTGCCTGTTCAGAGCGTTATTCAGGGCTTGACAAACCTCTGTTCTCGTGCGTGTCGGCAGTCCGCCGCAATGCCGTCGGGCAAGTTTCGCTACGCTGACCATGCCGTGCCCGGGACCCGCTCCCGGAGTCGCTGACGGCCCGTGTGATCCAGTTCCGCGCCTAGGAGGACACCAACCGTGGAGACCACCTCATTCTCCCCGATCGGCTCCGTCGTCGGCAGGCTGGCAGCCGTCCGGATGCGTCGCCACAAGGTTCGGCGGCTGGCAACGGTGCTCATCGCGGCGTCACTCGTCGCCATCAGCGGCTGTGCCGCCAATTTCAGTGCACAGACCCAGGCCATCTACCAGCCCGCCCTGGGCTCTGACGACCGCAGCGGCGACGTCTTCGTCCTCAATGCGCTGGTGCTCGCTGACGGCGAGGGCAACGGCACCTTGGTCACGACGCTGATCAACCAGACCAGCCCGACAGACTTCCTGACGGGCATGACCGCCAAAATGCTCGGCGGTGGCGGGGTGGACGTCGGCGCCCTGCCCACGGTGACGTCGACCGTCGCGAACGCACCCAGCACCGGCATCGAGCTGCCCACCCAGGCGGCGGTCAAGCTTCCCGACGACGGTCTGATCCAGCTGCACGCGGCGGACCTCGCGGCGGGCGGGTACCTCACCCTCTCCCTGACGTTCAAGGAGGCGGCGCCGCTCGACGTCGACGTGCCGGTCATCGCTGAGAGCTCGACCTACGACGGGATCACGGTGGGACCGGTCGTCAGCCCGGCGACCACACCCGCCTCCTGACGCGCTCCTGACCCGCCGAACCGGTCGGCTCAGGTACCGCCCCGGGGGGAGCACACGAGTCAGACCGAGACGGTCGTCTGGGCGTCGTACTTGTAGCCGAGCCCGCGCACGGTGACGAGCAACGTGGGGTTGGCCGGGTCCGGCTCGATCTTGGCGCGCAGGCGTTTGACGTGGACATCGAGCGTCTTGGTGTCGCCCACGTAGTCCGCTCCCCACACCCGGTCGATCAGCTGACCTCGGGTGAGCACCCGGCCTGCGTTGCGCAGGAACATCTCGAGCAGCTCGAACTCCTTGAGCGGCAAGCGGATCTCGTCGCCCTTCACCGTCACGACGTGACGGTCGACGTCCATGCGGACCGTCCCTGCTTCGATCGTGGCCGGCGCCAGGTCGGGCTCGACCCCCCGGCGGAGCACAGCCCGGATGCGGGCCACGAGCTCGCGGGGGCTGTAGGGCTTGGTGACGTAGTCGTCCGCGCCGAGCTCGAGTCCGACGACCTTGTCGACCTCGGCGTCCTTGGCGCTGACCATGATGACCGGCACTGACGAGACCTGACGGATCCGACGACAGACCTCAGTACCGGGGATCCCGGGGATCATCAGGTCGAGGAGCACGATGTCGGCCCCACCCCGCTCGAACTCCTCCAGTGCGTCCGGGCCAGTGCCCGCCAGGGCGACGTCGAAGCCTTCCTTGCGCAACATGTACGCCAAGGCGTCGCTGTAGCTCTCTTCGTCCTCTACGACGAGAACACGCGTCACGGGGTCTCCTCCGGCTGAGTCGAGCGGGCTGACCGGGCTGACCGGGCTGACCGGGCTGACCGGGCTGACCGGGCTGACCGGGCTGACCGGGCTGACACCGTGGGTCGGCTCCCAGCTGGCGCTCTGAGTGATGGTGGCTCCGACGATGCCCGGAGACAGTCGTCGCCGGCGCTCTCGTCGGTGGGCTCGTCGGTGGGCTCGTCGGTGGGCTCGTCGAGCAGCCCTGCACCGCGCGGCCCGTCGGCCTCGCGGCCCCCGGCAGGCGCGGCATGGCTCACCGGCGTACCGGTGTCGGCGTCCACCCTGGCCGGCAACGTGAGCGTGAACGACGAACCCTCGCCCTCAACGCTCCAGACCTTGACCTCACCGCCATGGGTCGCGGCGACGTGCTTGACGATCGACAGCCCCAGCCCGGTGCCGCCGGTCGACCGGGCCCGGGCGGGGTCGACCCGGTAGAAGCGCTCGAAGATGCGGTCGAGCTCGCCTGCCGGGATGCCGACACCCTGGTCGGTCACCACGATATCGACCATGGACTCGTTGGCCCGGGCGCTCACGGTGACCTTCGAATGGGTCGGGCTGTAGGCGACGGCGTTCTCGACGAGGTTGCCGAGGGCCACGAGCAGCTGCTCACCGTTGCCGAGAACCTGGAAGCCGTGCTCACCGGCGAAAGTGATGTCGACGTGCTTGTCGAGCGCATCGACGCTGACCCGGTCGACCGCGCGCTCGGCCAGTGCGTCGACCGACACCGGCTGGGCCTCGTCGAGCGGGTCGTCGCCCTGCAACCGCGAAAGCTCGATGATCTGCTGCACAAGGCGGGTGAGCCGGTCGCTCTCGGTGCGCATCCGGGCAGAGAAGCGGAGTACGGCGTCCGGATCGTCGGAGGCCTCGCCCACCGCTTC
Source organism: uncultured Actinomycetota bacterium (assembly GCA_963750495.1). Lineage (GTDB taxonomy): Bacteria > Actinomycetota > Actinomycetes > Propionibacteriales > Nocardioidaceae > JANLYC01. The sequence continues at coordinate 187,439 of CAVVQV010000002.1, forward strand.
GGCGAGCAGGTTGAGCGCACCGACCGGCGTCTTGAGCTCGTGGCTGACGTTGGCGACGAAGTCGCGCCGGATCGCCTCGACCCGGCGCTCACGGGTGCGGTCCTCGACCAGGACGAGCACGAGCTTGCTTCCCAACGGCGCAACGCGGGCGGCCACGTGTCGGGGCACCATCCGACCGCGGCGCAGGGTCAGCGCGTCTTCGCGGATCTGCCCGTCGCGTCGTACCTGACGGACGAGCTCGAGCAGCTCGCTCACGTCGACTCGTGAACCGCGCACCAGTCCCATCGCGTGTGCGGGGGCCGTCGCCCGAAGGACCTGGTCGTCGGCTCCGACGACGAGGGCGGACGACCGGAGGACAGCCAGCACAGCCGCAACGCCGGGGGGTACCTGCACCGGCTCGGGCTCCGTCGGAACCGGGACACGGCCCTGGTCGCGCTCGCTCAACCGGAACGCGAGAGCGACCCCGGCGCCGAGCAGCGCGCCGATCGCGCCACCGAGCAACGCGGCCGTCGAGGAGTCCATGCGTCCGATGGTACGCACGACGTAGGCCGGAGACGTGAATCAAGCAAGGCGGTCTGACCGTTCCTTACGCGAGCGTTCATGCTCCGTTCACGTCGCTCCACATGTCCGTTACCCAAGCGGTCTAGGTTTGGATCATGCGAGTCCAGTATCAGCAACAGCTCAACAACATCCTCAACGAGCTCGTCGAGATGACCGGCGGTGTGCGCGCCGCGCTCTCCCAGGCGACCGACGCTCTCCTCAACGCCGACGTCACGGCAGCCGAGCTCGTCATCAGCGGCGACCTCGCGATCGACGAGGCGCGCGAGCGGATCGAGAACGACAGCTTCGAGATCCTGGCCCGCCAGGCACCGGTAGCCGGAGACCTGCGGATGCTGGTCGCATCACTACGGATGGTCGCTGACCTCGAGCGGATGGGTGACCTGTCCGTGCACGTCGCCAAGGTGGCACGCCTGCGCTACCCGACCAAGGCCGTGCCGGCCGAGCTGGAGCCGGTGATCTCCGAGATGGCCAAGACGGCCGATGAGATGATCGCCTCGGCGGCCAACATCGTCGAGACCCGAGACGTCCGCGCGGCGAAGGAGCTCGAGGTCGCCGATGACGAGATGGACCGGCTGCGACGTTCGATGTTCCGCATCCTGCTCAGCGACGACTGGGACGCCGGCGTCGAGCCCGCCGTCGACATGGCGTTGCTCGGTCGCTACTACGAGCGGATCGGCGACCACGCCGTCTCGATGGCCCGGCGAATCGTCTTCCTCGTGACCGGCCAACACCCCGTCACCCTCTGAACTCCCCACGGTTCAGCTCCTCGACCCGGCTGGCCGTCCGCGTTTGCCTTGTGAACAAGCCAGGTGGCTTGTGAACAAGGCAAACGTGCGTTGGGGACTGTGGACTTGCCTTGCTGACTCCGCCGATGGTGGCCGGCGCTAGGGTCGTGGTCATGAACGGAACGCCGTACCGACTGCTGCTCGTTCGCCACGGCGAGAGCGAGTGGAACGCCAAGAACCTCTTCACCGGCTGGGTCGACGTCCCGCTCAGCGCCAAGGGCAGCGACGAGGCCGTCCGGGCCGGGTCGCTCCTGGCCGACCGTGGAGTCCTCCCGGATGTGCTGCACACCTCCGTCCTGCGCCGCGCGATCCAGACCGCACAACTGTGCCTCGACGCCATCGACCGCCACTGGATCCCCGTCCGGCGCTCCTGGCGGCTGAACGAACGGCACTACGGCGCTCTCCAGGGCAAGGACAAGAAGGCCACCCTCGAGCAGTACGGCGAGGAGCAGTTCATGCTCTGGCGCCGGTCCTACGACACCCCGCCACCGAAGATCGCCGACGACGACGAGTTCAGCCAGACCGGTGATCCTCGGTACGCCACCCTGCCCGACGAGCTGCGACCGCGCACGGAGTGCCTCGCCGACGTGGTCGACCGGATGCTTCCCTACTGGTATGACGCGATCGTCCCTGACCTGCTGACCGGCCAGACCGTGATGGTCGCAGCCCACGGCAACTCGTTGCGCGCCCTGGTCAAGCATCTCGACGGGATGAGTGACGACGCCGTCGTGGGCCTCAACATCCCGACCGGGATCCCGCTGCTCTACGAGCTCGACGCCCGGCTGCGCCCCACGACCCCGGGCGGCGAGTACCTCGACCCCGATGCGGCGGCAGCGGCGATCGAGGCCGTGGCCAACCAGGGACGCTGACCTCGCAGACAACGAACCGGCCGCCTCATCGCGGATGCGATGGGACGGCCGGATCAGTGAATGTCGCGGTCGTGGACCTGGGTTAGCGGTGTCCGGCCAGGTACCCGTTCAAGCGGTCGATGCGGCGCTCGAGGCGACGCTGGCGACGAGCGAGACGGGCCGCGGAGATCAGTTCTGACTCCCGCGCCTCGGCTCGCCTGGACACGCTGACCTCGCGCGCGACGTCCGGTGCGGTGAGCATGACTTCCTCCGATATCTGCCGGCCGTGCCGGCGGGTTCTTGTTGTCTTGTTTGTGTCTTCGGCTGCCAAGCTGAGTAAGAGACACACCTGCCTCGCTGCCTCTTACATTTTAGGGTCAGTGACGGCCCCAGACCAAACGCTGACGATGTGATCCTGAGCACCACCAATCGGACCGTCAGCCAAGCCCCCCACGCACGCGGGCAACAGGAGGTGGCAGGGCGCCGTCACCGGCTCTTAACCTTTCATCGGTTGTCGCTGTCGGAGGTGCGGGCTACGGTCTTCGATGATGACGAGTTCGCGGTCGCACGACGTGGGACAGGTGGCAGACCTCACGGTTCCACCTGAGCCGAGTGTGGTCGAAATGCCGTCCGAGACGCACCGGCTCGACAAGATCAACCCGTTGCCGCCGACGTGGCCCTGGGATGCACCGGAGACCCCGGTCCGCGATCACGACGAGGCCAGCGGGTATGTCGCCATGGTGTGCTTCAAGCACGGCCCACCGATCCGGCACGGACTCGAACTCGAATGGACCGTTCATCACCGTTCCCGCCCTTCCGCACCCATCGAGCTGCCGCAGGTCCGAGCCGCGCTCGGAGCACATGCGCCGCGCTCCATCGATCCGGCCTCACCCTGGCTCCCGCTGACCCACGGTTCACGGATCACCGTCGAGCCAGGCGGTCAGGTCGAGATCTCGACACCGCCCAGCGTTCGGCTGCCGGACCTCCTCGACACGGCCCGCGCCGACGCGGCCGACCTCCGTGATCTCCTCGCCACCGGCGACCTCGTCACCGGCACGGCTGGCGTCGACTCCCATCGCCCCGCGACCCGAATCCTGAGCACCCCTCGCTACGACGCGATGCACGCCTTCTTCGACCGGATCGGCCCCGCGGGCGCTGAGATGATGTGCAGCACCGCGAGCATGCAGCTGTGTGTCGACACCGGCGAGGTCCCCGATCTCGCACTCCGCTGGCGCGCGCTGCATCGGCTCGGACCCAGCCTGGTCGCGCTGTTCGCCAACTCCCCCCGCGCCAACGGTCAGGCCACCGGGTGGGTGTCCGCGCGGCTTCCACGCGTGTTCGCCACAGCGCCGCCCACCAGCTCACCACCGGATTACGACGCCGACCCGCGCGCGACATATGCACGGATGTGTGTGGACGCACCGGTTCTCTGCATCAGGCGTGACGAGGGAAGCTGGTACGCACCGGTTGGCCTGACTCTCGCCGACTGGGTGGCAGACCCGCGGGCCTGGGACCTGGTGGGTCGGCGTCCGACGTACGTCGACATCGACTACCACCTCACCACGATCTTTCCCCCGGTGCGGGCACACGGCTACCTCGAAGTGCGTTACCTCGACGCCCAGCCGGCCGACGAGTGGGTCGCCCCGGCCGCGCTGCTGGCCTGCCTCCTGGCCGATCACGACGCGGTCGACCAGGCGCTGGACACCACGGCCGAGGTTGCGGACGCCTGGATCACCGCTGCCCGGGAAGGCCTGGCCAACGCCGCCCTCGCCCGCGCTGCAGCACGGGTCGCCGAGATCGGCCTCAAGACCGTCGAAGCCGCAGGACTCGGGACTCCGTTGACCAACGAGGTCATCGGCATCGTCCAACGCAGGCTGACCCGGCCATGACCATGAGCATGAACAAAACCACGACCGGGCCCGGGCAGCAGGCGCACCAGTTGAGGAGACGGACATGACCGCATCGCACGCCGAACAGCTCCGCGAGCGGGCAGCCACCTCGCTGATCCGCGCACGCGAGCGCAGCCGATTGCTCACTGACGCGGTCGACGACGACGACCTCGTCAAGCAACATTCGCGGCTGATGTCACCCCTGGTGTGGGACCTCGCACACGTCGGCAACCAGGAGGAGTTGTGGCTGGTGCGCGACGTCGGCGGACGCGAGCCGGTGCGTCGTGACATCGATGAGCTGTACGACGCCTTCAAGCACCCACGCGCAGACCGGCCGACGCTGCCGTTGCTGGGTCCGAGCGAGGCGCGGGCGTACGTGGGCGAGGTCCGCGACAAGGTGCTCGACGTCATCGACCGGGTCGACCTCACCGCTCACGAGGGACATCCGCTGCTGCGCGACGGTTTCGCGTTCGGCATGGTCGCCCAGCACGAGCAGCAACATGACGAGACCATGCTGGCGACCCATCAGCTCCGCACCGGTGCGCCGGTTCTCGAGGCGCCGCAGCCACCTCGTGGCGGCCCCATCGGCCCCGACGAGATCCTCATTGAGGGCGGCCCGTTCACGATGGGCACGTCCACCGAACCGTGGGCCCTCGACAACGAACGACCGGCGCACCTGGTCGACGTCCCGGCATTCGTCATCGACACCGCTCCCGTGTCGAACCTCAACTACCTCGGCTTCGTCGAGGCAAGCGGGTACGACGATCCACGCTGGTGGTCGACAGCCGGCTGGGAGCACCGGCAGCAAGCCGGCCTCGTGGCCCCAAGGTTCTGGGAGCGCGACGGCGAGCGTTGGGTCAGGACCCGCTTCGGGATCGTCGAACCGGTACCGCCGCACGAGCCCGTCGTGCACGTCAGCTTCTACGAGGCCGAGGCGTACGCCGCCTGGCGGGGCCGACGCCTGCCGACCGAGGCCGAGTGGGAGAAGGCCGCCCGCTACGACCCCGCCAGCGGGAGATCCCGACGCTACCCGTGGGGCGACGACGATCCCGGGCCGCAACACGCCAACCTCGGCCAGCGTCACCTCCAACCAGCCGAGATCGGGGCATACCCCGAGGGAGCCTCGGCCCTCGGCGTGCACCAGCTCATCGGTGACGTCTGGGAGTGGACCAGCAGCGAGTTCCGTGGCTACGCGGGCTTCCGTGCATTTCCCTACGCGGAGTACTCCGAGGTGTTCTTCGGCGACGGTTACCGGGTTCTGCGGGGTGGGTCGTTCGGGACCGATCTGGTCGCGTGCCGGGGCACGTTCCGCAACTGGGACCTGCCCGTCCGCCGCCAGATCTTCGCCGGACTCCGGTGCGCCCGCGACGCAAGACCTGAAGAGCTCGACTGACCATGTGCCGTCATCTTGCCTACATCGGGCCGCCGCGTGCGATGGCCGAGCTCGTTCTGGATCCCTCTCACTCCCTGCTCCACCAGAGCTACGCGCCACACGACATGCGCGGGGGTGGCGTGGTCAATGCCGACGGCTTCGGCCTCGGCTGGTACCCCCGCAGCGGCGGGGCAGCGCGCACCTACCGGCGTAGCTGTCCCGTCTGGGCTGACCCGTCGTTGGAGTCCGTGGCTCGCGAAGTCGTCTCCGGCTGCTTCGTCGCGGCCGTCCGCAACGCCACGATCGGGCTGCCCGTCATCGAGACGGCGGCCGCACCGTTCGCCGAGAACGACTGGTTGTTCAGCCACAACGGCTTCGTCCCCGGTTGGCCGGACTCCGTGGCGAGCCTTGCCGCAGCCCTTCCGACGTCCGACCTGTTGACGTTGCAGGCCGCGACCGACTCAGCGCTGTTGTGGGCACTGGTGCGGGCGCGTCTGCACAAAGGCCAGTTGCCCGCGGACGCGCTGGTGGACGTCATGCTCGACGTCATCGAGGTCGCGCCCGCTGCACGCCTGAACCTGCTGCTCACCGACGGCACCACCATCGCCGCGACGACCTGCACCCACAGCCTGTGGGTCCACGAAGGCGGCGACCAGGTCATCGTCAGCTCCGAGCCGCTCGAGCCCGATGACCGGGCGTGGCGCGAAGTTCCTGATCACCAGGTGCTGCTGGCCCGCGCGGGCGCCGTGCAGATCCGACCCATCAGCGCCACCGCCAACGGCCCACGCGCCGCGATCTCCGAGGACCCCACGTGACCAACCCCCGCATCGACGTCCATCTCGAGCCCGCCGACGCCGGACGTGCGCTCCGTGTTGACGCCTTGGCCGGACTCACATCGGAGCCCAAGTGGCTCCCGCCCAAGTGGTTCTACGACGCCCGCGGCAGCGAGCTGTTCGAGGAGATCACCCGGTTGCCGGAGTACTACCCGACGCGAGCGGAGCGGCAGATCCTCGACGTGCGGGCCGTCGACATCGCCAAGCACACCGACGTGACCAGCCTCGTCGAGCTCGGGTCCGGATCGTCGGAGAAGACTCGTCTCCTGCTCGACGCGCTGCGCGACCACGGCACGTTGCAGGAGCTCGTGTGCCTGGACGTGTCCGAGTCAGCCCTCGACGAGGCCGTCACCGCACTCACCGGCGCCTATCCCAGCGTTGCCGTGCAGGGTGTGGTCGCCGACTTCACCGAGCATCTCGACCGCCTCAACGCTTCCTCTCCCCGGCTGGTCGCCTTCATGGGAGGCACGATCGGCAACCTGCTGCCGCCCGAGCGCGCGACGTTCTTCGAGTCCGTTCGAGGCGTGCTCGACAGCGACGAGTGGTTGCTGCTCGGCGCCGACCTGGTGAAGGAACCGGAGACGTTGATCGCGGCGTATGACGACGGCCAGGGAGTGACAGCCGAGTTCAACCGCAACGTGCTCCAGGTGCTCAACCGCGAGCTCGGGGCTGACTTCGACATCGAGGCCTTCGAGCACCGCGCGATCTGGAACGCCGAGGCGGAGTGGATCGAGATGCACCTCGTGGCGACGCGCGACCTGGTGGTCGAGGTGCCGGCGCTCGACCTCGAGGTCACGTTCGCGGCCGGTGAGAGCCTGCGGACCGAGATCTCGGCCAAGTTCCGTCGCGCGGGTCTGCAGGCGGAGCTGGAGCGGGCCGGCTTCAAGGCGGACTTCTGGTGGACCGACGACCAGGAGCGCTTCGCGGTCGTGCTCGCGCGGAGCGTCTGAGCTCAGCGCGGCGGCTCGTGGCCCCGTTCGAGCCAGCCGCGGAACGCGTCGAGGTTGCGGGTCGACTCGCCGCGCGACAGGCGCCACTCCCACTCCTTCCGGATGGACGACGCGAAGCCCAGCTCGAGGATCGTGTTGAACGACTCGTCGGCATACGTCAGCACCGAGCCGAGCAGCCGGTCGACCTCCGCGGCGGTGATCGACGACAGGGAGACACGCCCGTCGAGGTAGATGTCGCCGGCATGGTCGACACCGAACGCGACGCCGTACAGACGAAGGTTCCGGTTGAGCAGCCAGCGGTAGACGCCCGCGTGGTTCTCGTCCGGGTTGCGGCAGACGAACGCGTGCACCGCCACCGCGTGATCTCCCACGACGAGCTGGCAGGGCGTCGACAGCTTCCGCTCGCCGGGAAGGTCGAACACGAAGACACCCGGGCGCGGCTCCGTGGCCTCGACCTCGGCGTCGACCAGCGCCTGCCGGATCGTGACGACGGCGAACTCGCGCAGCGCCGCGGTCGCAGCCGGCCCGACGCCAGCCGGATCAGGCTCCGGCGACAGGGGGGGCTCCGGATTCATTCGGCGGCCGCGAGCGCCTCGGCCCGCATCGTCGCGGTGGCGTCTCGGTAGGCCTCGAGTGTCAGCTGTGTCGTCCGCGCCCAACCGAACTGCTGGGCATGATCGCCACACTTCTCGCGTAGCCCATCAAGGGCCGCGCCGTCGGTCAGCAACCGCTCGAACACCCGGGCGTAGTCCGCCGGATCATGGCCGTCGACGAGCACTCCACTCACGCCGTCGGCGACAGCGGTCGGGAGGCCGCCGACATTCGCGGCGACCACAGGGGTGCCGCAGGCCTGCGCCTCGATCGCCACGAGCCCGAAGGATTCGTTGTACGACGGGACGCACACCAGCGAAGCGGCGCGGTAATAGTCGACGAGGCGGAACTGTTCGACAGGTGGAACGAACCTCACCAGGTCGGAGACCCCGAGACCAGTGGCCAGGTCGATCAGCCCGTCGGGGCTGTCCAGGCCCGAGCCGGACGGGCCGCCGATGATGGGTACGACCAACCGCGCGCGCAGGTCTGGACGCCTCCGCACCAGGTCGGCGGCGGCCCTGATCACCACGTCAGGCGCCTTGAGCGGCTGGATCCGGCCGACGAACGCCACGACGAGGTCATCCGGGCGAAGCCCCAGCCGGCCTCGCGCGGCCTCGCGATCGCCGGGGGCGAAGACGTTCAGGTCGACGCCAGGGGAGACGACGCGCAGCCGGTCGGGCTGGGCGTCATACAGCTCGATCAGCTGCTGCCGCTCTTCGCTGGTGTTGGCGATGACGAGGTCAGCAGCATCGATCACCTGCTCCTCGCCGATCACCCGCGCCACGGGTTCGGGGGTGTCGCCGGTGGCGAGGAGCCCGTTCTTGACCTTGGCCATGGTGTGCATCGAGTGGACGAGGGGGATCCCCCACCGGTCCCGGGCCAGCGCCCCGACCTGGCCGGAGAGCCAGTAGTGGGAGTGGATCATGTCGTAGTAACCAGGTGCGTAGGACGCCTCGGTGCGCAGGACGTCACGGGCGAACGTGCACAGCTGGCCGGGCAGCTCGCCCTTGGTGAGGCCTTCGAACGGTCCCGCGACCACATGCCGGACCAGTACTCCGTCGTTGAGCTCGACGACAGGCGGCAGCTCGCCCGACGTGGCGCGGGTGAAGATCTCGACCTCGATGCCCTGGGCGGCGAGCTGACGGGAGAGCTCGACGACATACACGTTCAAACCGCCGGCGTCGCCGGTGCCTGGCTGGTCGAGCGGGGAAGTATGGACGCTGAGCATCGCGACGCGGTGGGGCCGGCGTGCGCGGTCGACAGAAACGACGCTGGCCAGGGTCTCACTCACTCGCTCATCCCGTCGTCGGCAACAGGTCGCCCGATCTGGACCTGATGAGGTCCGAAAGGGGTCAACAACCAGCAAGTCTGCCTCCATTCCCGACAGCCCGCGACTCGCGGCGCGACCTGCATAGATGTGGACCACCGCCGGTGGGCTCCAGCGGGCGATGCAAGGATGAGACATGACTGGTTCCGCGCCCGAGCTGACCCCTTCCGAGCGGCTGGCGGTCGTCACCGGGGCGAGCAGCGGGATCGGGGCCGCGACCGCGCGTGCCCTGGCCGCTGCCGGGTTCGCGGTCGTCTGCGCCGCCCGGCGCGCCGATCGGATCGAGGCGCTGGCGACCGAGATCGGCGGCACCTCGGTGGCCTGTGACGTCACCGACGAGGCGCAGGTGGACGCGCTCGCCCGCGCGGTCGGGCCGCGGCTCGACGTACTCGTGAACAACGCCGGCAGCGCGTTCGGTGCGGAACCGGTTGCCGAGGCCGACGCGGACGACTGGCGGGCGATGTACGACGTCAATGTCATCGGCACGCTCAACGTGACCAAAGCGTTGCTGCCTGCCCTGATCGCCAGTGGGGACGGAGTCCTGGTCAACATGGGTTCGACGGCTGGGCGGACGGCCTACGAAGGCGGTGGCGGCTACACGGCTGCCAAGCACGGCGTGGCCGTCCTCACCGAGACGCTGCGGCTGGAGCTGCTGGGCCAGCCCGTGCGGATCACCGAGGTCGCGCCGGGCATGGTGGCGACCGAGGAGTTCGGGCTGGTGCGGTTCCGAGGCGACCAGGAGCGGCGCGACGCGGTCTACGCCGGGGTGCGCAACCCGTTGACCGCGGAGGACGTCGCGGACGCGGTGGCGTGGATCGCGACCCGACCGGCCCATGTCAACGTCGACCTCATGGTGTTGCGGCCGCGAGCTCAAGCCACCCAGCACAAGGTCCACCGCGACGCCTGACGCGTGTCCCTCCCCCCTTCCTGGCGCCCTAGGCGTTTGCCTTGTGAACAAGCCAGGTGGCTTGTGCACAAGGGGGATCTGCCTAGTCCAGAAGCCAGGTGGCTTGTGAACTAGGCAAACACGAACGGCCCGGTGGAGAGAGCCGGTGGAGAGAGCCGGTGGAGAGAGCCGGTGGAGAGAGTCAGTTGGAGCGACGGGCCAGCAGGAACCGGCGTTCGGTCTCGTTGTCGGTCAGCGCAATCGCCTGGTCGTATGCCGTTCGAGCCTCGCCCTGCCGACCCAGCCGCGTGAGGATATCGGCACGCGTGGCGGCCAGGTAGGCGTACCGCTCCAACGCGGGGTCCAGCGCCAACACGTCCAGCTGGCCCAGGACGTCGTCCAGGTCGGCTCCCGGCACCAGGCTCGCCGCCGCCAGCCGGTTCAGCGCCACGACCGGACTCGGCCATTGGAGGAGCAAGGCGTCGTACATGCGCACGACCTGCGGCCAGTCCGTCGTCTCCCACGACGGCGCCGACATGTGCAGTCCGGCGATCGCCGCCTGCAGCGCAAAGCGCCCGCCGCCATCCTGCAACGCCCGCGTCACCAGGACGAGCCCCTCCCGCGCCAGCGCCTGGTCCCATCGGGCCCGATCCTGGTCGGCGAGCAGGACCAGCTCCCCTGACGGCCCAAGCCTGGCCGCTCCGCGAGCCTCGGCGAACAGCAGGAGGGCCAGCAGACCTGCCGCCTCCGGCTCGTCGGGCAGCTGCGCCACGAGCAACCGCGCCAGACCGACGGCGCGCGACGTGAGGTCCGGCCTGATCAGCGCGTCCCCCGTCGCCGTGTGCCCGGCGGTGTATGCCAGGTGCACCACGGTCAGCACCGTGTCGAGCCGAGCCGGCAGCTGGTCGTCCGACGGCACCCGGAAGGGGACACCCGCTGCGGCGATCTTCTGCTTGGCGCGGGTGATCCGGGCCGCGATGGCCGTGTCCTTGGCCAGCAGGACCTTGCCGATCTCCGCCGTGCTGAGACCACACATGAGACGCAGGGTCAGCGCCAGCTGAGCATCGCGTGCCAGCGCGGGGTGGCAGCAGGTGAAGACGAGCCGAAGGGGATCAGCCGGCACCTCGCCGTCCTCCTGACTGTCCTCGATGAGCAGCAGCGGCAGCTTGCGACGCAGCGTCGTCTCGCGACGGAGGACGTCGAGCGCCTGCCTCCGCGCGACGGTCGTCAGCCAGCCGGCGGGGTTGTCGGGGACGCCGTCTGGCCAGGTCCGCAACGCCTGGACGAACGCCTCCTGGGCGCAGTCCTCCGCCAGGTCGATGTCGCGGGTGAGGCGCACCGTGGCCGAGAGGACTGTCGCCCAATGGCTGCGGTGCGCCTCCTCGACGCGGCGGGTGATGCTCCGGACGTCCGTCACGCGACTCAGCCCGTCCGGGTCCGATCAGGCTCGGTCGGTGCTGGTGTCCATGACCGGACGGACCTCGATGTTGCCCGACGGGCAGATCTGGGCCAGCTCCAGCGCCTGGTCGAGATCACGCGCCTCGATCAGGTAATACCCGCCGAGGGCCTCCTTGGTTTCGATGAACGGTCCGTCGCTGACGACCGGGGCCGCGCTCGGGTTGTTCCAGTCCTTCTTCAACGTGGTGGCGGTGCTGGTGCGCTCGAGCGCGCGTCCCTCGACGATGCGGGCGCCGGCAGCCTCGACCGCGTTGGCGAACTCGCCGTGCAGCTTCATCGTCGCCTCCCACTGGTCGGGAGTCACTTCGTCATACCAGCTCTCGTCATCGAAGAGCATGAACATGTACTCGGCCATGGTGGCCTCCTCATCTGGTGTTCGACTGATGTACTGACGAACGAGGTCGCGCCGATTCGACAACCCTCCTGAGTGGTGATCCCAGCCTTCCGGATGCAGGCTCCCACGTCCACGATTCGGCTCCGACCGCCTGCCACCGATAAACTGCGGTCCGCACGTCGCGCGAGTACGTCGTCCGGCGTCCGGCCGCGCCCAGCGTGGCCCTCTCTCCGCCCACCGACAGGACTCTGCAGATGCCCGCCCCCACGCATGCCCCCGCGACCGCGACGACGTCGCGAGACGACCTGCGCAATGTCGCGATCGTCGCGCACGTCGACCACGGCAAGACCACGCTGGTCGACGCCATGCTGTGGCAGTCCGGCGCCTTCGGCGAGCACCAGCACGTCGACGAGCGCGCCATGGACTCCGGCGACCTCGAGCGCGAGAAGGGCATCACCATCCTCGCGAAGAACACCGCGGTGCACTATAAGGGTGCCGCGGCCGACGGCAGGCCGATGACGATCAACATCATCGACACCCCAGGTCACGCTGACTTCGGTGGTGAGGTCGAGCGCGGCCTCTCGATGGTCGACGGCATCGTGCTCCTGGTCGACGCGTCGGAGGGCCCGCTTCCGCAGACCCGCTTCGTGCTGCGCAAAGCGTTGGCGGCCAAGCTGCCGGTGGTCCTCGTCGTCAACAAGGTCGACCGTCCCGACGCCCGGATTGTCGAGGTGGTCGAGGAGACCTACGAGCTGTTCCTCGACCTGCTCGACGACACCCACGATCAGGACGCGCTGAACTTCCCAGTCGTCTATGCCTCGGCGAAGGTGGGGCGGGCCTCCACCAACCAGCCAGCCGACGGCGGTATGCCGGACTCGCCGGACCTCGAACCGCTTTTCCGCACGATCATCGAGGCCGTCCCGGCTCCGAGATACACCGAAGGTGCTCCGTTGCAGGCGCACGTGACCAACCTGGACGCGTCCCCGTTCCTGGGCAGGCTGGCGCTGTGCCGGGTCCACGAGGGCACGCTCCGCAAGGGGCAGAACGTCGCCTGGCTGCGGCGTGACGGCTCGCGGCAGACCGTCAAGATCACCGAGCTGCTGGTCACCGAGGCGCTCGAGCGCGTGCCCGGCGAGTCAGCCGGACCTGGCGACATCATCGCCGTCGCGGGCATCCCCGAGATCAACATCGGGGAGACGCTCGCCGACCCCGAGAACCCGGTCGCGCTCCCGCTCATCACCGTCGACGAGCCGGCGATCTCGATGACGATCGGCACCAACACCTCACCACTCGCGGGCCGCCTCAAGGGCACCAAGGTCACCGCGCGGCTCGTCAAGGACCGCCTCGACCGCGAGCTCGTCGGCAATGTCTCGATCAAGGTGCTCGCGACCGAGCGGCCCGACACCTGGGAGGTTCAGGGTCGGGGCGAGCTGGCGCTGGCCATCCTCGTGGAGCAGATGCGGCGCGAAGGCTACGAGCTGACGGTGGGCAAGCCGCAGGTCGTGACCCGGGAGATCGACGGAAAGCTCCACGAGCCGGTCGAGCGGCTCACCATCGACGCGCCCGAGGAGCATCTCGGCGGCATCACCCAGCTGCTCGCGGTCCGGAAGGGCCGGATGGAGCAGATGATCAACCACGGCACCGGGTGGGTCCGGATGGAGTTCCTCGTGCCGGCGCGCGGGCTGATCGGCTTCCGGACGGAGTTCCTGACCGACACCCGCGGGACGGGGATCGCCCATCACGTGTTCGAGGGTTACGAGCCGTGGGCGGGCGAGCTGCGGACGCGGTCGAGCGGCTCGTTGGTGGCCGACCGGACCGGGGCGGCGACGTCGTACGCGATGACCAACCTGCAGGAGCGCGGGACGCTCTTCGTCGAGCCGACGACCGAGGTCTACGAGGGCATGATCATCGGCGAGAACTCCCGCGCGGACGACATGGACGTCAACATCACCAAGGAAAAGAAGATGACGAACGTCCGGTCCAACGCCGACGAGTTCGAGAAGCTCGTGCCGCCTCGCAAGCTGTCCCTCGAGCAGTCGCTGGAGTTCTGCCGGGAGGACGAGTGCGTCGAGGTGACGCCGGACTCGGTGCGCATCCGCAAGGTCGTTCTCGACCAGACCCTGCGCGCCCGCTCTGCTGCCAGGGCCCGCCGCTCCTAGCCCCCTGGCCGTACCGCGTTTGCCTAGTTCACAAGCCAGGTGGCTGGTGGACTAGGCAAACGTGCCTCGGCCACTGGGTGCTTGCCTCGTGCACCTGCTCGTCGACCGGCCGGCGCCTGACCGGGGAGGCTAACCGACAGCCACCGTCAAGGCGTCGTATGCCGCCGGGCCGAACGCCACCATCCGCACCTCACCCACGCGGGTCACCGCTGACTGAAGCGTCTCCACCGCCGCGGCGGCCGCGTCGGGCAGCGGCCAGGCATACACACCAGCCGAGATCAGCGGGAACGCCATGGTGGCGACCCCTAGCTCGTCGGCCACCTCCAAGGCCCGCGTGTAGCAGGACGTGAGCAGGGACCGGTCACGCTCACCGGCCCCGAAGTTGGGCCCCACCACATGGATGACCCAGCCAGCCGCCAGATCCCCGGCCGTGGTCCAGCCCGCGTCACCGGTAGCAAGCCCCTGTGGGAAGCGCGCGACGCAGTCCGCGAGCAGCGCGGGACCTGCCGCCCGGTGAATGGCTCCGTCCACGCCTCCGCCACCACGCATGGCGCGGTTGGCGGCGTTGACGATCGCATCGACCTGCTGACCGGTGATGTCGCCCTGCACGATCGTCAGTTTCATGGCCCTCCCGCCGTACCGAGGCAAATGCCCTGTGCGCAAGGAAAATCTGCCTAGTTCACCAGCCATTTGGCTTGTGAACTAGGCAAACACGGAGGGCCAGGCGAGGGAAAGGCCTGAGCGGGGACGAAGGGGGTGAGGGGGTGAGGTGAGGGGGTGGGGGGGGTGAGGGGGTGAGGGGGTGAGGGGGTCAGGAGTTGAGGAAGGTGGAGATGCGGCGGCGCACCGCCGCCCGGTGGGACCAGAGCAGGCCACGGTCGTCGTAGACCTCGACCTCAGCCGCGGGCAGCAACTCCGCCAGCTCACGCGCGGTCGCGGCGGGATGCGCTGCGTCTCCCTCCTGCCCGACCACCAGCACCGGGCAGGTGATCGCCGCCAGCTCGGCTCGTGACGACAGGGGGTGCTGGGGCGGCAGCTCCCGGAGCGCCCGCGCGACCGTGGTCGAGGTCAGCCGCCGAGCCTGCCGCTCGGCCCAAAGCCGGACATCGGGCCGCGCCCGTACGCCGGCCGGCTGCTCCGCCACCAAGGACGCCGCCAGCCCCGACAGGTCCCGGTGCTCGACGAGCTCGGCCCGCGCCTGCATCAGGTCGACAGCCGCATCGGTGCGAGGCTGGTCGATCGTGGCCGGCAGCACGAGAACCAACCGCTCGAACCTCCCCGGGTTGGCGGCCGCGGCCGCCAGCAGAGCTCCGGCCCCGAGGGAGATGCCTAGACCGCGACGAACGTCGTACGCCGACACGACGGCCGCCAGCTCAGCGGCCGCCGCGTGATATGTCCAGGCCCTCTCGGGCCCGATCGTCGCGCCGTGGCCACGGAAGTGGAAGAAGACCCGCGTCCCGTGCACGCCGGAGCCGAAGGGCCGCGTCTCGTCGATCGATCCGGCCAGGCCGTGGGCAAAGACCGTGACCGGTGAACCCGACCCCGTGACCAGGGTCTCGATCGGTCCGTCCGGACCATCGATGAGGGGCATCAGGGGGCGGCGGTCAGTAACGCTTCATCGCGCGCAGCGTCGGGCGGACGTCGGCCAGGTAGACGAACGCCACGACGGTGCCGATGAGGTTGAGGACCTGCCGGGGATCCTGCAGGAGAAACTGCAGGACGAAGAAGATGACGAGCAGGAGCAGCCAGAACGCCTTGTTCTGCTTGTCGGCGGCGACGTAGGACTCGTCCTTGTGGAACAACGCGTCGATCAACGCCCACAGCTTCACGGCCAGCAGCACGACAAAGAGCAGGGACAGGATCCAGTTCTCGATGTCGAGCACGGCGTAGACGTCGGCAGCTTGCGTGAGCACGGAACAAGCGTAACCGGAGTCGCAACGAAACAGCCCCGCAGAGCTGAGCTCTGCGGGGCTGCTGATGCCTGGGACGTCGCGAGGTCAGTTGCCGACCTTCGACGCGGTGGCGTCGACAGCCTTGGCTGCGGCCGAAGCCGTCTTCTTCGCGCTGGTGGTCGTCGACTTCGCCGAGGTCTTGGTCCTGGCGGCGGACTTCTTCGCCGTCTTCGTCGCCGACTTGGCAGCCGTCTTGGTCTTGGCAGCGGACTTCTTCGCCGTCGTCGTCGCCGACTTGGCAGCCGTCTTCGTCGCCGCAACGGACTTCTTGGCCGTCGTCGCGGTGCCCTTGGCATGGCTCACCGTGGTGCTGGCCTGCACCTTCAGGTCCTCGGTGGCCTGCTGGCGGCGGACGCGGGTCACGAGGTGCTTGCCGCGGTCGGCGAGATCGTCGTACGCCGCGATGGCGCCGGCCACGGCTTCACCGAAGACGGCCTGCGCGTGGGCCGGGATCGACTTGACGAGCTCGGGGGCCGCCTTGACCAGCTCGGGTGCGTGCTTGACGTCTTCCTGGATGGTCTCGGCGCGGGCGCTGAGGTCGGCGCCGGCGGCGCGGAGCTTCTTGACGGCCAGGTCGCCGGCGCCAACGACGGCGTCGAGCGCACCGGAGTCGGCGAGCGTCTTCTGGATGTCTTTGCGGGTCTTCTCGAAGGTTGAGGCGAGTGCCATGGTGTTTCCTCTCAGAGGGTCTTGCGGTGATTGGTCTGTGGTGTTCGCGATGGTGGTCTGGGCCAGGTCGATGCCAGGTCGATGCCGTCGTTCAGCGGATGGCTCCGTTTCGTGCTCAGGGTGCGTTGCTCTGCTTGAACGAGGCGTAGATCTCCAGCAGCATCTGCTTCTGACGCTCGCTGAGCTCGGGATCGGTCAGCACCGCGGTCTGTACCGTCGCGGCGCCACGTTCGTCGGGGTCGAGGATCCCGGCCCGGACGTACAACGTCTCGGCCGAGATGCGCAGCGCCTTGGCCAGCTGTTGCAGGACGTCCGCCGACGGGCGGCGCAGGCCCCGCTCGATCTGGCTGAGATAGGGGTTGGAGACGCCGGCCTGGTCGGCCAGCTGACGCAGGGTGAGCTGTGCCCCGCGACGCTGGTCACGCAGGTAGTCACCGAGGCTCTGCGCCGTGCCCGCCACGCTGGCGCGGGCCGATGCGGTAACCCGGGCGGCTGCCCGTGGAGCTCCCTCGGTGAGGGGCTTACCTACCTTCAACTTGGCCATAGGGCCACCTTGCTAGCAATCGCTTGCAATTGCAAGCAGGAGGCCGGGTTCAGCGGCGTGAGACGCGTCACCCGCCCTCACCGAGCGGCCGACCGGCGCCTCCGCGAGACGTCACGGACAACGACTCACGCAGTGACGGGTACGTCCATCGAGTCGAGCAGCCGGCGTACACGTGTCTCGATGTCGGACACGATCTCGCGGACCACCTCGACGGGCTGGCCGCCCGGGTCGGCGACGTCCCAGTCCTCGTAACGCGTGCCGGGGTAGAACGGACAGGCGTCACCGCAACCCATGGTCACCACCACATCGGCCGTGATCACGTCGTCGTCGGTCCAGGCCCGCGGCGCTCCCCCGACCGTCAGTCCGCGCTCGGCCAGCACGGCTGCGACCTCGGGATGAACCTCGGCCGCCGGGTTGCTCCCGCCGGACCTCACCGCGACGCGCTCGCCCGCCAGTGATCGGAGGAGGGCGGCCGCCGCCTGCGAGCGACCGGCGTTCTGGACGCAGGCCACCAGGACAGTCGGAACTGCGGGCGCGTCAGACATGGGCCACCACCTTCGCGTTGAAAGCATCGCCGAGCGCGTCGAGTCGCCCGGGAACGAGCGAGTACCAGATCCACGTCCCACGGCGTTCTGCGGCGACCAGCCCGGCTTCCCGCAGCAGCTTGAGGTGGTGGCTCACGGTGGGCTGACTCTTGCCGGCGATCGAGACGAAGTCGCACGCGCAGATCTGCCGATCGGGGTCGTGGGCCAGCGCCGCCAGCATCCGGACGCGCACCGGGTCGCCGAGTGCCTTGAACAGGTCCGCCAGGTCGTCGGCGGCCGCGTCGTCGATGGGAGCGACTCCGGGACCGCAGCACGGTTGCGTCATGCCCACCAGTCTAGCGGTACATTGACAACTTTCGATACAGCGCTATATTGAAGTTCATCGATTAACGACGGAAAGGACCACCCATGGACACCACAACACGCCCGCAGCTCGACACCTCCCGGGTGCAGCTCGCGCTCAACGTCGACGACATCGAGCAGGCCGTCGCCTTCTACTCCGAGCTCTTTTCGGCGCAGCCCCACAAGCGGCGCCCCGGCTACGCGAACTTCGCCCTCACCGAGCCACCGCTCAAGCTCGTGCTGATCGAGAACCCCGGACAGGGTGGCTCGCTCAACCACCTCGGAGTCGAGGTGGGTACGACGGACGAGGTGGCGGCGGCGACGCAGCGCCTCACCGAAGCGGGCCTGGCCTCCGCAGTCGAGGACGCCACCACTTGTTGCTACGCCGTGCAGGACAAGGTCTGGGCCACCGGACCCGGCGGTGAGAAGTGGGAGGTCTACACGATCCTCGACGACCTGCCGGTGCAGGCAGCGGCTGGGATGAACCCCGACGGCACCTGCTGCACCGGCGACAGCGGATGCTGCTGACGGAGCGTCAGAAGACCGGGCGAAGCTCCCCGACGGGAACTCCGCCACCGAGCAGGAGGATCGTCCCGGTGGACCGGACTGCCTCGTTGTCGACGCCCATCCGCCGCAGGGCGGCCGCCATGACGACGGGACGGGCCCGGGGCGATCCGTCCTCGATCTTCAGCGCCACCGCCCGACCATCGGGCAGCGCCAGGGCGTAGCAGGACTCGGCGCCGGCCTTGCCCACCGCACCGGGGAGAGCGCGGAGCAGCACCGCCTCGTCGCGGGTCGTCCCGGACGCGGACTCGGGATGCTCGGCAAAAGCCTCGGCGACTCGCCGCTCCGGGCTCCCCGGTTCGGCGACGACCAGTGCCCGGAACGCGGTGGCCAGTCCCGACAGGGAGGTCGACAGGAGCGGGGCACCGCACCCGTCCACGCCCACGCTTGCGACCGGCTCTCCGGTGAGCTCCGCGAAGGTCTCGGCAATCCCGACCTGCAGCGGGTGCCCGGGATCACGGTACGTAGCGATGTCCCAGTCGTTGGCCACGCACGTCGCCAACATGGCTGCGTGCTTGCCCGAGCAGTTCATCGCGATCGGCGACCGCTCCAGCCCCGCTCGCAGGTACGCCGTTCGCGCGGTCTCGTCGAGCGGGTAGTCCGGAGGCGTCTGCAGGGCGGACTCGTCCAGTCCCGCCGACGCAAGGATCCGTCGTACACCGGCGAGGTGGAACGGCTCCCCGGAGTGCGACGCCGACGCCAGAGCGATCAGATCACCGTCCAGGTCGAGGCCGAGTCGCAGCATGGCCACCACCTGGAGCGGCTTGTTGCAGGAGCGTGGATAGACGGGGCTCACGATGTCACCGAGCGACCAGTCGACCTCACCGTCGGCCGCCAGCGCGACGACCGAGCCTCGGTGGTGACCCTCGACGAAGCCGGATCGGACGATGTCGACGACGATCTCGGAGCTCTTCACGACTGGCGAGCGTACCGGGGGCCACCGCGCACTCCCCCGGCGGACAACGGTTGCGTCGGGAGGGTCGGAGCCCGGAGCGCGCGCTCCGTGGCCACGTCGTCGAGGTGACACAATCGCTCGGGTGTCCTCTCCCGCACAGCGCAACGTCCCCGTCCCGCAGTGGACGCCCACCCAGCGAGAGCTCGACGACCTCGAGCTCCTGGTCAGCGGGTGCCTGGCACCACCGCTTCCCGGGTTCGTGGAACCCGGTACCAGCCCGCTGCCGGTGACGCTGACCGTCTCGGAAACCACCGCCGAGGTCGCCGGCGCGGTCGGCCTCCTCGACATCGTCGACCCCGAAGGGGCTCCCCTCGCCCGGCTCACCGTCGAGCGCACCTGGACGGCCCCCGACGATGAAACGGTCGGGCTCGTGGGACCCGTGGCGAAGCTGGCCCACAACGAGTTCGGCCCGTTCCGGCGCCTCCACGTGCCTCCGGTGACACTGCACGAGTCACGCTCCGCGGACTCGATCGTCGCGGTGCCGGTCCACCGCCCACTGACCGAGGAGGACCTCGACGACATCGCGCGCGTCGCAACACGGGAAGGGCGTACGCCGTTGCTGCTGGCCTGCGTCGGCGACGGCATGCCCGACGGAGCCTCCGGCCCGGCACTGGTCCGGGTCACGCTGGCCGCGGCAGCTCGGCTCGACGGCGGGTCGGCGCTCGCCGTCGCGGTGGCCGACCACGGTTGGACCGCCGACGCCAGCGGCCGGTCGCCCAACGACCGCATGCTCGACAGCGTCGGTGCTGCCTATGCCTCGGCGACCTACCGCATCTCCCGCACGGCGAGCGGCCCGTACCCGGCCGAGGTTGCGGCGATCGTCACCCACGACCGGCCGCCGCGTGACCAGCAGGGTGCCGTCATCTTCTTCACCGGCCTATCCGGCTCCGGGAAGTCGACCCTCGCCCGAGCGCTGGTCGACCACATCCTCGAGGAGGGCGAGCGAACGGTCACCTCGCTCGACGGGGACGTCGTCCGGCACCACCTGTCGAAGGGCCTCGGCTTCAACCGCGCCGACCGCGAGACCAACATCCTGCGCATCGGCTTCGTCGCCGCGGAGATCGCGCGCCACGGTGGGCTGGCGATCTGCTCACCGATCGCCCCGTTCGAGTCGACCCGCGCGGAGGTACGCCGGATGGTCGAGCGTGCCGGCGGCGGCTTCGTGCTCATCCACGTGGCCACCCCTCTCGAGGAATGTGAGCGACGCGACCGCAAAGGGCTCTACGCAAAGGCGCGGGCCGGTGAGATCCCAGACTTCACCGGCATCTCGTCGCCCTACGAACCGCCGGTGAATTCCTATAAACTCGACACAACCAATAGAGATATAGCAGAATGCTTGTCTGAGCTGCTCGGGCACCTGACTTCCGAGGGCTGGCTTCACCCCTGACCCGCACCGGAGGACACGTGCTTCACGCTTCACAGCAGCTGCTGGCGGACGGCGCTGCATCCATCAGCGGTCTCGAGATCAAGACCGCCGTGGCGGCCTTCCTGGTCGGCATCGTGGTGGGCATCACCGGGATGGGGGGCGGCGCCCTGATGACGCCGGCTCTGATCTTCCTCGGTGTCGGCGATGCGTCTGCCGTCGTGACGGCCGACCTGACGGCCGCGGCGGTCTACAAGACCGGCGGCGCCATCGTGCACAGCCGTGAAGGGTCGCCCGACCTGCGGTTGGCCGGTTGGCTGATCTGCGGATCGGTACCGACCGCGTTCCTCGGGCCCCATCTCGTCGGCTGGGTGGCGCCGGAGGCCGACGTCGACAAGTTCTTGAAGATCGCGATCGGCTTCACGCTGTTGTTGGCGGCGACGACGTACGCGCTTCGCCTGTACATCCAGCTCCGCCGCACGACCGGCGGCACCTGGAAGCCCACCGGGCCACCGGTCATCCGGCCAGTCCCCACGATCCTCGTCGGAGCGGTCGGCGGCCTCCTCGTCGGCATCACCTCGGTCGGTTCGGGCTCGGTGATCATGGTCGCCCTGCTCATGCTCTACCCGACGCTGTCGGCCGTGAAGCTCGTCGGCACCGACCTCGTGCAGGCCGTTCCCCTCGTGCTGTCGGCGGCCATCTCGAACATCCTCGTCAACGGCCTCGACTGGGGCATCGTGATCCCCTTGGTGATCGGCTCGGTCCCCGGCGCCATCATCGGCGCGAAGATCGCCCCGCGCGTCCCGCAGTCGTTCATCCGCCGCGGCATCGTGGTCGTGCTGACGATGTCCGGACTGGCGCTGCTCGACAAGGCCGGATGGGCGCCGCTCGGGGCAGGCGACGACCAGACGCATCCCGTCCTCATCGCGCTGGTCGGTGTTGCGTTGATCGTGCTCGTGCCGCTGGTATGGGGTGGCTTGCGCGTCGAGCGCGGTCTCACGATGTTCGGGGCGCCGACCGTCGCCCAGATCGAGGAGCCGAGTGCTGGGATCGGGTCGCAGCAGCCTGCCGAACGGGCCAAGGATCCCGATCCGGTGGAGTGACGCACGGCCCTTCGACGTCCTCGAGATGTCGCGTGCGCCACAGCTCCCGCCACCGGCGGTCTGACCGCACGGCCGATCATGGTTAGGATTGGCGCGAATCTCATGCTTGAGGAGCCCCCACGGATGACCGTCCACGCTGACTACCGCCTCAGCCAGCTCGATGAGCTGGAGGCGGAGTCGATCCACATCTTCCGCGAAGTCGCGGCGGAGTTCGAGAAGCCGGTGCTGATGTTCTCCGGTGGCAAGGACTCCATCGTGATGATGCGGCTCGCCGAGAAGGCGTTCTTCCCGGCGAAGATCCCCTTCCCCGTCCTGCAGGTCGACACGGGGTACGACTTCCCCGAGGTCCTGCAGACGCGGGACAACTGGGTGGATCGGCTCGGTGTGCGCCTCATCATCGCCTCGGTCGAGCAGGCGATCGCCGACGGCGTCGTCGTCGACGACGGCAAGACCAGCCGCAACCGCATGCAGATCGGTACGTTGCTGCACGCCATCGAGGAGGCCGGGTTCACCGCTGCTTTCGGTGGCGGCCGACGTGACGAGGAGAAGGCCCGCGCCAAGGAGCGCGTCTACTCCCACCGCGACGAGTTCGGCCAGTGGGACCCGAAGATGCAGCGCCCCGAGCTCTGGTCGCTCTACAACGGCCGCATCCACGCCGGCGAGCACATGCGGATCTTCCCGCTGTCCAACTGGACCGAGCTCGACATCTGGCACTACATCGGGCGCGAAGGCATCGAGATCCCCGACATCTACTTCAGCCACCAGCGCCGGGTGTTCGAGCGCGACGGGATGCTGCTCACCGAGAGCGAGCACAACCCGCTCAAGTCCGGTGAGCAGGCAGCGGAGCGCACCGTGCGCTTCCGGACCGTCGGCGACCTCACGCTGACCGGGTGTGTCGAGTCGTCAGCCTCGACCGTCGACGAGATCATCGAGGAGATCGCCGTGGCTCGGGTCACCGAGCGCGGCGCCACCCGTGGCGACGACCGCTTCAGCGAGGCCGCCATGGAAGACCGCAAGCGAGAGGGCTACTTCTGATGGCTGTTCCTTCCATGGACCTGTTGCGGTTCGCCACCGCCGGTTCGGTGGACGACGGCAAGTCGACGCTGATCGGGCGGTTGCTGCTCGACTCCAAGGCGATCTTCGAGGACCAGCTCGAGGCCGTCGAGACGACCTCGAAGTCGCGGGGCTACGACTACACCGACCTGGCGTTGCTCACCGACGGACTCCGCTCCGAGCGTGAGCAAGGCATCACCATCGATGTCGCGTACCGCTACTTCGCCACGCCCAACCGCAAGTTCATCATCGCCGACACCCCCGGTCACGTGCAGTACACCCGCAACATGGTCACCGGTGCGTCGACCGCCGACCTCGGTCTCGTGCTCGTCGACGCCCGCCAGGGTCTGACCGAGCAGTCGCGCCGCCACGCCGTGATCCTGTCGCTGTTGCAGGTCCCGCACCTCGTGCTGTGTGTCAACAAGATGGACCTCGTCGACTTCTCCGAGGAGCGGTTCAACGAGATCCACAAGGAGTTCACGTCGTTCGCGACGAAGCTCCGCATCCCCGACCTGACGATCATCCCGATCTCGGCGCTGCAGGGCGACAACGTCGTCGACCGCTCGGCCCACATGGCCTGGTACGAAGGCCCCTCGCTGCTGCACCACCTCGAGAACGTCCACGTGGCGTCTGACCGCGACCTCGTCGATGCCCGGTTCCCCGTGCAGTACGTCGTCCGGCCCAAGTCCGACGAGTACCACGACTACCGCGGCTACGCGGGCCGGGTCGCGGGCGGTGTCATGAAGCCCGGCGACGAAGTGCTCGTCCTGCCCTCCGGCATGACGTCGAGGATCTCGCAGATCGATCTCTTCGACCAGGAGCTCGAGGCCGCCTACCCGCCCATGTCGGTGACCATCAGGCTCGAGGACGACGTCGACGTCTCCCGCGGCGACATGATCTGCCGGCCGCAGAACGCTCCCAAGCCGAGCCAGGACATCGACGCGATGATCTGCTGGATGTCGTCGACGCCGTTGCAGCCGCGGCAGAAGCTGTCGATCAAGCACACGACGCGCACCGCACGCGCGCTGGTCAAGGACGTGCAGTACCGCCTTGACGTCAACTCGTTGCACCGTGACCTCGAGACGAAGGAGCTCGCGCTCAACGAGATCGGGCGTGTCCAGCTGCGCACCACCGTCCCGCTGCTGTGCGACCCGTACGACAAGAACCGCAGCACGGGTTCGTTCATCCTGATCGACGAGGCCACCGGAGTCACGGTCGGCGCCGGCATGATCAACTCCGCCAGCTGACCGGGTCTACCTGAAGAACGGGCCGGGCGAGGGCGGGACCGCCCACCTCGGCACGTCGGCCTCCAGCAGGGCCTCGGCCGCCGTCGGCGCGCCACCACCGAGATGGGCCGGGTGCCACGGCGCGTAGGAACCCGGCTGCGGCTGGTCCGGGTGTCGTCGTTGTACGCCGTCGACCAGCTCCTGCAGACGTGCCCCCATGGCGCGCGTCGCGGTGACCACGTCCCCCCTCACGCGAACCGGCGAGCCCACCTCGATCGACACGGACCGGCCCCTGCGGAGGCTGACCGGCAGGCCCGCGGTGGCGATGCGCTGCGGCCCCCACAACGCCATCGGGACGAGCGGGACACCCGTCTCCAGCGCGAGCGCAACGGCGCCAGGCATCAGGGACCGAACGGCAAAGGACCGACTGACGCCGGCTTCCGGAAAGATCCCGACCACCTCACCACGGTTCAACGCCGCTCGGGCGGCGAGGTAGGCGGCGGCCGGCGCAGCTCGGTCGACAGGGATGTGATGCATGCCCGTCATCCAGGGTCCAGCCGGGCTGTGCCAGACGTCATGCCTCGTCAGGAACCGCACGTAGCGCTTCGACCGGCGTGCCGCGAGACCGACGAAGACGAAGTCGAGATAGCTGACATGGTTGCTCACCAGAACCGCCGGGCCGTGCCTCGGGACGTGCTCAGCGCCTTCGACCCGAATCTTCAGGCCCAGCGCGGCGAACACCAGCCGGGCAGTGCCGATGACCGGCGGATAGATCAGGTCCACGCAGCGGGCTCAGAGCCGCGCGCGGACGTGCAGACCGACCTCGGGGTCGACCACCGTCTCCTGCGCGGCGGCGACGCCGTCGGCAACCAACGTCGCGGCGAGGGAGACGTTGCGCTTGACCAGTGCCAGCCCGATCGGACCCAGCTCGTAGTGACGGGCCGACGAGCCGACGAAGCCGACCTGACGGCCGTCGAGGTCGACAGGCGCGCCTGTCGCAGGCAGGGTGTCGACGGAGCCGTCGAGGTGCAGCAGCACGAGCCGACGCGGCGGTCGCCCCAACGTGTGGACACGCGCGACGGTCTCCTGCCCGCGGTAGCACCCCTTGTCGAGGTGGACGGCAGAGCCGATCCAGCCCATCTCGTTCGGGATCGCCTTGTCGTCGGTGTCGACACCGAACCGCGCCTCGCCGCGCGCGATGCGCAGAGCCTCGTAGGCCCAGGTGCCGCACGGGGTCCCACGGGCCTCGTCGGTCAGCCGCTCGCGTGGGACGAGCTCGATCGTGGTCTCACCTCGGGCCAGCGCCGCCCAGCCGGCCGAGACGTCGGCCACCTCGACGCGCATCATGAACCGCATCGAGTCCAGCCAGGACACCAACGCCGGCGCCCGGCCGGGTTCGACGTACGCCCAGAACGTCTCGCCGTCGTCGTAGCCGGTCAGCTCGTGCTCGACGCGGCCCTGCGGGGACAGCACGAGCGTGGTGGTCACGACGTGAGGCGCAAGGGACTCGAGGTGCTGAGTGGTCAGGGAGTGCAACCAGGTGAGGCGGTCGGCTCCGGTGATGGTGACGACGCCGTGGTGGGAGAGGTCGACGAACCCGTCTCCGGCTACCAGCGCCTTCTGCTCACGGAACGGGTCGCCGTAGTGGGCGGCCACCCCGGCATCGCTGCCCTCGGCCTCGACGGCTCCCGCGAGGGCGAGCAACGGGCTCCGGTAGCGCTCGGCCCGCACCGGAGCCGGCTTGTCAGGCTCGATCGGCTGCGCGTGCTGGTTGTCCGTGGTCACGCCGTGGGCTCCCCTGCTTCGTCGTGGCGGCACTCGCGACAAGTGCCGAAGATCGTGAGATGTCCAACGTCGGCGGCGAAGCCCTCATTCCGCTCGAGCTGGTCGACCAGGGAAGCCACCGCTCCCGTCGGAACCTCTGCGACCTTGCCGCACCCGCGACAGACGAGGTGGACGTGCTCAGGCGCGGCGGCCGCGTGGTACGTCGGGGCACCGTGGCTGAGGTGGGCGTGCTTGACGAGTCCGAGCTCCTCGAGCAGCTCGAGCGTGCGGTAGACCGTGGAGATGTTGACGCCGGACGAGCGCTCCTGGACCCAGGCGAAGGCGTCCTCCGGCGTCGCGTGACCGAGCTCAGTGATCGCGTCGAGCACGAGCTGGCGCTGCGGCGTGATCCGGTAGCCCTTCGCGCGCAACGTCTCCTGCAGGCCCATGCGGCCAGTCTAGGACCGGGGAGGAGCGGGCGGTCCACCAGCGGATCAGGACCTGGTCAGCCGAGCCCAGATGTGAGACTGCAGCTCCTGGCCCATCGCCGCCATGTCGAACGTCCACAGCAGGTCACCATCGACGAGGCCGTAGAGCCGTTGGCCGGCGGTGTACTCCTTTGCCGACTCGGTCCGGACGACGGCGTCGGTCGACAGCTCGATCTTGGCTCCCTCGACGGTGCCGTGGTAGATCTCGACGAATCCCGTCGGATGGGTGAGCAGGAGCTCGAGACGGCCATGCGGCCGC
Organism: uncultured Actinomycetota bacterium; assembly: GCA_963750495.1. Taxonomy (GTDB): domain Bacteria; phylum Actinomycetota; class Actinomycetes; order Propionibacteriales; family Nocardioidaceae; genus JANLYC01. The sequence goes on from CAVVQV010000002.1 coordinate 214,259, forward strand.
GGCCGGACGAATCCGGTCTCGAGCGCCAGGGGACGCACCTCGTTGCCCTCGTCGTCGAGCAGCCAGGTGCGGCTGAAGTAGTGCAGGAAAGGTCGTCCGTCATGGGTGAAAGCCACTTCCTGCCCGAACTCGAAGGCGTCGATCGTCGGGTAGTCGCCGCGCCCGTTCCCGTGCCAGTGGCCCAGCAGGAACGCGATCGGCGTCAGGTCCGGATGGAGGTCGGACGGGATCTCGAACGGCATCGGTGGCCCCGTCAGCTCTGACCGCGGAACAGCTTGAACACGACGAAACCGGCCAGCCCTGCGATCGCGACCCCCATGAGCACGATCAGTCCGACGTAGAAGGCTTCCACGGTCGGGGAGTCTATCGGGCGTCGGTCGAGGCCTAGGCTGCCCGCATGGCCCCACAGACGGAGACCCGACCGCTCGTCGTGAAGATCACTGCCGGTGAGGAGGCGCCCGAACGGTGCAGCCAGGGCTTCACGGTGGCCGCAGCGGCGGTCAGCGCCGGCGCCACGGTGTCGGTGTGGCTGACCGGTGAAGCCGTCTGGCTGGCGGTCCCCGGCCGGGCGGCTGCGTTCTCGCTGCCCCATGCTGCGCCGTTGGAGACCGTCCTCGAGCTGCTGCTGCTGTCGGGGCGCATCACGGTCTGCACGCAGTGCGCGGCACGACGCGACCTCACGGCGGAGAACCTGTTACCCGGCATCGCGATCGCCGGGGCTGCGTCGTACGTCGAGGAGATCCTCGGAGACGGGACCCAGGCAGTCGTCTACTGACTGCACAGTGCAGCAGGGTCGGGGCTCCCGCCGCGTCGAGGTCGCCGACTGTCAGCGCTGCTTCACCTGCAGGAAGTCGCGCGCCTCGTCAGTCGACATCGCCGGTCGCTGCGCCAGCTCGGCCATCCGGGCAGCCCGGCTCACCAGCTCGCCGTTGTGCGTGACCGGAACTCCGCGTGACAACGTCAGCGTGTCCTCCATCCCGACCCGCAGATGACCACCGCGCGACAGCGACGCCAGCGCCACCGCGAGCGTCGTCCGGCCGATACCGGTGGCCGACCACGAGGTGACCTCGGCCGGGAGCGCCTGGACAGCCGCGACGAGAGCGTCGGTCGTGCCCGGCATACCACCGGGGACACCCATCACCAGGTCGCAGTGGACGCGGCCGCCGAACGGGGGCCCGAAGGTGTCGAGCAACCGGTGCAGCGCGTGCACGTGCCCGAGGTCGAACAGTTCGAACTCCGGCACGACCTGGCGATCCTGGGCTTGCTGGTAGAGCTCGGCCACGAACGGCCACGGATTCATGAACACGTCGTCGCCGAAGTTGGTGGTGCCCATCGTGAGCGAGCAGGAGTCGGGTTCGGCGTCGAGCACCTTCAGCCGCTGCTCGAGGGGGTCGTGCACCGATCCCCCGGTCGACAGCTGCACGATCAGCGTGGTGGCCTCGCGCACTGCGGTGACGGCGTCGGCGAGGAGACCGATGTCGAGCGTGGGCCGGTGATCCGCATCGCGGATGTGCAGGTGGATCATCGCGGCCCCCGCTGCCTGGCAACGGATCGCCGTCTCGACGAGCTCCGCAGTCGTGGTCGGCAGCGCCGGGACGTCAGCCTTGGCGGTCTCGGCCCCGGTCGGCGCGACGGTGATGAGCGTGGTCGGGTGGGGAACCCGAGGTGGGACGGTCATGGCGTCATCGTGCCAGACTCGGCCACCCCGGTGCCTGGCGCCGGATCACGCCCCAGCTGGAGGTACAAGTCGATGCGAGCCGTCGTACAACGCGTCCGTGACGCGTCGGTCACGGTCGAGGGTGCGACCACCGCATCGATCGCCGGCCCCGGGCTCGTCGTGCTCCTCGGAGTCACGCATGACGACACCCCGGCGACGGCTGCCGGCCTGGCCCGCAAGATCTGGGAGCTGCGGATCATGCACGACGAGAGGTCCGCCGCTGACCTGGCGGCGCCGGTGCTCGTGGTCAGCCAGTTCACCCTGTACGCCGACACCCGCAAGGGGCGGCGCCCCTCGTGGTCGGCCGCCGCCCCGGGCGACGTGTCCGAACCACTGTACGAAGAGTTCTGCACAGCGCTGACGAACCTTGGCGCCGAGGTGCAAACAGGAATTTTCGGAGCAGATATGGAGATTCGTCTCACCAACGACGGACCCGTCACGCTCATCGTGGACAGCGCGTGACAATCGACATGGCCGTGCGGAAGCCTGAAGGATTGCTGAGGATGTTCAGCCAATCCTCGTCGGATTTCACCGTAGCCGCGATTGTTGGCACACTTGGCTGGGCCTCGGACCCGTGTCCCGTACCTCCTGCGAACTCGAGAGTTGGATGAGCGACAACCGCACGCCTCACGACGGCGGCTCAGACGAGCCCCGGTCGCGTGCCGGCGACCCCGAACTCATCTCACCGTCCAGCGCGGCCGGGCCGCCCGTCGAAGACGACGGGCAGGCGCCGCCATCACCAGGTCGACGCAAGCGAGTCCCCCACCAGGGGCCCATCCGTCGACACCCCGTCTTGTTGGCAGTCGCGACCGTGCTTGTCCTGCTGACCGGCACCACCGGCGGCTACCTCTGGTATCTCAACCACCAGCTCGGCAACATCCAACGCGTCGACGCCGGCATCACGGAGAACCCTGACCTCAACGGCCACGAGGGCGGCAAGCCACTCAACGTACTGCTGCTCGGCGCCGACAACGGCGGCGTCCACACGCAGTCCGTCGCCGAGGACATGGCCGACGGCACGTGGACGCCCGGTGCGCACCGCAGCGACACGATGATGATCGCGCACATCCCGGCCGACCGTAAGTCGATCCAGCTCGTCTCGATACCGCGCGACACCTGGGTCAAGATCAAGGGCTACCCGTACAACAACGGCTTCGCCAAGATCAACGCCGCGTTCTCGTACGGCGGCCCGCCGATGGCCCGCCAGACCGTCGAGACCCTGACCGGAATCCACATCGACCACCTGGCGATCATCGACTGGGCCGGCTTCAAGGACCTCACGACGGCACTCGGTGGGATTCGCGTCTACATCCCCGAGACCTTCTACGACGACTCCCAGCGGATCACCTGGGAGAAGGGCTGGCACACGTTCGAGGGCCAGGAGGCACTGGCCTACGTGCGCACGCGGCACGGGCTCACGAACGGCGACTTCGACCGCATCAAGCGCCAGCAGAACTTCATCCGCGCCACGATGAGCAAGCTGCTGTCGGGAAGCACCACCCACAACCCCTTCCAGCTCGGCAAGGTCGTCGGCGTGATCACGCGTTATCTGACCGTCGACAACACCTGGGACAACGGCGAGATCCGCAGCCTGGCGCTCGCGATGCGCAGCATCCACACCCAGAACGTCGACTTCCTCACCGCCCCCTTCGGCTCCTACGACACCAGCAACGACGGGCAGAGCATCGTGCGCCTGGCGCCGGCGAGGAGCAAGGCGCTGTTCGCCGCGGTGGCCGCCGACGACGTCCAGAGCTATCTCGACAAGTACCCCAAGGCCGCGCTCGCCGGCTCGCGCACCATCAACTGAGCGATCCGTGACCGTTCAGGTCGTGGTGCCGCGGCGACCGTAGTCGTCGTCGAGCCGCTCGATGTCGTCCTCCCCGAAGTACGCGCCGGTCTGGACCTCGACGAACACGAGATCGACGTCGCCGTCGTTCGCGACCCGGTGAGACGTGCCGACAGGGATGTCGACGGTCGAGCCGGCACCGAGCCGTTGGTCGGCCCCGTCGATCGTCGCCACACCCGAGCCGGCGACGACATACCAGTGCTCGGAGCGGTGGGAGTGGCGCTGGTAGCTGAGTCGCTGCCCGGGCCGGACGCAGATGCGCTTGACGCGAAACTCCTCCGCGACGTCCACGACCTCGTAGTACCCCCACGGGCGGTCATCGTGCTCGATGGCCACGTCGTCCTCATCTCCGTCTCCGGGGCGGCCGCGGATCAGCCGGCGCCGTTGGTCCGGCGCACAGTCTAGGCCCGCGGGTCACACCGGACGCCGCAGGTCAGACGTTGATGCGTACCTCGGCGATCTCACCCCGCGAGGCCTCGACATGCTGGTCCACCGGCTCGGTCCGCGGCGCGAGCGTCCGCAGCGTCCAGGTGCCCGGCGCGGCGAAGAACCGGAACTGTCCGGTCGCGCTCGTCGGCACCTCGGCGGTGAACTCGCCCGTCCGGTCGAGAAGTCGCACGTAGGCACCCCCGACAGGATGGTCGTCGTGGAAGACGACGCCCTGGATGATCGACTCCTTGGCGACGTCGACACCTTCGAGCCCCGGACCGCCCTTGGTGGCGCCGCACATGTCAGGCCTCGCCCGGCTCGTCGCCGAGGGCGACCGGAACGCCCACCAGCGACCCGTACTCGGTCCACGACCCGTCGTAGTTCTTCACGTTCGGCTCGTCGAGGAGCTCGTGCAGCACGAACCAGGTGTGCGCGCTGCGCTCACCGATCCGGCAGTAGGCAATCGTGTCCTTCGCACCGAACTCGACGCCGGCCTCGGAGTACAGCTTCTTCAGCTCGTCGTCGGAGCGGAACGTGCCGTCATCGTTGGCCGCCTTGCTCCACGGGATGTTCTTGGCCGTCGGGACGTGACCGCCGCGCTGCGCAGACTCCTGTGGGAGGTGGGCGGGTGCCAGCAAACGGCCGGCGTACTCGTCCGGCGACCGGACGTCGACGAGGTTCTTGCTTCCGATGGCAGCGACGACCTCGTCGCGGAACGCCCGGATGTCGAGATCGGGCTCCTGCGCGGTATACGAGGTCTGCGAGCGCGACGGTGGCTGCTCGGTCAGCTCACGGGAGTCGAGCTCCCACTTCTTGCGACCGCCGTCGAGCAGCAAAGCCTTGTCGTGGCCGTACAGCTTGAAGTACCAGTACGCGTAGGCCGCGAACCAGTTGTTGTTGCCGCCGTAGAGCACCACCGTGTCGTCGTTCGCGATCCCACGGCTCGACAGCAGTTGCTCGAACTGCTGCTTGTTCACGAAGTCGCGCCGAACCGGGTCCTGCAGGTCTTCTTTCCAGTCGATCTTGACGGCCCCCTTGAGGTGGCCCTTGTCGTAGGCAGAGGTGTCTTCGTCAACTTCGACGAGAACAACGTTCGCGTCGTCGAGATGGCTCTCGACCCAGTCGGCGTCGACAAGGACAGCGTCGCGGCTCATGCGGGTTACCTCCGTGATGGTGGTCGAATAGGCGGTTGTGGCGATCTCAGGGTGCTGACGGGGCGGTCGTCGCCGGCGCGAGCTGGCGCCGACCCTTCAAACGTAGGACGGACAGGTAGAGCTCGCAGCCCAGGCACAGCCCGAAGGCGGCGTTGAGGAAGGCGGCCGCGAAGGCCAGCCCGACGGCGACCAGCGCCAGCGTCGTTGCGCCGGCGACGAAGGCAACCAGCCCCAGGCTGGCGAACGCGAAACCCACCAGCTGCGCGAACTTCGGCGGACGCGCGTCCTCGGTGTGGTCGGGGGCACCGATCCGTGGGCGGACCAGCCGGGCGAAGACGACCGCGTAGGGCGATCGACGCAACCCGATGAAGGCGCCTACGGCGAACACCGCCGTCTGCCCGCCGAGCAGCCAGCCGCTCTGAGTGAGGAGAACCGACCCCAGCACCGCGGTGGTGAGGGCGGCGGCAAAGCGCAGGCCACGCGGGTCGACGCGCGCCGGATCGACGTGGCCCGGGCTGGTCGACCCGGACGGGTCCGGACTGGACGGGGTGCTGAGAGTGGAATTCCCGACGGGATTCACGGTGTGCTCCTGGAAGGCGGACGCGTCTGACGAGCGATGGATGACGGCGATGGAAGTCACTTACTTCTGGCGGGGAAGGCCGGGGCTGTCAGTGGCGCGGACACAACGCGGTCGCGCAGAGGCCGTGGTCGACTGCGCGGCGTCTGGTCAGGAACGTCGATGCCATAACCGTCAGGCTAGGTGACGGCCGGCCGGCATACCGGGGCAGTTTCCATATCCTGAGACGACGTCTTGTGAATTGGACGAGACGAGTCAGTCGACGGCTCTGCCGAGCGCCGCAAGCACGGCTGCCTTGGTCGGCGGGCCTGATGCGCGGGTGACGATGCCACCGGTGGCGTCCAGCACGAACGTCGTCGGGGTACGTCGTACGCCCAGGCGGCGTACGAGCTCGAGGTGGTGCTCCGCGTCGACCTCGACGTGCGTCACTCCGGGCACCAGGGCGGCGACCTCGCCGAGGATTCTGCGCGTGACCCGGCAGGGCGCACAGAACGCGCTCGAGAACTGCAGGAGCGTCGCAGTCTCGCCGAACTCGCCCCCCGGTACATCTTCGCGGCGCAGCGCCTCCCGGGCACCGTCGTGACCGCGAGCCGCTGCGGTGCTCGCGTCGTCAGCGCGCACGGCTCCGCGGAAGTGCCCGTTGTACCGCCGGACCGCGAAGCCGATCGCCGTGGCCGCCACCAGGGCGACGAGCAGGACGACGATGTTGGGAGGCACGAACCAAGGCTAGCGATAGCCTCAAACGGCAACCCAGCCTCACGAAAGGGGCTTCCCGTGCCCATCGAGCTGAACCACACGATCGTGCACTGCCGCGACAAGCACGCGTCCGCCCGCTGGTACCAGGACATCCTGGGCGTCGACACATCGAAGTCCTTCGGGCCCTTCCGGGTCATGGAGCTCGACAACGGAGTGTCGCTGGACCTGATGGACCACGGACCAGGTGACATCGCCAGCGAGCACTACGCCTTCCTGGTCTCCGAGGACGCCTTCGACGAGATCTTCGGCCGGATCAGGGATCGGGATCTCGACTACTGGGCCGATCCGGGCCACCGCGACGCCGGCCGGATCAACACCAACGATGGCGGCCGGGGGGTTTACTGGGACGACCCGGACGGTCACGTTCTCGAGATCATCACCCGTCCGTACGGCAGCGGGAGCTGAGATGTCCTACCCCACGTACGGTGGTGACTCGCTGAGCCGCTACCCCCCGGCCAGCTATGCGGGAGACGGCGGCGAGGTCAGCGCCACGCTGCGCCGCGCGGACCAGCAGCCGGACCTGGTCTACCCGAACGGCGGCTCGGTCCACTACCTGGCCCGGGGCACGGGCACCGCCGGCGAGTTCGGCCTGTACCGGTGGGAGATGGCGGCCGGCCCCGGCGGACCTGATCCGCACTTCCACCGGACCATCTCCGAGTCGTTCTACGTGCTGTCGGGAACCATTCAGCTGTACGACGGGGAGACGTGGATCAACGGCCACCCCGGAGACTTCCTGTTCGTCCCGGAGGGCGGCGTGCACGGATTCCGCAACGAGTCGGGCGAACCGGCCTCGATGCTGATCCTGTTCGCCCCGGGCGCACCGCGCGAGGACTACTTCGAGACGCTGGACGCCATGGCCCGGGGACATCAGCTCAACGACGACGAGAAGGCCGAGTTCTTCCTCCGCCACGACACCTTCTGGGTGTGACGCTCAGCCGCCGGCGAACGGCGGGAGCACCTCCACCACGTCGCCGGCCGAGATCAGTACGCCGTCAAGCTGATCGCGCTGCACGGGGCGATCACCCAACAACACCGACGAGATCGCCAGCACCCGGGCAAACCTGTCGTCGTCGCGGTGCAGCTGACGGGCCGCCTCGAGTGCCTGCTGAACCGTTGTGACGCCCTCGACACGGTCCTCGGCCCGGCCCGCCGCTGCCCGGGCGGCAGCCCAGTAGCGGACCGTCACCGCGACACCGCCGGTCTCGGCCCCGTCCGTCTCACGGACGGCCGTCTCAGCCCCCAGATCCCGCATGTCGGGTATTCTCGCAGCAAGCGATGGGGCCCGGGCGATGAGCCGCGGGCCTCGTGTGCTTTCGGACCACCCGGGAGGAGCCGCGAGTGAGCAGTCTGCTGCTCTTGACGAATGCCCTGCAGTCGTCGGCGGAGATGCTGCCTGCGCTGGGACTGCTCCCGCACCAGGTCCGGATCCTCCCCGCCGAGCCGACCGTGCTCATCGAGGCGCCTGACTGCGACGTCGTCCTGGTCGACGGCCGGCACGACCTCGCCTCCGTACGCAGCCTCTGCCGGCTGATCCGCACCACCGGGGTCGACGTCCCCGTCATCGTCATCGTCACCGAAGGCGGCCTGACCGTGGTCGCGGCCGACTGGGGCGTCGACGACGTCTTGCTGACCACCGCCGGTCCGGCCGAGGTCGAGGCACGACTTCGCCTCACGACGGGGCGGCTGGCCATGTCGCGCGACGAGGACGACCCCGACACGTCGATCATCCGGAGTGGGGCCGTCGAGATCGACGAAGCGTCCTACACCGCCAAGCTCGACGGTCGAAGCCTCGACCTGACGTTCAAGGAGTTCGAGCTGCTCAAGTACCTCGCCCAACACCCGGGCCGCGTCTTCACGCGCCAACAGCTCCTGCAGGAAGTGTGGGGCTACGACTACTTCGGGGGCACCCGCACCGTCGACGTCCATGTACGCCGCCTGCGCGCCAAGCTCGGTCCCGAACGGGAGGTGCTGATCGGTACGGTCCGCAACGTGGGCTACCGGTTCGTCCTCCCCTCCGACAGCGCGTCCGCCGACGACTCCTCGGACGCCGATGGTCCGGGTCATGCCGATGCCGAGGGTCCTGCGGCCACAGGGCGGGGCCAACGTTGACAGACCAGCTCACGCTGGACGTGCAAGCCGTCAGCTCGGTCGGTGCGGCCGAGGCGGCCGAGGTCCTGCGCATCGACGAGGCCGCCACCGTGGTCGACGGCGTGGCACCTCTCGATGATCAGGTGCGCCTCGACCTCGACCACGCCGATCCCGAAGGAGCGACCGCGGTCCACCTGCTGGCCCGTCGCGGCGACGAGCTCGTCGGCTATGCGCATGCCCGGTCGAGCGACGACGGGCCTCTCAGCGCCCACCTCGTGGTCGCCCCGGACGCCCGCCGCGGCGGCGTGGGCACCGCGCTGGTGCAGCGACTCGTCGAGCGATCCGGCGCGGCCGGGCTGCGCGTGTGGGCCCATGGCGATGAAGCCGCCGCCGGCCTGTTGTCGGAGCGGCTCGGCTTCTCCCGGGTTCGTGACCTGTGGCAGATGCGACGACGACTCGACCTGCCGATCGCTCCCCCGACGTACCCCGACGACGTGCACGTCCGGACCTTCGAGGTCGGCCAGGACGACGAGGCGTGGGTGCACGTCAACGCCGCCGCGTTTGCCGACCACCCCGAGCAGGGCGCCATGACCATCGACGACCTGCGCCAACGGATCGCGCAGCCGTGGTTCGACCCGCTTGGCTTCTTCCTGGCCGTGCGCGACGGCGAGCTCCTCGGCTTCCACTGGACGAAGGTGCACGGGGCTGAGTCCGACCACCCCGCTCTCGGCGAGGTGTACGCCGTGGGGGTGTCTCCAGCGGCGCAGGGGCTCGGGCTGGGCAAGGCGCTGACGGCGACCGGACTGCTCCACCTCCGTTCGCGAGGCCTCCACGAGGTGCTGCTCTACGTCGACGGTGACAACGTCGCCGCGATCGCGGTGTACGAAAAGCTGGGTTTCACCAGGTCGGCGCTCGACGTCATGTACGCGACGGGTGCGGCTGTCCCGCCGGACAGCCCCGGGCATTGACGGCGATTCGGTACGGCGGGCGCCCGACCTCGGCTTTCGTCACCTCCCGTTCATGAAGGAGTGACACCATGGAGCGCATGGCCCCCGACTCCGCTGGCGTCTCCGCGACCCTCGATGACACCGCGGCCGGCATGAGCCAGCGAGCTGCGGACACGGACACTTTCGACGTCGAACCGCCGTACGAGCCGGCCGACGACGACCTGCCCGAAGGCCGGTTCCTCGACCGCGAGATCTCCTGGCTGCGCTTCAACGCGCGCGTGCTGGAGCTCGCCGCCGACAGCGACCTCCCGCTCCTCGAGCGGGCCAGGTTCCTGGCGATCTTCGCGAGCAACCTCGACGAGTTCTTCATGGTCCGGGTGGCCGGGCTCAAGCGGCGGCTGGCAGCCGGCGTCGCCGTACCGGCCGCCAGCGGGATGATGCCGCGCGAGGTGCTGGAGTCGATCTGGCGCGAGTCGCGGGAGCTGATGCGCCGCCACGGTGAGCTCTTCCGTCGCGACGTGATGGCCGGTCTCGACGAACAAGGGATCGCCCTGCTGCGCTGGGGCGACCTCGGCGTCGAGGAACAGAAGAAGATGCAGGAGCTGTTCACCGACCGCATCTTCCCGGTGCTCACACCGTTGGCCGTCGACCCGGCCCACCCCTTCCCTTACATCTCGGGCCTCTCGCTCAACCTGGCGGTCACGATCCGCAACCCCGACACCGGCAAGGAGCACTTCGCCCGCGTCAAGGTGCCACCGATCTTCACCCGTTTCGTCGCGCTCGGGGACCAGCGGTTCGTGCCCCTCGAGGACGTCATCGCGGCACACCTCGACCAGCTCTTCCCCGGCATGGAGGTGCTGCAGCACCACACGTTCCGCGTGACCAGGAACGAGGATCTCGAAGTCGAGGAGGACGACGCCGAGAACCTCCTCAAGGCGCTGGAGAAGGAGCTGCAGCGGCGCCGCTTCGGCTCGCCCGTGCGGCTCGAGGTCGAGGAGTCGATCGACGCTCACGTCCTTGACCTGCTCGTGTCCGAGCTCGATGTCTCACCGTCGGAGGTCTTCCACCTCCCCGGCCCGCTCGACCTCACCGGCCTGCACGGCATCGCGGACCTCGATCGGCCCGAGCTCAAGTACGCCGCCTTCGTTCCCTACACCCACACCCACCTGGCTGAGGTCGAGTCGGCCAGCCCCGTCGACATGTTCTCCGCGCTGGCTCGTCGCGACGTCCTGGTGCATCACCCGTACGACTCGTTCGCCACGAGTGTCCAGCGCTTCATCGAGCAGGCCGCAGCCGATCCCCACGTGCTGGCCATCAAGCAGACGCTGTACCGCACCTCCGGCGACTCCCCGATCATCGATGCCCTCATCGACGCGGCCGAGGCCGGCAAGCAGGTCCTCGTCCTCATCGAGATCAAGGCCCGCTTCGACGAGCAGGCCAACATCAGGTGGGCGCGCAAGCTGGAGCAGGCCGGCTGCCACGTCGTGTACGGCCTGGTCGGGCTGAAGACCCACTGCAAGCTGGCGCTCGTCGTCCGTGACGAAGGTGTCGGCATCCGTCGGTACGCGCACATCGGCACCGGCAACTACAACCCGAAGACCGCACGTCTCTACGAGGACCTGGGCCTGCTCACCGCGAACGAGGGTGTCACGTCCGACATCTCCAACCTGTTCAACAACCTGTCGGGGTTCGCCCGGCAACGCGACTACCAGCATCTGCTCGTCGCCCCGGAGTCGGTGCGCTCCGGGCTGCAGGAGCAGATCTTTCGCGAGATCGAGCACGCCCGGGCGGGCCGTCCCGCCCGGATCCGGATCAAGCTCAACTCGATCGTCGACGAGGCCCTCATCGACGCGCTGTACCGGGCCTCCATCGCCGGAGTCCCGATCGAGCTGTGGGTGCGCGGCATCTCGGCGCTGCGGCCCGGCGTTCCGGGGCTGTCAGAGAACATCGAGGTGCGCAGCGTGCTCGGCCGGTTCCTCGAGCACAGCCGGATCTTCTGGTTCGAGAACGGAGGTGAGCCGCAGGCCTGGATCGGCTCGGCCGACCTCATGCACCGCAACCTCGACCGGCGCGTCGAGGTACTGGTCCAGATCCCCTCGCGTGGGCACGTCGACGAGCTCGGTGACCTGCTCGACCTCGGGTTCGACGACGACACGGCCTCCTGGCAGCTCGAGGCGGACGGCGACTGGACACGCCGCAGGTCGCCCGACGGCGAGCCACTCACCGACATGCAGTCCACCCTCATCGCCATTCACCGCAAGCGACGCGAGGCCGCCTCGGCCGGCCGCCGCTAGTCACCGGACCCCGGCCGCGCGGGCGGTCAGCAGCTCGCGAACAGCAGCCCGCCGCGCCCCAGGTCGCGCAACAGCTGCGTGTCCGGAGTACGCGGGTCGAGCACGAGGACAATCGCGGAACCGATGGTGTCCGCACGGCCGATGCTGAAGCGCTCGTCGAAGGTTCCGCCCTGACCCGGCGCCACACCGCGCGCCAGTGCCCTCCGGGGCGCCAGGTCCGCTGCAGCCAAGTCCGGAGATGCGAACATCAGCACGACCGTGAGGGACCCCCCGGCGTCGATCGACAGCGTCAGCCCCTCGGTCTCGGTGACCCCACCGACGTCCCGGATGCGCTGCCTGACCAGCTCACGCTGCCCCACGTCGGACTGACCGAAGCCGGCCGCGACGCACGAGTACGCACCCACGTCCAGGATGGCCGACACCGACGTGTCGCTGAGAGCGGCGGACATCGCCTGGACGCCGACGTCGCCGTCGTGCACGGATGGGGAGCTGCCGCCGATGGTGGCGACGGTAAGACGTACGTACGCCGCGGCGTCGCTCGTGACGATCAGGCCTTGATCGGGGAGCAGCGCGATCGCGGTGAGCTGGGGTGTCAGGTCCGGGGCGATCGCTGCCAAGGTCTGCCCGTCCGCGACCCGGACACCCTCGGACTCGGCGGCATAACCGACTTTCGTCAGAGCCTGATCGGCGGCGGTGAAGTCGAAACCTGCCGACATCCGAAGGACGTCCACCGCCCCTTCCCGGCTCTGTCCGTACATCTCCCAGGTCGAGTCGAGGACCGTCCAGCCGTAGGTGTCCGCCATCTGCGGATCGAAGACGCCGAGAATCGACGCGGTGGTGAAGTCGTGGTCGTAGGCGCGCGTGAACAGTGTCGCCCGCTCACCCGCCGGTGACCTGGACGAGACGTCGGGTCCGAGCGCAGAACGTACCGCGGACCAGTCGGTGAAGTTGGCGACCAGCGTCTGCTCGGGCATGGTGTGCAATGCGTGTTCGATGCGGCTGTCGTGGTGCAGGACGTGTGAGACCACCAGCCCCGCGACCACGGTCAGGACGACGATGGCCGACGCCATCGCGACCACCCGGTTGATCCGCACAAGCACGTACCCTATGCGGCCGCACCGTTCGTGCGTGGGTCGTAGGTGGGCGTGCAAGACTTTGCGCGTGCCGTCATCGCCACCTGTCCGTGCAGCCGGCTGCGTCGTCTGGCGGAAGGGCCGCAAAGAGCCTGAGGTTCTGTTGGTCCATCGCCCGCGATGGGAGGACTGGTCGTTCCCCAAGGGCAAGCTCGACCGCAACGAGCGGGCCTACGCTACGGCCCTGCGGGAGGTGACGGAGGAGACCGGCCTCACGGTCCGGTTGGGGCCGCGACTGCCCGACACGACCTACAACATCTCGGGAGGTCAGTCGAAGATCGTCAACTACTGGTGTGCGAGAACGACCGGTGGCTCGGACATCTCGGCCTACCGCCCCAACGCCGAGATCGACGACCTGATGTGGGTCCCGCTCTCACGTGTGACGCGCGAGCTGTCCTACCCGTACGACGGCGACCTGCTCGAGGAGTTCGCCACCGCGCCATACGACACGGCTCCGCTGATCGTGCTACGCCACGCTCATGCGCGCAGTAGGCGAGCCTGGCGCGCGGACGACCGGGAACGACCGCTGAAGGCGGACGGAAAGGAGGAGTCCCATCGCCTCGTGTCTCTCCTGCGCGCCTATGGGATCAAGCGCGTCGTGAGCAGCGACGCGTTCCGCTGCGTCGACACCGTGCTCCCCTACGTCGACGACAGCGTCACGACGAAACTTCGGCTCGACAGCAGTCTTTCGGAGGACGACTTCGACGCTGAGCGACTCGGCGCGCGTGTTCGTAAGGAGCTCGACAGCTCGCGCCGGGTGGCCATCTGCTCCCATCGACCTGTGCTGCCGGCGATCTACGAGGCACTCGGGATCGAAGCCGAGCCGCTCGAGCCTGCGGGGCTCAGCGCGGCTTCACCGCCGGGCGGGCAAGGTGTGCGCGGTGGAGCACTACCCCGCCCCGTGAGGTCGCTTCGTCGGACGG
>CAVVQV010000003.1:0-152108 GCA_963750495.1 uncultured Actinomycetota bacterium
GGGTGACGAGAATCGAACTCGCACTGTCAGCTTGGGAAGCTGATGTTCTACCATTGAACTACACCCGCGCGACGTCTCCGAAAGCCCCGAAACGACAGGCCCGAAGACAAGCGGGGTCGATACTACCGGGCCTCCGGTCCGCCCCGCCGCCACCCCAAATGCGAATCTCGTCTCGACCTTCGGCATCCCCCGCGCGCTGAACCCCAGGTCAACCAGCACAATGAGCGCGTGGCCATCCTTCTCGCGCTCATGTCGAGCGTGCTGTGGGGGACGGGCGACTTCCTGGGTGGGCTGCGCAGCCGGTCGCGACCGGCCGTCGCCGTGGTGGCCGGCTCGATGCTCAGCGGACTCGTGGTCATCGCACTGGTGGCCCTCGTCTACGGCGCGTACGACGACCCGAGCGGATGGCTGCCGTGGGCCGTGCTGGCCGGTGTTGCCGGTGCCGCCGGGCTGACGGCGTTCTACTGGGCGCTGGCCAGCGGCACGATGGGCGTGGTCTCGCCGATCGCGGCCCTCGGCGTCAGCGTGCCGGTGGTCATCGGCTTCATCCGGGGTGAGGTCCCGAGCACGCTGCAGGGGGTCGGTCTCGCCGTCGCGCTGGCCGGCGCCATCGCCACCAGCGGGCCCGAGCTGTCGGGGCGGGTCAGTGGCCGGTCGGTGCAGCTGGCCGCCTTCGCCGGCGTGTGCTTCGGGCTGGTCTTCGTCGCCGTCGACCAGGGAGCGAAGTCGTCGCCGATGATGACGCTCATCGCCATGCGCATCACGAGCCTGGTGCTGTTCGTGATCGCCGCGATCGCCCTGCGCAGCCTCGGCGGGCTCGACCGCACCGACATCTGGCCACTCACGGTGGTGGGCACCTTCGACGTCACGGCCAACCTGACGTTCGCGCTCGCCAGCAACCGAGGCTATGTCTCGGTCGTCAGCGTGCTCGGTTCGTTGTACCCCGTGATGACCGTGCTGCTCGCCCGGGCGGTGCTGCACGAGCGGATGCAGACGATCCAGTCCGCCGGTGTGGGGATCACCATGCTGGGCGTCGTGTTCATCTCGGCCGGCTGAGGTTCGGTAGGGTCGCTGCGTGCTCCTCAGTGACCGCGACATCCGCGCCGAGATCGGCGACAAGCGAGTCGTCCTCGAGCCCTACGACCCGGAGATGATCCAGCCCTCGAGCGTGGATGTCCGGCTCGACCGATTCTTCCGGGTCTTCGAGAACCATCGCTACCCGCACATCGATCCGGCCGAGGACCAGCCCGACCTCACCCGGTTGGTCGAGCCCGTGCCCGACGAGCCGTTCATCCTGCATCCCGGTGAGTTCGTGCTCGGGTCGACGTACGAGGTGATCACGCTGCCCGATGACGTCGCGGCCCGTCTCGAAGGCAAGTCGTCGCTGGGCCGGCTCGGTCTGCTCACGCACTCGACGGCCGGATTCATCGATCCCGGCTTCTCCGGCCACGTCACGCTCGAGCTCTCGAACGTCGCCACGCTGCCGATCAAGCTGTGGCCGGGGATGAAGATCGGCCAGCTGTGCTTCTTCCGCCTGTCGTCGCCCGCCGAGAACCCCTACGGCAGTGCGAAGTACGGCTCCCGCTACCAGGGCCAGCGCGGCCCAACCCCGTCGCGGTCGTTCCAGAACTTCCACCGCACCGACATCTGACCTTGCTTCGCGGTGGGAGTGGTGAGTCAGCGGTCGTTGTCGACGCGGTCGGCGAGGCGACGCAGGATCCGCGCGGCCCTCGGGTGGGAGGGGCGTCGGGTGGCAGCCTTCGACTGCGTGCGCTCCTTGATGATCTCGCGAGCTACCTGGTCGTTGAAGTTCATGAGCCCTGCTCCTCTCTCTGCTGCGTTGTCGTGGTCTTGGCTTCTGGTCCGGTCTCTGGTTCTGAGTCTGGTCGGGGGCGCCGAACGGGCGCTTGACTGGTCTTGCGGTGTCTCACGACTCGCTCGGTCCCGTCGTACGACGAGTCGGCGGCCTCGGGCCGGTACGGCCGGCGCTCACGCGCGCTGTAGGACCACATCGCCTGTCCCCGCCTGGATGATGAGCTCGACGGTCTGGTCACCGTCGCCCGGGGCTTCGCTCGCGTCGAGGGAGGACGTGACGTCTCCGGTGACGGTGGTGATGTCGAGGTATGCCGCGGTGCCCTCGGCCACGCCGATGCTGATGTCGCCGGAGCCGGTCTTGGCCTTGAGCTTGCCGTGGTCGATGCGGCGGACGATCAGGTCACCGGACCCGGCCATGGCGTCGACCCCTTCGCCGGCGTGCTTGACGATGATGTCGCCGGAGCCGGTCTTGATCTTGAGCGTGCCCCCGATCCGCCCGACCACGACGTCGCCGGAGCCGGCCAGGACGTCGGCGTGACCGCCGACCTCGTCCAGGCTGATGTCCGACGAACCCCCCTTGATCGAGCAGTTCGCCCGGGCAACGTTCAGCTCCACGTCTCCGGACCCTGTCTTGACGTCGGCGCTGCCGACGATGTCGATCTCGAGATCGCCGGATCCGGTGTTGATCCTGAGGTCGCCGAGTTCCCCATGCGTGTCGACGTCCGCTGAGGCGGTCTCGATCTTCGCGGAGCTGTGCATAGGCACGCTGATCGTCGCCATGACGTGGCCTTGCCGGCGGAACAGGCCGCCCCTGATCTTCGGCATCAGCACGACGAGCTCGTCACCGCGCTGCTCGACGGTGGCGTTGTCGATCATCTCTCTGGCTGCCGAGTCGTTGCCCAGCGGCTCGAGCTCGACAGTGCTGGTGGTGGTGTCCGTCGCACGGACCGTGACCTGTCCCTGCCACAGCTCGACCTTCAGGCTGATCGGGTGAGGTGTCTCGAACGTGTGCATGGCTGTCTCCTTGACGGCGGCGAAGTCGGGATGCGGGTCGTAGCTGGCGGGAGTCGGTGGCGGGTGTGTGAGGCGACGGTCCGCCTCAACGCACCCAGCCTTGAATGCGTTTGTTGGACGAGCGGTTGCGGCCCGGGGCGCCCGGCCCCATCGAGCCCATGATGTTGATGTCGATGTTGGCTGAGCTCGCCATCCGTGCGGCGTTGACGAGCCAGGTGTTGAGGCTCTGACCACGGCGTGCGGCGAGTTCTTCGGCCTTGACCTTGAGCGACTCGGGCAGTCGCAACGTGATGCGGGCGACGGACTCGTCCTCGCCGTCGAACGGCTCGGGCGGCGTCGGGGGCTCTGGCGGGGTGGGCGGTGTCGGCGGGGTGGGCGGCATGGAGTCGGCGCCGGCGCCGACGACGACGAAGACCGGCTCACGCCCCTTGAGCCGAAGCTCGACCGACGTCCCGTGCAGTTCGTTCGTGATCTCCGACGCTGCCTGGGAGAGGGCATCCATCAACGTAAGGCGAACGGCCGGGTCGAGAGCCAAGGCCAGCCGCTCGGCGGCCGCTCGGATCTCGTCGCCGCCGGCCTCGGCAGCCTGGGACAGGTCTCGGCGGAGCGACTCGACGAATTGCGTGATGTCCATGCGCACTAATATGACGTCATCATGGTGTCATGTCAACACCATCACGAAACTTTTGAAAAAAACCCGCTGACCAGGGAGTTCTCTGGAGGGGAACAAGGGCGGCCTTGCTCCATGAATGTGGTTGGCCACCCAATACGCCGACGGGTGACGTCAACTTACGAGCTGGTGACGTCGTACCGACGCCGGGCAGTCCGCGGGCGGACCTGACGAGGACACGGGCTGAACCCCGGCGCGGCCCGGCGCCGTTCCGTTCGCCGGATCCGGGCGCCTGATCAGTCGCCGGTGGCGCCGTCGAGGGGGTCGGTCTCGCCCTCGGTACGAGGTGATTCAGCCTCTGTGGCGGCGGCGATGTCGGGCGCCGGTGTCGCGCCGTTGGAGTTCCTCACCGCCGCCAGCAGGAGCTGAGCGACGTCGAGCACTTCGACCTCGTCGCGTGCCTTGCCGTCGGCCTGCAGCGAGGTGAGGCCGTCGGACATCATCACCCGACAGAACGGGCAGCCGACCGCGATCTGGTCGGCGCCGGTGTCGACAGCCTCGCGCGAACGGTTGAGGTTGATCCGCTCGCCGATCTTCTCCTCCATCCACATGCGCGCACCTCCGGCGCCGCAGCAGAAGGACCGGGAGCCGTGGCGCGGCATCTCCGTGAACGACGTGCCGGGCAGGATCGAGAGCAGCTCGCGCGGAGGCTCGTAGACCTGGTTGTGACGGCCGAGGTAGCACGGGTCGTGGTAGGTGATCGTGCGCTTGGCGACGCTCGACTCAACAGGGGCGATCGGCGTCAGGCGTCCGTCGCGGACCAGCCGGTTCAGCAGCTGCGTGTGGTGTACGACCTCGAGCTCGACCCCGAACTGGGAGTACTCGTTCTTCAACGTGTTGAAGCAGTGCGCGCAGGTGGAGACGACCTTCGTGGCCTTGCTCTCCATGAGCACCTCGGCATTCTGCAGGGCGAGCTGCTGGAAGACGAACTCGTTGCCCGACCGCCGGGCCGGGTCTCCGGTGCACGTCTCGCCGTCGCCGAGCACGGCGAAGGAAACCCCGGCCTGGTGGAGCAGCTCCGCGACCGCCTGCGTGGTCTTCTTGGCCCGGTCCTCGTAGGCACCGGCACAGCCGACCCAGAACAACCACTCGACCTCGCCGAGATCCCCGACGTCGGTACCGACCTGCTTGACGTCGAACGGCAGGTCCTTCGCCCAGTCCATTCGCGCAGACGGGGCCATGTTCCACGGATTGCCCTTGTTTTCCAGGCCTTTGTAGAGCTGGTTGAGCTCCGTAGGAAAGTTCGACTCGACAAGCACCTGGTAGCGCCGCATGTCCATGATGTGGTCGACGTGCTCGATATCGACGGGGCACTGCTGCACGCAGGCGCCGCACGACGTACATGACCACAGCACGTCCGGATCGATCACGCCGTAGGCCTCGGCATTGCCGATGAGGGGACGGTCGGCCTCCTTGGTGACGGTGTCACCAGGTGCGGAGCGGTCGTCTTCGTCAGCCTGCAGCTCCGGCGCTTTGGCGTACGCGTGCTCGCGCAGAGCCATCACGAGGAGCTTCGGCGACAGCGGCTTCTCGGTGTTCCAGGCGGGGCATTGCGACTGGCAACGGCCGCACTCCGTGCACGAGGTGAAGTCGAGGATGCCCTTCCAGCTGAAGTCCTCGACCTTGCCGACGCCGAACACCGTCTCCTCGTCGAGATCTTCGATGTTCTCGAAGTCGATCGGCTTGCCACCGGCCATCATCGGCTGCAACGCACCCAGCGCCGGCCGGCCGTCGGCCTCACGCTTGAACCAGATGTTTGGCCACGCAGTGAAGCGGTGCCAGGCCACGCCCATCGTCGTGTTGAGCGACAGCACGATCATCCAGGTGAACGAGATGAGGATCTTGAGCATCGCCACGAGGTAGATGAGGTTCTCCAACGTGGACAGGCTCAGGCCGCTGAACGCCTCACCCAGGAAGAAGGTCAGCGGGTAGTGCGCCTTCGCGGCCGTGCCGTCGAGATCCGCGACGGCGTACTCTGCGGCGCGGAGCGTGATGATGCACAGACCGATGCCGAGGATCACCGCCTCGACGAAGTAGGCCTGCCACATCCGGGAACCGCTGAACCGGCTGTAGCGCCCCAGCGAGCCGCTGGGCAGGTGGGTCAGCCGGATGACGATCAGGCCCACGATCGAGATCAGCATCAGCCAGGTGATCAGCTCGGTCGCCCAGTCGTAGACGATCCAGTGGCCGATCAGCGGGAGCGCGAACTCGGCATCGAAGAGCTGGCCGAAGGCGGTGACGAGCGTGAAGAAGAGAAAGCCGAACCCGACGAAGACGAACCAGTGCAGGATCCCGACGTGCGTCCACTGCAGCATCCGGGTGTGGCCGAGGGTTTCCCTGGCCAACGTGGTCCAGCGCGCACCGCGGTGGGTGGAGCGCCCTACGGCCGGCTGTCCGGTGCGGACGACCGCCACGATGGAGGCGATCGCCCTGGCGAACAACGCGATCGCGACGATCGTCACCGCCAGCGACACGACGATGGCAAGCACCTGCATGGGGGCTCCTCGCGGTTGGTCAACCCGGCGTCCTCGACCTGCCGGTGA
Source organism: uncultured Actinomycetota bacterium (assembly GCA_963750495.1). Taxonomy (GTDB): domain Bacteria; phylum Actinomycetota; class Actinomycetes; order Propionibacteriales; family Nocardioidaceae; genus JANLYC01. Next base: position 6,043 of record CAVVQV010000003.1, read on the forward strand.
CCAGTGCGTGCAGAGGCCGCGGAAGCAGGCGATGGACGTGCCGGGAAGCCTATCTGCCCGACGGCCGAGCGGGAGAGGCGACCGCCCGCTTCGGCGACGGTTCTGTTCAGTCGCCGGAGAGTGTCAGCAACCGCTCCAGCCGCTCGTTCTCGTTGTCGACCAACCAGTCATCCTGCGACAGCAGCTCGTGGGCGCGAGAGAAGTACGCCGCGGCCTCGTTCTCGCGTCCGAGGGCCATCAGGTTCTCACCCAGCTCCTCGTACACGTACCCATCCTCGGACCCGGCGGCGCTGGATGCGAGCATCTCCTGGATCTCCAGGGCCTCGCTGTAGCGCTCCAGGGACCGCAGGCATCGGCCGACGCACCAGTGCGCGATCGCCGTCTCCCGTCTGGACCCCTGGTGCTGCCGCACCTCGAGCGCGCGCCGGAAGATCCCGAGCGCTTCTTCGTAGGCGCCCGAGTCGTGGCGGTTCCAGCCCTGGTTGTTGAGCAGCGATCCGAGCCAGCGTCGCGCCTCGGGGTCGTCGGAGCCCTCCGCCACGGAGATGGCCCGCGCGTTGACGGCCTCGGCTGCTGCTGGTCCGTCGATGCCGCCGATGACGATGGCGGTCATGTGCAACGCGTCGACGGCCAGGCCGGCCAGGTCGGCGGCCATGGCCTCGTCGTAGGCCATGTCGAAGTGCGGCCGTGAGGCGGCGGCCGAGCCACTGGAGTTGAGCAGCCGCCCGCGTTCTATCTCGAGCCGGGCGCGGACGTGGTGGACCTGCTGTTCGGTGAGGTCTCCACCAGCGGAGTCGAGACCACGGGCCACGTCGTCGAGGATCGCCTCGGCGTCGCTGAAGTCGCTCCGGAGACCTTGCGCCCGGGCCATCTGGGTTCGTAGCACGAGGCGTGCGGCGCTGTCGTCTTCGGCCTCGTCGCCGGCCGCCGCGCGGAAACCGTCGTACGACGCCCCCGGATCCTCGAACTCCCAGGTCTCGCTGAGGTACCGCTCGAGCTCGTGCGGGTCCATGCGTCCCCACCTCCTTGGTGGGGCTAAGTCTGCAAGGCAAACCCCAGGTCAGCAAGGGGCGTTTGCCTAGTTCACAAGCAACCTGGATTGTTCACTAGGCAAACGCGGACGGCCAGCTGGGGCACGAGCCCGGGGTGGGCACCAGGAAAGGGGGAGGGCCGGCTCGCGGGGTGCGAGCCGGCCCTCCTGTGCTGCGGATGGTGCTGTGCTGCTGGGTGTTACGGGGTGGTGCTGTGCTGCTGGGTGTTACGGGGTGGTGCTGTGCTGCTGGGTGTTACGGGGTGGTGCGGTGCTGCTGGGTGTTACGGGGTGGTGCTGGGTGGTGCTGTGCTGCTGGGTGTTACGGGGTGGTGCTGTGCTGCTGGGTGTTGCTGGGTGCTGCGGTGCTGCTGGGTGCTGCTGGGTGCTGCTGGGTGTTACTCGATGCCGAAGACTTCGAGCTCGGTGAAGTCCGTGAACGTGCAGCCGCCGTAGGGACCGTTCGGGCAGTTCGTCGCGAAGTCCGGCACCTGGGGGCTGTTCAGCGTCAGGCGCACGAACTGCACGTTCGCCACGGCCTGGCTGGCCGCGAGGTTGGTGTACTGGCTCCTGGGCAGCCAGTTCGCCTCCCCGTTCACGTCGACGACCTTCGTCCACGGACCGGTGGCGGCCGAGGCCACCTCGATCGTGAAGTCGCCGGTCGACGAGCTCCCGGGGTCACCGCAGCCGGACGTCGGGTCAACCTTGAAGGCTGAGCTGACGCCCGTACCGGTGTCGATGCTGATCGCCACGGGAAGCTGCACCACGAGCCACTTCGGGATCATGGTGCCGGTCGGGTCTCCCTGATCGTTGCCGGTGGTGCTGCCCCACACCTGGCCCTGGCTCAGGTCGATCGCGCCTTCGGGACCACAGCCGAAGCTGGTGTAGTCCGGTCCGTTGAAGTCGTAGACCTGGGCTCCGGCCGGTGCGGCTGCCCAGTCACGGCGGGTCTGGAAGTCCTTCTGGGTGAAGGTTCCCTTGACCGTGACCTTCTTGATCACCTGCTCGTAGCCGCCACCTCCGACGACGACCTTCTGGTAACGACCCGGTCGGACGTTGTCGATCTGGTAGATGCCGCTCGCGTTGGTGGTGTCGGTGTAGCCGGGGTGGCCGGTGATCGTGACGCGAGCACCCTGGATCGGGTCTCCGGTCAAGCGGTCGCGGACGAAACCGGCCAGCGTGCCCACGCCGCGCGACGGCATCGGCGGCGTGTGGAAGTCCTCGGCCGGCTGCGTGTCGCCGCCCTCGGTCGTCCCGGCATACCAGCCCATGCCGCGCTGGGCGAACATCCGCCACAGCCCGTTGGTGTGCTTGCTCTGGTAGACCACGCGGTCGGCCTCGATGATGGCGTTGCGCATGTCGAGCATCGACGGGTCGTTGGACGAGAGCTCCATACCCCGCGTGACCAACATGTCGGTGACCCGGTGACCCAGGGCCGCACGGATCTGCCAGAGCGTCTGCGCCCAGACCTCACCGCTGGAGTGGACCTCCGGTGCCCCGCCGATCATCGGGAAGTCGCCGTAGGTGTAGCCACCACGCTTGCCGGTGATCGGGTCGGTGCAGTTCCTGACCTTGGAGTGGACCTTGCAGTCCATCGCCATGGTGCGGAACGGGAACTGGTTCGCGAGCGTGTACTTGCCCTCCAGAATCTGCCCGTCCTTGTTCGTGTCCCGCTGGAAGCCCTTGGTGACCAGGTAGTCCATGGCGTAGTAGTCGCTCCACGCCTCACCCATGGAGCCGGCCTGGATCGAGTTCAACGTCGAGTTGCCCTGGGCGTCGGTGACCAGTCGGTTGGACAGGCCGTGCGTGTACTCGTGGTACAGGATGCTCGCGTCGAACGCACCGCTCACAGGAAGGAACGGGTCCAACGAGTTCGGCGTGTGCGGCTGGTGCCACAGGTACATCTGCATCGTCGGTGCGATGCCGTCCGGAGGCGTCGACATGTTGGCGTTGTCGATGTGGTTGGGGTCCGGCAGACCGTGGTCGGTCGAAGCGCCGTCGAGCGCGTTCAGCAGCACGGGGTCGCCGTCGGCGTTCTCGAAGTTGCCGGCCCGCGCGGTGAAGCCGATCGGACCCTTCGCGAGGTAGTCATGGAACGTGTTGGCCAGGTAGAAGGCGTTGCTCACGTCTGCCTTCTTGTTGGTCCGCCACGAGAACGCCTTGTTCGGGTTCCACGTGCACACGAACTCCTTGCTGCACAGCTTGTTGCTGTGGAACGCGTGCAACTTGAACTGCGGGTGCTTCTTGTTGCCAGGGATCGGGGTCTTCTCGCGCTGCTGGACGAGGTTGTCGTCGTTGAGGTCGGCCCAGGCCGAGACGTTCGCGCCGTGCAGCCACTTGGCGCCCTTGCGGACCCAGCCCTTCTTGATGAAGTTGACGGTCTTCGCCTGGCCACCGCGGGAGGCACCCGGGTAGTAGTCGTAGACACGGCCGTCGCCCCGGTCGTTGCTGACCAGGTCGCGGCGGTAGAGCACGTCACCGGTGCGCGCGTCGACGACGTGGGCGTAGTCGAGCCCGTCGCCGGACTGTGTGTAGGTCGACCAGCCCAGCCGTACGCCGGAGGGCGTCACGAACCAGACAGGTGCCACGCGGTCACCGTTGGACCACAGAGACTCACCCTTGCCGGCAGCGGCAGAACGCTCGGTGGCGGGCGCCGCGGAAGAGCCGACGTCCTTGGCCGCGGCCGAGCGTGCACTGGCCGCGGAGAGCGTCGGGCTCTTGGCAACCTTGGCGGTGAGGCCGGCGAGCCCGGAGACAGGCGAGCCCTGGAGGGCGATCAGCTGGCCGTTCTTGGCGACGTGCGCCTTCAGGCCGTTGCCGAAGACGGTGACCCCGCCGCTGGACTGGGTCCAGGACAGGTGGTGGATGCCGGCGACGTCGACATAGTCGCGACGTAGGTGGAAGGTGCTCAGGTCGGCCCGGCGCAGACCGAGGTCGGTCAGATGCTGGCGGACGTAGGTCATCGCGATGGCCCGGGCGCTGGCTCCGCTCGGGGCGGTGAGGTACCGGTCGAGCGAGCTGAGGTTGGCCGGGGTGCCGGTCAGCGGGTCGATGTCGACGATCGCCGACGGTCCGAGGTCGGCGCGCAAGGCAGCCACCTGGGCCGGCTTGGTGCCCTTCAGAGCCTTCTCGGCGGAGGTGATGGTGCTGGGTGCCGTGACGGCGCGGGCGTCGAAGAACCCTTTGCGCTCGCGCTCGGCGGTGTTCTTCATGACGGGCGACTTGGCGGCCGCCCGGTCTTTCGATGCGGACGCGGGAGCAGCGGCTCCGTTCGGCACGGCGGTGAGCGTCAGACCGGCGACGGCGACTGCCGCCAGAGCCGAGATGGCGCCACGCCGTAGGCGGGTCGATTGTGCTGGCACGTGAATATCCTCCAGTGACCTTGACGGGGAAGGGGAAGGAAGGCCCCCGAGAGGGGAGGCTACGTGTTTTCGTGACAAACGTCACCCCCTGCGACCGTGTTGCGCCTAAGAGTTGCGAGACTGCGTGTCGCGTGTTATGCCCCCACCGACTCGGCGTGACAGCAACGCCGCCGTGGACCGGATGCGGCGCACCGCGTCGTCGAGAGGCGGCGGTTCGTCGGAAGCGAACGTGACCGCGACCGCGGCCACGGGGTGGCCACTGTGGTCGGTCACCGGCACCGCCACCGAGGCGAACCCGGGAGTCACGTCGTCCTGTTCCGTGGCATATCCACGCTGCCGCGTCTCCGCCATCACCGACGTCAGCGCGCTGAGGCTGCTCGGTCCCGTGCCGTGCCGCGACACGAACGCGTTGCGGTCAGGGAAGAGAGCGCGGATCTGCGCGGCAGGGAGGGCGGCGAGGATCGCGCGTCCACTGGCGGTGATGTGAGCCGGCAGGCGCACCCCGACGTCGCTGACGAGAACGGGGCGGCGGGCCGCCCGTTCCTCCAGCACGTAGAACACGTCGCGGCCGTGCAGCACCGCGAGATGGCCGGACTGCCCCAGGGAGTCGACCAGCTCAGCCAGCGGCCGACGGGCGATGCGTTGCAGCGGAGCCTGTCGGGTGTAGCCGCTGCCGACCTCGAAGGCCGCGACGCCGAGCGCGTACCGGTGCTCGTCCTCCACGTGGGTGACGAAGCCCTCCGCGATCATGGCGTTCACCAGGTGGTACGTCGATGACCGGGGAGCCCCGACCGCGGCTGCGATCCGCTCGAGCGGAACCGGCTGTGGCTGCCCGGCCAGGTAGCGCAACACACGAAGGGCGCGCGTCGCGGCAGGGACCTGGGCGGGCGACATGGGTCGACTCTAGCCGCGGTGTCTCGGATCTCAGATTGTATGCCGCCTCGCCTACTGGCCGGATGGGCCGGACCCGAGTGGAATGTTGTCATGACCTCACCTGTCCTCGTCGGCGTGGGACCGCTGTCCTTCGACGACGTCATCGCGGTCACCCGTGACCACGCCAACGTCGAGCTCGCCGAGGATGCCCGGAAGGCCATCGCGGCGGCACGGACGGCGGTCGACGACCTGGCCGCAGCCCCGACACCGGCCTACGGCATCTCGACCGGTTTCGGCGCGCTCGCGACCCGGCACATCCCGACCGCGATGCGCACCCAGCTACAGAAGTCGCTCGTCCGCTCGCACGCCGCCGGCTCCGGCCCGGCGGTCGAGACCGACGTCGTCCGCGCTCTCATGCTGCTACGCCTGTCGACACTGGCCACCGGTCACACCGGCGTCCGGGTCGAGACTGCCGAGACCCTCGCCGCACTGCTCAACCACGGCATCACGCCGTTGGTGCACGAGTACGGCAGCCTCGGCTGTTCCGGTGACCTGGCCCCGCTGTCGCACTGCGCGCTGGTGCTGATGGGTGAGGGTGAAGTCGTCGATGAGAACGGGATCAGGCGCCCGGCCGCGGACGCCCTCGCTGCAGCCGGCATCACCCCGGTCGAGCTGCAGGCCAAGGAGGGCCTGGCCCTCATCAACGGCACCGACGGCATGCTGGGCATGCTCGTGCTCGCGATCCACGACTTGCGAGAGCTGCTGAAGGTCGCCGACATCGGTGCCGCGATGTCGGTCGAGGGGCTCCTGGCCACCGACCGCGTCTTCGCGGCCGACCTGCAGGAGCTGCGTCCCCATCCCGGGCAGGCGGTCTCGGCCGCGAACCTCCGCGCCCTGCTCGCCGGGTCCGGCGTGATCGAGAGTCATCGCGGCCCCGACTGCAACCGCGTGCAGGACGCCTACTCGCTGCGGTGCTCCCCGCAGGTGCTGGGCGCTGCGCGCGACACGGTCGACTACGCCGCGACGGTTGCTCAGCGCGAGCTGGCGGCGGCGATCGACAACCCGGTCGTGCTCGCCGACGGTCGCGTGGAGAGCAACGGCAACTTCCATGGCGCGCCCGTGGCCTACGTGCTCGACTTCCTCGCGATTCCGGTGGCCGACGTCGCGAGCATGGCCGAGCGGCGCACCGACCGGTTTCTCGACACCGCTCGCAACGCCGGGCTGCCGCCGTTCCTCGCCGACGACCCGGGTGTCGACAGCGGCCACATGATCGCCCAGTACACCCAGGCCGCGATCGTCTCGGAGCTGAAGCGGCTGGCCGCCCCGGCCAGTGTCGACTCGATCCCGTCCAGTGCCATGCAGGAGGACCACGTCTCGATGGGCTGGTCCTCGGCCCGCAAGCTGCGCCAGAGCATCGACGGGCTGACCCGGGTGCTGGCGATCGAGATCCTGACCGCCGCGCGCGGACTCGACCTGCGTGCCCCGCTGGCGCCGGCGCCGGCCACCGCAGCCGTGATCGCTGCACTGCGGGCCGAGGTCCCAGGCCCGGGGCCGGACCGACACCTGGCACCCGACATCGAGGCGGCGGTGCAGCTCGTGGCGACCGGATCCCTGGTCGCCGCCGCTGACGCCGCCCTCCCCGCTCCCCTTCGCTAACCCGCTCCAGGAAGGAACCTCCGATGAGTGAGTCCCGCAGTGTCCGCGCCGCTCGAGGCACCGACCTCACCGCCCGGTCATGGCAGACCGAGGCGCCCCTGCGCATGCTGATGAACAACCTCGACCCCGAGGTGGCCGAGCACCCGGATGAGCTCGTCGTCTACGGCGGGTCGGGCAAGGCGGCGCGGGACTGGCCGTCGTACGACGCCATCGTCCGGTCGCTCACCGACCTGCGGATCGACGAGACGCTGCTGGTGCAGAGCGGGCGTCCGGTCGGGATCATGCAGACCCACGAGTGGGCTCCGCGGGTCCTGATCGCCAACTCCAACCTCGTGGGCGACTGGGCCAACTGGGAGGAGTTCCGGCGGCTCGAGCACCTGGGGCTCACCATGTACGGGCAGATGACCGCCGGGTCGTGGATCTACATCGGCACCCAGGGCATCCTGCAGGGCACCTACGAGACGTTCGCGGCGGTGGCTGACAAGCGGTTCGACGGCTCGCTGGCCGGCACGATCACGTTGACGGCCGGACTCGGTGGCATGGGCGGTGCCCAGCCCCTCGCGGTGACCATGAACGACGGGGTGTGCATCTGCATCGAGTGCGACGACTCGCGGATCAAGCGACGCATCGACCACCGTTACCTCGACGTGCAGGCGACGTCGTTGCAGCACGCGGTCGAGCTCGCGGTCGAAGCGCGGGATGCGCGCAAGCCGTTGTCGATCGGAGTGCTCGGCAACGCTGCGGAGATGGTCCCCGAGCTCCTGGCGATGGGTGCCCCGATCGACGTGGTCACCGACCAGACGTCGGCCCATGACCCGCTGATGTACCTGCCGGTCGGGGTCGACTTCGACGACTGGGTGTCGTTCCGAGAGAAGGACCCGGCCGACTTCACCGAACGGGCGCGTGACGCCATGGCGCGGCACTGTGAGGCCATGGTCGGCTTCCTCGACGCCGGGGCCGAGGTGTTCGACTACGGCAACTCGTTGCGTGCCGAGGCGAGGCTGGGTGGCTTCGGGCGAGCTTTCGACTACCCGGGCTTCGTCCCGGCGTACATCCGCCCGCTGTTCTGCGAAGGCAAGGGACCTTTCCGGTGGGCGGCGCTCTCCGGTGACCCCAAGGACATCGCGGCGACCGACCGTGCGGTGCTCGAGCTGTTCCCGGACGACGAGAAGCTGCACCGCTGGATCAAGAAGGCACAGGACCAGGTGCACTTCCAGGGTCTCCCGGCACGGATCTGCTGGCTCGGGTACGGCGAACGTCACCGCGCCGGGCTGCGGTTCAACGAGATGGTCGCCTCCGGCGAGCTGGCGGCTCCGTTGGCCATCGGGCGGGACCACCTCGACTGCGGGTCGGTCGCCTCTCCCTACCGCGAGACCGAGTCGATGCTGGACGGGTCCGACGCGATCGCCGACTGGCCGCTCCTGAACGCCATGGTGAACGTGGCGTCGGGTGCCACGTGGGTGTCGATCCACCATGGCGGCGGCGTCGGTATCGGTCGGTCCATCCACGCTGGCCAGGTCGTCGTCGTGGACGGCACCGACCTGGCGGCACAGAAGGCCGAGCGGGTGTTGACGAACGACCCGGGGATGGGCGTCATCCGACACGTCGATGCGGGCTATGACCGAGCCAACGAAGTGGCGCGCGAACGCGACGTCCCGATCCCGATGGCACGCTGACGCGCCACGGTCCGGGCCTCTCGACAGAGGTCGTGTTTCAGCGGAGGTCGTCGACGTCTAGCGTGGCGTCATGGCGAGAGACGGTGAGCGATTTCCTTCGACGGCGCTGGGGTGGGCCGAGGCGTTCCGGCACGGGACTGCGCGGCCGATCGACGCGGTCGAGCACTACCTGGCGCGCATCGAGGAGCTCGACGCCACGGTGGGAGCGTTCGTCCGGCTGACCCCCGACCGGGCGCGTGAGCAGGCCGCCGACGCGGGGCGGCGCTACGAGCAGGGGCTCACCCTGTCGCGGCTCGACGGCGTACCGACGGGCATCAAGGACCTCACCTCGACCCGGGGGGTCGAGACCACCTTCGGGTCCGCGGTGATGCGCGGGCACGTCCCGGACTTCTCCGACGAGGTCGTACGCCGGATCGAGGGGGCCGGCATGGTCAGCCTCGGCAAGACGAACACCCCGGAGTTCGGCGCGCCCTGTTACACCGAGCCCGAGGTGGCACCGCCGGCCCGGACACCGTACGACCTGACACGCAGCGCGGGTGGCTCGTCCGGAGGGGCTGCGGCGGCCGTCGCAGCAGGGCTGCTGCCGGTGGCCCATGGATCGGACGGCGGCGGCTCGATCCGCATTCCCGCCAGCGTGACCGGGCTCGTGGGTTTCAAGCCGAGTCGTGGCCTGATCAGCTCGGCGCCGATCTACGGCGACATCACGGGCCTGTCGACCTCGGGTCCGCTGGCGTCGACGGTGCGTGACAGCGCGGCCTTCCTGGACGTGATGGTGGGTCCGGCGGTGACCGACTCGGTGTGGGCGGCGGGGCCGCCTGACCGCGCCGGCTATCTCGACTGGTGCGACCGTGACCCCGGGCGCCTGCTGGTGGCCAGGTTCAGCACGCCGATGATCGCCGACGTGCCCGTCGATGCCGAGGTGCTGGCGGCGTACGAGGCGATGTCTGCCCGGCTCACGGCGCTCGGCCATGAGCTCGTCGAGGTGCCGCAGCCGTTCCGCCCCGACATCGTGTCGACCTTCGAGACGGTGTGGTCCGTGATGACGGCCTCGTGGCCGCTGCCGCCCGAGGCGGAGGAGCAGGTGCGCCCGCTGACGCGGTGGCTGCGCAGTCGGGGTGCCCAGGTGAGCGCGGTGGAGTTCTTCGACGCGTTGGTCCGGATGCGTCAGGCGGCCGCCGGTGTGCTGGGAGTGCTGGCGCCGTACGACGTGGTGCTCACTCCGACGTTGGCTCAGCCACCTGCCTTGGTGGGTGCCTTGCGTGACGACGACGACCCGGCGCAGGACTTCGAGAACCAGAAGGCGTTCTCGCCGTTCACCGCCGCCTGGAACGTCACCGGGATGCCGGCGGTGTCGCTGCCTACGGGCTGGACGTCGACGGGCCTGCCGGTCGGGATGATGCTCGCCGCCAAACCGGGCCAGGACCACGTGCTGTATGCGCTGGCCGCCCAGGTCGAGGCCGCCGTCGAACCTGCCTCCCGCGGTTGGTCTCGCCCCACCCTCACCCTCCTTGAACCGTGAGTTGTGGTTCCTTGAACCGTGAGTTGTGGTTCCTTGAACCGTGAGTTGTGGTTCCTTGAACCGTGAGTTGTGGCCCGTTGAGCAGCGGTGCCGGGCTACCAGCTGGAGCGGTGCACGACGTCGCTGAGCGGAGTACGGCCCCGCCGCAACGACGGTGACTTCCGGTCCGCTGCGCGGTGACCGATGGTGAGAGCGCCGATCGGCGTGTACTCCGGCGGCACCGCGAACTCAGCCCGGAACGAGTCCCAACACTCCCGGGGTATGCCGAAGAAGCACGCGCCCAGACCCTCGTCGGTCACGGTCTGGAGCATCAACAGGGCCGCCATTCCGGTGTCGATGTCCCAGTACGGCACGGGCCAGCGCGACTCGTCCTTGTCGGTCCAACCCTTGTCGGGCTCGGCGTACCGGTCGAGATAGGCCTGCTTGCGTGACAACGGCACGACGATCACCGGTGCGCGCCGCATCCCCGACAGCCAGCTGTCCGGGGGCTCATCCGGCTCCGACGTACACGTCCAGAACCGCTCGACGTCGGCGCGGGATTCGAGCAGCAGGAAGCCCCACCCCTGGCTGAAGCCCGCGCTCGGTGCGTGCAGCGCGTTGGACAGGATGCGCTCGACGATGGCGGGGTCGACCGGGTCGTCGGTGTAGTTGCGTACCATCCGGCGCCGCTCGACCACGTCCTGGAACTCCATCGCCCCGTCCTCTCGTCGAAGGGCAGGATGTCACACCCGATCCGCCAGGCGGTCTGCGATACCAGACAGGATCGGGCCAGCCAGGCGGCCCGCCATCGCCGCCGGCTGAGATAGTGCAGACGTGACGTTCGAAGGAATGTGGCGCGACCTCCAGCCGATCGGCCGCGACGCGCGGTCCGGCGGTTACGTGCGCGCCCCCTTCGCGTCGGCCGAGCGCGAGTGCGCCGCGTGGTACGCGCAGGAGTGTGTGGCTCGCGGATTGGTCCCCGAGTACGACGGTCAGGGTAATGCCGTGGCCTGGTGGCGGCCGGCCGGAGCCCGGACAGGCAAGGGGATTCTCATCGGTTCCCACCTCGACTCGGTCGACCAGGGTGGCGCGTTCGACGGCCCGCTCGGTGTCGTCTCGAGCTTCGCCGCCATCGACGCGATGCGGGCGGCCGGTGTCGAGCCCGATCGGCCGATCGGCGTGGCCATGTTCGTCGAGGAAGAGGGTTCACGCTTCGGCATCGCGTGTCTCGGTTCGCGGCTGGCCACCGGACGGATGGCGCCTGAGGAGGCTGCCGAACTCCGCGACCGTGACGGGGTGGGGCTGCTCGACGCCATGGCGGCGGCTGGGTGCGAGCCCGACCTGGGCAGGGCCGACTGGCTCGACGACGTAGCCCTGTTCGTCGAGCTGCACGTCGAACAGGGTCGTGACCTCGTCCACCGGGAGGCGCCCGTCGGGGTCGCCTCGGCGAGCTGGGCCCACGGCCGGTGGCGCTTCGAGTTCGATGGCGAGCCCAACCACGCCGGCGCGACCGCGATGCCGGATCGCCACGACCCGATGCTCACCTACGCCATGACGGCGTTGGCGGCCAACAAGCAGGCGCGGCTCAGTGACCTGCGTGCCACGTTCGCGCGCGTGGCCGTCGAGCCGAACATCACCAACGCGATCCCCTCCCGCGTCCGGGCCTGGCTCGATGCACGCGGCTCGGACGCCGACTCGGTCCAGGTCCTCGTCGAGACGATCGCCAGGCAGGCGGCCGACCGGGCGGACCGCGACGGCACGACGGTCACCGTCACCCCCGAGTCCGTCGTGCCCACCGTCGACTTCGACGCCGGCCTGGCGCGCCGTATCTCCGCGCTCCTCGACGAGGCACCGATCATCCCCACGGGAGCCGGTCACGACGCCGGCATCCTGCAGCTGGCGGGGATCCCGTCGGCGATGCTCTTCGTGCGCAACCCCACCGGTGTCTCACACTCGCCGGAGGAGTTCGCCGACACCGCCGACTGTCTGGCCGGCGTCGATGCCTTGACGACGGTGCTCACGGAGCTCGTGGCATGACGGCGTACTGGTGCGAGCGGGCCTGGCTGGGGCCTGGCGACGTAGCGGCGGGAGTCCTGGTCACCGTCGATGGCAGTCGCATCACCGGCGTCACTACGGCAGAGGCGGCCCCTGCAGACGCGTTTCGCCTTGCAGGCTTGACGATTCCGGGATTTGCAAACTGCCATAGCCACGCGTTCCACCGCGCCCTCCGCGGTCGCACCCAGCGCGAGTCGGGCTCCTTCTGGACCTGGCGGGACACGATGTACGCCGCTGCCGAACGGCTCGATCCCGACACGTACTACACCCTGGCGCTGGCGACCTACCAGGAAATGACGCTCGCGGGGTACACGGCGGTCGGAGAGTTCCACTACCTGCACCACGGCACCGACGGGAGGCCCTACGACGACGCTAACGCCATGGGTCAGGCGTTGATCGCGGCCGCCACGGACGCCGGGATCCGGATCGCGCTCCTCGACACGTGCTATCTGTCGGCCGGCTTCGGCGCCGCGCCCGAAGGCGTCCAGCAACGGTTCAGTGACGGCGACGCGTTCTCCTGGGCCGAACGGGTCGCGGCCCTGGCGGCGAGTCCTCGGGCACAGGACGAGCACGTGAGGATCGGCGCCGCGATTCACTCGGTCCGCGCCGTTCCCCGGGACGACCTCGCCACGGTGGCCAAGGCACTGCCGGAGGCGCCGGTCCATATACATCTGTCGGAGCAGGTCGCCGAGAACGAGGCATGTATGCGCGCCTACGGTCTGACGCCGGCACAGCTGCTGGCCGAGGAGGGCGTGATCGACGCCCGGCTGTCGGCGGTTCATGCCACGCACCTGACGGCGGCCGACCGCGCCGCGCTGGGGTCGTCGCGCAGCTATGCGTGCTTCTGCCCCACGACCGAACGTGACCTCGCCGACGGGGTCGGGCCGGCCACCGAGCTCGTGGCGGCGGGAGCGCGGTTGACCCTCGGTTCCGACAGCCACGCCGTCATCGACCCCTTCGAGGAGATGCGCGCCGTCGAGCTCGACACTCGCCTGGCTACCCAGCAGCGCGGTCACCTGCGGGCCGGCGGCCTGCTCGTCGCCGCGACGTCGACGGGTCACGAGTCGCTGGGGTTCTCCGATGCGGGCCGGATCGCCGTCGGGCAGTGGGCCGACCTGGTCACGATCGACGACGCGTCCCCGCGCACTGCCGGCACCGGGTCCGGTGAGGAGACCGTGGTGTTCGCCGCGACAGGTGGTGACATCCGCGAGGTCGTGGCGGGTGGGCGACGAGTCGACCTCGATCCCGGTGGTGTCGGCACCCGGCTCACCCGCGCGATCGCCGGACTGGTGGCCTCGTGACCGCCAGCCTGATCTTCGACCGGATCGGTGAGCTCGTCACCAACGATCCCGCGCACGGTGGTCCGCTGGGGATCATCCGTGACGGTGCCGTGCTGGTCGAGGGTGAGCGGGTCGTCTGGGTAGGGGAGTCGGCCTCCGCGCCGGCAGCCGACGACCGCATCGACCTGGCTGGTGCCACAGTGGTGCCCGGGTTCGTCGACAGTCACGCCCATCTGGTCTTCGCGGGCGACCGGTCCGCGGAGTTCGCCGCCCGGATGGAGGGGCGCAGCTACTCGGCGGGCGGGATCGCCACCACGGTCGCCGCCACGCGGGCCGCCACCGATGAGGCACTCGCCGCCAACGCCGCTGGCCTCGTCACCGAGATGGCCCGGCAGGGCACCACGACAGTCGAGATCAAGTCGGGCTACGGCCTCACGACGTACGACGAGGCCCGCAGCCTGGCGGTGGCGCGTCAGTTGACACCCGAGACCACCTTCCTGGGGGCGCACGTGGTCCCGGCCGAGTTCCGCGACGATCCCGCGGCGTACGTCGCCCTCGTGACCGGGCCGATGCTCGAGGCTTGTGCGCTTCATGCGCGTTGGATCGACGTGTTCTGCGAGCGCGGCGCATTCGACGAGGACCAGGCCCGGACGATCCTGGCCGCCGGTATGGCGGCCGGCCTCCTGCCCCGCATCCACGCCAACCAGCTCGGCTTCGGCCCGGGTATCACGGTGGCGTGCGATGTCGGCGCCGCATCGGCCGACCACTGCACCTACGCAACTCCGGACGACATCACCAAACTGGCTGACGCCGGCGTCGTCGCGACCCTGCTGCCCGGCGTGGAGTTCTCGACTCGCTCGCCCTACCCGGACGCGCGGGCCATGCTCGATGCCGGGGTGACGGTGGCGCTGGCCACCGACTGCAACCCCGGCTCGTGCTACACGTCCTCGATGCCGCTGTGTGTCGCGCTGGCGGTCCGCGAGATGCGGATGAGCCCGGCCGAGGCGCTCTGGGCCGCGACCGCCGGCGGTGCGGCGGCACTGCGACGTGACGACGTGGGCCGCCTGTCACCCGGCGCGCGGGCCGACCTCACCGTGCTCGCGGCCCCGTCCTACGTCCACCTGGCCTACCGGCCGGGCGTTCCCCTGGTTCGGGCGGCTTACAAGGACGGCCGCCGCCTCACCTGAACGCGGCGTTGTCAGAAGCGGGCGGGCGAGGGCGCCCTGCTCCTGACAACCTCGGTGCCGGCTCAGTCGACGAGGACCGGGTCGCGTCTGGCCGAGGGTGGCCCGTCGGACCCCTTCGGCGGCAGCGGTGACGGCTCGACGCGTAGCAGCATCGCGAGCCAACCCGGCAGCCACCAGTTCCATCGGCCGAAGGTGGTGACCAAGGCTGGCACCAGCAAAGCTCGCACGATCGTCGCATCGATCAGGATGCCGACGCCGAGGGCAGTACCCAGCACCTTGATGTCGGTGCCAGGTGAGGATGCCAGCGCTGCAAAGGCGAAGAACAGGATCAACGCCGCAGACGTGACGAGCCGGCCGGTACGCCCGATACCAGTGATGACGGCCGCATTGGTCGTACCGGTGGCGTCGTACTCCTCACGCATTCTGGCCAGGATGAACACTTCGTAGTCCATCGACAAGCCGAACAGGAACGCAAAGATCAGTACCGGCAGCCAGAACGTGATGGCGCCGGTGGCCGCGACGCTGAAGATCGCGTCCGATCCGTGGCCCATCTGCCAGAAAAACACGACCGCACCGAAGACAGCCGCAAGCGAGAGCAGGTTGAGGATCACGGCCTTGATGGGCAGGAGCAGGGACCGGAACGTGCGGACCAGCAGGATGAACGTGATGAAGGCGATCAGCGCGAGGACGTACGGGAACTTGTCGTACACCGCGCTGAAGTAGTCCTCGACCGTTGCGCCGAGCCCGGTGACGAGAACCTCGCCGCCGACGGCTCCCTCGATCGCAGCCCTTACGTTGTCGACAAGGGCTGTGCCGGAGCTGTCGACCGTGACGTCAGCGGGCAGCACGTCGACGACCGCAATGTCGCCTTTGGTGTCGCCGACGACGGCGGCCTGGATCCCGGGAACACCGCGCGCGGCCTCGGCTGCGACCTCGGCATCGCCGGTCGGAACGAGCACTTCGATGGGGGTCAGAACCCCTGCGCCGACGCCACCGTCCCGCAGGGTCTGCAGGGTGTCGAAGCGTGCGCCGCTCCTCGCTTGTGCGTCGAGTCCGGACTGTCCGATCTTGAGGCTGAAAACCGGGATGATGAGCAGCGCGAGCATCACGAGTGCGGCCCCGGTGGCGACGAAGCGGTGGGCGACGACCAGACGGCCCCATGCGCTCCAGCCACGGGAGGCCTTTCCTTCGTGGCGGATCCGCGGGAAGTCGATCCGGGGACCGATGCTGGACAGCAGGGCCGGGAGCAGGGTCAGGACGACCGAGACCGAGACAAGCGGGATGAGCATGCCGCCGATGCCCATGCTGCGCAGGAACGGCACGGGGACGACGATGAGCGCCACCAGGCTGATGGCCACAGTGACACCCGAGGCGAGCACTGCGTGCCCGGCAGTCTTCATCGCCACGACGACCGCCTCCTCGTTGTCGAGCCCATGCGCCCGCTCCTCACGCCAACGCGACACCAGGAGCAGGGAGTAGTCGATCGCCACACCCAGTCCGATCAGGGCGATCAGGAACTGCACGATCACGCTGACATCGCTGAAGGTCGTCAGCCCGAGCACGATCATGAAGGTCGTCAGGATGGACACCGCCGCGATCAGCAGCGGCAGGAGGGCCAGGAATGACGCGTAGACGAAGATCAGCACGAGCAGCGCTCCGGTCGCACCGAAGAGCGTTTCCACGAGCACGCTCGGTCCTTCGGTGTCACCTCCTGCGGCGAGCAGGCCGTAGGACGTCAGGCTGCTCTCGAAGCCCTGGCTCTCGGCTGCCGTCTCGAGGGCCGGGTCCATGGCCTCCTCGATGTAGGGGCCGAACGTGACCGGGATGGGCGCCTGGATGAGCGCGTACGTCGTACGGCCATCATCAGTGATGAGCGCCGTGTCGCCGGTGTTCGCGAAGGTGAGCACGCGCACGTTCATGTCCTGGATCGCGGTCAGCTTCGGATCTTGCAGGACGGCCTGGACGCCTGCGTCGATGACTTGAGTCACCGCGGACCGGTTTTGCTCGACCGTCTGCCCCTCGGGGACGGTCACGACTGCGACGTAGGTATCGAAGGTGCTGACGCCGTAGGTGTCGATCAACTGCTGCTCGGCCTTGTCACCTGGCTGGCCCGGCAGGGAGAAGTCCAGCGACAAGCGGTCACTCAGCTGGCCCGCGGAGAACACCCCTCCGACGAACAGGACCAGCCAGATTGCGCTGACGATGCGGCGATGGTGCATGACGAGTCGAGCCCAACGTTCCACGATCACTCCCGGTCCTCGTGCGGCGCTGTGCCGCTGGTCAGTCAGGAGGTTGGACCCACATGGCCGCCAGAACTCATCGGTCGGAGATCTGGGCCGCCCCCACGTCTTCGACGAAGGTACTGACGTCAGGTGAAAACCGTCAATATGATTAATGATCAGTTCGGTGAAATCATGGTGGAACTAGGGGTGAACCCTGAGAGGCCTTCCGTTTTGAGGGTATTGCTACTCCACGCGAGCGCCGAGGACTGGTGCAGATGGTCAAACAGGTTAATGATCAGTGCCGTGATGGGTTGCGCGACGGGGCGCCAAGCGCCGGTCCGGGCCCAACGTGCCGGTGAGGAGGTTGGGTCATGGTGACGTCGGTTCGGGTTGAGCTGCCACAGTTCACCGGCTACCTGCTCCGGCGCGCCTACGTCAAAG
This sequence comes from uncultured Actinomycetota bacterium, assembly GCA_963750495.1. Taxonomy (GTDB): domain Bacteria; phylum Actinomycetota; class Actinomycetes; order Propionibacteriales; family Nocardioidaceae; genus JANLYC01. The sequence continues at coordinate 23,323 of CAVVQV010000003.1, forward strand.
CGACCCTCAGCGCCCGGGCGTGCGTCGACCAGGAGATCCCGGTTCGCGAAGTGGCGATGCTCGCCATCCTGGCCGAACGGGGCGCCGTGTCCCAGCGGGCGCTGTCCGATCTCACGGGGGTCAATCGGACGATCATGGTCAAGGTGGTCGACGACCTGGAGGCCCGCGGCTGGGTCGTCCGCGAACGCAACGCCGACGACCGACGGTCCTACGCGCTGCGGCTGACTGCGGGAGGATCCGCCGCCTTGGACCGGCTGCTCGCCGACCTCGACCGGGGAGAGCTACTCCTGACCGAGTCGTTGACGAAGGCGGAGCGGGCTCGGTTGCGATCCGTGTTGTCGACCTTGCTCGACGGCGAGGCCTGGTTGGCCATCGAGTCGTTGTCACGCTATGCCGGTTTCCTCATCGCCCAGGCGCATCGGGTGCTGCGCCAGTGGGCTCTGGAGGCGCTGGCGCCGCTCGGCCTGGACCCCCGGGACTTCGGCGTACTGTCGGCCATCGCGAGTGACCAGCCCTGCTCACAGAACCACCTCGCGCAGGCGCTCGGTGTGAGTCCGCCGGCCGCACTGTCCTTCGTCGCCGACCTCGAGGGTGCGGGGCTCGTACGCCGCGAGCGGAACCCCGACGACCGGCGCTGCTACGACCTGACGCTGACCCCGGCCGGCCTGAAGCGGCTCGGGCTCGCCCGGGCAGCAGCTGCGGAGGTCCAGGCCCGGGTGGCCGATCGCCTCGGGAAACGTGCCGACGCAGAGCTGAGAAGCCTGCTTGCTCGCGTCGTCGCCGACTGACCGCTCGCCGGCACTGCCACACCGCCGCGGCGCACGGGACGAAACTAGCCGCGATCGGGAAGAAACCGCCAGGTCAGGCGTTGTACCTGACAGGAACTTGAGCGAAATCGACTCAACCTTTTGATTTCGCTCCCCAGGTTCGGTAAAACTTGAGTCGACAAGACTCATGCTTGTTGACACTTCGTTGAAAGGTAAGACCACCATGGCTCGTGCGGTCGGAATCGACCTGGGTACGACGAACTCCGTCGTAGCCGTCCTCGAGGGTGGAGACCCCACCGTCATCGCTAACGCCGAGGGTGCTCGCACCACCCCGTCCGTCGTCGCCTTCGCCAAGAACGGAGAGGTGCTCGTCGGTGAGGTTGCCAAGCGGCAGGCCGTCACCAACGTCGATCGCACCATCCGCTCCGTCAAGCGTCACATGGGCACCGACTGGAACCAGAAGATCGACGACAAGACCTTCACGCCGCAGCAGATCTCGGCCTTCATCCTGCAGAAGCTCAAGCGGGACGCCGAGTCCTACCTCGGCGAGTCGGTCACCGACGCGGTCATCACCGTGCCGGCGTACTTCAGCGACTCCCAGCGGCAGGCCACGAAGGAAGCCGGCGAGATCGCCGGACTGAACGTGCAGCGCATCGTCAACGAGCCGACCGCGGCCGCGCTGGCCTACGGGCTCGACAAGGAGTCCGACCAGACGATCCTGGTCTTCGACCTCGGCGGTGGCACGTTCGACGTGTCGTTGCTCGAGATCGGCGACGGTGTCGTCGAGGTCAAGGCCACCAGCGGTGACAACCACCTCGGTGGCGACGACTGGGACTCCAAGATCGTCGAGTGGATGATCAAGGAGTTCAAGAACGCGCACGGCACCGACCTCGGCGCTGACAAGATCGCCCGGCAGCGTCTTCAGGAAGCAGCCGAGAAGGCGAAGATCGAGCTTTCCTCGTCGTCCGAGACGACGATTCACCTGCCCTACATCACGCTGAGCGAGACCGGGCCGCTGCACTTCGAGGAGAAGCTCACACGCAGCGAGTTCCAGAAGCTCACCGCAGACCTCCTCGACCGCACCAAGCAGCCGTTCCAGTCGGTCATCAAGGATGCCGGGGTCAACGTCGACCAGATCGACCACGTGATCCTCGTCGGTGGCTCGACCCGCATGCCGGCCGTGACCGATCTGGTCAAGGAGCTCACCAAGGGCAAGGAGCCCAACAAGGGCGTCAACCCCGATGAGGTCGTCGCCGTGGGCGCCGCGCTGCAGTCGGGTGTCCTCAAGGGTGAGGTCAAGGACGTGCTGCTCCTCGACGTCACCCCGCTGAGCCTCGGCATCGAGACCAAGGGCGGCGTGATGACCACGCTCATCGAGCGCAACACGACGATCCCGACCAAGCGGTCGGAGGTCTTCAGCACCGCTGACGACAACCAGCCGTCGGTCATGATCCAGGTCTACCAGGGCGAGCGCCAGATGGCCGCGGCCAACCAGCTGCTCGGCAACTTCGACCTGACCGGCCTGCCACCGGCACCGCGTGGCGTTCCGCAGATCGAGGTCACCTTCGACATCGACGCCAACGGCATCGTGCACGTGTCCGCCAAGGACCGCGGCACCGGTCGCGAGCAGTCCATGACCATCACGGGCGGATCAGCCCTGTCGAAGGAAGACATCGACAAGATGGTCCACGACGCGGAGCAGTACGCCGAGGAGGATCGCAAGCGCAAGGAAGCCGTCGAGCTGCGCAACCAGGCCGAATCGACCGTCTACTCGACCGAGAAGTTCCTCAGCGAGAACGCCGACAAGATCCCCGACGACGTCAGGACCGAGGTCGAGGCCGACATCGCCGAGGCCAAGAAGGCGCTCGAGGGCGACGACAACGACGCGATCTCGGCGGCTGCCGCCAAGCTCGCCACGTCCAGCCAGAAGATGGGCTCGGCCATGTACGAGAACGCAGCTGCGGCCGAAGGCGATAGCCCCACTGGGGCGGACGCGCCGGCGGCGGACGACGATGTCGTCGACGCCGAGATCGTCGACGAGGGCAGTGACTCGGAGCCGTCCGGCACCGCGTCCTCGGCAGCCGACGAGGGTTCGGCCGAGGGTGAGAGCAAGTGACCGCTGGCAGCAGTGAGTACGGCGAGCCGGTGTTCCGCGACAAGCGGCGCATCGATCCCGAGACCGGCCAGGTGAGGGAGCCGCGCCCGGCGGCTCCCTCCCCACCCGATCCTTCCGACGAGGGCGCGACCAGTCCCGCCCCGGAAGCCGCCGCGGCACCGGATGCCGCTGGGCTCGAAGCAGCCCTCGCCGAGCGCACGGCAGACCTCCAGCGGCTGCAGGCCGAGTACGTCAACTACAAGCGTCGGGTCGACCGCGACCGCGAGCTGGTCAAGGACACCGCGGTGACGTCCGTGCTCACGGCGCTGCTCCCGGTGCTCGACGACATCGGTCGGGCGCGTGAGCACGACGAGCTGTCGGGTGGCTTCAAGGCCGTCGCCGAGTCGCTCGAACGGATCGTGACCGGCCTCGGGCTCGAGCCGTTCGGTGCAGAGGGCGACCCGTTCGACCCGAAGATCCATGAGGCGCTCATGCACCGCTACTCCGACGAGGTCACGGGGCCAGTCGCCCAGGCCGTGCTGCAGGTCGGCTACCGGTTCGGCGAGCGCATCGTGCGGCCCGCTCGGGTAGCGGTGGTGGAGCCGGAGCCGGAGCACGGCGTGCCGGACCAGCCGATGCCGGGCGACGCGACACCCGGTGACGCGGGTGCGACGGCGGCCGGGGGAGTCGACGATGCCGCGGCAGGGCCGTCCGCCCAGCCGACATACGACGAGGGCGACGCCGACACGAACGGCAACCGCGGCTGAAGCAAGGCCACTGCCACGAAGATCGAGGGTGAGAGGAGGGGAAGATGAGCCCTGCTGACTGGGTGACCAAAGACTTCTACGAGGTCCTCGGGGTCACCAAGGACGCGTCGGAGGCCGACATCAAGAAGGCTTACCGCAAGCTGGCGCGTGTTCATCACCCCGACTCCAACCCCGGCGACTCGAAGGCCGAGGAGCGGTTCAAGTCGATCTCCGAGGCGTACGCCGTGCTGTCCGACAGCGACAAGCGTCGTGAGTACGACGAGCAGCGTGCCCTGTTCGCCAACGGGGGCTTCCGTGCTCCCGGTGGCCCGGGGACAGGTGGCGGTGACTTCAGCGACGTGTTCGGCGGCGCCGGCGGCGGTGGTTTCAGCGACCTCTTCGGCGGACTGTTCGGCGGCGGCAGCCGGGTCCGGACGAGTCCGCGCCGCGGCCAGGACGTCGAGACCGAGGCCGACCTGACGTTCGACCAGGCCCTCGAGGGTCACACGCTCTCGCTCCGACTCAGCAGCGAAGCGGCCTGCTCGTTCTGTTCGGGCACCGGGGCGAAGGCGGGCACAGTGCCGCGCGTCTGCCCGACCTGTCAGGGCTCCGGTATGCAGACGACGAGCCGGTCCGGTGGCTTCGCGATGACGGAGCCGTGCCGCGACTGCCTGGGCCGCGGCCTCAAGGTCGACGACCCCTGCCCGGAGTGCCACGGCTCCGGCCGCGGTGTGTCGACGCGCACGATCTCGGCCCGCATCCCGGCCGGCGTCCGGAACGGTCAACGGATCCGGCTTCGTGGCAAGGGTGCACCCGGCGAGCGCGGTGGCCCGAACGGTGACCTGTACGTCTCCGTGCGCGTCCAGCCGCACCCGCTGTTCGGCCGCAAGGACGACAACGTCACCCTCACCGTGCCGGTGCGCTTCGACGAGCTGGCGCTCGGCGCGTCGATCGCGGTCCCGACGACCGACGGCTCGACCGTCACCCTCAAGATCCCGGCAGGCACGCCCAACGGCCGGACGTTCCGGGTCAAGGGCAGGGGTGCGACGCGTCGGGACGGCACCAGGGGCGATCTGCTGGTCACCGTCGACGTCGAGCTGCCGGCGACGCTCGGAGACGCGGCGCGTGCTGCCGTCGAGGCGTATCGCGAGGCGGCGTCCGGTCACGACCCGCGGGCGGCGCTGGTCGACCGCGCCAAGCGAGGAGGACACAGCCATGCCGGGTAGGGCGCGTATCACCTTCGACCTCAGCGATCCGGAGGCACCGGTCTTCGTCATCAGCGTGGCCGCCGAGCTGAGCGGCATGCATCCGCAGACCCTGCGCAGCTACGACCGGATGGGGCTCGTCAGCCCCGGCCGGACCAGTGGCGGCGGAAGACGGTACTCACAACGCGACATCGAGCTCCTGCGCACCGTCGCTGAGCTGACCTCGACCGGCATCGGCATCGAGGGCGTGCGCCGCATCCTGGAGCTCGAGCACCAGGTCGCTGCGCTGCGAGCCCGGGTGGCCGAGCTCGAGGACGAGCTGCTGGCGGCCACCCGCGCCGCCCTACCGAACCTGCCGGTTGTCCGCGGCGTCTCGGCGCTCACCCGCTGGCAGCCCGGCCCGTTCCACTCACCCTGACCCACCCTCGACCTTCCCCGCGAAGTGCGGGAAGGTGCATGACCCGACCGGCGTGTCGCCCTGCAGTCTCCCGCAGTTCGCGGGGTTTGCAGCCACCGAAGAAGGAACCATGGACGCATCGAAGTTCACCCGGCGCAGCCAGGAGGCGATCGGCGCCGCCATCGAGTCCGCAACCTCCGCCGGCAACCCGGCCGTCGAGCCCGTGCATCTCCTCGGTGCCCTGCTTGCGCAGACCGACGGGATCGCCGGGGCGCTGCTGCGCGCGGTCGGCGTCGATGTCGCCGACCTGAGCGTCGCTGCTGCCGAGGCCGTCGGGCGGCTGCCCGCTGCCACCGGATCGTCGGTGGCCTCGCCGTCGTACGCACGTGCCGCGATCCAGGCACTCGAGGACGCGACCAAGCTGGCCGAGTCCCTCGGCGACGACTACGTCTCGACGGAGCACCTGCTCGTCGCGCTGGCCCGCGTACCCAGCACGGCGCAGGACCTGCTGGAGTCCCGCGGCGCCACGGCCGACGGCCTGGAGGCGGCGTTCGCGTCGGTGCGGGGTTCAGCGCACGTCACGTCTCCCGATCCCGAGTCCACCTACCAGGCGCTGGAGAAGTACGCCGTCGACCTGACGGCGCTGGCGCGTGACGGCAAGCTCGACCCGGTGATCGGCCGTGACAGCGAGATCCGCCGCGTCGTGCAGGTGCTCAGCCGGCGTACGAAGAACAACCCGGTCCTCATCGGTGAGCCGGGCGTCGGCAAGACCGCCGTCGTCGAGGGACTGGCGCAGCGGATCATCGCCGGGGACGTGCCCGAATCGCTGCGCGGACGCAAGCTGCTGTCGCTCGACCTCGGCGCGATGGTGGCGGGGGCCAAGTACCGCGGCGAGTTCGAGGAACGCCTCAAGGCCGTGCTCGAGGAGATCAAGGACTCGGCCGGCCAGATCATCACGTTCATCGACGAGCTGCACACGGTCGTGGGCGCCGGGGCGACGGGTGAGTCAGCCATGGACGCCGGCAACATGCTCAAGCCCATGCTGGCGCGAGGTGAGCTGCGGCTGATCGGTGCGACCACGCTCGACGAGTACCGCTCGCACATCGAGAAGGACGCGGCCCTGGAGCGTCGCTTCCAGCAGGTGTTCGTGGGCGAGCCCTCGGTCGAGGACACGGTCGCGATCCTGCGGGGGCTCAAGGAGCGTTACGAGGCGCACCACAAGGTCTCGATCGCCGACTCCGCCCTGGTCGCGGCCGCCACGTTGTCCGACCGCTACATCAGTGGACGCCAGCTGCCCGACAAGGCGATCGACCTCATCGACGAGGCGTCGTCGAGACTGCGGATGGAGATCGACTCCAGCCCGGTCGAGATCGACGAGCTCCGGCGTGCGGTCGACCGACTCAAGATGGAGGAGTTCCACCTCGAGTCAGAAGACGACCCCGCGAGCAAGGAACGGCTGACAGCACTGCGTCAGGAGCTGGCCGACAAGTCCGAGGACCTGCGGGCTCTCGAGGCGCGGTGGGAGCGCGAGAAGATCGGGCTCAACCGCGTGGGCGAGATCAAGCAGCGGATCGACGAGCTGCGCACCGAGGCCGAACGCCTCACGCGCGAAGGTGGCGAGGAGAACTTCCGCCGGGCCGCGCAGATCGAGTTCGAGGAGATGCGCAATCTCGGGCGGGAGCTCGCCGAGGCGCAGGCCGCCGAGGCTGAGGAGCTCGCGCCCATGGTGCGCGAGGAGGTCGGCTCCGACGAGATCGCCGAGGTCGTCGCAGCCTGGACCGGGATCCCGACGGGACGGCTCCTCGAGGGCGAGACCGGCAAGCTGCTCCGGATGGAGGACGAGCTGGGTCGACGTGTGGTCGGGCAGGGGGCCGCCGTCATGGCGGTTTCAGACGCCGTCCGGCGAGCCCGGGCCGGCATCTCCGATCCCGACCGTCCGACCGGGTCGTTCCTGTTCCTCGGTCCGACGGGTGTCGGCAAGACCGAGCTGGCCAAGGCGCTGGCGGACTTCCTGTTCGACGACGAGCGGGCCATCATCCGGATCGACATGAGCGAGTATGCCGAGAAGCATTCGGTGGCGCGGCTGCTCGGTGCACCCCCTGGGTATGTCGGGTACGACGAAGGTGGCCAGCTCACCGAGGCCGTTCGTCGGCGTCCGTACTCGGTGATCTTGCTCGACGAGGTCGAGAAGGCTCATCCGGAGGTGTTCGACGTGCTGCTCCAGGTGCTCGACGACGGCCGGCTCACCGACGGGCAGGGCCGCACGGTCGACTTCCGCAACACCATTGTGGTCCTGACGAGCAACCTGGGCTCGCAGTTCCTCGTCGACCCGCTGCTCGGCGTCGAGCAACGCCGTGAGGCGGTGATGGGGGCGGTCCGGGCGGCGTTCAAGCCGGAGTTCCTCAACCGGCTCGACGAGGTCCTGCTGTTCGACGCGCTCGGCGCCGAGGAGCTCAACCACATCGTCGATCTCCAGGTCCAGGCGCTCGCGGACCGGCTCGCCGTACGGCGGATCACGCTGGATGTGACGGATGCGGCACGGGAGTGGCTGGCTCTCACCGGCTTCGACCCGGCCTACGGCGCACGCCCATTGCGTAGGCTGGTCCAGAGCTCGATCGGGGATGCACTGGCGCGCACGATGCTGGCCGGGCAGGTCAACGACGGCGACACGGTGCTGGTCGACCGCGACGACGCGGCCGACGGACTGACCGTCCGCAGGATCGAGCGGCCGATCGGCGCTGACCGGTCAGGAAGCGCAACCGACGAGCCCGTGGATGAGGAGTGACCTCACTGTGAGCCAGACCCCGAATCGGTCCTCCGGCAGCGGGCTGGGCTCCCGTCCCCGCGAGGTGACCGTCGGCGGTCTCGCGGCGGTGGTGGGCAGCGCGATGGCGCTGGTGCTGCTGATCAGCACGGCCAACCGACTCCACAGCAGCCAGGTGACCGACACTCTCCGCGAGGTCATCAAGAACGATCAGGCAGCCACCCTCGGGCTGACGCTGGACGGTGCCCGCGAGGTGCTGCGCTACACGATCATGGGCCTGGCCGTGCTGAGCGTGGCCTCGCTCGTGCTCGGCTTCTACGTCCTGCGTCGCCACCGACCCGCTCGGGTCGTGTTGACGGTGATCGGAGGCACGGTCGGGGTGCTCGCGCTGCTGGCCGGTCCCGTCGCCTGGCTCGTCAGCCTGTACATCGGTGTCTCGATCTTCCTGATCTGGAGCCGTCCGGCACGGGCCTGGTTCGGAGGCCCGACAAGCCCGGGTGCTCCTGGTGGTCCGGGTAGTGCGGGTGGTCCGGGTGATGCGGATGGGCCGGGTGTCGACCCTTCCGGCCTCGAGCCGCCGGACTCGGACGGTTCGAGGTTCGGTCCCCCCGCAGGCCCGCGGCGGGACGTCAACGGCCTCCTGCCCCCGCCGCAGCCACCCCCGCCACAGGACGGAACCGGCGAGCGACCGCTTCCGCCGCCCCCGCCGCCGCGTCGCTGAGGTCGAGAAGCGCGGCGCTGCCGGGCCCGCACCGGCATCAACGGCGCAGTGTGGCCAGGCGTTCGATCGCCCCGTCGATCACATCGTCGCGCTTGCAGAAAGCCCACCGCACCAAGGGTTGTCCGGCCGCCTTGTCGTCGTAGAAGACCTGGGTGGGAATGGCCACGACACCGCACAGCTCGGGCAGCTGGCGACAGAAGTCGACTCCGTCGGCATACCCCAGCGGACGGATGTCGGTGCTCGCGAAGTACGTGCCCTGCGGCACGAACACGTCGAAGCCGACGGTGCGCAGACCCTCGCAGAGGCGGTCACGCTTGGCCTGCAGGCTGTTGCGCAGGCCCGTGTAGTAGCTGTCGTCGAGGTCGAGGGCTGCGGCGATCGCCGGTTGGAGCGGTGCGCCGGACGTGAAGGTCATGAACTGCTTGGCCATCATGACTGCGCGGACGAGCTCGGCGGGTCCGATCGCCCAGCCGACCTTCCACCCGGTGAACGAGAACGTCTTGCCTCCACTCGAGATCGTGAGGGTGCGTTCGGGCATGCCGGCGTACGACGTGAGGGGTCGGTGGACCCGGCCGTCGAACGTCAGGTGTTCGTACACCTCGTCGGTCACGACGATCAGGTCGTGCTCGCAGGCGATCTCTGCGACCGCGCGTAGCTCGTCGTCGGTCAGGACTGTGCCCGTCGGGTTGTGGGGGGAATTGACGAGGAGCACGCGCGTGCGTGGGGTGACTGCTCGGCGTAGCTCGTCGACGTCGAGCCGGAAGTCGGGCGCTCGTAGCGTGACCGGGACCCGCCGGCCGCCGGCCATGGCGATGCACGCGGCGTAGGAGTCGTAGTACGGCTCGAGTGCGATGACCTCGTCGCCGGGCTCGACCAGCGCCAGCAGGGCGGCGGCGATGGCCTCGGTCGCTCCGGTCGTGACGAGCACCTCGGTGTCGGGATCGACGTCGAGGTCGTAGAAGCGCTTCTGGTGCCGGGCGATCGCCGTCCGGAGCTCGGGCACTCCCCACCCGGGCGCGTACTGGTTGCGTCCGTCGCGCAGGGCCGCGACCGCGGCGTCGATGATCTCGACAGGGCCGTCGACGTCCGGGAAGCCCTGGCCGAGGTTGATGGCGCCGGTCCGCAGGGCCAGCGCGGACATCTCCGCGAAGATGGTCTGGCCGAGCCCGTGCAGTCTGCTGGCGAGGCGGTCATCTCCCATCCGCCCACCTAAGCACCTTCCCCACCTAGCCTCGTGCCCCCCTGGCCCTCCGCGTTTGCCTAGTTCACAAGCCACCTGGCTTGTGAACTAGGCAAACGCGCCACGGTCACTGGGTACTTGCCTCGGGGCTGGCCGATCAGCCGCCCGACCCGAGCGCCGGGGGCCAGGGAGTCGCGAGTATGGCGTCGGGGTGGCCTCGCTAGGGTCGCGGTCATGACCGACCGCGAGGCACTCCTCCAGCAGATCAAGGACAAGGCCGTGGTGCACGGCAAGGTGACGCTTTCCTCCGGACAGGAGGCGAGCTACTACATCGACCTTCGCCGCATCACCCTCGACGGCGAAGCCGCACCCCTGGTCGGACGCGTGATGCGCGAGGCCACCGCCGATCTCGACTACGACGCGGTGGGCGGACTGACGCTGGGCGCAGATCCGGTCGCTGCTGCCATGCTGCACGCCGCTGCTGCAGACGGTGGCCGGCTGGACGCCTTCGTCGTGCGTAAGGAAGGCAAGGCGCACGGCCTGCAGCGCCGCGTCGAGGGCCCCGACGTGAAGGGGCGCCACCTCTTGGCGGTAGAGGACACCTCGACCACAGGCAGCTCCGTCATGACCGCGGTCGATGCGCTTCGTGACGAGGGTGCGGACGTGGTGGCGGTCGCCGTGATCGTGGACCGCGGCGCCCGGGAGGCCGTCGAAGCGGCCGGGCTACGCTACATCGCGGCCTACGAGCTGCGAGACCTCGACCTCACCTGATCTGGCGCAATGTCTGCTGGTCGAGACATGCGGAAGCCGCGGCCGATCACGCCGCGGGCGGGAGCCAGGACCCGCCTCCGGATTGCTGTTGGATCTCGCGTCGGAGACGCTGCGCCGTGCGCTCGAAGCTGTTCGGTTGTACATCCGACCACACCAGCCGGCTGATTCCGATCCCGAGGCTGCGGATGCGGTCCTCGCGCTTCTTCTCCAGCCAGACGACGTGATCTGCACTCATTTCGGGAGACAAGTCGCTGTCCTGGGTCTGGTACTTGACGCGACCGTCGCACTCCCAGAGGTGGTTGAGCGTTGGCGAATAGATGTCACCTACGGCCTGACCACCGTCGGGAAAGGGGATGACGTGTTGCAGCACGAGATCGTCGATGCCCAGCCTGACCAGGATGATGCGACCCAGGGTTTCGATCGGGGTGTCGGCGCCGACGCGCGCGTTGGCCACGGCGGCAGCGATCTCGGGTCCACCCGGTTCGGTGGTCAGAGCCTCGACCATGGAGGTCAGCACCGTGGAGTCCGCTCCCGCATTGAGGGCCGCGTCGGCCGCGACGACGCCGGTGAAGAAGCCGTACTCGCGCGCCAGGTCGAGCACGGTGCGCTCGGGTGACGTGACCCTCGCACCCGCCAGGGTCATGACGTGCGCTGCGGGAAGCGTGGCTACGTGATGCTTGACCTGCGCCTGCACGCGTGCCGTCTGCGTAAGGGTCGTCCGGGTCACGTGGCTGTGTTGGTCCGGCACGGCATACAGCGGCAGACCGAGGACGCGCGCCGCGGAGCTGTGGCTGAGCACTGCATCCGACTCGCAGACGAGGAGGGCGGCGCGGTCGCGGAGGACGAGGCGGTCGTGGCTCGTCAGGCCGGACCAGCGCTCGCGGGTGGTGTAAACGCCGTAGCGAACCTTGATCCAGGGTCCGTCGCTGCCGGCGAGGCGTGAGAACTGCCTCGAGGTCACGCCGCAGGCGATGGCCTGGTGGCGGGCGAAGATGCCGTGCTGGGTCGCGAGGATGCCATCGAGTCCAAGGTGCATGGGGTCGAGCATGCGTCGTACGACCGGCTGCCGCGGATGGTCTGCGCCGGGGCTGTGGATACGTGCCCGTGTCTGCCGGGCCTGTGCGTATGCGGGTCAGGCCGGCCGATCAACGCAACGGCCCGAGGCAATCGAGGTGGCAAGGCAAACCCGCAGTGAGCACGGCACGTTTGCCTAGTCCACAAGCCACCTGGCTTGTTCACTAGGCAAACGCGGAGGGCCAGACGAGGTCAGGCGGTGAGCGAGGTACCGGCGGCGCGAAGAGCCTCGCAGGCCTCGACGACCCGCGTGGCCATCCCGGCCTCCGCCGCCTTGCCGTACGAGCGTGGGTCGTACAGCTTCTTGTCGCCCACCTCACCATCGACCTTCAGCACCCCGGAGTAGTGGCTCAGCATGTGGTCAACGATCGGCCGGGTGAACGCGTACTGCGTATCGGTGTCGACGTTCATCTTGACCACGCCGTAATCGAGCGCCTCGCGGATCTCCTCCAGCAGCGAGCCCGAGCCGCCGTGGAAGACCAGGTCGAAGGGCTTGGCGTCATCGCCGAGCCCGTGCTTCTCGGCGACCGCCTGCTGCGCCGCCTTGAGGATCTCCGGACGCAGCTTCACGTTGCCGGGCTTGTAGACGCCGTGCACGTTGCCGAACGTCAGCGCGGTGAGGTAGCGACCGTTCTCACCGAGTCCGAGCGCTTCGGCGGTCCGTAGCGCGTCATCGGGAGTGGTGTACAGCTTGTCGTCGATGGCGCCGACGACGCCGTCCTCCTCGCCGCCGACCACCCCGACCTCGATCTCGAGGATGATCTTCGCCTTCGCCGCGGAGTCGAGCAGCTCCTTGGCGATCGACAGGTTCTCCTCGATCAGGACGGCCGAGCCGTCCCACATGTGTGACTGGAAGATCGGCAAGCCCCCGCTGGCGACCTGTTCGCGAGACGCTTCCAGCAGCGGCCGGACGAAACCGTCGAGCTTGTCCTTGGGGCAGTGGTCGGTGTGCAGCGCGATGTTGATCGGGTACTTCTTGGCCGCCTCGTGGGCGAACGCCGCGAACGCGAGCGACCCGGCGACCATGTCCTTGATCGTGGTGCCTGACAGGAATTCGGCGCCACCGGTCGAGACCTGCACGATGCCGTCGCTGCCGGCCTCTGCGAAGCCACGCATGGCCGCATGCAGCGTCTGGCTCGAGGTCACGTTGATCGCCGGGTACGCGAACCTCTCGGCCTTGGCCTTGTCGAGCATGGCGGCGTACACGTCGGGCGTGGCGATGGGCATCTTCGTCTCCGTTGCTGGCCGGTTCAGGTCCTGTTCGGTGTAGCGCCAGTATCGCGTCTCGGGGTGAGACGTGCCACATCGCCCGCTAGGTGAGCAGCGGCCCGGCTGACGGAGCGGGAGCGGGGCTCACGGCGTCAGGCCTCGACGCCGGCGTGCTGCCGGATCCAGGTGTGCATCGCGATGGCGGCCGCTGCTCCGGCGTTGATCGAGCGGGTGGAACCGAACTGTGCGATCGACAGGGTGATCGTGCACGCCGCTCGCATCGACTCGGTCAAGCCGGGCCCTTCCTGGCCGAAGACGAGGACACAGTGCGCGGGCAAGGCGGCCCGCTCGAGCGGAACCGCGCCAGGAAGGTTGTCGACCCCCAGCAGCGGAAGCTCCGCGTCGCCGGACCACGCGGCGAAGCCGTCGATCGTGTCGTGGTGGCGCACGTGCTGGTAACGATCGGTCACCATCGCGCCGCGGCGGTTCCAGCGTCGGCGGCCGACGATGTGCACCTCGGCCGCCAGAAACGCGTTGGCAGTCCGGACCACGGATCCGATGTTGAAGTCGTGCTGCCAGTTCTCGATCGCCACATGGAACGGGTGACGACGGGTGTCGAGGTCGGCAACGATGGCATCCAGGCGCCAGTACCGGTACCGATCGGCGACGTTGCGCCGGTCTCCGCCGGCCAGGAGGAGCGGGTCGTAGCGGGGATCGTCAGGCGGACTGCCTTCCCACGGCCCGACTCCGACGACATACCGTTCGGCGGGGTCTGCGAGGTCCGCCGGGTCTGCGGAGTCTGCGAGGTCTGCGTCGTCCGTGTCGTCCGTGTTGTGGCCCTGCGGTTCTCCATCGCTTGCGGGAGGGGCCGCGTCGACCTGGTCCACGGCGTCCTTGCGGCTCGTCACCCTGAACACTCTAGGTGCGCCGGTTACGCTTCGGGGGTGATGAGCGACCTGCAGAACGCCATGCTTCTCGGCGGACTGCTCGATCCCAAGACCATCCTCGACCACTTCGGCGCGTACGCGTTGTGGGGCGCAGCACTCGTGATCTTCATCGAGTGCTGGCTGTTCCCGTTCCTGCCCGGTGACTCGCTGTTGTTCGTGGTCGGACTGCTCATCTCGCAGCAGGAGAAGATCAGCGTGCCCCTCTGGCTGGCCTGCCTCGTGCTGAGCGTGGCGGCGGTGCTGAGCAACGTCGTCGGGTACGGCGTCGGGGCCAAGCTGGGGCCGGCCGTCTTCAACAAACCTGACTCGCGATTCTTCAAACAGGAACACGTCGACCGGACGTTCGCCTTCTTCGACAAGTACGGCAACCAGGCGATCGTGCTCGCGCGTTTCGTTCCGATCGTCCGGACGTTCATCACGTTGGCCGCGGGCGTCGGCCGGATGCCGTTCAAGCGCTTCATCGTGTATTCCGCGATCGGCGGCGTCGCATGGGCCACCGGGGTGACCCTGCTCGGCTACTGGTTGGGACAGGTCGACTTCCTGGCCAAGCACATCGACCTGGTCCTGCTGGGTCTGGTGTTGCTCTCCGTCATACCGATCGCGATCGAGGGCAGCCGGGCACGCTCGCGGTCGCGCGATGCGCGGTACGACGAGGCCGCCGAGCGTGAACAGGTTCTTCGCGAACAGCGCGACCCCGAACCCGAGCAGTAGACCCCGGCCCGCGGCTCCGCAAGGTCACAGTCAATGAGGCAGAACCCCAGTGACCCAGGCACGTTTGCCTAGTCCACAAGCCACCTGGCTTGTTCACTAGGCACGCGAAGGGCCAGGCGGATGCGGACGGTCGGGAAGGTCAGTGGGGGGCGTTGGGGTCGGAGTCGGTGAGGAAGGTACGGCAGCGGTCGGCTTCCTCGGCGTCTCCGATCAGCTCTGACGCTTGCGCGAGCGCGGCCAGACAGCGCAGGAATCCCTGGTTGGGTGCGTGCGACCACGGGATCGGGCCGTGGCCCTTCCAGCCGTTTCGCCGTAACGCGTCGAGACCGCGGTGATATCCCACGCGGGCGAACGCGTAGCCAGAGAGGTCGTCACCAACTGCCAGGGCGGCTTCGGCGACGACGGCCCAGGCCAGCGACGACGCGGGAAGCCGGCGGGCCACCAGCTGGGGGTCCTCACCGTCAGCCAGCGAGGCTGCAGCGGGGTCCTCGGGCAGGTACGTCGGCGGAGGTCCGCCCAGCAGGTTGTCGAAAGTCATAGGGCCATGATGCCGCCCACCCCGGTCGGACCTCCCGGCGCCCGCCGGTATCCGACAGATGGGCCCGCGGCAGGCTGCATGCCTCGTGGGCGAGGTACGTGCGGGCAACACAAGAGCGCGACTACGGAATCGTCCCCTGCGTCGATTCCGAGGCCGCGCTCTTACGCCAATCATTCTGTCAAGAAGTGGTCAGTTGAGGTGGCACTAAGATGCCACTGGCCGTAACCTGCCAGGCATGACTGCGTCAGAGCCCGTCATTTCGGGCCCGTTGAGCCCCTTGGGCATCTCCGGGCCGGGCGAACAGCTCTATCGCGTTGCCCTCAGGCGGCCGGGGATCACCCTCGAGAGCATCTGCGACATCCTCTCCCGCCGGCTCGAGGACGTCCACAGCGATCTTCAGCCGCTGCTCGAGCTCAACCTGGTCAGTGTCAGCAAGGACAAGGTGTTCCCGTCCCCACCGGAGTTCGCCCTCGGGCGGCTGCTCAACCAGCAGTCCCAACGACTGACGGAGGCCAAGGACGCCCTGGACCAGATCCGGGGCGATCTCAACCTCTACATCTCCGAGCACTTGTTGGGCCAGCGGTCGGAGTGGCAGCCGGTCGCCGTCGACATCATTCCCGCAGCCGAGCTGGCCGACGTGCTCCTCACCCTCATCTCCAACAGCACCGGTCAGCTGGCGTTCCTGCGCCCCGACCAGTGGTTCCTGCCCACGGGTGCCCGGATCGACGTGGCAGTCACCGAGGCGATCGCCAACGGACGGGCATCCCGCGTCATCTATCCCGCCAAGGTGATCGAGACCAACCCCGAGAACGTGCACGCCCGCGCCCGCGCCGGCGAGCTGATCCGTATCCTGCCGGCGGTGCCGACACGGATGGCCATCTTCGGTGCGGAGGCCGCGGTACTGCCCGAGATCTGGGGGAGTCCCGCCGGATCACGACTGCTGATCCGGCAACCCGCCATCGTGGCAGCCTGCATCGCGTACTTCGACGAGCTGTGGGGACACGCCGTGACGGCTCCGGGCTTCGGCAGCGAGCTGGCGGCGGGCGAGCGAACCCAGCTGCTGGAGCTGCTGGCGCGAGGCGCCAAGGACGAGCAGATCGCTCGCACGCTTGCCATGTCGCTGCGCACGGTTCGGCGCCGCATCGCTTCCCTGCTCGGCGAGCTGGGGGTCGACTCGCGTTTCCAGGCCGGCATGGAGGCAGTCAAACGCGGCTGGTTGTGATGCCGCGTCAGCGACTGGTCTCCGCCTGCGCCGCCGTCGGCAGCATCATCGAGAACGCGCCGGGCTCGAGCTCCCAGCGCCGGCTCCGCGTCGGGCCGGTCAGCTCGCCGTCGGCGTTGCAGTAGATGTGGTCACCGCGTACCTCTACCCGGGTGGCGCGCATCGACTGGACGTCGTGGCGCTCCTCATGGGTGCCGCGCTTGAGGTGGATCGCGTACATCAACCGGTCGCGTCGGCGTACGGCGAACGAGACGATCACGTCGAGCTTGCCGTCGGTCGGATCCGCCTCGGGGGCCAGGGGAGTGCCGCCCCCCACATAGGCGCCGTTGCTGACCCCGACCTGGAGCACGCGGCGCCGCCCGTCGGCGAGCACGGATCCGTCTGCCGTCACTCGGATTCGCTGCCCCCGTGACGTGAAACCGGCGACGATGGCTCCCAGGACGTAGCCGAGCTTGCCGAACCTGGCCTTGTAGGGCTCGGCTTCCTGCCCTGCCTCGGCTCCTATCCCGCAGTGCACCGCGTTGACGACGACGCCGCCGTCGTCACCGGTGAGTATGTCGACCTGGACCTCCCGGCCGTGCCCGACCACTTCGGCTGCCCGCGCCGCGTCCAGCGGGATCTGCACGCCTCGCGCGAAGTCGTTGCCGGTACCCAGCGGGATCAGCCCGAGCGTCGGCCCGGCCAGGTCGTCACGGCCGTACAGCGCCGCCACCACGGCGTGCAGGCTCCCATCGCCTCCGGCCACCACGACGTCGCGCCCGTTGCGGTGGCTCAGCACCTCGTCGAGCTCCTCAGGGTCGGTCGTCGCCGCGACTTCGACATCGGCATCGCGGCGGAGCACGTCCAGGGCAGCGTCGACAGCGTCCTGGTCGTTGGTCCCGGCGTCCGCATTGGTGATGAGCAGGATGCGTTGCACGGTCGAACAGTACCCAGCCCGGCGCAGGAGCCTCATGCGGCCGCCGCGGTGGCGCCCGGCCCGGCACGCGGATTGGACTCCGGACGGTCCTGGTCGGCTACCCTTTGACCGCAAGAGCCCCGGTCTTGCCGGGGCTGTTCTCATGCAGGGGCGTTCTCGCACGACGAGGCGTCGCCTCCTCACGAGGTGCGACCGACCAAGCGCACAACGGAAGGGTGGGCACATGCCCGCAGTGGTGATCGTCGGAGCCCAGTGGGGCGACGAGGGCAAGGGCAAGGCGACAGACCTGCTCGGTAGCCGGGTCGACTACGTCGTGAAGTTCAACGGCGGAAACAACGCCGGGCACACCGTCGTCATCGGCGACGAGAAGTACGCCCTCCACCTGCTGCCCAGTGGGATCCTCACACCCGGTTGCACGCCGGTCATCGGCAACGGCGTCGTGATCGACCCGGCGGTGCTCGTCGACGAGCTCGACGGGCTCGAGGCCAGGGGCATCGACACCTCGCGGCTGGTCATCAGTGCCAACGCTCACCTGATCTGTGAGTACCACCGCACGCTCGACAAGGTCGCCGAGCGTTTCCTCGGGTCCCGCAAGATCGGCACCACCGGTCGGGGCATCGGTCCGGCATACGCCGACAAGATGAACCGGATCGGCGTCCGGGTCCAGGACCTCTTCGACGAAAAGATCCTGCAGCAGAAGGTCGAAGGATCCCTCGAGCTGAAGAATCAGATCCTCGCCAAGATCTACAACCGGCGCGCCATCGACGTCGACCAGATCATGGACGAGCTGCTGGCCCATCGCGACCGGATCGCGCCGATGGTCGCCGACACGGGACTGCTGCTCAACCAGGCACTCGACCGTGACGAGACGGTGCTGCTCGAGGCCGGTCAGGCGACCCTGCTCGACGTCGACCACGGCACCTACCCGTTCGTCACGTCGTCGTCAGCGACGGCCGGCGGGGCGTGTACGGGGTCGGGCATCGCGCCGATGCGGATCGACCGTGTCATCGGCATCGTCAAGGCCTACGCCACCCGAGTCGGGGAGGGGCCGTTCCCGACCGAGCTGTTCGATGACTCGGGGGAGTTCCTGCGCAAGACCGGCTGGGAGTACGGCACGACGACGGGCCGTCCACGCCGTTGCGGTTGGTACGACGCGGTGGTCGCGAGGTATGCCGCCCGCGTCAACGGCGTCACCGACTTCGTGTTGACGAAGCTCGACGTCCTGACCGGTCTGACCACCGTTCCGGTGTGCGTTGCCTACGATGTCGACGGGGTGCGCCACGACGAGATGCCGGTGAACCAGACCGACTTCCACCACGCCAAGCCTATCTTCGAGGAGCTGCCCGGGTGGTGGGAGGACATCTCCGGCGCGCGAACCGTCGCTGACCTGCCGCCGAACGCGCAGTCCTACGTCAAGGCCGTCGAGGAGATGTCCGGGGCGCGGATCTCGGCCGTCGGTGTCGGCCCCGGCCGGCACGAAACCGTCGTCGTGCATGACCTCCTCTGACCCGCGTTGCCCGGTGGCGCCGATAGGGTCGTGAGCCGTGAAGGTCCTGGTGATCGGCAACGGCGGCCGCGAGCACGCACTGGTCAAGGCACTCGTCCGAGACCCCGAGGTCGACGCGGTTCATGCCGCCCCTGGCAACCCGGGGATCGCCGGACTGGCGGCCTGTCATCCGGTCGACGCCCTTGACGGCGCCGCGGTCGCCCGGCTGGCCACCGATCTGCGGGTGAACCTGGTCGTCGTCGGTCCGGAGGCGCCGCTGGTCGCCGGAGTGGCGGACGACGTACGGGCGGCGGGCATCGAGTGCTTCGGACCCAGTGGCGCCGCAGCCCGGATCGAGGGGTCCAAGGCGTTCGCCAAGGACGTGATGGCCGCGGCGGGCATCCCGACCGCGATGGCGCTGGTCTGCGGCACGGAGGCGGAGGCGGTCGATGCGCTCGACATGTTCGGTCCGCCGTACGTCGTCAAGGACGACGGACTCGCCGCGGGCAAAGGGGTCGTGGTGACCGATGACCGTTCGGCGGCACTGGCTCACGCCGTGGCGTGTGACCGCGTAGTCATCGAGGAGTACCTGGACGGACCGGAGGTCTCGCTGTTCGCGATCTGCGACGGCGTCGACGTGCTGCCCATGCAGCCTGCGCAGGACTTCAAGCGACTCGGTGATGGTGACGCCGGTCCGAACACCGGCGGGATGGGCGCCTATACGCCGCTGCCATGGGCGCCCGCCGACCTGGTCGACGACGTCGTCGACCGGGTCATCGCGCCGGCGGTCGATGAGCTCGCGCGGCGGGGCACACCGTTCGTCGGACTGCTGTACGCCGGCCTTGCGCTCACCTCCCGCGGACTGCGCGTGGTCGAGTTCAATGCCCGGTTCGGCGACCCCGAGACTCAGGCGTTGCTCGAGCTGCTCGAGTCGCCGCTCGGTCAGGTGCTCCACGCCGCCGCGAAAGGGCGGCTGTCGACCTTCGGTCCGTTGCGCTGGAAGGCCGGGGCGGCGGTCGCGGTCGTGATGGCGGCCCACGGGTATCCGGAGTCACCACGTGCGGGTGACTCGATCAGCGGAGTCGAAGCCGCCGAGGCGTCGGGAGCCGCCGTCCTGCAAGCGGGCACGACGGCCGACGCCGGACGCCTCGCCACGGCGGGGGGCCGGGTGCTGGCTGTGACCGGTACCGGGCCGGACCTCTCGGCCGCCCGGGACAAGGCGTATGCCGGGGTCGAGACGATCGCCTTCGACGGTGCTCAGTTCCGTCGCGACATCGCCGAGGCGGCCTCGCAACCGGCTGGCTGATGCCGTCGTTTCCGGCAGGTGACGTCCGGTGGGTGACCCTGTCGAATCCACGTCCGCTGATCTCGACAAGCCTGTCCTGAGCTTGTCGAAGGGCTCGACCGCCGAAGGTCGGGGTTGTGGACCGCCGAGAGCCGTTCGGGGTTATCCGGGTCGGGGTTTGAAGCGTTGGTGGCGGATGGGTCTTCGCTCCGGGTCGATGCGGGTGGGTGGGATGACTTCGGTGATCCCATCAGGAGCGAGGATCAGGTCCCATTCGCCCTGGTGGATCAGGTGGTGGTGAAAGGAACACAACAAGCAGCCGTTGTCGATGTCAGTCGCCCCGCCCTCGCTCCACGGGAGGCGGTGATGTGCCTCAGCCCAGGCGGGTGGACGTTCGCAGCCCGGGAAGACACAGCCTTGGTCGCGGGTGGCGAGTGCGAGGCGCTGGTAACGGTCGAACAGGCGGCGGCTGGTGCCGAGGTCGAGGATCTTCGACCCACCCGACAGCACCATCGGCAGGATGCCGGCGTTGCAGGCCAGCCGTCGGACCTCCCCGACCGAAAGGCTGCCACCGGTGTCCAAGAGCGCTTCCCCCGCACACACCCGGAGTTTGATTTCGTCGACCGTGACCACGATGGTGGCGTTCGCGACCCCGTGCTGAGGGTGCCCGTCGACCGGGAGGTGTTCGATCAACTCGCACAACGCCCGGCCGAGCCGGTTGCCATACGGCAGGTCCGCAACGGTCGTCTCAGCCGGTAGGGCGGCGTCCTTATCGGTATGGGTGCCGGTGGCGACCCGACGGGGAGAGCTAACGGCTTCGAGGTGTTTGGTGAGCATGCCGAAGACCAGGTTCGGCAGGGCGAACCGGCCGCGGGCGATCCCGTCGGACCCGAACTGGCCGGTGAACCATGCTGAGGCCAACGCCTTGCGTTCCTGCGCCGCGAGCTGCTGCTCCAACGTCTGGTCGACGGTGTCGGGGTCGATGACCTCGATCAGATGGTTCGCTGCGACCTGCAGCTGGCTGAACGACAGTGTCTGGGCATGCTTCAGCAGATCCTGCTGGGCTGCGTCCACCCGGCCAGGCTCGACCGTGGGCGAGAGCCGGTTGATCGCGGCCGCGACCACCACCCCTTGTTCGGCTGACACCGTTCCGGCGGCGACCGCACGACGGGTCGGTTCGGTGACACCGGTGCCGTGCAGCCGCTTGGCGGTGCGGACCGTGCGGGACGCTTCACCGGCCGACATCCGGTGCGCCGTCATCAGATGCGCCCGCGTGGAAGCGGCACCGTAGCGGTGGGGCAGGAGGCGGTCGTCTGCTTCAGCGACCAGTCGGGCGATCAATTCATCGGCAGCGGCTCGGACCGCGACCGCCTCACTGATTCGCCTGTCGAGCCGCTTGTCGTCCAACGACCAGGTGGAGGTGTCGACCAGGTCGGCGAGTTCACGACGCACGCCAGCGAAACCACGACCGAAGGCATCGTCGATGCCCACGGTCGGTGGCGGTCCCTGCGTCGTACTCATGGCTCAAACCTAGAACAGCCCACCGACACTTTCGGATCAGCGAAAGACACCGGAAGCCGTTATCCACAAGGGTTTTCCGAGAAG
Organism: uncultured Actinomycetota bacterium; assembly: GCA_963750495.1. Taxonomy (GTDB): domain Bacteria; phylum Actinomycetota; class Actinomycetes; order Propionibacteriales; family Nocardioidaceae; genus JANLYC01. Next base: position 44,962 of record CAVVQV010000003.1, read on the forward strand.
GTTTCGTTCGAGGTCTCGACAAGCCTGTCCTGAGCCCGTCGAAGGGCTCGACCGCCGAAGATCGAGGGCTGGACCGTCCGTAGCCCCCGCTGATCGAGCTTGTCGAGATCAAGGGCCGAGAACGAGCCCGATGGGGCGACGGTCGACGACTCGAAGCGCCGTCAAGAGCACAACGAAGGTGCGAGAGCCAGCAGAGCAGCGGGACCCGCGTCCGGGTTCGTCGAGGTCGCCAGGGTTCACGCGAACCAGGTTGGGCTTCCAGCCAGGTAGCTCCGCAGACCGGACGCGTCAGGTCACTGCTCGGGGAGCGCGTCGAGGAACGGGTCGACGGCCGCGTCATTGTCGGCCATGCCCCAGACCTCGATCGCCTTGCCGTCGGAGATGTGGAAGACGTTGATGTACTTCCACGCCGCGCTGGAGCCATCTGCCGCGGTGGCGCTCGCCGATCCGATCACCACGACGTGGTCGTCCGAGCCAAGGATGTCGTGGACGTCGACCGAGGGCGGAGCGGACATCGCCTTCGCCTGACGGGCCTGGAAGTCCAGCACGTCACTCTTGCCCCGGTAGGTTCCGGCCCACTTGCTGTTGCCCCCGACGTGCCAGACGATGTCGTCGGACAGATGCTCGTCCATCCATGCGAGGTCGCCCCTCTGCACTGCCTCGAGTCCGTCACGAACCAGCCGCACGTCCGGACTTTCATGATGGCTCATCGTTCCCTCCAGGGAGATGGGTCGATCGCGCGGTCCCGCTGACCTGCGCGCGTCACTACTCCGACGTGTACTCCCCGCCCGCGGAGTCGTCCAGCCCGCCGTACAGGTGCGCGCCGCGGGGGTCGTGACCCGGCAAGGGAGGCTGCACCCGCACTGCTCGGATGCTCAGAAGCTCGACCGGCGGACCGCGAGACTCCGGTGTAGCGTCCGTCCAGGAGTCGACGAAAGGCGCGCACCGTGACCGATGAGTCTGCGCCCCGGGTGTCCACGGACACAGCCGTCGGGTCGGTTGACGCGACCCAGGTGCCCCGGTTCGCCGGCCCCGCGACGTTTGCGCGGCTACCGCGCACCGACGAGGTGCCCCACGCCGACATTGCGATCGTCGGGGTGCCGTTCGACAGCGGGGTCAGCTACCGACCGGGGGCGCGCTTCGGACCCAGCCATGTGCGCGAGTCGTCGCGATTGCTGCGGCCGTACAACCCCGCCCTCGCGGTCGAGCCGTTCGGCGCCCAGCAGGTCGTCGATGCCGGCGACATCGCATGCAACCCGTTCGACATCACGGCAGCCATCACGGCGGTCGAGTCCGCGGCCGGGTCCTTGTTGCAGGGCGGTACCCGGCTGCTCACCATCGGTGGCGACCACACGATCGCGCTGCCGCTCCTTCGCGCGGTGCACGCACAGCACGGAGCGCTCGCGGTGCTGCACTTCGACGCCCACCTCGATACCTGGGACACGTACTTCGGCGAGCCCTACACGCACGGGACGCCGTTCCGCCGTGCGTCCGAGGAAGGACTCATCGACCTCGAGCACTCCATGCACATCGGCATCCGCGGCCCGCTGTACGCCGCGGCCGACCTCTCCGACAGCGAGCGGCTCGGATTCACCACCGTGCACTGTGCTGACATCGAGCGACACGGGGTCGCCGCCGCCATCGAGCGCATGCGCGAACGCCTCGGCGACGCTCCCATCTATGTCTCGGTCGACATCGACGTGCTCGATCCGGCCCATGCTCCCGGCACCGGCACACCCGAGGCCGGGGGGCTCACGTCGCGCGAGCTTCTCGCGATCCTGCGCGAGCTTGCTGACCTGCACGTCGTGTCGGCCGACATCGTCGAGGTGGCACCGGCGTACGACCATGCGCAGCTCACGGGGATTGCGGCGGCGCATGTGGGGTACGAACTGCTGTCCGTCATGGCGATGAAGAAGAGGTAGCCCGATGTCCGCTGATGTGTCCCCTGCCAGCGCGTCCCGCATCTCCGGTGTCGAGGTCCGCTCGATCGACTACGTCCCGCTCAACGAGCGCCACGGCAAGGTCTGGAGCCAAGGGCCCCTGTGGTTCATGAGCAACGCGCAAATCGCGACCCTCGCCGTCGGCACCTTCTCGGTGACCGGAGGGGGCAACCTCATCTGGTCGATCATCGCCATCGTGTCCGGCGCCCTGCTGGGGACGTTCTTCATGGCTTTCCACTCGGCGCAGGGTCCGCAGCTCGGCCTTCCGCAGATGATCCAGTCCCGGCCCCAGTTCGGCTACGTCGGGGCGTTGCTGGTCTGGGCCTTCGCCTACCTGCAGTACGCCGGCTTCAACATCTTCAACACCATCCTCGTCGGTGATGCGATGCACTCCACCGTGCATGGCAGCACCAAGCTGTGGATCATCGTCGCGACCGCGGTGGCGGCCGTCGTGGCACTGGTCGGCTACGACCTCATCCACGGGGTCGAACGGTGGCTGACGGCTGGCTTCCTCGTCTTCTTCGGCATCCTCACGATCGCGGTGATGGTACTTCCCTACCCGGCTGGATCCTTCGATCTGGGCGCGTTCTCCTGGACGCCGTTCCTCATCCAGTTCGGGGCCGTGGCGGGCTACCAGATCAGCTGGGCGATCTACGTGTCGGACTACTCGCGCTACCTGCCGCCGGACGTGACGGTCCGCAGGACGTTCCTGTGGACCTACTGGGGCTCGGCGCTCGGCGCGATCTGGCTGATGTGCCTGGGCGCCGCTCTCGCCGCCTGGGCTGCGGCCGGCTTCGACACGATCGCCTCCCTCAAGGACGCAGGGGACACGGTCTTCAACGGATTCGGCGCGATCGTGCTGGTCTTCTCGGCATGTGGCCTGATCTCGGTCACCGCGCTGAACATGTACGGCGGATCGCTCACGCTGATCAGTGCACTGGACTCGCTGAAGAAGGTCCGACCCACCGCCGGCATCCGCACCTCGACGATCGTGTTCACGGCGGTGCTCTCGCTCGTGCCTGCCCTGCTCATCGGTGCCAACTTCCTGACCAACTTCGAGGACTTCCTGCTCCTGGTGCTCTACCTGTTCATCCCGTGGACTGCCGTCAACCTCGTGGACTACTACATCGTCCGCCGCGGCCACTACGCGATCGCCGAGATCTTCAACCCGGAGGGGATGTACGGTCGCTGGGCCTGGCGCGGGATCCTCTCCTACCTCGTCGGTTTCGCGGCGATGCTGCCGTTCCTCAGCACCAGCAAGTACACCGGGTTCGTAGCCTCCGACCTGCATGGCGCAGACATCTCGTTGTTCATCGGGCTACCCGTCGCCGGGATCCTCTACTACCTGCTGGCCCAGTCGATCGACGTCGAGTCGGAGACCCGGATAGCTGAGGCGGAGGCGGTTGAGCTCGAGCGTGTGGCTCGCGAGCACATGCGGCCAGAGGGGGCTCGCTGATCCCGATGGAGGGCGACGCAGCGCCTGACGCCTGGCAGACGGCAGCCGAGATCAGAGCCGGTCGGCGAACGTCCGTCGAGGTGGTCACGAGCGCGCTGCAGCGGATCCAGGAAAGCCAGTCCAGCCTGAACGCCTTCACCGTCGTCCTCGAGGAGTCGGCGTTGGCCGCGGCGAGGGAGGCCGATCGGGTCGTCCGTGCCGGTGGTCCGATGCCGCCGCTGCTCGGCGTCCCGGTGTCGGTCAAGGACCACATCTGGGTGGCTGGTGAACCCGCCACCAACGGCTCACTCGCACTGCGCGAGTTCGTGCCAGCCGAAGATGCCGTGCCGGTCGCCCGACTGCGGGCGGCCGGTGCCGTGATCGTGGGGAAGACGAACAACCCGGAGTTCTGCTACCGCGGCTTCACCGACAACCTGGTGTACGGGCTCACGCGCAACCCCTGGAACCTCGAGCGCACACCCGGCGGGTCGAGCGGGGGTGCGGGAGCATCCGTCGCCGCCGGTCTGACCTGTCTCGCTCTCGGTACCGACGGAGGAGGGTCCATCCGCATCCCGGCGTCCTTCTGCGGCGTGGTCGGCCACAAGCCCACGTTCGGCCTGGTGCCGAAGGAACCCGGCTTCAAAGGGTGGAAGACCCTGTCGGTCGACGGGCCGATCACCCGGTCCGTCAGGGATGCCGCCCTCATGCTCTCGGTGATCGCCGGGCCATCCTCCGCCGATGACATGAGCTACCCGGGCGGTCCTGCTGTCGATCGGCTCGAGCTGGCGGCCCCACCCCACGATCTGCGCGGGCTCCGCGTGGCCTGGTCGAGCGACCTGGGCATGCTGCCGGTGGACACGGACGTGCGCGCGGTGTTTGCCGACGCCGTCCGGATCTTCGCCGACCTGGGCTGCGAGCTGGTCGAAGCTGCCCCCTCCGTGCCTCATCCGACCGAGCTGTGGAACACCCTCGCCCTGGCCGAGGGTTTCTCCTCCGAAGGACCACTGTTGGAGTCCGCGCGCGAACTGATGTCGCCCGGGACCGCCGAGCTGGTCGAGGCGGGTCGTGCCGTCACCGGAGGTGAGTACGTCGACGCCCTGCACGCGAAGGCGGCCTACACGCGCGTCTGGGCGGAGTTCTTCGAGGACGTCGACCTGCTGGTGACGCCGACCATGCAGCTCACCGCATTCGACGTCGGGATCCCCACCCCGCCTGAGATCGAAGGACAGCCGGTCGATCCGTTCTTCGACGACTGGTGCACGAGCTGCCTGCCGGCCAACCTCACCGGGATGCCGGCGACCTCGGTCCCCGCCGGGCGGGGGAAGGGCCAGCTGCCGGTCGGGGTGCAGATCATGGGCCCGCGGTGGTCCGACGCCCTCACCCTGCGCGTTGCAGCAGCGTTCGAGCAAGCGGTGCCGTGGCAGCGGTTCCAGCCGCCGCGCTGAGCAGCAGCGGGGATCGGGTCGAGGACCCATGGGAGGATGGCAGCCGTGACGATTGCCAACGTGCTGGCCAGCCGCTACGCCTCCGTGCAGACGCAGCAGATCTGGTCGCCGGAGCACAAAGTGGTCGCCGAGCGCCGGCTGTGGATCGCTGTCCTCAAGGCGCAGGCCGAGCTCGGTGTCGACGTGCCCAGCGGCGTGGTCGAGGCGTACGAGCGCGTCGTCGACGACGTCGACCTGGCGAGTATCGCTGACCGTGAACGCCGCACGCGGCACGACGTCAAGGCCCGCATCGAGGAGTTCTGCGCACTGGCCGGGCACGAGCACATCCACAAAGGCATGACGAGCCGGGACCTGACCGAGAACGTCGAGCAGCTGCAGATCCGCAACTCGCTCCTGGTGGTTCGGGGCCGTATGGTCGCCACGATCGCCCGGCTGGGAGAGCTCGCGGCACAGCACCGGGCCCTCGTGCTCACCGGTCGCAGCCACAACGTGCCGGCTCAGGCCACCACGCTCGGCAAGAGGTTCGCCAGCATCGCGGACGAGATGCTCGTCGCGCTGGGGAGGTTGGACGACCTCATCGCCCGTTACCCGTTACGCGGGATCAAGGGACCGGTCGGCACCGCGCAGGACCAGCTCGACCTGCTGGGTGGCGACCCGGCCAAGCTGGCGCTGCTCGAGCAGTCGGTCGCCCGTCATCTCGGGTTCGACCAGGTGCTGACGAGCGTTGGCCAGGTCTACCCGCGCTCGCTCGACTTCGACGTTGTCTCGGCGCTCGTGCAGTGCTCAGCCGGTCCGAGCAACCTCGCCACGACCATCCGGCTGATGGCCGGCGTCGAGCTCGTCACCGAGGGTTTCCAGCCCGGGCAGGTCGGTTCCAGCGCGATGCCGCACAAGATGAACACCCGCTCCTGCGAGCGGGTCAACGGCCTGGCGGTGGTCCTGCGCGGCTTCCTGTCGATGGTCGGCGAGCTGGCCGGTGATCAGTGGAACGAAGGCGACGTCTCGTGCAGCGTCGTGCGGAGGGTGGCCCTACCCGATGCGTTCTTCGCAGCCGACGGCCTCTTCGAGACGTTCCTCACGGTGCTGGCCGAGTTCGGGGCCTTCCCGGCGGTCATCCACCGCGAGCTCGACCGCTATCTCCCGTTCCTCACCACCACCAAGGTGCTGATGGCGGCCGTCCGGCAGGGCGTCGGCCGCGAGATCGCTCACGAGGTGATCAAGGAGCACGCGGTCGCCGTGGCGCTCGAGATGCGCGAGAAGGGCAGCGAGGGCAACGACCTGTTCGAGCGCCTGGCCGGCGACGACCGGCTAGGCCTGAGCACCGCGGATCTCGCGGCCCTGGTAGCCGAACCGTTGTCGTTCAGCGGCGCGGCTCTCGCGCAGGTCGACGACGTCGTACGCCGCATCGAAGCGCTGGTGGCCACGGACCCCGTCGCGGCCGCCTACCGCCCTGCCGCGATCCTCTGACCCCGGGTGGTCAGCTACGGCCCGCGTCTCCGCTGATCAGGTAGGACGACCCGTCGCGGACCAACGTGATCTCCTTCGTCTCGGTCGAGGTGTCGCCGTTGTTCCGGTGGTAGGTGATCGTGTAGTCCACCGTCTTGGGAGCCACCGCGTCGACCGCGCTGAGCTCGACCGAGTCGATCCCGCTCCAGAAGCCGTCGTACGACGAGCGGCCGACCTCGCGCTGGTAGTCCGGCGAGAGCTCCGCCCAGCCGGCGTCGAGGTCCTCCGGGACGAGCGTGTAGTAGTCGCTCACGAAGCTCTCCGCCCGGGCCGCAGAGCCGTTGCCGGAGCTGCCGGCCGGCGGGTCCGTGGTCGGGTCCGTGGTCGTGTCCGTCGTCGACTCGGGACTCGTCGACTCGGCCGGGGAGGTGGGGGAGGAGGCCGGGCCGGAGGTCTTCGGTGACCTGTCCGCGCCGGGCGACGCCGCCGACGGCTGGCTGCCGTTGCTGAGAGCGACCCACAGGGCGAGCCCGGCGGCGCCCAGCACGATCAGTGCCACGGCTGCCACGATGCCCCACCGGACGGCGCGCGAGGTGCGTCCAGACGTCGCCGGCTCGCGGGTGTGGGGCACATCGGGCGACTCGGTCGGTGCCGGTGTGCGTGGTGGCGGCGCGGCTGCGGCGGATGGCGTCGGCTCGGGCACGGGAACCGGCACGGGCGCCGGCACAGTGTCGCTCTGTGCCACCTCTTCCAGAGCCGTCCGGACGCGCTCCATCGACCATCGCTGCGTCGGCTCGCGCGCGAGCATCGCCGCGATCACGTCGGCCAACGGGCCGGCTCGCTCGGCTCGCGGCGCCGACTCCCGGGCGATCAGCCCGAGCGTTGCCAGCGGCGTCTCCTGGGCGGGAAAGGGCGGCTTCCCCTCGACCGCGCTGAACAAGGTGGCGCCGAGTGCCCACACGTCCGAGGCGAAGCTGGGGTGCTCCCCGCGGGCCAGCTCCGGCGCGAAGTAGGTCGGAGTACCGGTCATCATCCCGGTCTGGGTCAGGGTCAGGTCGGTGTGCCCGCGGGCGATCCCGAAGTCGCTGATCTTGGCACGGTCGCCCTCGCTGACGAGGATGTTCCCCGGCTTGACGTCACGGTGCACGATGGCCAGTCCGTGGGCGGTCGCGAGAGCATCGGCCACCTGCGCACCGATCGAAGCGGCTCGGCGTGGTGTGAGGGGACCCTCCGCCTTGATCAGCTCAGCCAGCGTGCGGGAGGGCACGTACTCCATCACGAGCCAAGTGGCGCCGCCCTCGTCCACCACGTCGAAGACCGAGACCGCGTGGTCGTGGTTGAGCGCGGCGGTCACCCGGGCCTCGCGCATCGCCCGGGCAGCCTGGTCGGTGTCGTCGCCAGGCAGGCCGCCGATGCGTTTGACCGCAACCCGGCGGTTGAGCACACCGTCCTCACACAGCCAGACCGTGCCCATGCCGCCTCGGCCGATCGGGCGCACCACGCGGTAGCGGTCCGCGATGAGTTCGGGGTCCATCTCTGCTCCCTACCCAATCGGGGGCAGCACCTAACGTGGACCGGGCCTTTCGGGTACTCCCCGCGTGGTCCACGGTGCGCGAGGGCATCAGTGGTGCAGGCGGGAGCCCCCGTCTAGATTGTCGGCATGGCTTCCTCGGCAGTGAGCAGGTTCACCTCCGCGACTCCCTCCCAGATCTGGGCGGTGCTCAGCGACGGTCACCGGTATGCGGAGTGGGTCAAGGGCACGAGGGAGATCCGCGAGGTCGACGACGGCTGGCCCGCCGAGGGGACGTCGATCCACTTTCGGGCGGGAGTCGGCCCGGTCAGCTTCGACGACAAGACCACGTCACGATCGTGCCGGACGGAGCAGAAGCTCGAGCTCGAGGCGCACGCGTGGCCGGCGGGCACAGCGCGGATCGGCATCCGGATCGCGCCGAGCGAAGGCGGCAGCACCATCTCGATGAACGAGCATCCGTTGCGAGGGCCCGCCCGGTGGTTGCACAACCCGGTGTCCACATGGCTGTTCGGCCGCCGGGTCACCGGGATGCTCGCCGACCTCGCCAAGCTGGCTGAGGCCGAGCCCGCCCGCTGACGCAACACGCCCGACGGTATGGGTCAGCCGCGCCTTGTCCAGCGGCGTACACGGTCGTGCGCGATCGCGGCCTTGGCGGCGTTGGCTCCCGCGGCGCCGTGAACTCCCCCTCCGGGATGAGCAGAGGCAGAACCGAGGAACAGCCCCTTGATCGGGGTCTCCGCGCGGCCGAGCCCGGGCACGGGCCGGAAGATCAGCTCCTGGTGCAGGGCGGCGGTTCCGCCGTTGATCGCTCCGCCGTGGAGGTTGGCGTTTCGGGCCATGAACTCGTGTGGCCCGAGGACGCGGCGGGACAGCACCCGGTCCGCGAAACCCGGCGCGAAGAACTCGATCCGGTTCTGCATGCGGTCCGCCATCTTCTGCAGCTCGTCGTGGTCCCAGGCCCCGGTGATCCCCTCGTTGCCCGCGTCGCCTCGGACGACCTGCGGGGCGTGGCAGTAGGCCCACATCGACTCGGTACCGGCGGGGGAGCGACTGGGATCGGTCGTGGTCATCTGCCCGACCAGCAGCAACGGGTCTGAGGGCACCGTGTGGCCGCCGATCTGCGCGGCGAACGTGGTGAGCTCGTCGACCGAGTGCGCGATGTGCACGGTGCCGGGCTGCGCGGCAGGCGTGTCTCGCCACGGCGCAGGCGCCGAGAGCGCCCAGTCGACCTTGATCGTCGCCGGGTCCCACTCGAACTTCTCGACGCCGCGGCGCACGCGCGCGGGCAGCAGGTCGAAGCTCACCAGACCGCCGTACAGAGCCGGGGCGCTGACATCGGCGACCACAGCTCGCGCGGCAGGGATCTCGGTCCCGTCAGCGAGCCGGACCGCGACCGCTCGTCCGTCGCGTACGACGACCGAGCCGACCTCCGATCGGGTCTGAACCGTGCCACCCAAGGACTCCAGCCGGCGGGCCAGCGCCTGGGTCAGCTCGCCCGCCCCGCCTTGCGGAACCGGAAAGCCCACGGTCTGCCCGAGCATCGCCAGGATCAGGCCGAAGATCCCTGATCCCGCGCCCTCCGGCGGGAAGTCGGCGTGGAGCGCGTTGCCGGCCAGCAACAGCCGGGCTCCTTCGCCGTGGAAGTTCTCCTCCGCCAGCCGCCGTGCCGAGGTGAGCAGCATCCGGAAGCCACCGAGCCCCGCGGCCCGGGGCAGGGACACGGCCGCACGCAGGCCGTGACGGACCGGTGGGAACGGCGTGAGGAGAGCGCCGATCAGGTCGTCGCCGAACACGTCCCACTGTCGGCACAGCCGCAGCCATGCCTCGCCGTCGCCGGGGCACCGTGCGTCCAAGCCCGTCGCGGTGTCGTCACGGTCGCGGTGCAGGATCGCCCAACCACCGTCAGACATGGGGTTTCCCAGCACCGCGGGTGCGTGCACCCAGGTAAGGCCGTGCTCCTCGAGGCGCATGCGTTGGATGGTGGGAGAGGCGGCGGCGAGCGGGTAGAACGCACTGAACGTGTCGTGCCGGAAGCCGGGGTGCACCTCGTCGTCGGAGCGGACAGCGCCCCCGATGACCGGCTGTGCCTCGAGCACCACGACCGACCAGCCACGGTCGGCCAGCAGGTTTGCGGCGACGAGGCCGTTCGGGCCGGCACCGATCACGACCGCGTCCGTCATGCCCCCACCCTGCCTCACCTCGAGGAGACCTGCGCGCCGGGCCCGGCTGCTGTTCGGCAAGATGGCGACATGACCACGCACGCCGGAAACGGCCCGCAGACACCGGCCGTACCTGTCGAAGGCGCCCGTCACGTGCACTCGGGGAAGGTTCGTGACCTGTTCGAGCTGCCTGACGGCCGGCTGCTCATGGTGGCCTCCGACCGCATCTCGGCGTTCGACTTCGTGCTGTCGCCGGCCATCCCTGACAAGGGCGAGATCCTCACCCGGATGTCGCTGTGGTGGTTCGAACGGCTGCGCGACCTCGTACCCCACCACGTCCTCTCGAGCGACGTGCCGGCTTCGGTCGCAGGGCGTGCCGTCATCTGCGAGCGGTTGGCGATGTTCCCGATCGAGTGTGTGGCCCGCGGCTACCTGACCGGCTCGGGTCTGCTCGACTACCGCGCCACCGGGGAGGTGTGTGGTCTTGCGCTACCGGCGGGGCTCGAGGACGGATCTCGGCTTCCGGAACCCATCTTCACGCCGGCGACCAAGGCCGCCATCGGGGAGCACGACGAGAACGTCGACTACGCCGCCGTCGTCGAGGTCGTGGGTGCCGACACTGCGGCCGCACTGCGCGAGCTGACACTGATCGTGTACGCCCGAGCCGAGGCGATCGCGCGCGAGCACGGGATCATCCTGGCCGACACGAAGCTCGAGTTCGGCGCACGGCCGGACGGCACGATCGTGCTGGCCGACGAGGTGCTGACACCCGACTCGTCCCGGTTCTGGCCCGCCGACCAGTGGCAGCCGGGCCGGGCCCAGGTGTCGTACGACAAGCAGTTCGTGCGCAACTGGCTGCTGTCGCCGACATCGGGATGGGACCGGTCGTCCGGGGAGCCACCACCGGCCCTCCCGGCTGACGTCGTCGAGAAGACGAGATCGACCTATGTCGAGGCGTTCGAGACGTTGACCGGGCAGTCCTTCGCGTGAGGCGGACCGCTGGCGAGCGTGGCATCGCGGAGGTTCGCTGGCTACGTTGGAAGTAACCGTCGATTGCCGACGGGCTGCCGAGAGACCGGAGGTCGACCGTGCTGAACCTGGCCGTGATGCTCGAAGACAGTGCCCGCAGGGTCCCCGACCGTGACGCCGTGGTGTTCAACGACACCCGACTCACCTACGCCCAGGTGGACGCGATGGCCAACCAGGTGGCCAACCTGCTCGTCGAGCGCGGCATCAGACCCGGTGACAAGGTCGCACTCTCGTGCCCGAACCTTCCGTACTTCCCGGTGGTGTACTACGGCATCCTGAAGACCGGCGCGGTCGTCGTGCCGCTCAACGTGCTGTTCAAGGGGCGCGAGGTGGCCTACCACCTCGGCGACTCGGAGGCAAAGGCGTTCGTGTGCTTCGAGGGCACCCCCGAGCTCGCCATGGCCGCGGCCGGCAAGCAGGGGTACGACGCCAACGACGGCTGCGAGCACTACTTCGTCATCCCCGCCGATCCGCGCGGCCAGGTCATGGACGGCGCTGACAACCTGTTGGCTGCCCTCAAGGACCAGCCGACGACGTTCGAGACCGTCGTCACCGAGCCCGGTGACACCGCGGTGATCCTGTACACCAGCGGCACCACCGGACAGCCAAAAGGCGCGGAGCTGACCCACGCGAACATCGCCTTCAACGCCTCCACGTGTCACCGTCTCTGGGAGCTCAGCCCGTCGCTGCCGGACGTGCACCTGGTGACGCTGCCGCTGTTCCACTCCTTCGGGCAGACCGTGCAGCTCAACGCAGGCTTCGGGCTCGGCGCCACGTTGGTGCTGATGGCGCGGTTCGACGCCAAGCAGGCTCTCGAGCTGCTCGACCGGGAAGCGGTGACGTTCTTCGCCGGGGTGCCGACGATGTACTGGGGGCTGCTCGGCGCACTGGACGACAGCGTCGACGTCGACAAGATCGCCGGAAACCTGCGGCGGGCGATCGCCGGGGGCTCGTCGTTGCCGGTAGAGATCATCAAGCAGTTCAAGGAACGCTTCCACGTCCAGATCCTGGAGGGCTACGGGTTGTCGGAGACCTCTCCGGTCGCGACCTTCAACCACCTCGACCAGGATCCGAAGCCGGGTTCGATCGGGACGCCCATCTGGGGGGTCGAGGTCGCCCTCATCGACGACGACTGGAACACCATCGAGAGCGCCGATGAGATCGGCGAGGTCGCCATCCGCGGCCACAACATCATGAAGGGCTACTACCGGCGGCCCGACGAGACCGCCGCCGTCATGCGTCACGGCTGGTTCCGTAGTGGTGACCTGGCCCGGCGTGACAAGGCCGGCTACTACTACATCGTCGACCGGGCCAAGGACATGATCATCCGGGGCGGATACAACATCTATCCCCGCGAGATCGAGGAGGTCTTGCTCACCCACGAGGCGGTCTCACTCGTCGCAGTGATCGGTGTCCCGGACGACGAGCACGGTGAGGAGGTCAAGGCGTACGTGATCCGGCAGCCCGGCGCCGAAGTCACCGAGTCCGAGCTGGTCGCGTGGAGCAAGGACCAGATGGCGTCGTACAAGTACCCCCGGACGATCGAGTTCCGCGACGAGCTCCCGATGACCGCCACCGGCAAGATCCTGAAGCGCGAGCTCACCTGAGCCGGTCGTTGATCGAGCCTGTCGAGAGACGGAAGGGCCGGGCACTTCCCCCGTACGTGCCCGGCCTTCCGCTCCCGCGGGTGAGAACCCTGACCCGGGCGCGCCGACGTCGACACCACCGACGTCCCCCACAGCGTGGAGGTGTCCCCCCCGTACGGCTCGCCCGGGTCACTACATAGACAGACGATGTGACCGCGTGTTTGGTTGCCGTCGTCGGCAAACTTTTTCTGCCGAGTCCTAGACTGAGCCCGTCCGAACGCCGTACCCCCAGCTGCCAGGAGGGCCCGTGGCCCGCGTCGTCGTCGACGTCATGCTCAAGCCGGAGATCCTCGACCCCCAGGGCAAGGCCGTGCACGGGGCGCTCCCACGCCTCGGTTTCGACGGCGTTCTCGACGTCCGACAGGGCAAGCGGTTCGAGCTCGAGTTCGAGGGCGAAGTGACCGAGGAGCGGCTGGCGGAGGTACGCCGGGCGGCCGAGACGTTGCTGAGCAACCCCGTCATCGAGGACTTCACCGTCAGGATCGAACAGCCGTGAAGATCGGGGTCGTCACCTTTCCGGGCTCCCTCGACGACGCCGACGCCCGCCGAGCCGTCCGCATCGCGGGCGGCGAACCCGTCGCGCTGTGGCACGGCGACCACGACCTGCGTGGTGTCGACGCCGTGATCCTGCCGGGTGGGTTCTCGTATGGCGACTATCTCCGCTGCGGAGCCATCGCCCGCTTCGCACCTGTCATGACCGAGGTCGTGGCGGCGGCCAAGGGCGGCATGCCGGTGCTCGGCATCTGCAACGGGTTCCAGATCCTGTGTGAGTCGCACCTGCTACCGGGCGCGCTGATCCGCAACGACCACCGCACGTTCGTCTGCCGCGACCAGCGGTTGCGCATCGAGAACGCCGGGACAGCCTGGACCCACGGCTACGAGCCGGGCGCCGAGATCACCATCGTCCTCAAGAACGGTGAAGGCGGGTATGTCGCCGACGAACACACGTTGGACCGGCTCGAGGGTGAGGGCCAGGTGGTCGTCCGCTACCTGGAGCGCAACCCCAACGGCTCACTCCGTGACATCGCGGGCATCACCAACGAGCGCGGCAACGTCGTGGGCCTCATGCCGCATCCCGAGCATGCGGTCGAGTCCCTGTGCGGGCCCGGTGACGACGGGCTCACGTTCTTCACCAGCGCGTTGAAGTACCTCACCCCCGCCTGACGAGGGGCTCGAGGGGGCTGGGGCCGCCCGGGCTGCCCGAGTCAGGTCGATGGGGGTTGGGCGCCGCGCTGGGAGATGCAGAGCGCGGCTGTGTCGAGGGCGAGCTCGATGCCACCGACCAGGTAGCCGGCGGCCAGCGCGTCGCCGGCTCCGGTCAGGTCGACCACGTCCGTGAGCCGCGCCTGGTGCCGCGTGCTCCGGCCGTCGATCACGGTCTCGGCTCCGTCGACGCCGCGCTTGATCACCAGGTCGAAACCGGAGTCGCTCATCCCGGTCGCGAGTGTCTCCCACTCGGAGGCGTTGGCGAAGACGAGGTGCGGTGTGAGGCGCTCGAGAACCTCCGCGAACCGACCAGGACCGTACGCCGTGATGAGCCCGGCCGAGGACAGGTCGACGGACACGCGGACACCGCGGCGGCGTACGGCCTCTACACACGCGAGCAGGGCACCCGGGTCAGCGGCGCGCAGCAACGGGTAGGCCGACAGGTGCAGCCAGTCGATCGACGTCGGAAGTCGCGTCACGTCGACCCGGTCGACCCAGGTCTGGTCGCCGGCGTCGGAGGCGAGGGTGCGGGTGCCGGAGGCAAGGATCGAGACCACGGTGCCCGTTGCGGGGACGTCGATCCCGACGACGTCGACACCGGCAGTGGCCAGCTGGACGTCGATGAAGTCGCCCGCGGTCGTCCGTCCTCGTGGCCCGATCAGGGTGCTCTGGGCTCCCAGCGCAACGGCCCAGGTGGCGACGTTGGCAGCCTGGCCGCCGGCGGAGAGGCCGATGCGGGCCTCGGTGTCGTCGTCGGTCCGCAGCCCATCGGGTGCATCGACGATCACGTCGAGCATGATGTCTCCGAGCGTCGCGATGTGCATGGGTTCCTCGTGATCACGGACGAAGTGGTGGCAATCAGACTACTGAGTCGCCGATCAGCATCCCTGCAGGTGAAAACCTTCCCGTTCGTCGCGCTGACGGCCCTACGATGACCCAATGCCCCCTCGTGCTCCCGTCGGACGTCCTGCCCTGCTCGTGGGCGTCTCGCTCCTCTGCCTCGTCTCGGTCGCCTGCGCCCCGACGTCGAAGTCGACCACCGGCAGCACCGTGCCGGTGACGTCCGGCGTACCGGCGACGGACGCGTGCGCCAGCCCGCAGACGGTCAAGTCCGGCGTGCTGACGATCGCGACCGACTCGCCCGCGTACGACCCGTGGTTCTCCAAGGACGACCCGACGAACGGCAAGGGTTTCGAGTCCGCCGTCGCGTATGCGGTCGCCAAGGAGATGGGCTTCGCCAAAACTGCTGTGGTGTGGACGAAGGAGCCGTTCAACTCCAGCTACCAACCCGGCCCCAAGAACTTCGACTTCGACATCAACCAGATCTCGATCAACGCCCGGCGCGCCAAGGCCGTGACGTTCTCCGACGGCTACTACTCGGCTGCTCAGGCGATCATCACCGCCAAGGACTCGCCGTACGCCGATGCGACCTCGCTGTCGGACTTCGCCGACGCCACGCTCGGTGTGCAGGTCGGCACCACGTCGCTGGATGCCATCACGAGCTCGATCAAGCCCAGCAAGCAGCCGCAGGTCTTCGACGACACCAATGTCGCCAAGAACGCGCTGCAGAACGGTCAGGTCGACGGCATCGTCGTCGACCTGCCGACGGCGTTCTACATCACCGCGGTCGAGATCCCGAACTCCGCGATCGTCGGGCAGTTCCAGCCGGACGCCGGACAGCCTGAGCAGTTCGGGCTGTTGTTCGAGAAGGGGAACCCGCTCGTCGCCTGTGCCAACCAGGCGCTGGCGACCCTGAAGAGCGACGGCACCCTCGCCGACATCGAGCAGCGGTGGCTGAGCCAGGTGGTCGACGTCCCGACGCTGGACTGATGGCACCGTGGCGGCCGAGCTCGACCCAGCTCGAACGGATCGCCTACCGGCGACGGCGTGCGCGCGTACGCGGTGCTGTCGCGGCGGTGTCAACGATCGTGGTGCTCGTGGCGATGGTCGTGCTCGCGGTCAACGCGCCCGGCTGGGCCAGGGTGAAGGCGACGTACTTCGATGTCGGTTACGCCCGAGAGGTCTTCCCCGAGCTCCGTGACGCGTTCTGGCTGAACATCAAGCTGTTCACCGTCGCCGAGATCTTCATCCTGGCCGTGGCTCTCCTCGTGGCCATCATCCGCGTGGTCCCGTCGCCGGCGATGGCGCCGTTGAAGCTCCTGGCCATCGTCTACACCGATGTCTTCCGGGGGACGCCGACCCTCCTGGTGATCTTCCTGGTCGGGTTCGGGCTACCCGCCCTGGGCCTGCAAGGAGTGCCGACGAGCCTGTTCTGGCTGGGCGTCATCGCGTTGACGCTGTCGTACGGCGCATACGTGGCCGAGGTGATCCGGGCCGGCATCGCCTCGGTGCATCCCAGCCAGTGGGCGGCGGCCCGCTCGCTCGGCCTGAGCTACGGCAAGTCCCTGCGACACGTGGTCCTGCCGCAGGCCGTGCGGCGCGTCATGCCGCCGCTCCTCAACGACTTCGTGTCTCTCCAGAAGGACACCGCACTGGTGGCCACCGTCGGGCTCATCGAGGTCCTGCGTGCCGCGCAGATCAACGCGAGCAGGGACTTCAACTTCACGCCCTACGTGGTCGCGGCCGCCTTCTTCATCGTGATGACGCTCCCCTTGGCCCGGCTGGCGGACTGGCTGGCCCTGCGCCAGCTGCGGCGCGAGCAGGGAGCGACCTGATGGCGATGCTGCAGCTGGACGGGGTGCGCAAGCACTTCGGTGCCCACGAAGTCCTCACCGGGATCGATCTCGAGGTGGCCGAGAAGGACGCCGTGTGCCTCATCGGGGCGTCCGGATCCGGCAAGTCGACCCTGCTGCGCTGCATCAACCTGCTCGAGACCGTCGACGACGGGACCATCCGGCTCGACGGACGCGACATCACCGACCCGCGCGTCGAGGTCGACGAGGTTCGCCGGGACGTCGGGATCGTGTTCCAGGCCTACAACCTCTTCCCGCACCTGTCAGTCCTCGACAACATCACGCTCGGGCCGCGACGCTCGCGCAAGGTCTCGCGGCGGGCGGCCGAGACGCACGCCCGTGAGCTGCTCGAGCGCTTCGGGCTCGGTGACAAGGTGACGGCTTACCCGGACAGCCTCTCCGGCGGACAGCAGCAGCGGGTAGCCGTGATCCGCGCGGTGGCCATGACCCCACGCCTGCTGCTGCTCGACGAGATCACGTCGGCACTCGACCCGCTGCTCGTCGGTGAGGTGCTCGAGGTCATCGCGGAGCTCAAGCACGAGGGGATGACGATCGTGATGGCCACCCACGAGATGGACTTTGCGCAACAGGTCGCCGACCGTGTCGTCTTCCTCGACGGTGGTTCGATCGTCGAGGAAGGCCCTCCCGCCGAGGTGTTCACGGCGCCTCGGGACCCGCGTACCGCCGCGTTCCTGGCGCGCTACGTCAACCGCTGAGCACGGGTTGGCCTGGTGAGCGGTGCCGGCGCGGCTGGTGGCGGTGTGAGCATTAGGGTCGTCGTGTGAGTCCTGACTCGAGCATCCGGCTGCAACCGGAGGTGGCGGACGCGTTGGCTGGGGGTGGCGCTGTCGTCGCCCTGGAGTCGACGATCATCAGCCACGGCCTGCCCAGCGAATCGAGCGCCGAGGTGGCTCGACAGATCGAGGCAGCGGTCCGCGAGTCGGGTGCCGTGCCGGCCACGATCGCGGTGCTCGACGGCGCAGTCCGGGTGGGGCTGGACGATCGCGCGCTCGACCGGGTGGCGACCGACTCCACGGTGGTCAAGGCCAGCATCCGTGACCTCGGTGTGGTGCTGGCGTCACGTCTGGCGGGGGCCACGACAGTCGCATCGACGGCCTACCTGGCCCACCGGGTCGGGATCGGTGTCTTCGCGACCGGTGGCCTGGGCGGGGTCCACCGAGGAGCGCAGGACAGCTGGGACGAGTCGGCCGACCTGCCCGCGCTCAGCGACATCCCGATCACGCTCGTCTGTGCCGGTGTGAAGTCGATCCTCGACGTGCCGGCCACCCTGGAGCGGCTGGAGACGCTCTCCGTCTCCGTCGTGGGCTACCGGACGGACGCCTTTCCCGGTTTCTACATCCGGAACTCCGGGGAAGGGGTGCCCTGGCGGCTCGACGACGTGCGCGACATCGCCGCCACGATGCGGCAGCGCCGCGACCTCGGTCTCCGGCAGGCGCTGGTCGTCGCCAACCCGATCGACGCCGACGACGAGATGGACGGCGCACTCCACGACGAGACCCTGGCGTCCGGCCTGACGGCCCTGGCGCGGGCCGACGTGCACGGCAAGGACGTCACGCCGTTCCTGCTGGCGCACTTCCACGAGCACAGCCAGGGCCGCAGTCTGGCTGCCAACATCGCGTTGGTCCTCTCCAACGCTCGCCTTGCCGGCGAGATCGCGGTTGCCGCCGCGAGCGTCGAGGCGTCTGGCCCGGCCGCCTGATGACGTGCCGGAAGACCCGGGCGGTAGCGTGGTCCGCGCCACGCTCGAACCAGAGATCCGGAGCAAGTCCGCGGTGACCGACCAGCGCCAGCCCTCCGCTGCCCCGACGTTCGTCGACCCCGGAGCCCGAAGCATCGAGACGCTCCCGGGCATCGACACGGTGACACGTGCCGAGGAGTCGCCGGACACGCAGCAGCCGTGGGCGGACCTCGGACTCAGGCCCGACGAGTACGGCCAGATCCGCGAGATCCTCGGTCGGCGACCGACCAGCTCCGAGCTGGCGATGTACTCCGTCATGTGGAGCGAGCACTGCTCCTACAAGTCGTCGAAGGTGCACCTGCGCCAGTTCGGCGAGAAGGTCACCGACGAGATGCGCGAACACCTCATGGTCGGCATCGGCGAGAACGCCGGCGTCGTCGACATCGGGGCCGGCTACGCAGTCACGTTCAAGGTCGAGTCGCACAACCATCCGTCGTACGTCGAGCCCTACCAGGGCGCCGCCACCGGTGTCGGGGGGATCGTGCGCGACATCCTGGCCATGGGTGCCCGCCCGGTCGCGGTGATGGATCCGCTCCGGTTCGGTCCGCTCGACGCCGACGACACCCGCCGGGTACTGCCAGGGATCGTCGCCGGCGTGGGTGGCTACGGCAACTGCCTCGGCCTGCCCAACATCGGTGGCGAGGCTGTCTTCGACGCCTCCTACGCCGGCAACCCCCTCGTCAACGCGCTCTGCGTCGGGGTGATGCGGCACGAGCAGCTGCACCTCGCGAAGGCCAGCGGTGCCGGCAACCAGGTGATCCTGTACGGCGCCAAGACCGGTGGCGACGGGATCGGCGGAGTGTCGGTGCTGGCGTCGGAGACGTTCAGTGACGGCGGACCGACCAAGCGTCCCAGTGTCCAGGTCGGCGACCCGTTCATGGAGAAGCTGCTCATCGAGTGCACGCTGGAGCTGTTCGCCGAGGACCTCGTCGTCGGCATCCAGGACCTCGGCGGCGCAGGCCTGTCCTGCGCGACCTCTGAGCTGGCGAGTGCCGGCGACGGCGGCATGCACGTCTGGCTCGACCGGGTTCCGCTGCGCGACGCCTCGCTGGCGCCGGAGGAGATCCTGATGAGCGAGTCGCAGGAACGGATGATGGCTGTCGCCGAGCCCCGCCACGTCGAACGGTTCCTCGAGATCTGCGCGAAGTGGGATGTCGACGCGACGGTGGTGGGTGAGGTCACCGAGGTGTCGGAGGCCGAACGCGAGCGCGGGGGTCGGTTGGTGATCGAGTGGAACGGCCGCACCATCGTCGACGTACCGCCACGCACCGTTGCCCACGAAGGACCGGTCTACGAGCGGCCGTTCGCCCGGCCGGCGTGGCAGGACGCGCTGCAGGCCGACCGCTCAGCGGAGCTGGCCCGGCCGGCGACCGGGCCGGAACTGCGTGCCACCCTGCTCCGACTGATCGGGTCGCCGAACCTGTGCGACAAGTCCTGGATCACCGACCAGTACGACCGCTACGTCCAGGGCAACACGGTGCTCGCCCAGCCGGAGGACGCCGGCGTCATCCGGGTCGACGAGTCGACCGGTCTGGGCGTGGCCGTGGCGACCGACTGCAACGGCCGGTTCGCCAAGCTCGACCCGTACGCGGGCGCACAGCTTGCGCTCGCCGAGTCCTACCGCAACGTCGCGGCGTCCGGCGCGCGGCCCCTCGCGATCACCGACTGTCTCAACTTCGGTTCGCCCGAGGACCCGGACGTGATGTGGCAGTTCGCCGAAGCGACGCGTGGCCTGGCCGACGGCTGTCGCGAGCTCGGGATCCCGGTAACCGGGGGCAACGTGAGCTTCTACAACCAGACGGGTGAGACCCCGATCCTGCCGACCCCGGTGGTGGGCGTGCTCGGCGTCATCGACGACGTCACCCGCCGTACGCCGATCGGCTTTGACGCCGAGGGCCTGCAGCTGTTCGTGCTGGGCACGACCGCCGACGAGCTCGACGGCTCGGAGTGGTCGCACGTCCTGCACGGTCACCTGGGCGGTCTGCCTCCCGTGGTCGACCTGGCTGCTGAGAAGACGCTCGCCGAGGTCCTCGTCACTGCGTCGGCCGAGGGTCTGGTCGCCGCCGCGCACGACCTGTCAGAGGGCGGTCTGGCGCAGGCGCTGGTCGAGTCGTGCCTGCGGCACGGGGTCGGTGCACGGGTCGACCTGTCATCGGACCTCGACGCGTTCGTGGCGCTGTTCGCGGAGTCGACGGCACGGGCGCTCGTGGCGGTGCGTCCCGAGAACGGCGCGGCGTTCGTGGGGCTGTGTCGAGCACACGGCGTACCGCTGACCCCGCTCGGTGCGACCTCCGGCCGCGATGACGCCGCCACCCTCGACGTCTCCGGCCAGTTCAGCGTCACCCTCGCCGACCTCCGCACCACGTGGTCTGCGACCCTCCCCGCCGCTTTCGCCTGACCCTCCGCGTTTGCCTAGTTGACCAGCCAGGTGGCTTGTGAACTAGCCAAACGTGCCGCTGCCACCAGGTATCTGCTTCGGTGACCTCGCTCGTATGGCGACCCGGCCCGGCCGTACCCCGTCACCCGGCTCCAACCGGGCGCCACCAGGGCTCCAAGGCCGCTGAGCCGCGCCGATCACCGCTGACCGCGCTGCAGCGCCTTCCACGTGCTCGTGGACACCACACCGTTCTTCGTCAGCCCGACCGCACGCTGGTAGCGCTTCACCGCGGTCGTCGTGCCCCCGTCGAAGGAGCCGCTGATCCTGACGGACTTGCCGAGGGCGGCCGTCAAGGCGCGTTGGAGGAACCGCACCCGGTCACCGACGGAGCCGCGCTTCACGAGCGGTGTGGCACCACCGGACAGCAACGCGGTCCACGTCCTGCTGTCCAGCTTGCGCGTCACCCGAAGACCGTGTCGCTGCTGGTAGCTGCCCACGCCGCGGGCAGTGGTCACGTCGTACTGCCCGGAGATCCGGGGCCGGTACAGCCCACGCTGCTTGAGCAGGCACTGAGCCGCCTTGACCTGCGTCGACCGGTCGCCGCGGGAGTAGTTGCGGTACCGCGCGAAGTCGAGGTCGACTCCGCAGGTATGCCTCGCCTTGCCCGGCTGCGATCCCTTGCCGATCACGATCGCGTTCTCGTCGAGCAACAGCGGCACGCCGCCGTACATCCTCGTCACGTCGAGGTTGTACTGGTGCACGCGCTGGTTGCGCCAGAACCCGTCCCGGACATGTGGCTTGCCGTCCGTCGTGGCCTTGCCGTTGTCGCGCGCGAACCAGATCGCGTCCGGCATCGTGTAGGTGCCCGGGAACGTCGCGCGCACGTAATCGAGGGCCGCCATGCCTGTCGCCGCCGAGGAGTAGTAGCCCGACTTCCAACCCAGCTTGTGCAGGCGCGTGCTCCAGCCGGACTGGAAGTTCTGGACCGGTTGGTTGCAGGCGCTGATCGAGTTCTCGTAAGACTCCAGGTCGAGGAAGAGCGTGCTGCCCTTGGCCATGCCGAGTCGCTGCGCCGCCTTGACCGCTCGGTTGGCCGCCGAGATGCCCTGCGCACGGGCCTTGGAGTTGTTCGGCTTCATGGTCTGTCCGAAGGTGCGGTCGGAGCACTGCCTTTCGTCCGGACCGCCGGGGTCGAGCACCGGTGCCTGCAGTCCTGTCCAGACCGGGAAGACGTGCCAGCCGCGGTGGTGCTGCAACGACACCCAGTCCCTCGTCAGGTCGGGCTGCGGGCAGGACCGGTTCTCGCCTCCGACATAGACGCCGACACCCCAGTACGGCGACTGCGTCCGTAGCTCGTCCATCGTCGCCTGGTCAGGCGCCGCGCAGGCGTCGAATCCCAGGCCGGTGAAGCTTCCCGGCACCTTCACCGCTGCGGGGACCGGAGCGGCCGTCGTCGCTGTCCGGTCCGTGCGGACCGTGGCCCCGACCGCTGATGGACGTGAAGGATGCCCTGGCGCGGCCTGCGCGCCCGGCGCCACCGAGCCCAACCCGACCAGGGTCACGAGTGCCGCCGTGGTGACCAGTTGTCTGTGCGTACGCCGCATGAGTCCCCCGTGAATGCTGTCGAGACCGGACGAATCGTCCGTTCGAGCGGTCAGGCTAACACCGGCGTCGAAGGCGGCGGCTCTGCCAGGGAACCGCCGCCCGTGACGTGGAGGCCGGGGCAGCCGGTCAGAACCCGGTCACGTCCAGCAGCTTCTCCTTCGTGCCGTCGGGGTCGTCCACGTTGTTCCAGTCGGTCGATCCGGCCGCCTGGAGTGCTGCCTTCACCTGGGCCGGAGTCGCGCTCGGATGGGTCGACTTGTACAGCGCCGCCGCGCCGGCGACGTGCGGCGTCGCCATCGACGTCCCGGAGATCGTGTTGTAGCCACCGTTCATCCACGTCGAGTAGATGCACGTGCCCGGCGCGATGAGATCGACGTCCGCACCGTAATTCGAGTAGTCGGCGAAGGTGTCGTCGACGTCGGCCCGGCAGGTCGACGGCGCGCCACCGCCCGGCTGGCCGTTGAAGTCGGACAGCGCGCTCACCGTGATGACCTCGTCGTACGCCGCGGGCGTGCTCGTGGAAGCGTCCGCGGAGTCGTTGCCGGCGGCCACCGCGTAGGTGATGCCGGCGGCGACGGACTTGCAGATCGCCTTGTGCTGGGCGTCTCCGTTGGTGTTGCCGCAGTTGCCGTCATCGGAGCCGCTGCCGCCGAGGCTCATGTTCGCCACCTCGATCTGGCTGGCCTTCGAGGTGACGTAGTCGATGCCGCAGATCACGTCGGAGCTGCTTCCGACACCGGCTGCGTTGAGCACCCGGACCGGCCAGATGCGAGCACCCGGTGCCATCCCGACCACGCCGGTCCCGTTGTCGAGTGCGCCGATCGTGCCGGAGACGTGGGTGCCGTGACCGTGCTGGTCCTGGGCGTTCAGACCAAGCAGGGAGCAGTTCTTCGCACCGGCGGTGTAGACGTTCAGGTCCGGGTGGGTGAAGTCGACGCCGGTGTCGATGACGGCGACGTCGACGTTGACGCGCTGGTCGGTGCCGTCGATGGCGGCCGTCGGGCTCGCATCGGCGTTGGCGCGGTCGATGCCGGTCGGCGTCGTCTGAGCATCGGCATGGACCGTCGAGTCCGCCTCGACGAAGTCGACACCGGGCAGCGCGGTGATCGTCTTCGCCGTCGCCTCGGTCATGTGGGCGGAGTAGCCGTCCAGCGCCGCGTGGTAGACGTGCCCGACGTCGATTCCGTAGGTGCTGGCGTGCAGCGCGGCGACCTGGTCCGGTGCGGAACCGGGATCCAGGACGACGATATAAGAACCAGCGATCCGGTCTGGGTTGTCCAGCCCGCTGATGGCCGGCTTGCCCTGGGTGGCCGTCGAGATAGGTGTCGAGGCCTGGGCGGCATGGCTGCCGAGCGCCACGAACGTGGCCGTCGCAACGACGGCGGCACTGAGTTTGCGCATCTGCTCACTTCCTGTCGAACCGTGCGGAGGCACGGGGTGCGGTTTCAGACAGGGGTCCAACGATGCGATGTGATCTGGGTTACGTCCTAACCAGGACCGAGGCGTTGATACGCCGGGCCAGGCGGTCGGTCAGTGGCGGCCTCGGTTGAGTGCCTGCCAGGTCGTCGACGTGACGACTCCGGTCGCCCGATGGCCTACGGCTCGCTGGTAGCGCTTGATCGCCCGGACAGTGGTGGGACCGACGTATCCGTCGACGACCAGGTCCTGGTCGAGCGCGGCGACCAGGGCACGTTGCAGGAACCGCACCTGGTCGCCGGCTGAGCCCTGCTTGAGCAGTGGTCTGGACCCCCCGGACAGCAGGGAGGTCCAGGTCCGTGCGTTCATCCGGCGCGTGACGCGCATGCCGCGACGGTCCTGGTACGTGCCGACTGCGCGCGCCGTCGCCAGGTCGAACCGCTCCGACAGGGCCTGACGGTAGATGCCGTGCCGACGGAGCAGGCACTGGAGCGCGGCGACCTGCGGCGACCGTGCACCACGGCCGTAGGAGCGGTATCGCGCGAAGTCCAGGTCGACCCCGCAGGTGTGCTGGCGCTTCCCGGGCGGCGAGCCACGCCCGACCAGGATCGCGTTCTGGTCGATGTGTACCGTCACCCGGCCGAACCGCTTGGTCCGGTCCAGGTCGTACTGGTGCAACCGCTGGCGGGGCCAGAAGCTGTCGCGCACGTAGGGCTCGCCCTCGAGGTCGGGCTTGCCGTTGCCCCAGGCGAGCCAGAGGACGTCGGGCATCGTGTAGCGGCCGGGCTCGTTGGCCCGCGACGCGTCCAGGGTGGCGATCCCGCTCGCGCCGGAGGAGTAGAAGCCGGCCTTCCACCCACGGGCGCGCAAGCGGTGGTTCCAGCCGGACTGGAAGTTCAGTACCGCGCGGTTGCAGCGGCCGACGGTGTAGTTGTAGGCCTCCATGTCGAGGAACAGAGTGCTGCCTCGTTTGAGTCCTATGCCGCGGGCACGGTCGATCGCGCGGTTGGCCGCGGCGACGCCCTGGCGTCGTGCGTTGGCGGGTCGCCCGCTCATCGCGTGGTCCGGCCGGCTCGAGCAGGCGACCTGCCGGCTGGTGCCGCGGTCGAGGGTCGGCGCCTGGAGTCCGTTCCAGATCGGGAAGATCCGCCAGCCCTTGCGGTGCTGGGTGTAGACCCAGTCGCGGGTGAGCTCGGGTTGTGAACAGCCTCGCGACTCGCCTCCGATGTACACACCGACACCCCAGTACGGCGACGTCGTGCGCAGCTCGTCCATCGTGGACTGAGGTGGCGCGGTACAGGTGTCGAACCCGAGTCCGAACAGGCTCCCGGGCACCTTGACCGGCGGCGTCGGGCGTCGTGCCTGCGCCAGCGAGATGGTTGCCGGTGGCGCCACCGTGGCGGCGGCGCTGTCGGCGCTGCGCGTGACCGCGCCCGCCTCGACGGAGCCGATCAGGCAGATGGCGGCCGCGGCGGCAGCGATGCGAGAACGTCGCACAAGAATCCTCAGGTCGGAAGCGTTGGTCGAACGGTTCGCCGGAGCGGTTCACCACGCTAACAAGCGGTCGTAGTGTTGGAGGCTGAATCGCGCAGAAGGAGGCCTGGCCTAGGCTGCACGGCGTGCCAGTCCGTCTCCGACCGTTGCCGGACGCCGAGCTTGCTGCGGTGCTCGCCCGGCTCGATGACGCCGCAGCGCAGGACAAACCGGTCCCGACCGACGACCTGCGAGCCGCGGTCAAGCACTTCCTGGCGGTGCTCACCACCCGGGCCCCTGGCAAGAGCGTCGAGGTCCGCGTCCCGCCGTACGCCGCCGTGCAGTGCGTCGAAGGCGCCCGCCACACCCGCGGGACCCCGCCGGCCGTCGTCGAGACGGACGGCCCCACCTGGCTGTCCCTGGCGCGTGGCCGCGAGACCTTCGCGGACGCTCAGTACGCGGGACGGGTTCGTGCCTCAGGGGAACGGTCGGACCTCACCCCGCTGCTGCCGCTGACGTGAGCCTGCGGCGCTAGCATCGCCGCCATGACCGAAACCCCTCGCGACCTTCGCGCCGCCGTCACCGAGGCCATGCCGCGTGTCCGCACAGACCTCGAACGGTTGGTCAGGATCCCCTCCGTCGGCGCCGACGCCGCCCGACACGACGACGTACGCCGTTCGGCCCGCGAGTCCGCGAACCTTTTCGAGGCCGAGGGCTTCGACACCCAGATCGTCGAGGTCGACGGCGGTCTCCCGGCAGTGATCGCCCGCAAGACCGCGCCCGCGGGCCAACCGACCGTGCTGCTCTACGCCCACCACGACGTCCAGCCGGTGGGTGACCGCGCCCACTGGGACACCGAGCCGTTCGAGCCGACCGAGCGCGACGGCCGGCTGTTCGGGCGGGGCGCCGCCGACGACAAGGCCGGCATCGCGGCCCACCTGGCTGCCGTCCGAGCACACGGGGACGACCTGCCGGTCGGCGTCACCGTCTTCGTCGAAGGAGAGGAGGAGTCCGGCTCGGCGAGCCTGCCGGCCATCCTCGAGAAGTACCGCGACATCCTGGCCAGCGATGTCATGGTCATCGCCGACTCCGCCAACTGGGACATCGGCGTCCCCGCGCTGACGACGTCCCTCCGCGGACTCGCGGGCTGCGTGGTCGAGGTGCGCACCCTGCACCACGGCGTGCACTCCGGCATGTGGGGCGGTGTCGCGCCCGACGCCCTGACGACCCTGATCCAGCTGCTGGCCACCCTCCACGACAGTTCCGGGAACGTCGCCGTCGAGGGGCTGGTCTCCGGTCCGGCGCCGGACCTCGAGTATCCCGAGGAGCGATTGCGCGCCGAGGCGGGCCTGCTCGACGGGGTCGGACAGCTCGGAACCGGCCCGGCCGTCGAGCGGATGTGGACCCGCCCTGCGATCTCGATCATCGCGCTGGACGCCACCCGGGTCGCCGACGCCAGCAACACCCTGTTGCCGACGGCGCGGGCCAAGATCTCCATGCGGATCGCCCCCGGCGACGACTCTGCCCGGGCGCTCACCGCGCTGAAGGACCACCTGACCAAGCATGCGCCTTTCGGCGCCCACGTCGCCTTCTCCGAGGACGACACCGGCGAACCGTTCGCCGTGAACGCCTCCGGGCCGGCCTACGACGCCGCCCGGGCGGCCTTCAAGGAGGCGTGGGACGGCACGGATCCGGTCGATGTCGGCATCGGTGGCTCGATCCCGTTCATCGCCGAGTTCGCCGAGATGTTCCCCGACGCAGCCATCCTGGTGACCGGAGTCGAGGACCCGGACACCCGGGCCCACGGCGCCAACGAGGGGCTGCATCTGGCCGAGTTCGAGCGCGTATGCCTGGCCGAAGCGCTGCTGCTCCGGAACCTGGCCAGGTGACCAGGGGGCGGCGGTACGACGGAGCGGCTGTCAGCCCGTAGACTTCCCAGCGTGCCGCGCGGAGATGGGTTGCTGACCCACGAACTCGACCCTCACGACCGCGGACCGCAGGACGCCTGCGGCGTCTTCGGTGTCTGGGCCCCCGGCGAGGACGTCGCCAAGCTCACCTACTACGGGCTCTACGCCCTGCAGCACCGTGGCCAGGAGTCGGCCGGTATCGCGGTGGGCAACGGCCGCCAGATCCTCGTCTACAAGGACATGGGCCTGGTCTCGCAGGTTTTCGACGAGCCCACCCTCAACTCCCTCAAGGGTCACCTCGCGATCGGCCACTCCCGCTACTCGACGACCGGCGCAAGTGTCTGGCACAACGCCCAGCCGACCTTCCGCTCGACCGCGACCGGTTCGCTCGCGCTGGGACACAACGGAAACCTCACCAACACCGGCGACCTGGCCCATCGTGTCGACGAGCTGGCACGTGCCCATGGGCAGCTGGACCTGGCCACCCACACGTCGGAGGCGTCCAGCGACACCGATCTGGTGACCGCCCTGCTGGCGGCGTACTCCGACCTGACGCTCGAACAGGCCGCGCTCGAGATCTTTCCCACGCTGCGAGGTGCCTTCTGCTTCGTCTTCATGGACCAGGGCACTCTGTACGCCGCCCGTGACCCCCAGGGGATCCGCCCGCTGGTCCTGGGCCGTCTCGAACGCGGTTGGGTGGTGGCGTCCGAGACTGCTGCGCTCGACATCGTCGGTGCGTCCTTCGTGCGCGAGGTCGAGCCGGGTGAGTTCCTCGCCATCGACGAGGACGGCCTGCGCAGCCAGCGGTTCGCCGTCGCTGAACCCAAGGGCTGCCTGTTCGAGTTCGTCTATCTGGCCCGGCCCGACACCCTCATCAGTGGGCAGCGGGTGCAGACCGTCCGTGCCGAGATCGGACGGATCCTGGCGCGCGAGTTCCCGGTCGAGGCCGACCTCGTCATCCCTGTGCCCGAGTCAGGGACACCGGCGGCCATCGGGTATGCCGAGGAGAGCAAAATCCCTTACGGGCAAGGGTTTGTGAAGAACTCTTACGTCGGGCGCACGTTCATCCAGCCGAGCAACACGATCCGGCAGCTCGGGATCCGGCTCAAGCTGAACGCGCTGCGTGACGTCATCGAGGGCAAGCGGCTCGTGGTCGTCGACGACTCGATCGTGCGGGGCAACACCCAGCGCGCACAGGTCAGGATGTTGCGTGAGGCGGGCGCCCGCGAGGTCCACGTGCGCATCGCGAGCCCACCGGTGAAGTGGCCGTGCTTCTACGGCATCGACTTCGCGACCCGGGCCGAGCTCATCGCCAACGGTCTGAGCACCGAAGAGATCTGTCGCTCGATCGGGGCCGACTCGTTGGCCTACGTCTCACTCGACGGGTTGATCGCGGCGAGCGCCGTCCCCAAGGACGACCTCTGCCGAGCGTGCTTCGACGGCGTCTACCCGGTGGAGCTGCCCGAGCCGCGGTTCCTCGGCAAGCATCTGCTCGAGCAGGAGCTCGACTCCGCGCTGGGTCCCGACGGGCTGACGACCACCGTGGCGGGCGGCGGCGCCGCCGACGCGCTCCTGCGACCGTGACGTCAGGCGAGGAGGTGCCGCGATGAACGACCGGACCAGCGGGTCCGCGGGGTCGACGTACGCGGCTGCGGGAGTCTCGATCGAGGCCGGCGACCGCGCGGTCGAGCTCATGAAGACCTGGGTCGACAAGGCTCGACGGCCCGAGGTCGTCGGCGGCATCGGAGGCTTTGCCGGCCTGTTCGACGCGTCCGCCCTGAAGTCGTACGACCACCCGCTGCTGGCCACCAGTGCCGACGGCGTGGGCACCAAGGTCGCCATCGCTCAACGGCTCGACAAGCACGACACGATCGGCTTCGACCTCGTCGGGATGCTGGTCGACGACCTTGTGGTCTGCGGGGCCGAGCCGTTGTTCCTGACCGACTACATCGCCTGCGGAGCAGTCGTCCCGGAGCGCATCGCGGCGATCGTGCGGGGTATCGCGGAGGCCTGCGTGGTCGCCGGGTGCGCCCTGATCGGCGGCGAGACGGCCGAGCATCCGGGCCTCCTCGAGGCCGACGAGTACGACGTCGCGGGCTCGACGACCGGCGTGGTCGAGGCGAGCGACGTGCTAGGTCCCGAGCGGGTGGTCGCCGGCGACCTGCTGGTCGCGATGGGGTCGTCCGGCTTGCACTCCAACGGATACTCCCTGGTCAGGCACGTGCTCCTCGAGCAAGCCGGATGGGATCTCGACCGGCACGTGGACCTGTTCGGTCGCACGCTCGGTGAAGAGCTGCTCGAACCAACCCGTATCTACGCGCTGCCGTGTCTGGAGCTCGCACGCACCACCGACACGCACGCGATGGCGCACGTGACCGGAGGCGGCCTGGCCGCGAACCTGGCCCGGGTGCTGCCCGAGACGGTCAGCGCGGTCGTCGACCGGTCGACGTGGTCGCCCCAGCCGGTGTTCGGGCTGATCGCCGACGTGGGCCAGGTCGGTCAGCCCGACCTCGAGGCCACGCTCAACATGGGCGTGGGCATGGTATCCGTGACGCCGGCGGACGAGGCAGACGTCGCCCTCGCCCTGCTCCGCCACCGCGGGATCGATGCGTGGGTCTGCGGAGAGGTGACCGCCGAGCCAGGTGGGAGCGTTACCCTGACCGGTGTGCACTCGAACTGAGTCGCGCGCCCTCGTGTGTGTCCGCGGCCCAGGCCAGGTATCGTGGTGCTCACGATTAGACGATGAGAGCCCGGGCGTCCTTGGGGCGGACCCGGCACGAGGTGCGAGGGGGTCGACCCTATGGGGCGCGGCCGTGCGAAGGCGAAGCAGACCAAGGTGGCTCGCGAGTTGAAGTACCGCGAGTTCAATACGGACTTCTCCGCACTCCAGCGCGAGCTTCACGGTGACGAACGTGATGAAGCTCGCCAGGACGACTCAACGAGCGACGGCGAGGACGCCGACGACCCTTACGCGGATGGCATGTCCGCGGCGGCGGAGCCGCGGGGAAACTCTCAATAGCCACCCGGCACACACACCTGCACTTCCCCGCAATTTGCGGGGTGAGGGAGCGGGTCAGCTCAGGTAGATCCCGCGTAGTCGGCCCACGTCTGACATCCGGCGTTCCGCCAGCCGGTCGGCGGCCAGGGCCGTGGGGATGCCTTCGGACGCCGCCAGCTCCAGGACGCGCTTGGTCGTGTCGTAGATCTTGGTCGCGCGTGCCTTGGCCCGGTCGAACGAGAAGCCTTCGAGCTCGTCAGCCACCTGCACCAGTCCGCCGGCGTTGACGCAGTAGTCCGGCGCATACAGGATGCCGCGGGACTCCAGCACGTCCTCGATCCCGGCATGAGCGAGCTGGTTGTTGGCCGCGCCGCAGATGATCCGCGCCTTCAACACGTGCACCGACTCGTCGTTGATGGCGTCTCCGAGGGCACAGGGGGCGTACACGTCGAGGTCAGACGTCACCAGCTCGTCGTTGTCGGCGACGACCTCGACCGCGGGATGGGTAGCCCGGACCGCGGTGATGGCGGGCTCGTACACGTCGGTGACGACCACGTCGGCCCCGTCATCGAGCAGGTGCTCGACGAGATGACGGCCGACCTTACCGACACCGGCGACACCGACGCGCCTGCCGTGCAGGGTGGGGGCTCCCCACGCGACCTCGGCGGCTGCGCGCATCCCCTGAAAGACACCGAAGGCGGTGAGCACGCTCGAGTCGCCGGCACCGCCGTGCTCGACGGTGCGGCCGGTCACGAAGTCACACTCCCGCGCGACGATGTCCATGTCCTCGCTGTAGGTGCCGACGTCGCAGGCGGTGAAGTACCGACCGTTCAGCGACTGGACGAACCGCCCGTACGCCCGCAGCAGCGCCTCGGTCTTGTCCACGTGGGGGTCGCCGATGATGACGGCTTTGCCGCCGCCGAGGTCGAGACCGGCCAGCGAGGCCTTGTACGCCATGCCCTTCGAGAGGTTGAGCACGTCCCGAACGGCGTCATGCTCGGTGGCATACGGGTAGAACCGGGTACCGCCGAGCCCGGGTCCGAGCGAGGTGCTGTAGATGGCGATGATGGCCCTGAGCCCGCTCGCCTCGTCATGGCAGAAGACGACCTGCTCGTGCGACGAACTGTCGAACAGGGAAAACGACGCGTCGCCGAGGGGGGCTGCACCAGAGGTTTCGGTCACGGTGGTGACTCTTCCTTCATGGTCGGTGTCCGCGGGGGTGGTGCGGAACGGTTGAGACCACGATAGGCCTCGGTCAGATGCGGGCGAATCCCGGTCGGCCAGGACACACCGGTACTAGCCTTGTGATGTGCTTCCCTACCTGTCCTACCTGCGCGTTTATGAACCGCTGCACGCGTTGAGTGAGACGGTCCGGGCGCACCTGTCCGTCGATCTCGACGGCGAGGTGGAAGCCGGTCATACCCTTGCCACCGAGCAGCAGACCGCCTTGACCAGTGCTGTCGTGTCGCCCGGACTGGTGCTCGAGAACGGCCGGTTTCCCAGCAGCTACATACTGCGCCGTGAGGGACACTCGTTCTTCTGTCCGACAGACATACCACTCCGCTCGTGGTTGTCGCTCACGGCGTTGCTCGAGTCCGTCGGCGGAGCCACCGCCCATCTCTGGTTGTCGGCCGACTCGATCGCCTCCGCCGACGAGGCCTTCCTCACCTGGCGACAACAGCACCCGAGCGCGGTTCCGCACATCCGGCAGACCACCTGGGGCATCCCCCGGACCTGGTTCGTCCTCGTCGCCGAAGACGAACGCGAGACCTACACCGTGGGCGGGCATCGCACCGTGCGCTACCGGACGCGGACCGTTGATGCGCGCCGGCGGCTGGCGAGTGCGAACTCTGTGCTGCGCAAGGTCATCGACGAGGCCGAGCTGTTGGCTGAGCTACGCGATCTGTCCGACTGGCTCGAGGCCTTCGACAGCGCGAGCTGGTTGGAGCTGGATTATGCCGGCGTCGCGCGCCTGCTCGGTGACGCGTTGGCGACCGACCAGTCCGCCCGAGACATCCACCGCGCCCTGGCGGCCCTACGGTCCGGTGACTTCGCGACGGCCGCAGCGTCGTACCGCGAGTTCGAGGACCGGTGGCGCGCCGTGAATGCGTACGAGCGCGCTAACTGAGAGTGACCGAAAGAAATTGTGTGAGGCCTGATCTTTTCCTGCAAGTTATCCCCACACGTTTAGGTCGTTCGGCTACGCTTTAGAGAAGGATGACCGCTTAGTTCCACCGCCATGTACGTGCCGTCGGGCGTTGGTTCGTCGCGAGGGACGTTTCCCTGGTAGCGGCTAGCCCTGAAACACCAGGACGGACACGTCCGGCTAGCGGCAGGCCGGACACCCATATATGAGGAGGCGGCGTGAACGCACGACCGACCGAGTCTGAACCCTTGCTGACTCCCGCTGAGGTGGCCGCGATGTTTCGCGTCGACCCCAAAACGGTAACGCGCTGGGCGAAGGCCGGAAAGCTCAGTTCGATTCGCACACTCGGCGGACACCGCCGATACCGCGAGTCGGAGGTTCGTGAGCTGCTCGCGGGCGTACCGGGTCAACGCCAGGCTGAATAGTTCCGACTAGTCAGCCATCGGACCGGTCGTGGTCGCCCACGAGACGTCCACCCGGTACACCGGATCCGTCCGCCTGCGCGGACGACGAGCAGTAGGGAGATCTCACCGGTTCCCCCTGTAAACCGGACAGATCCCTAAGACACAAGACGGCGTCCTCTCGACGGAGAGGGCGCCGTACTTGCTCTGTGCTCAGGTGACCGCTCCGACCCGGCTGCCGGGGCTGCGGCAGGCCCGTCTTCTGCCACTCTTGAACTTTCACATTCCTTTGACGCTCGGCGAGTTGGCTGGTCTCACGACCTAATGAGGAGCCAACCATGGATGTGTCGCGTCGAGACCTGATGAAGGCCGGGGTCCTGGGCAGCGCGGCACTGGCCATCCCCGCCATGCGAGTGGCCAGTGCGTCGTCACAGAATCGTCTAGCGCAGAGCAAGCTGCCCCGACCCTTCACGGCGCCCTTCACGATTCCACCGGTTCTGACGCCCGTCAGGTCCACCGCGACGACCGACTTCTACGACCTCACCATGCGCGAGACCCTGGCCACGATCGTGCCCGGCCTGAGCACCCCCACCTGGGGCTACAACGGCATCGCGCCCGGACCCACGATCATCACCCGCACAGGCCGGAAGTCGCAGATGCTGCATCGCAACCGCCTGCCCGCCACGCACCCGCAGCTCGGCTACCAGTCGTGGACCTCTGTGCACCTGCATGGGTCCGAGTCGCTACCGCAGTACGACGGCTATGCCAGTGACATCACGCTGCCGGGTCAGGCGAAGAACTACCAGTACCCGAACACGCAGGAGGCGCGCACGCTCTGGTACCACGATCACGGGATCATGCACACCGGGCCGAACGCCTACATGGGTCTGGCCGGCCAGTACTGGCTGCAGGACGACCTGGAGCTGTCGCTGCCGCTGCCACGCGGCAGGTACGACATCCCGTTGACCATCCAGGACGTCATGCTGACCAACAAGGGCGTCCGACTGTGGGACGACCACAGCGAGTCCGGCGTCTACGGCGACATCATCGTGGTCAATGGCCAGCCCTGGCCGGTGATGAAGGTGGAGCGACGCAAGTACCGCTTCCGCATCCTCAACGCATCCGTCTCCCGTTCGTACCGCTGGCAGCTCGACTCCGGAGAGCCGATGGTGGTGGTCGCCACGGATTCAGGGTTCATGCCGGCACCGCAGCCCGTTCGCCAGTTCCGGCACAATGTCGCCGAGCGGTACACGGTCGTCATCGACTTCGCGAAGTACCCGATCGGTCGACGCGTGATCCTCGAGAATCTCAGCAACAAGAACAACATCGACTTTCCGACCACCCGCAACGTGATGGCCTTCGATGTGGTCGTCCGACTCCACGAGCTCCGCCAACAACTCGGTCCCCGACGTGCTCAACCCCGACGACCCGACCATGCTCCTGACGAAGGACATGGCGACGGTGACTCGAAAGATGGAGTTCGTGCGCAAGCACGGGCTGTGGACCATCAACGGTCGCACCTGGGACGACGTGGTGGAGTCAGGCTTCACCGAGGTCGTGGCCAACCCACAGCCAGGAACGGTGGAGCGCTGGATCTTCTCCAACCCGTCGGGCGGCTGGCACCACCCCGTGCACGCCCATCTGGTCGACTTCAAGATCCTGTCGCGCAACGGACGACCACCGCTCGTGCACGAGGTCGGACCGAAGGACACGGTGTACGTCGGAGAGAACGAGACGGTCGAAGTGCTGATCCCGTTCAAGCCCGGCCACATCGGCAAGTACATGATGCACTGTCATAACCTGGTACACGAAGACCACGACATGATGACGCAGTTCGAGGTCGGCACAGGTGGTGACGACCCTTTCTCCGATCCCGCGGTCCTGGATACCTGATTCCGCGGAGCGCTCCAGGCGAGCTGAGCCGGCGTAGGCCGAGGGCTCGCTTCGACCTACGCCGCACTGGTCAGCTGACAATCACCGCAGGTTGACGAGCTTCCACATGCCCATGTTGAAGTGCGGCATGCCGGAGTCGTCGTCCGGCCAGAAGCAAGCCAACAGGTACTTGCCGGCGGGCAGGTCGTAGTGGAAGGCCACCCCGCGCTTGGGCGAGATCACGCCAACGGTGGCGCCCGCCTTGAGAATCCAGGGCGGGTTGCGGTGCGAGCCGGACTTGATGAGTCGACGCACCATGCGGTCCGTGGTGTTGTTCCTGACGCGTTGCAGGACCACGAAGTGGGGCTGGTCACTGCGATCGGTCACCCGGGTCCACCCCGACCTGGGAAGTGTCGGCGCTGAGGTGCCGAAGCCGTAGCTGAAGGTCGTGATGCCGCTGGTGGTGTGGATCCGAGGCCGCGGGTGCGGAGTCCCGAACACCCGCAGCCGGGTGACCGCGTTGCTCTCGGTGTCGAGGAGTACGAGCTTGGCGGCACGGAGGTTGACCGCGAACTCACTCGCATGTCCCGGCCGGGCCGCGGCTCCGCCCAGGAAGGTGATGCGACGGTCCACGCGCCGGATGGCGGCGACGTCCCCACCGAAGGCCTTGTTGATGTCGGCACCGGCCTGTCGCATGGTGTAGCCCTTGTGCAGGCGCAGGATCTGCAGCTGGTGACTGCCCTTCCTCGTCTTCACCGAAAAGATCATCCGGCCGGCGTGCACCCGGTGCCCGACGCTCAGGTGGATGGCCGACTTGCTCATGTGGGCCACGATGGTCGGGACGTGCCCGGTGGTCGTGACGGCCGCTGACCGGGGCTGGCCATGAGCGGTGACGGCGCCGGCCGACGACAGCGGTGACGCAGACAGCGCCAGGGCGGCGCCCAATCCGAAGATCGTGGCAGCGCGAATTCGAACGTGCATGTGGACTCCCTCGTACGGATAGATGGTGAGCTGACACGAACACCTGTGCGTGCCTGCTCGTCCAAACACCGACGACCGAGAGACGGGTGGGGCCGTGGGCTCTCCACTCCTTCGACGGCGGCAAGATCTTGTCACCGGAGATCGTACGAAGTCCCAGAATTCAGGGAATTTGTAGGTTTCATGACCTCACGTGACGTGCTCGTCACGCCCGCGCGGACAGCGACCTATGATCGACGCATGCAGCTCGTGGTGCTCCTCCTCGCGGCCGCGGTCCTCCTCGTGATCGTCGGCTTCATCCTCTCGGCGCTCAAGTGGCTGCTCATCATCGCCGCCGTCCTCGTCGTCCTCAGCCTGCTGCTGGGCCGCGGGTCCGGCCGCTCCCCCACTCGTTGAACCGTGAGTTGTGGCTCCTTGAACCGTGAGTTGTGGCTCCTTGAACCGTGAGTTGTGGCTCCTTGAACCGTGAGTTGTCGGCCGTCGGATCGCGGGTACTCCACGAGCCTGACGAGTTCACCGAACGAACCACTCGAGTTCAGTACCCCCACAGACATCGCTGACGACGAGCCCGGACGGGAAGCCGAGGATCTCCTTGAAAAGGAGTCGGAGCTTGCGCCGGGCGGTTACGACGACCGGCAGGAGAGCCTGGAGGAGGCTGATCGCGACGTGTTCGCGCGCAAGCAGCAGGATCCGGACGCCCGTTACCGAGCGGAGGACGAGCCGAAGACCGAACCACGCAAACAGCCCCGCCACAACGGATGACAGCGACGCGGCAGTGAGGTTGTGAGTCGGCTCGGCGCGATCGGCTGCTCGAGGCGTTCGATGCGTTCGAT
The DNA here is from genome assembly GCA_963750495.1 of uncultured Actinomycetota bacterium. Lineage (GTDB taxonomy): Bacteria > Actinomycetota > Actinomycetes > Propionibacteriales > Nocardioidaceae > JANLYC01. The sequence continues at coordinate 81,257 of CAVVQV010000003.1, forward strand.
GCGAGGAAAGGGCTTGCCTACCGCCTGCACCGATGAGGTCCGGATGGGTGGCCAGGGCCGGGGTCGAACCGGCGACCTTCCGCTTTTCAGGCGGACGCTCGTACCAACTGAGCTACCTGGCCGTCGCGACCGCGAGGCACTGACCTCGTGGTGCGCGACCGAAACCCTACCGCAGGAGTCGGGGCGATCCCGAATCGGCGCCGGGGGTTCTGGAGCGTCAGATCGAGGAGACGACCTCGGCGTACTCCAGGCGGGGAAGGCGGTCGAACCACGCGTTGGGGCCGGGCTTGCCGAGGTTGACGATGAGCTGCGACTTGTAGCGGCCATCGGGGAAGAAGTCGCTGTCGAGACCTTCGGCGTCGAATCCCGACATCGGGCCGGCGGCCAGACCGGCTGCGCGCACGCCGAGCAGGAAGTAGCCGATCTGCAGCGCACTGTTGAAGCGAGCGGCCTGCTCGCGCGGGCCTTCCTCAGCGAACATGTCCTTGATTCCCGGGGCGTGGGGGAAGACGCGGGGCAGGTTCTCGTGGAACTGGCTGTCGGCGGCGAGGATCGCGATGAGCGGAGCGTTGGCGGTCTTGTCGCGGTTGCGCTCGCCCAGGTGCTTGAGGACGCGCTCTCGGGAGTCCTCGCTGCGGAGCAGGCAGATGCGCAGGGACTGCATGTTGGCGGAGGTGGGTGCGAACTTGACGAGATCGTAGATCGCCTCGACCTGCTCGTCGGAGACCTGCTCGTCGGTGAACGTGTTGGCGGTGCGCGCGGTACGGAACAGCAGGTCCTGTGCGGTGGGGTCGAGCACGATCGAAGTCATAGAAGTTTCAACTATCTACCCAGGGCGGAGATTCCGGCAATGGAGGGATGTGACCGACGTCACCGCGCACGAAGCTGCCCGCGCACGCAAAAAACGCCTCGACCTGATCTCTCAGGTGAGGCGTTCAGCGACCCCGACGGGACTCGAACCCGCGGCCTTCGCCGTGACAGGGCGACGCGCTAACCAACTGCGCTACGGGGCCAGTGCGCACATGTCATTGTGCACGTTCTCATGGTGCATTTCGCGCGCCAAAGGTTAGCGCACGAAGCACCCCCAACGGGATTCGAACCCGTGCTACCGCCGTGAAAGGGCGACGTCCTAGGCCACTAGACGATGGGGGCCTAAGCCCGGGCGTCTCTACGAGAAACCGTCGGGGACCGCCCAAGCATAGGGGGTGGAGGCACCGTGATCCAAACCGGCCGCCACTGGGACGGATCGCCTGGCCAGGGCTCAGAGTGAGCCCAGCGCGAGTCCAGCGGCGGCCGCCGCCAGGGTCACGGCTACCGTCGTCGAGACGTTGAGCACCGCGGCGGCCACGGCGCCCTCTTCGACGAGCCGCAGCGTCTCCCACGTCAAGGTCGAGAACGTCGTGTAGCCGCCGAGAAACCCGATGCCAACTGCCGGCAACACCCACGAGCCGACGCCGTGGTGCTCGGCGAGGGCGGTCACGAGCCCCAGCCCGAACGAACCAGAGACATTGATGACCCAGGTACCCCACGGGAACAGCCGCTCATGGCGGGTCTGGATGAGACGGTCCAGCAGGTAGCGCGACGGTGCCCCCAGCGCTGAGCCCAGGGCCACCCAGAGGACAGCCGTCATCCGGCGGGGCCGGACCGGTCGGCGTCGTCCGCACCGCCCCCATCATCGCCGTTGCGACCCACGTAGCTGATGACCTCGACGTCGTCGATGATCACCAAACCCTCAGTGATGAGCTCGTCCAGCGAGGGCAGGAACGCCTGGATGCGTTCGGCGATGTCGACGATGATCACCGCCACCGGCAAGTCCTCGGACAGGCTCAGGATTCGGCTCGTATGAACGTGCTGGCTCGCGCCGTACCCCTCGATGCCCCGCAGCACAGACGCGCCGGCCAGCCCGGCCTGGTGCGCCCGGTGCACGATCTCCGTGTACACGGGCTTGTGGTGCCATTGGTCGGTCTCGCCCACGAAGACGGTGAGACGTTGGGCAGGTCCGCGCAGCTTCACAGCAGGTCCTCTCGGGTGCCCGGGCGGGCGGGGTCGGAGTAGGCGCAGTCGGAGTCGTCCTGGTCGGTGTCGTCTGGCGGCGGTCTGCGAGTGACGCGGTGACCGAGCACGAGGCCGGCCGCCGCAGCGGACAGGCCGAGCAGCATCGTGAGGATCAGGTATGCCGCAGCCAGGCCGACCGAATGGTCGGTGGCCAGCTGGTCGGTCTCGACGGCGAGTGAGCTGAAGGTGGTGAACGCCCCGAGAAAGCCCACGCAGACGAACGGCCGGACGTAACGACGTGGTGGCCACAGGTCGAGGATGAGGACGAGCAGGACGGCCAGCGCGAAAGACCCGACGACGTTGACCGTGAGCGTGGCCCAGGGGAACCCGTCCCGGTCCGGCAGGGCAGTTCCCACGCCGTACCGCGCGCTAGCCCCCAACGCACCACCCATGGCGACGGCCGCCACCGGGCCGATCCGCTCCCACGCCGATCTCGACGGCCGACGTCGGCGGAAGGGGTCGCTGACCAGGGTCGTTGCCGCGCGCGCAGGGATGCTCTCGCGGTCCGCCGAGCCGGTGGTGCTCATGTCGTCTCCTACCAAGGTGCGGATCCTGGTAGGGACCGTCGGCGGTCATCCGCGGTTCTCCGGCGTCCGGACGGCGGGCCCCACCGCCGGGACCCGTGGGCCCGGCACCGACGATACCGTGCCAGGCCCTCGCGACGGCCGGCTCGATCGGGGACACTCGAGCGGTGGACGACGAGGTGAGCCGTGCGGGTGAGCGGCGCACCGTGCTCCGCTCCGCTGAGCGCCTCGTGTCCCAGCACGACGGCATCACGACCCGACACGGCTTCTCGTTCGGTGATCACTACGACCCGGACAACGTCGCGTTCGGGCCGTTGGCCGCCTGCAACGAGGAGATCTTCCAGCCAGGCGCCGGGTATGCCGTGCACGAGCACCGCGACCTTGACATCATCACCTGGGTGCTCGAGGGAGTACTGGCGCACGAAGACTCCACAGGTCGACGAGTGACGATCGTCAACGGCACCGTCCAACGGTTGACGGCAGGCGCCGGCATCCGCCACAGCGAGGTCAACGCGGGCGGACCGGGCGAGACGCTGCGGTTGGTACAGCTGTGGTTACGGCCCGGGCCGGAGGGGGGCGTCGACACACCGTCGTACGAGACCTGGACGTTGGGGGATGGCGACGATCGGTTCGGCTTCACCACGATCGCCGCCAGTCGTACACCTCGTCGTGGTGCGGCCTTGACGGTCTCCGGGGTCACGGTGCGCGTTGGGTACCTGGCCCGGGGGAGCACCGCGCGCTACGGGAGCGGCACGCCCGGACCGCGCGCCTGGCAGCTGTATGTCGCCACCGGGCGTCTCGACACTCGAGAGCTCGGCCCGCTCGAGGCCGGTGACTCGGTTCGCTCGATCGGACCGGACCGACCAGAACTCCCGCCACGCAGCCTCGACCTGCACAGCCTCGACGACGCTGTCGTGCTCACTGTCGAGCTCGACGAACGTCCTACGGATCGCTGACGACGAACGAGCCGGGCCAGGGTGTCGGTGTGGCGCCCTCCGCCTGGGCGATCAGCTCACCGAGGTACCACGCCCGCAAGGCGTTCTCCTGCGGCCCCGACGCCAGGGTGAGCATGCGCCGTGCCCGGCAGAAGGCGTCCGCCTCGGAAAGCAGGTCACGCAGCTCGATGACTCCTTCAACAGCTCCGAGCGGGAACTCATAGCGGACGGTCGCCCGGTCCAGGCCATCGCTGATGGCGTCGGCGATATCGCGCTCGGCCTCGGCGCCCAGCTGCCCGAAGTTGTCCAATCGACGGGCGACCGCGGTCAGCTTCCCGGCCACGGAGGGACGCTCTCGCGTGTCGAGTGCGATCAGCGTGAGCTCTCGACGCAGGTCGCGGAACCGGATCCGGTAGTGCACCAGAAGCTTGAGCGGCAGGTCGATGAGCTCGATCTTGACGCTGTCGCGGGCCGCGTGGCTCGACTGTCGCGGTGGGCCGTGCTTCAGCAGCTGAGCCTGCTGGCTGCTGACCGATTCATCGGGGGTGGGGGCGAACCACACGCACTTGCCGGACTCCTCGTAGTCGACTCCCCAGGATGACGAGATCGAGTCGACGATCTGCAGTCCCCGGCCGATCGTCGACGGGTGGTTGGCCTTGGCGGCCATGGAGGCTGACTGGTCGGCCGGCGGGTTCGTCGAGCTGTCGTGGACCTCGATGACGAGCTGGTCGTCCGAGTCGACGATGCGGACGTTGATGAGCCCCCGTACGTGCAGCAGGGCGTTCGTGACGAGCTCGGACACCCCGAGAACTGCCGAGTCGAGCAGCTCTGCCCGGGACCGTTGGGTGAGCTCGCGCTTGACCCAGCGTCGGGCCAGGCCGGCAGCACGCGACTCCGGCTGCAACGTCACTTGCGTGGTCACCACATGAGGCCCCTTCAGACGTGACCTCCGAGTAGGCCACGCGCCGTGACACAGGATACCCGCGGAGGCGCTATTGGCGCATCCGTCACATGCGGTACGGACTGGACCGCGAGCTGGAGGCGAAGAGGGGGACGGTGGATGTCGACGGCTCGCCTATCCTGACCTCGTGTTCGACGTGGGAGTCGCCGAGTTCGACAACCTGGTGTCCGACGCGCTCGACGAGCTGCCGGAGGAGATCGCCCGGGTCATGGACAACGTCGCGATCTTCGTCGAGCCGCAGGCGCCGGATGGAGAAGACCTGCTCGGTCTGTACGAGGGGATCCCCTTGACCGAGCGCACATCGTCGTACGCCGGTGCAGTGCTGCCGGACCGCATCTCGATCTACCGCGCCAACATCCTGGCCGTGTGCGACACCGCCGACGACGTGCGCCACGAGGTCCGGATCACGGTCGTGCACGAGATCGCACACCACTTCGGCATCGATGACGATCGCCTGCACGAGCTCGGCTACGGCTGACTCCGGTCGTACGGGTTTGGGCCTGTGTCGGCCATGGCTGTGCAGTCCCGTGTGGTGGGGGTGTCGCCACCGGTGTAGAACTGTCCCGTGCGTGACGACCCCCTGGTGCTGGGACCCCTCCTCAGACATGTCGATGAGACGTCTGCGGCGATCTGGGTCGAGACCCGTGACGCAGCGACCGTCGAGGTCCGAGCCGCGGGGCGCAGCTGGGCCTCACGTACGTTCGGCGTCCACGGTCACCACTACGCATTGGTCGCGGTGGACGGGCTGGAGCCGGGGTCGATCCAGGAGTATGCCGTCGCGGTGTCCGGGGTCGACGTGTGGCCACCCGCGGAGTCGCCATACCCTCCGAGCCGGATCGCCACGCTCAAGCCGGGCAAAGACCTGCGGATGGCGTTCGGCTCGTGTCGGACCAGCGTCGCGCATGACGCCGCCGGCAACCGTACCCACGGGGTGGACGCGATGCGGGCCTATGCGCTTCACATGACGCGTGACTCGGAGAAGTGGCCGGACCTCGTGCTGTTTCTCGGCGACCAGGTGTACGCCGACCTGACCTCCGACGAGATGCGGGCGTTCATCGAGGCGCGTCGAGACATCGAGGAGCCGCCCGGCGAGGAGATCAAGGACTACGAGGAGTACGCCCACCTCTACGGACTGGCCTGGAGTGATGCGGTCAACCGGTGGCTGCTCTCGACGCTGCCGAGCGCGATGATGTTCGACGACCACGACATCCGCGACGACTGGAACACCTCGGCAACCTGGCGGGCCGAGATGAAGGCCACGTCGTGGTGGCACGATCGCATCGTCGGCGGGCTCGCGTCGTACTGGGTCTATCAGCACCTCGGCAACCTCGCGCCGGACGAGCGGGCCGACGACGAGGTGTGGCAGCTCATCGAGGCCGCCTGGGAGAAGTCGCCCGATGAACCGGCCATGGGTGCGGTGCTGGATGCCCTTGCGGAGCGGGCCGACGAGCATCCCGAGACCTACCGGTGGAGCTTTGCCCGGGACATCGCCCGAACGCGCGTGATCGTGGTGGACTCGCGTGCCGCGCGGGTGCTGAAGCCGGAGCAGCGGTCGATCCTGGATGCGGGCGAGATGTCGTGGTTCGACGACCAGCTCCAGGGTGGTTTCGACCATGTGTTGATCGGCACGTCGTTGCCCTACTTGTTGTCGCCCGGGCTGCACGGGTTCGAGGCCTGGAGCGAGGCCGTGAGCACCGGCGTCTGGGGCAAGACGTGGGCACGGCTCGGTGAGAAGCTGCGGCAGGCGGTCGACCTCGAGCACTGGGCCGCGTTCCAGGAGGGCTTCCGGGAGGTGGCGGCGGCGGTCATCGAGGTGGCCAGCGGCGAGCGCGGCGCGGCTCCCGGCACGGTGACGTTCCTGTCGGGTGACGTGCACAACTCCTACGTCGCGGAGGTCGAGCGTCAGTACGACAGTCGCATCCTCCAGGCGGTGTGCTCGCCGATCCGCAACCCGCTGCCCCAGTTCGTCCGTTCGATGACCGGGTTCTCGTCGAAGAACGTGGGCCGGGGGATCGGCCGCTTCCTGGCCCGCCGGGCGAAGGTTCCGCCGCCACCGTTCGAGTGGAAGACGGTGCGTGGGCCGTGGTTCGACAACAACCTGGCCACGCTCGAGACGCAGGGACGTGGTCTGGTCATGCACTGGGACCGCGGTACCGTCCACGGCCGTCCGGGGAGCGACCCGGTGCTCGAGCGCGTCGCCGACGTCCGCGTCGAAGCCTGACCCGGTCGCGCTCCGGCCCGCAGGTGTCTGGCCGTCCGCGTCTGGCCAGGATCGCCATCCGCCGGGATCGCCGTCAACCTGGCCGTCCGCGTTTGCCTAGTCAACAAGCCAGGTGGACTGTGAACTAGGGAGACTTCCCTTGTGAAGAAGGCACCTGGCTTGTGAACTAGGCAAGCACCAAGGGCCACGCGGGAAAGCGAGGTCAGCCGAAGCGGCCGGAGATGTAGGCCTCGGTGGCGTCGTTCTCGGGGTTGGAGAAGATCGTGGTGGTGGGGCCGAACTCGATCAGCTTGCCGGGCTTGCCGACGCCGGCGAGGTTGAAGAACGCTGTGGTCTCCGAGACCCGGGCCGCCTGCTGCATGTTGTGCGTGACGATCACGATCGTGTAGTTGTCCTTGAGCTCGTGGATCAAGTCCTCGATCGCGCTCGTCGAGATCGGGTCGAGGGCCGAGCACGGCTCGTCCATGAGCAGCACCTCGGGCTCGACGGCAATGGCCCGCGCAATGCACAACCGCTGCTGCTGCCCACCGGACAGGCTCGAGCCGGGCTTGTCCAGACGGTCCTTGACCTCGTTCCAGAGGTTGGCCTGCCGAAGGGCCCGCTCAGCCAGGTCGAACGCGTCGGCCTTCTTCAGGCGCTTGCTGTTGAGACGGAGTCCGGCGAGGACGTTCTCGAGGATCGACATCGTGGGGAACGGGTTGGGGCGCTGGAAGACCATGCCGATCTGACGGCGTACTTCGACCGGGTCGACGTCCGGGTCGTACAGGTCGTTGCCGTCGATCATGATCTTGCCGTCGATCCGAGCACCGGGAATCACCTCGTGCATCCGGTTCAGCGAACGCAGGAAGGTCGACTTGCCACAGCCGGAGGGACCGATGAGAGCGGAGACCGACCGTGCGGCCAAGGGGATCGTGACGCCCTCGACGGCGAGGAAGTCGCGGTAATAGATGTCGAGGTCGCTGACATCGATGCTCTTCGCCATGGTTACGCCTTCGTCTTGGGTGAGAAGTAGTACGAGATCAGTCGCGCCACCAGGTTCAGCAGCATGATGATGATCGTCAGCACGAGCGCAGCTCCCCAGGCCCGCTCGACACCGAACTCGGGCGGGAAGCCCGGGTTCTTGTACTGGCTATAAATGTAAACCGGAAGGGTCATGATCCGACCCTCGAACAGGTTGAAATTCGTGGAATCGGTGGCTCCGCAGATGATCAGGAGCGGCGCGGTCTCGCCGATGACACGGGCGATGGCGATCGTGATCCCGGTGACGATGCCCGCCATCGCGGTCGGAAGGACGACCTTGGCGATCGTCCGCCACTTCGAGACTCCCAGGGCGTAGGACGCCTCACGCAGCTCGTTGGGGACCAGCTTGAGCATCTCCTCGCTCGAACGGACCACGAGCGGGATCATGAGCACCGACAAGGCGACCGAGCCACCAAAGCCCATCCGGACGCCTTCGCCGAAGAAGATGACGAAGAGCGCATAGGCGAACAGGCCGGCGACGATGGACGGGATTCCCGTCATCACGTCGACCAGGAGTGTGATCCAGCGGGCCATCCGCCCGCCGCCGTACTCCACCAGGTAGATCCCGGTGAGCAGGCCGATCGGGATGGACAGAGCAGCCGCCATGCCGGTAACGAGCAGCGTGCCCCAAGCCGCGTGGTAGATGCCGCCCCCCTCGCCGACGACGTTGCGCATCGACGCGGTGAGGAAGGTGCTGTTGAGCGCGGGTGCTCCTCTGCTCACGACTTCGAAGAGCAGCGTGCCCAGCGGCAACAGGGCGATGGCGAATGCGGTCGTGATCATGACGGTCGCGAAGCGGTCGACGCTCCTGCGCGAGCTCTCGACCACGCGTGAAGCCACGGTCAGGGCGATGATGAAGGTCAACCATCCGACGACGACGGACAGCGCCGCCCCCCAGCCGACGGCTTTGTGCAGAAGCGTCGCCACGGCGAGTCCGCCGCCCAGCAGCGCCCAGGGAGCCCAACGCGGCAGCGGGGGCGCATGCAGTCGCTGCTCGAGCCCGCTCCGGTCCAGCCGGTCGCGGGGAGGCTCTGTGGTGACGGAGCCGGCCATGTCAGTTGGCTCCGGAGAACTGGCTTCGACGCGCGACGATCGCCCGGGCGATGAAGTTGACGCCGAACGTGATGACGAACAGCACCAGACCCGTTGCCACCAGGGCGTTGACCTCGACCCCGCTCGCCTCGGGGAACTTCAGGGCGATGTTGGCGGCGATCGTGCTCGGGTTGCTGTTGGTGATCAGGTTGACCGAAACGACGCCGGTCGTCGACAGCACGGTGGCCACGGCCATCGTCTCGCCGAGGGCCCGTCCGAGGCCGAGCATCGCGGCGCTCACCATGCCGGAGCGTGCGTAGGGGAACACCGTCATCCGCACCATTTCCCAGCGCGTCGCGCCGAGCGCCAGCGCCGCCTCCTCGTGCAGGCGGGGCGTCTGCAGGAAGATCTCGCGGCAGAGCGCGGTCACGATGGGCAGGATCATCACAGCCAGCACGATCCCGACAGTGAGGATCGTTCGGCCCGTCACGGATGCGGGCCCGGCGAACAGCGGGATGAAGCTGGCGTGCTCATCGAGCCAGACGTACAGCGGCACCATTCGAGGCGCGAGGTAGAAGATGCCCCACAGGCCATAGACGATGCTCGGGACGGCTGCCAGCAGGTCGACCAGGTAGCCGAGCGGCGCCGCGAGCCGGCGTGGGGCGTAGTGCGAGATGAACAGGGCGACCCCGATGGACAGCGGCGTTGCGATCAGGAGCGCCAGCGCGGCGGCCAGCAGGGTGCCGAAGACCAGCGGCCAGATGTAGGCCACGATCCCGTCGCCGCCAGGGATCTCGTCGGCGTTCGCAGTGAAAGCCGGTATGCCCTCGTAGGTCAGGAACAGTGCGACGCCCGCCAGCGTGAGCAGGATCAGCGCGCCGGCTCCGGTGGCGAAACCGGAGAAGATCCGGTCGCCGCGGCTACGCGGGGGCCGGGTCTTGGCTTCGCCGGTCGTGCTGGCCATCGGTTGCGCCTTCAGTCAGGGGTCTGAAACGGAAAAGCATCTCGTGGGTTGCCCACACGCTCGGTGCGGGCAACCCACGAGAGATGAGGTTACTTGGCCGAGATCGAGTCGATCGCGGCCTGGGCCTTCTGTCGGATGCTGTCGCTGATCGGAGCCGAACCCGCAGCCGAGCTGGCCGCGCTCTGACCGTCGGCGCTCACCACGTAGGACGCGAAGCCCTTGACCAGGTCAGCCTTGCCTGCGTCGTACTTCGAGCAGTACATCTGGTACGAAACCAGCACGATCGGGTAGATGCCCGTGCCGTCCGGCGTCCGGTTGACCGTGATCGCGAGGTCGCTGGCGGCCCGTCCGGAGACCGGGGTGGACTCGTCGAGGACCTTGGCCGCGGCTTCAGCGGTCGGGCCGACGAAGTCGCCACCCTGGCCGATCAGCGCCTTGCCGAGGTCGCCGGCCTGGCTTGCGTCGGCGTACCCGATGGTGCCCTCGCCGCCCTTGACGGCTGAGACGACGCCGGAGGTGCCGTCAGCGGCCTCGCCGCCCTTGACCGGCCACGTCTCGACCGAGCCGAAGGTCCAGTCGGAGCCTGCGGCCTGCGAGAGGTAGTCGGTGAAGTTCGCGGTGGTGCCGGACTCGTCCGACCGGTGCACGGGGGTGATCTTGGTGCTGGGCAGGGACGCGTCCGGGTTGTCGGTCTTGATGGCCGCGTCGTCCCACGTCGTGATCTTGCCCGCCATGATCTGAGCCAACGTTGCGGGCGACAGCTGCAGGTCGCTGACGTCAGGCAGGTTGTAGATGACCGCAATCGGGCTGACGTAGACCGGGATCTCGATCGGGTCGCCGCCGCAGGTCTTCTGGGCCTGGGTGAGCTCGTCGTCGCTCAAGTAGTCGTCGGAGCCGGCGAACGAAACGCCGCCCGCGAGGAACTGCTCGCGGCCGCCGCCGGAGCCGACCGCGTCGTAGTTGACGGTCGTGGCGGAGTTTGCGCCTTGGAATCCGGCCTTCCACGCGGCCATGGCGGCCTCCTGGGCGGTCGAACCCGCGCCGCTGAGCGTCCCGGAGAGGTCGGAGCCGCCTCCTCCGTTACCGCCGGAGTCGCTCTCATTGCTGGCGCCGCATGCGCTCATGCCGAGCGCCACGGTCAGCGCGACGGCGCTGATCTTGGCGGCGCGTGGCAGGGAGTTGTACTTCACGTCAGGCGTCCCTCTCTGGGAGTCTGCAGGAATGTTCAATTACACCTGTGACGCTAGGGAGTGCAGGTGACTGAACTGGTGGGCGTCGGTTAACGGCGGGTGAACGGTTGCGGGCGGTTCGTCATCCCGAATCGACGCTTTGCGCCTTGAAGCTGCGGACGTCACGTGAACGAGGCCGCGGCAGGCGCCCACGCACTCAGGCGCGGGACGGGTCAGCCGAGGTGGAACGAGCCGATCGTTCCCAGGCCCGACAGGAGGCCCACACCGGTGAGCACCGCACACGCGACGACGGCCGACACGACCCATGTTCGCTGCCGGAAGGCTCGTACGAAACCGATGCCCAGGGCTCCCCAGAGCAGGCCCTCGACGAAGAACCAGGGCTCGTTGAGGAGCAGGTCCTCCAGGTCAGCCAGCTGCCGATCGAACGAGCGCCACACCGTGGGCGGCAGTTGTGTCGGTCGTACGCCGGTCACGCTGAGCAGCCGCAGCAAGATGTCGACCAGCGCGTGCATGCAGCAGCCGACCGCCCCCATCCAGCCGAGGGCCGGTAGTGCTCGGCGAAGTGGCGCCATCCGGAGCGCGATCAGCGGTAGCACCCCGGCGAAGGCGATGACCCCAGCCCCGACGGCGTTGATGACGCGGTACTGACCTGGTGAAACCGGCTCGCCGATCTGGCCGATCTGACCTCCGAACGCGTAGTACGCCCGGTATCCGGCATACGCAAAGGACCACACCGCCAGGGGGAGAGCGGCCTGTGACCCGGTGACCGCCCAAGAGCGCCGCCGGCCGACCGAGGAAGGGGTGTGCGTCTCGACCATGATCGTTCTATTTTGTGGGGCAAAGTGCGCGGTCGTCACTTCTTTTCCACGTAAGGGTCGGGACTGACGGGCGGCAGCGGCCTCCGGTGACGTTGCGAAATCGTTGCCTTGGCGAACAACCATTTCGGTGGTTCGCACGTCTTGAGCAGGTGAGGAGCCGCAAAGGCCGGCTCTCGACTCGCCGCTTCCTTTGGGGGATTTCCATGAATGTTCGTCGTGCTGCCGCTGCTGTTGTCATCGGCTCGCTCGTTCCGCTGACCGGGGCCGTTGCGGCCCACGCCGACTCAGCGACCACACAGCCGTACCGGATCAGCGTCCACGTCTCCGACTCCACTCCCGCCAGCGGCGAGCAGTTCGTCGTGCGGGGGACGTTCGGGACCAAGTCGGCAGCCGCGGCCGACCGGCCCGTGAAGGTGCAGGCCTACCAGGGCGGGTCGTGGCACCAGCTGACCGGGGCCGTCGTGAAGACCAACAGCGAAGGTGCCTACCGTTGCCGCGTCATCCTGTCGCAGAGCGGCAAGCGCCTGCTTCGTGTCGTGGGCGTCACGGCCAAGGGGACAAGGAACGCGTTCCACAAGTTCACCGTCACGGTCAGCTGACGAGCTCCCCGGCATACGGCTGCGTCGTGCTGGGGGGAGAGCGTCGGTGGCCATGCGTTTGCCTGGTCAACAAGGCAGATACCCACTGACCGCGGCACGTTTGCCTAGTGAACAAGCCACCTGGCTTGTTCACTAGGCAAACGCCTAGGGCCAGGGAGGCAGGTGCGGGTGGCGAGGGGTCAGGTGTTGAGCCAGCGGGTCCAGGCGTCGATCGTGTACGGGCGGCCGAGGAAGTCCTCGACCAGGTCGGCGGCGTCGCGTCGACCGCCGGCCGCCAGCACGCGGTCCCGGTAGCGCCTGGCCGTCCCGGGCTCGAACAGGTCGTCGGTGTCGAACGCCGAGAACAGGTCCTTCGCGATGACGAGGCTCCACATGTACGTGTAGTACCCGGACGTGTACCCCTCGAGGTGACCGAACGACGCGTGGAAATGCGTCCCGTCGACGAACGGGAAGACGTCGTACTCCGCCTGCAGCCGCTCCACGTACGCCGTCAGGTCGTCCACCTCGGCCAGGTCGGCCCGATGCAGGTAGTACGAGACCGCCGCGTAGAACATCTGGGTCCGGGCCCAGTAACCCTTCCCGAACTCGTTGGCGGCACGCATCTTCGCGACGAGCTCGACCGGGATCGGCTCGCCCTCCGCGTCGACGGCGAACGTCCGGAGCACGTCGGCGTCCCACGCCCACTCCTCGAGCAGTTGCGACGGCGCCTCGACGAAGTCCCACTCGGTGGTCACCCCGGAGAACCGTGCCCACTCCTGCCGCCCTGCGATCACGTGGTGGATGAGGTGACCGAACTCGTGGAAGAGCGTCACCACGTCGCGATGCTCCATCAGTCCGCGCGGGAAGTTGCAGACCAGCACCCCCTCCGGCAGCTGATGACCGTTGACGCCCGGGGCGATGCTGAACTGCGCCGCGTGCTTGTACTTGCCCTCACGCGGGTGCAGGTCGAGGTAGATCCGCCCGATCCGCGTCCCGTCGAGCTCGACGTCGTACGCCGTCACCTCGTCATGCCAACGGGGCGCGTCCGGCACCGGCCGGTAGGTGAGACCGAACAGTCGACCGGTCACGTCGAGCAGGCCCTGGCGTACCCGCGTGAAGTCGAAGTAGGTCCGGACCGTGTGGGCGTCGACGTCGTACTCCTCGCGACGCAGCACCTCCGCGTAGTAGGTGCTGTCGACGCGGTCGATGCTCGTCGCGTCGGGGTGATCACGCCGCAGCCGGGCGAGCAGCCTGTCCCGATCGCGTTCGCCGGAGGCGGCGGCCGCGCCGGTGACCTCGTCGACGAATGCCGCGATCGCGTCCCCCGAGCCGATCATCTTGACCTCGGCGTCGAAGTCGGGCCAGCTCTTGAAACCGAGCAACGCGGCGTGTTCGGCGCGCAGCGTCAACAGCTCACGCAGCAGCCCGTCGTTGGCCGGCCAGCCACGGTTGTGGAACGCCAACGTCATGGCGTGGCGCGCGGCACGGTCGTGGGCAAAGGTCAGCAGCGGGATCGCGTCGGGGTAGTCGGTCGTCACCTCGACCTGACCGTCTGCGCCGGCCGGATGAGTGGCTACGTAGTCCTCCGGGAGCCCGTCCAGCTGTGCGGGATCGAGCCGCACGCGGCGTACGTCGTCGCGGATGTTCTTGGCGAACTCCTGGCCGATCAGCGTCTCGCGTTCCGCGAGGTCACGAAGCCGCTGGCGTCGGTCGGCACCGAGCTCGACGCCGGCCCGTCGGAAGTCCCGCAGCGTGCGATCGAGGACGCGGCGGGCATCCTCGTCGAGCCCGGAATCGTCGAGACCTGCGAACAGGGCATACAGATCGGCATCGAGCGTGAGCTCCGTCGAGAGCTTGCGGGCCTCCTGCATGGCTTCCTCGGCCTGTGTGCGCAGCGACTCGTGCAGGAGGACGTTGCTCGTCACCGAGGACGCCGAGATCGCGTTCGTGAGCGCCATCGTGGCCAGGTTCCACTGCGCAAGCACCTCAGCGGCGGGCACGTCGCCGGACAGCGTGTGCAGGTCGTCGGCGAGCCGGCGTACGCGGTCGAGCTGGTCGTTACAGCGTTCGACCAGCCACGCGGGCCAGCCGTCGTCGTCGATCGGCAGGGCGAGTGGGGTCAGCTCAGCAGGGTCTGGCGCGTTGTTCACCCGTGCACCTTAATGCGGCGCCGGGGCCAGCAGAGATCGAGCGGCTCAGCCGGCTCGGCCGGCTCGACCGACGGGCCCGGGGTCAGAGGCTGCGCCAGACGGCTTCGTTGACGACGGCGTTGGCGGCCAGACCGTTCGCCTTCTTCAGCGCGATCACCGCGGCCGCCGTATGACGACCCAGCATCCCGTTGCGGTCGGTGTCCGGCAGCTTCAGCGCCACCTGGAGCGCGTACACCGCCCGGCCCACGCTCCCGTGGTGCAGGAGGATCTTCGCTGCGTTCGCGCGGCCCCACTGCTTGGCCTCCCGGGGAGTCCAGTTCGGGGCTGTCAGCCGTTGCGAGGACGGTGCCAGGCTGGCCCAGGTGGGCTTGTCGAGCGATCCGGTGCGGGGCAGGTCGTGCGCGGCCTGGTAGCGCAGTACCGCCGAGCGCGTGCTTGCCCCGAAGGTGCTCGTCACCGGTTGGTTCAGGAGCCGTTGCCCCTTGCGCACCGCGTCGCCCGAGCTGCCGAGCCACTGCAGCGGCAACCGAGCCAGTCGGGGGGCGGTGACCGGTGTCGGGCACGGTGTCAGTCGCGGCTTGGCCGTCGGCGAGACGGCGGGCTGCCCGCGGAAGACCTGGCAGGTGCCGTAGTCGACCTTCCACGCGTGGCCGGTCCAGAACGAGGTGTGGGCGCGGGCACCGTTCCACGAGAGCGAGATGTGGATGTGACTCGTGTGCGGGTCTGAACCCGTGTACCGCTGCCAGCTCCCGCGGTAGGCAGCCCACGACTTGTGGTTGTAGATGACGTACATGATGCCGAGCCGGCGAGCCATCTCGCCGGGCTCGCCACTCGGCCCGGGGCCGGTGATCCAGGCGAGGAAGTCCGCGGCGGCGTGCTTGTCGGCCCGGTTGTGCACGTTGAGCATCCAGTCCCAGGCGCGGCCGTCCTTGTGCTCTGACGTGCTGCCGGAGGTGCAGGCGCGCGGGGTCGCCGGGCTGCTCCCGCCCCGGTGGTACGTCGCCAGGGCGAGGTCCCGCAGCTTCACGATCCCGCGCGACGGCGTGGCCACACAGGCCTGCTGCATCTGGTAGGTCGCCGGGTCGTCCAGCGCCCCCCGCCACTTCCGGGGCGACGTCATGCCCTTCGGATGGCGCGGAAACGACACCGGCGGCGACATCGCCTTCGAGCCGGCGTAGGTCGTCGTGCCGGACTGGTGGCCAGACGTGCCGAGGGCCGTGGACATCGCGGGAGCAAGAGCGAGGAGCAGGGTGGCGGCGATGCCGATCGTGGTGACGCGAGCGGCGGAGGACGTGGAGCTGGGCATCGGGTGGGGCCTCAGTGGGTGCGGGAACAGGATGACGTTGAGCAACGAACCTAATACGGATAGTGATGAGAGTCGGGAGTCAGCCGCTGAGGCCGACCGAACGACCGAGCCAGACCCAACCGAACGGACGAGGATGTGGACGCGGGGCCGGATCGGCGCGAGCTGGTGATGACTCCACGTGGATCGACAACATCACCGCTGTGTCAACGCGTGGTCACCGTCCGTCGAAGGTCGCGGCGTGGGGTGGCATGAGTTTCCGGATGCCCTACGGACCGCCGGATGCTTTGGCATAGTCGGCTCGTGACAACCGGACAGTCGGGCGATCCGTTCGTCTCAGCCGGGACGTTTTCCCGGGCGGGCACGGATCTGTTCCGTCGCGCGTCCGAACGTGTGGTGGCTGAGCTCAGCCGGCGTACGACAGACATGACCTGGTCGGTGTCGCGGGTCGAGTCCGGGCACCAGGTCCACTTGCACGTCAAGGGCGCGCTGATCGCCGCCGGTGAGACGGTGCCGTGGGACGGCAGCCTCTGCCGGCGCATGGTCGAGGGTGGTGCGGCCGTCGTCGCGGACACGCTCGTCGATCCGGCGTACGCCGACCACCCGGCATCCAGCCGCTTCCGCGGCTTCGCCGGGATGCCGATTCGCGGCGACGACGGCTCGCCGTTCGGCATGCTGTGCGGAGTCACGTCCGAGCCGTTCACCGGAGACCTCGGCGTCGACGAACGAGAGCTCGAGCTGCTGACGGGACTGCTCGCCGATGTGCTCGACGGTGCCCGGCTGAGCGACTCGGCCCATGCCGCCGAGCGATCGGCCCTGGTGCTGGCCCAGACCGACCACCTCACCGGACTGGTCAACCGACGTGGCTGGGACCTGGCCATCGAGCAGGCGCGCGAGAGCCTGGAGAGCTACGGCGACCACATGTCGGCGGTCATCGTCGACCTCGACGACTTCAAGGCGGTCAACGACAGGGAGGGTCACCAGGCAGGGGACGAGCAGCTGCGGCTCGCCGGCCGCATCCTCGCCGGCCTCGTCCGCCGCGACGACGTCGTGGCCCGCATCGGCGGTGACGAGTTCGCGCTGCTGCTCGTCAACTGTTCCGAGACCGAGGCTGACCATCGGGAGGCAGACATCTTCGACGGCCTGAACGCCCAGGGCGTGGCTGCGTCGACCGGCCACGCGACCGCCACGACGGCCGCGGAGTTCGACACCTTGATCGCCATGGCCGACCAGGCGATGTACCGCGCCAAGACCGCGCGGCGCAGCGTCGTCACCCCCTGACCGACCCGGCTCGAGGTCCGACCTGCGCCAGCAAGGCCTGCGAGTTGGTGCTGCAGGGGAGGATGGCTCTGTGCTCGGTTACCTCTCGCCCGTCCGTCGACGCTTCGTGCTCGTGGTGGTGACGCTACTGGCGCTGACCCTGGTCGTCGTCGTGGTGCTGGTACTGCGCTCGCGCCCCGCGGAGGTCACTCCGGTCGCTCAGGACCGACCCGGTCCCGTCCTCCTCGTGCCTGGGTACGGCGGCTCGACGACCTCGCTGGACGACCTGGCCGCAGCGCTGCGAAACGCCGGGCGGGAAGTCTTCGTCGTCCGGTTGCCCGACAACGGGACGGGCGACCTCCAGGAGCAGGCGCAGGTGCTCGGTGACGCGGCGCGCGCGGCGATCCGCCGCACCGGGTCTCCTTCCGTTGACGTCGTGGGTTACTCCGCGGGTGGGGTCGTCGCCCGGGTGTGGGTGCGTGACGACGGTGGTGGCGACCTCGCGCGTCGCGTCGTGAGCCTCGGCTCGCCGCAACACGGCACCGACGTGGCTGCCCTCGCGACGGACCTCGCGTCGGAGGGGTGTCCGGTCGCCTGCCGGCAGCTGGCTACCGACAGCGACCTGCTACGCGGCATGAACGCCGGAGACGAGACGCCACCAGGGCCGCTCTTCGTGTCGATCTGGACCACCGACGACAAGACCGTCGTACCGCCGGAGTCGGCGACTCTGGCCGGGGCGCTGAACGTGTCGCTCCAGTCCGTTTGCCCGTCAGCCCACGTCAGTCATGGGCGCTTGCCGAGCGATCCAACGGTGATCGCCATGACCCTCGACATGCTCGCAGTCCAGCCGCCGGTCCGACCAGGCAGCGGTGTTTGCTCCGTCAGTCCTTGATGTCCTTGGTGGCAAAGTTGGCCCAACCGGCGGCCAGGAACACGGCGACGTAGATGAGCTGCAGACCCGTTCCGCGAGTCACGTTCCGCCACAGGATCGGATCGCGGAACAGATCGACGAACGACAGCCAGTAGCGGGTCGGGAGATACGGGTACAGCGCGGTAGCAGCGTCCAGGGTGAGGAGCAGGGTCGAGGCGATGAGCACGCCGATCGTGCCCAGCGCCGCAGCCAACGGCGTCTCGACCACGGTCGAGAGGAACAGGGCGATCGCGGCCACCCCCAGCATCGAGAGCATCGCGTAGGCCAGCGCCAGGCCGGTACGAACGATCACCTGCTGGGTCGTGAGCGAAGACCCCGAGACGGTGACGGTGGCGGCACCCTGCTGGTCGCCGAGCAGCAGCACGCCCAGCACGTACGCCGTGACTGCCACCACGAGCACGGTGAGGATCACGAACGTCATGATGCTGATCAGCTTCGCCACGAGCAGGCGGGTGCGGCCGACCGGCCGGATCAGCACGTAGCGGAGGGTTCCCGACTGCGCCTCGCCGGCGATGGCCTCACCGGCGACGACGGCGACGGCCGCCGGTAGGAACAGGGGCAGCACGATCGCCACAGCGGCCAACGGGTACAGCGTTCCGTCCGTCAGGACCGCAGACAGGAAGGCCGGACCGGTTCCCGGTCGGGGACCGAGGTCCGTGATCGACAGCAGTACTGCGACCAACGTCGGCAGGGCGTCGATGAGCGCGATAGTGATCCAGGTGCGTCGACTGTGGAGGAGCTTGCGCAGCTCGACCCCGATCACGGTCGCACGATCCGGTCCGAGCCAGGCTCGGTGGCGGCCAGCACCACGTCCTCGAGCGTATGACGTTCCGGCGCGAGCTCGACGACTCTCACACCGGCAGAGACAAGGCGGGCGTTCAAAGCAGCCGGGTCGTCGACGCGGATCAGCAGGCTGTCTGCGTCGAAGTGCTCGACCTGTCCGTCGAGCAGGGCGCGGGCGCTCGCGACGTCTGGCGTACGCACGAACAACCTCCCCGTCGGCTGCTGGAGCAGGTCGAGGTCATCCTGGATGACGAGTCGCCCGCGGTCCAGGACGCCGACCCGCGTGCACAGCTGCTCGACCTCGGCGAGCAGGTGGCTGGACAGGAAGATCGTGGTGCCGGACGCGTGCAGGGTCTGCAGCAGATGGCGGATCTCGCGGATGCCCTGCGGGTCGAGGCCGTTCGTCGGCTCGTCGAGGATGAGCAGTCGCGGCTTGCGCAACAAGGCACCCGCAAGCCCCAGCCGCTGTCGCATGCCCAACGAGTACGCCCTGACCGGGCGCCGGTCGACGCCGCCCAGGCCGACCTCCTCGAGAGCCGCGTCGACACGGCCGGCTCGTGTCGCGCGTGGGGCTCCCGCTCCCATCGCGTCGAACAACGCGAGGTTGGCGCGGCCGGACAGATGCCCGTACGCCGCCGGGCCCTCGACGAGAGCACCCACCTGGCCGAGCACGGTCTTCGCCGACTTAGGCATGGGCTGGTCGAGCACACGAATGTCCCCCGACGTGGCGAGCACGAGCCCGAGCAGCATCCGGACCGTCGTGGTCTTGCCGGAGCCGTTGGCACCGAGGAACCCGTAGATGTCACCTTCGCGGACGTCGAGATCGAGCCGGTCGACAGCGAGGATGGAGCCGAACCGCTTGGTCAGCCCGCGCGTCGTGATCATGAGGGAGGCTCGGGCAGGGGGC
Organism: uncultured Actinomycetota bacterium; assembly: GCA_963750495.1. Classification (GTDB taxonomy): domain Bacteria; phylum Actinomycetota; class Actinomycetes; order Propionibacteriales; family Nocardioidaceae; genus JANLYC01. Next base: position 100,889 of record CAVVQV010000003.1, read on the forward strand.
GCGCGCCGCTCGCGAGCTCCCGCGCAGCCGTGATCAAGGTGGACTCGGTGACTGTCCCGGCGAGCAGCCAGCCGCCGTCGAAGTCCTGGCGCTGGGTGAGCAGCACGCCGAGTGGTCCGACGGCCAGGATGTCGCCCTCATCGATCAGTCGCACGCCGGGGGTCCGCTCCAGCTGCGCCCGCAGTGGCTCGGCCGCGCGGTCCCACAAGGGGATCGCGAGGAGCTGGGTGACCCCGCTGCCGTACACGCCGACAGCACGGAGTCGCACGTTGGATGACTGCGAGAGCCCCGCCAGCGTGCGAGGTGGTGCGACCGGTGCGTAGTGGTTCGCCGCGTCGGCGATGTCGACGATGCCGTCGTAGGAGAGCCGCGCCCCGGTCGGAGGGACGAATGCCGTCGCCGTCGCCGCAGGTGTGCCTGACGAGAACGACATGAACTCGGACGTGAACGACGCAGACGTGGACCCGCGCGCGAAGACCTCGACCCGCAGCGGTATGCCCGTCGCCGGATCGGCCCACAGGTCGACGTGGTCGACGCTCGACTGTGGTGCCGCGGGCGACAGTCTCAAGCCCGGCGCGTCCTGCCCGGCCACTCGGCGACTCGGCAGTCGGCTGATCTCTGCCGCGTTGGCGTCCTGGAGCAGCCGCCGACTCACTTCCGGCGGAAGCAGGTCTGCGGTGCGGGGCAACCGGATGGCGGGGTCTCGACTGACCGTGACGGAAGACTTCTCGTAGTTCCACTCCACGGTCCGGTCACCCTGGTGGATCAGGTCGTTCTCGCCGGTGGCCAGCAGCTTGTCCACCCGCCAGTCGACCGCGCTGCGCCACCACACGCGCATACGCGTCCGCTCCCCGAAAAGGGTGCCGATGTCGGTGAATCGGTCCGCGACAGGAAGTTGCAGGGTGCCTAGTGACTCGACGTACCCGGAGTAGGCGTGGTCCCGCGAGGTCTGGACACGATGAAGCAGCGCCGTCGCTGACACGGAGCTGTCGCCCACCGGGATCGCCCGCACCCCGAGCGGGACACCGATCAGCAAGGCAACGCCGATGGCGACCAGGCACCATCGACGGGCTGGGGTCATACCTCAGCGTACGTCCGTGACGGACGGCCTCCAACGTGTACTGATGGGCAGTGGCCGCCCGATCACGGCGCTCAGGTCACTTGGAGGGCTGTGGCGTCTTGCACTCGATTTTGGGGTTGACGCCGACGTAGTTGAGCGGGCCGGCGATGACCGTCAGGCTCGTGTCGCCGAACGTCTTGCAGTTGACGTCGCGGTCGCTGCCGAAGTAGCCCCGCTGGAAGGCGGCGAGCAGCCCGATCACCAGCCAGACCACCACGATCAGACTGACCAAACCACTGGCTCTCGACCTCATGTTGCCTCCTGGTGCCTTCGGTGCGGAAGGCTCTCGATGCGTGTCGCCGGACCGCTCTTCAGCCGCGGCTGCGCCAAACCCTATGACACCTGGCGGGACGCGCAACTCGAGCCGTATGCTCCGCCGATGGACCTGACGAGGCTGACACGCCTGCCCGAGATGGCCTCGCAGGACCGGGCTGTCCTGGACGCTTTGCTCGACGAGGCGCTGGTCTGCCACGTCGGTCTCGTCGTCGACGGCCATCCGGTCGTGATCCCGACGGCGGTCGCGCGTGATGGGGACCGACTGTTGTTGCACGGCTCGACGGGGTCCGGCTGGATGCGGGCGGTTGCCGCCGGTGCTCCCGTGTCGGTCGCCGTCACGGAGGTCGACGGCCTCGTCGTCGCCCGCTCGGCCTTCGAGTCGTCCATGTTGTATCGCAGCGCGGTCTTCTTCGGCGTCTGTTCGGTCCTGGAGGGTGATGAGAAGCGACGTGCGTTGGACGTGCTGACGGACTCGTTGATCGCGGGACGCGTCGCCGAGGTTCGCGAGCCGACGGCGAAGGAGCTGGCGGCGACGTTGGTGCTCGCACTACCCCTCGAGCGCTGGTCGCTGAAGATCTCCGACGACTGGCCGGAGGACCCGCCAGAAGACATCGATGGGCCGGCGTGGGCGGGGCTGGTCCCGCTCCAGCGGTCGTACGGGGCTCCGCGGCCTGCCCCTGATCTGCGTACCGGAATCGACATCCCCCCGTCAGTGCGGTCACGGTCTGCTAGTCGCCCCTGACCCAGGTCCGGGCACGTTGTATGACCGCCCGCGCCACAGCGACCGTGCTGTTGCCCTGGTGCCCGTGCAGACGGTTCAGATCCGGCCGTGGGCGGAGCACATTTCCCTCCGTTGGACGCGCCGGCTCTTGCTCTCGTGCCGCTAGCGCCGCAAGCGGGCCTACCAGGACGTCGAAGAGCTTGGGCGTGACTGTGAAGCCGAGCTGCATCATTCGGTTCGCCGGACCGACCTGGACTGTGTGCTTTGGTCGATCGAGCGTTCGCACGATGGCCCTCGCGACGTGCTCAGGCGACACGACGGGTGGCGGTGGCCTCCCGACGGCTCCAACATACGTGGCAGCTTGCAGGTAGATCGGTGTATCCACACTGCCCGGCGACACGCAGCTGATGTGAATGCCAGGATGGCCGCGGTGCTCCAGTTGCAGCTCTCGGGCGAGAGCGCGGATTGCCCACTTGCTGACTACGTAGGGGGACATCTGCGGCACGGCGATATGCCCGATCACGGACGACAACAGCACCACGGAGCCGGTGCCCTGGTGGCGCATGGCGCGCAAGGCGCAGCGCGCGATGTTGGCGCTTCCGCATACGTTGGTGGCAATGACGCCGTCGAAGATCTCAGGAGGCACGTCGACGAAGTCGCCGTAGGCGACGACACCAGCAGCGTGGATCACAGCGTCAAGCTGTTCATGGGTGGCCCTGATCAATTGGAAAGCGGACTCGACGGCCTGAAGATCGCTGACATCCGCCGAGGCGACCAAGACGCTAGCCGCCCCGGCCAGTTCACACTCACGCGCCGTTTCTTTGAGCGGCGCCAACGCTCGGCTCATCAGGATCAGATGGTCTCCACGACGGGCCAGTTGATGGGCGGTAGCGCGTCCGATACCGCTGGAGGCACCGGTCACGAGGACAACCCGGCCTGGAGAAGTCAAGGCTGCAGCACGACCTTGATGCAGCCGTCCTGCTTCTTCTGGAACATGGCGTAGGCGTCTGGAGCCGCGTCTAGTGGGAGGCGGTGGGTCGCGAAGTCCTCGAGCCCCAGCGGGTCGTCGTCAGCGATCACGTGCGGCATGATGTCGTCGGTCCACCGACGGACGTGACACTGCCCCATGCGGAGCTGAATGCCTCTGTCGAACATTTCCATCATGGGCAACGGATCGACTTCGCCACCGTAGACACCACTCACCGAGACTGTGCCGCCACGTCGCACACTCTTGATGGCCGTTCGCAGGGCAGCCAGGCGATCCACCGCGAGCTTGTCGGTCAAGGGTGCAGCAAGAGCATCCGGTAGCAGACCCACGACCGCGTGAGCCGCCTTGCCGATGGGAGACCCGTGCGCCTCCATCCCGACCGCGTCGATGACTCCGTCCGGCCCGCGCCCGTCGGTAAGGTCCAGAAGGGCAGAGGGCACGTCGTCAACGGTGGTCAGGTCGACGATTTCGATCCCGTGTGCGGTTGCCAGATCCAGGCGCTCACGGACCAGGTCGACGCCGATGACACGTTCGATCCCCCCCTGCCGAGCGATCCGCGCGCACAACTGGCCCACTGGGCCGAGTCCGAGCACGGCCAGGGTCCCGTCTTTCGCCACGTCCGCGAACGCGACCGCCTGCCAAGCCGTCGGCAGGATGTCGGACAGGTAGAGAAACCGCTCATCGGAAAAGCCCTGCGGGATCTTGATAGGCCCGAAATGTGCCTGCGGTACACGCAGGTACTCGGCCTGTCCGCCGGGTACCGAGCCGTACAGCGAGGTGTAACCGAAGAGCGAGGCACCCTTGCCCGTCGAGCGGTTTTGTGTCGTCTCGCACTGGGCGTAGAGATGACGCCTGCACATCCAGCAGTCTCCGCACGAGATATTGAATGGCACGACGACCCGGTCGCCCACCGCGATGTGATGGACGTCACCGCCGACCTCTTCGACGATTCCCATCGCTTCGTGTCCCAGCACATCACCTGCCTGCAAGAAGGGACCGAGCACTTCGTACAGGTGCAGGTCCGAACCACAGATAGCGGTGGACGTCACCTTGATGATGGCATCTGTGGGTTGCTCGATCGTGGGATCCGGAACCTCGGTCACCCGGACGTCGCGTTTCCCCTGCCAAGTCAGTGCTTGCATGTGTTCCTCCACCCACGTCGAGATCCTGTAATGCAGCCTTACCCGGGCCGAGCGGCGGCAAACTCGAGGCGGCTACTTGTGCATGAGTTCGACCACACCCCGGTGTCTTCGGCTCGCGGATACCCAGGGAAATGGGGCATGGGTCGCCGAGCCGTTCAGGGGCGCCGGTGCGCGAGAATGAGGCATGGCTGTCGATGAGGTGACCCATGCGCTCTACGGTCTTGCGCTCGCGGAGTTCACCACCACGCGCAACAGCAGGGCGCGTGAGCTCAAGGCCGCCGGCGACGACGATGCGGCGCGACGCGTCGCCGCTCTGAAGAAGCCGACGACGGCTGCATGGTTGGTCAACCAGCTGGTCCGTCGTGAACGGGAGCAGGTCGACCTGCTGCTGGATCTCGGCCGTGAGATGCGCGCCGGGATGGCGGGGTTGGGAGCAGATGAGCTTCGCCTGTTGACCAAACGGCGCTATCAGCTCGTGTCGCTGTTGGTGAACTCGGCGTTGGGGTACGCCGGGCAGCGTCGTCCGGGAGGTGACGTCGCCAGCGATGTCCAGGCGACCCTCGAAGCGACGTTGGCCGACCCGGACAGCGCCGACGCGGTGGCCGCAGGCTGTCTCAGCGAGCCGCTCCACGTGTCCGGCTTCGGGTTCGTGGCCCGGCCGGACGCCGTACCCGACGAGGACACCCCCGGTCCGGATGCCGACGTTCTCGACATGGCGGCGCACCGGGCCCGCCGCGCGAAGCTGCTCGGCGAGGCCCGCGAGCGCGTGGCGCTGGCTCAGTCGGAGGTCGACGAGGCCGATGTCCGTCGTGCCGAGCTGGAGGAGCTGCTCGCTGCCGCGGAGGCGGAGGAGCGTGCGGCTGCGTCCGAGGTACGCCGGCTCGAGACTGCGTTGGACCGTGCGTCGGCGGCGCTGTCCAAGCGGAGCGAGGCGGCCACCGCAGCGCGCGAGGAGCTCGAGGACGCCGAAGAGGTTGCCGACGAGGCCCGGGACGAGCTCGCCGAGGCCCAGGAAGCGGAGCGCCGCCTCGACCGCTGACGCTGCCGGCCAGCTGGCCCGGTCGGCTCGCCCTACCCGTATCAAGCAGTCGGACTGCGGCCTCCTTGTGCGTGATGAAGGAGGTCGTCATGTTCCCTGCCCAGACCGGTCCTGTGCTCATGAAGGCGGGCGAGGTGGCTCGGCGCCGTCCTGGCCCGCGTGCTGCGAAGCCGAAGCGGACCGAGCAGACGTCCCGGCACTCCCAGCCGGCAGCCCGCCAGCCCGAGTAGTCGCGGGGCTCGTCGGCTTCGCCGGCCTGCCGCTGTGGGGTGTTCCTATGGGCGGCTGCGCGCCGGACATCCGCGCTTGACCTCAACCTGATCGCATCCAGCTGTCGTGTGCGACGGAAGCGCTCGGCCCCCCGACCTGCGGCAGTCGAGTCCTCGACGGGCTCGGGACGGGCTTGTCGAGACCCGGTTGATCTCGACAGGCTCGATCAGCGGGCCTTCTCGGAAAGCCCTTGTGGATAACGGGTTCTGGTGTCGGGCGGTGGTCCGAAAGTGTCGGTGGGCTGTTCTAGGTTTGAGCCATGAGTACGACGCAGGGACCGCCACCGGCCGTGGGCGCCGATGATGCCTTCGGTCGTGGTTTCGCTGGCGTGCGTCGTGAACTCGCTGATCTGGTCGACACCCCCACCTGGTCCCTGGACGACAACCGGCTGGATCGCCGGATCAGTGAGGCACTCGCGGTCCGAGCCGCTGCCGACGAGCTGGTCGCCCGACTGGTGGCCGAAGCGGCCGACCGCAACCTGGCCCACCGGCACGGTGCGTCCTCGACGAGGGCGCATCTGATGACGGCGCACCGGATGTCGGCCGGTGAAGCGTCCCGGACCGTGCGGACCGCCAAGCAGCTGCACGGCACCGGCTGTCACCGAGCCGACCCGTCGCGCCGTCGCGGCCGGTGACGGTGTCAGCCGAACAAGGGGTGGTGGTCGCGGCCGCGATCAACCGGCTCTCACCCACGATCGAGCCGGACCGGGTCGACGCCGCCCAGCAGGATCTGCTCGCCCATGCCCAGACACTGTCGTACAGCGCAGCTGCAGGTCGCAGCGAACCATCTGGTCGAGGTGATCGACCCCGACACCGTCGACCAGACGTTGGAGCAGCAGCTCGACCGCGCAGGAACGCAAGGCGTTGGCCTCAGCCTGGTTCACCGGCCAGTACGGGTCCGACGGCATCGCCCGCGGCCGGTTCGCCCTGCCCAACCTGGTGTTCGGCATGCTCACCAAACACCTCGAAGCCCACACCTCACCGCGTCGGGTCGCCACCGGCACCGGCCAGGCAGCGACGATCCGATGGCTGAGACGACCGTTGCGGACCTGCCCTATGGCAACCGGCTCGGCCGGGCGTTGTGTGAGCTGATCGAACACCTCCCGGTCGACGGGTACCCTCAGCACGGGGTCGCGAACGCCACCATCGTGGTCACCGTCGACGAAGACCAAACTCCGGGCGGGTGCGGGGGAAGCCACGCTCGACACCGGCAGCGCGATCTCGGTCGGGGAGACCCGACGGTTGGCCTGCAACGCCGGCCTCCTCCCCATGGTGCTGTCGGGTGGGTCGAAGATCCTCGACCTCGGCACCAGCCGCCGCCTGTTCGACCGTCACCAACGCCTCGCACTCGCCACCCGCGACCAAGGCTGTGTCTTCCCCGGCTGCGAACGCCCACCCGCCTGGACTGAGGCACACCACCGCCTCCCCTGGAGCGAGGGCGGAGCAACGGACATCGACAACGGATGCCTGTTGTGTTCCTTCCACCACCACCTGATCCACCAAGGCGAATGGGACCTCACCCTCGGCCCGGACGGCATCACCGAAGTCATCCCACCGGCACGGATCGATCCGCAGCGAAGACCCATCCGCCACCAACGCTTCAAACCCCGACCCGGTTGACCCACGGGGTCTCGACAGGCTCGACCGCCGGGAACCCCGACCCGGATGACCCACGGGGTCTCGACAGGCTCGACCGCCGGGAACCCCGACCCGGTTGACCCACGGGGTCTCGACAGGCTCGACCGCCTGGAACGCCGACGCGGGTCGGGTGGGAAGTTGTGCAGGTCGAAACGGCTCGAGGGTCTGCACAACCTCGTAGTCCGGGCGATGCTCGCGCCCCGCTGGCGGCAACTTCCCGGGCCAAGCGACACTGGAGCGATGACCTCTGACGGCTCGCGCAAGGCGGCACGGTGACGGCGTACCCGGCTGTGGCCGAGGGCGAAGTCGTCGTCCTCGACGGTGGGATGTCCAACGCGCTCGAGGACCGTGGGCACGACGTGTCCGGGGACCTCTGGACCGCCGGGCTCCTTCGCGACGCTCCCGAAGAGATCGCCGCCGTCCACCAGACGTACTTCGAGGCGGGCGCGCAGGTGGCCACGACCGCGAGCTACCAGGCATCCGTTGCCGGGTTCACCGCCGTCGGCATGAGCCGGGATGAGGCAGAGCGACTGATCCAGCGCAGCGTGACACTGGCGCGTGACGTGCGCGACGAGCTGGCCGACGACGGCACGGCCCGCTGGGTGGCTGCGTCCGTCGGGCCGTATGGCGCCGTCCTCGCCGACGGCTCCGAATATCGCGGCCGCTACGGGCTGTCCCACGCCCAGCTCCGCGACTTCCACCTGCCGAGGCTGGAGCTGCTGGCGTCAGCCGGCCCGGACTTCTTCGCCGTCGAGACGATTCCGGACCAGGACGAGGCCGAGGTCCTCGTCGAGCTGATCGACCAGCTGGCGGTGCCGGCGTGGTTCTCGTTCTCGGCAGCAGGGCTGCGCACCCGAGCCGGTCAGCCCCTTGCCGAGGCCTTCGCCGTCGCGGCATCCGCCGCCGGCGTCTTTGCGGTCGGCGTCAACTGCTGTGCGCCGGCCGACGTACTGCCGGCGGTCGAGCTGGCCGGCCAGGTCACCGGTAGACCCGCGATCGCCTACCCCAACAGTGGTGAGGAGTGGAAAGCATCGAGCCGCGGGTGGGACGGTTCCCTGTCCTATGACATACGGCTGGCCCCGAGCTGGGTCGGAGCGGGCGCGTCGTACGTCGGAGGGTGCTGCCGCGTCGGTCCGCCGACCATCACCGCCCTGGCCGCCGCCGTGGCTAAGTTGGGGTGATGGCGAAGGGGACGAACGCGGTCGAGATCGAGGTCGGACCGCATCTGGTCAAGATCACCAACCCGGACCGCGTCTACTTCCCTGAGACCGGGGCGACCAAGCTCGACCTGGTCGAGTACTACCTCAGTGTCGGCGACGGGATCGTCAACGCGCTGCGCGAGCGACCCTGCATGCTGCACCGGTTCCCGACGGGGCTGAGCGGCGACAAGGTGCACCAGAAACGTGTCCCGGCCGGCGCGCCACCCTGGCTCGAGACCGTTCGGGTCCATTTCCCGCGCTACAACCGCAATGCCGACGAGCTGTGCGTGACCGAGCTGGCTCAGGTGATCTGGGCTGTCCAGATGTCGACCGTCGAGTTCCATCCCTGGAACTCGCGCCGCGCTGACACCGAGAAGCCCGACGAGTGGCGTATCGACCTCGATCCCATGCCGTTGTGCGACTTCGCCACAGTGCAGCGCGTGGCCCACGTCGCGCACGAGGTCCTCGACGAGCTCGGCGCCGTGGGCTGGCCGAAGACCACCGGGGGCCGCGGGATGCACGTCTACGTGCGGATCGAACCGACCCATGGCTTCGCCGACGTACGCCGAGCGGCGCTGGCATTCGCCCGCGAGGTCGAGCGACGCATGCCCGATGACGTCACGACAACCTGGTGGCGCAAGGACCGTGACCCGGCCGCGTTGTTCGTCGACTACAACCAGAACGCCCGGGACCACACCATCGCCTGTGCGTACTCCGTCCGCGGTGTGCCGGACGCCAGGGTCTCGGCCCCGGTGCAGTGGGACGAGATCGACGACGTGCGGCCCGGTGACTTCACGATCGTCACCATGCCGCCGCGCTATGCAGAGCTCGGCGACCTGCACGAAGGGATGGACGCCGCGGTCTTCTCGATCGAGCCGCTGCTCGAGTGGGCCGCGCGGGATGAACGCGACGGCACGGAGGATCCCGGCGGTGACGAGCCTGCGTGACCGAGCGGGAGGTCTCCGGTGAGGACCCCTGGATACGCCGGGCAGCTCGTCATCGCTGCTCCTCAACCCTTGTCACAGGGAGTCACAAAACCCCACGAATCCCGTTACCTCGCGGACGGGCTCGGAAAAGTCTGCCTAGGGTCGTTTAGGAATCCTTTACAGAATTCTCTAGTACAGAGGGGCAGTTCGCATGTCGTTATCTCGGACGATGGCGATCGCGGCAGGGGTCGCGGTCACGATGGTTGGAAGCCTGGGGCTGGCATCTCCCGCCTCGGCCACATACGCAAATGACCCGGTCTCGCGAGCGTGGAGTCCGGACGGCCCGGTGCACAGCTCGGTCGGAACAGCCTCGCGGTTGTTCATCGGGGGATCCTTCTCGGGCGGGGGTGGGATCGCGGCGCTGAACCCGACCACAGGTGCGCTGCTCTGGTCCGTGCAAGCCGACGGCGACGTCCGTGCGATGGCGCTGTCCGACGACGGATCACGCCTCCTGGTGGGCGGGGGCTTCACTCACGTCGGGGGCACCACCCACCGGCACCTGGCCGCGATGAACGTGTCCGACGGTTCGGTCGTGGCGAACTGGCGGGCTGGCGCGAGCGGAATGGTCCGCGACCTCGTCGTCAGAGGAGACCAACTCTTCGTGGGTGGTCAGTTCGGTCGGATCCGTGGCGTGGCTCAGCGGGGTCTCGGTGCGCTGTCTGTGTCCACCGGACAGCTGATCCCTGCGTTCACGGGATCTGTCGATCGCCATGTCTACGGCCTGGCGCTCACCAACAATCAGCTGCTCGTGAGCGGCAGGTTCAATGCCGTCAATGGTCAGTCGCGGAGCTCCATCGCGTCGTTCAACCTCTCCAACTACCAGTTGACGTCGTGGGCACCGCGGCGTCTGTGCGCCGGCTGCAACGCCTACTGGGATGTCGTGACCGACGGCACCAATGCGTACGTCGGTACGTCCGGCCCCGGCGGGAACCTCGGCGCCTTCAACCTGGTGTCAGGCAATAACCCGTGGCGTTACGTCCACGCCAACGGTGATGTGCAGGCCCTGGCGCTCCCCGGTGACGGGCTGCTCTATCTCGGCGGCCACTTCGGGCAGTACGTCGGCAACAGCAACATCCGGCGTACCGACCTGGCGGCCGTCAACCCGAACAACGGTCAGGTCGACCCGGACTTCCACCCGAAGCTGTTCAAGCGCTACCCCGGGGTGTGGACCTTCGCGACGACGCCAGGAATGCTGCACGCCGGCGGCAACTTCCTGGGCATGGGAGCCGGGCCGAACGCCCGCAACAACCATGTGCCGTATCTGACTGCCTTCGGTATCCAGTGATGGTGGCCGACTGAGGCTCAGACCAGCACGTCACGACGGCTGAACCACCACGCGCTGACCAGCAGCGGAGGCACGGCGTACAAGGCGCTGACGCCGACGGCGCGCCACAGCGCCGAAGCGTCGATGTGCGTGCCGAGCGCGGCCTGCCACGCGGTGAACTGGTCGGTCAGCAGCCACGTGGTGACCGACACGGGAATCGACGGCAGGAAGCCGATGATCTGGTTGGCGAAGCTGAACACCAGCATGCCCACGATCGACGCGGCGCTGTTGCGGGTGATGACTGAGAGCAGGAAGCCCCAGGCGCTGACCGCCAGCAGCGGCCCGGCGTAGACCAGCAGCACGATCCCGAGGCGGCTGAGGATCCCGGTCACGCTGATGCTCGGCGCGCCCAGGACCAGGCCGGCCCCGAGCGGCACGCCGCCGATGGTCACCGCGTGCGCGCCGGAGGCGATCGAGCCGATCACGACCCCGCTGAGTCCGAAGATGAGCAGCAGCGTGAGCACGTACGTCGCGGTGGCGCCGGCCTTGGCCGCCAGCAGCTCGAGCCGCGACGTCGATCTGGTCAGGACCGTCTTGAGGGTCTGGTTCGCGTCCTCGGTTGCCACGATGTCACCGGCAACGAGCCCGGCGAGCAGCGGGAGCAGCACCAAGGAGGAGAAGAACAGTGCGATGAACGGAAGGATCAGGCCGCTGCTGTTGTAGGCCAGCGCCAGCACGTTCTCGGGGTCCAGCTGCGCGGTTCCGCGGGCAGGCTTCGCTGGGTTGACGGCCAACCCGATCGCGAACGATGCCGGAATCAGCGCTGCCGCGACGAGCCCGATGAGGGTACGCCGCTGAGCGGCGAGCTTGCGCAGCTCCCAGAGGTACGTCGTCATGCCGCCACCGACCCCTCAGCGCTGCCGCCCTCGGTCAGGTCGAAGAACAGCGACTCGAGCGAGGGGGAGTCCAACGTCATGGCGTAGATGCCGATGCCGGCACGTCCGAGCCGAACGGTGACACGCGCGGCTGCGTCGGCGTCGGCGTCGACGAGCAGGTCGCCGGAGTCACTGATCGAGACGTGACCATCGCCGAGATCGGAGCAGGCCGACAGCGCCAGGCCGGGATCGGTGACCCTCAGGCGGTAGCCGGACCCGCCGTGCTGAGCGCGCAGCTCGGGCAAGGTCCCGGCGAAGCGGATGCGGCCGTGCGCGATGACGGCCAGCTCGGTGCAGAGCTGCTCCACCTCGACCATGAGGTGGCTGGACAGCAGCACGGTCAGACCGGTAGAGGCCAGGTCGCCGATGAGGCGGCGCATGTCGCGCATGCCGGCGGGGTCGAGGCCATTGGTCGGTTCGTCCAGGAGCAGCAGCCTGGGGTCGCGGAGCAGCGCGCCGGCGAGCCCGAGTCGCTGCCGCATGCCTTGCGAATATCCGCCGACGCGGTCGTTGGCGCGCCCGGCGAGGTCGACGACGTCCAGGACGTCGTCGATGCGATCATGGCCGCAACAGCCGTCCAGATCGGCCAGCAGCTGGAGGTTCCGTCGGCCGCTGAGGTAGGGGTAGAAGGCTGGGTTCTCCACGAAGCCGGCCACCCCGTCGAGCGCTGCGACGCCATCGACCTGCGGATCCCGGCCGAACAGCCGGGCGCTGCCGGTCGTCGGCCGGATGAGTCCGAGCATGATGCGGAGCGACGTGGTCTTGCCGGCACCGTTCGGCCCCAGGTAGCCGAAGACGGAGCCGGTCGACACCGCGAGGTCGACGCCGTCGAGCGCGACGACATGGCCGAACTGCTTGCGAAGATCGCGCAGCTCGATGGCCGGCGCGTCAGCCGGGAGGGCGGGAAGTGGCTGGTCCATGCTTCGAGTCTGCGGGGCGTGCGAGCGAGAGACACGCTTCCTTCAGCTGCTCTCAGGCTGGGGAACGCTGACGCATAAGTTCCCGCGATCGAGCGACTTCACAAGATACACAAAACGTACACATCATCGTGTTGGTCCTGTTACGGTGCGTAGCGTTCGGATCAATTATGGGGGAGTTTTCATGCTTGCACGGTCCATACTGGCCGCCGGTTTGACGACCGGAATGCTCTTGTCACCTATCGCAGCCGTCGCCGGTCCCGAGCACGATCCAGCCGGCTTGGACGGCACGCGCATCCACCGCGCCACGGTGGGCACGCCGCTTGCACAGCACCACACAGCATCGGCCAGCACGTCCTCGGAAGCGGCGCGCGACGCACTCCGAGCGGTCCTCTCCGGCCACGGAACCCAGAGCGGGCGAGGAACGGAGGCCTGGAGCGCGGTGTCGAACGTCGTGAACGCGTCGGTGACCACGACCCCCACCATCACCGCGCCGACCGATGCCGCCGACATCAGCGGCACGGTCGACCTCGCGGCCGACAGCACGGCTCCGGTCGTGCAGTTCACCGTCCCTGGTCTCGGCTTCTCGGTCGACGTGCCGGTGTCTGGCGGCGTTGCCGCGACGCAGGTCGACACCTACGGGATGGAAGACCAGGTCGAGATGTATGCCGCCGACTGCGACGGCGCCGGCACCTGTGGTGATGCGGTGTTCGTGACGGTGAACGTGAACAACCCGGCCCCGACGCTGACCGGCCCCACCGCCGGATCAGAGGTCGGCACGTCCTTCCCGGCAGCGGCGACGACCGCAGGCGGCACGGTCGCGTTCCTGATCGATGGCGCCGTGGTCGCGACCGACACGAGCGCGCCGTACGAGCAGACGCTGTACACCGACGGACTGACGGCAGGGCAGCACCTGGTGAGCTCCGTCGTATGCGATGCCTCCGGCACCGTGTGCGCCCTCAACCACCCCAGCCCGTCGGTCAGCGTGACGGTCAAGCAGAACCTGGCGCCGCAGATCCAGTCCGTCAGCCCGTCGCCTTTCAGCCCCGGGCACGACGGTCGCAAGGACACGGCCACGGTGAAGTTCCGTCTCGAGACCGCACAGACCGTGGCGTGGCGGGTCACGACGTCCTCGGGTGCTGCGGCGATCGGCTCGAAATCACTGGGCAGCCTCGGTGCTGGGACGCATTCGTTCACGCTGACGGCGAAGCGCAGTAATGGCTCGTTCCTTCCGACGGGGACTTACACAGTCCACCTCGACACCAGCAAGGTCATCAGCGGCTCCAGCGTCCAGGGTCACACCCAGGCGGGCGTCAAGATCGACCGGACGGCTCCGAAGGCCTCGAGCGTCACGGCGTCGCCGAGCACGGTCTATCCGGCTCGCGATCACTACCTCGACACGGTGAAGCTGCGTGCTCACCTGAACGAGAAGGTCACGTCGCTGCAGGCCGAGCTCTTCGACGCGAAGGGCCACAAGGTCCGCACGTTGTCGGTCGGGAGCCGGCCGGCCGGGAGCATTGCGCTGGAGTGGAACGGCAAGAGCAGCAAGGGCTCGGTGGTCCCGGCGGGCCGGTACTCGTTCCGGTTCCTGCTCCAGGATGTCGCGGGGAACCGCTCGACGACGGCCAAGAAGCGGGTCAGCGTCTCTGACAAGCGGCTCGTCAAGCAGGTCGGCGTCAAGACCGTGACCGCGAAGGCCAGTGCTTCCGAGCTCCTGGTCGGTGCGTGTTCTCAGCTGTTCTCCCCGGGTGCACGGCACTGGGCCAACTCGATCGGGTACTACAGCGACTACTACTCGTGCTCGACCACGCAGACCGACGACCTCGCGGCCGCCATCCACGTGACGTCGCTGCCGAAGGCGGTCAAGTACGGGACGGTGCGTATCGATACCTCAGGTGGCAAGGGCCGCAACCATCACGGCGGCAAGGCAGCTGTCATCTACATGACCGCCAAGGGCGACTTCTCCAACCTGGACGCCAACCTCGGTCCTGCGGTCGGCACGTACAAGGGGCCCACCGCCAACGCGAGCTTCATCACCAGCAAGGGTCGGGTGTCGTGGCTCGCCGGCACGGTCAGCGGCAACAACTACGACATCAAGAGCTTCACGCTCCGGTACAGCTACTTCGTCCTGCGCTAGGAGGTCCAGCCGGGGGAGTTCGGCCGGGACTGACCCCACTCTTGCCACCGCACTCGAGCAGCGCGGTGGCAAGAGTGCTGCTGGGGTCGTCCGACAGAGCAGGCGCGTACGAGAGATCGAGCCGGTCCCTGCAAGACTGACTCCGACCTGCGCCTGTCCAGCAGCAACCGGACAGGCCCCACCCACGACCAGGCAAGGTAACCGTGCTCCTGCTGGCCTTTGCCTCTGTCCTCCTGGTGGCGGTGCTCGTATCCAGCCTCGCCCACCGCACCGTGCTTTCCACGGCCGTCATCTTCTTGCTGGCCGGCTTCTTCCTCGGCCCGGGCATGACGGGCGTGCTGAGCCTGACCCCGGACGACGAGCTGGTCGGCACGCTGGCCGAGCTCGCCCTGTTCGCCGTGCTGTTCACCGACGGAATGCGCGTCGGGTTCGACGACCTGACGACGGCGTGGCGACTTCCGGGACGAGCCCTGGCGCTCGGCCTTCCGCTCACGCTGCTGCTGACGTCGCTGCTCGCCCACTACGTCGTGGGCCTCGACTGGTCTCTCGCCCTGCTGCTCGGCGCCGTGCTCGCTCCCACCGACCCGGTCTTCGCAGCAGCGTTGGTCGGCAACATGGGGGTGCCGCAGCGGCTGCGCCATCTGTTGAACGTCGAGTCCGGGGTCAACGACGGGTTGGCGTTGCCGTTCGTCATCATCTTGCTCGCGGTCGCTGCCGGGTCCGAGGACCTGCACGCCCTCGAGCTGGGCAGCGAGCTCGCCACGGGCGTGCTGATCGGGGTAGCCGTCCCCTACATCGCGGTCAAGCTGGAGCGGCTGCGCATCTTCTCGGCATCCACGGCGTATGAACCGCTGAACGCCGTGGCGATCGGACTGCTCGTGCTCGCGATCAGCCGGGTCACTCACGGCAACCTGTTCCTGGCCGCCTTCGCTGCCGGGATCACGATAGCCACGTGCGGCCATCAGCAACGGGCGGCCTTCGAGGGGTTCGGTGAGCTCATCGCCGAGCTGTTGAAGCTGGCTGCCCTGCTCGTGTTCGGGGCGCTGATCTCCCCTCACTTGCTCGGCAACATCTCCTTCAGCGGCTGGGTATTCGCGGTGCTGGCCCTCTTCGCGGCACGGCCGATCGCGTTGGCGGTCTCGTTCTTCGGCAGTCGGTTGACCGTGCGGGAGCAAGTCGCGGCGGCCTGGTTCGGGCCGAAGGGCTTCGCGTCCGTGGTGTACGGCCTCATCGTGCTCCACGCGGGGATCGACGGCGGCGTCGAGGTGTTCGACCTGGTCGCCGTCACCGTCGCGCTCTCGATCCTGCTGCACTCCTCGACGGACATCATCGTCGCGCGCTGGTTCGACGACGAGTCCGAGACGCCGCACTGGCACGGCGAGGATGAGAGCGACATCCCGGTTCGATGAGGCCGGCGCCGGTCGCGCGAGGCGCGGGACGTCCCCCTGGGTCAGACTGTGGCTGTGACCTCTTCCGTGCTGGTGTCCGGAGCGTCGGGCTTTGTCGGTTCGCACCTGAGTCGCGCTCTGGTCGATGCCGGCCACGATGTCCGCGCGCTGACGCGTCAACCGGACCGGTATGCGGGGGCGGGAGAACCCGTCCGCGGAGATGTGAGCGATGTCGAGAGCCTTCGCGAGGCGATGCACGGCGTGGACGTCGCGTACTACCTCGTGCACTCTCTCGGCTCGGAGGACTTCGAAGAGGAGGATGCTGCGGCGGCGGAGAACTTCGGAACCGCGGCCGCCGAGGCCGGCGTGGATCGGCTGATCTATCTCGGCGGTCTGGGGCGCGACGAGGATGACCTGTCGCGCCATCTTCGTTCCCGCCGTCAGGTCGAGGCAATCCTCGCGCGCAGCGGAGTTCCCACCACGGTTCTGCGCGCGGCCATCATCATCGGTCACGGCGGAATCTCCTGGGAGATCACCCGACAGCTGGTCGACCTGCTTCCTGCCATGGCGGCTCCGGACTGGATGCAGACACGTACGCAGCCCATTGCCTTGGCCGACGTGGTTCGGTACTTGGTGGGTGTTCTCGACCTTCCGGAGGCCCGCGGTGCGGTGTACGAGATCGGCGGACCTGACGTGCTGCACTACACCGACATGCTCCAACGAGCGGCCGCTGTGCAGGGCAAGGACTTCCCGACCCTGGACTTGCCGGCTGTCGCGTCCGTGGTCGTGACTCCCGGCGTTTCAGGCGGTCTCCTCGCCGGACTGACCGATGTCGACGTCACCACTGCTGGCCACCTCGTCGACTCCTTGGTCAACGAGGCGGTCGTGCTCGAGGGAGTCATCGACACGATCCTGGGAGGCCAGGCTCTCGGCTACGAGGAGGCCGTGCGCTTGGCCCTGTCGGAAAGGGACCGCGGGGCGGCGATGTCGTGACTCGGCGAGACCGAGAAGGGGCCAATGCCCCGAAAGTTCCACAAGTGGCACCGTCCTCTCGGTAACGCAGTCGCACGGCGGCGTCGGGCAATACGCTGAAGCCGTGGTCGACAGGTCAGCCGGGACATCGCCCGAGCCGGAGATGTTCCTCAGGGCCTTGACGACCTCTCTCGCTGACGCGCTGAGTGTTGACGACGTCGCGCGCGTAGCGCTGGCGGCTGCGTCGCGGCTCCCGGGTGTCATCCGGGTAGGTCTGGCCCTTCGCGAAGGTGCCGGCCGCGAGCTCAGCTTCGTCTCCACCGATCAGGACGTGGTGTCTGCCACGCGCGTGCGCTGGTGCACGATCGATGGGTTCGCAGAGGTCCCCCTCTCCCGGGCGATCCGGCAGGCCGCACCCGTCCTGCTTCCCACCTGGGGGGACCTCGCCGTCGACTATCCGGAGATCTCCGACCGCCAGCGCCAGCTGGGCACGCACAGCATGGCTGCGATTCCCTTGGTCGACGGGAACGAGAGCGTCGGCGGACTGATGCTGTCCTACGGCACCGAACGCACTTTCGACCTCGACGACGAGATGTTCTTCGCCTCCCTTTCGGCGCAGCTCACCCAGGCGCTGCGTCGTGGTCAGGCCTACCAGGTGCAGCACTCCACCTCGGAGCGACTGCAGCGCAGCCTGCTGCCCCGATCGCTTCCCCAGGTCGACGGGCTGTCGCTGGGCGCCTACTACCGACCCGGCGGTCTGAACGTCGACGTGGGTGGCGACTGGTACGACGTGCTCGAGCTGGCCGATGGGTCCGTGCTGGTCTCGCTCGGTGACGTCATGGGCAAGGGCATCTCCGCGGCCGTCGTGATGAGCGAGGTGCGGGCCGCCCTGCGCGCGTACAGCCTGCTCGATCCGACGCCCGAGGTGGTGCTGTCACGTCTCGACCACCTCGTGACGTCGTTGGCGGCTCCCGAGCAGATCGTGACCCTCGCGTACGGGCTCTTCCGGCCGGACCGGCGTACGGTCGAGCTGGCGGTCGCGGGGCATCCGCCGCCGCTGCTGGTTCCTCCCACCGGCGAAGCGACCGTTCTCGACTTCGACGATGCCTTCGGACCGGCGCTGGGGTTGGGCGCCGGCCCCTGGAGTGCGCACCGCCTCGAGCTGGAGCCGGGGAGCACGCTGCTCTTCTACAGCGATGGCCTGGTCGAGACGCGTAGCCGCGACCTGTTCACGGGGATCGAGGAACTGCGGCAACGCATCGTCGCGATGCCGGGCCGGCGTCGTCACCCGCGTGAGCTGACGGCACGGCTGGGCTTGGAGAACCACCATGGCGCGGCCGAGGACGACGTCACGTTGCTGGCTGCTTCCGTCACGCCGCTGCGGCAGCAGCTCAGCGCAACCCTCGAGCTGCCCGCGGACGCCACCGCAGCCAGGGCAGCGCGACGCTTCCTCCGCGAGACGATGACGGACTGGGCGATCGACGAGCCCCTGATCGACAACGCCGAGCTCTGTGTCTCGGAGCTGGTCACGAACTGCGTCATCCACGCCGGATCCGCCTCGGACGTCACGGCGCGGCTCGATGACGAATGCTTGCTCGTGCTCGTGCGCGACCCGGGTGGACGCGGCACGGTGCGGATCGCCGACGACTACGAACCGATGAGCGTCGCCGGCCGCGGGCTGACCTTGGTCGACGCTCTCTCGACGACCTGGAGTGCGGAGCACACGGTCGACGGCACAACGGTGTGGTTCGAGCTCGAGCGGGAGCCGACGCTTCGGTCGGTTGCTCGGCACTAGGCCAACGTCCCGCTCCGCTGTCGCTTCCTAGAGATGGCCGCCGTCCGACTCTGACCCGACTTCACTCGGTTGCAGCTCGTGGGTTGTGGCCGTCGAGCCGATCAGGTGCTCAGCACGGTCGAGCAGGGGACGGGCACCCAGTTTCGTCGCGATGCGAGCGGCCTCGGCAGCGAGCTCGCCGGCTCGCTGGGAGTCTCCAGCAGCGGCCTGGCACTCCGCAGAGTCCAGCAGGCAGACGGCGAGGTGGTAGGGCAGCTCGAGCTCATGCAGACTCTTGGCCACGCCCTCGAACGCATCGGCAGCAGATGGGTCGTCGTCCCGTGCGAGCAGCCGGGCACGGACACGTCGCTCTTCGGCACGGAGCACTGCGGGAACGTGTCCGGGGCGTTGGCCAGCGACGACGTCGAGCAGTTGCAGGACGGCTGCCGTGTCGCCGAGGGCGAGTGCAGCGTCGGCGGCGATCGGCCAGGCCCACCGCACCGTATCGGAGCGAAGCCCCAGCGCGTCGGCAAACGCGACGGTCTTCCGGGCATGGCGGAGTGCTTCGGCATGGTCGCCTGCCAGCGCCGCAGCGGCAGCAAAGACCGTTCCGATGGCGGCCAGCGACTGGGGGTCCTCCGTGACCTCGCGGCGCAGGACGATCAGCGCCGCCTCGAGCCTTGGCTGGTCGCCGCAGAACGCAGCGAGGAGGCCCTCGCTCCACGCAGCCGCGGGATCGTAGTCCAGACCGTCGCCATGCGCCTGGTCGCACACCCGGCGGGCCTCTCCCCAGTCGCCGGTCATGAGCAGGTCCATGACGAGGTTCGAGGCGAGAGCGCTCAGGATGTAGCGTTCGCCGATGCGGCGGCAGATGGTTATCGCACTCCGCGTCGCCTCGATCGCGGCGTGCGGGTCGACACTGGCCAGCACATCGCCGAGGTTGAGCAGGGCCCTGGCGGTCACAAAGCTGTTGTGCGCGGACTCGCCGAGGCGGATGCCTTCGCGAAAGTTTGCCGCCGCCTGGATGTGCCGGCTGGCGAGCCCGTGAGCGATGCCTCGCGTCACGAACAACTCGGCGAGGTTAGCGTCTGGGAGGTCCATCGCCTGCGCCTCCGCGAGTGCTCTTGCAGAGAGCTCGTCGGACAACAACGCGTTCCCGCTGAAGGCTTCGACCGACGCCAGTTCTTGGAGGGCCACGACAAAGTCGCCGCCTGGGTCGACCTCCAGGATGGAGAGGGCGTCGCGGATCAGCGTGCGCGCCTCTTCCAGATGACCCAACCGGCGGAGCGTCGCGGCCACCGAGGTGTTTGCTCGCGCAGCGAAGCGTGGTCGGTCGTGTCGGCTGTAGGTGGCTGCTGCTTGCTTGAAGTGCTCGATGGCGGCCGGGAGGTCGCCGGCGGCGCCGATGGCAGCACCAGCTCGCTCGTGCAGCTCGGCTGCCACGACCTCGGCCTCGGTCGTGCCTTCCTGGAGCAGCTCGGCCGCGGCGGCGAAGCTCCGGCCTGCGGCCGCGAGCGCACCCGTGCGGACGGCGCGCTCGCCTGCGCGCTTGAGCATGGTGACTGCTTGGTCCGTCAGCTCTGGCACGTCCGGGTCGTCTGGCACGGCGACCAGGGCGTCACTGAGGTGGGCGGCGATGACTTCCGCCATCTCCTCACCCTCGTCGGCGAAGGTCGACCTGAGGTGTGCCGCGACGGCGAGGTGACGGGCCTTGCGCTCCCGGCGCGACAACGTGTCGTAGGCCACCTGCCGGAACATGGTCTGGACGAAGCCGTACTGACCGCGCTCGGGTGAGAGCGGGTCGGCGCGCACCCCCAGCACCTCTCGGCGCACCAGCTCGGCCAGAAGGTGTCGGACTTCTGGCTCGGTGCGGTCCGCCACTGCGACCAGCGCCTCCACCGGGAAGCTACCTCCGAGGACGGCGGCGTCTGCGACCAGCGCACGGGCGTCTTGGTCGAGCGAGTCGAGGCGAGCTGCCAGCAAGGACTGCAGAGTGGCGGGAACGGTGAGCTCTCCGACGTCGCCGAGCAGCCGGTAGACCCCGTCGACCGGTTGTACGACGTCGCGGTCGATGAGCATCCGGACGGTCTCGACCGCATACAGCGGGATCCCCTCCGCTCGGTCGCCAATCGCAGCCTGAGCCGCCCCGGGCATCCCCGGGACGAGTCCTTCGAGCAGGAGGTGCATCGCCGCGTCGTCGAGGGGATCGAGTGTGAGTGCCGTGCTGTTGCGTCGTCCGGTACCCCATCCCGGGCGTTTGACCTCCAGTTCGGGGCGCGCCAGCGTGAGCACGAAGACAGGCACATCACGGATCCAGTCGAGCAGGTGCTCGAGGAAGTCCAACAGGCCAGCGTCGGCATGCTGCAGGTCCTCGAGCACCATGACCACGGGCGCGGTCTCAGCCAGCCGTTCGAAGAACAGCCGCCAGCCGGCGAAGAGCTCTTCGCGGCCCAGAGGTGGAGCGCCGTCGGCGCTGGAGTCGACGCCGAGGAGCTGAGCCAAGCGCGGTTGCACGTACTCCCGTTCGGTGTTGTCTGGGACCCACTGTTCGAGGCCGGTGGACAGCTTCTGCGAGGCGACCGAGGTCGAGTCCTCTTCGGCGATCTGGAGCCGTTGCCGGACCATCTCGGCCAAGCCCCAGAAGGCGACGCCGTCTCCGTACGAGAGGCAGCGGCCGCGGTGCCACCAGACGGTGGCGGCGAGCCCGTCGAGGTATTTCTCGAACTCCCAGCCGAGTCTCGACTTCCCGACGCCTGCCGCTCCGGTCACGCTGACCAGCCGGGGAGAACGGCGCTGGTCGCAGGCGTGGAAGAGCTCCTTCACGAGGCGAAGCTCTGAGTCCCGTCCGACGAACGCTGCTTCCAGGCCGTCGATGCGTTGTACGCCGCCGACTCCCGACAGCACCCGCTCGGCTTGCCACAAGGGCACCGGCTCGGCCTTGCCTTTGAGTGCATGTTCGCCCGCCGGTTTGAAGCCGACGCCCGCCTGGGCCACTCGCCAGGTGCCCTCGTCGACGAGGACACTGCCTGGCTCCGCGGTCGACTGGACCCGCGCGGCGGTGTTCACCGCGTCGCCGGCGACCATGCCCTCGCCGGTGGCCCCGACGTTCACCGCGACCGGGCCGGTCACGACGCCGGCCCGGGCGGCCAGCCCGTCGACCCCGGCCTCGCGGCCGAGCTGATCGATGGCGTCGACGAGGTCCAATGCGGCGCGCACGGCCCGCTCGGCGTCCTGCTCGGTGGCCGTCGGCGTACCCCAGACCGCCATCACGGCGTCACCGATGAACTTCTCGACGACACCGCCGTAGCGGACGATCACCGTGCGCGCCACGTCGAAGTAGCGCGACAGGAGCTCGCGGACCTCTTCGGGGTCGCGCGCCTCGCTCAGTGGGGTGAAGCCGACCAGGTCGCAGAACAGCACCGAGCACACGCGTCGCTCAGCCGACTGGCCCGGTGGCTGAGCAAGCGGGTTCGAGTCGCCGTTGACCCGGTCCGGTGACGATGGCGAGACCGCCGCCGCCGCGCCCAGCGGGGTGCCGCACTCGTCGCAGAAGCGTTGGTCGGCGCGAACCGGGGCGGCGCAGTTAGGGCATGCGCGAGCGAGCAAACTTCCGCACTCGGCGCAGAATTTGGCTGTCGCCTTGTTGTCCTTGCCGCAGTTTCCGCAGGTCACGAGCGCCAGACTAGTCCCCGAGATCGTGCCGCATCCACGATCCGCCCGGACTGAGCCCCGGGCCCCGCGGAGGGTGAGCGAGTATGTCGGACGGTGAGGTGCGAACGGCTGCCGACGCGACGGGTCAGTCCGCGCCTCGCAGCAGGACCGCCGTGAACTGCTGGGTGCTGCCCCATGGGGTGACGTGCTCCTCGCCACTGGTGGACACCAAGTCGAAGCCCGGGAACTCCGCCGCCAGCTCCTCGTGGGTGTAGCGGACGATCGGCAGGCCGCTGCAGGTCGTGGGCCCGTCGGGTCCGAACGTCGCCACCACGGCCCAGCCGGCCGGCTGGAGGCAACGGTCCAGTGAGGCCCGGTAGTCATCGCGTTCGTCCGGCTCGGTGAGGAAGTGGAACACCGCCCGGTCGTGCCAGAGGGCGTACCGCTGGTCCCGCTGCAGATCGAGCACGTCGGCCACGTCGAGGACGACGTCGTCGCCAGCGGGGCCGAGCCGGTCGCGGATCGTCTGCAACGCGGTGGCCGAGAGATCGATCGCGGTGAGGTCCTCGTAACCGCGCTCGAGCAGGTGGTCGGTGAGCGTGGACCATCCCGCACCGACGTCGATGATCGGTTCGGTGCGATCGATGCCCGCGGAGTCGACGAGGCCGAGCGAGAGGTCGGGCACGGACTGCCACCACGAGACTCCGTCGACGTCTTTTGAGTCGTGCACGCCTTCCCAGAAAGACTGGCGAGCCTCGGGATCGTGGGGTCGTGCGGTCGTCTCCGACATCGGCTGCTCCTCTCCAGATCGCACCAGCCTAGTGCGAACCGTGGTGGGTAGCCGGGCGAGATCGGCACTGCTGCGGCTTGGTGCCCGGTCTAGGGTGACTGCATGTCAGACTCCGACGTTTCCGTCGGCACCCCGGTCGGCGAGGTGGTCACCTTGGTCGACGGCGGTGACATGGACTGCGGCAGCGGACTGCTGCTGCTGATCACGCGGAACATGCGGCGCCTCGACGCCGGGCAGGTGCTCGGGGTCCGCAGCGCTGAGGCGAGCGTGGTGACGGACCTGCCGATCTGGGCCGACCTGGTAGGGCACGAGGTCTGCGGCGAGGTCGCCGAGAGTGCGCAAGGTCCTTGGTGGTTCGCGGTTCGCAAGGCCAGCCGTGTCGTCGAGGCGACGACGGTCTTCAGCCAGGGCGACCGTACGCCGGTCGGCCACCGGCTGTGGGCGTACACGAACTTCGACTGCAACCTGGCCTGCGGCTACTGCTGCGCGGAGTCGTCACCGAAGGCTGCCGCGCGTCGGTTGACCCCTGCTGTGGCCCGGCAGGCCTTCCAGGAGTTCGCCGGCCTCGGCGGGACCGAGCTCTACCTGACCGGTGGCGAACCGTTCATGCATCCTGAGCTCGGCGAGCTGGTCGAGGCGGGTGCCGGTCTGGAGCGGACGATCCTGACCAACGCGATGGTCTTCTCGCGTGGCAGCCGGCTGCGGACGCTCGAGTCGTTGGACCGGTCCGTCTCCCTCCAGGTCAGCCTGGACTCCGCAACCCCCGACCTGCACGACAAGCAACGTGGCGCCGGATCGTGGGCGCGTGCACTCGACGGCATCGGGCTGGCGCGATCGCTGGGCTTCCGGGTGCGGATCGCGGCGACCTTGTACGACGAGGATCCTGCCGGCGCCCAGGCCCTGCACCGTCGTCTCGACGACGAGGGCATCGCTGCCGAGGACCGGGTGATCCGGCCGGTGGCGGCCGAGGGCTTTGCCCAGACGGGTATCCACGTGTCCATCGACACCCTCGAGCCCGAACCCACCATCACGGCCGATGGCGCCTGGTGGCACCCGGTGGCCGTCACCAACCCGCACCTGCGCATCGCCGACTCGCCGCTGCCGGTGGCAGAAGTGTTCGGCGTGGTCCGCGACACGATGCGGGTCCAGGACGCCGCCGCGCGATCGGGGCGAGAAGTCTTCCGCTGCGCCTGAGGGCGGGCGAGCCACACCGGCGGGTTGAGGTGACAGTCCACCTTTCGGCGCTACGGCGCTGGTCTGTTGAGCCACAATTGTCCGACTTTCCCCTGAGGCGCTGAGCTTCCATGACACGGTGCTGAGATGTCGGAAGGATGGAGAGCGCGGCCGCACGTCGGCCTTGTGCTCGTGGGTGCCTTGACTGCCGCGTGGGCGGCGCTGCTGCTGGCCCTGGGCAAGACGGCGTCCGCGGAAGTCGTCCATCTCACCTCCGACCTCGGCCTCGCCCTGATGGCGCTCGTTGCAGGTGCGGCAGCCATCCACCGGGCCGAGCAGAGTAACTCGGCCCGCGTGTTCTGGCTGCTCATAGGCCTGGGCGGGCTTGCCTGGGCGGGCGGCCAGGCCGTCCGGACCTGCCAAGCGTCCGTGCTCCATCGGGACCTTCCGTTCCCGTCGGTGGCCGACGCCGGCTATCTCGGCTTGCCGCTGCTGGCAGCGGGCGCGCTGCTGTGCCTTCCGGTAGCCACCCACACCCTCGCCGTGAGGCTGCGCACCATGCTCGACGGCCTGATCGTCGCCATGTCGTTGCTGCTCGTCAGCTGGATCATCGTGCTCGGCCCGGTGTTCCGGGCCGACGCCGACAGCGCGCTGGCATGGGGCATCTCCCTCGCCTACCCCGTCGCCGACATCAGCATCATCGCCATCGTCGTCTTCAGCTGGCTTCGTACCCGCGCTTCTTCGGCGCCGCTGCCCGCCTCCATCCCTCTCGTGGGCGGTGGCCTGACAGTGCTCGCTCTCGCGAACTCGGCCTCGGTGTACATCACCTCGGCTGGCGGTGACGGCCGGAGCGGTGTCGTAGCCATCGGTTGGTTCCTGGGCTTCGCGCTCATGCTGTTGGCTGCGACGCGCACGAGGAGGCCAGTTCCGCTGGACGAGGAAGAGTCGGTCAGCCAGTACCTCGGGACCTTCCTGCCCTACAGCGCCGTCATGGTCGCGATCGGTGCCTCAGCCACCGAGCTCATCCGTAGTGGTACGACCGACGCGTTCATCGCTTGGGACGGCACCGCCCTGATGATGTTCCTGATCGCCCGTCAGGTCCTGACCCTGCGCGAGAACGTCGGGCTGACCAAGCACCTGGAAGACCGAGTTCGGGCCCGAACCGCGGAGCTGCACTCCAGTCGCCAGCGCTTTGCCGCCCTGGTCCAGCACAGCTCGGACGTGGTCACCGTCATCGATGCCGATGGGCTGATCACCTACCAGAGCGAGTCCTGCCGGCGCGTCCTCGGCCGTGAACCCGTCGCGATGACGGGCACTCCGTTGTGGTCCCACATGGCTCCGGATGAGGTGGCAGCGCTCAAGGACGCGATCGTCTCCGTGTCGAGGGAGCCCTTGCGCGTCCAGACGCTGCGGAGTGTCTGGCTGCGTCCGGACGGCCGGCAGTGCCACCTCGAGGTCACGATCACGAACCTGCTGCTCAACGACGACGTGGCCGGTCTCGTGCTCAACAGCAGGGACGTCACTGATCGCACCCTGCTCCAGGACCAGCTGCTCTACCAGGCGTTCCATGACTCACTGACCTCGCTGTACAACCGCGCGATGTTCAAGGAGCGGCTCGAACACGCGCTGACGCGCCGGGAGCGGTTGGACTCGTCGCTCGCCGTGCTGTTCCTCGACCTGGATGGGTTCAAGGAGGTCAACGACACGCTCGGCCACAGTGCCGGAGACAATCTGCTTGTCCAGGTCGCTGGTCGGCTGCTCAACCTGGTTCGTCCCAGCGACACCGTCGCTCGGTTCGGCGGCGACGAGTTCGCGATCCTGGTGGAAGCTCTCGAGGACGCCGAGTACGTGATCACGCTTGCCCAGCGGCTGAACGCGTCGTTGCGCGAGCCGTACGACCTGGCCGGGACTCGCGTGCACCTCAGCGTGAGCGTGGGCATTGCTCACGACGCCGACATCACGACCGACGCCGAGCATCTCCTCCGCAACGCGGACCTCGCCATGTACCAGGCCAAGTCGGCCCGGGACGGCGGCTATGCGGTCTACGACCCGAGCATGCACGTGGGGTTGGTCGAGCGGGTGCGCTTGGAGGCAGACCTCCGGCAGGCAGTCGAGACCGGTGGACTGGAAGTGCACTACCAGCCGCTGATCAACATGAGCTCCGGGCAGGTGACCGGTGTCGAGGCGTTGGCGCGTTGGACGCATCCGGAGCGAGGGGCGGTGTCGCCGACCGAGTTCATCCCGCTCGCCGAGGCGACAGGGCTCATCCGCAGCCTCGGCCGCTGGGTCCTGGAAGAGGCATGCGCACAAACCGTCGCCTGGCAGAGCATCCCGCACGCACCCCCCGGGCTACGGATCAGCGTGAACGTGTCTCCGCGCCAGCTGTTCGACGAAGGCTTTGCCACCGTGGTCGCCGACGTCCTTGCCGAGACTGGCCTCCGGCCCGAGCTGTTGACTTTGGAGATGACCGAGAGCGTGCTGATGAGCGACTCTCCGGAGGCGGTGGCGACGCTGCGAACCCTACGGTCCATGGGCGTGCGCCTGGCCATCGACGACTTCGGAACCGGCTACTCGTCCCTCTCCTACCTGCATCGATTCCCTGTCGACGTGCTCAAGATCGACCGCAGCTTCATCGAGCAGCTCAGCGGGGGTGGCGACTCCGCACTCGTGAGCACCATCGTCCGCCTCGGCAACTCGATGGATCTGGAAACGGTCGCGGAAGGGATCGAGCGCTCCGATGAGATGTCGTTGCTCCGCCTCCAGGGATGTACCACGGGACAGGGCTACCACTTCTCACGTCCGCTCCCTCCGCACGAGCTGTCCATCTTGCTCTCGGACCATGTGCCGCTCTCCATCGTGCACGGGACGGCGACGCGGGAGGATCGCGATCCACGCGACTATGACGACGTGCCGGGTGCTCCGGTAGCAGTGTCAAGGCGGGACGCCACCGGCTGACAGCGGGTGCGCCATTCTCGCCTACGGCGCCTTGACAAGAGCCTGCAGATCGATTCGCTCGAGACGCGCAGTCCCGGCCTTCGCGGACGGTGCGAAGGCCGGGATTCCACGCGGCGCGAGAGCGCGTCGTTCAGCCGGCGAGCCCCCCAGCCCGCCGGACGGCTGGCGTGGCACCGTGGCTCTTGGCCTTGCAGGTCACGACCTTGACGTCGTCGACGTACCAGCCGATGATCCCGGTGCAACCGTCTTGCCCGAAGTCGAACCGGAGGGTGATCGCGTCACCCGGCTTGACGCCGATCATGCTCAAGTCGATCTGCGACTCTCCCCAGCTGCCGCTGACAGATCCACCGTCGGTGCCGGTGAACCCCGCCTGCCCAGCCAACGGGTTCGTGTTTCCCTGGCCCGTCGTAGCGAGCACGGTCGGGGCGTTGAAGGTGTAGGCGGCGGCGGGGACGACATCGAACGCACCACCGTTGATGCTGATCTTGACGTTGCCTCCGTCGTAGGCGGTCTCCGATGCGACGTAGTGCTGGAAGGTCAGCTCGGCTGCCCGTTTTCGGTCGCTCGGGAGATGGATCTGCCGGCTTGTCATCGTCGTGACTCCGGAGTGATCGTCGACCGTGCCGCCGCAGGAACCCCCGGCGGCGTCCTCGGCGAAGGCGGCATGGCCGGAACGGTTGCCCGGCAGGCTGCCGGCTCCGCGCCACGGATACGTGGGGCCTCCGGTGTAGACCGCTTGGCTCGCGACGGTCCAGTGCTTGAGCCCATGCTCGAAGTTCTCCGACCAGACGACCTGCTGCTTCTCCGAAGTGGCGCACGGTGCCGGTGCGTTCTTGCTCAGCAGAGGCTGGAAGTTGCACTGTGTCGGCGGAGTGCGGAGCTCCACGGCCAGGGACATCGCGGACACCTGCGCACAGTCGGACTGGCCGATGGTCGCATCGGCGGTGGGACGGCCCGGGTTGGGAGTCGGAACGTTCTGCTCGGGTGACCCGTTCGTGCTCAGCCCGTGCACCGTCTGTCCGACAAGGTCGGCGCAGGCGGCCTCGAGTGAGTCCGCGTGATCGGTGAAGTCCGTCGTCGGGGTCTGATATACCGTCTGCGCCCGCCAGTAGATGTGGGCAGCCTTCGTCAGCCCGATACCGTTGAGCGTGTAGCCGTTGTAGGTGCCGCCGTCGACCAGGAGCGCGTAGCCATGGTTGGGCACGCCCGAGTTGGAGTGCACTCCGCCGGAGTCCGCGGTCCCGCAGACGTACTGCGCGTCACTGACCTTGCCCGGGTGGCCGTAACAGTTCGGGTCCCACATGTCTCGGATAGCGCCTCCGAAGGCAGTGGCGTCTTCACCGATCAGCCACCGGAACGAGTCCGCACGGTTGGCTGTGCTGACGTGCATGGTGACATTCACGGGCTCCGTGACCAGCTTGTTCACCATCAGGTTGCGGTCGCTGAGCTTGATCATGGCCGCGGGAATCGTGATCGTCGCGTCGCTGCCGCCCATCACGGTGGCGGCCTCCGACGTGTTGCCGATGACTGCGCCGATGGCGCCGGCGTTCTGCGCGTTCTTGACCTTGACCACGAAGGCGCAGGAGCCCCGGTCGATCAGCGCGATCTTGCCCGCGACAGCCGCGGGGTTGGTCAACGGGCTGCACCCATCTGTCGTGCTCGGACCGGTCGGGTCTGCGGCGTCGAGTCCCTGCACCGCGTCAGCCGTAACACCGGAGACCGTGAGTGGCGGGCCGAAGGAAGCCGGTGCCGCCTCACAGATCTTGGCGATGCTGGCCGGTGAGTTGATGTCGACCACGGTGGGAAGGGCCGAGTGCGTCGAGCAGAGGCCGTCGGGACGCTTGGCAGCGATGTCTCCTTCGTCGTCGTCCATCCGACCGTTGATCAGGTCGACGGTCTCACCCCAGATGTCGGAGTACGACTCGTTGAGAGCACCTGGCTGCCACTGGTAGATCAGACCGTCGGTGTACTCGGTGTAGGCGTGGCCCCACTCGTGGGCGACGACGTCGTCTGAGGTGACGCCGTTGCAGTAGTTGGTGGTCGTGCCGTTCCAGTTGGCGTTCGGACACGAGATACGCGGATCGTTGTTGACGGTGCGCTGAGGTGCGCCGGCGCCGTCGTAGGAGTCGCGGCCGAAGGAGTTGCGGAAGAACTGGTACGCCTCGCCCGAGGCCCGGACGATGTTCTGCTGATCGGTGTTCAACGCTCCGGGGAAGGGGTCGTTCTCCTTCCAGACCTGCGTGGCGGCCTCGTTGTTGGGGTCGTAGGACTGCTCGTAGACATGGCGCTCCATGGCGTTGTCGACCATGGAGTAGCGGTTGACGACCTTGCCTGAGCCCGCATTCAGGAACACCATGTCGCGGATGTTCGCCTGGTTGGACACCTCGACGGCGTACGCCAGCTGGCTGTCACCCGTCTGGCCGCGGAACAACCCGCTCCGGTAGATCACGAGCTTGGTCGAGACAGCCTTGATGCCACGCGTTTCGCCGGCGCGACCGGCGCTGCCGGATGGCGGGTCGAGCCGCACCGCGCGCACAGCCTGATGCCCTGCTTGTGCCATGTTCAAACGAGGCGTGACGGACAGATCGAGGTTCGGGACTGCCGTTCCGTTGACGGCCACCAGGTGACCGGCGGGGTCGAGATGTGCTCGAAGCATGGCACCGAAGACCGGTACGCCGTGGTAGCGCTGGGTGTAGGTCACCGTTGTTCCGTAGGCGTCCGAACTCGTGTCGGTAGCTCGCATCTGGCGCGGGCTGGTGGCGCCGAGGAGTGGACCGAAACGGTCGATGAATGCCCGGGCCTTGACGCTTGGTCGCCCGGTCGTGGCGGGGAGCAGGTCGCCGTTGCGACCGGCGGCGACGAAGCCGACCCGGTGCGTGGCAGGCTCCTTGCTGAGGGAGACGGAGCCGCGCGCGTCGGCGCGGAGCTGCTCAGCCAAGGAACGATCGGTCTGGTGTGGCGCCGCCGAGAGCTCGGCGGCGGTCGTGGCGCTGCTGACGTCCTGGACGAGCACGAGGCCCGAACAGACCATCAGTGCGGCCACGAGATGTCTGGCTGGTTTCACGAAAGGCTCCTCGCCCGGTACCGGACCCGATCGTCGGACGGCTGACCGGGCGTCGACCGGTCGTCGAGATGGGACGGAAAGGCCGAATAAGACCGGACCTTAGCCAGGTTGCACGACTACGTCTAGTGAGGAGTCAATTACTAGCCGTGAATTTCCCGGCTGGGGGGACGAGGTGAACACGCCGAGGCATCGCCACCCGCGTGACCGGGTCAGGCTCAGCCGATGGAGACCCAGGCGTCGTTGATGACGCCCTGGTACCAGTCGAAGCCGGTGGTGGCACTGGTCTCAGCCTTGGCGCCGAGCGCCAGGCTGCTGGTGTTGGACACACCGCCGAGACCGCTGGCGAAGGTCTTGACTCGCGGGGCCAGGCTGTCGACCTGCAAGGTAATGCTGGTGGCGGTCTTGGAGCAGGTGACCTGGTGCTCCTTGCCGTCCGCGAGGTTGGTGGTGCCCTGGATGGCGGCCAGCACCTTGGCGCCGCCCGGCTTGACGGTCTTGGCGACGCATCGTCCGAGTGCCTTGCCCTTGACGTTCTTGACCTCGAACTTGTAGTCGCCGCCGGCTGTGGTGACCAAGCCCTTCCGCATGACGTCGTACGTCTCACCGATGGGCAACGGAGGAGCTGTCATCACGATGCTGGTACCGAAGGAGAAGTTCGAGGCTCCGGGGTTGAGGCTGGGTGAGCTCTTCACGATGACTCGGGAATTGACGCCGTTGAAGACGTATCCGGTTCCGTTCCCGACGACGTTGTAGTTGGTGCCGTTGTTCCCCAGGCCCGACGCGTCCACGGCCGTTGAGCTGTTGACCTCGTCCAGCGTCCAGTGCGCCACGAGGGTGGCGCTGGCGGATGCGGGGGCGGCGGCGGCCCAGCTGATGAGCACAGCACTGGACACGGCCGCGATGGCGGCCGCTTTCAAAGAGGGGCGCATGCGAAGAACTCTCGTCGTCGGGTGGGACGGGGAGAGCCTAGGCGCGGGAGCCCGCCCAACGCCTGACGCTTCCGAGCCATTTAGCCAGCATGTCCTACCTACTCCGCATGGCCCTTCTGGGCATGGCGCAACCTGGTCCCCGGGTGAGGCTAGCCATCCCGGATGACGAGCCGTTCGCCTGAGCAGACTGCCGATCCGGTGCCAGATGCGGGAAGCGTGGCTTGGCGTCATGGGACTGGAACCCACAACCCGCGGATTAAAGATGAGGATGTCGTCTCAGCGTCCAGTGAATACCGACTGTTCCGCGTGGCGACGCTTAGGCTGCGTTCGTACTGATGGCGAATACGCAACATTCTGGGTGGAAAGGAAGAAGGTCGTGACTAGTACTCCAGCGGGCTGGTACGACGACGGTTCGGGGATCGGGAAGAAGCGTTGGTGGGATGGTCAGAATTGGACGGAACAGTACGAGCAGCAACCTGCAGCCCACGAACTAGCCGGAGCTGCACGCAGAATCGAGGGGGGCGCGGTTGCTGGAGCCCCACCTGGCCCCGCGTCGCAGAGCGCGAGGTATGTCGTTCTTCAGGTCATCCTCAAGGAAAAGCTGTGGGGTACGGGGTCGGGCAACCTCACCGAGTTGGAGCGGGCGCTCAATGCTCAGCCAGCTAGCCGGAGCTGGAGAAGC
The DNA here is from genome assembly GCA_963750495.1 of uncultured Actinomycetota bacterium. Taxonomy (GTDB): domain Bacteria; phylum Actinomycetota; class Actinomycetes; order Propionibacteriales; family Nocardioidaceae; genus JANLYC01. Next base: position 132,898 of record CAVVQV010000003.1, read on the forward strand.
AGTGGGGAGAGGGGTTGTGCTGGAGTCGCACCGGCTGCGGGCTCGCAGAGCGGGTGATTGTCGTGCTCAGAACGTCAGGAGGCTGGGGGGTCGGGCAACCTCACCGAGTTGGAGCGGGCGCTCAATGCTCAGGCCTCACTTGGATATCGACTTCACACCATCACAACGGCGTCATCCGGCAGCAAGGGCCTAGGTGGCGGCGACCGAATTCAGGCGACGATGGTCTTCGAGAAGATCACGTAGACAGATCACGGCGGAAGGTGTATGTCCCGGCGGTCGTCGGTGTGCCACCGACACGGACGGAGGGGCCGTTCGGGTTGCCTGGATGAAACCCCGGGTCAGACCGGTGGGCCCCGTGACGGACTCGAACCCACAGCCCGCGAAGATTAAAAGTTGCGAGCGATCTGTCGCGGTGTGTGGCGGCGTGATCGCCTGAGCCTGTGCCGTCGCGGTGAAGGTGTGTCGCTGATGCGAGCATCGGTGCCCTGACGGTGAGTGTCGTCTGATGTCGTCGGCGTCCCGACGATGAAGACGTACGGGCACTTGGCCGGGGTAGCGCACGAGGGCTGGGCCAGGGATAAACCGTTCGGCAGCCGTACAGCGATATGGCTACCCGCAGCGGCACGCCAGGTAAGAGGGCGATGGTCGGCCCACGTGCGAAGTGCGAAGTCCGAGCCAGAAGACGTGGCCCCGCTCCCCGGGCGCCAGCGTCGGCGGCGGTGGTGGGCGCAGTGCAAAATAGCTGCGTGATCCCGTTGGCGAGACAGGGCCGGTACGTCAGTCGCCCCCTGACGACCGTGGCGTAGTTGACCGTGAATGAGGCGACGGGGTTCCCGGGATCGGAGAACTGGGTCACATGGACCGTTGCGGGAACCTGGGCATTGTTCGGATGACTGCTCTGCACCGCGAAGTCGAGAGGCGTGGGTGGGTCGGGTGCGAAGGTGACCGCGCCGATGGAGAGGTTGCCCACCCGGTCGAGCGAGGTGTGGCTCAGGCTGAACCCTGTCGGGGGCGGCCCAGCCGGCGACGGCGGAGCCGTGCCGGTGACGGTCAAGGTGGCGGTACGCGTGGCGCCGGTGTAGGTCGCGGAAATCACCGAGGTGGAGGTCGAGCCGACCGCGCTCGTCCCGACGAAAGCCGTCGCGGAGGTGACCCCAGCTGGGACGGTCAGGGTCGCGGGGACAGTGGCTGCGGCAGTGTTACTGCTGGCCAACGACACGAGAGCGCCGCCGGCCGGGGCCGCGGCCAACCGTCACCGTTGCCGTCGAAGACGTGGCGGCCCCACCCGTTTGCACTGACGCCGGAATGGGCACAGCCGAGCGAGGGCGGCCGCGGGCCCAGGAGCGGTCACCGTGCAACCCGACAGGGGGACGTTGACGGGAGACGCTGCGCCGTCGTTCACATCTACCGTGCAGTCCGCCGGCCACGTGTAGCGCGACCGCTCGATCCGAAGCCTCCCGAGCTGTCGCTGACGCCACGCACGCCATGCCAGCATGATGTACCGGGCCTTGACCTGTTCCGTCCGTGTCAACGCGCCCCCGCCCGCGAGACGGTCACGGCAGCCTGGGCCGCCCCGGCCAAGGCAACCGACAACACCGCCGTCACTGAAAACAACGTCAAGCCCAGCCGACTCCGACGACCGATCATGTTGGCCTCCTGGCACACCGTCGCAAACGTGTCGTCCGAACCGTGACAAGACTCTGAGTCGCGAGGGGCCTGGCGACCGGCTTGGACGACAATGATTGGTCACACGTCTCGCCAGACTGCGAGGACGACTATCGGAGCCACGTCCGATTCCTATTGTTCCCCCGCTGCTGCCCCAGCGACATGAGACATTGGTCGTAGTACCAGGGGATCCCACTGCCGCAACATCGCGCGCCAGTCCATGTGGTATCAACATCGAGGCACGCCATCCGCAGGAAAGCCAGGAGGGATCTCTCGGTGTCCTGTCACATCCTCCCCTTGACGCCAGTCGATCATTCGGACCGGGCATCACCGTGAAAGTCGAGTATGGCGCCAGCACGAGCTTGGCGGTGTTCGAGTCGGAGCTGCTGTTGTGGGAGTCGCCGCGCGTCGATCTCGGCGACATAATCGCCCATCAACAGGAACGTCGACTGACTCAACGGCAACCCGAGTGCCGGGTGCGGGACGAATTGCAAGTCAGAGATGGCTTTGCGTTCGACCGCGTTGCGGAAGGTCCCGTGGTCGTCCCCGAATGCTGGTCGCCAACCAGTCACACGCCTGTTGCCCCGACGCCAGCGCCACATCCGCATCAGCGCGTGGCGGCAGCCCAGCCACGAACCCGTCGCGGTGCTGCCGGTCCCACAGCACCGTCCACCCGGCCACCACCAGAACCAGCACCACAGCCAGCGTCGGCAGCGTCCGCCACACCGAGACCCACAAGGTCAGGTAGGTAAGCACGACGAAAGAAACGGCGAAGGCCCAGCCCTGAAGGCTACGCGGCAGCAGCGGCATGACAGGTCTCCTGGTCCGGGCCGACAACTTGGCCGATCAGGGAGTAGCCGGACCTCGGGACGTTCACCGTCTCCGAAGTCCGACGCTATGTCAGCCGGTGCATCTGCAGAGCCACGTTCACCCTGATCGACGAGGGCGACACGGCTGTTGGTCTAGCCGCTTGAGCGGCCGAGATCGCGAGATATCCATACCAGCAGGGATTTGTTGACACTTCAGCACTGTAAGCGTACACAGTCAGTGGACCCTGGAGGACATCGTGACGAAGACCTCGTGGACACCACTCTCTCACCGCTTCAGCCGGCGAACGCTGCTGGCCTCGGCCGCATTAGGAGGTGCGTCGGTCGTTGCAGGGGGTTTGCCTCCGGTCGGTGCGTCTCTGCGCAGCGGCCAACGGGATGACCAGCCCTGGCTTGAGGCGACTGTCCCAGAGTTGCAGGCGTTGATGGCATCGGGTGAGGTGACGAGCCGCCAGCTCACGGCGATCTACTTGAGACGAATCGATCGCTTCAACCCCCTCCTCGCCGCGGTGATCGAAACGAACCCGCAGGCCAGACGGATTGCCGATCGGCTGGACGAGGAGCGGCGGTCGGGTCGCATCCGTGGCCCGCTGCATGGGATCCCGGTGCTCGTCAAGGACAACATCGCGACCGATGACGGCATGGAGACGACTGCGGGCTCCCTTGCACTCGTCGGCAGCCGCGTACCGCGCGACGCCACGCTGATCGCCCGGCTACGACAGGCGGGCGCGGTGATCCTCGGGAAGGCAAACCTGTCGGAGTGGGCAAACTTCCGCGGCTTCGCACCGTTCGAGGGGTGGAGCGCACGCGGAGGGTTCACGCGCGACCCGTACCTCCTCAGTTTCAATCCCTCAGGGTCGAGCTCGGGGTCTGCCGTTGGTGCGGCGACGAACCTGTGCGCCGTCGCGGTGGGGACTGAAACGGACGGATCGATCGTAGGCCCGTCGGGGAACAACCTGGTGGTTGGGCTCAAGCCGACCGTCGGGCTCGTGTCGCAATCGGGCATCATCCCGATCGCTCACAGCCAGGACACGGCCGGCCCGATCGGCCGGACCGTGACTGACGTCGCGATCCTTCTGAACACGTTGAAGTCCCCCTTCGGGAGGGTCGCTCGGCATGAGCTCCCCCACGACTACACGGCCTTCCTCAACGGCCATGCCTTGCGTGGAGCTCGCATCGGCATCGATCGGAGGCAGTTCACGGCCGACTATGGTGCACTGCCAGACATCACCGCGGTCGTCGATCGAGCGATCGACAAGCTCGCTGATGCAGGGGCCGAGATCATCGATCCCGTCGACCCGGGGGATCCATTCGACTGGTTCTTCAACGCGGAGTTCCCCGTGCTTCTGAACGAGTTCAAGGGGGACATCGCCACCTACCTGTCGAAGTTGCGGAACACAGACATGCGGACCCTCGAGGACCTGATCGCATTCAACCGCGAACACTGTGCGGAGGAGATGAAGTACTTCGGCCAGGAGATCTTCGAGATGGCGGAGACATACTCAGGCGACCTCACCGACCCTGACTACCTGGCTGCACGAAGGCGTTGCCTCCGACTCGGTCGGGACAGAGGCATCGACAAGGCCCTGGCGGATGACGATCTCGACGCCATCCTTTCGCCGTCTTACGCGTTTGGCACCTCCGGTCCGGCCGTGGCTGGCTATCCACTGATCTCCGTTCCGGTGGGTATCTCGAAAGAGGGTCGCCCGGCCGGGATCTGGCTCTCTGGCGGGTTCTTGTCGGAACCCACGTTGATTGCGATCGCGTACGCGACAGAGCAGCTGCTCGACGCACGCAGGACTCCGCGGTTCCGCGGCGACATCCCGCCGGAGCCGGCAGATGCCGGCATCTGTTCGGCGCCGGGAACGGTGGGGAGGTCGAACACCGCGGCCGGAAACGGTCGAGCGCTCAGGGAGCTGAGTCGTTCGGTGGATCGCCTCCGCCCTTCGTTCTGAGCGCGCCCACGCCTGCGTTGCGGCACACAGGCCGCTGGGACTTTGGCGTGGGGAGGTGTTGGGGCTGTCATGGGCTGACATCGACTCCGAGGCTGACATCGTACGAGTTCGCCACTCGCTCCAACGTCTGGAGGGGCTGGACCTGGTCTTCACATCGACCGTCGGAACCCCATGGGAGCCGCGCAACGTGAGCCGCGAATGGGACGTGATCCGTCGGGAGGCTGGACTTGCGTCTTTTCGCTTCCATGATCTGCGCCACTCCTGCGCGACGATCCTGACCGTATGGGCGTTCACCCGAAGGTGATCATGGAGATACTCCGCCATTCGCAGATCAGCGTCACGATGAACACCTACTCCCACGTGTCAGCAGCACTCCAACGGGAGGCCGCAACAGCCTGGAAGTTGCCCTCTTCGGTTAGTCCCAAAGCGGCTGGCTACATTCTTGGCTACACCCAGCAGGCGGCCAAGCAGAGCCCGGGATGAAACCCAGGTCAGATGAGTGGGCCCCGTGGGACTCGAACCCACAACCCGCGGATTAAAAGTCCGCTGCTCTGCCAATTGAGCTAGAGGCCCGGGGGATCGGAAGTACGTTCGGATAAGACATCGGGGAAACGTCGGTGTCTTTGCCGGGGTCGAACCGCCCGGGGAGCAAGTATGCCGCACCGGTCGGATGGCTTGGACTGTGTGCTCGACCCGACCGAGGACCCAGGTCTCTGACACCCTCAACAGCGTTGGACAACCCAGGCGAGGGGATCGACAAGTCGGGGAAGGCCTAGTCGCCCTCTCTTTCGAAGTCGTGCTCGTGGATGAAGCCCTGGAACGGGCAGAGCAAGTGGTGCGCCTGCCGCTGCACCTTGACGGCGTAGCGCGCGCCCCGGTAGGTCAGCTCCCGACCCAGCATCGCATCCGCGCGCCGCACCCACGCACCGGTTTCACCCCACGGCTGCGATTTCAGCCAGGCGCATTCACGCCGACCCAGGTCCAAGGCTTCCGCCTTGGTCCAGCCGGGTGGCCTGTTCGCCACGAACCGCCACTCATTCACCACCATCACCGCCGGCCGTGCCGCCACCGTCAGGACAACGGCGACCGCTGCGCCCGCCAGCAGGATCGACAGCCGTGGGCCTTTGACCGTGTACGACCCCCCGTACCGTATGCCGCGGATGCTCCCGTCCCGTGACGACGGCGTGGCAACGGCAAACTTCAGTGAAACGACGGTCGCGATCAGCGCCACGGCGCCGAACCCGGCCCGCACCGGCCAGGTATCCCAGTGCGGCGGCTCGACGTGGAACGCGGCGAAGGTCATGACGGCGCCGAACGCGTACAGCACCCAGGCCGCCATGTAGGACAAGACGGCGACCGAGAAGGCCAGCAGCAAACAGGTCGCGCGCGACCCACGGTCACCCATGGCCCGAGGGTAAGGTCTGGGCGGCATCGTTTGGAACGCTATTGCGCTGATTACCCGGCTGGGAGCGCAATACCGTTCCAAATGGAGCGCGAGCCGGCGTTGACTCGCCACCCCGACGCCTCACTTAGACTCGCGATCGTGACTTTCACCTTCGCCGGAGCGCTGGACCGCAGCAACGTCATCCATGCAGCTGATCAGATGGCCGACCTCGTCGGACGTCCAGAGGTCGCGGACGCGTGGGCGCAGGAGTCGAGCTGCTCAGGCATGAGTGTGGGTGGTCTGACCAGGCACCTGGGCGATCAGGCGGTCAACATCGTGAAGCTCCTCCGCGCCGACGACGCCATACCTCCGGACGTGGAGACGATCGCTGTCCTCGAGCACTACGCCCGCGCGGCCTGGCTGCGTGAAGACCTCGAGGGGGAGACCAACCGGAGCATCCGCGTGTCGGCTGACGACCAGGCGAGCACCGGACACGCGGCAGCCGTCGCGGCACTTGCTGCGGCACGCGGCGAGCTCGAGGGCGTACTCGCCGGCGCGCCTCCGACGACCTACATCCCCTGGCAGGGCTGGGCATTGGCGACCGACGACTTCCTGGTGACCCGGCTGATGGAGATTGTCGTACACGCCGACGACCTCGCCGTCAGCGTCGACATCGAGCCACCGAGGTTCGAGGAAGGCATTCTCGACCCCGTGCTGCGCCTCCTCACGGGCATCGCCGTACGCCGCCATGGCCAGGACGCCTTGGTACGCACGCTGAGCCGCCCGGATCGTGCTCCGCAAAAGGTGTCAGCCTTCTGACGGCTTCCTGACGGCACTGCCCGTTCAACCGTTCTGGAAGAAGTTGGTCCCCGGTGGATAGTCGATAGGCGCCGAGACCACATGACGATCACCCAATGGTTCGGCCAGTGTCACGCGACCCCAAGGCTGTGTGAGCCTGGGCTGGCATTGGCCGGTGCTACCGAGCACGACAGTGAGAATGACCCGTCGCGTGGTCTCCTTGACGCGGTAACCCACAACCCCGGAGCGGTCGCAGTCGGGGGTGGAGTAGCTGAACCCGACCACCTTGGGATCACCGGTGGGCTCCAGTTTGTCAACAGACGTCACAGACCAACGCTTGAACGAGTCGTCCAGCACGACCAGGCCGGGCACGGTGCCGCCGCGAGCCCCCCAGATGTCCGGCTGCTCAGCTGACGACCCACGGGTCACCACGAACAGCACGCCGGCCACCCCAGCGACCACAAACACCCCCAGGCCCGCCACGACAGCGATGGCGCGCCGCCTCATGGCTGTCCACTCCGTGCTCCCCTGACGTTCATGCACTCAGCATGCGACAGGGCAACGCCAAGACACACTCCACGTGGTCGAATCGTGACAACCTGCCGCACCACCGCGCGCGAACCGCGCCGGGTCAGGTCATTCGCTCTCAGCCTCGGTCGCCTGCGCCCGGGCGTCGGCGAGAGCCTCGTCCAACGAGTACTCGGAACCACGCGTGAAGTTTCGTTCCCATACGGCTGGGGACATGGATGCGCGGGCGTCGTCCAGACGCATCTGTTGCATCCAGCGCTTGTCCTCGAGGTGCCTGTCTGTATCGCCGCGGGAGGACGCGAAGGCGTGAACTGCCCCGAGGAGCCGGGCCGCCCGCTCAGCGTCTCCCTCCGCCGCGTGCACGACGGCGAACGAGAGCACCAGGTCGAACGACAGCATGCCGTGGCGCAGCCGCAGTACGTCAGTGACCATGTCCACGAGTCGCACCCGGGCCTCGGAGACCCGGCCCAGCAACACCAAGATGGTGATGATCTCCAACGCGGCCCACGTCGACGAGATCTCGTCACCGTCCTCGCGGGCCAGCTCGATGGCATGCTCGTACGTCGCGATGGCGCCGGCGTAGTCGTGCTGCAAGAAGAGGACGTGTGCCTTGTGGTTGAACAGCCAGAGGTCAGCCGGATCGACGGCGATGCCGTCGTCGAACAGCCGCCGGGCGAGTTCGAGGTGTCCGTGCTCCCCGTGCCAGGCAGCGAGGTCGCGGTACGCGCCGCCTGTCGCTTCCGGGTCACCGATGCGCAGACTGATCTCGAGCGCCTCCTCGAGTGCGCGCAGGCGTTCGGTACCTGACCCAGGCGCCCTCATGTCGGCCCACATCAGCAGGGTCTCGCATCTCTCGACGCTGTCCTCTCCCGAGTCCAGCTCGAGGGCACGGCTGGTCCAGCGCAGTGCGTCGACGACGTTCCCATGGTTCTCCAGGAACCAGCGCAGCTTCGCGCACAGGCGCAGTCCGACCCGCGCCCTGTCAGGCTGCGACGCTCGGCCGTCCGGCGGAGGCAAAGTCCAGTCGAGCGCCGCCGCGAAGTTCGAATGATCGGCCGTGAGCAGGGCGATGGCGTTGTGTTGGTTGGCGCTCCACATCTGCGGCGCCAGTCTCGTCGCCACCTCGAGGAAGTACGACGCATGCGCATCTCTGATTTCATTCTCCTCGCCGGCTCCAAAGAGTTGCTCGAACGCGAAGTCCGAGACCGTCCTGAGCAACCCGACACGGGGCTCGTCGTCGGGACCATCGGAAGTCACCGCCAGCGAGGCGTCGACGAGCTCAGAAATCTCATCCAAAGGATCTCCACTGCACCTCGTCACCATCGCAACAGCATCGAGGTCGCAGCTCCCGGCGAAGACGCTCAGCCGCCGCAGCAGGATCTGATGCGGTTCGGGCAGGAGGTCATAGCTCCAAGCGATGGTCTCGCGCATCGTTCGCTGCCGTGCGGGTCTCCCGGTCCCGATCGGCGGCAGGTCGAGGCTGGACGAGAGCCTGGCCAGCATCGCCTTGGGAGACAGCGTCTTGGACCGCGCCGCCGCAAGCTCGATCGCCAGCGGTAGGCCGTCGAGACGGCGGCAGATTTCGCCCACCGCCGCTGCTGACTCGTCGGTGAGCCTGAAGGTGTCCTTGACCATGCGCGCGTGGTGGCAGAAGAGATCGACGGCTGCCGAGTCGCTGACAGCGGCACCCTCCGAGGGAACCTGGAGTGGCGGGATCTCGTGCTCGTGCTCACCAAGTACATGCAGTGGTCTCCGGGTGGTGGTGATCACGCGCAGATTGGGCGTTGTGCTCAGGAGATCAGCGACGACCTCGGCGGCGCCGGCTATCTGTTCCAGGTTGTCGAGGATGACCAGCCGCCGCGTTTCAGCGAGCTGAGCGAGCACGGTGTCTCGTGTCGAGCTCTCGGCCGCGATCCCCAACGCGTCGGCCGTTCTCTTCCACATCGCCGACTCGCTGGACTCCGCGGCGAGCGAGACGAAGTGGACCCCGTCAGGAAAGTGGTCGACCAGCTCAGCGGCCAGCGCGATGGCGACGCGCGTCTTGCCCGAACCTCCGATGCCTGTCAGGGTCAGGAGACGTACGTCCGGGGTGAGGACGACATCGCGAAGGGCGGCGACGTCAGCAGACCGCCCGATCAGGGGAGTGCTGTACGTCGGCAGGCTCGAGGCCGAGCCAAGGCTCTTGACCGGTGGAAATGCAGCCGGTGTTCCGGGCGCCGTGAGCTGGTAGAGATGCTCGAGCCCGTCGAGGTCCTTGAGCCGATGCGATCCCAGGTCGAGCAGGCCGAGGCCGGTCGTCAGCCCCTCTCGGACGAGCCGTTCGGTCGAGTCCGACAGGAGCACCTGCCCACCGTGTGCGGCGCCCGCGATGCGGGCAGCCCGGTGGACGTCGATACCGACGAAGCCACCGTCGTGCAGGATGGGCTCGCCGGTATGAAGTCCCATGCGCACGGCGACCTGAGCTCCGTCAGGCCACGAGGTCGCCGCCAGCTCCCGCTGCGCGTCGGCGGCTGCACTCACCCCGTTGCGTGCCACGTCGAAGACCACGAAGAAGCTGTCGCCCTCGGTCCCCATCTCCTGGCCGTCCCACCGGCTCCAGGCAGCCCGCAGGATCCGGCGCTGTTCGTCCAGGGCCTCCCGGTAACGCACGCCCAAACGCTGCAGCAGGCGGGTCGACGACTCGATGTCGGAGAACAGCATCGTCACCGTGCGGGACGGCAGCGGGTGGTCCATGCCCTCATTACAGACCTGCCGCCCGCCCGGGCGCCAGCAGGTAAGGACCTTGCGATATGCCAGAACCGGGCGTTCAATCTCTTTGGACTCACACGGGATCATCGTCCAGACTCTCCGTGATGTGTCGTGCGCGGGCGCACCCCTCGACAAGTGGCGAGTCATGCCAGTAACCGCAACGTCGACGAGGGAGCCATCGTGAAGCGTCTGATCCGTCGTTCCGCCGTGGGGATCGCGGCCACGGTCCTGCTGACGTCGCCACAGGCCATCGCGGTGGTCCCTGACGCCGGACTCCACCCCACGCCGCGTCACTGGTCGCCAGCGGCCAGCGACTGGGGACACGCTCCCTACGGGCACCGGGCCACCACCTCCCGCGCTTCCGCAGGCATGGTCGTCGACACAGCAACCGCGAAGAGGGCGGGTGCGCTCGTGGCCGCGCGCGCCCTGCCAGGTGGGCGCAGCCTGATGCTGGCAAGTGCGAAGGCGCTCAGCCTGCACCCCTGTCGATCCGACGACACCTTCCTGTGCGGCACCCTGCGGGTTCCACTGGACCGGACCGCCGGTGGCGCCCCGGGCACGATCGGTATCCACGTCCAGGTGGCACCGCACACCGGGAAGATCGCAACCGCCAAGGGAGCGATCTTCGCGACGTCGGGCGGCCCGGGCAACTCCATCACGGGCTCCGACGGCGAGATGTATCCGTTCCGCGACTACGTGCTCGCGCCGCTCACCAAGCACTACGACCTCGTCTTCATCGACCAGCGCGGAGTCGGCCTCTCGGGAGCGATCAACTGTCCGCGGTGGCAGCACCACCAACCGTCGTACGCCGCGGCACGGGCATGCTTCAAGAGTCTCGGCCAACGTCGTAACTTCTACTCGACCGCCGCCGTGGCCGACGACATCGACGACGTCCGGGGTGCTCTCGGTTACGACCAGATCATCGCGATGGGCGGTTCGTACGCCGGCAACGACATGGTCAGCTACGCCGTCCGGCACCGAGACCACGTGGCAGCCGTCGTCGTCGGCTCGCCCTACCTCCCGGTCGGTGCCGACCCCTTCGGGTCGAGCACGCCCAAGGCGATCCCGGCTGTGGTGAACCGCCTCTGCGGGCGATCCGTCGACTGCCGGCACGAGAATCCCCACCCCGCCGCACAGCTTGGCTGGCTGGTCCAACGTCTCCGCAACCACCCGGTGACCGGAGTGGGCTACGACTTCACCGGCCACCCCCATCAGGTGGAGGTGACGGAGGGACTGCTGCTGCGCAACATCCTGACGAGCGACCAGTTCCCCTTCCTGGGGCAGGGCGAGGTCGCCCAGGCGGCGGTCGCCCTGAAGCACGGTGACGACGTGCCGCTGCTCCGTCTCGCAGCTGAGGCGCTTCGCGGCCCCGGCTTCTTCGACTCAGGCAACCCGCGCGACTTCTCCGCCGGGGACAACATCGTTCGGTACTGCCTCGACAACAACTTTCCCTGGGACGAGACTGCGCCCCTCAGCGTTCGACAGGCCCAGTACGACCAGGCCTTCGCTGACCAACCCGCCCGCTACGGTCTGTTCTCGAAGGAGGCGTGGGCGGCACCGCTTCCCGAGAGCTTCTTCCCGGACCCGTGCATCATGGCCCGTTGGAAGACCGACCCGCCGTACGCACCCGGCACCCGTGTAGGCGGGATTCCCACCCTGGTCCTCACCGGTGATCTCGACCTCGTGGTCCCGACGTACGACAGCCGTCGGGCAGCCAACGTGCTCACCGACAGCACCCTGATCACCGTGAAGGGTGCTGCTCACAACCCGTGGTGGTGGCGCGAGTGTGCACCGCGCATCGTGCAGCGGTTCATCCGGTCAGGCCAGGCGGACGACCTCTGCGCGAACGCTCCCGCCTTCCCCATCTGGCAGGTCGGGAGCTTTGCAAAGTCGGTCGAGCAGTTGCCGGCGGCGCGGCGGCGGGCGGGAGACGACTCCCGGGTCGGGGACCGACGACTGGCCACGGATGCCGTCTGGACGGTGCTGGACGTGATCCACCGTCAGTACGCCGGCCGGACCGGGACCGGTGTGGGCCTACGAGGTGGTACGACGTCACTGGACGTCGGCAACTACCCGGATCCGGACGTGTTTCACCTGCATCACGTCAGGTTCACCGACGATGTCGCCGTTGACGGGACGGGCTTCTCCGACTGGTTCGGGAACTACGGTGGCGATGTCACGGTCCGCCAGGACAACGGCACCCGTGGGACGTTGCACTTCACGGGCCGCTGGAACGACCAGGATGCGTCGGTGTTCGCTGTTCGCGGCACCATCGACGGTCGGGCCGTCCGGCTCGCGGTTTCTGCTCGATAGGTCGCGGCCGCCGCGCGGCGCCCGCCGTCGAGCAAAGAGGTAGCCCGCTAGCGTGAGATCGCGGCTTCCTCGATGAGGTCCGCGGCACGGCGCAGCCCGTCCCGCCGCTGTATCTCGCGGGATGTTGCGGCGAGCCGTTCGGCCAGCTGTTGGTCGGCGGTGAGCGTCTCGATGGCGGCGCTCAGCTGTTCACCGGTGAAGCGATAGGTGTCGAGTCGCACGCCGAAGCCGGTCTCGTGCACTCGTTGGGCGTTGTCGTACTGGTCCCAGAACAGCGGCAGCACGATCATCGGCTTGCCGAAGTGGAGGGCCTCCGTCGTCGTGTTGTTGCCGCCGTGGGTGATGACGAGGTCGACGTGGGGGAGCACGCTGGTCTGTGGCAGGAACTCGCGACCCCACATGTTGCCGGCCAGGGTGAGCTCGTGATGTTGCGGCCCCATCGAGACGATGTAGCTGTGCTCGGTCCGCCCCAACACGTCGATGAGTCGTCGCATGAGCTCGACGTCGGCACTGCCGAGAGAGCCGAGCGACAGGTAGACCAGCGCCGAGCCGGGCGGCCGGTCGCGCAGCTCGTCGGGCACGTCGAACGTCTCGTCCGTCGTACGAACACTCGAGTCGAGACGGTGCCAGGTCGACGCGAGTGGCCGGGAGTCCACGTAGTCGATGGCTTCGGGGTAGACGTACAAGTTCAGGTCTGCTGACTCGTGCACGAAGTCGAGGTCGGTGAGAGGTGGGGCGCCGACGCTCTGCACCCAGGCGTTGTAGCCCTCCCACATCGCTCGATGGGTCTGTTCGTATGCCGCGCGGAACTCCGGCCAGGTCTCGGGTGCGTCGGCCGCGAGACCCGAGAACGTCGGCGGAACACCCGGGCCCTTCATCTCCAAGGGGTTGCACGACATGATGCGTACGAACGCGGCATCCGTCGTCATCAGGGCGGGAAAGCTGACGACGTTGTCCAGGACGATCGCATCGGCACCGATCTCGGCCAGCATCGCCTCGAGGTGCGGCTGGCAGTGCCTGGCGCCGTCGATGAGTGCCTGGTACGTGGGCCGGACGAAGGTGGCCAGCTGGTCCTGCGTCGACTTCCGGAACTCCGGGGCGGTCTTCCGGATGAAGGCCTTCCAGAACGCGCCCGCGTCCTGCGGCTCGTCACCATCAGGAGGAGGAGCCAGGTCGACGAGCGTCTCCTCGAACCCCATCGGGGACAGTCGCCCGCCCCACGACGACTCGGCCGCGAAGACGACGCGGTGCCCTCGCTCGCGCAGGATCGTTCCGATCCCGATGCAGTTGTTCGTCGGTCCGTAGGCCGATTCCGGCATGAACACGATGGTGGCAGGGGTATCCCGAACGCTCACGGTGACAACCTAGCTGCGCGACGAGGCCCGGAGGCCGAATCGACGGGCGCTCCCGGCTCCGGCGCTCGACAGCCGGCCGCAGCCTGAGCAGACTGGCCAGAGGTCGCATGGGAAAGGAGTCGGTGATGGCAGCAGGAACGAGGGATGACCCGTGGCAGTTGACCACGGCGCCGGGCAGCTCGGCGTACACGATGTATCGCGACGACGAGAGCGACCCACCTCTCCTGATCTGCCAGGTCGGGTCGACGAAGCTGACGTACGACGCGCGAGCCATCGACGATCTGGCGGACTGGCTGCGTGATCAGGGCGACTGGGTGGACCTCGGCGCTGCGGACGAGAAGAAGCCCGCGAAAGACGGCACGGTGGAGGCCTTCGGTCGCTCACTTGACAACCCCGTGGGTGGTTGGTACGGCCGGCGTAACGGCTACCGGGGTCGCTTCGGCATGTATCTTCCGCCACTGCTCGAGGAGCTCGGGCTGGTCGAGCTGACGCATGAAGCCCGGAACAACCGAGTCCGCGCCATATGACGATACGCGGAGCCCGTCAGTCCGCCGCCCTGAGGCGGGCGACAAGACTGCTTAGGTTGACGCGACCGGCCACCACTGCGTCTGCGACCTCTGCCAGCTTGCGGTTGTGGTCGCGGGCGTAGAGCCGCAGAGCGCTGTACGCCGCACCCATGTCGAGCCCGCCGAATTCGGCGATCACACCCTTGGCCTGTTCGATGACCACGCGGCTGTCCAGCGCGGTCTGCAGCTGCTCTGCCAGCTGTGCGGCGCGCGCGAGCGAACGCTGCTGCAGGACTGCGATCGTCGCCACGTCCGCCAACGCCTGCGCGATGCGTTGTTCGTCGGGGCTGAGCGCGGGGCCTTCGGCGCGGAAGAGGTTGAGCCCCCCGATCGTCTCGTTGCGGAGCCGCATCGGCACTGCGTGGACCGACGAGAAGCCCAGCTGGTTGGCCGCGTCGGCAAACCGCGGCCAGCGTGCATGGGCGCTGGGAATGTCATCGACGCTGACCGGTGCAGCGTTGCGGATGCAGTCCAGGCAAGGGCCCTCGTCGTTCTGCAGCTGAAGCAGCTCGAGCAGTCGTGCCTCCTCGCTGGAGGACGCCACGATCTGGAGACGGCCGCGCGGATCAGGAATCATCAGGGCGGCGGCCGTCGTGTTGAGGAGCTCGACGCAAGCTGAGACGAGGCTGTCCATCAGCTCGACCACGTCGAAGTCGTCCACAAGAGTGTCCGCCAGCATCACGAATCGCTCGGCCAGCAGCGCGTTCCGGTCCGAACCCAGCGCCGACAGGCCAGTTGTTTGTCGGTTGGTGTCGCTCATGTGTCCTCCTTCGACAACCGTCGACGTCGGTCCACGACCTGCGCCGCGAAATCGTCGATGGTGACCCCTTCACTGTAGGCGGCGGCCCGAAGGTGCAGCATCGCGTCGCTGATCGCTACCTGGAGCTGCTGCGTGATCATTCCTACGGCCTGGTGCACGACCCAGTGGTACGTCGCGCCGGCTGGCTCCGCGCTCGCCTGGTCGTTCGCCAGGTCGAGGAGCGCGTTCGACGCCTCTTCGGCGGCGGCACTTGCGCGATGTACTTCGTCCTGGGTCAGCGGACCCGGCTCCAGGCGATAGAGATCGAAGGCGCCGAGGGTGAACGTGCCGGCGTTGAGCGGCAACCCGAAGATCGCGCCGATTCCCGACAAGGATGCCTCGGACCGGAAACCAGCCCAGTGGCTGCCCATGCCCGTGGTGGACGCGAGGTCGGGAACCAGGACCGGCCGGCGCGTGGACACGGCCTCGAAGCATGGCCCCTCACCGAGGCTGAACTGGAGCTCCTCCACCCGGGCTGCCATGGCATCGCTGACCCAGACCGTGCCTGCGAAACCTCGGCTGGTCATCACGGACACGCCCCCACCGTCAACGCCGACGTCGTCGATGCAACTTTTGCAGATACGACCGATTTCGGTATGGGAGTCGGGGTTGGTCGAGCCCGTGGAAGGCGTACCGGGACCTGCCACGCCTTCACCGCCGATATCAATCCCCGCATGTCCGAACGACATGCGGGTCACTCTTCACACTGTAGACCGTGCTTGTTCTCGTGGTTGAGGCATTCTGGGCGGTACCATCGCCGGGACCGTGCTGCCGTCTGGACCTCACGCTGCCTCCCGGTTACTCACTGAGGATGTCGGGAGCGCTATGACGGAGAGCGTCGCCTTGTTCGAGCACAAGGCATGGTCTGCGCGGCACGATCACGTGTCCGAGGCTCGTCGTTTCGTTGCCGATCGCCTGTCTGAGTGGCGTGTCGCGTCCTCGGTGGAGTCGGCCGTCCTCGTCGTCAGTGAGCTCAGCACCAACGCGGTGGTCCATGCCCAGACGTCGTTCAGCGTCCACGTCAGCTGGAATGGTGAGGTCGTGCTGGTGCAGGTGACCGATGGCTCGGCTTCCCCTCCCGCCATCAACCGCACCGACAATGGCACGCCGGGGGGCCGTGGCCTCGTCGTGGTGGACGCCGTCGCGGAGCAATGGGGCTCGATCCCGTTGCCCGACGGCAAGACCGTATGGGCGACGTTGCGCTGACTCAGGGAGCGTCGGGCTCCGCCGCCGCGCGAGGGGCGCAGGTGGCGTGAGAGTGGGGCGGAGCACCGCGAGGAGTTCCGCCTCACCGTCCGGTCCTTCTCACGGCCAGCCGACTGCGGTCAGTTCGCCGGTTCCCTGTTTGCGGCCCCGGCAGCCAGCCGGCGCAGTGTCGCGGCCACCTCGTCGACCTGCGGGGCCGCACCGGTGACGAGGGCGTGCAGGATCAGCCCGTCGACGTAGGCACAGATCGTGACGACCGTGGACGGATCGTCGGTCCAGGACTCGACCAGGGTGGCTAGATCGGTCATCCACCGCCGGGCGGCCGGTCGCAGTGCGGGCGTCCGCGCGGCGTACAGGAACAGCTCGAACTCGGCAATGCAGCGCGACCGGTCGGTCTCGAAGTCCGTGACCAGCCAGTCGGCCAGCGCATGCACGGGATCGTCGGCGGCGCTGACTCTGACCAGCGCCAGATGACTCTGTTCGTCGGCGTGCAGCAGGGCGGCCTCGAGCAGGTCGTTGATCGACGCGAAGTGGTACGCCGCCGACGTCGATGGGAGACCCGCCACCCGCGTCACGTTGCGGTGCGTCACCTTGCCCACGCCTTCGCGCTCGATGACGTCCAGCGTCGCTTCGATGAGGGCTGCCCGGGCTCGTTCGCCGCGGGCTTGCCGCCCGTCGACTCGCTTTACCGAGGCTCCCGGCTTGGTCACCCTGCAGCGCCACCCATCTCGAGTGCGACGACCCCGATCACGATGGCGAACAGTCCGGCGGTCTGGATCGAGGTCAAGCGCTCCCCGAACCAGAGGATGTCGGCGATCACGATCAGCGACAGCCCGATGGCCGACCACAGGGCGTACACGACACCAATGCTCATGCCGCGGGTCAGCAGGATGCCGAGCAGCCAGAACGACATCAGGTAGCCGACCACGACGATCGCCGAGGGGATGAGCCGGGTGAAGCCGTCCGACGTCTTCAAGGCAATCGTCGCGGCGACTTCGGTGAGGATCGCTGCGATGAGCAGCGCCCAGGTGAACATGATGAACTCCTAAAGAACTTGAGCGAACGTTCAAATAGTAGCATGCCCACGATGCCGCCAAGGCCGATGTGAGATTCCTGGGAGACTGACCCGATGACCGTCGCCCAGCCCCCTGTGCCCGGCCTGCCTGCCGGTTGGTCCGCCCGGGTTCCCGGTGCCGACGACGTGCCGGCCCTGGCGAAGCTTGTCGAGGCACATCAGCGCTATGCCCGCGGCGGAGCCAGCGTGGATGAGGCAGCCGTCGCTGCCTCGGTCACAGGCATCGGCTCCTGGACGCGTCGGCAGGTGGTGCTGGACGGCCCCGACGGCGCGGTCGGCGCCTGGGCCTGGGTCCACGACCGTGCGGCCGGCCGAACCGTGGTCGACGTGACCGTGGCTCCCGACTGCGAGCACGGAGATGAGCTGGCCGGCGTACTCCTGCAGTGGGCGGAAGGCGCCGGCTGCGACCTGGCGCGCCTTCGTGAGCTGACGGAGACCCAGCTGGACGCCAGCGCGTACGTCGGCGACGAGCGGCAGCAACGCTGGCTCACCGGAGCGGGCTATCGCAGGACGCGGACCTGGCTGCACATGAGCCGACCCGTCGAGGAGGGCGACGCCGGCTTGTCCGAGCGGCCCGGCGTCCACGTGCGGCGCGTGTCCAAGCACGACGACGGTATGCCGGTAGCCCTGGACCTGCAGGTCGTGCACCAGATGCTCGAGGAGTCGTTTGCGGACCACTTCAACTCGTATCGCGAGAGCTTCCCGGAGTTCATGCAACGGCTTCGCGAGGACCCCGGTCACCGCTGGGACCACTGGTGGATCGCCGAGATCGACGTCGACGGCGAGCTCCGACCCGGGGGTGCGCTCGTCAGTTCGGTGCTGTCAGCCGACCTGCATGGCCGCGAGGGTAGCTATGTCGACTACATCGGCGTACATCGCGACGCACGGGGTCGCGGTGTGGCCAAGGCGTTGCTGCACACCGTGATCCGTGACTGCCTGGAGCGCGGCGGAAACCGCGTCGATCTCGAGGTGGACGCGGACTCAGACACGGGAGCCGACGGCCTCTATCTCGCAATGGGCTGGGCGACCAAGTACCGCACCGAGTCCTGGCACGCGACGGCTCAGGTCTGACTGCATCGACGATGCCTACGGTCGCATCGCCGCGGGCGTCGGGCCGCCGCGCTGCCCTCGGCCCCGTTGATCCCTACCGGCTCGATCAGCGGGGCTCGGGACGGTCCGGCCTCCGAACGAAAACTCCTCGGAAAACCCTTGTGGATAACGGGTTCTGGCATCGGGCGGTGGTCCGAAAGTGTCGGTGGGCTGTTCTAGGTTTGAGCCATGAGTACGACGCAGGGACCGCCACCGACCGTGGGTATCGACGATGCCTTCGGCCGTGGTTTCGCGGGCGCGCGTCACGAGCTCGCCGACCTGGTCGACACCCCCACCTGGTCGTTGGACGACAGTCGGCTCGACAGGCGAATCAGTGAGGCGCTCGCGGTCCGAGCCGCTGCCGATGAGCTGGTCGCCCGACTGGTCGCTGAAGCAGCCGACCGCAACCTGCCCCACCGATACGGTGCGTCCTCGACCCGGGCACATCTGATGACGGCGCACCGGATGTCGGCCGGTGAAGCGTCCCGGACCGTGCGGACCGCCAAGCAGCTGCACGGCAGTCGGACGGTCACCGAGCCGACCCGTCGCGCGGTCGCGGCCGGAACGGTGTCGGCCGAACAAGGGGTGGTGGTCGCGGCCGCGATCAACCGGCTCTCACCCACGATCGAGCCTGACCGGGTCGACGCCGCGCAGCAGGATCTGCTCGCGCATGCCCAGACACTGTCGTTCAGCCAGCTGCAGGTCGCAGCGAACCATCTGGTCGAGGTGATCGACCCCGAGACCGTCGACCAGACGTTGGAGCAGCAGTGACCGCGCAGGAACGCAAGGCGTTGGCCTCAGCCTGGTTCACCGGCCAGTACGGGTCCGACGGGATCGCCCGCGGCCGGTTCGCCCTGCCCAACCTGGTCTTCGGCATGCTGACCAAACACCTCGAAGCCCACA
>CAVVQV010000004.1:0-1329718 GCA_963750495.1 uncultured Actinomycetota bacterium
GCTACGTCGGTGGTGGTTGTCTCGAACTCGGTGCGGCTGCCTCGGCTGCGGCCGGGGAGGTCGCGCGATGAGTTCCCACCTCGACCGGCATCACCTCGACAGGTGGTCCGGTGTGCAGATGGCAGGCCACCGTCCGGTCCACAAGCGGCTGGATGGCGACCGGCCGCTCGGTCCGACAGATGTCCATCGCCTGCGGACAACGTGGGTGGAACACGCAGCCCGTCGGTGGCGAGATCGCGTTGGGCATGTCGCCACCGAGAGCGGGGCCCCGATCCGTACGCCGCAGATGCAGCTCGGGCGCGGCATCGAGCAGCGCCTTCGTGTAGGGGTGCAGCGGTCGAGCGAAGATCTCCTTCGTGGCGCCCTCTTCGACGACCTTCCCGAGATACATCACGGCAATCCGGTCGCTGAGGCGGCGCACCACGGCGAGGTCGTGCGTGATGAAGATGTAGGTCAGGCCCAGCTCGGCACGGAGCCGCTCGAACAGGTTCAGGACCTGCGCCTGCACGGAGACGTCGAGGGCCGACACCGGCTCGTCCGCCACGATCAGTCGGGGGCTCACGGCCAGTGCGCGGGCGATGCTCACCCGCTGCCGTCCCCCACCACTGAGCTGGTCAGGTCGCTGGTTCATCAGCTCGACGGGAAAGCCGACCTGCGTGAGCAGCTTCTCGGTCTCGGCGCGGCGCTCATCGGCCGCCAGGTCTCCGTGGACTCCGAGGACCTCTTCGATGGTGGAGCGCACCGACTTGTAGGGATTCAGTGTCGAGTACGGGTCCTGCAGGATGATCTGGATCCGCTGCCGGAGGTCGCGCGACCGCGCCCGCCCGGCGCGGTAGATGCTTTCGCCCTCGAACTCCGCGTCTCCTGACGTCGGAGTCTCCAACCGCAGCAGCAGCCGACCGAGCGTGCTCTTGCCGGACCCGGTCTCCCCCACGACCCCCAGAGTCTGACCCTCGCGCACGACCAGACTGACGTCGTCGACCGCCTTCAGCGTCTTCGCACCCGCGTGTTGCCGTCGCCCGACCAGACCATGCGCGACAGCAAAGTGCTTGCTCAGGCCGAGCGTGCGAAGGAGAACGGGCTCAGGCACGGGCCGCGTGTCGACAGGGCCCACCTCCACGCCCATCACCCTTTCTCCGCCGGCCCGCAACTCAGGACGGGGCCGCTGGTCGTGCTCGTCAGCAACAGCCGACACAGCAGACCTTAGGTCGTCTGTCGACAATGGTCAATAGACCGTAGATCACGAAGCGGTGCCGAAGTCCTCGCTCCGGCTCCTGGGACCTGCGACCAACTCGCCACTCCGCTTGATTGACTATTGTCGACAGACGACATAGCGTCGGACCATGGCTCCCTCCTCCACGGTTCGCTATGACTTCTCCGGCCAGGTCGTGATCGTGACCGGCGCGGCACGGGGGGTCGGCCGATCGCTCGTCCGTGCCTTCGCTGACGCCGGCGCACAGGTGGTCGCGGCTGACCGCGATCCGGATGGTCTGGCCGAGACCTGTCAGCTCGCCCACGGATCGGTAACGTCCATCGTCGCCGACATCAGCACCGCTGACGGCGCCCAGAGCATCGTGGACCACGCCCGCGACTTCTTCGGCAGGCTCGACGTCTGCGTCAACAACGCTGCTGTCGCTCCGCACGCAAGCCTGCTCGAGGAGCGTGTGGAGGTCTGGGACACGGTGTACGCCGTGAACTGCCGCGGCACGTTCCTCATGACGCAGGCGGCGGCGCGGCTTCTCGTCGAGCAGGGTGACGGCGGTCGCATCGTCAATTTCTCGTCCGGAGTCAGCAAGACGGGTTCGCCCGGCGCCGCCGCCTACGCCAGCAGCAGGGCCGCGACGGAAAGCTTCACCCGCGTCGCCGCGATCGAGCTGGCCCCCTTCGACATCCTGGTCAACTGTGTCAGTCCGGGTTTGATCGACACCCAGCCCAAACCGCTCCCCCCGAGCATGGCCAAGAGCCTCGAGCAACGAATCCCCACGCTCCCGCTCGCCCGCCCCGGCCGTCCCGAGGAGGTTGCGGCCCTGGTGCTGTGGTTGAGCTCGAGCGAGAGCAGCTACAGCACGGGAGCCGTCTACAACGTGGACGGTGGCGCCGACGTCGGGTCGCGAGCCGGACGACAGATCGTTGACGACGACGTCCGGTACGACTGGGTCACGGGTCGCCACCGCGAAGAGACCTGAGCCGGAGTCGGATCGGCCCGACGCGGCCGTCGGCCGTCACCACCCCCAGGTGCCGGGTTCACCCTTGAAGGGACCGACGACGCGTGAGGTGATCCAGCCGCCGTAGAACCCGCCGGCCTGTGGAGTTACGAGCTCCCCGTCGATGACGCAACGATCCATCGCTGCGGGATAGAGAGCCACGTAGTCACGCAACAAGGCAAACGCCTGCACCGGCTGCGGGTAGTACCAGGCGCTTCGGGCCGCGACCGCCTGCCCGCCCAGCACGTCGAGGTACGCCGCCTGCCCCTTCCACTCGCACATCGACGAGCCTTCCGCCGGACGCAGGCAGCCCTCGCCAAAGGACTCTCGCGGCAGGTAGTACGTCGGCGGGTGGCTCGTCTCGAGGAGACGGAGGGCCGACGTCGTCTCGGCGATACGCACCCCGCCCAGCTCGACGACGACGTGCTCGGGGGTGGGCTCGACCACGGGAGGACGCGGATAGTCCCAGCACGACTCCTGGCCGGGGCCTGCAGGTAGCGGGGTCACGCCCCGCATCGACCGGAGCCGCTCACGGTTGGGCTGGGCAGAGCTCGGACTCGTTGGACGCCTCGACCGGTCGCGCCGGTGCACTGACCGACCGCGCGACCGCCGGCTGCTCCGGTTCTTGGACCCGGGAGAGCTGACGGACGATCAACCAGACTGCGGCCGTGATGGCGGCCCCGACGACTGCATCGAGGATCCAGTGGTTGGCTGTCGCCACGACCACGAGAGTGGTCACGACGACGTAGCCGACGGCGATGATGCGCAGCCACAGGGCCCGGCTCAACGAGATCGCCCCGATGGTGCACCACAGCGCCCACCCGACGTGCATCGACGGCATCGCGGCGAGCTCATTGGTCAGGTCGCCGAGACCGCGGGGAGCCGAAGCCGAACCGCCCCACCATCCCCATTGAGAGGTCGACGACATGATGTCGACGTACCCGTCGAGCATGCGCGGAGGGGCAGTCGGATAGAAGATGTAGGCCATCAGCGCGATCGCTGTTGCACCGACGAGGATCCTGCGCATCCGCAGGTAGTGAGCGTGCGACTGCCGCCAGAGCAGGATCAGGAGAATCGGCGTCACGACGTAGTGCATGGTCGCGTACCAGTAGCCGGCGAAGACGCTGAGAGCCTCGTGGTTGATGAGCACCGAGTTCCAGGAGACCTCGATACCGATGTGCCACCATCGCTCGACCCCGAGCACGTCCTTGGCGTGGTTGATGGCCAGTCCTGTGTCGTTGGAAGCCAACAGCCGGGCGGCGGAGTATCCGACGTAGAGCACAGCGAGCAGGACGAGCTCGCGCGTGACGCGCCAGACCGAACTCATCACCTTCTCCCCCTCCCGCCCTTCTCACGTCGACGTACTCGACACTCTACTGCCCCGGAGCAAGCCATTTCGGCCGACATCCAGCGCTCCGGGCGCCCAGATCGGCCGCCTCCGTTCGGGTCGCTTCCAAGGATCGCGGTTGGGGCCTGGTGATACATCCGGAACGTCCCGACAGCACCCTGATCCCTCCGGCGACCGGCACTTGGCGGTCGGTAGGGTCCGCATCATGCCGGTGGCCACCACGCACGACCTCACGTTCGGCCAGCACACCGTCATCAAGCGCTATCGACGCTGGAACGACGGAGAGCCGCAGCGCGAGTGGGACGCACTCACGCTGGTCCACGAACACGCATCAGACCTGGTCCCGGCCCCGCTGAGCTGCGAGCTCGACAGTGCACCGCCCACCATCACGATGAGTCGCCTTCCCGGCGAGCCCATCGGGTCCCGATCTGCTGCCTCCGACGGGTGTCTCGACGCGATGGCGCACGCGGTCCACACGTTCCATCAGGTTGTGCCGTCGACCGACCTGCACACGCGTCCACCGCGCCGCTGGAACGCGCCGAGGGCACTGACGGACGTGCGCTCCTGGTCGGCGGAGTCCATCGAGAACGCTGCCGCCACCGACCGGAGTGCCGAGGTGCAGCGTGCGCTGGCCGACGGAGTCACGTGGATCAGCTCATCCGACGTACACCGTCTCCAGTCCTCCGAGCCCGACCTCGTCTTCGGCCGCGGCGACGGGAACGTGGGGAACCTGCTGTGGGACGCCGACCAGGTTCGCCTCGTCGACTTCGAGGACGCCGGGGTCAGCGACCGACTGTTCGAGCTCGCCGACCTGGCCGAGCATCTGTCGACCTGGGTGGCCGGAGCCGTGGACGTCGACCGGCTGCTCGACCGGTTCGCGCTGAGCAAGCGCGAGCACCTGCGGCTGAGGCAGTACCGCCGGCTGTTCGGCCTCTTCTGGTTGCTCATGCTCCTGCCCGGGAACCCCGCTGCGGGAAGGAATCCCGACGGCACACTGCAGCGACAAGCGGAACGGCTGTCCGCGCTGTTCTCATCCAGCTGATTCGGACTGGGTCTGTCCCGAGGGTTGACGCGGGGTCTGCAGCCGCCTAGTAGTCCGCGCCCTTGCGCCACGTCATCTCCTGCAGCTCGAGCGTGTTGCCGTCAGGATCGGAGAAGTCTGCTCCTCTGACACCGCCCCCGAAGTCCTGGATCTCGCCGACCTCTACACCTCGGCGGACCAGCTCGGCACGCGCCTCGGTGATGTCCTCGACAATCAGGTGCAACCCTCTGACACTGCCGGGAGCTCCCCCGTACACATCCAGGCCGGTCCCGAAACCGACCGAACAACCCGAGCCCTCTGGTGTCAGCTGGACGACGCGGACGCCCTCGCTGGGCTGCACGTCGAAGTCCTTCTTGAAGCCGAGCTTGTCGGCATAGAAGGCGATGGCTCGGTCCACGTCCGCAACCGGGAGCGGGATGAGTTCCAGTTTCATCTGCATCGGAGTCGAGCCCCCCTTGACCTGTCCACGTCCACGCGATCATTCCATACGACCCTTCCATTCGACCCTTCCATGACAGCGTGGTCGTGCCGAAGGCCGGGTGAGATGTCGACGTACGGCTGTACTCTCAGCCGCATGAGACGGGGTGGGGTGTGGCTGGCGGCCGTGAGCGCCGTCGCCGTCGCCATCGCAGCATGGGTCAGCACGGCGCCGTTCGTGCCGGTTCTCCGCGGCGCCGTCGAGCGGCCACCCACTGCTCAGCGCGTCGAACCGCCCAGGCTGGACAACGGAGCAGGCGGCCAGCGGGAGGACCTCCAGCAGGCCACCGGTCTCGGTACCGCGGCCACGACGTTCATCTACGTCGTGCTCACTCTGTTCGCACTCGCACTGCTCGCGATCATCTGGCGCAGCGCGCAGCAGCGTCGACGCCTTCGCGATGCGGTACCGGTCGCCACCGAGCCGGCTGCTGCGGAGACTTTCGATGACATCGACGCCGACGTTGCCCGTGACCTCAGCCGTACCGCTCAGAGCGGTCTGTCGATCCTCGAGCAAGGCATGCCTCGCGACGCCATCGTTCGCTGCTGGATGATGCTCGAGGAAGCGGTGGCCATGACCGGTTTCGAGCGCAATCCGGCGCTCACGTCCGAAGAGTTCACCGCAGCCGTACTGACGCGCTACGCCGTCCGTTCCGCCGCGATTGCCGAGCTCGCCGGGCTGTACCGGGAAGCGCGCTTCTCCAGCCACGCGCTCGGCGAACCCCATCGACGCCGGGCAGTCCAGGCTCTCAACGCTGTGCGCGACGACCTCGACCGCGAGCGCTCGACACCACAGCCGACCGCGCCCGTTGCGTCCACACCCCCAGGATCGCGATGACAGAACGGCACTGGCTGCGGTTGACGGCGTACGGTCTGCTGTTCGGCCTCGTCGCCTGGGGCTTCACGGCGTGGGTCGGCCTGCGGCCTCGACCCCTGCTCGTCGTCGTCGCCACCGTCTCGTGCTCGCTGTTCGCCGGCCTGGTGTCCATGCTGCAGACTCGCGTGACCCCGATCAGCTGGTCCGCCCCCCGGCCCGCCGTTCGGCCTCGGTACGGTCTCGACCCGCGCTTCTCGCGGCTCTCGCAGGCCCTCCGCGAGAACCGGGAGCCGGACGCGCTGGCCGCGCAGCTGCACACGACCCTCGTGCGGGTCATCGACGACCGACTCGCGTCCCACCACGGCCTGGACCGGGGAGCTCAGCCGGAGCAGGCACGGGCACTGCTCGGTCCCGAGCTCAGCGCGTACGTGTCAACGCCATACCCACGGACCAGCCGGAGACACCTGAACGACCTTCTCAGTCGAATCGAGGCACTATGACCGACTTGCCTGCCCCCACCTCTCCGGAGGCGCCCACGCCGGTGCTCGACGTGGTTGCGGTCAGCGCTCGTGCCGCCGCCGTTCTCGACGAGGTGGATCGCGCAGTTGTCGGGAAAAGGCCCGCGCTCGAGCTGGTCCTGAGCGCCATCCTCGCAGGTGGGCACGTGTTGCTCGAGGACTTTCCCGGCCTCGGCAAGACCCTGGCCGCACGGTCCTTCGCGCAGACGCTCGGTCTCGAGTTCGCCCGGGCCCAGTTCACCCCCGACCTGCTGCCCGGTGACCTCACGGGGTCGTTCATCTACAACCAGCGATCTGCCGAGTTCAACTTCCGCAAGGGGCCGATCTTCACCGGACTGCTCCTCGCCGATGAGATCAACCGCACACCTCCCAAGACCCAGGCGGCGCTGCTCGAGGCCATGCAGGAACGCCAGGTCACCGTCGAGGGCGAGACCTTCACCCTGCCTGCACCGTTCCACGTCCTCGCCACCGCCAACCCGGTGGAGTACGAGGGCACCTATCCGTTGCCGGAGGCGCAGCTGGACCGGTTCCTGATGCGCGTGACCTTCGGATACGCCACTGCCGACCAGGAGGTCGAGGTGCTCCGGCGCCGGCTTGCGCGGCAGCGTGAGGAACAGACGCTGCGCGCCATCACCGATCCCGCAACGCTCTTGGCCATGCAGGCTGCCGTCGAGACCGTGACGGTCGACGACTCCATCGGCCGCTACTGCGTCGACCTGTCCATAGCCACCCGGACCCACGGACACGTCATGGTGGGTGCCTCGCCACGTGGGGCCATCGGATTGCTGCTCACATCGCGTGCGCTCGCGGTCATCCGTGGCCGTGACTACGTCATCCCCGAAGATGTCAAGGCCGTCGCCCATCCGGTGCTCGACCACCGCTTGACGCTCAGGCCCGAGCTCTGGATGACCTCCGTCACCAGCGGCACCGTCGTCGCGGACGTGCTCGCGTCCGTTCCCACGCCGGCTGCCGGCGAACCGGTAGGACGATGAGCCGCCCGTCCACCGACGATGACCGGTGGCGGCCTACCTGGGCGCACGCCCGTGCCGCCGTCCTGGGTCCGCTCGGCCTGGTCGTGGCGATCGGTCTGCACCGGCCCGATCTGCTGGTGATCGGCTCTCCGCTGCTCGTCGTGGCGGTGTGGTCCGTGCTCACCCGGCCCCACGGCCAGCCGATCGTCACGGCTGACATCGGGCGCCGCAGGCTCCGGGAAGGTCAGGCGACGACCACGCGATACAACGTCACCGCCCCACCGGGGGCCACGGAGCTCTCCGTGTCGAGCACAGCCAGCCCCTGGGTCGAGACGCGACCGCGCTTCGGCACCGCGCTGCATCCCGTCGATCCCGCGGTGCCCGTGACCTCGGTCGAGCTGACGGTCCGGATGACGCGATGGGGGCAGCACGTCGTGGGCCCCGCGGCCGTCGGCGCCCTGAGCGCCTGGGGTGCCTACCAGTGGGGACCGACCACCACCGGCTCCTGGACGGTCGAGGTGACTCCCGCTGCCGCCGGTTTCGACAGCCGGGCCCCGATGCCACACCCGCAAGGGCTCGTCGGCATCGACCGGTCGGCCCGCCCTGGCGCGGGGAGCGAGTTCGCCAGCATCCGACCGTTCCAGCTCGGCGACCGCCTCCGGCGAATCCACTGGCCGTCGTCGCTCCGCTCGGACGGGCTGAACGTCACCGCGACGTACGCCGACAACGACAGCCAGGTCATCGTCGTCATCGATGCGAGCAACGACATCGGCGTCAGCCGAGGCCTCGACGGGACACCGAGCAGTCTTGACGCCACCGTGCGTGCCGCCGCCGCCCTCTGCGAGCACCATGTACGACGCGGCGACCGGGTGGGTCTCCAGGTCACTCAGGCGAGGCGGCCGTTGGTGGTGCGCCCAGCCACCGGCGTGCCTCACCTGCGGCGGATGCTGGCCGCCCTGGCGAGGGTCGAGCCGGGAGGCTTCGACGACGAGCATGCCGACGCGCGCATGCGGATCGATGCCGGCGCCGTCGTGCTGATGTGTTCGCCGCTGATCTCGACGATCCCGATGCAACGCGCCGTCGCGCTCACCCGCCGCGGTCTGGTCCTCGTCGTCGTCGACACACTGCCGCACGCCGTCGAGCACCACGCCGACCCGGCCGACCGCGACCGAGAGACGACCGAGCTCGCCTGGCGGATCCGACTCCTCGAACGTTCCGCCGACATCCGCAGCATCACGCGCGCCGGCGTCCCGGTGGTCGACTGGCGTGGCCCCGGCAGTCTCGACCAGGTCCTGCGTGACGTGGCCCGCCGGGCGAGGGCACCTCGGATGGCCGCGCGATGAGAGTGCCGGCATTGCTCGTCGACGTCGACGAGTCCCTCGCGCGCATCGGGACGCACGGCCTGCTCGTGCGCAGCACGCTGGTCCTGAGCGTCGTGGTCGCGTCGGTCACGTCATCCGCGCTCGGCGGCTTCCACGCCTGGTTCCTCGTCGGCTTGGTCCTGCTCGGCGGCGTGGCGGCAGCCTCGCCTGACTCCGCTGCGCCGATGGCCGTGATGGCTGCGGTGTGCGTGCAGTGGGTCAACCTTCGGCCTATGTCGGTGGCTTGGTCGCTCGTACCGGCCCTCTGCGTACTCGCCGTGCACGTGACTGCAGCACGAGCGGCCTCACTCGCCGAGCACGCACCTTTCGATCGCGTCCTGGCCCGCCGCTGGCTCGGGCAGACGGCAGTGGTCGGGGTGGCGACGGTGGTGGTCTGGATGGTGGTGGTGTTGTTGGACGCGACGACGATCCCGGCAGGGGTTGTGGTCACCGCTCTCGCCTTCGTGGCGGCCGGTGCCGCGATGGTTGCGATGACCTTCCGGCTGGACCCGTAGCGAACCTGCAGAACGATCTACGGCCTGTCTTCCACCACGTCGACGACATACACCTGCTGCGGCTCCGGGTCCTTGCCGCAGGACACCCGTCGGTCAGGTCGGCGCGAGGCCTGACGGACGAGAACGTTCGTCGACGTGGTCGTCGCATCGCCGGCCGCGTGGTCGACACGCACCCGAGTGACGCCGCCGGTGTCCGCGGAGTCCGAGACCGTGACTGCGTTCAGACCGATTGCCCCGGTCAACGCCCGCACTGCCGACTCTGCCGCCTGCGCGGCCGGCGGCAACGCCGAGCGTCCTCGGTCGTGTCGGGGTCCGAGGAGATGGACCGGCAGCTCGCCCAACGCCGCTGCATCGAGCGCGGCCACGACGTCGGGGCCGTCGACACGCGCCAGCGTCACTCCGCTCGGGAGCAGTACTCCCGTGGGCGCGAAGCGATGGCCACCGGTGTGGGAGGTCTCCCACACCTGGCCCGGTCGCTGCGCAGCGGCATCCCGCGCCACCGGTCGCCCACGCACCGCACAGCAGACGTCACGGCGTCCGTTCGTGCACACGAGGAATACCGGTGACGACGCAACCAGCCCCGGCAGCGAGGCCACGACCGCCGCCCGGTCGCCGCGGGTCAGCGCATCGACGTCGAGGTCGAGCAGTGTCTGCGGGTCGGTCACGGATCCCGTGAGCAGCCACTCCCTCCCGGGCAGTCCGCAGCTCACCAGGACCGTGCGAGCGCGGTCGTGGTGGTCGTCAGGATGAGCCCCGGCCGCGCGGATCAGCACGAACCGTCCGCCCGCCGCCGCGGCACGGGTGTTCAGCTCGCGCCCCAGCTCGTCGTCGAGGTGGCTCTGGGCGGCCGCGTCGCGGCCCCAGGGTCCTGGCTGTTCGAGCGCGATCCAGCCACGCGCTACCGCGGCCGTGCCGTAGGCAGGCTCGTCGAGCCGTGCGCTGCCGACCGAGCACGCCTCGGGGTCCTCGCCCGCTACGAGCCGCACGACCTGGTCGGCGGGCCTCGCGACGGTCACCGCGTCAGCCCACCCTCCGGTGCACGACGAGCGGAAGGACGCGGGCAGCGCCGGCCTCACGCAGGGCGGCCGCCGCCAGCGTCACCGGCCACATCGACGACGAAGCATCCGCGACGAGCAGGACTGTTCGCGCCGACACGGCGGCTCGCTGCTCGTCGGGAACGCTGATGCGGTCACGCCACCAGGCTGCCTCGGCGGCCGAGGCCAACCCGTCCGGGACCGCCTCGGACGGTGACTCGATCACGGTGGTTTCGAGCTGTCCCACCGTGGCGATATGGTCCACCAGCTCACCGATCAGGACCCGGGCACCGGCGGCCGGCAGGCCGACCACGACGTCCGGTCGCTCGGCCCAGGTCGTCCGCCAACGGCTCATCAGCGCCACGCAGCCCTCGAGGACGTCGGGTGGTGCCGCCGTGTCGGGACGGAGGCCGGCGGACAGGAACTCGCGCCACTCGGGGGCGTCGGCATGGATGAGGACACGGCCCTCGTCGGCCATCACCTCGGCCGGGATCCGGCCCCGGCTACCGAAGTCGCCGCCCGGCCACATCTTCCGCGGCTCGAGCGTGTGGCTCTCACCGCGCAACAGCCGGGTCACCTGCGCCAACGTCTCACGCGGCGGTGCCGCGTCGAGCCCGGCGAGCAGGTCACCGCGACATACCGTGCAACGTCCACAGGGTTCGGCGGTCGGGTCGTCGAGCGACTCCTGCAACAGCTGCATGAGGCAACGCTCGCCCCGGCTGTAGGCGCGCATGATGTCGGCCTCGCGTCGTCGGGTCGCGATGATGCCGTCGTAGTGCTCAGCGTCATAGGTCCAGGTGGCGCCGGTACGTCGCCACCCGTCCTCGACCCGCTCGACGGCTCCGTCGACCGCGAGCTGCTTGAGCATGAGCTCAACCTTGCCGCGGCGCAGCCCCGACACCGCTTCGAGTGCCGGCACCGACGTCACGTCGGCTTCGTGACGGTCCCACGCGTCGAGCAAGCGACGTACCTGCTCGGGGTCCGGGATCGTCGCGGTCGCGAAGTAGTCCCACACGCCGGCGTCGGCCGCCGAAGGCAGCAGGATCACCTGCGCCTCGTCGATGCCGCGACCGGCTCGCCCCACCTGTTGGTAGTACGACACCGGGCTCGGTGGGGAGCCCACGTGGATCACGAAACCCAGGTCGGGCTTGTCGTAGCCCATTCCGAGTGCCGAGGTGGCGACGAGCGCCTTGAGCTTGTTGTGACGGAGCGCATCCTCGAGACGCTCGCGCTCGTCGGACTCGAGGCCCCCGGTGTAGGCCGCCACCGAAACGGCGTCGCCGTGGACGCCGGTGATGACCGTCGCTAGTCGCTCGGCGTCGGCCACGGTGAGCGTGTAGACGATGCCGCTGCCGGGCAGCCGAGGTAGCTGGTTGACGACCCAGGCGTAGCGCTCGAGCGGGCTCAGCTGGTCGATCACCGCGAGGTGCAGGCTGTCCCGCGCAAGCCGTCCGCGCAGCACGAGTGTGGTCTCGCCTAGCTGCGCGGCCACGTCGTCGGTGACCCGCGCGTTCGCGGTGGCGGTGGTGGCCAACACGGGCGTCCCGGGATTGAGCCCGCGCAGGAGATCGGCGACCCGTCGGTAGTCCGGACGGAAGTCATGACCCCAGTCAGAGATCGCATGCGCTTCATCGACGACGAGCAACCCCAGCCGACCGACGAGCGCGTCGAGGACCCGGCGTCCGAACCGGGGGTTGGCGAGCCGCTCCGGAGAGACGAGCAGGACGTCGAGCGTGCCGGCCAGCAGCTGCTCCTCGATGACGGACCACTCCCCCACGTTGGACGAGTTCAGCGTGGCTGCCGTCAACCCGGCCCGCTCGGCCGCCGCTACCTGGTCGCGCATGAGGGAGAGGAGCGGCGAGACCACGAGCGTCGTCCCTTGCTGCTCCGCGCGCCGGATCGCCGTCGCGGCCCAGTAGACCGCGGACTTGCCCCACCCGGTTGCCTGCACGACCAACACCCGGGCGCTGGGCTCGCAGAGTGCCGCAACCGCCGTCTCCTGGTCGGGACGGAGGCGCGCCTGGTCGCCCGCCATGGCCGCGATCACCCGGTCGGCGATGGCGCGGCGTGCTGCGGTGAGCTCGGTGGTCATCGGCCCCGACCCTACGTGGTCGCCACGACAGCCGGGACGGTGCGCGACAATCACGGGGTGGAGTTGGAAGCACTGAGACTGGCCGTCTACGGCTCGTTCAGCACGGCCGGGCACGCTCCGGACACTCTCGAGCTGGCCGCCGGCTTCGGGGTCGACGCCTCCGACATACGGGCAGGGCTACGACAGCTGGCCGAGGACAGACACATCGTGCTCGGCGACGACGAAACCATCGTGATGGCACACCCGTTCGCGGCCACGCCGCTCGGTTTCAGCGTCATGGGTGCGTCGACCCTGTGGTGGGGTGGCTGCGCCTGGGACTCGTTCGCCCTTCCGCACCTGCTCCCGCACGAGAGCTCGGTCCTCGTCGCCACGCGGTGCCCTTCGTGTGCACGACCGATGGCCTGGGACGTGAACCGGCACGAGCCTCCGGCAGGCGGGCAGGTGGCGCACTTCCTCACTCCCGTGGCGCACATCTGGGACGACGTCGTGCAGGCGTGCGCGCATCAGCGCATCTTCTGCTCGACCGCCTGCGTCGACGCGTGGCTCGCCGAGACCGGCAGCACCCGGGGCTCGGTGCTGGATCTGGCCACGCTGTGGCGGCTGGCCTCGCACTGGTATGACGGTCGGCTCGACCACGGGTACGTCCGGCGCGAACCATCGGAGGCGGCCCGGTACTTCAGCGACGTCGGGCTGTCCGGTCCATTCTGGGGACTCTGACCGAGCGCTCACGTGCGGACACCTCGATGAGTCGTCACCGTCACGAAACCGGCGACGACGGCTCCGTCGAGCACGATCGCCCACGGCAGCGACGCTCGAGGCACCGTCAGGGCCAGCACCACAAGCACGGTGGAGGCGCCTACCGCCTGCATGAGGTTCGGGCGATGGGTCGGGCTGAGCCGACCGTGCACCAGCGCCACCATCAGGAGGTAGACGCTCACCGCAGCCGCCAGCACGAGGCCGACCAGGGTCGCGGAGGCCTCGACGGGGTGCAGGCCGAACTCGGTCGCCGCCTCCAGTCCGGCGCCCACGGCTGCAGCCGCCCCGAAGATGGCGTAGTGCGAGTAGCCCCACAGGAAGTCCTGGTCGCGCCTGATCCGCAAGGCCTCGCCGGTGTCGTGCAGGAAGTAGATCCACCACATCCCGAACAGCAGGACCAGCCCGCCGCCTCCGAGCAGAACCAGGTCGAGCGTCAGTCCGCCGCTGGCGAAGTCGGCGCCGATCGCGTTGCTCGCAGCCAACACGGATTCACCGAGCACGATGATCGTGAACAGCCCGTACCGCTCGGCGATGTGCTCGGGATGCCACGGCGTACGTCGTGGCATCTCCGCCCACATCGGAACGGCAAGCTCAGCCGCCACCAGCACGAAGAACGACGCCAGCCCGACGCCCTCCGGCAGGAGCAGCCGCAGCGTCCAGGCGACCTGAACGACCAGGGTCCCGACGGCATACCGACGGGCCGTGGCGCGTCCCTCTGGGTCGGAAGCGCTCGCCCGCAGCCACTGCCCGACCATGGCCACCCGCATGATCACGTAGCCGACGACCACGGTGGTGAAGTCGCTGTCCTCGAACGCCGAGGCGACGCCGGCCGCCAGCACGAGCACGCCAGCCATCTGCAGCGCGGTCATGACACGGTAGAGGGCATCGTCGCAGTCGTAAGCCGACGCGAACCACGTGAAGTTCATCCACGCCCACCAGATCGCGAAGAACACCATCAGGTACGCCAGCAGGCCATGGCCGACCTCGGCGTTCACGACCGAGTGCGCCAGCTCTCCGGCGACATGAGCCACCGCCACGACGAAGGTCAGGTCGAACAAGAGCTCGAGCGGAGTCGATGCCCGGTGCCCCTCGTCCGGATCGCGGCGCCGCATGCCGGCCACGTACGACGCGATGGTCACCGGCACACCGTAATGCACCGATGGAGCAGGCTCGGCCCTAGGGACGCTCTGACAAGATGGCGGGCGTGATGATCGAGGCACGGGACGTCGACCGAGCCTGGCTGAACGAGGCCATCCGCAAGGTCGAGGCCGACAACAACCGCAACGCCGACACCCATCTGCACGTGTTCCCGTTGCCCGATGACTGGGGCATCGACCTCTACCTCAAGGACGAGTCGGTCCATCCGACCGGAAGTCTCAAGCACCGACTCGCACGGTCACTCTTCCTCTACGCCCTCTGCAACGGCTGGATCGGGGCCGGCACCACCATCATCGAGGCCAGCTCGGGGTCGACCGCCGTGTCAGAGGCCTACTTCGCCCGGCTTCTCGGCCTGCCGTTCGTCGCCGTCATGCCCAGCAGCACCTCGCCCGAGAAGATCGCGGTGATCGAGTTCCACGGGGGTCGCTGCCACCTGGTGGACGACCCGGCCTCGATCTACGCCGAGTCGCACCGGCTCGCCGAGGAGTGCGGCGGTCACTTCATGGATCAGTTCACGTATGCCGAGCGCGCGACCGACTGGCGCGGCAACAACAACATCGCTGAGTCGATCTTCCAGCAGCTCGCGCACGAGCGGCACCCGGTGCCGGCGTGGGTCGTGGTCGGCGCCGGCACCGGAGGCACGTCCGCCACCATCGGCCGGTTCGTCCGCTACCAACGGCACGACACGAGGCTGCTCGTGGTCGACCCCGAGCGGTCCGCCTTCCTCGACAGCTGGCGCACCGGCGACCGCAGGCTCGTCACCGGGGCGGGCTCTCGGATCGAGGGCATCGGCCGGCCGCGCGTCGAACCATCGTTCCTACCGACGGTCATCGACGCGATGCTCCGGGTTCCCGACGCAGCGTCGGTTGCTGCGATGCGGTGGTGCACCCGCGTCACGGGGCGTTCGGTCGGACCGTCGACGGGCACGGCGCTCTGGGGTGCTCTCGAGCTCATCAGCGCCATGCGGTCCCGCGGGGAGCAGGGGAGCATCGTCACGCTGCTGTGCGATGGCGGGGAACGCTACCGGGACACCTGCTACGACGACGCCTGGGTGCTCCGGAGCGACCTGGACCTCAGCCCGTACGCCACGGCCCTCGACAGCTTCCTCGCGACAGGCGTGCTCACGGAGGTCCAGCACGAGCGAGGTGACGACCGATGATCCCGGTGGTCCAGGCGACGCGCTACGTCACACCGCTGCACGAGGGCGGCTCGCTGCCGGGGATCGTCGAGACCGATGACCTCGGCACGTACGTCGTGAAGTTCCGCGGGGCCGGCCAGGGCCTACGGGTGCTCGTCGCCGAGGTCATCGTCGGCGAGCTCGCGCGTCGGGTCGGGATCCGCGTCCCGGACCTCGTCGTGGTCGACCTCGACGAGCAGATCGCCAAGTACGAGGCCCACGAGGAGGTGCAGGACCTGTTGACCGCGTCGATCGGGCACAACCTCGGGATCGACTTCCTGCCCGGGGCGTTCGGCTTCGACGCGAGCTCTCCGATCGAGACCGACGAGGCGGCCGCCATTCTCTGGCTCGACGCGTACGTCGCCAACGTCGACCGCAGCTGGCGCAACCCCAACCTGCTGCTCTGGCACCGGCAGCTCTGGGCCATCGATCACGGCGCCGCCTTGTACTTCCACCACGGTTGGCGCAACGGGCTCACCGGGGTCGACCGGTTCGCCGCGCAGCCGTACGACGCGAGCGACCACGTGTTCGCCGCGTACGTCGATGACGTCCCCAGGGCGCACGACCGCCTGTCGTCGCTGGTCGACCGCAGCCTGCTCGATGAGGTGGTGGGGTTGGTTCCGGAGGCCTGGCTCGACGCTGTGCCCGGCGTCGACGGGCCGACCAAGGTCCGCGCCGCGTATGTCGACTTCCTCCTGGCGCGCATCGCGCAGCCCGCCGCCTGGTTGCCGCGGAAACGAGCGGCATGAGCAGCGCTGAGCGCCGGATCGGCTACCAGTACGTCGTGCTGCGGTGCGTGCCGCGCGTCGACCGCGAGGAGTTCGTCAACGTCGGCGTCGTGCTGTACAGCCAGCAGGCCGACTTCCTGGGCTCGCTGACGGCCGTGGACGACGCCAGACTGGCGGCGATCGCGCCTGGGTTCGACGTCTCGGCGGTGCACGGTGCGTTGGAGGCGATCCAGGCCATCTGCGAAGGCAGCGACTCTGCCGGGGCGGCCGGGCAGGCGGCCCTGACGTCTCGGTTCGGCTTCCTGTCCGCCCCACGCAGCACGGTCGTCCAGCCGGGTCCGATCCACGGCGGGCTCACGGCCGACCCTGCGTCCGAGCTCGAGGCCTTGGTGGCCGGGCTCGTCTCCACGCCTCAACCGCTGCCCGATGCGTAGCATGGCTGCATGGACGCCAAGGCCTGGGACGAGCGGTACGCGGGCAGTGACCTCGTCTGGGGGCTCGAGCCCAACCGCTTCGTGCGGGCCCAGTGCGAACGGCTGCCGATCGGTCGCGCTGTCGACCTTGCCTGTGGCGAGGGACGCAACACCCTGTGGTTGGCGCGGCTCGGTTGGCAGGCAACCGGCATCGACTACTCCGCCGTCGCCGTCGACCGGGCTCGTGAGCTGGCGGCCCGTGAACCCCCGGTCGTCTCGGCCCGACTCGCCTGGCACGTCGCCGACGTCACGGTCGACCCGCTCAAGGCGGAGTACTACGACCTGGTCCTGATCAGCTATCTGCACCTGCCTCCCGACCAGTTCCACGCGGTCCTCCGCAACGCAGCACAGGCGGTGGCCCCTCGGGGGCACCTGCTGGTCGTGGGCCACGACCGTCGCAACCTGCGCGAAGGCGTCTCGGGTCCGCAGGACGAGTCACTCCTCTATGACGCGGGCGAGATCCGGGCCGTGCTCTCCGACGTACCCGGGCTGGACATCGAGCTGGCCGAGACCGTCACCCGGGAGACGCCCGACGGTGATGCCCTCGATACCCTGGTGCGGGTGCGACGTCCCGTCCACGGCTCAGTTCCCAGCTGACCGGTAGGCGCGCCATCCGGTGCGGACCAACGGCCACTGCACCGGCAGCCGCGCCACCACGGCAGCCTTCGTCACGTACGTCGCTCGCCGACTCCGCAGCACGTCGACGGCCATCTGGACGTTCGCGGGGAAAACCGCCACCAGCAGCGCCGCGCTGACCAGTCCGGACCGTCGACGGGTCCGCGGCACGAGAAGGCCCGCGGCGCACAGCAGCTCGAGCGCGCCGCTCGCGTAGACCAGCTCACGGCGCCGCGGCAGCCCACGAGGGACGATCCGCTCGAACGGCTCCGGACGCAGACCGTGCAGCAAGCCGCTCAGCGCGAAGAGTGCCGCCAGCACGGCCACGTCGGCCGGCAGCCGTCCCGGAGCCGGACCTGGCCCGTCGTCCCGGGCCATCAGCCCGTCTTCTCGACGTCCACCGACAAGATGCTGATCGGCTGGAACGGCGCACCATCGGCCTGCTTGTCCTCGACGCGCTTCGCCGCGATCGCGTCGATGATCTGCATCCCGGCAGTGACTTTTCCGAAGATCGTGTAGCCACCGCCCGCGGTGGGGAGCTGGGTGTCCTTGTAGACCAGGAAGAACTGTCCACCGTTGCTGTTGGGATCCTGGCCCCGCGCCATCGCGAGGGTGCCCCGCGGGTACTGCCCGTCCGCCGGGGCGTTCTCGATGCCGAACCCGTAGCCGGGTGATCCGCTGCCGGTCCCGGTGGGGTCACCGCACTGGAGCACGAAGATCCCGGTGGCCTCCGTGGTCAGCCGGTGGCACGGGCTGTCCTTCCAGTAGCCCGACCGCGCCAGGCTGATGAACGACGCCACGGTCTGCGGCGCAGCCGCGCCGTCGAGCTCGAGCCTGACGTCACCGCAAGTGGTGTGGAGCGTTGCCTCCCAGCTGCTGTTCTCCGCCAGGCTGGCGTCCGGCGGTGCATCCGTCTGGGGTGGGTTGCTGACTGCGGGCGGCGCAGTCTCACAGGTGACGTCTGCTGCGCTCGCCGGGCTGGGGTTGGCGACGAGGGGTCCGGACCCCGTCGCCGTCTTGTCGTCCTTGTTGAGCAGCTGAGGGATCCCGACCACGGCAGCCACGCAGAAGGCCAGGATGAGGACGATGGCGACCTGCGACGACCTGGAGGTCTTCCGAGCCGAGCCGGTGCCCGCGGATGCGGCCGAAGGGCGGTTGGGCCGCTTGGAGTTCGACATGCGCGCCACTCTAGGTGACCCGGCGGCAGGTGCCGTGCCGGCCACCGACGTGTCGCCGGATCAGCCGACGGGCGCGTCCACTCGTCGTACGTCGCCACCGCGTCGCGGGTCGGCTCCGGGCCCGGAGGCGTCGATGGCCGCCACCCCACCGAAGTACGAGTCGAGAGCCGGCCAGACAGTGACCGTGTCGTGCGCCTGGAGCATCCGGACGATCTCTGGTGGCACACCCGGTTCGACGTGCACCTTGTCGGGAACGGGGTTGAGTCGTGGTGCCGCGATGGCCTCGGCGACCGGCAGGCCACGGTGCACCACGTTGGCCACCACCTGGAGCAGTGCGGACCTGATCCGGCTCCCCCCAGCCGCCCCGGCCACCAGGATGGGCTCGTCACCCCGGAAGGCGATCAGCGGCGACATCATCGACCCCATCCGGTGTCCCGGCAGCTCACTCCCCCGCACCAGCTCACCCTCGCCCAGCATCGAGTTCAGGTGCAGCCCGTACTCACCCAGCCACACCCCCGAGGCAAGTCCAAGGCTGGTCGTGACCGCGCAGAGGTTGCCGTCCGAGTCCACGGCCGCGGCGCTCGTCGTGTCTCCCCGGCGAGGCGGCGCGCGCAGGACCTCGACCATCCGGGACGCCAGCACCCCCGGGTTTTCGTCGAGGACGAGGGCCTCGAACGTGCCCAGCAGGTCGTCGAGATCGTCGCCCCTCGCGAGGACGTCGACATCGCCGAGCCTGGCCCGACGAGGGGCGGTCTCGACCACGCCGTACGCCGCCAGGTCCGGGTAGCTCAGGTCCCCCTGCTGCCCGACCGCCGTCACCATCGCGTCGGCGATGCTCCCGGTGTAGAACGCCGCCGCGCCCTCGTCGGACAGCACGCGCATCGCCGTCTCCAGGCCCGGGTGGAACAGGCGCGCTCCGCCGGCGAGCACGGCACCGTCCTTGGCATAGACGTGCACGCCGTCGCCGAGCAGCATCGCCGGGGCGATCGTCGCCAGCACCTTGGAGTGCAGCGGCGCGAACACGACACCCTGGGCAGCGTGTCCGATCGCCGGTGCTACGACGTCCGGCCAGCTCAGGCGTCCCCAGCGACGGTGCAGCGCGGCCATGCCGGCCGGCACCCCTGGCACAGCCACGGTGGAGGGTCCGACGGAGTACGGCACGAGCTGACCACCGAAGTCGATCGCGATCTCCTGGGGCACCGCCAGCCGCCTGCCGGCGAGTCCCGGGACGGCGACGAAGAAGTCGAGACAGGTCGTGGTCCCGGTCGAGGCCTCGTAGTAGATGGCGAACCCGCCGCCGGTGAGGCCGGTGAAGACGGTCTCGGCCACACACGCGGCCAGCACCATCGCGACGGCTGAATCGGCGGCGCTGCCACCGGCCCGCAGCACGTCGACGCCGACCTCGGCCGTCACCGGGTTGCCTGCAGCGACGCAGGCCGGCAGTCGAGTCTCGGTCATCAGGGTCCCTGTGCAGTCGGGCAGGCTCAACCGGCGGCTCAGGTGGCGCCGGTGTACTCGCCCTTGATGGGCTGGCCCTTGCCGAGCACGGTGATCCCCTCGTCGGTGACGGTGAAGCCGGCGGCGCGATCGGCTTCGGCGTCGAGGCCGATGCTGAAGCCATCCGGCACGATGACGTTCTTGTCGATGATGGCGTTGCGGATGTGCGCGCCCACTCCGATCTTGACGTTGTCCAGGATGACACTGCGGTTGACCACGGCACCGGAGGCGACGTAGACGTCGGTGCCGATGACCGACGAGCGGATCGCTGCTCCCGAGACGATCGAGCCGGCACACACGATGGCGTCGTCCGCGGTGGCGG
This sequence comes from uncultured Actinomycetota bacterium, assembly GCA_963750495.1. Classification (GTDB taxonomy): domain Bacteria; phylum Actinomycetota; class Actinomycetes; order Propionibacteriales; family Nocardioidaceae; genus JANLYC01. The sequence goes on from CAVVQV010000004.1 coordinate 20,281, forward strand.
ACTCGACGAACTTTGCGCCGGGCAGCATGGTGTTGGCCGTGAAGATGGGCCACTGGCTGTTGTAGAGGTTGAAGATCGGCTCGACCGACACCAGGTCGAGATGCGCGTCGTGGTACGACGCGATCGTCCCCACATCACGCCAGTAGTCGCGGTCGCCGGGCATCGACCCAGGTACGTCGTTGCGTTTGAAGTCGTAGACCGCCGCCTCGTTGCGGCCGACCAGCAGGGGAATGATGTCGCCCCCCATGTCGTGGCGCGACTCCGGGTTGGCGGCGTCCTCGTCGAGCGCCTGTACCAACGCGTCCGCGGTGAAGACGTAGTTGCCCATCGAGGCGAACGACTCGTCGGGACTGTCGATCAGGCCGGGAGGGTCTGCGGGTTTCTCGAGGAACTCGGCGATGCGGATGCCGTCGTCGGCCGTCTTGATGACACCGAACTGGTCCGCCTCCTTGCGCGGGACCCGGATCCCCGCGACGGACACCGAGGCGCCGGACTCGATGTGCGCGTCCACCATCTGGGACGCGTCCATGCGGTACACGTGGTCGGCTCCGAACACGACGATGATCTCGGGCTTCTCATCGACGATCAGGTTCATCGACTGGTAGATCGCGTCTGCGCTGCCGAGGAACCACTGCTTGCCGCGTCGTTGCTGCGCCGGCACGGGCGTGACGTAGTTGCCGAGCAAGGTCGACATCCGCCAGGTCACCGACACGTGGCGGTCCAGCGAGTGCGACTTGTACTGCGTCAGGACGCACAACCGAAGGAACCCCGCGTTGACCAGATTGGACAACGCGAAGTCGACGAGCCGGTAGCTACCACCGAACGGGACCGCTGGCTTGGCGCGGTCCAGCGTCAGTGGCATCAAACGTTTGCCCTCGCCACCCGCGAGAACGATTCCCAGTACCTTGCGCTTGGCCATGTCCCGACCCTAGCGGGCAGCCCCGGCTCGCGGGAGCGTCTCCGGCGATGGAAGGCCGCGACAACCCGGCCCCTTTCCCGACGAACGTCGCTAGGGTTCCCCCATGCGTGTCGGTCTGCTCACCCGAGAGTTTCCCCCCGAGGTGTACGGCGGCGCCGGGGTGCACGTCGACTTCCTGGCCCGGCACCTGCGCGAGCGGGTCGACGTCACCGTCGTCTGCACCGGCGCGGAACGCGAGGGGGCCATGGCGATCCCGGAGCAGGACGGCCGGTTCCCCGAGGCCAACCCGGCCCTGCACGTGCTGTCCGCAGACACGGCGATGGCCGCAGCCTGTGCCGGTCTCGACCTGGTCCACTCCCACACGTGGTACGCGAACATGGCCGGGCATCTGAGCTCCCTGCTCTACGACGTCCCCCACGTGGTGACCGCCCACTCCCTCGAACCGCAGCGTCCCTGGAAGGCCGAGCAGCTCGGTGGCGGCTACCGGCTGTCGTCGTGGGTCGAACGCACGGCCTACCTGGGTGCCGCGGCCATCATCGCGGTCAGCGAGGGTATGGCGGCGGACGTCCTGGCGGCGTACCCCGAGGTCGACCCCGAGCGGCTGCACGTCATCTACAACGGCATCGACGCCGAGTTCTACGCTCCGGACAGCGGGACCGACGTCCTCGAGTCGTTGGGCATCGACACCGGCCGGCCGTACGTCACGTTCGTCGGTCGCATCACCCGGCAGAAGGGCGTGCCGCACCTCCTCCGGGCCGGCCTGCACCTCGACCCCACGGTGCAGCTGGTGCTGCTGGCGGGGGCCGCGGACACCCCTGAGCTGAAGGCCGAGACGGACGCCGCGATCGCCCGTCTTCGAGCCGAGCGGGACGGAGTCATCGTCGTCAGCGAGATGCTGCCCCGCGAGAGCGTGCGGCAGGTGCTGTCGCACGCCCTCGCCTTCGTCTGTCCCTCCGTCTACGAGCCGCTCGGCATCGTCAACCTCGAGGCGATGGCGTGTGAGACGGCCGTCGTGGCGAGTGCGGTCGGCGGGATCCCCGAGGTCGTGGTCGACGGCGAGACCGGTCTGCTGGTCGACTACACGCCGGACGACGTGGAGGGGTTCGAGGCCGCGCTCGCTGACCGGATCAACCGACTGGTCGCGGACCCCGGTCTCGCCGCGCAGATGGGCCGCGCGGGCCGTACTCGCGCCGTGTCGTCGTTCGACTGGGCCGCCATCGCAGACCAGACGGTGGCGCTGTACCGCAGCCTGACGTGACCGCCCCGGTCGCCCGCGACCTGGTGGATGAGGTCCGCCGCGAGCTGGCCGCGCGCGCAGATCCAACCCGAGCACCGCAGATGCAGCAGTACATGAAGTCGGCCATGCCGTACTACGGCGTGCGCAGGCCGGACGTGCGAAGACTCACCCGCGAGCTGTACACCGCTCACCCGCTGACGGACCGCGCGAGCTGGGAGGCGACCGCGTCGGCGCTCTTCGACGAGGCGACACACCGTGAGGAGCGCTATGCCGCCCTGATGCTGCTCGCCCATCGTCGCTACGTCGAGTTCCTCACCGGGCCGGCCATGCCGTTGCTCGAGCACATCATCGTGACCGGAGCCTGGTGGGACATCGTCGACGACGTCGCCCACCGGGTCGGCGCTGTCCTCCTCGCCGACCGGGCGGCGGCCGAGCCCGTGATCCGTGGCTGGATGACATCGAAGGACAGGTGGCTGCGCCGGGCGGCGATCATCTGTCAGCTCGGTCATCGCGAGCGCACCGACGTCGTCCTCCTCGCCGACGCGATCACTGCGGCGTCGGGCGAGGGCGAGTTCTTCCTGCGCAAGGGCATCGGCTGGGCGCTGCGCGAGTACGCCAGGACGGACCCTGAATGGGTACGCCGTTTCGTCGCCGATCATGGTGACGGCAGCAAGGCGTCGCTGTCGGCGCTCTCGAGACGCGAAGCGCTCAAACACCTCGCTCGGTGACATACGGCGGCAACCAGCTCGCCAGGATGGACGGGACCGTCGCCGAGGAGCACTCTCACGTGGGGGAGGAAGAAGAGGTCATCGGCGATGGACGTCAAGGCGCTGTTCAACGATGCACTCAAGACCTGGTCCGATCGGGTCAGGACCGTCAAAGCAGACCAGCTGGACCTACCGACGCCTTGCGCGGCGTGGACGGTCCGAGACCTGGTGAACCACGTCGTCGCGGAGCAACTGTGGGCCGAGCCCCTCCTGCAGGGCCAGACCATCGAGCAGGTGGGTGACCGGTTGGAGGGCGACCTGCTCGGTGCCGACCCGCTCGCGTCGGCACGCTCGGCCGCCGAGAGCGCAACCCACCTGACGGACGTGTCCCTGGGCGGCCTCAAGGTGCACCTCTCCTACGGCGACGAAGATGCCGAGGAGTACCTGTGGCAGCTCACGACCGATCACGCAATCCATGGCTGGGACCTGGCGGTGGCCACCGGCGGTGACCGCGAGCTCGACCCACGGCTGGTCGAGGGGGTGGCCGGCTGGTTCGCCAAGCGGGAGGAGCTGTATCGGTCCGGCGGTGCGGTCGGACCGAGAGGCCCAGGTGGAGACGGCCCGCAAGCCCGGCTGCTCAGCGCGCTGGGTCGCGACGCGACCTGGGGACCGAACCACGCCGCGCTCGCCACCTTCTCCGCCGCGTTCGGGCGAGGCGACGTCGATCAGATCATGGCGCTGATGACCGACGACTGCGTCTTCGAGTCCACGACGCCGGCGCCTGACGGTGACCGGTTCGAGGGCTCGGCCGCTGTCCGCGGCGTCTGGATCGAGGTGTTCGGCGGCACGCCCGGGGCAACCTTCACCGAGGAGGACTCGTTCGTCCATGCCGACCGGGGCGTGCTGCGCTGGCGGTTCAGCTGGAGCGACCCGGAAGGAGGCCCCGGTCACGTCCGTGGAACCGACGTGCTGCGGTTCCGCGACGGCAAGATCTGCGAGAAGCTCTCCTACGTGAAGGGCTGAGCCGGCAGGTCAGTCCTGGCCGAAGGTGTCCGGGTCGGGGCCGACGCGCGTGCCCGCATCGAGCCCGGCGATCGCTGCGTGGTCGTTCTCGTCGAGCCGGATCCGGAAGAGGTCGATGTTCTCGGCCATCCGACCGGGGTTCACCGACTTGGGAATCACGACGTTGCCCAGATCGAGATGCCACCGGAGCATGATCTGAGCCGCGGTGACCCCGTGCTTGTCGGCGATCGACGCGATGGTCGGGTCGCTCAGCTTCTTGCCGCGGGCGATCGGGCTCCACGCCTCGGTGACGATGTCGTGCTCGGCGTGGAAGGCGCGCAGCTCCCGCTGCTGCAGCCAGGGATGGAGCTCGACCTGGTTGATCGCCGGTACGACGTCGGTCTCGTCCAGCAGCCTTCGTAGGTGCGCCGGTTGGAAGTTGCTGACCCCGATGCTGCGCGCCCGGCCGTCGGCGTACACCTTCGCGAACGCCTTCCACGTCTCGACGTACGTGTCCTGCGCAGGCACCGGCCAGTGGATCAGGTAGAGGTCGACGAAGTCGAGCCCGAGCCGCTTCATGCTGGCGTCGAACGCGTCGAGCGCCGTGTCATAGCCCTGGTCGTTGTTCCACAGCTTGGTCGTGACGAACAGCTCGTCCCGGTCGATGCCGGACTCTGCGATCGCCTCGCCGACTGCGGCTTCGTTGTTGTAGGCACGGGCGGTGTCGATGTGCCGGTAACCGACCTCGAGCGCTGTCAGGACAGCCGTCCTGGTCTCGTCCTCGGGCACCAGGAACACGCCGTACCCGACCTGCGGGATCTCGATGCCGTTATTGAGGGCCAGGGGCGGCACGCGGTGGGAGGCATGCGGTGAAGCGGGGGACATACAGCCCAACGTAGCAGCGGATCGGAAGGGCTCAACCCTGGCCACCGGCGCATGGACAGCGGTCAACGGGCCGGTATATCCTTAAAGTCTCAACTAGTTTGGAGGGCCGATGTCTGTGCCGATGCCGGTCGTCTACCTCAGTCACGGGGCTCCCCCACTCGCCGACGACCCGGTCTGGACCGACGAGCTCGCACGCTGGGCCGATGACCTGCCCAGGCCCACGGCGATCCTCGTGGTGTCCGCACACTGGGAGGAAGCGCCACTCACCCTCGGCGCCACGACGACCGTGCCGCTCGTCTACGACTTCTGGGGCTTCCCGGAACGCTACTACCAGGTCCGGTATCCCGCCCCCGGTGCTCCCGAGCTCGCCGCGAGGGTGCGCGGCCTGCTCACCAAGCCCGGGCAGTCCGTCAACGATGCTCCGGCGCGCGGCCTCGATCACGGCGCTTACGTCCCGCTCGTCGAGATGTTTCCGGCGGCCGACATCCCGACGCTGCAGATCTCCATGCCGACGCTCGACCCGGCGACCTTGCTCGAGCTCGGTCGCCGCCTGGCGCCACTGCGCGACGAGGGCGTGCTGATCATCGGCAGCGGCTTCACCACGCACAACCTCAGCCTGATCAACCTGCAGTCGCCACCGGACGCCGCCGCACCCTCGTGGTCGCAGGAGTTCGACGACTGGATCGACCGTGCGATCGCGCTGCGCGACGTGGACGCGATCGTGGACTTCCTGCACAAGGCGCCCGCGGCCAGGCTGGCCCACCCGCGGAGCGAGCACTTCGCTCCCCTGTTCGTGAGCCTGGGCGCGAGCCTCACCGGCTCCGCAGCGGCCGACGGGCAGGCCCGATCCGTCGTGGAGGGCTTCTGGTACGGGCTGTCGAAGCGGTCCTGGCAGTTCGCCTGAAGCCAAAGCCGCAGGCTGCGATAGCGTCTCGCGCGTGAGTGAGCTTCCCACCGGCGGCACCGTCCGGGCGATGACGCGGTGGGGCGAGCCGGTGATGCACGCGCCCTGCGCACCGGTGGCCGCTTACGACGACTCGTTGCGCGCTCTCGTCGCCGACCTGGTGGCCACGATGTACGCCGCGGATGGGGTCGGGCTGGCTGCGAACCAGATCGGCGTCTCACTCCAGGTCTTCGTCTTCGACTGCCCGGACGACGAGCACGTGCAGCACCGTGGCGTCGTCTGCAACCCGACGCTGATCGTCCCCGAAGGCAGGGACCGTGTGCTCGACGACGACGACGAGGGGTGTCTGTCGTTACCGGGGGCGTTCGTGCCGTGCGCCAGGGCCCATCAGGCAACGGTCACCGGTTTCGACGAGCACGGCGCGCCGGTGAGCTACTCGGGCACCGGCTTGTTCGCGCGGTGCCTGCAGCACGAGAGCGACCACCTCAGCGGAACCGTCTTCGGCGACCGGTTGTCCTCCCGGCAGCGCAAGAAGCTGTACAAGGAGGCCGAGAAGTACGCCGAGGAGTTCCCGGCCGGCTGGCCGGTGAAGTCGCCTGACGAGGTATAGCAGCTAGGCCGTGTCGACCACATAGGTCGGACGGTTCTGCCGCGCCCGGACGGCGTACATGGCCGCGTCGGCCCGCCTGAGCACCTCGGGGGCCTCGACGGCGCCGGTGATCATCGCGATGCCGATGCTGATGCCGACGCGCAGGGCGATGCCGTCGAGCACCATGGGCTCCGACAACGCCTCCCGGATGCGCTCGCCCAGCGCCTGGGCCTCCTCCTGGCTCACGGGGAAGCCCACGACGACGAACTCGTCGCCACCGAAACGACCGACGATGTCGTCCTTGCGGACGGTCTGGTGGAGTCGTGTGGAGATCGCCGCCAGCGCGTCGTCGCCGACGAGGTGGCCGTGCTTGTCGTTGACCTGCTTGAAGTTGTCGAGGTCGCAGAACAGAAGCGCGCCGAGCTGCTCGGTCTCGCGCGCGTCACGGACGACGTTGTCGAGGTGGTCCAGCACGGTGAGCCGGTTGGGCAGACCCGTGAGCGGGTCGTGCTGAGCGCGCATGGTGAGCTCGCGCTCTTCGTTCTTGGACTGCGTGATGTCGACGATCTGGCACAGCACACCGGGTCGGCCGCCCCCGTCCATGAGCGAGGCCGCTTCGACCAGACCCCAGAACTCTCCCCCGTCTGCTCCGACGAACGGCACCTCCATACGCAGCCCGCGCCGGTCGTCGCGCAGGAGCCGGATCATGAGGTCTCCGAGAGGCTCCCCGTGTACGACGGTGAGCACCCGGTCGATGGGTTCGTGCTGCGCTCCGAAGACGTTGATTCCGAACATGACCCCGGCCGCGCGGTTGATCCGCGCGATCTCGAGGCCGCTCGGGCCCTCGATGAACTCAGCCATCCCGATCGGGGCGTTGTCGAACGCGAGACGGAACCTTTCCTCGCTCAGCCGCAGGGCCAGGTGGTCCTCGGAGGAGCGCTGCACGAACGTCTGATGGTGGAAGGCAACGCTGGCCTGCGACGCGAACAGGCCGAGCAGCGGGGCCACGGCGGGATCCGGTCGGGTGGAGCCGGCCGGGAACGTGGCCGTGATCATCCCCACCAGCGACTCAGGTGTGGCGAATGGCGCGACGAACAGGTTGAGCGCGCCCCACTGTTCGCCGTTGCCGTGCATCTCGGGCTCGGTGTCAGCGTCCTCGTGCACGACGTCGTCGAGGAAGGCCCGTGGGTCGATGCACTGGTGCACGCCGTACGACGACGGCGAACCAGCGAGCAGGTCGTTCCAGTCGCTGAGGTGACTTCGACTGCCGATGAGGGCGTGGGCGGACTCGTGCCCTGCGAACCCGACCGCCTCGATGGACTCGCCGTCGACGAGGTACACGAGGATGGTCCGGGCGCCGAGCACGTCACGGATGCCCTGGCAGAACTCCGACATCGCCTTGCGGGGGTTCGGTGCGGCGTGCAACGCCTCCAAGGTCTGGTGAACCTGGCGCACGGCGGCGGCAAGGCCGGAGCGCTGACCCTTCACCAAGCCCCCCTAGGACCTCATTGTCGACCAATGACGAAGAAGGCTAACGCGGCTGCTGCTGCGACGTTGAGCGAATCCACATCGTGCGCCATCGCGAAACCGGCTCTGACCGTGGCGCTGCTCAACCAGCGGGTGGATAGACCTGGCCCCTCGGACCCCAGGATAAGGCAGACTCTGTCGGTCGTCTGGCGTTCAATGACTTCGGTCAGCAGCTCGGCATCGGCAGCGGGCGTCAGGGCGATCGTGAGGAATCCCTGGTCGGCGAGCCACGGCACGGTCTCGTACCAGTCGTCGACCCGGGTCCACGGGACCGAGAAGACCGCGCCCATGGCGACCTTGACCGAGCGGCGGTACAGCGGGTCCGCGCAGCGCGGAGACAGCAGCACGGCGTCCATGCCCAGCGCCGCCGCGCTACGGAAGATCGCACCCAGATTCGTGTCATCGACGATGTCCTCGAGCAGGACGATCCGCCGCGCCCCCGCCAGGACGTCCTCGATGCTCGGCAGCGGCGGCCGCTCGAGCGCGGCCAGCGCGCCGCGGTGGACATGGAAGCCGGTGACCTGCTCGGCCAGCGCCTCCGACACGACGTAACAGGGCACGTCCCCGGCGGCGGACAGCTCGTCGGCGAGGCCGGTCAGCCAGCGCTCGGCCATGAGAAACGACCGGACCGGGTAGCCGCTGGCCGCCGCGCGGCGCACCACCTTCTCGCCCTCGGCGATGAAGAACCCGTGCTCGGCCTCGAGATGTCGTCGCAGCTGGACGTCCCGCAGCGACACGTAGTCCGCGAGCCTCGGGTCAGCTGGGTCGTCGACCCTGGTCAAGACCGCCATCCGGACATGGTCCCAGCCCGCTCAGCAGCGGCTGGGGGGCGGGGGCGACCCCGGTCAGGCTACGACGGCACCGAGGGCATGGGCCACGCCGACGACCTCACCGATCACGACGATCGCCGGCGGTCGGAGCTCCTCGGCTGCCAGGTCCGCGGCAACCGTGCCCAGCGTCGAGAACAGCACTCGCTGCGACCGGAGTGAGCCGTCCTGGATCACCGCCGCCGGGGTCTCCGAGCTGCGGCCGGAGGCCACCAGGGTCGCGGTGATCATCGGGAGGTTGTCCACGGCCATGAGGAGCACGAGGGTGCCGCGCAGCCGCGCCAGTGCGTCCCAGTCGACGAGTGAGCTCTCGTGTCCGGGCGGGACATGACCCGAGACCACGGTGAACTCGTGCGCGACACCGCGGTGCGTCACCGGAATGCCGCCCAGGCCGGGCACGGACGTCGCGCTGGTGATGCCGGGGATGACCCGGAACTCGACCCCGTTGTCGGCGCAGGCCTGCGCCTCTTCGAAGCCCCGCCCGAACACGAACGGGTCACCGCCCTTGAACCGCACCACGCTACGTCCGGCCCGGGCGTGCTCGACCATCAGCTCGTTGATCGCCTCCTGCGAGGCAGAGCGTCCGCGTGGCAGCTTGGTGGCGTCGATGAGCTGGACGTGCGGGGACAGCTCGGCCAGGAGCTCGCGCGGCGCGAGCCGGTCGGCGATCACGACGTCGGCCTCCTGGAGCGCGCGTCGGCCGGCGACCGTGATGAGGTCGGGATCGCCCGGCCCCCCGCCGACGAGGGTGACTCCCGGCCGGCGTACCCGGTCCTTGGGAGCGACGATCTCGCCACTGCGGAGACGGCTCACGATCTCGTCACGCACCGACGCAGACCGGCGAGGGTCCCGACTCCCGAGCACCGCCACGGTCAACGGCCCGTGCCGGCCCACCGCCGGAGTCCAGGCAGTCGCCGCCTCGGCATCATCGGATCGAACACAGAAGATCCGCCGCTCCTCGGCCTCACGGGACACGGCGGCGTTGACGGCGGGCTGGTCGGACGCGCAGACGACGTACCAAGCGCCCTCGAGGTCTCCGTCGGCGTACGCCCGCCGATGCCAGGCGATCTCACCGGTGCGCGCATGGCCCTCGACCGCCGGTGTCGTCGCGGGCGACACGACCTCGACGATGGCCCCCGCAGCCACCAGCGCGGGAATCCTGCGCTGCGCCACATGACCACCACCGACGACCACGACCCTGCGTCCCGACAGGCGCAGCCCCGCGGGATAGAGGTGATGGTCGTCGGTCGCCATCCGGCCACGCTAGAGCGCCCTGGTCACACCACGGACGCTGTCTCAACTGACGGATCAGCCGCCGACCCACGAGTTGCCGGATCACCGGGGGCAGCCAAGATGGATTCATGAGCCTTGACCGACCGATCGCCGAAGACCCGTACGCCAAGCTCCCTCCGGTGCCGAGCTTCACCGTCACGAGCGCCGATGTCACCGATGGCCAGCCGCTCACGGACGACCAGGTCGCCGAGCACGGCGACACCTCGCCGCAGCTGTCGTGGAGCGGGTTCCCGGAGGAGACCAAGAGCTTCGTCGTCACCTGCTTCGACCCCGATGCGCCGACACCGAGCGGGTTCTGGCACTGGGTGGCCGTCGACATTCCCGCCGAGGTGACCGAGCTGGCGACCGGGGCGGCGAACGACGGGCTGCCGTCGGGAGCGTTCCATGTCCGCAACGATGGCGGCGGTCACGGCTTCACGGGTGCGGCACCGCCGGAGGGTGACCACGTGCACCGCTACTACTTCGTCGTGCACGCCGTGGGTGTCGAATCCCTCGGCGTCGACAAGGACGCTTCCCCGACCGTCGTCTCCTTCAACCTCGCGTTCAAGACGCTCGCTCGCGCCCAGATCATAGGCACCTACCAACACTGAGCCCGCCTACGGGATTCAGACCGCAGTTGGCAGACTGGGTCCATGGCCGCGTCGACGCAACCACCCGACCTCACGACGGACGTCCTCGGCGAGCCCTACACGCGGGAGACGCTGGTGCTGGAGGACGACGCCGAAGGCCCGGTGGAGGCCACCCTCGTCCGGCGCCCTTCGGACCGTACGCAGAGCCTGGGCGCTGTCCTGCACGTGCACGGGTTCTGCGACTACTTCTTCCAGGTCGCCACTGCCGAGTTCTACACAGCCGCGGGATACGACTTCTACGCCCTCGACCTGCGCAAGTACGGTCGCTCGTTGCGCCCTCATCAGACGCCCAACTTCTGCCTGGACCTCGCGGAGTACTACCCCGAGCTCGACGAGTCACTGCATCGCATCACGGGACGGGACGGACATGAGCGGGTCATCATCAGCGGGCACTCGACCGGCGGCCTCATCGCGGCCTTGTGGGCCACCGATCGCCTGGCCGAGGGCCGTCGCGTTGCTGACGCACTGGTCCTGAACAGCCCCTGGCTCGACCTGCAGGGATCGCTCTTCCTGCGGACAGCCGGTACCGAGGCGATCAACCGGCTGGGCCAGCGGCGTCCGTACGCCGTCGTCCCGCGCAACGTCAGCGGGGTCTACGTCGAGACCATGCACCGGAGCCTGCGCGGCGAATGGGACTTCGACCTGGCGTGGAAGCCGCGAGAGTCGTTCCCGGTGCGCGCCGGCTGGCTGCGTGCGGTCCGGATGGGCCACCGTCGGGTCCACCGTGGCATCGATGTCGGGGCGCCGGTCCTCTCCCTATGCTCGACGGCCAGCCTCGTGCCGCAGGCCTGGACCGATGTCGCAACCCGGACCGACACCGTCCTCGACGTGAAGCAGATCGCCAAGTGGTCCCACCAGCTCGGGCCGCAGGTCACGGTGATCCGGATCGAGAACGCCATGCACGACGTCCTCTGCTCCCGCAAGGATGTCCGGGACAACGCATTCGGCGAGATCGCCCGATGGCTCGACTACGCCCTCCGCTGACGGCCCAGCACGGCCGGTCTGGGTCTCAGTCGAGAAACACGAGGTTGACGATCGCGACCACCCCGACGATCGCGACGAACGCGCGGAAGACGAAGGGCGGGAGGCGACGGCCCACGGTCGCCCCCACCTGACCGCCGATGACGGATCCCGCGGCGATGATGCCGGCCGCCTTCCACGAGACCTCCGAGATCGTGATGAAAACCGCGGCGGCAACTCCGTTGACGAGCATGGCCAGGATGTTCTTGGCGGCGTTGATGCGCTGGAGCGACTCGGCCAGCCCCAGGCCCAGGATCGCGATCAGCAGCACCCCTTGGGCGGCGCCGAAGTACCCGCCGTAGATGCCGGCGGCGTACACGAGCACGAGCATGGTCGCCGAGCCGTGTGGCGGCGCCTGGACCGGCGGTCGTACGTGGCGGGAGATCCATGGCTGGGCGAGGACGAGGACGCACCCGAGTCCGATGAGCACAGGCACGATCGCGTCGAAGGCCGACGCGGGGAGCTTGAGCAGCAGGAGGGCTCCCGTGAGTCCGCCGAGCGCAGAGGCTGCGCCGAGGCGGAGCAGACGGGCGCCCTGGCCCACCAGCTCGCGCCGGTAGCCGATGGCGCCTGAGAGTGAACCGGGGACGAGTCCGACGGTGTTGGACACGTTGGCGAGGACCGGTGGGTAGCCGATCGCGAGCAACGTCGGGAACGTGACGAGGGTCCCCGACCCAACGATCGTATTGATGCCTCCTGCGGCGATCCCGGCAGCGAAGAGCGCCAGACCTTCGAGCAGCGTCACTGCCCAGGCGGCGTGGCTGGTGGCTCCTCCGGCTTCGCAGGGGCGGCTCCGGCGCTCCCCGAGGAACGAGTCGGCTTCGCGGCCTCCTCGGCCAACGCGATCGCCTCGGCCACCTCTTCCTGGGCTGAGGACAGCGCCGAGTCGTCACCGGCACCGCGGTCGGCGTCGACGTCGACGGGCTCGCCGTAGTCGACGCGCTGACGCGGACCGGCACTCTCGGTCGGGATCCCCTGGATCGAGCCGATCGTGCTGCCGAGCCCTTCGAGCGCGCGCCCGATCTCGCTCGGGACGATCCACACCTTGTTGGCGTCGCCCTCGGCGATCTTCGGCAGCATCTGGAGGTACTGATAGGCCAACAGAGCCTGGTCGGGCGAGCCGTCGTGGATCGACTGGAAGACGGTGAGGATGGCTTGACCTTCACCCTGCGCCCGCAGGATGCGCGACTGCCGATCACCCTGGGCACGCAGGATCAGTGCTTCGCGGTCACCCTCGGCGGTGAGGATCGCGGACTGCTTCTGCCCTTCGGCCGTGAGGATCGCGGCCTGCCGCATACCCTCCGCGGTGAGGATGGCGGCCCGCTTGTCGCGGTCCGCCCGCATCTGCTTCTCCATCGAGTCCTTGATGGACGGTGGCGGGTCGATGCCCTTGAGCTCGACCCGGTTGACCCGGATGCCCCACTTGCCGGTCGCCTCATCGAGGACGCCGCGCAGGGCGTTGTTGATGTCATCGCGGCTGGTGAGCGTCTGCTCGAGGTCCATGCCGCCGGTGATGTTGCGCAGTGTCGTCATGGTCAGCTGCTCGATCGCCTGGATGTAGTTGGCGATCTCGTAGGTCGCCGCCACCGGGTTGGTGACCTGGAAGTAGATGACGGTGTCGATCGAGACGACCAGGTTGTCCTCGGTGATGACGGGTTGCGGCGGGAACGACACGACCTGCTCGCGGAGGTCGATCAGGTAGCGCACCCGGTCGACGAAGGGGGTGACGATGTTGAGACCTGCGGACAGCGTCGTGCGGTACTTGCCGAATCGCTCGACGATGCCGGCCCTCGCCTGCGGAACGATGCGAACCGTCTTGAACAGGACGACCGCCGCCACCAGCAGCACGATGCCCAGAACAATCAACACGACCATGAACCCGACCCCCTCAGGGCGCTGGACCGGACGTTCAGCCCGGTGGGATGCCACCATCTCACGATGTCACGACGGGCAGCCGTACAGGCTCCCGGCCGGTGCTGCCGCAGGGCTACTCGATGGGGTAGACGACCGCTGTCGCTCCGTCGATCTGCGCGACGCTCACCTTCTCGCCCGGTTCGACGACGACCGACTCGTCGAACGTCCGCGCGGACCACACCTCACCGCGCAGCTTCACACGTCCTGCGTGTGCGGTCACCCGCTCCAGCACGAGTCCGCTGCGCCCCACCAGCGCCTCCGGTCCGTTCTGGAGGGTGGGTCCGGCGTGCAACCGCCGGACGATGTTCGGTCGGACGAAGCCCAGCAACGCCACCGATACCACCACGGCTCCTAGCACCTGGGCGACGACGTTGAGGCCGAGTGCAGCGATCAATGCCGCAGCCGCGGCGCCGACCGCCATCATCAGCAACGTCAGGTCGAGGGTCGCCAGCTCGGCGCCGGCCAGCACCAGGGCAGCGATCAGCCAGGTCTGCCACTGATGGTCACTGAGCCAGTTCATACGTCGAGCCTACCGTTCACGCCGCCGAAACAGCCGCGAGCACGATCCGTTCAGCGTCGGTGCGAGCCGGTCTTGCGTCGGGCGCTGTACCGCCCGTCAGACTGCGTGAGCTGCAGCGTCAGTCCGAACGTCTCGGTCAGGGCCTCCTCCGTCAGCGTCTCGGGGATCGGCCCGGAGGCCACGACCTCTCCTTGCTTGAGCAGCAGAACGTGCGTGAAGCCCGGCGGGATCTCCTCGACGTGGTGGCTGACGAGAACGGTGGCCGGCGACCTGGGATCCAGCGCCAGCACCGAAAGGGTGCTGACCAGATCCTCGCGACCACCGAGATCGAGTCCGGCCGCGGGCTCGTCCAGGAGCAACAGCTCGGGGTCGGTCATCAGGGCCCGGGCGATCTGCACGCGCTTGCGCTCACCCTCGCTCAGAGTGCCGAAGGTACGGTCTTTCAGATGGCTGACGCCGACCTCCTCGAGCAGCTCAGCGGCTCGCTGGTGGTCGAGCTCCTCGTAGGCCTCCCGCCAGCGGCCAAGGACGGCGTACGACGCGGACACGACGACGTCGCCGACGCGCTCGTCACGTGGGATGCGTTCGCCGAGCGCGGCGCTGGTCAGCCCGATCCGTGGACGCAGCTCGAAGACGTCGACCGTCCCGATGACCTCGTCGAGGACGCCGACGACGCCCTCTGTGGGGTACAGCTGGGTGCCGAGGACCTGGAGGAGCGTGGTCTTGCCGGCTCCGTTCGGACCGATGACGACCCACCGTTCGTCGGCCTCGACCCGCCATGTCACGTGACTCAGGAGTCGGTTGGTGCCACGGATGACCGACACGTCAGCCAGTTCGATGACCGCTGGCATCGCACTCCTTGTCTCGAGGCGGAACGGGCGCGTCTGTGGTGGTGCAGGTAGGTCTGGGATGGTCCAGAAGAGTCTGATGAACGGTCCCAACCTATTGCAAGCGCGTCCACACGGCGGCGGCAGCGCGTCGGGGCCGCGTTGCCCTCGTAGGCTTTGCCCGTGTTCGCCGTACCTCATGCTGCCCGCACGGCATGCTGGCTCAACGCCTGGATCACCGGACGCGAGAGCGCCGACGCTGTGATCACGGGCATCCTCGGCGAGCAGGCGCACATGGAGTTCGTGGTGTTCGGGCACGCCGAACCGGGTCTTTCTCCCGCCCTGCTCCTCGGGGAGCTGCGCCGCCACGACGTCAGTCAGGTCAGCGCTGCCCTGCCAACCCCGGGTGACCCCCTCGGCCTCGGTGGCCCGCCGCCTTTCAACGCCGACGCCCTCGACGCCGGCGAGGCGATCGTGCTCTGGGGAGCCGACGTCGGGCTCGTCCCCCGGACGACGGGCCGCTCGACACGGTGGGAGGGTGCCGCCGCGAAGTCCCCCAGATTCCTCCCGGGTGTCGCTGATGCGGACCGGGCCCTGCGCAGTGCGCTCACGCTCGCGGCCAACAGTCTGGCCGAGCTCGACGTGGCCTCGTGGAACCCCGACGTGGCCGATGCCTTGATGAACCTGCGGCAGCCCGTCGAGCTCGACGCACCCATGAGCTTCCCGTCGGGCGAGGCCGCGCGCACCGCCGTCAGCGGCCTGCGCAGCCAGCACATCGTCGAGCTGGCGCTGGCCGACCGGGACGGCGGCGCGGTCTCCACCTGGGAGGCCGAGCAGCGCCGCGATGCCCTGCTGCCCTTGCAGCGGGCGTCTCGGGCCTCGATCGTCGCGGCCTGCTCGTCCCTCGACGGCAAGTAAGGTGTCCCCGGCCATGACCGCGACGTCTGAACCCACCGAAACAGTCCTCATCACGTTGATGGGTCGCGACCGCCCCGGGGTCACCGCGGCCATGTTCGAGACGCTGTCGGAGTCACGGGTCGAGGTGCTCGACATCGAGCAGATCGTGCTGCGCGGCCGGCTGGTGCTCGGGATCCTGGTGACGGCGCCCCGCGACCTCCGTCGCATGCGTACCGCAGCCGAAGGGACGGCCGCGGCGCTCGGGATGGAGCTCGAGATCGCCGGCGGTGCTGGTGACAACACCCCTCGGCGCGAGGGCCGGGCCCACGTCACGCTGCTCGGGCGGCCGCTACGGCCCGAGACGGTCGCCGCGATCACCGGACGGATCGCCGACACCGGCGCCAACATCGACCGGATCGTGCGGATGGCCCGGTATCCCGTCACGGCCATCGAGTTCAACGTGTCAGGCGCCGAGATCGGACGGCTGCGCGAAGTGCTGGCCAGCGAGGCTGCGCGACAGAAGGTGGACGTCGCTGTCCAGAACGTGGGGCTGCTTCGGCACGGCCGACGACTCGTCGTGATGGACGTCGACTCCACTCTCGTCCAGGGCGAAGTCGTCGACATGCTGGCGCAGCGGGCCGGAGTCGCCCACGAGGTGGCCGCGATCACCGCGGCCGCGATGGCCGGTGACCTCGACTTCGAGTCGTCGCTGCGACGACGCGTCGGGCTGCTCAAGGGCCTGCCCGAGTCAGCCCTCGACGATGTGTACGCAGCGATGGAACTCGCGCCCGGGGCCCGCACTCTCGTTCGCACGTTGAAGCGTCTGGGCTACCGCTTCGGCATCGTGAGCGGCGGGTTCACGCAGCTGATCGAGCGCATCGCGGCCGACCTCGACATCGACTACGCCCGCGCCAACCGGCTCGAGATCGTCGCGGGCCATTTCACCGGCGAGCTGCTCGGCCCTGTCATCGATCGGGCGGCGAAGGCGCAGGCGCTTCGCGACTTCGCCAAGGACTCCAAGGTCACGCTCGACCGCACGGTGGCGATCGGCGACGGCGCGAACGACCTCGACATGCTTGCCGCCGCGGGTCTCGGGATCGCGTTCAACGCCAAGCCGGTGGTCCGGCAGGCAGCACACACGCAAGTCAACGTGCCCTACCTCGACGCCATCCTCTATCTGCTCGGCATCAGCCGGGAGGACATCGAGGCGGCCGACGCCGAGCACGGCATCACCACGCCCCACCCGGACGTGCCCTGACCGGTCCGGGGGCGTCAGTCGCCGGGTGCGTAGTGCGCCAGCAGCCGGCCGTGCCCCTCGTCGACGTCAGCCCACGACGTGACGTCGAAACCGAAGGCCCCGATCCCCGACGTAGGGAACCGAACCTCAGCAGCCCCGTCAGCCTGAATGAGGAAGCCGAGCTGCGCCATGGCCGGGTTGTGGCCCACGACCATCGCCGACGTCACCTCGTCCGGCACGTGGGCCGAGACGAGGTCGAGGGCTTCGTACCCGTCCGCACCGTAGAGCTCGTCGATCAGCTCGACCCGGCGTACGCCGGCCATCGTCGCGACGAGCTCGGCGGTCTCCTCCGCGCGTGCCGCCGTCGACGCCAAGATGATGCCCGGCGCCAGGCCGGAGGACGCCACCCAGGCCCCGGCTGCTCCGGCATCGGCCCGCCCTCGTTCGGTGAGCCTGCGGACATGATCGGTCTCGGCCGTCTGCTCAGTCTTGGAATGGCGCATCACGAGCAGCTTCAGCTCGGCTGGGTTGCCTGTCGTTCCGGTCATGGGGCCATCCTGCCCGGCCCGCGCCCAACCGGCATGGTCGGCATGCTCGAGGGTGACTCCGGCACGCGCTGCGGCCGCCAACCCGTAGGGTGCTGCGCATGACAGACACGCCCGGCGGGCCGGGGTCCCTCTACGTGATCGGTGGCGCCGAGGACAAGCTCAAGCGGCGTACTGTCCTCCGACACTTCGTCGAGGCGTGCGGCGGCGAGCAGGCTCGGATCGCCGTGATCCCGACTGCTTCCTCACTCGGACCAGAGATCATCGAGGTCTACGCCGCCCTCTTCGAGCGGCTCGGTGCCGGCTCGACGACCGGGGTCAGGCCGGAGTCGCGCGAGGACGCCAACGATGCGCGCTTGGTGAGCCGGCTCGACGACGTCAGCGGCATCTTCATGACCGGCGGAAACCAGCTCAAGCTGTCTGCGGTCATCAACGGCACGGCGTTCGGGGAAGCGATCCGCAGTGCGCATCGCCGCGGAGTGACGATCGGCGGCACGTCGGCAGGCGCCAGCGTGCAGTCCTCGCACATGGTGGCCTTCGGATCCGGTGGTGCGACGCCGAAGCAACGGATGACTCAGCTCGCCTCCGGGCTCGGGCTCGTGCGCGACTGCGTGATCGACCAGCACTTCGCGCAGCGCAACCGCTATGGACGGCTCCTGATGCTGGTCGCGCAGTCACCTGATCTGCTGGGGATGGGTGTCGACGAGGACACCGCGGCGATCATCACCGACGACCACGAGCTCGAGGTGATCGGTCGCGGTGCGGTCACCGTCATCGACGGCCGCGACGTGGTCTCCAACGCCCACGAGGCCACCCGCACCAAGCCGCTCCTGGTGTCCGGCGCGCAGCTGCACGTCCTGCCGGCCGGGTCGAAGTTCGACCTGGTCAAACGTGTGCTGATCCCGGCGCCGGTGCAGCCGGACCCCGACGAGGTCGAGGAGCTGGAGGAGGCGGCCCAGGGTTTGCGACAGCTCGCCCGCGACATCGCCGCCGAGGGTGTCGCCCCCCGCAACCTCCGCCGTCGCCGGGCACGTTCGACTTCCGCTGACCGAGAGGACGGCTCCGCATGAGCGATCCCGAGACCGAGCCGGGCGGCACCAGCATCGACGCTGCTCTGCCGGAGGCCCCGAAACCTGAGCTGGCCATCCTCGAGACGCGGGTCTATCGCGGCGCGAACATCTGGTCGTACGACAAGGCGATCCACCTGGTCGTCGACCTCGGCGTCCTCGAGGAGTGGCCGACCGACCGGGTCCCGGCGTTCACCGAGCGCCTCCTCAACCTGCTGCCCGGGCTGAACAACCACTCGTGCTCCCGCGGGCGCAGGGGCGGCTTCGTCGAGCGCCTCACCGAGGGCACCTGGCTCGGCCACGTCGCCGAGCACGTGGCGCTCCAGCTGCAGCAGGAGGTCGGGCACGACCTGCGCCGCGGCAAGACCCGGCAGGTGCCGGGCGAGCCCGGCCGTTACAACGTGATCTACGGGTACGTCGACGAGAACGTCGGCATCTCGGCTGGGCGGCTCGCCGTACGCCTCATCAACCACCTCGTCGAGACCGAGCCCGGCTTCGACTTCGAGACCGAGCTCGAGAGCTTCATCGTGAAGGCCGAGCGGACGGCGTTCGGTCCGTCCACCCAGGCGATCATCGACGAGGCGGTGTCGCGAGACATCCCCTGGATCAGGCTCAACCAGCACTCGCTGGTGCAGCTCGGCCAGGGTGTCCACCAGAAGCGCATCCGCGCCACGATGACCTCCAGCACGTCGGCGATCGCGGTCGACGTAGCCAGCGACAAGGACCTCACCGGTCGACTGCTCAGTGCTGCCGGTCTCCCGGTGCCGCGCGCGGAATCGGTCCGGACTGCAGACCAAGCGGTCGCCGTGGCGAACCGCATCGGCTACCCGGTCGTCTGCAAGCCGCTGGACGGCAACCATGGCCGTGGCGTCTGTCTCGACCTCCAGGACGACGCCGCGGTCAGGGACGCGTTCCCCGTCGCTGAGGAGCAGTCCCGGCGCGGGTGGGTCATCGTCGAGACGTTCGTGACGGGCAAGGACTACCGCTGCCTTGTCATCGACGGCCGGATCGCGGCGATCGCCGAGCGGGTTCCCGCCCACGTCATCGGCGACGGCGTCCAGACGGTGGCCGAGCTGGTCGAGGAGACAAACGCCGACCCTCGACGCGGGGTCGGACACGAGAAGGTCCTCACCCGCATCAAGGTCGACGACGGTGCGATCGCCCTCGTCAAGGAGCAGGGTTACACGCTGAAGGACGTGCCACCGGCCGGCGAGGTGATCAAGCTGACGCTGACCGGCAACATGTCGACGGGCGGCATCTCGATCGACCGCACGTTCGAGGCGCATCCCGAGAACGTCGAGATCGCCGAGGAGGCGGCCCGCGTCATCGGCCTCGACATCGCCGGCATCGACTTCATCTGTCCCGACATCACTGAGCCCGTGCGCGAGACCGGGGGTGCGATCTGCGAGGTGAACGCGGCGCCTGGCTTCCGCATGCACACCCACCCGACCATCGGCGATCCGCAGTTCATCTCCAAGTCGGTGGTCGACATGCTGTTCCCGCCGGGGGCGCCGAGCCGGATCCCGATCGTCGCCGTCACGGGAACGAATGGGAAGACCACGACAGCCCGGATGATCGCGCACATCTTCAAGGGCATGGGCCGCAAAGTCGGTATGACGTCGACGGACGGGGTCGTCATCGACGAACGACTGGTCATCCGGGCCGACGCATCCGGACCCAAGTCGGCACGGATGGTCCTGCAGAACCCCCGCGTCGACTTCGCCGTCTTCGAGGTCGCTCGTGGTGGCATCCTGCGGGAGGGTCTCGGCTATGAACGCAACGACGTCGCTGTCGTCCTGAACGTGCAGCCCGACCATCTCGGCCTGCGCGGCATCAACACCGTCGAGCAGCTCGCGGACGTCAAAGCCGTGCCGGTCGAGGCCGTGCCGCGCAGCGGCCATGGGGTGCTGAACGCCGACGATCCACTGGTCCGGGCGATGCGCCGTCGCTGCTCCGGTGAGATCGTCTGGTTCAGCATGCAGCCGCGGGGCAGCGAGGTGCGCGAGTTCATCGACGCGCACTGCCGCCGGGGCGGCAAGGCCGTCGTACTCGAGCAGAGCGAGAAGGGCGACATGATCGTCGTCCGGCACGGTTCGCGCGAGATGCAGCTGGCCTGGACCCACCTGCTGCCCGCCACCTTCGCGGGCCGTGCGGTGATGAACGTGCAGAACTCGCTGGCGGCCGCCGCCGCAGCCTTCGCAGCGGGGGCTCCGCTGCACGACATCCGGCAGGGTCTGCGCACCTTCTCCACGAACTACTACCTGTCGCCGGGCCGGCTCAACGAGATCGAGGTCGACGGCGTCCACGTAGTCATCGACTACTGCCACAACGCGCCCGGCATGCGCATGCTCGGCGACTTCGTCGACAAGGTGGGCGACGGCCTGATGCAGGTCACCGACCTCGCCAAGCCGTCTCGCCTCGGGGTCATCGCGACCGCCGGTGACCGACGCGACGAGGACATCCGCGAGCTCGGCCTGGTGGCCGCCGACCACTTCGACGTGATCGTCGTACGCGAGGACGCTGCGTTGCGCGGGCGCAAACGCGGCGAGACCTCCGAGCTGGTCGCGGATGGCGTACGTGAGCGGGTGGCGGCTGGTGCCCGGTGCAAGCAGGTCGAGGTGGTGCTCGACGAGATCGACGCCACCCGCCATGCCATGTCGCGGGCGAACAAGGGCGATCTGGTCGTCATCTGCGTCGACAAGCATCCCGCCGTACTCGCCGAGCTCGAGTCGTGGTCATCGCGAGCGCAGGCCGGTGCCCGGTCGGCCGACGACGAGCTCATCGGCGATCCCGACCTCGTCAATCCCGCAGCCTCACCCCCGGTCGCCTAGCCAGATACCTACTGGCCGTAGCGCGTTTGCCTAGTTCACAAGCCAGGTGGCTTGTGAACTAGGCAAACGCGCCGCTAGTAGAGGGCATTTGGGTTGGGGAGTCAGCCGGGTTGGGTCGCGGGAGTGGTGACGGCTGCGGGGGTGGCGAGCAGGACCTTGTCGCGGAGTACGTCGGGGGTGTCCACCGTGGCCCGCCGCTCGGCCAGCCACTCGGCGAGCTCCACCCGGTCCTGGTGGCACATCACGGCGACGACGTCTCCCGGGTCGGCCCGGGCCACCAGCGCCTCCAGCCCGGCCAGCTCGGAGTCGTATGCCGGGACGTCCTGCACCCCGACCGTGGCGGCCCCGGCCCGGTAGATGGCCGTCATCTCGTCGATGTCCCGGCCACGCAGGTAGTCGGCCTTGTGCACGATCGCCACGACGTCCGCGTCGCGAGCCGCGATCTCGCCCAGGCTGCGGACCAGCTCGTCTGTTCGGTCGCCGGCCGTCCCCACCGCCAGCAGGGTGCGACCGCCGGGCTGGCGCAACCCGTTCATCACCTCGATGAGAGCCGCCAGACCCGCCTCGTTGTGCGCCAGGTCGATGACGACAGTGACATCGCCGAGCGTGTAGATGTTCATCCGGCCGGGGTTGAGCTCGGGCCCCGGTGTGAACGTCGTCAGACCGGCAACGACCGCCTCACGGGGCAGGCCCGCACCCAGCGCCGCGGATGCCGCAGCCAGCGCGTTCTCCAGGTTGAACCGGCTCAACCCGGCCAACGTCATCGGCACGTCCACGACCTGGACCAGCGGGTCCGGGTCGCCGTCCGGAGCCAGCACACAGATCCAACCGTCGATCACGGTCGTGGCACGCCCGCCCGAGCTCAGCACTTCGCGCACGCTCGGCGAGTCCGCGTCCCGGCTGAACACCCACGGCCGAGCAGTGATCGTCGAACGCATCGCGAACACCCGGGGGTCGTCGCCGTTGAGCACCGCCCACCCGGTGGGTTTCGTGATGTGCGGAACGACCGCCTTCACCTCGGCCAGCTGGTCGACCGTGTCGATCCCGTGCAGACCCAGGTGGTCGGCGCTGACGTTCGTCACGACCGACACGTCGTTGTGCCGGACGCCGATCCCGCGCAGCAGGATGCCACCACGCGCGGTCTCGGTGACGGCCAGCTGGACCCCCGGCTGGCTCAGCACCCGGCCGGCGCCGCTCGGGCCCGAGTAGTCCCCGGCCTCGACGAGCTCGCCGTCGGCGTAGATGCCGTCGGTCGACGACCACCCGACGTGCAGGCCGGCCTGCCGGCCGATGTGACCGATCATCCGGGCCGTGGTCGTCTTGCCGTTGGTACCCGTCACCGCGATCACCGGGATCGTCGGCTTGAGCGTGGTGGGTCCCGGGCCTCGCTCGGACCGACGTACACCGTCGGCCACCTCGCTGACGAGCGCCTCGATGTCAGCCGACGGCAAACCGTCCAGCACCGCCGCCACAGCCCGACCGAGCGCCTCGGCGTGACCACGGTGGCGCCAGGGGTAGGCCACCACGAGTCGATGGACGTCACTGGTCGGGCGCACCCGCACCGCGAGCCGATGCGTCCCCACCTCGGCGGCGACCTGCCGCACGAGCCGGGCCACGGCCCGGGCGGCGAAGCGCTGCCGGAACCCGGACCCCGGCTCCCCCGGCCGCACGCTGACGAGCCCGATGCGACGGGCGAACCGCAACACGGTCTCGGCCGGCGCCTCGACCAACGAGGTGAGGTCGAGCGTCAGCTTCACCGCAGCCCGCGGGAAGTAGAGGTTGGGACCCTCGAGCATCCGCAGCTCGACCAGGGACGACGGAACCTCGACAGGCTGAGGGCCTGCAGCGTCGATCGGACTGGTCACGGCGGACACGCTATCGGGGTCGCCGGACCGGTCAGGCGCCCATCGCGTGGTAGCCGCCGTCGACGTGCACGATCTCACCGGTCGTCTTGGGCATGAAGTCGCTGAGCAGGGCCACGATCGTGCGTGCCGTCGGCTCGAGGTCGTTCAGGTCCCAGCCGAGCGGCGCCCGCTTGACCCACTCCTCCTCGAACAGCTCGAAGCCGGGGATCGCCTTGGCGGCCAGGGTCTTCAGCGCGCCGGCCGACACCAGGTTGGACCGGATGCCCTTGGGGCCGAGATCCCGGGCCAGGTAGCGGTTGCACGACTCCAGCGCCCCCTTGGCGAACCCCATCCAGTCATAACCCGGCCAAGCCACGGAAGCGTCGAACGTGCACCCGACGATGCTGCCACCCGGCTGCATCAGGGGCAGGCACGCGACCGCGAGCGACTGGTAGGAGTACGCCGAGACGCGCACGGCCTGCGCTACGTCGTCCCACGGGCCCTCCAGGAACTTGCCACCCAGAATGGTCTGCGGGTTCCCGTAGGCGATCGCGTGCACGACGCCGTCGAGGCCGTCGACATGCTGGCGGATCTCGCCCTCGAGCCGGGCCAGGTGGTCATCGTCGCTCACGTCGAGCTCGATGACCGGCGGCGTGGTCGGGAGACGACCTGCGATCCGCTTGGTGATCGACAGCGCCCGTCCGAAGTTCGAGATGAGCACGGTCGCGCCCTGCTCCTGCGCCACCTTCGCGGTGGCGAAGCCGATGGACGAGTCGAGCGTGACGCCGGCGACCAGGATGCGCTTGCCGTCCAGGATTCCCATGCGATGTTGCCTTTCTGTCGGCCCAGGTGAGCTTCCGTGAGCTGGGCGAGAGGTCGGGGGGTCGTCGGGTCAGTGCCCCATGCCGAGGCCACCGTCGACCGGGATGACCGCGCCGGTGATGTACGCCGCCTCGTCCGAGGCGATCCACCGGACCACTCCGGCGATCTCGTCACTCGTGGTGAACCGGCCGAGCGGGATCGCGGCCTGGTACTCCGCCTTCTTGTCCGGTGGCAGCTCAGCGGTCATGTCGGTGTCGACGAAACCGGGCGCCACGACGTTCGCCGTGATCGACCGGCTGCCAAGCTCGCGCGCGATCGACCGCGCCATCCCGACCAGCCCGGACTTGCTGGCCGCGTAGTTGACCTGACCTGCCGAGCCGAGGAGACCGACCACCGACGAGATCAGCACGATCCGGCCGCGCCGCATTCGCAGCATGCCCTTCGCGGCCCGCTTCACCACCCGGAACGAACCGGTGAGGTTGGTCTCGATGACGGCGTCCCAGTCATCGTCGGACATCCGGAGCAGCAGGGTGTCCCGGGTGATGCCGGCGTTGGCCACCAGCACCTCGACCGGCCCCTGCTCGGCCTCGATGGTCGCGAACGCCGCCTCGACCGCCGCGGGATCTGTCACGTCGCACTGGACTCCCAGGAATCCCGCCGGTGGCTCTCCGGAGCGGTAGGTGACGGCGACGTTGTCACCGTTGTCCACGAACGCCTGCGCGATCGCCCGTCCGATTCCCCGGTTGCCTCCGGTCACGAGTACCGATCTGCTCACCGTGCTCCCTTCTGCAGTCTGCATCGGGGCCCGACGCTACCGCGTTTCTGCGGCGTGCTGACCCGCAGGTGGCTTGCTCGCAGCATTGGCACATGCTCCGTGTCGCAGGCTCCCCCGAGCCTGCGACCGCTGCTCACTCGTCATCCTCGAGGCGGAAGCCGAGCTTGAGGCCGACCTGGAAATGCTCGACCTGGTCGTCGATCACCTGGCCACGGACCTGTGTCACCTCGAACCAGTCGAGGTGCCGCAGCGTCCGACTGGCGCGCTTGACGGCGTTGCGGATGGCATCGTCGATGCCGGTGGGCGATGTCCCCACGACCTCGGTCACGCGATACGTACGGTTCGACACGGTGGACCTCCTGATGGGGCGGACTGGTCAGGTCCCATCATGTCGCGTCAGGCACCCGCCTGGCGAAGTTGTGCAGCCCGAGGGCCGCCGTGAACGGCGTGACAAACCGGCGTACCGTGGTGCCGAGGAGAAAGCCTGTGACTGAGCACCAGGAACACCCGGTCAGCATCACGTCGGCACGTACCAGTCATTCCGACGACCTACGCAAGCGTCAGCGACGCTACCTGCTGTCCATGGCGATCAGGACGGTCTGCTTCGTGTTGGCCGTCGTGACCAGCGGTCCGGTGCGCTGGGTGTTCGTGTTCGGCGCCGTGTTCCTGCCGTACGTCGCCGTCGTGCTCGCCAACGCGACCGATCGCCGCAGCCGCCCCGGCCCGCCTCAGTTCGTGATCGAGGAGCACCCGGCGCTCGAGCGTGGACCCGGCGACATCACCCCAACACACAAGGTCTAGACCGAATCGGTTGTCCGTGGCACACTAGCCCGCGAAGGCGAGCCGGGTCCCCCGTCGGCGCGCCTGTCGTGATGCCGGACCGCTTCCCCCCGTGGCTGTCCGGCATCACCCTTGTCCGGACCAGGACGACGACGAACCAACGGAGGTGTCGTGAGCGAGCAAACACCCACCGGCAGCGCAGAGCCGGTCATCTGTTCCGCCAGGGGCTGTCAACAGCCGGCAACGGTCGCACTGCTCTGGAACAACCCCAAGATCCACACCCCCGAGCGCCGTAAGACGTGGCTGGCCTGTGATGACCACGAGGCATCCCTGACGCAGTTCCTGTCAGCGCGCGGCTTCATGCGCGACACCGAGCGTCTCCCCGGCTGACGGGGGCAGCCCGGCGTCGGAATCCGGGGGCCCTCAGCCGCCGATCGAGCTCATCGGCCGTGCCGGTTGCAGGAATGACGGGTCGTCGATCCCGTGGCCGGGCCGCTTGGTCCACATGGCGGCGCGCCACCGCTCCGCGATGTCGTCGTCGCTGGCACCATCACGCAGCGGCGTCCGGAGGTCGGACTCTTCTCGGGCGAACAGACAGTTGCGCACCTGGCCGTCTGCAGTCAGCCGGACCCGGTCGCAGTCACCACAGAACGGGCGCGTGACCGAGGCGATCACCCCTACCGTGGCGGGACCCCCATTGACCAGGAAGAGCTCCGCGGGGGCGCTGCCTCGCTCGTCGGGATGCGGCGTGAGGTCGAAGCTGGTCTCGAGGGAGGCAAAGATCTCGTCGGCGGTGATCATCAGGTCTCGGCTCCAGCCGTGCTGGGCGTCGAGCGGCATCTGCTCGATGAACCGCAGCTCGTAGCCACGCTCGAGGCACCAGCGCAGCAGCTCGGCGGCCTGGTCGTCGTTGTGCCCCCGTAAGAGCACGGCGTTGACCTTGACCGGGGCCAGACCGGCGACGTGGGCGGCGTGCAGACCACGGACCACGTCGTCGAACCGGTCGCGGCGGGTGATCGCCTTGAACGTGTCGGCGCGGACCGTGTCGAGGCTGACGTTGACACGATCGAGCCCGGCCGCTGCCAGGGCCGGGGCGACTCGTTCGAGCCCGATGCCGTTGGTGGTCACGGCGATGCGCGGTCGTGGTTCGAGTGCGGCGGTGCGGGCGACGATGTCGGTGAACCCACGTCGGATCAACGGCTCCCCACCGGTGAACCGGATCTGTTGGACGCCCAGCCGGATCACTGCGATCTCGATGAGACGGACGACCTCGTCGTCGCTGAGCACGTCGGCGTTCGGCAGCCAGTCGAGCCCCTCGGCGGGCATGCAGTACGAGCAGCGCAGGTTGCACCGGTCGGTCAGGGACACCCGGAGATCGGTCGCGACCCGACCGTAGGGGTCGGCCAGCGGCAGCAGGTCAGTCTTCGAGCTCGTCACCAGACCACCTTACGTCGTCAGACCGACTCCCGGCGCGCGGTGCGTGCCACAGCCGGGTTACGTTGGCAGTGCTGTGTCCATCTCCAAGATCACGCCCGAGTCCACCGCGGCGGCTCCCGACCGACCCACGTCGTACCGCTTCCTGCTGTCGCGCCGTTGGCTCGCGTTGCTGTTGGCGGTACTGATCGTCGCTTTCACCTGCTACGAGCTCGGGCGCTGGCAGTTCCACCGCTACGCCGAGCGGCACGACAGCAACGCCGTGACCAAGGCCAACCTGGCAGCCGAACCCGCACCCATCGACGAGCTGATGAGTACGACGAGCCCTCCGGCGAAGAGTGACCTGTGGCGCAGAGTCGAGGTGACGGGAAGCTATGACGCGCAGCACCAGCTCGCCGTGCTGTACCGCACCCGGTCGGGCGCGCCCGGTATCGACGTGGTGGCCCCTTTGGTCACCGCGTCAGGCTCCGCCGTGCTCGTCGACCGTGGCTGGCTGCAGACCGCCGGGAACGGCAACCAGACCAACGACCTGCCCGCACCGCCGGGCTCGACCGTTACCGTGACCGGGTGGCTGCGCCTTGACGCCAGTGACAGCGGCAACCGCGTCACCCCGTCCGACGGATCGGTCCGGTCGATCTCGTCGACCGCGATCGCGTCGACCCTGCCCTACCCGCTCTACCGGGGGTTCCTCGACCTCACCGGCGAGAGTCAGACCGTGAAACCGAGTCCGGCCCAGGCCGATCCGCCCGACCTGAGCGGCGGTCCCAGCTTCTTCTACGGCGTCCAATGGTGGTTCTTCGCACTCCTGGCGATGGGGTTCTGGGTGTACTTCGCCTACGCAGAGCGCAACGGCACGACCCGGCGGGTGTCGGACCCTGCCGACCCCGAGGTCACAGACCGCGAGTGAGCCCGCCGTCGACGGGCAGCATGGCTCCGGTGATGTATGACGCCGCGGGTGACAGCAGGAAGGCCGCCGCCCGACCGAACTCAGCCGGCTCGCCGTAACGACCTAACGGGATGCTCTCCGCCGCCGCCCGCCTCGCTTCCGCAGGGTCCGCGGCCCGCCCGTCGAGCTCACGGACGCGCTCGGTGTCGACCCGTCCGGGCATCAGGCCGTTGACGCGGATCCCGGCTGGCCCGAGCTCGTCGGCGAGGTTCTTGGCCAGCATCGCCAGACCAGGGCGCAGCCCGTTCGAGATCGCCAGCGAGCTCAGCGGCTGCTTGACCGACGTGGACAGCACCAGCGCGATCGAGCCGCCGCTGTCCAGCTCACGGCCCAGCGTCGTGGCGAGCCGGACCGCGCCCAGGAAGACGGCGTGGAACGCCTCGGTCCACTCCTCGTCCGTGCGCTCCATCGCCGGCCCGGCCGTGGGACCGCCCACGCTGATCAGAGCCCCGTCAACGCGCCCGTACGTGCGCCGAGCCGCCCCGATGAGCGCCTCCGGCGTCGCCGGGTCGGCATTGTCGGCCACCACGCCGTGGGCCGAGTCGGACCCCAGCGCTTCGACGCACGCCTCGACGTGCACTGCGTCGCGGGAAGACACGACGACCCGGGCGCCTTCGGCGACGAGCACCTCCGCGGTGGCCCTGCCGAGCCCGCGACTTGCTCCGGTCACGATGTAGACGTGGTCAGCCACTCCGAGATCCATGCGGCACATTGTGCCTGCGGCACGGCTGGTTCGCCGGTCGGGCTGCCGGCAGCCGGTGCCCGCGCAGCGTCAGGACAGGGCCGGCTGCGTGTCGGCGGAGGGCGCGAACTGGGTGTCGTACAGCTGACGGTAGAGGCCACCGCGCGCCAACAGTTCGCTGTGAGCGCCGTGGTCGACGACCCGCCCCTGGTCGATGACCAGGATCTGGTCGGCGTTGCGGACGGTCGACAGGCGGTGTGCGATCACCATCGACGTCCGACCCTTCAGGGCGGTGTCGAGGGCGCGCTGCACTGCCGCCTCGGACTCGCTGTCGAGGTGCGCGGTGGCCTCGTCGAGCACGATGATGCGGGGTGCCTTGAGCAGCAGGCGGGCGATGGCCAACCGCTGTCTCTCGCCCCCGCTGAGCCGGTACCCGCGGTCGCCGACCACGGTGTCGAGGCCGTCCGGCAGCGAGGACACCAGGCCCCAGATCTGGGCCGCGACGAGGGCTTCCTGGAGCTCGTCGTCACTAGCGTCCGGCCGTGCGTAGAGCAGGTTTGCCCGGATGCTGTCGTGGAACATGTGGGCGTCCTGGGTGACGTACCCGACCAGGCCGTGCAGTGACTCCTGGGTCACGCCGCGGACGTCCTGCCCGCCGACGAGGACCTCACCCGAGGTCACGTCGTACAACCGGGCGACCAGGTGGGTCAACGTCGTCTTGCCGGCACCGGACGGCCCGACGAGGGCCACCATCTGACCCGGCTGGACGTCGAAGCTGACGTCGTGCAGCACCTCGGTGCTGACCCGGCCGTCCTGGATCGCTGCGATCTCCAGGCTCGCCAGCGAGACCTGGTCCGCGGTCGGGTAGGCGAAGTCGACGTGCCGGAACGCGACGGATGCGGGCGCATCCTCGATCGATGCGGCGTCGTCGGCCTCCTTGATCATCGGCTCGAGGTCGAGCACCTCGAAGACGCGCTCGAACGACACGAGCGCGGTCATGATGTCGATCCGCACGTTCGACAACGCCGTCAGCGGACCGTACAACCGCCCCATCAGGGCGGCCAGCGCGACCAGGTCTCCGACTGTCACCGCGTCGCGGATGGCCAGGTGTCCGCCGATGCCGTAGACGAGGGCCGTCGCGAGCGCGGCCACGAGGGTGAGGGCGCTGTAGAAGATCCTCCCGACCATGGCGATCTGGACTCCCAGGTCGCGGACCCGCGCGGACCGGTCGGAGAACTCGCGCTGCTCGTCAGGGAGCCGACCGAACAGCTTGACCAGCAACGCACCGCCCACGTTGAAGCGCTCGGTCATCGTGGCCGAGAGCAAGGCGTTCGTTTGCATCTGCTCGCGCGTCAGGCCGGCGAGCTTGCGGCCGGCCCACTTGGCCGGGATGAGGAAGACCGGCAACATCGCCAACGCGACCAGCGTGATCTGCCACGACAACACGAACATGAAGCCGGCGACCATCACGACGCTGATGAGGTTGCTGACCACGCCGGACAGGGTCGACGTGAACGCCCGTTGGGCGCCGATGACGTCGTTGTTGAGCCGCGAGACGAGCGACCCCGTGTGGGTGCGGGAGAAGAAGGCCAACGGCATCCGCTGGACGTGGCCGAAGACTTTGGTGCGCAGGTCGTAGATGAGTCCCTCACCGATCCGGGAGGAGTACCACCGCTGCGCCAGCGTGAGTCCGGCTTCACCGACCGCGAGCATTGCGACCACGAGAGCCAGCATCGTGACCAGGCCACTGTCGCCCTTGAGGATGCCGTCGTCGACGATCTTCTTGAACAACAGCGGGCCGGCGACGACGAGAAGCGCATCGACCACGACGAGGCCCAGGAAGAGGTAGACCTGACGTGTGTAGGGACGCGCGAACGCGAGGATCCGACGGGTCGTGCCGGGGGTCAGTCCCTCTCGGCCCTTGGTCGGGTCCTCCCGCGAGAACTGATGCATCATCCGCATCGGGTTGGGGCTAGCGCTCATCGTGTCACCGTGAACACCCGGTCAGCCCGGTTTGTTCCCCGCGTCGAGGTGCCCAGCCTCGGCCAGGGCACGCAGCCGGCGTACCTGACTCGACCGCTCAGCCGTCAGCTGGTCGTGGTAGCTGCGGCCCGACGCGGTCCGGAGCAGCGCCTTGGTCGCTGTGACTGCGCCGTGCGGTGCAGCGGTCAGGGCCGCCGCCAGGTCGGACACGGTCGCGTCCAGCTCGGCTGGTGGTACGACGATCGTCGCCAGGCCCAGCGCAGCCGCCTCCTCCGCACCGACCCAACGGCCCGTCACGCAGATCTCGAGGGCCCGCGAGTAGCCGACGGCCGCGACCAGGGGCTGGGTCCCACCCAAATCGGGCACCAGCCCCAGCGTCGTCTCGCGCATCGAGAACCGGGCGTCGCCGGCGCACACGAGCAGGTCGCATGCGAGCGCCAGCTGGAAACCAGCGCCGACGGCATGTCCTTGCACAGCCGCGATGCTCACGACGTCGGGACGCTGCCAGACGCTGAACGCCTCCTGGAACGTCGAGATCTGCTCCGCGAGCGCCAGGTCGTCGAGCTCGACCAGCTCGGCGAACGACGTGTCGCCGGGGATCCCTTCTGCGGTGAACATCCGGGTGTCGAGCCCGGCGCTGAACGACGGCCCCTCGCCCCGGATCACGGCCACTCTCGTCGCGGCACCAAGGCTTGCACCGATGTCAGCCAGCGCCTCCCACAGCTGCGGTGACTGCGCGTTGCGCGTATCAGGTCGGCACAGCGTGATGGTCACGACCGGCCCGTCGGTCTCCAACCGGAGGCCGACGGCGTCGTAGGAGTCGTGGGCAGCCGTCATGGCGGCAGCCTAGACGGCACTCCCCTGGCCCTGAGGTGCGGCGCTGAAGCACCCCACTGGCGGCTGCCTCAGGCGAGGGCGACCAGGTCGGCGTACTCGTCGTTCCAGAGGTCCTCGACGCCGTCCGGCAGGATCAGCACCCGGTCGGGCTGGAGTGCGCGCACGGCGCCCTCGTCGTGGGTGACGAGCACGATGGCGCCCTCGTACGTGCGGATCGCCGCGAGCACCTCCTCGCGGCTGGCCGGGTCGAGGTTGTTGGTCGGCTCGTCCAGCAGCAGCACGTTCGCGGTCGACACGACGAGAGTGGCCAGGGCCAGCCGGGTCTTCTCGCCCCCGGACAGCACGTTGGCCGGCTTCTGGGCGTCGTCGCCGGAGAACAGGAACGAGCCGAGCACGCTGCGAGCCTGCGTCTCGTTCAGCTCCGGCGCTGCGGTCTGGAGGTTCTCGAAGACGGTGCGGCCCAGGTCGAGCGTCTCGTGCTCCTGCGCGTAGTAGCCGAGCTTGAGTCCGTGGCCGGGGAGGATGGAACCGGTGTCGGACTCGTCCAGGCCGCCCAGGATGCGCAACAGCGTGGTCTTGCCGGCGCCGTTCAGGCCGAGGATGACCACCCGGCTGCCCTTGTCGATGGCCAGGTCGACATCGGTGAACACCTCGAGTGATCCGTAGGACTTCGACAGCTCCTCGGCCATCAGGGGCGTCTTTCCGCAGGGAGCCGGCTTCGGGAACGAGATCCGGGCCACCTTGTCCTGTCGTCTGTCGGCCTCCAGCCCGCCGAGCAGCCGTTCGGCCCGCTTGGCCATGTTCTGCGCTGCCACCGCCTTGGTCGCCTTGGCGCGCATCTTGTCCGCCTGGGCGAGCAGTGCGCCTGCCTTCTTCTCGGCGTTGGCTCGCTCACGGCGGCGGCGTCGCTCGTCAGTCTCGCGCTGTTGCAGGTAGGCCTTCCAGCCGACGTTGTAGACATCGATCTCGGCGCGGTTGGCGTCGAGGTGGAACACCCGAGTCACCGTCTCGTCGAGCAGTGCGACGTCGTGACTGATGACCACCAGTCCGCCTTTGTGTGACTTCAGGTAGTCACGCAGCCAGACGATCGAGTCGGCGTCGAGGTGGTTGGTCGGTTCGTCGAGCAGCAGCGTCTCGGCACCCGAGAACAGGATCCGGGCCAGCTCGACACGTCGTCGCTGTCCGCCCGACAGAGTCTGCAACGGCTGTCCGAGGACCCGGTCGGGTAGGCCAAGGCTCGAGGCGATCTGCGCCGCCTCGGCCTCAGCTGAGAAGCCACCTGCCGCATGCAGCTCGGCGTCGGCCTGGGTGTAGCGCTTCATCGCGCGTTCCCGTACGGCGTCGTCGTCGCTGCCCATCTCCAGCTCGGTCTCGCGCAACCGGCGTACGACGTCGTCAAGGCCACGCGCCGAGAGGATGCGGTCGCGCGCAAGCACGGTCAGGTCACCCGTGCGGGGGTCCTGCGGAAGGTAGCCGACCTGGCCGGTACGCACCACGTCTCCCCCGGCCGCCTGGGCCTCGCCGGCGAGGATCTTGGTCATGGTGGTCTTGCCGGCGCCGTTTCGGCCGACGAGGCCGACCCGGTCACCGGGGCCGATACGGAAGCTCGCGTCATCGACGAGGATGCGAGCACCCGCGCGGACATGGAGGTGGTGAGTGGTGATCATGGCGAGGCGGAACGACTTTCACGGGTGAGGTGGACGGCGGTCGAGCGGGCGGTAAAGCAGCGACGACCGACGTCGATTGACAGGAGTCGCTGTGCCCGGCAACGCAGATCACGGCATCATGGCCACCAGGCTACCGTCCGGAGGACACTTCGATGAAAATCAACCCCAAGGCGCGGATCGACCGCAGCCAGGTGCGGCTTCGGCGCGGCGGCGGCGGTGGCTCCTCGGGGTTCCCGATGCGCGGGCGCGGCGGCGGGGGTGGCGGGCTGCCGATACCTGCGGGTGGAGGTATCGGCGGCATCATCCTGGTCATCGTCATCCTGGTCGTGCTGTCGCAGTGCGGCGGCCTGAGCGTCCTCGGGTCCAGCAGCGGCGGCTCCGACTCGACATCGGAGGAGCTGTCCAACTGCTCGACGGGAGCCGATGCCGCCAAGAGCGAGGACTGCAAGCTCGCGGTGTTCGTCAACTCGGTGCAGTCCTTCTGGACGACGGCCCTGCCTGCGCAGACCGGGACGAGGTACAGCAACGCCCAACTGCAGATCTTCAACGGCAGCACCTCGAGTGGTTGTGGCCAGGCCTCGGCCGCCATGGGGCCGTTCTACTGCCCGGCTGACAAGAACGTCTACCTCGACGACACCTTCTTCGCCGACATGCTCCAGGGCCAGCTCGGCGCCAGGGGTGGCGACTTTGCCGAGGCATACGTCGTGGCCCACGAGTACGGCCACCACGTGCAGGACCTGCTCGGCACGATGGCCAAGGCGCAGAGCCGCCAGACGGGTCCGACGAGCCCGTCGGTACGCCTCGAGCTGCAGGCCGACTGCTACGCCGGCGTCTGGGCGCACAACGCCACGACGGCAACCGACGCGGACGGCAACGTGTTCATCACCGAGCTCACCAACGACGACATCAAGCGCGCCATCGATGCGGCCACCGCCGTTGGCGACGACCGGATCCAGCAACGCAGCCAGGGGTCGGTCAACGAGGAGCAGTGGACACATGGGTCAGCCGTGGAGCGGGTGCGTTGGTTCACCACCGGGTATCGCAGCGGTCAGGTCGACGCCTGTGACACCTTCTCGGCGACGTCGCTGTAGGGCCGCTCAGCGCGGCTGCTGGTCGACGACCTCGATCCGCACGGACCGCGCCCGGTCGATGACGTAGTCGAGCACGCTCCGCCGGGGATCAGCGACGTCGGTGACCCATTGGCGCGGCAGGGCGGCCAACGCCTGCAGGCGAGGGTCGTCCAGCACGGCCCGGACCCCGGCCATGTCTCCCCCCAGGACCAGGAGGTCGAGGTTCTTCGAGACCGGGCCGAGGATGCGCTGGGCATGTCCGGCAGCGGCCTCGTACGCCTCCTTGGCCTGGTTGTCGCGCCGCCGCGCAAAGCGCTGCTGCGACCAGCCGCCGGCCTTCGTCTTGCCCTGCACATGACGCTGACCGATCTTGGTGTCGACCGGTTGGTCACCCTGGACGTACGCCACCGCGAAGCCTCCGCGGCGGACGAGGATGACGCCGAGCCGCCAGGGTCGCTGTACGTATGCGACGAACTCCGCGGGGTCCGCGAGGACCGGTGTGCCGAAGGGCACCGTGAGAGTGGCGCGCGAACCGTCCGGGCTGGTGGCGACGAGTCGGGGCGCGACAACCGTCCAGGTCGTTCCCGGATGCCTGCGGTCGTAGCGTTCGATCCACCCGGCGACGCGCCCGAAAGGGACGTCGACTGCCCGAGTGACAGCGGGGTGCCCTTCGTCCCCTGCTGCCCCGGGCGGCTGTTCCACGGGTCAGACGTTGAAGCCGAGGGCGCGCAGCATCTCGCGGCCGTCGTCGGTGATCTTGTCGGGTCCCCACGGCGGCATCCAGACCCAGTTGATCCGGAAGTCGTTGACGAGTCCCTCGAGTGCAGTCTTCGTCTGGTCCTCGATCACGTCGGTGAGCGGGCAGGCGGCGGAGGTCAGCGTCATGTCGATGGTGGCCACGGTCGCCTCGTCGACGGCGACGTCGTAGATGAGGCCCAGGTCGACGACGTTGATGCCGAGCTCGGGGTCGACGACGTCCTTGAGAGCTTCGAGGACGTCGTCCTTGGACACCGCTCCGGGCTCGTTGCCGAGGTCGACCTCAGGCAGGTCGGTCGTGTCGTTGGTCATGGTCGTCCCTCTTTCACACTGTCTGCTTGTGCGTGCGCCGCAGCGTCCGCGTGAGTGTTGTCGGCGTCAGCGACGGCTGCAGCAGTCGCGTCCTTCCACGCCATCCATCCCAGGAGCGCGCATTTCACCCGGGCGGGAAACTGTGCGACCCCGGCGAAGGCGATGCCGTCCTCGAGCACGTCTTCGTCCGGTTCGACCTTCCCGCGTCCTTGCATGAGCTCCACGAACGTCTCGTGGATCTGCATCGCATCGTCGACCTTGGCGCCGATGAGCAGGTCGGTGAGCACTGAGGTCGACGCCTGAGAGATCGAGCAGCCCTCGGCGTCGTACGAGACGTCCTCGACGATGCCGTCGGCGATCCGCACGCGGAGCGTGACCTCGTCGCCGCAGGTCGGGTTGACGTGGTGCACCTCGGTGTCGAACGGCTCGCGCAGCCCGGCGTGATGAGGTGCCTTGTAGTGGTCGAGGATGATCTCCTGGTACAGACTCTGCATGTCCATGGCGCCTCCTCAGACCTTGAAGAATCTCTTGGTGTGGTCCAACGCCTCGACGAGCGCATCGATTTCCGCCGGCGTGGTGTAGACGTAGAACGACGCGCGCGTGGACGACTGCACCCCGAACCGGGCATGGGCCGGCCTGGCGCAGTGGTGTCCGGCGCGTACGGCGACCCCGAGCGAGTCGAGCACCTGGCTCACGTCATGTGGGTGGACGCCGGCGAGCTCGAAGCTGATGGCGCCGCCCCGGTCGACCGCCTCAGTCGGCCCCAGGATCGTGATCCCGTCGACCTGCGTCAGCTGTTGGAGCGCGTACTCGGTGATCGCGTGCTCGTGCGCGGCGACCGCCTCCATCCCGAGGGACGACAGGAAGTCGACGGCCGCACCCAGCCCGATGGCCTGGACGATCGGCGGGGTGCCGGCCTCGAACTTGTGCGGGATCCCGGCGTACGTGGACGCGGCCATCGTGACCGTCTCGATCATCTCGCCGCCACCGAGGAACGGCGGCAGCGCCTCGAGAAGCTCGCGGCGACCCCAGAGCACGCCGATGCCGGTGGGTCCGACCACCTTGTGACCGGTGAAGGCGACGAAGTCGGCGCCCGACGCCACCACGTCGACCGGGAGCTGCGGCACAGCCTGTGAGGCGTCGAGGACCACGATCGCCCCGACCTCGTGGGCGCGCCGGGCGATCTCGGCGACCGGGTTGACGGTGCCCAGCATGTTGGACACCCAGACCAGGCTGACGACCCTGGTGCGCTCGGTGATGAGGTCGTCGATGTTCGACAGGTCCAGGCGACCCTCGTCGGTGAGCCCGAACCAACGCAGCGTGGCTCCGGTGCGTTCAGTGAGCAGCTGCCACGGCACGATGTTGGAGTGGTGCTCCATCTCGCTGATGACGACCTCGTCGCCTTCTCCGATCGCGTACTCGCCACGGGCCCAGGCGAGCGTGTTGGCGACCAGGTTGAGCGCCTCGGTCGAGTTCTTGGTGAAGATGACCTCGTCACGGGACGGCGCCTTGATGAACGCAGCCACCTTGTCGCGGGCCGACTCGAACGCCTCGGTCGACTCCGCACCGAGCTGGTGCACGGCCCTGGCCACGTTCGCATTGTGCCGTGCGTAGTGGTCGGCCATCGCGTCGATGACCTGCCTTGGCTTCTGCGACGTGTTGGCGCTGTCGAGGTAGACGAGCGGCCGGTCACCGTCGAGCCGGCGGGACAGGATCGGGAAGTCGGCCCGGATCTTCTCCACGTCGAGCAGACCGGTGATGCCGTGGTCCAGCGTCGTCATGTGAACGATCTCCCTTCTCTCATCAGGCGGTGCTCGGTGCTGGTCAGACCGCTGCCTTCAGGTACTTGTCGTAGCCCTCGGCCTCGAGGGCGTCGGCCAGTTCGGCGCCGCCCTGCTCCGCGATCCGGCCGTTGACGAACACGTGCACGAAGTCGGGCTGGATGTAGCGCAGGATGCGCGTGTAGTGCGTGATCAGCAGCACGCCACGGTCGCCCTGGCCGCGGAACCGGTTGACGCCCTCGGACACGACCTTGAGCGCGTCGATGTCGAGCCCGGAGTCGGTCTCGTCGAGGACGGCGAACTTGGGGTTCAGAAGCTCGAGCTGCATGATCTCGTGGCGCTTCTTCTCACCGCCGGAGAAGCCCTCGTTGACGTTGCGGGTGGCGAAGTCGCGGTCCATCGAGACCTTGTCCATCGCGTCATTGACCTCTTTGGCCCACGTACGCAGCTTGGGTGCCTCACCGTCGAGGGCGGTCTTGGCGGTGCGCAGGAAGTTGGACACCGACACACCCGGCACCTCGACGGGATACTGCATGGCGAGGAACAAGCCCGCGCGCGCCCGCTCGTCGACGGTCATGCTCAGCACGTCGACACCGTCGAGCGTGACGCTGCCGCCGGTGATCTGGTACTTCGGGTGGCCGGCGATCGAGTACGCCAACGTCGACTTGCCGGACCCGTTGGGGCCCATGATCGCGTGCGTCTCGCCCGACTTCACGGTGAGGTCGACGCCGCGCAAGATCGGCTTCTGACCGTCGTCGGTCTCGACAGCGACGTGCAGGTCCTTGATGTCCAGGGTGGCCATGCTTACAGCTCCGTATCGTTGATGGGGTGGTCGACGTCGACCAGGATGGCCTCGCCGTCGACCTTGCAGGGGTAGATGGCGACCGGCTCGTAGGCGGGGAGCCCGGTCGGTTTGCCGGAGCGCAGGTCGAACCGCGACCCGTGCAGCCAGCACTCGATTTCACAGCCTTCGGTGTCGACGTCACCCTCACTCAGGGCGATGGCGGCGTGCGAGCACTCGTCGCGGATGGCGAAGACGGCATCGGCCGAGTCGGCCGTACGCACGATCGCCACCTCGACACCGTCGACGTCCACAGCGAGGACCCCGCCGACAGGTACGTCGGCCAGGGCGCAGGCGTGTTGGAAAGTTGTCACGTCGCGGGCACCGCCGACGTGGAGAGCGCACCGACGTGCTCGGCGAGCTCGGTCTCGACCGCCGCCATCAGTCGCTCCTCGACGTCAGGGACGCCGATCTTGCGGACGATGTCGGCGAAGAAGCCGTGCACGACCAACCGACGGGCCTCGTCCTGGGTGATCCCCCGCGACTGCAGGTAGAACAGCTGCTCGTCGTCGAACCGGCCTGTTGCCGAGGCGTGACCCGCTCCGACGATCTCGCCGGTCTCGATCTCGAGGTTGGGCACGGAGTCGGCACGGCAGCCGTCGGTCAGCACGAGGTTGCGGTTGGTCTCGAACGTCTCGATACCTTCCGCGGCCTTGCGGATGAGCACGTCGCCGACCCACACCGAGTGGGCTCCCTCGCCCTGCAGCCCGCCCTTGTAGACGGCGTTGCTCTTGGTGTGGGGCGCGTTGTGGTCGATGAACAGTCGGTGCTCGATGTGCTGGCCGGCGTCGACGAAGTACAGGCCGAACGCCTCGAGCTCGCCGCCGGGGCCGTCGTACGCGAAGTTCTCGTTGATCCTGACCAGGTTGCCGCCCAGGCTGGCCTGGAAGGTGCGTACGTGTGCGTCGCGACCGACGAGCAGGCCGGTCTGGCCCACGTGCACGGCGTCGTCGTCCCACAGCTGGAGTGACACCAGGTCGAGGCGCGCCTCGGCGCCCACCAGGACCGACGTGCTGGCGCTGTAGACCGCGCTGCCGGTGTGCTCGAAGACCACGGTGGCCCTGGCGTGGTGACCCACGCGCACGACGATGTGACCCCAGACCTGTTGCGCGCCCGACGAGCCGCTCAGCCGGATGTGCACCGGTTCGGTCAGTTCGGCCTCGGCCGGGATGTCGATGAGGACGGCGCTGCTGGCGTTCGCCACGGCCAGTGCCGACGGGAGGTCTGCGGGTCGCGGTTCGCCGAGCTCAGCCGCTTTGGCTGCGGAGATCTCCGAGACCGTCACTCCCGCTGGCACCGTGGTCTCCCAGGTGAGGTGTGCGTCGGAGGCCACTCCGTCGAGCAGCCCGCGCAGGCGCTTGAGCGGCGTGAACCGCCACACCTCTTCTCGCCCCGTGGGGACAGGGTGGTCCGCCAGGTCGTACGACGGCACGGGGTGCAGATGGCTCTGGACCGTCTCGACCGCAGCCGCCACATTCGGTATCTCAGTCAGTGTCACGTACTTCGCTTTCTCTCTTCTTCAGCTCGCAGAACAAGCGAGGATGGGCTCGCATCGACCCTTGTCGTGGGTTGCCGGGGCTGCGCACCCCCGCCGGCGGCGGGCAACGTGCGTCCGATCGGTCGGCGTGGGTGGGCCGTGGCCGCCCGCGAGAAACGGGCCAGAGCCAGCCTCCGCCTTGGGCACCTGGCCCGCCAGGCTCGCCGAGCCCAGCCCGTTTCGGCAGGCATCGGTGGCGACTGTTGGCTGGCGGCGCCCAGCGCCGTCAGCCAACAGCGCCCTCCATTTGCATTTCGATCAACCGGTTGAGCTCGAGCGCGTACTCCATGGGCAACTCCCGCGCGATCGGCTCGATGAACCCCCGCACGATCATCGCCATCGCCTCGTCCTCGCGCATGCCGCGGCTCATCAGGTAGAAGAGCTGGTCGTCGCTGACGCGGGACACGGTCGCCTCGTGACCCATCGACACGTCGTCCTCACGGACGTCGACGTACGGGTAGGTGTCGCTGCGGCTGATGTTGTCGACCAGCAGCGCGTCACACCGCACGGTGCTGGCGCTGTGGTGAGCACCGTCGGCCACCTGGACGAGGCCTCGGTACGACGTGCGGCCGCCGCCTCGGGCCACGGACTTGGAGATGATCGAGCTCGACGTGTGCGGAGCCGCGTGGACCATCTTGGCGCCGGCGTCCTGGTGCTGACCCTCGCCCGAGAACGCGATAGAGAGCGTCTCGCCCTTGGCGTGCTCACCGAGCAAGTAGATCGCCGGGTACTTCATGGTGACCTTCGACCCGATGTTGCCGTCGACCCACTCCATGGTGGCGCCGGCCTCGCACGTCGCGCGCTTGGTGACGAGGTTGTAGACGTTGTTCGACCAGTTCTGGATCGTCGTGTAGCGGCACCGGCCGCCCTTCTTGACGATGATCTCGACGACGGCCGAGTGCAGGGAGTCGGAGCTGTAGATCGGGGCGGTGCAACCCTCGACGTAGTGCACGTAAGCGCCCTCGTCGACGATGATGAGCGTCCGCTCGAACTGTCCCATGTTCTCGGTGTTGATCCGGAAGTATGCCTGCAGCGGGATGTCGACGTGGACACCCGGGGGTACGTAGATGAACGAGCCGCCGGACCACACGGACGTGTTGAGCGCCGCGAACTTGTTGTCACCGACCGGGATCACCGAGCCGAAGTACTCCTTGAAGATGTCCTCGTGCTCGCGGAGCGCCGTGTCGGTGTCGAGGAAGAGGACACCCTGCTCCTCGAGGTCCTCGCGGATCTTGTGGTAGACGACCTCGGACTCGTACTGCGCCGCGACGCCCGCCACCAACCGCTGCTTCTCTGCCTCGGGGATGCCGAGCCTGTCGTAGGTGTTCTTGATGTCCTCGGGGAGGTCTTCCCACGACGTCGCCTGCTTCTCGGTGGAGCGGACGAAGTACTTGATGTTGTCGAAGTCGATGCCGGAGAGGTCCGACCCCCAGGTCGGCATGGGCTTGCGACCGAAGAGCTTCAGTCCCTTCAGGCGCAGGTCGAGCATCCACTGCGGCTCGCTCTTGAGCGCCGAGATGCTGCGCACGACGGTCTCGTTGAGCCCGCGCTGAGCGGTGGCGCCCGCAAGGTCTGAGTCGGCCCAGCCGTACTCGTAGCGGCCGATGCCCTCGAGCTCGGGGTTCAGCTGCTCGATCGATGTCATGAAGTGGACCTCCCGGTCGGAACGGTGTCAGGGGATGCTGGGTCTCGGTGGTCTCGCGTCGTACTGCGTTGCTTGCTGCGGCTGTGTGGCGAAAGCTTCGGGTCGGTGGTGATCGTGGCCAGCAGCCGTCCGGGCCGCGGCTGGGTGTCGGGGACGTTGGTGGTGCACACCCCGTCGCCGTGCGCGATCGTGGCAAGGCGTTGCACGTGCCGCCCCAGCAGCCGGGCGAACACCTCGGTCTCGGCCTCGCACAGCTGAGGGAACTCAGCGGCCACGTGGGCTACCGGACAGTGGTGCTGGCACAGCTGGTCGCCGATGGGTGCGCTGCGGACCGAGGCAGCGTAGCCGTCCGCGGTCAGCGCCTCGGCCAGCACCTCCGCCCGGTCGGCGGGGGCCGCCGCTTCGACGGCAGGGCGGTAACGCTCCTCGAGCTCGGAGGTGCGACGTCGGGCGAACTCCGCTACGGCAGCCTCTCCCCCGGTCTCGCGCATGAAGCGCAGGGCGCTGGCCGCGAGGTCGTCGTAGGACTGGATGAAGGTGTCGCGTCCGGAGTCGGTCAGCACGAAGACCTTGGCCGGGCGGCCCCGGCCACGGGCTCCGTAGACACGCGGCTCGCGAGCCTCGACAGCGCCCTCGGTGACCAGGTGGTCGAGGTGTCGGCGCACCGCGGCGGGTGTGAGGTCGAGCCGTTCGGCCAGTGCTGCAGCCGTGGACGGACCGTGCTCGAGGATCGAGGAGGCCACCCGCTCGCGGGTCGGGGCGTCGTCACCGGCATAGGCGTCCGAGGGCGTCGACGTCATCGACGGCCGTGTGGACTCCCGGGTGGATTTCACAACACCATTGTGTCCTAATTCGACGAAGGCCTCAAATAAGGCTCACCTAACCCAGTCGGCGCGGCCATCCTGCATAGACTTCCTGCGTGACAGCCCCCGCCGTCGAGGTCACTGACCTCACGATGACCTATGGCGCCAAGACCGCCGTGGACGGGCTCTCGCTCACCGTCGAACCAGGATCGATCACGGCCGTTCTCGGGCCCAACGGTGCCGGCAAGACGACGCTCATCGAGACCTGTGAAGGGTACCGGCGGCCAGCGGGCGGCACGGTCCGGGTCCTCGGGCTCGACCCGATCCAGCAGCACGAGGCGCTGGCACCGCGACTGGGTGTGATGCTGCAGTCCGGCGGCGCCTGGTCTGCCGTCCGGGCCGTCGAGATGCTCGAGTACGTCGCGTCCTTGCACGCTCATCCCCTCCCCGTCGCGGCCCTCGTCGAACGGCTCGGGCTCGGTTCGTGCGGTCGGACGCCCTACCGACGTCTCAGTGGCGGCCAGCAGCAGCGACTCGGGCTCGCCATGGCACTCGTTGGCCGCCCCGAGCTGGTCTTCCTCGACGAGCCGACCGCCGGGCTCGACCCGCAGGCGCGCCGCGTGACCTGGGAGCTGATCGAAGAACTGCGCGCCGACGGGGTGACGGTGGTGCTCTCCACTCACTACATGGAGGAGGCGGAGCGGCTCGCCACCCTCGTGTACGTCGTGGACCACGGACGGGTGCTGACCTCCGGTACGCCGCTCGCGCTCACGGCCGCGCGGGCGCAGAACGTGATCAGCTTCCAGGCACCCGCGGCGCTCGACACCGCACCCCTGGTCGCTGCGCTGCCGCCGGACTGCACCGTCACCGAGCGACCAGCCGGGTGCTATCGCGTGGACGGCCTGGTCAACCCGCAGACGCTGGCCGCGGTCACCGCCTGGTGCGCCGCGCTCGACGTCATGCCCGAGCACCTCAATGTCGCGAGAAGCACCCTCGAGGACGTCTTCCTCGACCTCACGGGACGTGAGCTCCGGTCATGACCACGCTGTCGTTCGTGCCGGCTCCCGGTGGTCGCCCGCTGCACCGGATGGTCGC
The DNA here is from genome assembly GCA_963750495.1 of uncultured Actinomycetota bacterium. Lineage (GTDB taxonomy): Bacteria > Actinomycetota > Actinomycetes > Propionibacteriales > Nocardioidaceae > JANLYC01. Next base: position 63,268 of record CAVVQV010000004.1, read on the forward strand.
GACCCACGCCGCCATGGAGACTCGTCTGCTGCTGCGCAACGGCGAACAGCTGCTGCTCGCGATCGTGATCCCGCTGCTGCTCCTGGTCGGCGGCGCCGAGTCCGGCAACGTGGTCGACCTCGGTACGGGTCGGCGCATCGACGTCCTGACGCCGGGTGTGCTGGCGCTGGCCGTGATGTCGACCGCCTTCACCTCACTTGCGATCGCGACCGCCTTCGAGCGCCGGTACGGCGTGCTCAAACGACTCGGCGCGTCTCCCCTGCCACGCGCTGGACTGCTGTTCGGCAAGGTCGGCTCCTTGCTGACCGTCATCGGACTGCAGGTCGTCGTCATCATCGTCATCGGGCTGTTGCTGGGGTGGTCCCCGTCTGGTGGAGTTTCCGCGGCGGCGGGCTCGGTGCTGCTGGTCGTTCTGGGAACCGCCGCCTTCGCGGCCCTGGGGCTGTTGCTGGCAGGCACGCTGAGAGCCGAGGCCACGCTGGCGGCGGCCAACCTCGTCTACGTCCTGCTGCTGGTTGCCGGCGCTGTCGTCGTACCGGTCTCGTCGTACCCGAGCGCCATGCGCGACATGGTGACGCTGCTGCCCTCCGGCGCTCTCGCGCAGGGGCTTCGTGAGGTGCTGTCGGGCGCTGGGCTCGGCGGCACCCACCTGCTCGTGCTCGCCACGTGGGCGTTCGTGGCCTCGCTGCTGACGGTGAGGACGTTCCGGTGGGAGTGATCGAGCGCACCAGCCCCGTGGCGCAGCAGGTCCGGGCACCGTCCCGGCGACTCCTCAAACGACTGGCTGTGGCGTCCCTCGTCAGCAACATCGTCATCGTCGTGACCGGAGGTGCCGTCCGGCTGACCGCCTCCGGCCTGGGTTGCCCGACCTGGCCACGATGCACCGACAACTCGTTCGTGGTGCACGACGCGATGGGCGCCCACGGCTTCATCGAGTTCGGCAACCGGATGCTGACGTTCGTCCTGGCCGCGGTCGCCATCGCCACCTGGGTCGCTGCGATGCGCTACCGCCCCGCGCGACGATCGCTGCGGCGGCTCGCAACCGTGCTCGCCCTGGGAGTGCCGGCGCAGGCCATGCTCGGCGGCTTCACCGTGCTGACCGACCTCAACCCGTACGTCGTCTCGCTGCACCTGCTGTTGTCCCTCGGCATGATCGCCGTCGCCGTTGTGCTCGTGCGTCGCGTCGACGAGGAGGACCGGCCGCCGCAGCCGACCATGCCGATGCCGGCGGTCAGGATGGCCCAGGCCACGTACGCCGCGGTCTGGGTCGTGCTGTATGTCGGCACGGTCGTGACCGGGTCCGGTCCGCATGCGGGCGACGCCGACTCGCCACGGAACGGGTTGCGGCCGGCCGCGATCAGCCAGGTGCATGCCGACCTGGTCTTTCTGCTCGTCGGGTTCACCGTGGGAACGCTGGTGGCCTTCCTGGTGACCCGGGCGCCTGACCGCGCCGTCCGGGCGGTGACCTGGTTGCTCGGGATCGAGCTGGCGCAGGGCTTGATCGGGTTCGTGCAGTACTTCACCGACCTGCCGGTCGTGCTGGTCGGGGCACACGTGCTCGGAGCCGCGCTGGTCACAGCCGCCGCCACCTGGATGCTGCTCGGCACGCGCGACCGCGGACTGGCGGCTCGGCAGGCTGCGACCACCACCAAGCCCTGACGTGTCCACCGTCGGATCTTTGGAAGGCAGGTGCGTCCCGGGGGCCACCGCCACCCCCGGGACACCGTCCCATCCCAACCCGCTCTCGCACCCATTCGCATGGGCAGGTGCTGAGTCTCGCTGACTCCTACGATGGGTGGAGTGTGTCATCGTAGGAACGGTCCAATATGGCCCTTATGGGCTATCCAGGTTTCAATCTTGACAAACGGCCAGTAACTGCGCATCTGTTCTCCGTGGTGGTGGCAGCCATCGTTCGCGGTTCGGCGCGGCCTGCGTGAGAGGGTTGCCATCATGACGACACCTGTGGCCGGCTGGTACGACGACCCCTGGAGCGCTGATCAGTACCGCTACTGGGACGGCACCGCGTGGACCCACCACGCCGCCCCCAAGACGGCGCCACCGACACCGCCGGCCGCTCCGACACCGCCGGCCGCGCCCGCGCAGAGCACGTACCCCACCTACGGTTCGCCCACGTACGGCTCGCCCGCCCCCTACGGACCGGACTACGCCACCGGCGGGTCGGCGCAGCGACCGGAATACACCGGCTATCCCGCACACCAGGCCGCGCCCGCCCAGGTCTCGTCGCGTGACACCACGCCGGACGGTGCCCGGCTGGCCTCGTGGCCGCAACGGCTCGGTGCCCGGTTGCTGGACAACATCTTCGTGATGCTCGTGGCCCTGCCCGTCAACGCATACTTCTGGTACCGCTACTTCCAGGCCTACCAGGACTACACCGACGACCGGCAGCGCCAGATCGATGCAGGCGCGTCGCCCGGTCTGTTCGACTTCCCGAGTGACCTGGTGGAGCGGATGGTCCCGATCGTGCTGATCACGGTGCTCGTGGGTCTCGCCTACGAGGTCTTCTCCTTGCACCGCTGGGCTGCGACACCCGGCAAGCGCATCGTCAAGCTCAAGGTCCGCTCCCGCGAAGACCCGCGCATCCCACCCGCGATGGGGCTCATCTGGAGACGGAGCGCGTTCATCTACGGGCTGCAGCTGGTCTATTTCGCGCCCGTGCTGAGCGTCGTCGCAGGGCTTCTGCTGCTGGTCGACTGCCTGTGGCCGTTGTGGGACAAGAACCGACAAGCCCTGCACGACAAGGTGGCGGGGTCGAACGTGGTCCGCGCTGAAGCTCCGCCCCCGCCGTACTACGGTTGAGCGCCCTCGTCAGCGGGTGAGCAGTGGGTCGATCGCAACAGCGAGGAACAGCAGCGCCAGGTAGGCGTTCGAGCCGTGGAACAAGCGCATCGCCTTCAGCGTCACCGGGTCCTCGGTGGTGCGCGAGCGCCGCCACAGCGCATGCGCCTCGGCGACGAAGGCCACCCCGAGCACCCCCGCGGCCACGGGGTAGACCCAGCCCGTGTCGGCGACCGGCCACAGCGCGAGGGACGTCGCCACCGTCAGCCAGGCGTAGATGACGATCTGCCGACCCACCTCGTAGGACGACGCGACCACCGGCAGCATCGGCACGGACGCAGCGGCGTAGTCGGCGCGGTAGCGGATCGCCAGCGACCAGAAGTGCGGCGGGGTCCAGAAGAACACGACCATGAACAGCACGACCGGGGCCCATGCCAGCGACCCGGTCACGGCGGTCCAGCCGATCAGCGCGGGGAAGCAACCCGCCGCCCCGCCCCAGACGATGTTCTGCGCCGTACGCCGTTTGAGCACCATCGTGTAGACGAGCACGTAGAAGGCGTTCGCGGCCAGGGCCAGCCCAGCCGATAGCCAGTTGACGGTGAGGCCGAGCAGCAGCGTCGCCGCGACACCCAGCACGAGCCCGAAAACCAGCGCACCGTTGGTCGACACCTGGTGCCGTGGCAGCGGCCGGCGCCGCGTGCGCAGCATCTTCTCGTCGATGTCACGATCGACGACGCAGTTGAGCGCGTTCGCGCTACCGGCAGCCAGCGTGCCGCCCGCCACGGTCGCGGCCACCAGCCACAGGGACGGCACCCCACGCTCCGCGAGGAACATCACCGGCACCGTGGTCAGCAACAGCAGCTCGATGATGCGCGGCTTGGTCAGCGCGATGTAGGAACGCACCCGGTCGAGCATGCCGACGGCAGACGAGGCGGAGACCGACCCCGGGGGGGTCTCGTCGACCTGGTCCGCGGTCGCCGGCCCCCGCAGGAAGACAGGAGCCTGCGGCTCGACAGCGGTCACGAACACCTCGGGGTCACGTGCATGTGGTGCTCCGGACAGCCGACCAAAGACGGCCGACAAGTGTCGCGGAGCCTGGCTACGGCGGCCAGTCTAATCCCGGCGAGAGGCCGTGGCGGAACGGGGGCGGGCAGGTCAAATCACCGGGCAGTAGGCTCGGCCGAGGAGGCAAGGACGCCGTCTGATGGTCGAGCCACCGGCCGCACCAGCGGCACGCCGCCCGAACGTGACGCCATGTGCTCAGGAAGGAACCGCCGCTGTGACCAGCGCTGCCAAGGATCCGTACGCCAAGCTCGACTGGACCGAGGTCGACGACCAGGGTGTCGACACTGTTCGAGTGCTGGCGATGGATGCAGTCCAGAAGGTCGGGAACGGCCACCCCGGCACCGCCATGAGCCTGGCGCCGGCGGCCTACCTCGTGTTCCAGAAGCTGATGCGCCACAACCCGGCCGATCCGCACTGGCCGGGCCGCGATCGCTTCGTGCTGTCGTGCGGCCACTCCAGCCTGACCCTGTACATCCAGCTCTACCTCGCCGGCTACGGCCTCGAGCTCGACGACCTCAAGGCCCTGCGGGTCTGGGGGAGCCTGACCCCGGGGCACCCGGAGCACGGGCACACCGCCGGTGTCGAGACCACCACGGGCCCCCTGGGCCAGGGCGTCGCCAACGCCGTGGGCATGGCGATGGCAGCCCGGCGCGAGCGCGGCCTGTTCGACCCGAAGCCTGCAGTCGGCGAGAGCCTGTTCGACCACGACATCTTCGCGTTCGCCAGCGACGGCGACCTCGAAGAGGGCGTGAGCGGTGAGGCGTCGTCCCTCGCGGGCCACCAGCAGCTCGGCAACCTGGTACTGCTCTATGACGACAACAACATCTCCATCGAGGACGACACCAACATCGCCTTCAGCGAAGACGTCGCCAAGCGCTACGAGTCCTACGGCTGGCACGTGCAGACCGTCGACTGGACGCAGGACGGCAAGGGGTACGACGAGAACGTCCAGGCCTTGTTCGCGGCGTACAAGAAGGCAAAGGCCGAGAGGACTCGTCCGAGCTTCATCAGGCTCCGCACCATCATCGCCTGGCCGGCTCCGACGGCGCAGAACACCGGGAAGTCGCACGGATCGGCCCTCGGCGACGACGAGGTCGCCGCCACGAAGAAGATCCTCGGATTCGACCCGGAGCAGGCGTTCGAGATCCCCGCCGCCGTCATCGCGCACACCCGCAAGGCGGTCGAGCGCGGCAAGGCCGCACAGGCCGACTGGCAACAGCAGTACGACGCCTGGGCTGCCAAGGCGGGCGATCGCAAGCAGCTGTTCGATCGGATGCAGACGCGCACCTTGCCGGCCGGCTGGAGCGACGCCCTGCCGACGTTCGAGGCGGACGAGAAGGGCCTGGCCACGCGCGTGGCGTCCGGCTCGGTGCTCACAGCGATCGCGCCGCACCTGCCTGAGCTGTGGGGCGGCTCGGCCGACCTCGCCGGGTCCAACAACACCACCCCGGACGGCGAGCCCAGCTTCATCCCCGCCGAGCACGCGACCAAGATGTTCCCTGGTGACCAGTTCGGCCGGGTCCTGCACTTCGGGATCCGTGAACACGCGATGGGCTCGATCCTCAACGGCATCGCGCTGCACGGAGGCACCCGGCCGTACGGCGGCACGTTCCTCGTGTTCTCCGACTACATGCGCCCGGCCGTACGTCTCGCGGCGCTGATGAAGCTGCCCGTGACCTACGTGTGGACCCATGACTCGATCGGACTCGGCGAGGACGGCCCGACCCACCAGCCGATCGAGCACCTGGCCGCACTGCGTGCGATCCCCGGGCTCGACGTGGTCCGTCCGGCCGACGCCAACGAGACGGTGGCGGCCTGGCAGGTCGTGCTCGGCCACACCGATCGTCCGGCCGGTCTCGCGCTCTCCCGACAGGACGTGCCCACATTCCCGCGCGGGACCGACGGGTATGCCGACACCTCCAACGTCGGCCGCGGCGCCTACGTCCTGCTCGACGTCGACGGCGGCGCACCCGACGTGGTGCTCATCGGCACCGGCTCCGAGGTACAGATCGCCGTGGCCGCACGCGACCAGCTCGCGGCCGACGGAATCCGGGCCCGCGTCGTCTCGATGCCGTGCCGGGAGTGGTTCGAGGAACAGGACAAGGTCTATCGCGACACCGTGATACCGCCCACGGTCAAGGCACGGGTGTCGGTCGAGGCAGCGGTGCCGATGGGTTGGCGCGACATCGTCGGTGACTCCGGCCGGATCGTGGGTATCGACCACTATGGGGCCTCCGCGGACTACCAACGTCTCTACAAGGAGTTCGGCCTGACCGCCGAAACCGTCACCCAGGCCGCCAAGGACAGCATCGCGGCCGCCGCGGCCCGCGGGTGACAGCGCCCCAAAGGCGGGCTCGCCACGACGTACACGACGCAGCGAAAGGAAGCAGACGACCATGAACGACCGACTGCAACAACTCTCCGACCAGGGCGTGTCCGTCTGGCTCGACGACATCTCCCGTGACCGGCTCAAGAGCGGCACCCTCCAGGACCTCGTCACCGACAAGCACGTCGTCGGCGTGACCTCGAACCCGACGATCTTCGCCAAGGCCGTCTCCGACGCAGACGACTACGCCGACCAGGTCAAGGACCTGGCCGTACGTGGCGTCGATCTCGAGGAAGCCGTCCGGGCGATCACCACGTTCGACGTCCGCTGGACCTGCGACGTGCTCCGCGACACCTACGACCGCACCGACGGCCAGGACGGCCGGGTCAGCATCGAGGTCGATCCCCGCCTGGCACACCGGACCGACGCGACGATCGCCGAAGCCCGCGCGCTGTGGTGGATGGTCGACCGGTCGAACGTGATGATCAAGATCCCCGCGACCGAGGAGGGGCTCGCGGCGATCACGGCCGCCACCAGCGAAGGCATCAGCGTCAACGTGACGCTCATCTTCAGCCTGATGCGCTACCGCGCGGTCATGGACGCCTACCTGAGTGGTCTCGAGCAGGCGCACTCGAAGGGTGTCGACCTGTCCTCCATCCGATCGGTCGCGTCGTTCTTCGTCAGCCGCGTCGACACCGAGGTCGACAAGCGCCTCGACGCGATCGGGACTGACGAGGCCAAGGCGCTGCGCAGCAAGGCAGCGGTGGCCAACGCACGACTGGCCTACCAGGCCTTCGAGGACGTGTTCACGTCTGACCGCTGGAGTGCTCTCGACGCCGCCGGCGCCCACCGGCAGCGGCCGCTGTGGGCATCCACGTCGGTCAAGGACCCCGACCTCCCCGACACGATGTACGTGACGGAGCTCGTTGCGCCCCAGACCGTCAACACCATGCCCGAGGGCACGATCCACGCCACGGCTGACCACGCAGAGATCACCGGCGACACCGTGACGCCGAACTATGGCGACGCCCAGGACGTCCTCGACCGGCTCGAGAAGCTCGGCATCGCCTACGACGACGTGGTCAAGGTGATCGAGGACGAAGGCGTCGACAAGTTCGAGAAGTCGTGGCAGGAGCTGCTCGACACCGTCCGGCAGGCTCTCGAGAGCGCGGGCAGCGAGGCGGGATCGCGGTGAAGACGCCGCTGCGGGTCCACTCCTCCACGTCGTACGACGACATCGTCGGGGGACTCGTGCACGACAAGGTCGCGAGCCGGATCGGGGCGCAGGACCCGACCGTCTGGGGCCCCGACGCCGAGTCCGAAGCCGCGATCCGGCTGTCCTGGGTCGGCCTGCCGACCTCGTCGCGGTCGCTGCTCGCCGAGATCGACGCACTGCGTGCCCAGTTGTGGTCGGAAGGTCTCGACGAGGTCGTGCTCTGCGGCATGGGCGGGTCGTCGCTGGCCCCTGAGGTCATCTCGCGCACGTACGACGTCCCCCTCACCATCCTCGACTCGACCAACCCCCACGTCGTACACCGAGCCGTGTCCGGCGACCTGTCACGCACGGTCGTCGTCGTGTCCAGCAAGTCCGGGGGCACGGTCGAGACCGACAGCCAACGCCGCGCGTTCCTGGCCGCCTTCGAAGCCGCCGGCATCGACGCTGCGTCCCGCTTCGTCGTCGTCACCGACCCCGGTTCCGACCTCGAGAAGCTGGCGGCCGAGCAGGGTTACCGCAGGACCTTCCTGGCTGACCCGCACGTGGGCGGCCGCTACAGCGCGCTGACCGCGTTCGGGCTGGTCCCGACCGGGCTCGCGGGTGTCGACATCGCCGAGCTGCTCGACGAGGCCGAGGCGGTGTCCGACGAGTTGCGGGCAGACCGTGACGACAACCCGGCCCTGTTGCTGGCGGCGGCGCTGGCCGGGAACCCCGGCCGTGACAAGGCGGCCATCGCCGACGCCGGGTCGGGAATCGTGGGCTTCGCCGACTGGGCCGAGCAGCTGATCGCCGAGTCGACCGGAAAGCTCGGCACAGGTGTCCTGCCGGTCGCGGTCGAGGACAAGAAAGCTCCCGAGATCACGGCGCCGGCCCCAGACGTGGTCGCTGCGGCGCTCGTGGCGCCGGAGTCGGCGGACGCGACGCCTGACGGTGTCGGCGAGCCGTGGGTCACCGTGTCCGGCACGCTCGGCGCGCAGCTGCTGGCATGGGAGACCGCTACGGCCGTGATGGGCAAGATGCTCGGCATCAACCCGTTCGACCAGCCCGACGTCGAGAGCGCGAAGAACGCGGCCCGCGGTCTGCTCGACTCCCAGCCCGAGGCGACAGCCGCGGAGATCACCGAGAACGGCATCGAGGCACGGGGATCCGAGGGACTCCTCACCGGCGTCGACTCGATCACCGGCGCGGTGACCGCGCTGCTCGACCAGCTCGGCGACGACGGCTACATCGCCGTGATGGCCTATCTCGACTCCGAGCGTGACGCATCGTTGCACGGCGTACGAGCCACGCTCAGCCGACGCACGGGACGGCCGACGACGTTCGGCTGGGGACCGCGCTTCCTGCACTCGACCGGCCAGTACCACAAGGGAGGTCCGGCGCAGGGCGTGTACCTCCAGATCACCTCGGCCGAGAGCCAGGACGTGCCGATCCCGGATCGCCCCTTCTCGTTCGGGACCCTGATCACGGCACAAGCCGCCGGTGATGCAGGCGTGTTGGCCGACCATGGTCGACCCGTCCTCAGGCTGCATCTGCTCGATCCGACCACGGGTGTCGCCACCCTGGAGGGACTCCTGCGATGACCCTGGAGTCCATTCCGGGGGCGCAGGCCAACCCACTGCGCGACCCGCAGGACCGCAGGCTTCCCCGGATCGCCGGCCCCTGTGGCGTGGTGATCTTCGGCGTCACCGGTGACCTGGCGCGCAAGAAGCTCATGCCGGCCGTGTACGACCTGGCCAACCGTGGCCTCCTGCCGCCCGGCTTCTCCCTGGTGGGGTTCGCCCGACGTGACTGGGCCGACCAGGACTTCGCGGCGATCGTTCACGACGCGGTGATGGAGCACGCCCGCACGCCGTTCCGCGAAGAGGTCTGGCGCCAGCTCTCGGAGGGCTTCCGGTTCGTGCCGGGCGAGTTCTCCGACGACGTGGCGTTCAACCAGCTCCGGAACACGATCGAGGAGCTCGACCGGGAGCGCGGTACAGCCGGCAACCATGCGTTCTACCTGTCGATCCCGCCGAAGTTCTTCCCCGACGTCATCGGCCAGCTCAAGGAGCACGGGCTCGCCGACGACAAGGGCGGCTCATGGCGACGCGTCGTGGTCGAGAAGCCGTTCGGGCACGACCTCAAGAGCGCGCAGGAGCTGAACCGCATCGTCTCCGAGGTCTTCCCGCCCGAGGCTGTCTTCCGGATCGACCACTACCTCGGCAAGGAGACGGTGCAGAACATCCTGGCGTTGCGCTTCGCCAACCAGCTGTTCGAGCCGATCTGGAACGCCAACTACGTCGACCACGTCCAGATCACGATGGCTGAGGACATCGGGATCGGCGGGCGCGCCGGGTACTACGACGGCATCGGGGCCGCCCGGGACGTGATCCAGAACCACCTGCTGCAGCTGATGGCGCTGATCGCCATGGAGGAGCCCGTCTCATTCGATGCGCGGAGCCTCCGTGCCGAGAAGCAGAAGATCCTGCGTAGCGTGCGCCATCCCGCGCGGCTCGACCTGCACACGTCGCGCGGCCAGTACGCCGCAGGCTGGGCAGGTGGCGAGAAGGTCAAGGGCTACCTCCAGGAGGACGACATTCCCAAGTCGTCCATCACCGAGACGTTTGCGGCGATCAAGCTGGAGATCGACACGCGGCGCTGGGCCGGCGTCCCGTTCTACCTCCGACACGGAAAGCGCCTCGGCCGGCGCGTCACCGAGGTTGCGGTGATCTTCAAACGGGCTCCGCACCTGCCGTTCACCGAGACCGCCACCGAGGAGCTGGGCAAGAACGCACTGGTCATCCGGGTCCAGCCCGATGAAGGGGTCACCATGCGGTTCGGCTCGAAGGTGCCGGGAACCGCCATGGAGATCCGCGACGTCAGCATGGACTTCGCCTACGGCGGCGCCTTCGTCGAGTCGAGCCCCGAGGCGTACGAGCGGTTGATCCTCGACGTGCTGCTCGGTGATCCCCCGCTGTTCCCTCAGCACGAGGAGGTTGAGCTGTCCTGGCGCATCCTCGACCCGATCCTCGACTACTGGGCCGAGCTCGGGAAGCCTGAGCCGTACGAGTCCGGCACCTGGGGCCCGGCGTCGTCTGTCGAGATGCTGGCGCGCGACGGCCGCGCCTGGCGCAGGCCGTGAGGCGAGGAGAGTCATGAGTATCGAGCTGACCGCGACCAACGCCGCCAAGATCGCCAGCGCCCTGTTGACCGAGCGCCGGCTGGCCGGCTCGCCGTCGATGGGGATGGTGCTGACGTTCGTCGTGATCAGCGACGAGGGTGACCACTACGACGCGCTCAAGGCTGCCCGTGCCGTATCGCGAGAGCACCCCTCGCGGATCATCGGCGTCATCCGCCGATCGGCCCGAGGCGCGGCCAACCTGGACGCCGAGATCAAGATCGGTGACGGCGGCGCCGGGGAACAGGTCTTGCTGCGGATGTCTGGCGAGCTCGCCCGACATCCCGAAAGTGTCGTGCTGCCCCTGCTGCTGCCCGACTCCCCCGTCGTGTGCTGGTGGCCGAGCAAAGCGCCCACCGACCCCAAGGCCGACCCGATCGGCGCGCTGGCGCAGCGGCGCATCACCGACACCGCCTCGATCGAGCGCGGTCGCACCACAGCGATGATGACGCAGGCGCAGAACTACGCCGACGGCAACACCGACCTCTCATGGACCCGCCTCACACCATGGCGGGCGCTGCTGGCGGCTGCTCTCGACCAGTATCCCGCCAAGGTGAAGGGTGGCCGGGTGGCGGCCGAGAAGTCCAACCCCAGCGCTGACCTGCTGGTGGCGTGGCTGACTCATCGGCTGAAAGTCCCGATCGACCGCGCCATCTCGCGCGGTCCGGGCATCACGAGTGTCGCTCTGATGACCGGCGGTGGCGAGATCGAGATCTCGCGTCCCGACGGCATGCTCGCCCAGTTCACGATCCCCAACGCGCCCGACCGCCCGGTGGCACTGAAGCGACGCGCACTTGCCGAGCTGTTGGCCGAGGAGCTCCGCCGTCTCGACCCCGACGACATCTACGAGCAGACAGTCCAGACCCTGTGCAAGATCGCCGACAAGAACGGCATCCGGCGGACGAAGGCAGCGAAGGCGGCGGCGAGGAAGCCGCCGGTAGCGCCGATGACTGTGGGGACCGACCGCACGCTCGCCGACAGCCGGGCGACGCAGCGTGATCGACGGGCCGCGGCCGAGCGCGACGAGAAGTCCACGGTCTCGGCCGGCACCGCCAAGAAGGCGGCCGCGCGGAAGCGGGCGGCCACGACGCGGACACCGAAGGGGAGCGCGAAGAAGTCCACGACCGGCCGGTCCAGCAGGAAGTCCTGATGAGCAGCCCCTCGGTGATCGTCCACCACTCACCTGCGGTCCTGGCGGCCTCCGTGTCCGCGCGACTCATCACCACGCTGGTCGACGTCCAGTCGAGCGGTCGCGTTCCGCACTGGGTGCTGACCGGTGGCTCGATCGCTGACGCCGTGCACCGCGCCATCGCGGCCTCCCCTGCTCACGACGCTGTCGACTGGAGCCGGGTCGAGGTGTGGTGGGGCGACGAGCGGTTCGTCACCGCCGACGACTCCGACCGGAACGAGCTGCAGGCGCGCGAGGCGTTGCTCGACCACCTGCGCCTCGACCCTGCCCGCGTGCACGCCATGCCCAGCGCCGACGGGCCTACCGCTGACCCCGAGGCAGCGGCCGATGCCTACGCCCAGGAGCTCCTGGCCGCTACCCATCCCGAAGACCACGGCCTCGTCCCGACCTTCGACGTGCTCATGCTCGGGGTCGGCCCCGACGGCCATGTCGCCTCGTTGTTCCCGGAGCGGCCGGCGCTGTACGACGAGCGCGCGGTGACCGCAGTCCGCGGTGCACCCAAGCCACCACCGACCCGGCTGTCGCTCACCATGTCGAGCCTGCAGCGGGCTCGCGAGGTCTGGTTCATCGTCTCCGGGACGGAGAAGGCCCGGGCCGTGCATCTCGCGCTGTCCGGTGCGGGGGTGGTGCAGGTGCCGGCGGCCGGTCCGCACGGGCGGCAGCGCACAGTCTGGATGTTGGACCAGCAGGCCGCCTCGCAGCTGCCGAGCGGACTTGCGCGCATCGCGTCACCCTGACGCGGTTGCGAGGGCGAGAAGTCAGGCCGTCAGAGGGCTCCCAGCGCGTTGGTGCGCGCCATGTCGGCGAGGTCGGGAGTGGCCCAGATCGTGCCGGGCTCAGGAATCTCCGGGGTCACATCGTGCGTCTCGATGAGGCGAGCCGGGTCGGTCGCGTCTGGGAGGCGTGTGTAGTCGGGCACCTGGCGACGGGCGGCGACATCGCGCACGTGCTCAGCCTGTGGGCTCGATCGGCGCTGCCTCATGCGTCCAGGGTACGTCGCACGACGGTCGGGTCAGAAGATGATCTCGCCAGACTTGCGCTTCGCACGCAGCGTCTGCAACGCCTCTTCGAGGATCTCCTTGGCCTCGGCGTCGGAGCGACGCTCTTTCACATAGGCCAGGTGGGTCTTGTACGGCTCGATCTTCGGCGGCGGGGGCGGGTTGTCGGAGTCGCGGTTGGCCGGTAGGCCGCAACGCGGACAGTCCCAGGTGTCGGGGATCTGCGCATCGACGGCGAACATCGGCGCGGTCTCGTGCCCATGGGCACAGAAGTACGTGATGCGTTGTCGCGGTGCCGCATCGCCACGCTCGGCCTCCCCCATCGGCCCGGCGCCTACACGGCTTCCTCGGATGGCGCTGCCACCAGCCACGTCTACTCCTCGACTGTCGTCACGTTCTCCGTGATGTTCGGACCGGTCGGCCCGACAGGTGCGTTGATTGTACGTCGTCTGTTCGGTTCGACCGGTGCGGAACGCTCAACCGGTCTTCAACAACAGTCCGAGAGAGATGACGCAGGCGAACCAGACGACCGCCACGCCGATCGTGATGCGGTCGAGGTTCTTCTCCGCGATCGACGAACCGCCGAGCCCGCTGGAGACGCCACCACCGAACATGTCGGACAATCCGCCACCCCGGCCCTTGTGCAGCAGGATCATCACGATGAGGAGCAGGCTCGTCAGGACGAGCAGGATGCTGAATGCCGTAACCACGAGGAGATACCTTACCTGCTGCCCTCAGCTCAGAGGACAGGCATGTCGTAGAAGCGGCAGATGCCGCCGAACTCGTCAGCTTGCAGCGCCGCCCCGCCGACAAGACAGCCGTCGACGTCGGGCTGCGCCATGATGCCGCCAACGTTGGCCGCCTTCACGGAGCCGCCGTACAGGATCCGCACCGCTGCGCCGACCTCGGCGCCGTGCACCTCGCTCAGTCGGGCGCGGATGGCGGCGCAGACTTCCTGCGCGTCGTCGGGGGTCGCCACCTCGCCCGTGCCGATGGCCCAGACCGGTTCGTACGCGATGACCAGCGCAGCGACCTGCTCGGCGCTGAAGCCCGCGAGTGAACCGTCGACCTGCTGGAGTGTGTAGGGGACCTGGTCGCCGGCCTGCCGGATCTCCAGGCCCTCGCCGACGCAGACGATGGGGACGATGCCCGCGGCAACCGCTTTGTGTGCCTTCGCGTTGACCAGGGCGTCGTCCTCGGCATGGAGCTCCCGCCGTTCGGAGTGACCGACGACGACGTACGAGCAGCCGAGCTTGCTCAGCATGCCCGTCGTGATCTCACCCGTGTAGGCGCCTTCATCGTGCGTGGAGACGTCCTGCGCCCCGTAGCGGATGCTGAGACGGTCGCCGTCGACGACGGTCTGCACGCTCCGCAGGTCGGTGTACGGCGGGCAGACGACCACCTCGGCCATGGCGTAGTCGTGCTTCTTGTCCGCAAGCGTCCACGCAAGCTTCTGGACGAGGACCACGGCCTCGTGGTGGTTCAGGTTGGCCTTCCAGTTGCCGGCCATGAGGGGCGTGCGTTGGTGTCTTGCCATGCTCGTGGGGAACCTGTCTGCTGAGTCGGTCGGGTGAGTGAGAGATCGGTCCGGGCTCAGGTGCCCCGAAGGATGTCGAGACCGGGCAGGTCACGGCCTTCGAGGTACTCAAGGCTCGCACCCCCGCCGGTGGAGATGTGTCCGAACTGATCGTCGTCGAAGCCGAGCTTGCGCACGGCTGCTGCCGAGTCGCCACCACCGACGACTGACAACCCGTCAACCTCGGTGAGTGCCTGCGCCACCGCCTTGGTGCCGGCCGCGAACGCGGCGATCTCGAACACCCCCATGGGTCCGTTCCAGAACACCGTCCTGGCGTCCGCGAGCACCGCGGCGAAGTGCTTCGCCGAGTCAGGACCGATGTCGAGACCGAGCTGGTCGACCGGCATCGCGTCGGCCGCGACCACGGTGGCCGGGGCGTCCGCCGCCAACTCAGGTGCGACGACGATGTCGGTGGGCAGCACGATCTTGACGCCGGACGCCTCGGCGCGTGCGAGATAGCGGCGTACGACATCGAGCTGGTCTTCCTCGAGCAGGCTGCGCCCGACTTCGTGACCCTGCGCCTTGAGAAACGTGAAGACCATGCCACCACCGATGAGCAGACGGTCGGCCTTGCCGAGCAGGTTGTCGATGACGCCCAGCTTGTCCGAGACCTTCGAACCCCCCAGCACGACGGCGTACGGACGCTCTGGGTCGTCGGTGAGACGCCGCAGCACGTCGACCTCGGCGAGCACCAGGCTGCCGGCGGCGTGTGGCAGTCGTGCCGCCAGGTCGTAGACGCTGGCCTGCTTGCGGTGCACGACGCCGAAGCCATCGCTCACGAAGGCGTCACCGAGGGCCGCGAGCTTGTCGGCGAACGCGCCACGCTCATCGTCGTCCTTGCTGGTCTCGCCGCCGTCGAAACGGACGTTCTCCAAGAGCACGACGTCACCGTCGGACATCCCCTCGACGGCCTCGCGTGCCGACTCGCCGACGGTGTCGGTCGCGTGGGTGACGTCGACGCCGAGGATCTCGGAGAGCCGCTTGGCGACCGGTCCGAGGGAGTACGCCGGGTCGGGTTCACCCTTGGGCCGGCCGAGGTGTGCCATCACGATGACCCGGGCACCGCGGCGGCGCAGCTCCTGGATCGTCGGGGCGCTGGCGCGGATGCGGCCGTCGTCAGTGATCGTGGTGCCGTCCAGCGGCACGTTGAGGTCGGACCGGAGCAGGACCCGCTTGCCCGCGAGCCCGCCCACGGACGCGGCCAGCTCGTCCAGCCCGGCCAGCGCACCTGCCACGGTGGAGCCGCTCAGAGCGAGGCGCCGACGTAGTTGACCAGGTCGACCAACCTGTTGGAGTAGCCCCACTCGTTGTCGTACCAGCCGACGACCTTCACCTGGTTGCCGAGCACCTTGGTGAGCCCGGCGTCGAAGATGCACGAGTGCGGGTCGGTCACGATGTCGCTCGAGACGATCGGGTCCTCGGTGTACTTCAGGAAGCCCTTGAGCTCACCGTCGGCCGCCGCCTTGAGCGCTGCGTTGACCTCGTCGACCGTGGTCTCCCGGCCGGCCTCGATCGTCAGGTCGGTGGCAGAACCGGTCGGCACCGGAACGCGCAGCGCGTAGCCGTCGAGCTTGCCCTTGAGCTCGGGAAGCACGAGCCCGATCGCCTTGGCCGCGCCCGTCGAGGTCGGCACGATGTTGATGGCGGCGGCGCGGGCCCGACGGAGGTCCTTGTGCGGGGCGTCCTGCAGGTTCTGGTCCTGCGTGTAGGCGTGGATCGTGGTCATCAGGCCCTTGACGATGCCGAACTCGTCGTTGAGCACCTTCGCCATCGGAGCGAGGCAGTTGGTCGTGCAGGAGGCGTTGGAGATGACGGTGTGCGCGCCGGGCTCGTAGTTCTTGTGGTTGACCCCCATGACGATCGTGATGTCGTCGTTGGAGGCGGGCGCGGAGATGATGACCTTCTTGGCGCCGGCGTCGACGTGCGCCTTGGCCTTGGTCGCATCCGTGAAGAAGCCGGTCGACTCGATCACGATGTCGGCACCGAGCTCGCCCCAGGGCAGCTGCGCGGGGTCACGCTCCTCGAGCGTCGCGATCTTACGGCCACCGACGACGATCGCCTCGCTCGTCACCTCGACGTCGGCGTCGAGCCGACCGAGGATCGAGTCGTACTTGAGCAGGTGCGCCAGCGTCTTGTTGTCGGTGAGGTCGTTGGCCCCGACCACCTCGATGTCGGCACCGGACTCGAGCACGGCCCGGAAGAAGTTGCGGCCGATGCGGCCAAACCCATTGATTCCTACGCGGACGGTCACGCGATGATCTCCCTCACGACGGCAGCTGTGCTGAACTCAGGACTGTCTCCGACCCTACCAACGTCGCACCGGACAGCCGTCAGCCGTCCATTCGCTGATCGAGCCAGCCCCGCTGATCAAGCCAGCCCCGCTGATCGAGCTTGTCGAGATCGAGGGCTCTCGACCGGTACGACCGCCGAGACGCCCAGGGGTCAGGAGCTCTCGCTCAGCATGTCCGGCGTCAGCGAGGACTCGGTGTCGGGGATCCCGAGCTCCTGAGCCCGCTTGTCCGCCATCGCGAGCAGGCGGCGGATCCGACCGGCGATGGCGTCCTTGGTCAGCGGCGGGTCATGCAGCTGACCGAGCTCCTCGAGACTGGCCTGCTTGTGCTCCACCCGCAGCGAGCCCGCGAGCTTGAGGTGGTCGGGCACCTCGTCAGCAAGGATCTGGAGCGCACGCTCGACGCGCGCCCCGGCTGCGACCGCCGCGCGCGCGGAGCGCCGCAGGTTGGCGTCGTCGAAGTTGGCGAGCCGGTTGGCGGTGGCGCGAACCTCGCGCCGCAACCGGCGCTCCTCCCAGGCCAGCAGCGACTCGTGCGCGCCCAACCTGGCCAGCAGGGAGCTGATGGCGTCACCGTCGCGGATCACGACCCGGTCGACGCCGCGGACCTCGCGGGCTTTCGCCGAGATGCCGATCCTGCGGGCGGCGCCCACCAGGGCCAGCGCGGCCTCGGGTCCGGGACAGGTGACCTCCAGGGCCGACGACCGGCCGGGCTCGGTCAAGGATCCGTGGGCCAGGAACGCACCTCGCCACGCCGCGACGGCGTCACACCCGGATCCGGACACCACCTGCGGTGGCAGTCCGCGGACAGGCCGACCGCGGTTGTCGAGCAGGCCGGTCTGGCGGGCCAGGGCCTCACCGTCACGAACCACCCGGACGACATACCGCGTGCCTTTGCGGAGGCCGCCGCCGCTGATGACGACGACGTCGCTCTGGTGCCCGTAGATCTCGAGGATGTCCCGTCTGATACGCCGAGCCGAAGCACCCGAGTCGAGCTCGGCCTCGACCACGATGCGTCCGCCCTGGATGTGCAGCCCGCCGGCAAAGCGGAGCATCGACGACACCTCGGCCTTGCGGCAGCACGACTTGGTCACGTTGACGTTCGCGAGCTCTGCCTTCACCTGGGCGGTCATTGCCATGAGGCCGATCCTGCCACGCCGCAGTCCAGGGTTGTCATCCAGCGAGTGTGCAGCCGCCGTCGTCATGATCCCTCCACCTCGACCCCCATGATCGATGCATAGGCCCGCGCGAGCCTTGCCACGTCGTGCCGTGCCTCTGCATCATGCGCCGCCACGTCTGCGATCACCAGCTCTGCCCCTAGTCCGTTCACCGTCTCCTCGAGCATCGCGACGTCGCCGACACCCGAGGGATCTGCGAGCACCACGTCGACCTGCAGATCGGGTGCGTGCACTGCCAACACTTCCAAGTATGTGCTCGCCGAGAATCCTTCTGTCTCCCCAGGCTGAGGCGCCAGGTTGAGCGTCACGCAGCGGCGGGCACTGGCCTTGGTCAGCGCCGTCTGCAACTCCGGGACCAGCAGATGGGGCAAGACACTGGTGTACCACGATCCCGGCCCCAAGATCACCCAATCGGCGGCATGGATCGCGTCAACGGCCTCGGTGCACGCAGGAGGATCGGCTGGAACGAGCTCGACCGACTCGACGAGTCCCGTGGTGCTCGCCACCTCGACCTGGCCGCGGATCGTCGAGACCGCCTCGGGGTGTGCCGCATCGCTGCCGCGGACCTGCGCCACGATGTCGAGCGGGACGGCAGTCATGGGAAGGACGCGTCCCTGGGCACCCAGCAACCGGCCGACCCAGTCGAGCCCTTCGACATGCCCGTCGAGCAGCTCCCACAACGCCACGATGAGCAGGTTGCCGACAGCATGCCGGTGCAGCTCCCCTGCGCTCTCGAACCGGTGTTGCAGCACTCTCGCCCAGGTTCGGCCCCATTCGTCGTCACCGCAGAGTGCCGCGAGCGCCTGTCGCAGGTCGCCGGGCGGAAGCACCCCCAGCTCGCTCCGCAGCCGACCGGACGAGCCGCCGTTGTCAGCCACGGTCACGATGGCGGTCAGGTCGGAGACGAAGGTGCGCAGCGCACTCAGGTTCGCCGCCAGCCCGTGCCCGCCGCCGAGCGCCACTACCCTCAGGGCCGGCGACACCGGGTCGGCGGCTTCGACCCAGGCACCGTCGGACGCCGTCACTCGCGCCCCAGGTCTCGATGGACGACCGTCGTCTCGATGCCCCGGCCGGTCAGCCGGCGACCGAGCTCCTCGGCCATGGCGACGCTGCGGTGCTTGCCACCGGTACAGCCGACGGCGAGGTTGAGGTACTGCTTGCGCTCGCGGAGGAAGCCGTCGTCGACGGTCTGCAGCAGCGCGTCGAGACGGTCGAGAAACTCCTTGGCCGCAGGTTGTTGCAGGACGTAGCCGCTGACCTCGTCGTCGAGACCGGACTTGGGTCGCAGCTCGGGAACCCAGAACGGGTTGGGCAGGAACCGCATGTCGACGACCATGTCGGCGTCCACCGGAATGCCGTACTTGAAACCGAACGACACGATCGTCGCGCGCATCCGCGGCTCTTCGCCATCAGAGAAGGCCCGGGACACCTTGTCGGCGAGCTGGTGGACGTTCAGCATCGAGGTGTCGATCAATACGTCGGCCTCGCCGCGCAGGTCGCGCACCATGTCGCGTTCGCGCGCAATTCCGTCCAGCAGGCGGGCACCGCCCTGAAGCGGGTGCGGGCGCCGGGCCGCTTCCTGCCGCCTGACGAGCACCTCGTCCGACGCCTCGAGAAACAGCACGCGGGGCGGCGTGCCGCGCTCGTCCATCGTCGCCATCGCCCCCCGGAGGTCGACGAAGAAGCCGCGCGAGCGGACGTCGACGACCACCGCGATGTTGATGCCCTCGTCGTCCTCCGCGGTCAGCATCTCCACCACCGCGGGCAGCATCGACGGAGGGAGGTTGTCGATGACGAACCAGCCGATGTCCTCCAATGCCTTCGCTGCAGTACTGCGGCCGGCGCCCGTCATGCCGGTGACGATGATGAGGTCACCTGAGACAGCGCTCATGGGGACTCCTTCGTCGCAGCTGGCTCGGAGTCGTCGATGATCTCACCTGTTGCCGTGTTGACGGCAACACCGGTGCTCCGACTGGCTGCGAGGGCCACCGCGATCGACTCGGCGGTACGTCGGCCGAACCCGGGCAGAGCAGCGATGTCGTCGATCGAGGCGGCGCGCAGCTTCTTCAACGAGCCGAAGTGGCGTAACAGCACCTTGCGGCGCACCTCACCCATTCCGGGCACGTCGTCGAGGACGCTCTCGACCATGCTCTTCGAACGCCGATTGCGGTGGTGCGTGATCGCGAAGCGGTGCGCTTCGTCGCGCACGCGCTGCAGCAGGTAGAGGCCCTCGCTCGTGCGGGGCAGGATCACCGGGTCCGATTGGCTGGGGCGCCATACCTCCTCGAGCCGCTTGGCCAGGCCGACGACCGGCACGTCGTCGATGCCGAGCTCGTCGAGCGCACGCTGCGCCGCGGCGACCTGCGGTGGCCCACCGTCGACGACGACCAGTCCCGGCGCATAGGCGAACTTGCGCGGTCGTCCGGTGTCGGGGTCGATGAGCGCCGGTCCACGCTCCTCGGGCGTCTCCCCCAGGTCGAGGTCGGTGTTCTCGACCCGCTCGTCGAGGAGGCGGCGGAAGCGTCTCGAGATCGTCTCGTGCATGGCGGCGACGTCGTTCTGCCCCTCGAATCCGCGGATCACGAACCGGCGGTAGTCGCTCTTGCGTGGCAGCCCGTCCTCGAAGACGACCATCGAGGCGACCACCTCGGTGCCCTGGAGGTTGGACACGTCGAAGCACTCGATCCGCAGCGGCGCCTCCGGCAGCTCCAACGCGTCCTGGAGCTCCTCGAGGGCCCGGCTCCGGGTGGTGAAGTCGCTGGCGCGCTTGGTCTTGTGCAGGGCGAGCGCCTGCTTCGCGTTCCGCGCCACCGTCTCCATGAGCGTGCGCTTGTCGCCGCGTTGCGGCACCCGCACCGAGACCTTGCTCCCGCGCTTGTCGCCGAGCCAGATGCGCAGCGCCTCGAGCTCACCGGGGCGCTCGGGCACCAGCACCTCCCGGGGAATCGCGTCGTCGGTCTCGGCGTCGTACAGCTGGATGAGGAACAGGTCGAGCAGCTCGGGCAGCTCAGCGTCGTCGACCCGGTCGGCTACCCAACCCCGCTGCCCACGGACCCGCCCACCTCGGACGAAGAAGACCTGGACCGCGATTTCAAGGGGGTCCTCGGCGACCGCGATGACGTCGGCATCGGTGCCGTCGGCGAGCACGATCGCGTTCTTCTCCATGGCCCGGGTCAGAGCGCCGATGTCGTCGCGCAGACGGGCGGCCCGTTCGTACTCGGTGGCGTCGCTGGCCTGCCGCATCTCGCGTTCGAGGCGCTTGATGTGCTGGCTGGTCTGGCCGGCGATGAACGTACAGAAGTCGTCGACGATCTCGCGGTGCTCCTCCGCGCTGACGCGCCCGACGCACGGTGCTGCGCACTTGCCGATGTAGCCGAGGAGGCAGGGCCGGCCGATCTGTGCACTGCGTTTGAAGACACCGTTGGAGCACGAGCGCATGGGGAACACCCGCAAGAGCAGGTCGACGGTCTCGCGGATCGCCCAGGCGTGGGAGTACGGGCCGAAGTAGCGCACGCCCTTCCGCTTCGGCCCGCGACCGACCATGACCCGCGGGAACTCCTCGTTCATGGTGACCGCGAGCCACGGATAGGACTTGTCGTCGCGATACTTGACGTTGAACCGAGGGTCGTACTCCTTGATCCAGGAGTACTCCAGCTGGAGCGCCTCCACCTCCGTCTGTACGACGGTCCAGTCGACCGAGCCGGCCGTGGTGACCATCCGCGCAGTGCGCTCGTGCAGATGGGCGACGTTCTGGAAGTACGACGACAGCCGCGCCCGCAGCGACTTCGCCTTGCCGACGTAGATCACCCGCCCGGCCGTGTCCCGGAACCGGTACACACCGGGCGCATCGGGAATCGACCCGGGTGCGGGTCGATAGGTGGCGGGATCAGGCACGCGTCCACCCTACGAGTCGGCACACCGAGGTCGCACGCCGCGCCGTTTGTCGTCGCCTGGCCAGCGAAATCATGCTTTCCCCGTATACTGCGTCCATCTCGCGCACTCATCGGTGAGCGAGAACCGGGGGAATACATGGGGGAGACTCTGCCGCGGGCGCATCGCCCGCAACTGGACGGCGTGCGCGCGATCGCGGTCACGCTCGTTGTCATCTTCCATCTCGGTTTCACCTGGCTGCCCGGCGGCTTCACCGGTGTCGACGTCTTCTTCGTGCTGTCCGGCTACCTGATCTCGGGCTTGCTGCTGTCCGACGCTGTCCGCGACGACCGGATCAGACTGGCCAGGTTCTACGCCCGTCGCGCCCGCCGACTTCTCCCGGCGGCGGTCGCCACCGTGATCTTCACCGTGATCGTCGACAAATATCTCTCGTCCCCGATCGACTATCCGCATCTGCGGCGCCACGCCACCTCCGCGGTGCTCTACTTCGCGAACTGGGACTCCGCCACGCTCAAGACCGGCTACTTCGCCGTCGACACCCAGCTGAGTCCCTTGGCGCACTTCTGGTCCCTGGCAGTCGAGGAGCAGTTCTACTTCATCTGGCCGGCCGTGGTCATGTTCGGCCTGTGGTTGGCCCGACGCCTCCGACGCCGCATCGACCAGGTGCTGCTGATCGTGTTTGCGGCAATCACGGCGACCGGCGTCGTGGCGGCGATACTTCTCACGGGGACGACCGCCGCGTACTACGGCACCCACACGAGGGCGTTCGAGCTGTCCGCCGGTGGCCTGCTGGCCATCGCCATGCACCGGCGTGGGCAACGACCCGACGCCGCCGACGAGCGTGGCCTCGCGAATCGGCTGACCGTCCTCGGCACCGTCGCCTGCGTGGCCCTGGCCCTCTCGATCGATGGCGGCACGACCTATCCCGGCTGGGCGGCTGTGGGGGTCACCACAGCAGCCATCCTGCTGATCGCGGGCGCCGACCTCAGCAACAGCTCGGCCGCGGCGCGGGCCCTTGGCAACCCGTTGTTCTCCTGGTTGGGCAGGCTCTCCTACAGCATCTACCTGTGGCACTGGCCGCTCATCGTGTTCTTCGCCGACGACCTGTCCAGGCCGGTGCTGGTCGTGGTCGTCCTGGCGGCGGCCCAGGCGTCGTACACGCTCATCGAGCAACCGCTGCGGCTCCGCACGCTGCCCAGGGCGCCGCACCTAGCGGTGGTGATGAGCGGCATCAGCGCCTCGGCGCTGCTCGGTCTGGTCCTGATCCCCTGGTATCTCCACGTCACGCCCGCACAGCAGGACCTCATCGACGAGCTTGCGCACACCGCGGTCAAGGTCCATTGCATCAACGGCCTGGAGTACGACGCAAGCCATCTGTCGTGTGTCTTGCACGTAGGCAACGGGCCGACGGTTGCCGTGGTCGGCGACTCGCACGCGGAGATGTGGATCCCGGCGCTGACCCGGCTCGCCGAGCGGCGCGACTGGACCCTGATCAAGACCACACATCCCGGCTGTCCCGTCGACGACCTGCAGCAAGCCGCGCCGGAGCGGCAGCTCGAGTGCGCACCTTGGCGGGCGGCGGCGTTCCCTGAGCTGATCGCAACGTTCGACCCCGACTACGTGATCCTCGCTACCCGCTCTTACCAGATGCCCCTGGACGGTGGCAGCCACGACGACCTGAAGCCCGGCACGCCCGAGCACGTCGCAGCGTGGGGTGAGTCCTGGGACGAGCCCCTGGATCTCCTCTCACGCCACGGCGCCTGGCTCGGGGTCATGCAGGTGCAGCCGACGCTGCCGCAGGGCATCCTCGCGTGCCTGGCGGGACACGCGCACGACAGCACTGCGTGCGACTTCCCGTTGTCGGCGGACGCTGCCCTACCGTCGTACACGAGCGAGATGCGCCTCGTTGTCGGCCAACACAGACACGTCACCCTGCTCGATCCGACCCCATGGATCTGTCCTGCCGGGATGTGTCCTGCCCTCTCGGACGGGATAAAAGTGCATACCGACGACGACCACCTGGGCGCGGACTTCGTCGCAGCGCACGCCAGGGATCTCGCCCGGCTGTTGGCCACCATGGGCCTGCGCTGATCAATGGATTTCGCGCCGTCCGATGGCGGATACTGGATGCAGATGGGCAGCGACCTCGCACGGCCGGCACGTGTTGGTCCGTGCATGAGTCCACTGGCTCGATAGTTTTGCGCCGGGACGAGGGAGGAGGCGGCGATGCCACACGTCAGCGACCAGTACGGTCTCAGGCTTTCGACCTCAGCAGCCGCCGGTTCGGCGTACAACCGCGGCGTCGGTGCGCTGCTACGCGTGAGCCAGGGTTCCCTCGACGGGATCTCCGAGGCCATCACCCATGACCCCACGTTCGCACTCGGTCACGCCGGGCTCGCCCTGCTCGGTCACGAGTACGGCGCTGCGGTCGACGTCGACGCCCGTATCGCCGCCGCTCTTCGGCACTGTCACCAGGCGACGGAGCGCGAACGCAGCCACGTGCACGCCGCCGTCGAGCACATCCGTGGCAACTCCGAGCCGATGCTCCGTCATCTGAGCGACTTCCCCACGGACGCGATGCTGCTGTCAGTGGCCGTCCCGACGATCGCGTTCGCCGGGGTCACGACGGTGCCTGAGGAGTCGTGGAGCATCGTCGAGCGAGCCCGGCCCTCGTACGGCGACGACTGGTGGTTCGCCGGGTTGCTGGCGTTCATCCGGCAGGAGCAACGGCGTTGGGACGAGGCGATGACGCTCTCGTGCCGCTCGCTCGAGGTCGAGCCTGCGGCCGGTCACTCCGTGCACGCCCGCACGCACGTGCACTACGAGACCGGCGACCACGCGGCCGGCCGTGACTGGCTGGACGGCTGGATCCGCGGACCGGGCACGCAGTCGGACAACCTGGCCCACTTCTCGTGGCATGCGGCTCTGCACGAGCTCTCGATGGGAGATCTCGCTGCCGTGCAGGCCAGGTATGCCGAGGAGCTGGCACCGCCGACGGTGGCCGGCTGCCGGGCTCTCGTGGACTCCTGCTCACTGCTGTGGCGCTGGGCCATCACGCCGGGGGCCCACGACGTCCCGGACGTCCAACCCGTGGTCGACGTGATCGAAGACGACCTGCTCGACCGCCCGGCCACCGCGTTCATGGCGCTGCATGCGGCGGTGACGTTGTGCGCGCTCGGTGACCTCGACCGGCTCGACCGGCTCGATGCGTGGGCCGCGTCCCACGCCGATCCGACCTACGCCGAGGTGGTGGCGCCGCTCTGCGCTGCGCTGCGGTCGCTGGCGGCGGGTGACCCCAGCCGAGCCGCCGACAGCCTCGGCCTGCTGATGGGCGGCGTGTGCCGTCTCGGGGGAAGCGACGCCCAACGCGAGGTCGTCGAGGACACGCTCATCGCCGCCCTGCTGGCCGCTGCCCGTTTCGACGAGGCGCGACGGGTCATCGACCGCCGGCTCGACCGCCGGACCTGCCGTCGCGAC
The DNA here is from genome assembly GCA_963750495.1 of uncultured Actinomycetota bacterium. Lineage (GTDB taxonomy): Bacteria > Actinomycetota > Actinomycetes > Propionibacteriales > Nocardioidaceae > JANLYC01. Next base: position 88,427 of record CAVVQV010000004.1, read on the forward strand.
GAGGCGTTCCTGGCAGCGGCGTCCACGGGAGCTGCTCCCACCGACTAGCGCCGCCCTTCAGCCGGCATAGCGATGGGCCACCACCTCGGGGCGCTCGACCGGATGACCGACTTGGATGGACCAGGCCAGCCGGACGTACTGGGCGTGCGTCCACAGCAGCGGCGTCGCCGACAACGTCGCGGTGCCGGGCCGGAAACCTGGCTGCCCCGCCGGCGGGCGGTTGTCCCAGACCTGCTCGGGCATCAGTCCGCCCTGGTTGCTGGTGGCGGCCATCGCTCGCAGGCGTGGAGCGGCGCTGGTGCCGCGGAGCAGCTCGAACTCGCCGCGCTCACCGGCAAAGATCGGCCAGAGCCGTCCGAGCGTCGTGCGGCTGCCGGGGGTGAACCCGATGTCCCACGGATCTCCGTCTGCGGTCTCGCCGTAGCCGTCGCCCGAGTAGCGGTACCAGAAACGACCGTTCGGCGTCCGGACCGACAACTGGTCGTCGACCACCCGACGGTGTTGCCGATGACCGGGTCGTCGGCGGGCTTCACGCCGAGGCGGACCAGCTCGAGGAAGCTCGGATCGACCACGGCGCGCTGGTCGGCCTGCTCGCCGGAGTTGCCGAGGTCATACGTCGTACCGGTGTTCGGGTGGCCGTCCTTGGTGAGCCGCACGTAGTACGGCTGTCGGCTCAACGGGCCGTTGGTGGTCACGGTCCAATCGTCGACCCGGCGTTGCCAACGATCGGCCACGCGCAGGTAGCGCTCAGCTCTCGCGTCGGCTCCCTGGGCCCGGGCGAGGTCGGCGGCGCACACGAGACCGGCGATCTCGCTGGCGATCGTGGCCGGTGAGTAGCCGTCCTGCTCCTCCCAGCGTTCCTGCTGGGTCCACGGCGCGGTGTGCCCGTCCTGGCGGAACCCGACGATGAAGTCGGCGGCACTCCGCACGTGGCGCCACGTCGCAGCGTCCGTCCGGTGCAGCTGCCAGGCGAGAATGATCGGGTCCGCGGTCTCGTCGAGCTGGATGCTCGTCCAGTACGGCGTTCCGTCGGCCCGTGTGTTCTGCGGGAGGTGACCGTCGGGCTGCTGCTGGACGGTGAACATGTACGTCAGGGCCCGTTCGGCTGCGGCGCGGTCGCCTTCGGCCAGCAGCGCGGTGGCGATCTGGTACTCGTCGCGCGGCCAGACCAGGTGGTAGGGACCGGAGTCGCCGGCCAGGTCGTCGTCGAAGCCCCAGGCCCAGGGCATCGACGGGGAAGCCACGAACGCACCTGGGTTGGCCTTGTCCTCACTGCTGGCCAGTACGACCTGCGACACGCGGTAGGCCTGGCGTTCGGCCGACGTGCGAAGGCTGGCGGGTGGACCGGGAAGACCCCGCAGGTAGTGATGCCAGCCGGCGGCGTACGCGGCCCGCGCGGGGCCGAAGCCGTCATGCAACGACGCCGCCGCCGACTGCTCGGCCGCCGCGACATCCGGACCGAAACCGATCGCCAGCGTGGTCGTCGACCGGTGCAAACCGTCCGGACGCAGCCCGGCGGTGCCGACCACGTTCCCGTCCGGTGCCGATGCGAAGCTCCAGTCCATGGTGTGGTCGGCGGCGATGTCACGCCAACCGTCACTGGTGCCGACGTAGCCACTGGAGGCGCGATCGAAGCCGTCCGACGCCATCAGCGCGGAGGCCACCGAGCCGTCGTGAGCGAGCAGCGCGTCGCTCCTCGTCGTGGCCGAGTCGTCGTTGCCGTTGCCCGACAGGTCGGGGTCGAACATGGCGTAGACCTGGAGGGGCTGACCGGTCAGCGATCGAAGTGCCGTCCGGACCAGCACGGTGGATCGAGCCGGGTCAGGCACGAACGTGGTGGTCAGCCGCCAGCGGTGCTGGGGGTCCGACGCGATCTGGCGGTAGGTGCCGGAGCGGTCGTCGAGCAGCCGGGTTCGGACGTGCATCCGGCTGGTGAGGGCCGAGAACGTGTGGCCGTCCGACACGATGAAGTCGAGCGACCGTCCGCTCGGGGTACTGATGTCGGGGTAGTAGATCTCGCTCATCCGGCCGCCCTGCAGCGTCAGCCAGACATGGCTCGCACGCGACCGTGCGGTGGCGTAACCCGTCTTGTCGGCCGGGACGTAGTCGGCCTCGACACCGGGTGCCCCGAATGCCTGGCCCCCGGCAGGTGCCGCCAACGCAGGTGACGCTCCGGCGGAGGTGGAAACCTGGACCGTGGTCCCCGCAATCAACGCTGCGGCCGCGGCTACGGCGACCCATCTGGTTGGCTGCACTGCAACTCCCCGCGTCATCGACCACCGGTCGCCGTGACGCGACCGGGCTACGGCGGGTGCGCCGTAGCGGCCGGTCAGTGCCCCATCGGGGACGCCTCAAACGGCGGTGGGAGCACAGCGCGGGTCAGGCCAGCACGATGTCCGTGCCGTCGACCGTGACCTCCTTCGGCGGAAGCGGAGCCGGTGCAGGTCCTCCAACAACGCTGCCGTCCTCGATCGAGTACTTGCTGCCGTGACAGATGCAGTTGATCGTGCCATCGGTGACGTTGTCGACCGGACAGCCGTTATGAGTGCAGATGTTCGAGAAGCCCTTGAAGGTGCCGGCCGCCGGCTGCGTGATGACGACGCCGGCGTCATCGAGGATCAGGCCTCCACCATCGGGGACGTCGCCGGTGGACGCAAGGACGTTCCCGCCGCCTCCACCGTCCGACGGAGCGTCAGTCGTCGGGGTCGAGCTGCCGCCCGAACCACCGGCGTCGTTGGAGTCATTCGAGCTGCAGGCTGCCAGGACTGGGACAGCCAAACCGGCCAGCGCAGCACCTCGCAGCACGGTACGGCGGCTGGGGAGCTGCGCTGGCGATTCGCCGGCGCGACTCTCGAAGATCTCGTCCGTCATCAGGTCTCCTCGTACAGGTGGCTCGGTCGGCGTGAACAAAGTCGAGCGTAGTTCAGCCCTCCGGGGGGTTACCACGTGTCCGATGGTGCTAAGACCTTGAGAGCCGGCGCGCAGGGGTCTTCGTAGCTAGCTCCCTGTCGCCCGCCTGGTGGTGGACTTCTTGGCCGCCACCTTCTTGGCCGTGGGCTTCTTGGCCGTGGGCTTCTTGGCCGTGGGCTTCTTGGCCGCCACCTTCTTGGCCGTGGGCTTCTTGGCCGCCGTCCTTTTGGCCGTGGGCTTGGTGGGCTTGGTCGTCGCCGGCTTGCCCGGGGTGCTCAGCGCGGCCGCCGCCTTCGCACGGCGACCCACCCGGACGGCCCGACCCTCCAGGATCGGCGCCAGGAACTGCCCGGTGTAGCTGTCGGGGACGGACGCGACGTACTCAGGAGTCCCCTCAGCCACGACAAGACCGCCCTTGTTGCCACCCTCCGGACCCAGGTCGATGAGCCAGTCCGCCGTCTTGATGACGTCGAGGTTGTGCTCGATCACCATCACCGAGTTGCCCTGGTCGACCAGACGTTGGAGCACCCCGAGCAGCTTGCGGATGTCCTCGAAGTGCAACCCTGTCGTCGGCTCGTCGAGGACGTAGATCGTGCGGCCGGTCGACCGCTTCTGCAGCTCCGACGCCAGCTTGACCCGCTGGGCTTCACCACCCGACAGCGTGGGGGCCGGCTGGCCCAGCCGGACGTATCCGAGTCCGACATCGACCAGCGTGCGCAGGTGACGGGAGATCGCCGGGATCGCCTCGAAGAAGTCGACGGCCTCCTCGATCGGCATGTCGAGGACCTCGGCGATGGTCTTGCCCTTGTAGTGCACCTCGAGCGTCTCGCGGTTGTAACGGGCCCCGTGGCAGACCTCGCACGGAACATAGACGTCGGGCAGGAAGTTCATCTCGATCTTCAGGGTGCCGTCGCCGGAGCAGGCCTCGCAGCGGCCGCCCTTCACGTTGAACGAGAACCGACCCTGCAGATAGCCACGCATCTTCGCCTCGGGAGTCGATGCGAAGAGCTTGCGGACGTGATCGAACACCCCGGTGTAGGTGGCCGGGTTGGATCGCGGGGTGCGGCCGATCGGTGACTGGTCGACGTGGATGACCTTGTCGATGTGCTCCACGCCGGTGATGTCCCTGTGGCGGCCTGGGACCTCCCGCGCGTTGTAGATCCGCTTGGCCAACGCGGTGTAGAGAATCGAGTTGACCAGGGTGGACTTGCCGGAACCCGACACCCCCGTGATGGCCACGAAGCACCCCAATGGGAACGAGACCGTGACGTCCTGCAGGTTGTGCTCGTAGGCGTCATGGACGATGAGCTCACGACCCGGTGTGGGCGGCCGGCGTACGGCCGGCAATGGGATCTCCTCGCGCCCCGAGAGGTAGGCGCCGGTCAAGGAGTGCGGGTGATCGAGCAGTTCCTGAACGGTGCCCGACACGACGACCTGGCCACCGTGCTCCCCGGCACCTGGCCCGATGTCGACGGCCCAGTCCGCCGAGCGGATGGTGTCCTCGTCGTGCTCGACGACGATCAGCGTGTTGCCCAGGTCCTTGAGCCGGACCAGGGTCTCGATGAGCCGGTGGTTGTCGCGCTGGTGCAGGCCGATCGACGGTTCGTCGAGGACGTAGAGCACGCCCACGAGACCTGCGCCGATCTGAGTCGCGAGCCGGATGCGCTGCGCCTCACCGCCGGACAACGAACCCGTCGGCCGGTCCAGGCTGAGGTAGTCGAGACCGACGTCGAGGAGGAAGCGCAGCCGCTCGTTGATCTCCTTGATGACCCGTTCGGCGATCTGCGCCTCGCGGGCGGTGAGGTCGAGGTCACCGAGCAGGTAGCCGGAGGCCTCGTCGACCGGCAACGCACAGATCTCGGCGATGTTCTTGCCGCCGATCGTGACAGCGAGCGAGACCGGCTTGAGACGGGCGCCGTTGCAGGCCAGGCACGGCACCTCGCGCATGAAGCCCTCGAAGCGCTCCCGGCTCGTGTCGGTCTCGGCCTCGCCATGCCGACGCTCGATGTAGGGGATCACGCCCTCGAACTGGGCGTAGTAGGAGCGCTCGCGCCCGTAGCGGTTCTTGTAACGCACATGCAGCTTGCCGGGGTGGCCCTGCAGCACGGCTTCCTGAGCCTTCTGCGGCAGCTGCTGCCACGGCGTGCCGGTAGAGAAGCCCATCTCGTCGGCCAGCGCGTCGAGCAGCCGGCTGAAGTAGTCGGCGACGTGCGCGGCGGACCAGGGCGAGATCGCGCCGGCGTCGAGCGACTTCTGCCCGTCAGGAACCACCAGCTCGGGGTCGACGATCATCCTGGTGCCGAGTCCGTGGCATTCGGTGCAGGCGCCGTACGGCGAGTTGAACGAGAACGAGCGTGGCTCGAGCTCCTCGAACGACAGGTCGTCGTAGAGACAGGCGAGGTGCTCGGAGAAGACGCGCTCCCGGTGCGGGTCGTCGGCGGGCAGGTCGACGAAGTCGAGCGTGACAAGACCCCCGGACAGTCCCAGCGCGGTCTCGACGGAGTCGGTGAGCCGACGCTTGGCGGAGGCCTTGACAGCGAGGCGATCGACCACGACCTCGATCGTGTGCTTCTTCTGCTTGTCGAGCTTGGGCGGCTCGGTCAGCGGGTAGGTCTCACCATCGACGCGCGCCCGGGAGAACCCCTGGGTCTGCAGCTGCCGGAACAGGTCGACGTATTCCCCCTTGCGTCCCCGGATCATCGGGGCCAGCACCTGGAAGCGGGCGCCCTCGTCGAGCTCGAGCACCCGATCGACGATCTGCTGCGGTGTCTGGCGGGCGATGGGGCGACCGCACACGGGACAGTGCGGGCGACCGGCGCGAGCGAAGAGCAGGCGCAAGTAGTCGTACACCTCGGTGATGGTGCCGACGGTCGAGCGCGGGTTGCGTGACGTCGACTTCTGGTCGATCGACACGGCGGGCGACAGGCCCTCGATGAAGTCGACGTCGGGCTTGTCCATCTGGCCGAGGAACTGCCTCGCGTACGCCGACAGGGACTCGACATAGCGCCGCTGCCCCTCGGCGAAGATCGTGTCGAAGGCGAGGCTGGACTTCCCGGAGCCCGACAGCCCGGTGAACACGATCAGTGAGTCCCGCGGGAGGTCGAGAGAGATGTCCTTGAGGTTGTGTTCGCGGGCACCGCGAACGATCAGTTGGTCGGCCACCACTCACCCTTTACCCGCACGGACGCCACGGGAACCCATGATTGCAGAGCACACCGACAGTCACCGGACTGTCTAGCGGCCATCAGGAGTCGATCGTGACGTACATGCTCGATTCGAACAGACGTTCGCCATCCTAGCGAGGCACTCAAGGGGGTGCTTGACCGCGACACGATAGGTTTTCGGTATGGCTCATTCGACCGATGCCCACCACGAACCCGGCTACGGCGACAACGGTCTCGCGCAGGGAGAAGTGACCGGAATATCCCCCGGATCCACCGCTCCTGCCGCCCGCCAGTCCGTGCCGGCGAACATCCGGGCGCTGACCTCGTCGACCGACTCCCTGCTGCACTCGATCGAGGAGCTCACCGACAGCCAGGCCCGCGAGCCGTCGCTCCTGCCCAACTGGTCGCGAGCGCACGTGCTGACGCACATCGCGCGCAACGCCGAGGCGATGATCAACCTGCTGACCTGGGCGCGGACCGGTGTCGAGACGCCGATGTACCCGAGCCGGGAAAAGCGCAACGCCGACATCGAGGCGGGATCCGGACGGGCGGCGGCCGCTCTCGCCGACGACGTCCGCACGACGGCAGCACGTCTGCGGGCCGAGCTGGACGACGCTCCCGAGAGCACCTGGGACGGCCCGATCGTCTGGGGCAGCCGAAACCGCACCGCTGCGGGAGCCGAGATCCCCCACCTCCGCCGGGTCGAAGTCGAGATCCACCATGTCGACCTCAACCTCGACTACACGCTGGCGCACCTGCCCGAGGACTTCGTCGAGCAGATGCTGGCCGACGTCACCCGCGACTACTCCGCCGACCACGACAAGCCAGGCGTCGTTCTCGTCGGGAACGACAACGAAGGACGGTGGATGATCGAACCCGGCGGACCCGAGGTGTCCGGTCCCCCGCCCTCCCTCCTCGGTTGGCTGCTCGGGCGGACCGAAGGGGTCGGCCTGCACAGCGACGCTCCCCTTCCGACCTTGGGACCCTGGCGATGAGCTACCACGGTCGCGTGACCCCGGGCTCGCCCGACGTGCGCGAGCTCGCCGAGCTGCGGATCACGAAGGCGTCGGTCGGACCGATGGACAACAACGCCTATCTGCTCCAGTGCCTGGCCACCGACGAGCTGCTCCTCATCGATGCGGCCTCCGAGCCCAAGGTCCTGCTCAACCTGATCGGCGGGCAGGAGCTCTCGACCGTCGTCACCACCCACCAGCACCGCGATCACTGGGACGCTCTGTCGGCCGTCATAGCCGCGACCCGGGCGACCACGGTGGCCGGTGCCGACGACGCCTCCGGCATACCGGTGCAGACCGACCGTCCGGTCGTCGACGGCGACCTCGTCGAGGTCGGTTCCTGTCGTCTCGAGGTCATCCACCTGGTCGGGCACACGCCCGGGTCGATCGCGCTGCTGTACGACGATCCAACCGGCGCACCCCACCTCTGGACCGGCGACTGCCTCTTCCCGGGTGGGGTGGGGAACACCCATGGCAGCAAGGCCGACTTCGAGCGCCTGCTCGGCGATGTCGAGACCAAGCTGTTCGACCGGCTGCCCGACGAGACCTGGGTCTATCCGGGGCACGGCAACGACACCACCCTGGGCGCCGAACGGCCCAAGCTGGGTGAGTGGCGCGCCCGCGGTTGGTGACCTTCGACCGAGTTGTCATCACTAGCACCCTTCCTGGCCCCCGGTAGCTCTGCCTGTGCTGCTGACAACTCTGTTCCATCGCCGTGGGCGGGAGTAGCGTCGGGGCGAGTCTTTCGACGGAGGGAGAACGGTCATGTTCATCCAGGTCATTCACGGTGAGGTCACCGACGTCAGCGACGCACGGGCGGCACACGAGAGCTGGTTGGAGGAGTGTGCGCCCGGCGCGGTCGGCTGGCTCGGCACGACCGCCGGGGTGACAGCCGACGGTCAGTTCGTGGCCCTGGCGCGCTTCGAGTCCGCCGAGGCGGCAGCGCGCAACAACGACCGACCGGAGCAGGACGCCTGGTGGACCCAGACGTCGAAGATGTTCACCGGTGAGGTGACGTTCCAGGACAGCACGTACGTCTCGACCGACCTGATCGGAAACCCCGACGAGGCGGGCTTCGTCCAGGTCATGCAGGGACACGGCAGCGATCCCGAACGGGCGCGCGAGCTCATGAATGCCGACTCGGTGGACTGGCGCACCTTCCGTCCCGAGATGCTGGGAAGCGTGTCCATCGAGCACGCCGGCGGGGCCTGGACGATGGCGATCTACTTCACGTCCGAGGCGGCCGCGCGCGAGGGCGAGCAGAAGGAGCCCCCGGCCGAGTTCAAGGCCCAGCTGGACGAGCTCAACTCGCTGATGACCGGACCGCCGACGTTCCACGACCTCAAGGACCCCTGGCTGTCCTCCCCCAGCTGACCCATTTGTCAGCACCCAGTAGCGCTCTAGACCTACTGGGTTCTGACGACTCGGTCAGGGCGTGAAGGCACAGAACTCGTTGCCTTCCGGATCAGCCAGGACGTCCCAGTGCAGGTCGTCCTCGCCTCTGCGCCGCAGCACGGTCGCGCCGCGCTCCAGCAGCGGGTCGATCGACTCGACGGCAACATCCCAGTGGATCCGGTTAGCGGTCGCCTTCGGCTCGGGTACCGGCACGAAGTCGAGCGTCATCGCCGGTAGCTCGGGCAGGTCGGTGACGGTGCCCCAGTCGCCCTCGTCGAGGTGCCGGCCACCGAGCACGTCGTACCACCAGGCGGCCTGGCTGGGCGCGTCGACGCTGTCGACGACCAGCCCGTGCAGCCGACGCTCGGGCAGTTCGTCGCGGAGGAAGGCGCAGAACTCGCCACCCTCGGGATCGGTCATGACCGTCCATCGCCGGTCGTCGCCCTCGGGAACCACCACTGCCCCACCCAGGTGCTGGAGGTCGGCCAGCGACCTGGCGTACATGTCCAGGTGCACCCGGTGCTTGGCCGTTTTCACCTGTGGAACCCTGTTGAACCACAGGCGATAGGTGTCTGAAAGGTCGACAAGGCCTGCTTCGCCGCGGTCATCGGTCAGCAGCTTCAGGTCGAGTGCGGCTGCCCAGAAACCGCCAAGGGCGATCGGGTCCAGGGCGTCGACGCAGATCTTCTTCATCCGGGCGACAGGCATGCCATCAACGTAACCGACCTGCTGTTTTGCCAGAATGGAGAGGCCCTGTCCCCCGGATCGTGCTGACAAGTCGGTGATGTGTGCGTGACTCGCCTTTCGTCGTACATCCACGCCCTGCCCCCGGTGGGAGTCTTTTCGCTCTGGTGCGGCCCGGTCGAAGGGCCGGCCTGGGTCGAACACCGGGCGGACGAGACCCACTACGCCGCCAGCACGATCAAGCTGGCCGTCGTGATAGCAGCCCATCGGGAGCACGAGGCCGGCCGGATCGACCTGGACGGCCCCCTTCGCATCCATGCTGACTTCGAGTCTCGGGCCGACGGCTCCCCGTTCACCATGGACCGAGACGAGGACAGCGACCCGGCACCGTGGCGCCGGATCGGGACCGAGGTGTCGCTGCGCTGGCTGTGCCTGCGCGCCATCGTCCGGTCGAGCAACCTGGCGGCGAACCTGATCCTCGATGCGGTCGGGATCACGGCGGTTTCCGAGACGTTCGCAGCGCTCGGCGCGACCGACAGCCGGGTGAGCAGAGGCATCGATGACTCAGCGGCTCGCCGGGCCGGGCTGCAGAACGTCGTCACGGCGGCCGATCTCGCCCGTACCCTGCAGGCTCTGCACGCCGGGACCGCGGCCGGCGCAGCGGCCTGCCAGGACGTGCTGGCCTTCCTCGGGGCACAGCAGATCAACGACGCGATCCCGGCGGGACTGCCCGCCGGCACGAGGGTGGCCCACAAGTCCGGCTGGGTTGACGGCATCTCGCACGATGCCGGCGTGATCTACCCGAGCCCCGCTCAGGGCGGTGATCCGTTCGTGTTCGTGATGTGTACGACGTCCGACCTCGACGAGCAGGCCGGGCTCGAGCTCATCGCGGCCGGCGCCGCCGCGGCCTGGGCGGACCGTAGGCTCTGACCGTGACCCCCAGCTCCGACGTCATCTCCGACCTGCGCTGTCACCGGCTGACCGCCCGCCTCCACACGCCGTTCGTCACGGCACTGCGCTCCACCACGACCCTCGAGACGACCGTGGTCGAGATCCGGACCGCAGACGGGACTACCGGGTTCGGCGAGGCGCCCCAGGTCTGGCGGGTCACGGGTGAGTCGCTGGCAGGAGCCGAGGCCTGCTTGACCGGCCCGCTCCGGGACGTGGTTGTCGGGCGGTCCGTCGACGACCTGCAGGACCTGCTCATCGAGACGAGCGTTGCCGTCGTCGGCAACTACGGCGCCAAGGCGGCCATCGACGTCGCCCTGCACGATCTGGCCGCGCGCAGGCTCGGGGTCTCGCTCCCCCGGATGCTCGGCACCACGAGGCAGCGAGTCGCGACCGATGTGACGGTTCCTGCGGGCGACGCCGACCAACTCGGGGCCGACGCCGCCAAGCGCGCCTCGGAAGGCTTCGACGTCCTCAAGCTGAAGGTCGGCCTGGATGCCGGCACGGACGTCGCCCGCGTCCAGGCGGTCCGGGCGGCAGTCGGCCCGGACGTGGCCATCCGCGTCGACGCCAACCAGGGCTGGACCCCTCGTCAGGCGATCACCACCATCCGAGCCCTCGAGGACTGCGGCGCCGACGTCGAGTTCGTCGAGCAGCCGGTCGCCGCCGATGACCTCGAGGGCCTGGCCGTGGTCACGGCAGCGGTGGACACGCCGGTGATGGCCGACGAGTCGTGCTTCGGTCTCCGCCAGCTGAGCACGATCGTCGAACGTCACGCCGTCGACCTCGTCAACGTCAAGCTCGCCAAGTGCGGTGGTCTGCGGATCGCTCGCGCCATGCTCGACCTCGCCGCGGCGCACGGGGTCGGCACCATCGTCGGCTCCATGATGGAGGGTCCCGTCGGCGTCGGAGCGGCGGCCAGCCTGGTCGCCGCCCACCCCACCACGCTCACGAGCGACCTCGACGCGGCGTGGTGGGTCGCCACGTCGCCGGTCATCGGCGGCCTCTCGTACGACGCCGGCGTCGTCGTGCTGCCCGATGCCCCCGGACTCGGCATCGAGGGACTTGCGTGACACGCCGGTTCGTCCGTGTCGACGTCGCGACGATGTGGACGCGCCCGGATGCACCGCGGCCACGCGATGAGCTTGCGGTCCAGGACGAGCCCGACATCGAGGCCTGGGCGCGGTCGCTGGACGCGGAGGGCCGGATGGACCTGCACGACCGCACGTTGACGCAGCTGCTGCGCGACGAACCGGTCGATGTCCTGGCCGACGCGGACGGCTGGGCCGAGGTCGCGGCACCCTGGCAGCCCGCCCCGGAGCACCACGACGGCTACCACGGCTGGGTGCGGGCGGCCCACCTGGGCGACGACCGTCTGCGCGGCGGCACCAGCCCCCACCCCGAGCCCACGATCGCCGCCGATCGGCTCGCCGTCGTCGACGAGGCGAGGACGTTCGTCGGTCTGCAGTACGTCTGGGGTGGCCTGAGCCCCTGGGGGCTGGACTGCTCCGGGCTCGTCCACCTCGCCTATCGGAGAGCCGGTGTCGTCGTCCCCCGCGACGCCTATGCCCAGCATGCCGCCGCCACCGCGGTACCACTTGGTGCGGAGCAGCCCGGCGACCTCTACTTCTTCGCCCGCGACGACGGCCACGTCTTCCACGTCGGGTTCGTCACGGAGCCCGGCCGGATGCTGCACGCTCCGGAAACCGGCGGTGGTGGGCTGATCGAGGAGGCGCCGCTGCCACCGGAGCGCCGAGCCCGTCTTGCCGCTGCGGGCCGGTTCCTCGACGGGTCGTCGCCGGCGGGTGGCTAGTCGGCGGTCCCGTCCGGAGGCCCGGCCGTGGTCTGACGCGCGACCGCTCGCCCTCTGGGGGACGACAGGCTGGCGACCGTCGTCACGGCCAGGATGCCGACGATGACCACCAGGGAGAGCCAGATGGGGATGTCGGGGGCCCATCCGACGTGCTCACCGCCGTTGATGAACGACAGCTCGTTCTCGTGCAGGGCATGCAGCACGAGCTTGACGCCGATGAACCCGAGCAGGATCGACAGTCCGTAGGACAGGTAGACGAGCCGCTGCAGCAGCCCTCCGATGAGGAAGTACAGCTGGCGCAGCCCCATCAGCGCGAACACGTTCGCGGTGAGGACCAGGTACGGCTCCTTCGTCAGGCCGTAGATCGCCGGGATCGAGTCGAGGGCGAAGAGCAGGTCGGTCGTGCCCAGAGTCACCACGACGAGGAACATGGGGGTGATCAGCCGTTTGCCGTGCTTGCGCACGATGACCTTGGCGCCGTGGTAGTCCGGCGTTGCCGGGAACGTGCCTGCGACCCAGCGCACCAGCCGGTTCTCGTGGAACTCGTCCTCGTTCTGTTGGCCTTCCTTGGCGATCTTGGCCGCGGTGAGGACGAGGAACAGGCCGAAGATGTAGAAGACCCAGCTGAACTGGTTGATCGCCGCGGCACCGACCGCGATGAAGATCCCGCGCATGATGAGCGCCAGCACGATGCCGATCAGCAGCGCGGACTGCTGGTACTTCCTGGGTACGGCGAACTTCTGGAAGATGATGATGAAGATGAACAGGTTGTCGATCGACAGCGAGTACTCCGTCAGCCAGCCGGCGTAGAACTCCGTGCCGTAGCGCGGTCCCGAGAAGATCAGCACGCCGAGCCCGAACGCGACGGCGGCACCGAGGAAGAAAGCCAGGTGGCGGCCTACCTCGCCCATCGATGGCTCGTGGGGGCGTCGGCCGATGACGAAGACATCGACCACCAGGAACACGGTGGTGACGACGATGGTGAGCGTCCACACCCAGGTGGGCACGTCCATGGAGGTTGACCTTCCGGAGAGTCTTGGCAGCCGCGCGGACCGCGTGCTGCCGGGAACCTGCTCCGGAGGTCTCTTCCGCCCGCTTCAGCGGACCTGCGACGCCGGGCCGCTGCGACAAATCGCGCTTCGACCGTGATGACGACATCGCAACGAAGGAATACTCCCCTCCTGCGTGACCAGTCTCTCAGAAGGGCCGGGCGCTCGCCAACTCACGGGGCGGCCGCTTGGCAGCCAGGGTCAGCTGACGCCGGCCGCCACCATCTGACGCAGCTCCTTCTTCAGCTCGGAGATCTCGTCACGCAACCGCGCCGCAACCTCGAACTGCAGCTCGGCTGCGGCGGCATGCATCTGGTCGGTGAGCTGTTGGACGAGGTCGGCCAGGTCGGTCGACGGGAGTCCGGCCAAGCTGCGCGCATGTGTGCCCGCGTCCTTGCTCGACAGGCCGGGGACCGGTGCCTTGCCGCGGGACTGCTGGCGCCCGCCACCCCCGAGCAGCTCTGCGGTGTCGGCATCCTCGCGCGCCAGCATGTCGGTGATGTCGGCGATGCGCTTGCGCAACGGTTGCGGATCGACCCCGGCGGCCTCGTTGTAGGCGACCTGCTTGGCGCGGCGCCGGTTGGTCTCGTCGATCGCCTTCGCCATGGAGTCGGTCACCCGGTCGGCGTACATGATCACCTGGCCGGACACGTTCCGCGCGGCCCGTCCGATCGTCTGGATCAGCGAGGTGCCGGAACGCAGGAAGCCTTCCTTGTCGGCGTCGAGGATCGCCACGAGAGACACCTCGGGCAAGTCGAGCCCCTCACGGAGCAGGTTGATGCCGACGAGGACGTCGTAGAGACCGAGCCGTAGCTCGCGCAGGAGCTCGATACGCCGCAAGGTGTCGACCTCGGAGTGCAGGTAGCGCGTGCGCACCCCGCTCTCGAGCAGGTAGTCGGTGAGGTCTTCGGACATCTTCTTGGTCAGCGTCGTGACCAGGACGCGCTCGCCGCGCTCGGTGCGGGTGTTGATCTCGCCGATCAGGTCGTCGATCTGGCCCTTCGTGCCCTTGACGATGACCTCGGGGTCGATCAGCCCGGTCGGCCGGATGATCTGCTCGACGGTGGACTCGACCCGCGACAGCTCGTAAGGGCCTGGCGTTGCCGAGAGATAGATCGTCTGGCCGATGCGCTCGAGGAACTCCTCCCACCGCAGCGGCCGGTTGTCCATCGCACTCGGGAGCCGGAAACCGTGCTCGACCAGGGTGCGCTTGCGCGACATGTCGCCTTCGTACATGCCGCCGATCTGCGGGACTGTCACGTGTGACTCGTCGACCACGAGCAGGAAGTCCTCGGGGAAGTAGTCGAGCAGGCAGTTCGGCGCCGAACCGGCGGTGCGCCCGTCGATGTGTCGCGAGTAGTTCTCGATGCCGCTGCACGTGCCGACCTGCCGCATCATCTCGACGTCGTACGACGTACGCATGCGCAGCCGTTGCGCCTCGAGCAGCTGGCCACCGCGTTCGAGCTCGAGCAGGCGGGTCTCGAGCTCCGCCTCGATGCCGGCGATCGCGCGTTCCATCCGCTCCGGGCCGGCGACGTAGTGCGAGGCGGGGAAGACATAGAGCTGGGTGTCCTCGCTGAGGACCTCACCGGTCACCGGGTGCAGGGTCATCAGGCGCTCGATCTCGTCACCGAAGAACTCGACGCGGATGGGGTGCTCCTCATACACCGGGAAGATCTCGAGCGTGTCGCCCCGGACCCGGAACGTGCCTCGGGTGAAGGACAGGTCGTTGCGGGCGTACTGGATGCCGACGAGCTGCCTGAGCAGGGTGTCGCGGTCGAACTCGCCACCGACCTTGAGCGGGATCATCCGGTCGACGTACTCCTGCGGCGTGCCGAGTCCGTAGATGCAGGAGACGCTCGAGACGACGACGACGTCGCGGCGGGTCAGCAGGGAGTTGGTCGTGGAGTGACGCAGCCGCTCGACCTCTTCGTTGATCGAGGAGTCCTTCTCGATGTAGGTGTCCGTCTGGGGGACGTAGGCCTCGGGCTGGTAGTAGTCGTAGTAGGAGACGAAGTACTCGACGGCGTTGTCGGGGAACAGCTCACGCAGCTCGTTGGCGAATTGGGCGGCCAGCGTCTTGTTGGGCAGCATCACCAGGGTCGGACGCTGCACCCGCTCGACCAGCCACGCGACGCTGGCGGTCTTGCCGGTGCCGGTGGCACCCAGCAGCACCACGTCCTTCTCGCCGCCCTCGATCCGACGCTGCATGTCGTCGATCGCGGCAGGCTGGTCACCCGACGGTTGATAGTCGGAGACGACCTTGAACGGCGCGACGGTGCGCTCGAGATCGGTGACAGGTCTCATGGCTCCGAGCCTACGGCCCCCCGCCGACAATGGACGGACTGCAGCGGCGAAGCCGCGCAGTCCGGCTCAACAAACCACGTGCGCCTATCGGCGAAGCCGTTCGGTCCGGCCCAGCCGCGCAGTCCGCCTGACTTCCCCGGCTACTCCGCCGGCTTCCTTGCCAGGACGGAGAACACGGTCACCGAGACGAACGCCCAACCCTCCTGGGCGGCCCGGGCGAGGTCGGCGAGCAGCGTCGCTCGCTCGTCGGCTGTGATGGCGCCCTCGGCCACCGCGCCCGCGGTGGAGTGCTCGATCATGGGCGCCGCACCTGCCACCTGCTGAGGCAGGATGGTCGCCTGCGAACCGATGTCGGGGTCGACGACGAGCCCTGCCGTCGTGAGCAGCCGCGGCAGTCGCCGACCCGAGAACGGGTTCGCCCAGTCGCCCCACATGAAGACCTGCAGACGCCGCACCACGTCCGGGTGACCTGGATGCATGATCGCCGACCCCCAGTCGCTGTCGATGATCGCGACGCGTCCGCCGGGGCGCAGGATCCGCGCAACCTCGGAGCTGGCCCGCTCGGGGTCGTCGAGGTGCTGGAAGACCCGTTCGGATCTCACGAGGTCGACGCTGGAGTCGTCGAAGGGCAGATCATGAGCGTCCCCGTCCAGGAACGTCGCGCGTGACCCTGCTTCGCGGGCTCTGGTCTCGGCGAGAACGCGCATCCGACTGCTGGGCTCGACTCCCACCGCGCGCCCCGTCTCTCCGACCAGCCGGGCGAACGACTGGACGTCCTCGCCCGTTCCCGAGCCGATGTCGACGGCGGTCTCGCCCGGTTGCGGCGCCAGCCGGTCCACCGTCCAGCTCCGTAGCCGTCTGGTCGCCGGTGCCCCTGCCTGCAGGTCGAGGACCTCGACGAGCCTCCGGAAGGCCTCATCGTCCACGCTCTCCATCGCCGCGCTGCGAAATCCCCGGCGCGGCCGTCCCGACCGGCTCCGCCGCAGCGCCGTCAGCGCCTTCTGTCATCAGCGTCCCTCTCCGTCAGGACTGCCAGGAGGATGCTCCCGGGAATCCCGGTTGTCCAGGTTCGGGTGCCGACGGTCGGCCAGGCGAGACCTGTGTCAACGGGCCGTCTCTGCCCAGTGCTGGACCACCGAGAACCCCAGGACCAGCACCGCCATACCGAGGACCAGCGATGCCAATGCGTCACTGAGCCAGTGAAAGCCGCCGAACACCGTCGACGCTGCCACCAGCACGCCGGCCATCTCGCCGGCCACGTGACCCCGGTGGCGGGCCTGCCGTGTCGAACCGCCGCGCCAGGTCGAGAGCATGAAGACCAGGGCCCCGAAGCTCACCGTCGCCATGGCCGTGTGCCCCGACGGGAAGAACCCCGCGTAGTCATCGGCCAGCGCCGACGTCGCCGGCCCCGGCCGGGCCACCAGGTGCTTCAGGCCGACGACGACGGCGCCGGTCGCGGCAAGCTGACTCACCACCAGGACTCCAGGCCACCAGCGCCAGTGCGCGTGCATCGTCACCAGCGCAGCCACGACGGCCGCCGTACTGCCGATACCGACGTTCCCGAGCAGGCCGACGACGCGCGTCCACTCGGGTGCCCCGCCTGCCGGGAACGTCGTGTCCCGGACCGTCCGGTCAAGCGAAGTCAGCAGCCCGCCCGCCAGCACGTCGGCCGTGATCAGTGCGAGGGCCAGCAGCGCCGACCCGACGATCACCAGGTCCGCCGTGGGTAGCCGGCACCGCGCCCACATGGCACCGACGCGACGTACGGGCTCCCTCATCGGGGGAGGTGCGTGCGCGGGGCCATCCGTGGTCCGCGTCGGGGGCGACCCGGCAACCGCGTGGTGACGACATGTTGGATGCGGTAGCGGTGCGGCCGGTACGGCTCGAGCAGTGTCTCGAGCTCGGCGTCGGTGATCTCCTCGCCGGTCAGGGCGTAACCGACGTGGTTGGCGACGTGGTAGTCGGCGAAGCTCACCGCGTCCGCGTCTCCGTGCGCGCGCTGGCGCACTTCGGCGGCGGTCCAGACCCCGATGCCGGGCAGGGACCGCAGTCGGCGTTCGACCTCGGCTGCAGGCAGCCCGACAGTTCGTTCGAGGCTCTGCGCGACCCGAGCCGCCCGGAGGATCGTCTTCGAGCGCGCGCCGTCGATGTGGCAGCGCAGCCACTCCCAGGACGGGATCACCACGAGCGCCTCGGGTGTCGGCAGCGTGCGCATGCCACGGCCCGCGCCGGGACCCGGGGCGAGCTCGCCGAACCGGTGGACCAGCTGGCGCCAACCGGTCCACGCCTCCTGGCCCGTCACCTTCTGCTCGACCACGGCCGCAACGAGGGACTCGAGGACCAGGCCGCTGGTCGGGACGCGCCAGTGCGGGTTGCTGGCCCAGGCGGCGCGGATCAGGGGGTGGTCCGGCGTGAAGTCCGTGACGTCATCGTGAGCGCCCAGCAGGGCCGGACCCTGGGCGAGCATCCAGTCGGCCCCGCTCCCCCAGGCCTCGAGCTCGACCTCGGCTGTTGCCGGTCGCCGGGTGATGCGGAGCGTTGCTGGTCCGTCAGGAGTACGTGACGCCCGCCAGATCGTCCCGTCGGTATCACGTTGGAACGTCGGGTCACCGCCGCCTCTGCGCAGCGGCCGCAGCACGTCGTACGGGTCGCACGGCCAGTCAGGTCTCCAGGAGCGGCTCACCGATCCAGCCGCCTTGGTCACCCCGGTCACCGGGCCAGCCTAGGCGTTCTCGGCGTGGCGTTGCTCGAGTCCTCCCGCTGACCGGGCCGGGTTGAGGTCGAGGGGATCAGGCAGCCGGCAGCGCTGGGAGTGAGTCGACTCGTCGGTGGGTGCCGGTGGGGTCGACCAGGAGATAGCGGCCGTGGGGGGTGCGCCACACGAACACGCCGGTTCGGGTGGAGGTGGCGTGGGGGAAGCAGTCGACCGGGATGGTCAGGTGGACGGCTTCGCGGATCCGGTCGGGGATCTCATAGGCATCGACCGGGATCTGGTCGTTCAAGTCGATCACCGGTTTGACGGTCACGTGGGTGTGGCCGAGCCAGGACCTCACCCGGTCCACGGTGACAGGGCCGACCTGCTCCACCCTGGCTACGCCTTGACCGGTGGCCAGGGCCTGGTCGGTGAGGTGTGCACGTACAGCGTCACGTTGGACCGGGTATCCACTGGCCGGCGTGCGCGTGATGTGGTCTCGACCGGGTCATCCGGGTCGACGGGATCGGTCTGTCCGGTGGCGGCGTGGATGGCGGGACACGGCCATCGGGTGGGTGAGTCGACTCCCGGGCGCCTGCTCGACGTAGGACAGGGTGCCTGTCTCGTCGAGAGCATCGAGGTCTGTGTCGAACATGTGTTCGATTCTATCTGACATGTCTGACACTGCCCAGACAATTTTCGCCTTGTGCACAAGGGTTCCGGAGTCTCGACAAGCCTGTTCTTGGTCCGTCGAGGGCTCGGCCGGCCATCGAAGCGGGCTCTGCCCGGAGGCCCGGGATGCAGGCAAGCCGCAACCCGCGCCTGCGGAAACACCCGGGTCAGGGCGCGTGCTGGGACAGCACCGATCGGGCGTACGCAGACTCGGCATCGATGTCGATGTGGCGCTGCTCGGTCCCGTTCCGCTCGATGACGACCACAAAACCCCCCGGTGTGGCCTGCAGTGCCACGAACGCGTCACCGAGCATGCTGCGGAGCTGCTCCTCCCGAGGCAACCACAGCACCTCGCTCTGCTCGATGCTGTCGAGCGCCCACTCGGTCGTCCCGTTGAACCCGAGCAGCCGGCCGGTGGTGAGCTCGTGCACCTCGACGACCATGTCGCTGACGGCGAACACCTGGTCGTCCAGGTCGCGGTTCGGGATCACGAAGCGGTCTCCGGTCGACGGGGTCCAGGTGACTCCGGCCTCCTGGAGTCGTTGGGCGAGCTCGAGGCTGATCACCTTTCCACCGTACGTCGGCCTCGTGCCCGGCCTTCCAGCCTCGCATCCAGGTAGGGCGGGTGTCGGTACGGCGCGGCAGACTGGTGCGCATGGCCCCGCTCTCCCTGTCTGACGTCGTCGCCACGTCGCAGGCGGTGGCCGCCACACGGTCCCGGCTGGCCAAGCGCGACGCTTTGGTCGACCTGCTCAAGCGCGCAGACCCCGACGACGTCGAGGTAGCCGTGGCTTTCCTGTCGGGAGCACTACGCCAACGGCGTACGGGTCTGGGCTGGGCATCGCTGCGAGACCTCCCCGAGCCGGCCGGGGCGGCGACGCTCACGATCGCCGAGGTCGATGCTGCCTTCGAGACGATCAGCCAGATCGCGGGGACAGGGTCGGCGGCCACGCGCGCCGGGGCGGTGAACGCCCTGATGAGCCGGGCTACTGCAGACGAGCAGTCGTTCTTGCGCGGTCTCGTCCACGGCGAGCTCCGTCAGGGCGCCCTCGAGACCTCCCTCGTCGACGCCATCGCAGCGGCGTCCGGTGTGCCGCTCGCGACGGTGCGTAGAGCCGTGATGCTGCGCGGCGCACTGGGACCCGTCGCGGTGGCCGCACTGACCGAGGGGCAGCCGGCGGTCGAGGCGTTCGGTCTGACCGTCGGGCAGCCGGTCAAACCGATGCTCGCGTCCGCCGCACCGGACATGGCTGCCGCGTTCGACAAGCTGGCGCCCACCGGCGCGGCCGTGGAGGTGTGCGTCGACACCAAGCTCGACGGCATCCGTATCCAGGTGCACAAGCGCGGCGACGACGTAGCGGTCTACACGAGGAGCCTCGACGACATCACGGCGCGGCTGCCCGAGGTGGTCGCCGTGACCGCTGGACTGTCGGTCCGCGAGGCCGTGCTCGACGGTGAGGCGATCGCCCTGGACGCGGCCGGCCGGCCCAGGCCGTTCCAGGAGACCTCGGCACGGACGGCCAGCCACCTCGACGAGGTCAGCGGACCACCCGGCACAGCTGTCACGCCGTACTTCTTCGACTGTCTGCATCTCGACGGCGAAGATCTCATCGACCTGCCGTTGCGTGACCGGCTTGCCCGGCTCGACACGGTCACTCCCGAGTCGGCGCGCATCGCTCGGCTCGTCACCACCTCCGCTGACGAGGCGGCTGCGTTCTTCACCGATGCGGTGGCCGCCGGCCAGGAGGGGGTCGTGGTCAAGGACCTCACCGCGGCGTACGAGGCGGGCCGCCGGGGCGCCGCCTGGGTCAAGGTGAAGCCTCGGCACACGCTCGACCTGGTCGTCCTCGCGGTCGAGTGGGGCAGCGGTCGCCGCCAGGGCTGGTTGTCCAACATCCACCTGGGTGCGCGTGACCCGGAGGGTGGTTTCGTCATGCTCGGCAAGACGTTCAAGGGGATGACCGACGAGATGCTGGCGTGGCAGACCGAGCGGTTCCTCGAGCTCGAGACCAGCCGGTCGGCGTACGTCGTGCACATCCGGCCCGAGCAGGTGGTCGAGGTCGCGTTCGACGGCCTGCAAAGCTCCACCCGTTACCCCGGTGGGGTGGCTCTCCGTTTCGCCCGCGTACTCCGCTACCGCGACGACAAGACGGCGGCCGAGGCGGACACCATCGACACCGTTCGACGACGTGGCAGCTGAGCCCGGTTCAGCGGTCGCCGCGCGTTGTCCATGAGACGGGCGTCAGGTCGGCGTACTTGGGCGGCAGTCCGTCACCGGATGACACTCCCCTGATCCGACGCCCCACCCACGGAGCGAGGTACTGGCGCCCCCAGCGCACGTCCGCGGCGAGGCGCTGACGGCGCCGCAGCAGCTCAGCCGGCTCGGGTTCTGTGGCCCACCCGTGATCGCCGAGGCCGAGCGCCTCGAGCACCGCGCCGGCTACTCGCTCGTGACCTGCCGACGAGAAGTGCAGTCGGTCTTCGCTCCACATGGTCGGATGCGCCAGCACCCGGGCTCCCCACAGCTTCACCAGCGAGCACTGGTAGCGGCCGGCGGTTTCTTCCACGATCGTTGTCAGGGCCTTGATACGCGGCAGCGTGCTTCCGATGAGGCGCGACCTGGGAGTGGGGTCGACGGACTGGAACAGCACCACCTGGGACCCGTTCTCGCGAAGCTGCCGGACCGCCTCCTGGAACCGGCTACCGAGCCGGTCGAGATCGACCTTCGGACGCAGCACGTCGTTCGTCCCGCCGGCCAGGCTCACCAGCTCGGGCCTGAGCTCCAGCGCGCGGGGCACCTGCTCGTCGATGATCTCGTCGAGCCGGCGTCCGCGGATGGCCAGATTGGCGTACCGGAACTCCGGTCGCAGCGTTGCGAAGTGCTCGGCCACCCGGTCGGCCCAGCCGCGAAAGGCCTGCTCAGCGCCGAAGGCCGGATCGTCGAGCCCTTCGGTGAAACTGTCGCCTATCGCCACGAACGAGACCGGGATCGGCGGACCGTCCAGGGTCGGTTCGGCAGCGAGGTCGGCCGGAGCCGGGGGCACGGGTGTCACGGACGCAGTTTCGCACATGCCGCCACGCTGCCCACGCCACCCGTTCCCCGCGAAATGCGGAAGAGTGCACGCGTTGTACGGCGTGTCGCCCTGCACTTCCCCACAATTCGCGAGGCTGAGGCTGCCCTCAGCGCTCCACGATGGCGGTGACGCCCTGGCCACCCGCCGCGCAGATCGAGATCACTCCCCGCCCACTGCCTCGCTCAGCCAGCAGCGTGGCGAGCGTCGCCAGGATCCGCCCACCCGTGGCGGCGAACGGGTGTCCGGCCGCCAGCGACGACCCGACGACGTTCAGCTTGTCGGTGTCGATCGGTCCCAACGGCGCATCCAGGCCGAGCCGGGCCTTGCAGAAGATCGGGTCCTCCCAGGCCTTGAGCGTGGCCACGACCTGAGAGGCGAACGCCTCGTGGACCTCGTAGAAGTCGAAGTCCTGCAGGGTCAGGCGAGCCCGGGCGAGCATGCGAGGCATCGCGTACGCCGGCGCCATCAGCAGCCCCTCCGCCCCGTGCACGTAGTCGACCGCCGCCGTCTCGTGCAACGTGAGGTACGCCAGCACCGGCAACCCACGCTCTGCGGCCCAGTCCTCGGACGCCAGCAGCAGGGCGGACGCACCGTCGCTGAGTGGGGTCGAGTTGCCCGCGGTCATCGTGGCCGTCTCGCCCGAGCCGAACACCGGCTTGAGCGAGCCGAGCTTGTCCAGCGTGGTGTCACTGCGCAGGTTCTGGTCACGCTCCAGACCGAGGTACGGCGTCACGAGGTTGTCGAAGAAGCCTCGGTCGTACGCCGCGGCCAACCGCTGGTGGGAGCGCAGCGCCAGCTCGTCCTGCTCCGAGCGTGTCACCTCCCACTCCAGCGCGGTGAGGGCCGCGTGCTCACCCATCGACAGCCGGGTGCGGGGCTCGGAGTTGCGCGGCAGCGCAGGCGCGAGATGTCCCGGCCGCACCTTGGCCACCGCCCGGGCCCGGGCGGGCAGGCTCTTGGCGCGGTTGGCCTCGAGCAGGATCCGGCGCAGCTTCTCGTTCACGGCGATCGGCGCATCCGACGTGGTGTCGACGCCGCCCGCGACTCCCACGTCGATCGCGCCCAGGGCAATCTTGTTCGCGACCGCAACCGCCGCCTGGATCCCGGTGTCGCACGCCTGCTGGATGTCGTAGGCCGGCGTCTGGGCCGACAGTCGCGACCCGAGCACCGACTCCCGCGCCAGGTTGAAGTCGCGGCTGTGCTTGAGCACCGCCCCCGCGACCACCTCACCGAGCCGCTCCCCTGCCAGGTCGAACCGCTCGGCCAGGCCGTCCAGCGTCGCCGTCAGCATGTCCTGGTTGCTCACCTGTGCGTAGGCCGCGTTCGACCGCGCAAAGGGGATCCGGTTGCCGCCGAGGATCGCCACCCGGCGTACCTGACCGGAGGACGGGGGGATCGGGGCTTTCGGCATCGACTGCTCCTTCGGCGGGTGGCAGTGGTGAACTGTTCCTCACGGGTCCCGCCACGGGGCGTGAGATGGGTGGACGCCCGTCAAGTTACCGTGACCCCCCGGCAGTGCCTACCCGAGCGTGCGGAGACGTGCGCCACAACGACAACCCCACCAGCGCCCCCCGGACAGCGAAGAGGAGCAGTCACCGTGGCCGACCGCTACCAGGCCTTGACGAGCAACCCCGTCGGGACGTTCCTGGCCAAGAACCTGGGCTTGCCCAACCCGCCTCGGCTGCGCCGCTACACCGAGGGCGACCCGCTCCTCAGCGGGGACTTCCTGGTCGGCGGCGACGGTCGCCACGCCACCGCAGCGGCTGCGGCCATCGACGCCGCAGGCGGGTCTGCCCATGCGTTGCGAGCCGCAGATATGCGCTACCAGGGGCTCGTGTTCGACGCCAGCAGCATCGAGTCGGTGGACGACCTGGTCGACCTGCACGACTTCTTCACCCCGGTGCTGCGCTCGCTGGCTTCCTGTCCCCACCTGGTCGTCCTCGGCACGCCGCCCGAGGCCGCCGGTTCGCCGGAGACACGGATCGCCCAGCGTGCTCTCGAAGGGTTCACCCGCTCGCTCGGCAAGGAGGTCGGCCGTGGCGGCACCGTGCAGCTCGTGTACGTCGCCGCAGGTGCCGACGGCCGACTCGAGTCGACCGTGCAGTTCCTGCTGTCGCCGAAGTCGGCCTACGTCTCCGGCCAGGTCGTGCGCATCGGTATGACGCTCGACGTGGTCGGGTCGGCCGACCAGCCGCTGCGACCGCTCGAGGGCCGGGTGGCGCTGGTGACCGGCGCCTCTCGGGGCATCGGCGCCGCCATCGCCCGCACGCTCCATCGCGACGGCGCGAAGGTCGTCGGGGTCGACGTCGCCCAGGCGGCGAGTGGGCTCCACGGGCTCATGGGTGAGATCGACGGTGCCACCGTCACTCTCGACATCACTGCCGTCGACGCCCCGCAGCGGATCGCCCGGGCGGTCAACGACCTGCACGGGGGCCTCGACATCGTCGTCCACAATGCCGGCATCACCCGCGACAAGAAGCTCGCCAACATGTCCTCCGACACGTGGACGTCGGTGATCGACGTCAACCTCGCGGCACCGGAGCGCATCACCACCGAGCTGCTCGACCAGAAGCTGATCCGGAGCAACGGTCGTGTGATAGGCGTCGCCTCCATTGCCGGCATCGCGGGCAACCTGGGCCAGACCAACTACGCCACGTCGAAGGCCGGCGTCATCGGTTTCGTCGACGCGTTCAGCCATGTCGCCGCCGACCAGGGCGTGACGGTCAACGCGGTGGCGCCCGGCTTCATCGAGACGCAGATGACGGCGTCGATCCCCCTGCTGATCAGAGAGGCAGGGCGCCGGATGAACTCGATGAGCCAGGGTGGCCAGCCGATCGACGTCGCTGAGACCGTTGCCTGGTTCGCGCACCCGGGCTCGTCCGGTGTCACCGGTAACGTCGTGCGGGTGTGCGGGCAGAGCTTGCTCGGAGCCTGAGATGGTCACGCGAGTCCTGGACGAGTCCCCCTCGTTGGGCGGCCTCTACGTCAAGGCCGTCCTGCCGGCGCGAGGACGGCCGGACACCCTGCCCGAGCTGCGGCTCGAGCTGCCTGACATGGCCTCCGACCTGGCCCACATCGCGGCGTACCGGGACGTGTGCGAGCTGCCCTTCCACGAGATGCTGCCGGTGACCTACCCGCACGTGCTGGCGTTTCCGCTGCACCTGGCGCTGCTGACGGACAGCGACTTCCCGTTCCCGCCGATGGGCTGCGTCCACATCCGGAACCGGATCGAGCAGCGTCAGCCGATCGGCCTCGACGACCCGCTCGACCTCGCTGTCTGGGCCGAGCGGCTCACGCCACACCGCAGGGGCCGCACCGTCACGATCGTGTCCGAGGCCTCAGTCGGCGGCACCGTGGCCTGGCGCGACGAGACCGTCCTGCTCAAGCCGGGTCCGGGCAGCGACCCGGTAGCGGAGCCGCCCGCTGATCTTCCCGTCGAGCCGCCGCGCGGGCCGGCTCGCTGGGACCTGCCGACCGGTCTCGGCCGCGACTACGCCGCGGTCTCCGGCGACCGCAACCCCATCCACCTGTATGACGTGACGGCGAAGGCCTTCGGGTTCCGCCGCCACATCGCGCACGGGATGTGGACCAAGGCCCGCTGCCTCGCGGGCGTGGACAGCCTGCTGCCACCCTCCTTCGTCGTGGAGGTGGCGTTCAAGAAGCCGATCGAGCTGCCCTCGCAGGTGACATTCGGTGCCCGTCAGGTCGAGGAGGCCGTCGACTTCGGCGTCGCGGGGACGACCGGCACCCCCCACCTGGTCGGCCGGATCACACCCACCTGAGCAGGTGAGCTCAGCGGGCAGTGCCAAAGCTGATCGTCGTCGTCTTCTTCGGCCGAATCCGCTGCATGAAGGTCGCTGTCGTCGGGTCCCAGACGCCGAGGTCCGTCACCGTGTCGCGGTTCCAGGAGCCGACCGTGGGCAGCGACCACGGCGTACCGAACCGGACGGTTTGCGTCGTCCCGTCGGCCATGGCCAGCGAGAACGTCGTCGTCGACTGGTCGTAGGTGCCGACCTCCCAGCGACCGTCGCCGTCCCAGTCACCCGCGACCGGAAGGCTTGACGAGGCGCCGAACGTGCGGGAGGAGAAGTTGCCGCCAGGCCCGCGCAGGAAGAAGGTGTGCGTCGACGGCCGGAACACGCCGACGTCGGTCAGACCGTCGCCGTTCCAGTCCCCGGCGAGGGGCAGGTCGCCGGGGGCGCCGAACGTGAAACGAGATGTCGACCCGTTGGCCCGGTGCAGCGAGAACCGCGCGGTCGACGGGTCGAAGACGCCGAGGTCGCTCTGCCCGTCCCCGTTCCAGTCGCCTACGACCGGCTGGTCGGTCGGCTTCCCGAACGAGGTGACCGTCGAGCCGCCACCAGGAACGCGCTCGCGGAACACACCCGAGACGGGCTGGCGGCCGAAGACGCCCACGTCAGAGCGCCGGTCACCGTTCCAGTCGCCGATCACCGGGACGTCGCCACAGTTCTTCGACGAGAGCCAGGAGTTGTACCGCAGCCGCTTGTTGTTGAACCGCGCGTGTTGGTCGGACTTGTCCAGCCGCTGCTCATAGTGCAGATGCGGACCGGTCGAGCCGCCCGAGTTACCGAGCAGCGCGATGACCTGTCCCTGGTCGACGTGCTGACCCACGACGACGAATGCCCGTTGCAGGTGCGCATGCAGCGTCGTCCAGCCGCCGCGGTGATCGACCACGACGTAGAGCCCGTAGCTGGTGTTGCCGAGGTCGACCACCGAAGTCACGACTCCCGGAGCGGTGGCGACGACCAGGTGCCCGGCGTCGTACGCGTCGCGGTTCCAGTCGACCGACAGCGGGCTCGGGCTGTGCGTCGGGCGGCTCGAGGCCTCCCACCGCTCCCCGCAGGCGAACGGCATCTGGAAGGCCGGGCGCGACCCCGCCATGGCGGGCATCGCGCCGATCACGAGCGACAGCGTCGCCGTTCCGACCGCAGCAGCAGCCCACAGCCGTCGGCGCACGACGTACTCCCCTCATCGGGACGTCTCAGAGTGCACAGGAGTAGCACAAAGGCACAGACGCCACATCAGTCTCAACGGCGCCATCGTAATCGTGGTGGCAGTGTGTTGTCTCTCGGTCACGCAAAGTCATAGTTCTGCTCAGAGCGTGACGGAGGAGCGAAGCCGTCCGGGCGCCTCTAGGGTCGGTGCATGCGCATCCTCTTCATCGGCGGCACCCGCTTCGTCGGGCGCGCGATCGCCGAAGCCGCCCTCGACCGCGACCACGAGGTCACCCTGCTGCACCGGGGGCTGACCCGCCCCGCCGGACTCGAGGCCGCCGAACACCTCCAGGCCGACCGCGACGGTGACCTGTCAGTCCTGGCCGGACGCAGCTTCGATGCCACCGTGGACATCTGTGCCTACGTCCCGCGTCAGGTCCGGCAGCTCGCCGAGGCACTCGACGGCCGCGGCGGACACCACGTCTTCATCTCGACCATGTCGGTGTACGCCGACACCGATGAACCGGGGGTCACCGAGGACGGCGAGCTCGTCTCGCTCGACGACCCTGAGACCGAGGAAGTCACCGGGGAGACCTACGGCGGGCTCAAAGTGTTGTGCGAGCAGCACGCCGCCGCGTCGTACGGTGACGCCCTCACCGTCGTGCGCCCCACGTACGTCATCGGTCCGCACGACCACACCGGTCGCTTCACCTGGTGGGTACGCCGCATCGCCCGGGGCGGCGACGTCCTGGCCGCCGGCCCGTACGACGCACCGATGCAGGTGATCGACGCCCGGGACCAGGCGGAATGGACGGTCAAGCTGGCCGAGGAGGCCACTTCGGGAACCTTCAACAGCATCTCGCCGACCCCGCCGTACGGCTTCGGCGACCTTCTCGACGCGACGGTGCGGGCGGTAGGTCCGAGCGACACGAACCTGGTGTGGCCCGACCCCAGCTGGCTCAAGGAGCAGGGCCAGACGTACCAGACCATGCCGCTGTGGACCGAGGGCGAACGCGAGTGGACGCTCGCGGCCGACCCGACCCGGGCCTTCGCCTCGGGCCTGGCGCCACGACCACTGGCCGAGACCATCGCCGACACCTGGAAGTGGATCCAGGACGAGCAGCCGCCGCTCGTCCCCGGATGGGGCATCTCCGAGGAGCGCGAGGCCGAGCTGCTCGCAGCATGGGCGGCGCGCTCGGGCTGAGCCCCGCGGCGTCGCCTCCTACCGCACCGCCGGGACCGGGAGCAGGTCCGTTGCACAGTCCGTTGCACAGCCCGTTGCACACCGCACCGACGCGAGCCTAGGGTGACGCAAGATGCACGAAATGGCCATCACGCAGAGCGTGGTCGACCTCGTCGCCGAGCGCACCGAGGGCCGACGCGTCGCTGTCGTGCGGCTGAAGGTGGGTGCGCTCTCGGGCGTCGTACCGGACGCGATGGCGTTCTGCTTCGAGCTCATCGCGGCAGGGACCAGCCTCGAAGGGGCCGCCCTCGAGTTCGACCGGACGCCTGGACAGGCCCGCTGCCGCACCTGCGACCAGGAGTTCGCGCTCGACTCGCTGATCCTGCTCTGCCCGTGCGGGAGCGCCGACGTGAGCGTCACCAGCGGGCAGGAGCTGCTCGTCACCTCGGTCGAGATGGAGGAGGAGCCATGTGCCTGACCTGCGGCTGCGGAGACGAGGACAACGTCCGGGTGTCGCGTATCGGTGCCGACGGCCAGGCCAGCCGGTACGAGCACTCTCATGACCACGACCACGCAGGACACGCTCATGACCCCGACGGTCACGGGCACGATCATCCGACCGACAGCGGCGGCCACACCGAGACCCTCGAGGTCGGTGAGCAGATCCTCGCCAAGAACGACCACCTGGCCGCGCACAACCGCTCGTGGATCGCGGAGCACGGCATCACGGCACTCAACCTGATGAGCTCGCCCGGCTCCGGCAAGACGTCGCTGCTCGAGCGCACCATCGCCGAGCTGTCCGGCACTCGCGAGATCTGTGTGATCGAGGGCGACCAGGAGACGCTCGTCGACGCGCAGCGCATCACCGCTGCCGGGGCGCGAGCCGTCCAGGTCAACACCGGAGCCGGCTGCCATCTCGACGCGCCCATGGTCCAGCAGGCGATGGAGTCGCTGGCGCCGAGTGACGGAGCGCTGCTGTTCATCGAGAACGTCGGCAACCTCGTCTGTCCGGCGCTGTTCGACATCGGGGAGCAGGCCAAGGTCGTGATCATCTCGGTCACCGAGGGAGACGACAAGCCGCTGAAGTACCCGCACATGTTTGCCGCAGCCGACCTCGTGATCGTCAACAAGACCGATCTGCTGCCCTACGTCGACTTCGACCTGGACCGCCTCGAGAAGCAGGCCCGCAGCCTGCGACCCGACGTCGACATCCTCGCGATGTCGGTGCGCAGCGGGGACAACATCGACGCGTGGTACACCTGGCTTTCCGCTCGGTGAGCAGACCCTGGGTGCTCCCCACCAACCCGTCCAAATGTCAAACCTTGACACTTTCTTCTGCTGGGTGTTAGACCGGTCACAGTTGCGCAAGTAGACCGAGAGTCAACCCAGCAGCCGGAGCCGACGGTGCTCCAGAAAGTGTGGCGCACATGCCCACCGCAGCCGCGATCAAGGCGGAAGAAACCCTCATCCACGTGCTGTGGATCAATGCCGGTCTGAGCTGCGACGGTGATTCAGTCGCCTTGACCGCGGCCACCCAGCCGAGCATCGAGGAGATCGCCCTGGGTGCCCTGCCGGGCCTACCGCAGATCGCGGTCCACTGGCCGCTGATCGACTTCGAGTGCGGGCCGACCGGCGGTGCGGATGACTTCCTCGAGTGGTTCCGCAAGGCGGACCGTGGCGAGCTCGAGCCCTTCGTGCTCGTGGTCGAGGGCTCGATCCCCAACGAGAAGCTGCACGACGAGGGCTACTGGTGCGGCTTCGGCAACGATCCCGACACCGACCAGCCCATCACGACCTCCGAGTGGCTCGACCGGCTCGCCCCCAAGGCCACGGCCATCGTCGCCGTCGGGACCTGCGCGACCTATGGCGGTATCCACGCCATGGCCGGCAACCCGACCGGAGCGATGGGTGTAGCCGACTACCTCGGCTGGGAGTGGAAGTCCAAGGCCGGCATCCCGATCGTCAACGTGCCCGGCTGCCCCATCCAGCCGGACAACCTGTCCGAGACCCTCGTCTACCTGCTCTACATGGCGACCGAGCAGGCCCCGATGATCCCGCTCGACGACGCCCTCCGCCCGACCTGGCTGTTCGGCGCCACCGTCCACGAGGGCTGCGACCGCGCCGGCTACTACGAGCAGGGCGACTTCGCCACCGAGTACGGCTCACCGAAGTGCATCGTCAAGCTCGGCTGCTGGGGTCCGGTCGTCAAGTGCAACGTCCCCAAGCGCGGTTGGATCAACGGCGTCGGTGGCTGCCCGAACGTCGGGGGCATCTGCATCGGCTGCACGATGCCGGGCTTCCCGGACAAGTTCATGCCGTTCATGGACGAGCCTCCGGGCGGCAAGCTGTCCACGACCGCGGTCGGTGTGTACGGGTCCACGATCCGCAAGCTGCGCGCGATGACGACCCACACGGTCGATCAGGAGCCGAAGTGGCGCAAGCCCGGCTCGCACGCTCACTACCGGTGCCACCCGCACCTGGTAACCAGCGACGTAACCAGCGACGTAACCAGCGACAGGTACGCACGGACTCCCCAACCCCTTCGCGTAGAACCCCAGAGAGGCGGCGTCATGGCCGGCACGATGGCCCATCCGAAGAAGCTCCAGGAGAATGCCGACGGCCTTGTCGACATGTCTTGGGACCCGATCACTCGCATCGTCGGCAGTCTCGGCATCTACACCAAGATCGACTTCAAGCAGAAGAAGGTCGTCGAGTGTCACAGCACCTCGTCGATCTTCCGCGGCTACTCCATCTTCATGAAGGGCAAGGACCCGCGGGACGCGCACTTCATCACCAGCCGCATCTGCGGAATCTGCGGCGACAACCACGCCACCTGCTCCTGCTACGCGCAGAACATGGCGTACGGCGTCAAGCCGCCGCACCTCGGTGAGTGGATCGTCAACCTCGGCGAGGCCGCCGAGTACATGTTCGACCACAACATCTTCCAGGAGAACCTGGTCGGGGTGGACTTCTGCGAGAAGATGGTCGCCGAGACCAACCCCGGTGTGCTCGAGAAGGCCAACCGCACCGAGTCGCCCCACGGCGGTGAGCATGGCTACAAGACCATCGGCGACATCATGCGGGCGCTCAACCCGTTCACCGGTGACTTCTACCGTGAGGCGCTGCAAGTCAGCCGCTACACGCGCGAGATGTTCTGCCTGATGGAAGGTCGGCACGTCCACCCGTCGACGCTGTACCCCGGCGGGGTGGGCACGGTGGCGACGATCCAGCTGATGACCGACTACATGAGCCGGCTGATGCGGTACGTCGAGTTCATGAAGAAGGTCGTACCCATGCACGACGACCTCTTCGACTTCTTCTACGAGGCGCTTCCGGGCTACGAGGAGGTCGGCCTGCGCCGCACCCTGCTCGGCTGCTGGGGCTCCTTCCAGGACCCCGACGTCTGCAACTTCCAGTACAAGGACATGACCGAGTGGGGCCGGGCCATGTACGTCACGCCTGGTGTGGTCGTCGACGGCAAGCTCGTCACCAACGACCTGGTCGACATCAACCTCGGCATCCGGATCCTGCTCGGTTCGTCGTACTACGACGACTGGGAGGGCCAGGAGATGTTCGTCAAGAACGACCCCCTCGGCAACCCGGTCGACCGGCGCCACCCCTGGAACCAGCACACCAACCCGCGTCCGCAGAAGCGCGACATGGACGACAAGTACAGCTGGGTCATGTCGCCGCGCTGGTACGACGGCAAGGACCACCTCGCCCTGGACACCGGCGGCGGCCCGCTGGCGCGGCTGTGGTCGACGGCGCTGTCCGGCCTGGTCGACATCGGCTACGTCAAGGCGACGGGCACCAGCGTCAAGATCAACCTCCCGAAGACCGCCCTGAAGGGTCCGGTCGAGTTCGAGTGGAAGATCCCGCAGTGGAGCAACACGATCGAGCGCAACCGCGCCCGGACGTACTTCCAGGCCTACGCAGCCGCCTGTGCGCTGCACTTCGCGGAAAAGGCTCTGGTCGAGATCCGCGCCGGCCGTACCAAGACGTGGGAGAGCTTCGAGGTTCCCGACGAGGGAATCGGCTGTGGGTTCACCGAGGCCGTGCGTGGCGTGCTCTCGCACCACATGGTCATCCGCGACGGCAAGATCGCGAACTACCACCCCTACCCGCCGACGCCGTGGAACGCCAACCCACGCGACAGCTTCGGCACGCCGGGCCCGTATGAGGACGCGGTGCAGGGGCAACCGATCTTCGAGGAGAACGACCTCGACCACTTCAAGGGCATCGACGTGATGCGCACGGTGCGTAGCTTCGACCCTTGCCTGCCCTGTGGTGTCCACATGTACCTCGGAGGCGGCAAGAGTCTGCAGATGACGCACTCGCCGACGCAGTCCGTCACCGGCGAGTAGAGGTCCCGGTGGCGCACGGAGACTCCCCAGACACGGGCGCAGACCAGCTCAGGGCCACCGGCGAACGCATCGCCACCCTGCTCGACGCGAGTGCGTCGGGTGGGGTGGTGCAACGCCAGCGCGCCGAAGACCTCGTCGCCCTGGTGACCAATCTGTACGGCGCCGGGATCGAGCGCATGCTCGACATCCTCGCCGACGCTGGGCGCCTCGACGAGCGTGCACTCAACGCTCTCGCCAATGACGACCTGGTCGCCAGCCTGCTGCTGGTGCACGGTCTGCACCCCCACGACGTGCACACCAGGGTGGCGGCGGCCCTCGACAGCGTGCGGCCCTACCTCGGCTCCCACGGGGGCGACGTCGAGCTCGTCGACGTCGGCGCGGACGGGGTCGTCCAGATCCGCCTCCTCGGCAGCTGCGACGGCTGTCCCTCGTCGTCGGTGACGCTGCAGCTCGCCGTCGAGGGGGCGATCGAGGCCGCCGCACCGGAAGTCACCTCGATCGAGGTCCTCGAGGTGCCGAAGTCCGGTGCCGCGGGTCCTGCCGTGATCTCGGTCGACTCGCTGCGGGCCCGTCTCGGTGACGGCACACCAGTCGCCACGGCGGGCTGGACCCCGGTGCCCGAGCTCGGCGAGCTGGCAGCCGGCGACGTCGGTGGATTCTCCGTCGACGGCGCTTCTGTCGTCGCGTGCCGGCTGGGCGCCGACCTCTTCGTGTTCCGCGACCACTGTCCGGCCTGCCAGCACGACCTGGCGGGGACCCGGCTCGAACGCATGTTGGGGCAGCCGGTCGGCTCCGGCGTGCTGACGTGTCCCAACTGCCGGACGCACTACGACGTACGCCGAGCCGGTGCTGCCGTCGACGTGCCTGACGTACACCTGGACCCGCTCCCCCTGCTCGTTCGCGACGGCGTCCTGTCGGTGGCGGTTCCGGCGGTGGCCTCGGTATGACGAGTGAGACGAGCACCAGCAACGGGAGCCCCCCGGGCCGCCAGGGCCAGAGCCCCCTCGAGGTGCTGCGTCGCATCGCCACCCGACCACCCCCAGCGCCTCGCGACGAGGCGTGCGACATGTGCGCCGAGGTGATCGGGGCCGAACACTCCCACGTGGTCGACATCGAGAGCCGGCAGCTCATGTGCACCTGCCGGGGCTGCTACCTGCTGTTCTCCACACCCGACGCACACCAGCGTTACCGCGCGGTGCCCGACCGCTACCTGTCGTTCCCCGACCTGGCGTTGAGCACAGCCGACTGGGACTCGCTGCAGATCCCGGTCGGCCTGTCGTTCTTCTTCCAGAGCTCGGTCCTGGGTCGGGTCGTCGCCTTCTACCCCGGCCCCGCCGGCGTAGCCGAGTCAGAGCTCGACCTGTCGACGTGGGACACCGTGGTGGCCGCGAACCCGCAGCTGCGCGCTCTCAGCGCAGACGTCGAGGCGCTGCTGGTCACGGCACCCAACGACAAGGCCGACGCCCGCTGCTTCCTGGTGCCGATCGATGCCTGCTACGAGCTGTCCGGCCGCCTCAGGATGGTGTGGCACGGCTTCGACGGAGGCACCGAGGCGCGTGAGCAGATTGCCGCGTTCCTCGACCACGTCGCCCAGCGGAGCCGCCCGGTGCGCGACACGGACGCCGTCGAACCACCTGGCGCGACGCCGTGACCGAGCTCGAGTTCAAGATCGACGACGTCGTGGCCGAGCCGTACGCCGCGGCCCCGATCCTGACCGCCCGCCTGCAGATCGCCGAGAAGACCGGCGCGACGGTCCATGCGATCGCGCTGCGCTCCGTGGTCCGGATCGAGCCGCAGAAGCGCGGCTACGCCGATGACGAGACCGCCGGCCTGGTCGACCAGTTCGGCACCCGCGAGCGTTGGTCACAGACGCTCAAGCCGTTCCAGTGGATGCAGTGCAGCACCACCGTCCAGGGGTTCACCGACCTGACGTTGACCGATCTGCCGATGCCGGTCACCTATGACTTCGAGGTGGCGTCGTCGAAGTACCTGCACTCCCTCGGCGAGGACGGTGACGTACCCCTCAACTTCCTGTTCTCGGGCACGGTCTTCACCCGTGGCAGCAACGGGTTCGGCGTCGAACAGGTGCCCTGGCACCTCGAGGCGAACTACCGGATGCCGGTCGAGGTGTGGCGGACGTGCATGCAGCTGCACTTCCCCAACGCTGGCTGGCTGCGTCTCGACCGCGATACGCTCGCTGAGCTCGGGCACTACAAGGCCAATCATGGCCTGACGACGTGGGACGAGGTCATGACCCAGTTGATCGCTGCCGCCAAGGAGCGCACCCGATGAACCGGCTCGACCAGGCCAAGCTCGTTGCCGACGCCGTGCTCTACGAGGGTTACCTCCTCTATCCCTATCGCGCCACGTCGAGCAAGAACATGTCCCGTTGGCAGTTCGGCGTGGTCGGTCCTCGCGGTGCGGCCGCCACCGGCGTCGGTGAGGAGTCCTTCGTCGAGATGCAGTCGCTCGTCCGGTGGAGCGGAGACCCGTTCGCGGGCGTCGACATCCACCTACGGTTCCTGCAGCTCCAGCGCCGCCGTACCGAGGTCGCCGGTGACAACGACACGTTCGTCGACGTTCCCGAGGTGACGGTCGGCACGACCCGCTGGCTCGCATGGGACGAGGCGGTTCCCATCGAGCGCCTGGTCCGCCTCCCGCTCTCCGAGGTCGTCGCCGGGCACACCGAGCCGGTCGACATCCACCCCGGCATCGACGTCGAGCCACTGGAGGCTGACGGGCAGGTGGTTGCCCGACTGGTGCGTGAGCGTGCCCACCTGCAGGCCACGGTGTCCGTCAAGGCCGACGAGATCGCCGGCGTCGAAGGACTCTTCCTCCTGACGGTGCGCGTCGACAACCAGGTCACTGTCGACGGCCTCGAGCCGGTCGACGTGATCCGCAGATCGTTCGTCGGCACCCACCTGTTGCTCGACCTCCCCGCGCCCGAGACGCGCTTCGTCTCGGTGATCGACCCGCCCGACGACGCCCGGGAAGCTGCCGCCGGCTGTCAGCAGCACCGATGCTGGCCGGTGCTTGCCGGCGTGACCGGAGACGAGAGCCTGCTGCTGGGTTCGCCGATCATCCTGTACGACCACCCAGAGGTTGCCGAGCAGAGCTCGGTGGCGCTGTTCGACTCCACCGAGATCGACGAGATCCTGACGCTGCGCGTGCTCACCATGACCGATGCGGAGAAGGCCGAGGCACGCGCCACCGACCCACGAGCCGCCGAGATCGTCGACCGGTGTGAGCAGATGTCGCCGCAGGACATGCAACGACTGCATGGCGTGCTCCGTGACCCGTTCGGCGCCGACGCGTTCGACCTCGACGCCTTCAGCTCCGACCCGTTGCCGGGCGAACCGTCGCGCGCCGACGCCCTGCAGGTCGACTTCCCCACCATCACGTCGGACGTCGACCCGTTCGGACCTGACCTGTTCGGCGAGAACGCGCCGCACGTCGACCCCGAGTCCGCCGTCGTCCTGATCTCGGGCGTCGCTGTCAGCAAGGGCAGCATCGTTCGCATCCACCCCAACCGTCGAGCCGATGCTCAGGACCTCTTCTTCGCCAACCAGGTGGCGAAGGTCGCTGCGGTGCACGAAGACTTCGACGGAGAAACCCATGTCGCCGTGATCCTTCTCGACGACCCCGCGGCCGACATGCACGAATGGTATGGCCGCTTCCTGTACTTCGCGCCGGACGAGGTCGAGCCGCTCGCCGACGCGGAAGCGAGTCAATGGAAGGAGAGTTCGTCATGAAGTTCATCGGTACTGTCACCTCATTCGTGGTGGCCAGCCTTGCGCTTGTCGGGATCCTCGTGGGCATCAGGTCCATCCCCGACGTGAAGCGCTATCTCGAAATGCGACGCATGTGAGAAGGAGTCATTGATGGCGGTTATCGGTTGGATCACGTTGGTGCTGGTAGCCCTCGTGGTCCTCATCGCAGTGGCTGTCTTGCTGCGCTCGATCCCGGACATTCGCCGCTACTCGCGGATTCGAAAGATGTGACGTGACCTCGACGATTCTGGTGGCTGGTATCGGCAACATCTTCCTGGGAGACGACGGCTTCGGACCCGAAGTGGTACGACGTCTCGTCGCCGAAGGTGATGCCGGCGCGCCTGAGGCTGCCGACGGGGTGCGGATCGTCGACTACGGCATCAGAGGCATGCATCTGGCCTACGACCTGCTCGACGGGTGCGACACGCTCGTGCTCGTCGACGCCGTTCCGGGTGACGGTCCGCCCGGCGCGGTCGATGTGCTCGAGGTCGACGCCGACTCGATCAGCGCTGCCGCGCGCGACGGCAGGGCGGGTCTCGATGCCCACAGCATGGACCCGGTCGCGGTCCTGTCGGGTGTCACTGCACTCGGGGGCGAGCTGCCCCCCACGTACGTCGTCGGGGCGCGCCCGCAGGACCTCGACGAGGGCATCGGACTGAGCGAGCCGATGGCCGCGGCCGTGCCCGTGGCGGTCGACGCCGTGCGCACCCTGCTGACCAGACTCCGTGAAGCGGCTCCGGAGTCACCCGACCGTCCCGCACGAGAGGTGATCTGACCATGTGTCTGGGTATCCCCGGCCAAGTCGTCGAGCTGCTCGAGGGGTACGGCGGCCAGCTGGCGCTCATCGACGTCGAAGGTGCGCAGCGCAAGGTCAACATCGGCATGCTCGACCTCGACGAACAGCTGCTGCAGCCGGGTGACTGGGTCCTCATCCACATGGGCTTCGCGGTCGAACGCGTCGACTCCGCCGGAGCAGCAGCGGCAATGGCGGGGCTCGAGATGATGGGTCGGCCGCGTGAGCCCGACCCGGTCGGGAGCCCCGATGACTGAGCTGGCCGCATCGACCCGGCCCACCCCTCCGCGACCGCCCACCCCGGGCCCGGTCCTGTTCGCCCGCTACGCCTTTCCGCCGAACTCACACGGGTTCTGCGGGCCCAACGACTCCCAGGCGTTCTTCGAATACGGTGTGGCGGCGCAGGACGACGGCCTGCGAGCCATGTCCCAGCAGTTCGCGGGTGCCTGGCCGTACCTCGAGCTGATCGCCGAGGCGACCGGACTCGACGATCCGCTGGACCGGCGGGTGGTCGAGGCCTACTGGGTCGGCACCCAACGGCTCGACCAGGTGAGTCCCGGCGCGGTGGGCAAGTCCATGGAAGAGCGCTTCCGTCATATGACCGGAACCAAGTTCTTCACCCTGACGGAGAGCGTCCTCGGCGGCGGCGTACCGCACCACAGCTTCGCCGTCTTCTGCATCTACCCGTGGACCGGGCTGCTCACCGACGGGCGCAAGGCCAAGCAGGCGCTCACCGTCCTCGACCGCTGCCGGATCCGCTGGGGTCGGGTGCTGGGCGTGCAGGGCGACCAGGTCGTCGTCGAGTCGTCTCCCCTGACGTATGACGGCCGACAGCTGGGGCTGGGGCCACCCGAGACCGAGACCGTCGTCCGCTCCGTCGACGGCATCAGCATGATCGACGACCTCGACGTCGGCGACTGGGTCTCTCTGCACTGGGAGTGGGTCTGCGACCGGGTGACTCCCGCCCAGGTCCGCGCCCTCAAGCACTACACCGAGCGTCACCTCAAGATCGTCAACGAGGGCAACCTGCACTCAGGGCCGGCCGCCATGCTGGAGCGTTCTGACTGAACGCTCCGGTCAGCCCACACCCGCTGACGCCGCGAGCGGCCAGAGCCGGAGCAACGACCAGTTGACCAGGTCGCCGGGCGCGTGCCGGGGAGGGCCGGGCTCGCGGATCACCAGCTCGCCCGACTCGGTCTCGACCACATGATCTGAGTGCGGGCCCTGGAACCTGACCGTCCGCAACCGGCCGCGAAGATCTCCCCCGAGCCTGGCCCATTCCGGCCGTACGAGCGCAGAGACGGCACTGCCCGCTGACGCAGTCTCGGGGGCCGCCACGGCGATGACGGCGCCTGCAACATTGACGCTGACCAACCCCGCGGGACCGTTGACGACGACGCCATCGAGCGTGGAGGCCGGCCCGG
This sequence comes from uncultured Actinomycetota bacterium, assembly GCA_963750495.1. Classification (GTDB taxonomy): domain Bacteria; phylum Actinomycetota; class Actinomycetes; order Propionibacteriales; family Nocardioidaceae; genus JANLYC01. The sequence goes on from CAVVQV010000004.1 coordinate 126,637, forward strand.
TCAGCCGCGCAGCCCACAGGTCGACGGGCTCGTCGTACACCTGCTGGGGGGTGCCGAGCTGGACCAGCCGCCCACCGTGCAACAACGCGACGCGGTCAGCCAGGCCCAGGGCCTCCTCGGCGTCGTGGGTCGCGTACAGTCCGCCTGCGCCGGTCGCCTCCCGTCGCAGGACCAGCTCGTCGAGGAAGACGCCCCGCACATGGGTGTCGAGGTGCGCGGTCGGCTCGTCGAACAGGTACAGCGATGCCTGACGGGCCAGGGCTCGGGCGAGGCCCACGCGTTGCTGCTCACCGCCCGACAGCTCCACGGGTCTGCGGGCCGCAAGGTGTCCGATGCCCAGGCGCTGCAGCAGCTCGGCGGCCTCGGCCCGTGCCGCCCGGCGACGACCTCCCCGCCGACGAATGGGATAGGCGACGGTGTCGACAGCCGTGAGGTGTGGCCAGAGCGCATAGTTCTGGAAGACCACGGCGACGTCGCGGCGCTCCGGCGGTTCGGCCCTGGTCGGTGACGCGACACATCGTCCCTGCAGCCAGATCTCGCCTTGCGTGGGCGGTCGGAAGCCGGCGACGGCATGCAGCAGCGTCGACTTGCCGGACCCCGACGGGCCGAGCAGGGCCACCACCTCGCCGGTGCGGACATGGAGATCGACATCGTCGACGGCGGTGACGTCGTCATACGCCACCGTCAGGGCCCGGAGCTCGAGGACGTGGGCGCTGCCGGTCTCAGCGGGCATGCGCGAGCTCCTCGGGTCGACATGGCGACCTCGCCGGTGGCGTCGATCGCAACCTTCTGATCAACAACCACCCCGGAACGGCGGGGATCAGCAGCATCAGCGTCAACAGCACGGACAGGGCAGCCGTCGGACCGATCCGGCCGAGCTCCTGGCTGTTCAGCACGATGACCGCGAGCGTGTCACTGCCCGGTCCGTACAACAGGCTCGACATCGTCACCTCGTGCAGCGCGGTGACGAAGCAGATCAGCCAGGCGCCGATCAGGGCCGGCGCCAGTGGGCGCAACGCGACCGTACGCGCAGCGGTGAGCGGCCCCGCACCGCTGGCGCGCGCCGCGTGCAGCTCCCCGACGGGCAGCCGGTCGACGGCACCGGAGATCGGCCGGTGGGCGAACGCCCACAGCTTGGCCAGGTAGGCCAGCAGGATCAGGGTGAGCGTCCCACCGAGCCACCGCCCGTACGTGACGAGCAGGGCGACCGCGAGCGTCGACCCCGGCAGCACCAGCGTCACGGTCACCAGCGTCCCGAGCACACGGCCGCTGCGTCGCCGCTCGAGAACAGCGACGGCGGCACCCAGCACGGTGAGGATGCTGGCGGCGGCGACTGCCAGCGACACACTGCGGCCCAGCGCTGCGTAGGTCCGGTCGTTGAGGACCAGCCGGAAGTTGTCCAGGGTCCAGTGGTCCGGAGTCGGGCTGACACCGACCGCGGGAGTCACCGCGGCCGTGAGAAGGGCGAGCAGCGGGAGCACGACGCCGAGCATCAGGTAGCCCGCGATGGAAGCCGCGATAGCCACTCCCCCGCGACTGCGGGCCGGCACGACCGGTGCACCCTCTGTGGTCGCCACCCGGGAGACGCGCAGGCGCGGACCGAGGATGAGGTCGGCCGGGATGACCACGATCATCGTGATGACGACCAGGAGCAGGGCCAGTGCCAGGGCCTCGACGAACGTCGCCGGGTCACTCCCCAGCGAGAGGTCGCGGTAGATGAGCGTGGTCACGGTGGTGAAGCCCGCCGGGGTCCCCATGACCTGGGGTATGGCGAAGCTCTCCATCGTCAGCACGAACGACAGCACGGACGCTGCCGCGATCGACGGGCGCAGCAGTGGCAGCGTCACGTGCCGCAGTGCTGCTGAGCCGGTCGCCCCGGAAGCCCTGGCCGCGCGCTCGAGGTTTGGCTCGGCCCGCACCGCGAGTCCTACAGCGGTCAGCACGTAGGCCAGGGGCATCGTGTTGACGACGAGCACAGCCCAGACGCCCCAGGGACCCTGGACCGCCGGCCAGGGAAGACCGACGAGGGTGTCGGTGAACCCGGCCCGGGCGTAGGCCTGCGTCCAGCTGTACCCGAGCACGAACTGCGGCACGAGGACCGGAAGAATCACGGCGACCCGCCACCATGCCTTGCCGGGCAGGTCGGCGCGACGCAGGGCCAGGGCGAGCAGGGCACCCAGCGGCACCGCGACCGCCGTTACTGCGACTGACAGCAGCAGGGTGTTCGTCACTGCCGTGCCCAGCCCGGGCCGACCCCAGACCTCGTGGACGCCGCCCGCGCTCTCGGTCCAGACCAGATAGACGAGGCGTACGACCGGCACGACGACGAGAACGGTCACCGCGGCACCCACCACGACCAGGCCGGCCCGGAATCCGATGCTGCCGGGCCTTGCGACCATGGTCAGCCGCCGAAGATCTGCTGGTAGCCGCTCAGCAGCGCGTCCTTCTTCGCAGAGAGGACCGACCAGTCCGGACTGACGATGGGAGCGTCAGCGGGAAGCTCGGGGCCGCTGACTCCGGGCAGCGTCGGATACGACCCTGACTTCGCGATGAGCTGCTGACCCGCCCCACTGATGACGTAGGAGATGAAGTTCTGGGCGGGGATCGAGGCGGTACTGTCCTTCGCCAAGGCGATGGGTCCGTAGATCGCCACCGCACCCGGCTGTGGCCAGACGATGCCGATCGGGGAGCCGGCGTCCTTCGAGGCGTAGGCGGAGTTCGCGATCGTGATGCCCGCGGGGGAGGTGCCTTGCGCCACGGCGTTGACCACGTCGTCGGGCGTGCTCAGCTGCGCGGCGCCCTGCTTCTCGAGCGCTTCGTAGAAGCCCATGCCGTACTCGGGGTTCTGGTCGAAGTAGCCAAGCGCTCCAAGTGCCGATGCGGCGATGTTCGGGTCCGGCAGGGCCACCGGTCCGTACACGGGCTTCGTCAGGTCCGACCAGCTCACCGGCGGCTCGACGCCGTCGTGGTAGACGGCCAGCATGAAGAGGAGAGCCACTCCGACGTAGTCGTCGGTCCGGTACCTCTCGGGAATCGCCGCCGCGCCGTCGGGGGTCCAGCCGCCCACGAGACCCTGGTCGACATATCCCTGCATCGTGAGCGGATCGCATGCCCAGACCACGTCAGCCTTGAGCCCGCCCGACCTCGCGTCACCGGCGATGCGAGCGTTGAGATCACCGGTGGGGGCCCGGAAGAGCTTCACCGTCGTGTCGGCATGGTCGGACTCGAACTGCTTGATCACCGGCTGGATGGTCTCGTCGCTGACACACGTGTACACCGTGATCGCGTCGTTGTTGTCCGACGAGCCGCCGCAACCGATGGCCGCCACCAGCAGCGGACTGACGGTCAAGGTGACCAGCCTGAGGCGTCGTCTCCGACGCGGCGTCCGGCGATGCTTCATCGCTCCCAAGGGTCGCCTCGTGTCAGACATGGTCGGCAGCATACGCCCGATCGGTTTCATTCAGGTCTGTCCAGAACCGCCCAACAGTCGTAGTGTCGGGGACTTAGCCCAGGGCTGCTCTGGAGCCCGTGCTCAGCGGAAGGATCGAGCGTGACGTCTGGCCACAGCTCACCGTCGGTCCTGGCGCCGTCGCATGCGCGGAGCGCCGTCCGGCACCGTCGACGCATCGTGGTGACGGGCGTCGTGCAAGGCGTCGGGTTCCGTCCCTTCGTCTACGCCCGTGCCAGCCGGCACGGTCTGTCGGGCTGGGTGCGCAACGACGCCAACGGTGTCGTCGTGGAGGTCGAGGGTGACCCCGACGCGCTCGCTGCCTTCGTGACCGCGCTTCGCGACGACGCACCGCCGCTGGCGGTGGTCGAGACGGTGCACGTCACCGAGGTCCCGCCGCAGGGCGGCACCAGCTTTGCCATCGGTTCGACAGACAGCACCGGCACCGTGCGGACGCTGGCCTCCCCGGACATCGCCATGTGCGCAGACTGTGAGGCCGAGCTTCGCGACCCACGTAACCGTCGCTACCGCCATCCGTTCATCACCTGCACCAACTGTGGGCCTCGGTTCACGATCATCACCGGGCTCCCCTATGACCGGCCCACCACCACGATGGCCGCGTTCCCCATGTGTGAACCCTGCGCCGCCGAGTACGCCGACCCCGCCGACCGCAGGTTCCACGCCCAGACGATCGCCTGCCCGGACTGCGGTCCGCGCCTCGAGCTGGTCGACACCGAGGGCCGCAGCAGCACGGGCGAGAAGGCGCTCGCCGAGGCGCGGACCCAGCTGGCCGCAGGGCGCATCGTCGCCGTCAAAGGAATCGGCGGCTACCACCTGGCTTGCGACGCGACCGACGCGGACGCGGTTGCCGAGCTGAGGCGACGTAAGCAGCGCGGCGCCAAACCGTTCGCCGTGATGGTTCCAGACCTTGACACGGCGCGGCTCCTGGTCGAGGTGTCACCGGTGGCAGCCGACGTGCTGACCGGCATCCGGCGCCCCGTCGTCGTGCTCCCCCGGCGCACCGACATCGGGTCGACCGTGTGCGCCGGCGTCGCACCGGGCAACCCCGACCTCGGTGTCTTCCTGCCCTACACGCCGCTGCACCTGCTGCTGTTCGGGCTGGCCGACGACAAGGCTGGCCCTGCCGCGCTCGTCATGACGTCCGGCAACCTCTCCGGCGAACCGATCGTGGTCGACGACGCCCTGGCGCTGGTTCGACTGGCGTCTCTCGCGGACAGCTGGCTGCGTCACGACCGGCCGATCCACGTACCCTGCGACGACTCCGTGACCCGGGTCTTCGACGGTCACGAGATCCCGATCCGGCGGTCTCGCGGCTACGCCCCGCTTCCGCTCTCCCTGCCTTTCGCGGTCAGCGCGACGCTGGCCGCCGGGGCCGACCTGAAGAACACGTGCGCCGTCGCTGACGGACGCTACGCGTGGCTGAGCCAGCACGTGGGCGACATGGACGACGTCGCCACGATCGACGCACTGTCCGACACCCGCCGTCATCTCGAGACCCTGACCGGTGTCCGTCCCGACCGCGTGGTGGCTGATGCTCATCCGTCGTACCGCTCGACCACGTGGGCGCGCACGACCGCCGGCGACCGACCGTTCCAGACCGTCCAGCACCATCACGCCCACATCACCGCCGTCATGGGCGAACACGGGCTCGACGGCAGCACACCGGTCATCGGGTTCGCGTTCGACGGCACCGGCTACGGCACCGACGGTGCGGTCTGGGGCGGTGAGGTGCTGCTCGCCGACTACCAGGGTTTCCGCCGGTTGGCCCACCTGGCCTACACCCCGCTACCGGGCGGCGACATCTCGGTTCGTCGGCCCTACCGGATGGCGCTCGCCCACCTGTTCGCCGCCGCAGCTGCGTGGCAGGACGACATCCCCTCCGTCGCGGCCTGCCCCGACGATGAGCGACGCGTGCTGTTGCACCAGCTCGAGACCGGACTGGGCACCGTCCCCACCTCGAGCATGGGTCGCCTGTTCGATGCCGTCGCGTCACTGGCCGGGGTTCGCCACGTCGCCGACTTCGAGGCGGAGGCGGCGATCGAGCTCGAGGGGCTCGCCCGTGGGATCACGGTCGACAACGCGCGCTACGCCTTCGGTCTGGGCCCCGCCACGTCCGAGGCGCTCCTGTTCGAGATCGAGGCGACTCCCGTCGTTCGAGCAGTGGTCGACGACGTCTGTGCGGGCGTCGCCCCGAGCGTGATCGCGGCCGCCTTCCACGGCAGTGTCGTCGACCTGGTCGCCGAGGTGGCGCGGCACGCGCAGGCGGCGTACGGAGAGCTGCCCGTCGTGCTCGGTGGTGGCGTGTTCCAGAACGGCGTCCTGCTCAGCGGCGTGCTCGCGCGACTGGGTGACGGCGTCCTGTGGCCGCAGCAGCTCCCTGCCAACGACGGTGGGCTGGCCCTCGGACAGATCTTGATCTCGGCAAGTCGATAAACCGAATGACCCGAACAGGAAGGAGAAACGCATGTGTCTGGCCGTACCAGGACAAGTGATGAGTGTCGAGGAGCGTGACGGCACGTTGATGGCGGACGTCGACTTCGGCGGTATTCGCAAGGACGTGTGCCTGCAGTACATCCCCGACGCCTCGGTCGGTGAGTACGTCGTCGTGCATGTCGGTTTCGCGATCCAGCGGCTCGACGAGAAGTCGGCGAACGAGACGTTGGCCAACTTCGAGCGCATGGGAATCCTCGAGGAGGAGTTCGGCGACGGCTTCGCCCTCGCCGCCAAACAGGCTGGACTGGATGAAGGAGTGCAGGCATGAAGTATCTCGACGAGTTCAGCAACCCCGAGCTGGCCAAGCGGCTCCTCGACCAGATCCACGAGTCCACCACCCAGCCTTGGGCGATCATGGAGGTGTGTGGCGGACAGACGCACTCGATCATCAGACATGGCATCGACCAGCTGTTGCCCGACAACGTCGAGATGATCCACGGACCCGGCTGCCCGGTGTGCGTGACTCCCCTCGAGATCATCGACAAGGCGCTGGCGATCGCGTCGCGGCCCGACGTCATCTTCTGCTCGTTCGGCGACATGCTCCGCGTCCCCGGCAGCACCGAGGACCTGTTCCGCATCAAGAGCGCCGGCGGCGATATCCGCGTCGTCTACTCCCCGCTCGACGCGCTCAACCTCGCGCGGGAGAACCCCGACCGCGAAGTCGTCTTCTTCGGTATCGGGTTCGAGACCACCGCCCCGGCCAACGCGATGACCGTCTACCAGGCGCAGCGGTTGGGGATCAAGAACTTCTCGCTGCTCGTCTCGCATGTCCTCGTACCACCGGCCGTGGCCGCCATCATGGAGTCGCCGACGTGCCGCGTGCAGGCATTCCTCGCCGCCGGCCACGTGTGCAGCGTGATGGGCACTGCCGAGTACCCGCCGTTGTGTGACAAGTACGGCGTGCCGATCGTGGTGACCGGGTTCGAGCCGCTGGACATCCTCGAAGGAATCCGGCGTACCGTGCTGCAGCTCGAACAGGGCCGTCATGAGCTCGAGAACGCCTACGAGCGCGCTGTCCGCCCGGAAGGCAACATCCCGGCGATGCAGATGCTCGAGGACGTGTTCGAGCGCACCGACCGTGCGTGGCGAGGCATCGGCGTCATCCCCCAGAGCGGATGGCAGCTGTCCGCGAAGTACCGCGAGTTTGACGCCGAGCATCGCTTCAGCGTCACCGACATCCACACCGAGGAGTCGTCCCTCTGCCGGTCCGGTGAGGTGCTCCAAGGACTGATCAAGCCGCACGAGTGCGCCGCGTTCGGCAAGGAGTGCACACCGCGCAACCCGCTTGGCGCGACCATGGTGTCGTCGGAGGGCGCATGTGCTGCGTACTACCTGTACCGCCGTCTCGAGCTCGTGGAGGCTTGACATGACCGACACCACGACAGGCGTGGACGCGCCGGGCGAGCCGTTGGACTTCAACGGCTGGGTCTGCCCGGCACCTCTGCGCGACTCCCCCAACATCGTGATGGGTCACGGTGGCGGTGGCGCCATGTCGAGCGAGCTCATCGAGCACCTGTTCCTGCCGGCGTACGGCGAGGCGGCTGCGGCGGAGCTCGGCGACTCCGCGGTCGTCGACGTCACCGGAACGGACCGGCTGGCGTTCTCGACCGACTCGTTCGTCGTCAAGCCGATGTTCTTCCCGGGCGGGTCGATCGGTGACCTTGCGGTCAACGGCACGGTCAACGACCTCGCCATGTCCGGAGCCCGGCCGCTCGTGCTCTCGACGGCGTTCATCGTCGAGGAGGGCACGCCGCTCGGCGAGCTCGGCCGGGTGGCGGAGTCGCTGGGCGCGGCTGCGCGGGCCGCGGGCGTCAAGCTCGTCACCGGTGACACGAAGGTCGTCGACAACGGCAGCGGGGACGGCGTCTTCATCAACACCGCCGGCATCGGGCTGCTCGACCCGGACGTCGACATCCGGCCGGACCGGGCGACTGTCGGTGACGTCGTGCTTGTCAGTGGCGAGATCGGTGTCCATGGCGTGGCGGTGATGAGCTGCCGCGAGGGGCTCGAGTTCGGCACCACGGTCGAGAGCGACACCGCGGCACTGCACAGCCTGGTGGCTGACATCATCGCGACGGGCACCGACGTGCACGTGCTGCGCGATCCCACCCGCGGCGGGGTGGCCGCCTCGTTGAACGAGATCGGCCGTGCCTCGAAGGTCGGCATCGAGCTCGTCGAGCACCAGCTCCCGATCCCGCAGACGGTCAAGGACGCCTGCGGCCTGCTCGGTCTCGACCCGCTGTACGTCGCCAACGAGGGCAAGCTGCTCTGCATCGTGCCTGCCGACCGCGCCGACGAGGTGCTGGCAGCGATGCAGCAGCACCCGCTGGGGCGCAACGCCGCCATCATCGGCTCCTGCGTCGAAGGTCACCCGGGCATGGTCGTGGCCAAGACCGGCCTCGGCGGTACTCGCGTGGTCGACATGCCCATTGGAGAACAGCTACCGAGGATCTGCTGAGTGGCGGTGACGACACTGAGCGCGGGAGCGCTCAGGTTTGCTCGCTATGCCTACCCACCCAACGAGCTCGGCTACTGCGGGCCCGCCGGGGCGGGTGAGTTCATGGGCATCACCGCGGTCGATGCCGAGGCCGAGGTGCGCAGACGCGCGCGTCAGTTCGAGGGCGCCTGGCACTACCTCGAGGTGATCGCCGCCTCCGCGGGCATCGAGGATCCGCTCGACGACCGGGTGGTCGAGGCGTACTGGGTCGGCAACGAGCTGCTCGACAAGCTAGACCCGCACGACCTGCTCGCTGAGCTTCGCGTGCGCTTCCTCGGTCAGGCGACCGGCACCTGGAACGCTGCCGGTGATCGAGCGCGCGCTCACCACAGCTTCCAGGTCTTCGAGGTCTATCCGTGGGTGTCCCTGCTCGGCGGCCGCGACGACCGGGTGCCGATGAACGTCCTCGAGCAGTGTCGGATCCGGACGGGGCAGGTCGTCGCCGTCCGTGGCGAACGCGCACAGGTGCGGTCCCGTCCGCTGCTGTGGGACGGCCGGAGACTGGAGCTCGGGCCTGCCCGCGACGAGGACGTTCGCTGGTCGGAGGCCGGGCAGGGTCTGCTCGACTCGGTGAGCGTCGGCGACATCGTGGCCTTGCACTGGGACTGGGTGTGCGACGTGCTCGACGAACGGGCTCAGGAGGCCGTCGTGGGTCGGGAGGCGGCCCAGCTGGCCGCACTGGCCGACCTGCGAGCCTGACCTGCTGAGCCATGGGTGCGGGTGCTCCGGAACAGCACACTGCGGACGGCAGTCGGTCATTGCTGTGAGCGATCAGGCCGGGCCTGTCCGTGACGATGTGCCCCACTCAAGATGACCCGAACGGGCTATTTCCTACTAGTTCTGGGGGGAAGCCCGACTGCTGCCTGGCAGCCAGGCTTACCTTTGCTTCTTAGGGGTTGCACCTCCTCAGCACCCACGTTCTCGGAAGGCACCAATGACTCACCGTCGACTGCTCATGGGAGTGGCCTGCGCCGCTCTCACCACCTCCGCGCTGGTCCTGCCTGCGTCCAACGCCAGCGCCATGGTCACCTTCGGCGACAACTGTGTCGCAGATGAGGTGACGACGCCCAACACGTGGATCCTGCAGTCCGACTGCACCACTTCCTCCACCATCGTGATTACCGACGGCATCACCCTGGACGGCAAGCAGCACACGATCACGGCTGAGGAGTCGGGCACGCCCTTCCCGGGTCCCATCATCTCCTCGGACACCTCGGTGCAGGGCGCCAAGCTGTCGGTCGTCCGTCTCAAGATCACCACGAACTTCGGCAACGTCAGCGGCGGCGACCCGGTCGTCGGCATCAAGTTCGACGGCGCCTACGGCGCGGTCTCGAACACGACGATCACCGGCGTCAGCCACGGCAACACGGGTGACGACGGCTACGGCATCGAGGTCGACAACTCCGCGGCGGTCGACCTGAGCGGCAAGCAGGTGCGCGTGAGCGCCACCAAGGTGTTCCGCTACCAGAAGGCCGGCGTCTACGTGCACGGGCCGGTCAAGGTCAGCCTGATCAACTCCGAGATCGGGTCGAGCGCCGACCCGGGCGGCAGCCCGATCGATGGCCTTGCCGCCGACGCCGTGTCCCTGGCCAACGGGGTCACCGGTGCGATCAAGGGCAGCACCATCTCCGTCAACGACGCCGGCGCGGCACGCACGCAGGGTGAATACGGCACCGGCATCCGGCTGTACAGCACCGGCGGCCGGATCGGCTTGACCAACAACGTCATCGACTCCTCCGGCGGTGGAGATGTCGGCGTGTCCGTCGACAACGATGCCTCGAGCCTGGTGCGCACGACAGCAGACCTCAGCTGCACGCTGATTCGTCGTGGCTCGGCCCCGACCCCCGACCCGTACGGCTTCGGAGTGTTGCGATTTGCCGACAACGGCAAGAAGACGAGCAGCCCCATCTCCGACAGCACGTTCGCGGGTTGGAAGCAGGACACCACCATCTACGACGGCACCTTCGGAGCAGGTGACGCCAACAACGCTGCCGGACAGTGCCCACCGCTCCCACCGAAGTCCGTGCTGGCCCGCGGCGGCGACCACCGCAGCAAGGTCACCTGGAACGCAGGAACCGCGCTGGTCTATGCCCCCGTCACGGGTTACACCGTCACGGCCAAGGCTCCGGGACGCAAGCCCGTCAAGAAGTCGGTCGGTGCCAACGCGACCAGCGCCATGGTGACGGGTCTCAACAACACGGTCACCTACAAGGTCACTGTGCAGGCGAACAGCAACGGCGGCTCGACGAGCTCGACTGACATGCTCTACCCGACCTCGATGAAGTTCGGTGCGAAGCCGGGCAAGGTCCACAAGGGTCAGAAGTCGGTCCTGAGGGGCACCTTGTCCAGCAAGGACCCCTCGGCGAAGCTGGCGCGGCGCGCCATCGTCATCTCGTCCAAGAAGGCCGGCGGATCCTGGTCCACGCTGAAGACGGTACGGACCTCACCCCAGGGGACGTTCTCGCTTGGCGTCCGTCCCGGCAAGCGGACGTCCTACCGCGCGACGTACGCGGGAGCCCCGGACCTCGCGAGCTCCAGGCTCACCACGGTGCGGGTCGGCTGACCGAGGTCTAGCGGTACGTCCCGTCGGTCAGCTTCTCGCGAGCTGCACCGACGGGGCGGATCAAGCCCTCCTGCGCGACCGAGGCGACCAACGCCCCGTCGCGACTGAAGACGTTGCCCGAGGCGAAGCCGCGGGCCCCCGAAGCCGACGCCGAGTGCTGGTCGTACAACATCCAGGCGTCGGACCGAAACGGCCGGTGGAACCACATCGCATGGTCGAGGGATGCCGGCCGGACCAGCGGCGACGAGATGAACAGGTCGTGCGGCACCAGACTCACGCCGAGCAGGGTCAGGTCGCTGGCGTAGGCCAGCACGCAGGTGTCGATCACCGGGTCGGCCGGCACGGCACCGGCAGCCCGGAGCCAGATCTGCGTGCGGGCCGGCTGGGAGTCATTGGCCAACGCTCCACCGGGACGCGAGTCGCCGGCGTACCGCACATCCAGAGCGGCCCACTCCCGCTCCCAGGACCCGTCGTCACGACCGGTCAGCTGTCGGACCAGGTCACCGAGGGTCGGGCAGTCCTCCGGATCGGGAACCTCGGGCATCGTGTCCTGGTGCTCGAAGCCCGGTTCCGCGCGCTGGAACGATGTGGTGAGGAAGAAGATCGACTCGCCGTGCTGTCTGGCCACGACCCGACGCGTCGCGAACGACCGACCGTCCCGGATGCGCTCCACGTCGTAGATGATCGGAACCGCGGTGTCTCCGGGCCGCAGGAAGTACGAGTGCAGCGAGTGGACGGCGAAGGCGTCGTCCACGGTCTGACAGGCAGCTCGCAACGCCTGGGCCGCCACCTGGCCGCCGAACACCCGTTGCAGTGCGGTGTCAGGCTGGCGACCGCGATACAGGTCGACGTCGAGCTCTTCGAGCTCGAGCAGGTCGAGCAGGTCGGGTACGGAGTTCGGCACGCTCCGATGATGTCACGGTGAAGTCAGCGCAGCCGGCGGCGACGTTGCCGCACCCAGCCCATGCCGACGGTGAGGACGGCCGGGACGGCGAGCGTGACAGGAAGGATGCCGGTGGGGTTCAGTCGCCGCTGGTCGGCGATCGTGAGCCGCAGCGCCGGGCTCGACACCACGTCGTGGCCACCCGAGGCGGAGGTCACCACGACGAAGATCACGAAGCTGCCGCTGTTGACGGCTTGCAGGTTCCACGTCACCTGGCGCGTCTCCCCCGTCTGGACGTCGCCGAGGAATCGGGTGCGGTTCGACGACCAGTCCTCGGGATCGACGTACACGCTGGACTTCGTCGAGAGCACGTTGAGGTAGGCGATGGTGCCGGGTTGGGACCGCCCGGTGTCGTTGCGCAGGGTCGAGACGAAGCTGAAGCGGCTCCCGAGGGTGCTCTGCAGCTGAGACTGGTCCAGCTCGACGGTCCAGCCGGCGACGGTTGCCGTCCGAGGCTGGGCCGTGAGCCCGACACCCACAGCCGGCAGCGGCGCTTGGACGCTCACCAGAAGCAGAGCAGCGGAGCCGAAGACACCCGTGATCAGCCGACCGAGCGTTCGCATCAGGACCGCCCCGCGACGAGCCTGAGCCGGCCGGCGACCACCCAGGCTGCCAGGACTGCGATGACCGCCGCCGCGAGCGGTCCGACCAGCCACGCGCCGTCGCTACCGAGCCCGTGCGCGTCGACGATGACCTTGCTCAGGTACTGAAGTCCCGAGGTGAACGGGTCGACGTGCAGCAGCGTCGTGCCGGCCCACCCGTTCTGCGCCGAGGTCGGCATCTGCGACGGCGCGAACAGGGCCAGCAGCGCGAACAGCGCGACCGACAGGCTGAACCTGTTGGAGCTCGACAGGATGCTGATGAACAGACCGAAGCCCGCCAGGAACACCGACAGCAGCGTGCCCACGAGGAATCCAGCCACCAACGCGTCTGCGGCGATGCCGACGCCCCGACTGAGATAGAGCACGTACACCGACGTGACCACGAAAGCCGCCAGCCACAATGACAACGCGGCGCCCGCCTTGCCGAGCACCAGGCTGCGGGTCGGTGCCGGGGTGAGCAGCAGACTCTCCAGCGTCTCCCGCTCGCGCTCGCCGCTGACTCCGTCACCTGCGACGAGGAGCACCATCAGGCCGGCCACCGCCACCGCCATCTGCAGCGTGAGGTTGACCGCCTCGCGTTGCTCGAGGAAGTTCAGTGCCTGGTTGGACGCCACCAGGTACGACGTCACGCTCAGCAGCACGGAGAACGCCAGCAGCAGCGGCAGCCCACGTCCGGCGAGCCACAGGTCGCGCAGCTCCTGTCGGCAGACGACCCAGGAATCACGAGCGAACCCCGCACGCGGTATCGGCCGGTCCGTCGTCGTCATCATGACGGCGCGGTCAGGGCCAGGAAGGCGTCGCTCAGGCGTCCACCCTCGATCTCGAGGCCGAGCACGGCCAGGTCGGCGTCGACGAGGGCGGAGAGCAGCTGAGCCGTCGCGGCGCCGGTGGGGTCGCCCGAACCGAGCTCGACGACGACGGCGCCGGGTCCGCTCGACTGGTCCGCGGAGAAGCCGGCCGCCGTCAGCACCTCGATGGCACGGGCGGCGGCGTCGACCTGCACCTGGACGATCGCCGTTCGCGGCGCGGCCGCGGTGCGCACGACATCGGCCACGGTGCCCTCGGCGGCCACGCGCCCCTGGTTGAGAATCAGGACCCGCTGGCAGATCTCCTCCACCTCCGCCAGGAGATGGCTGCTGAAGATCACCGTGACCCCGCGTTGCTCGGCGATCCTGGAGACGAGCGCCAGGATCTGTCGCTGGCCGGCCGGGTCGAGGCCGAGCGTGGGTTCGTCGAGGAAGATGACCTGGGGGTCGTGGATCAACGCGCGTGCGATGCCGAGCCGTTGCCGCATCCCCCGGCTGTAGGTCTCGATCAGTGCTGAGCCGCGTTCGGCGAGGCCGACTTCGTGCAGCCAGCCGTCTGCTGCCGTCCGAGCCTTGTCTCGGGACCGGCCGAACAGCTGCCCGTGGTAGGTCAACCACTCGCGGCCGGTCTGTTGGCGCGGGTAGCCGGCGCTCTCCGGCAGTACGCCGATCCGTTCGCGAACGGCATTGCGGTCGGTTCCGGGGACGCCGGCCACCGAGAAGGTGCCCCCGTCCGGGTCGAGGATCGTCGAGAGCATCCGGATGACCGTCGTCTTGCCCGCGCCGTTGGGTCCGAGGAATCCGAGCACCGTGCCGGTCTCGAGCTGCAGGTCGAGCCCGACCACGGCCGGCGTGTCACCGTACCGTTTGCTCAGCTGGTGGCTCTCCACCGCCATCTCGACCATGGCCCCAGGCTAGAGCGCCCTCGCTGAGCACTTCCTGAGAACGGTCCGAAGCCGTGTCAGGGATGCAGCCACTCCACCACCTCGGGCGGTGCGAGACCGGCGACCCGTTGCTCGTAGTGCCGGACCTGGGCATCGGTCATCAGGTCTCGCCAACCGCCCGAGCGACCCTGCCGGAAGAATGCTTCAACGTCCTTCAGGACGCGTCCACCTTCAGGTGCGAGGGTGGCGGCCCGACCCTTCATGGTCGCGAACGTCGCTGCGTCGACGAGCTCGGGCCATCGGTGCTCAGGCACAGTGACTGCAAGGTGGTCGGCCAGCCGGCGCATCTGGCCATCGAGGTCGGTCAGCAGGTCGTTGTAATGGACGAGGATCACGGTCGGGTGATCGGGCGAGCTTCCCTGCCGACGCTTCCAGGCGTCCGTGACGTGGTGGAAGACGCCCCGGATGGAGTCCATGCTCTGCTGTGGGCTCGCATCGCTGTCGATCCACCGCTGCAGAGCCTCCGCCAACGAGGGTCGCACCGGTGGTTGTTCGGGTTCGGTGGTGTCCGGCTGCCCGAGCAACCGGCGTACGACGTCGCGGTCGATGTTGTTTCCCTGGTGGTAGAGCGAGATGTACAGGTCCCGCGGGTCCCGCGCCACCACCACGTACGTCGCTCGCCTGTCGAGCACCACACCGTCGAGCGGGGTGTGCGTCTTGATGAAGCGCCGGTGCGGCTGCGCCTCGAGCCGTGTGATCACCTCGCCGAGCGGTTCGGTCTTCGTATCCAGCCACGGCGACAGCTCGCCCAGCGGCCTGGGCAGCTGCGGCGTCTGGAAGACGAGGAGCGCGCAGATCATCTGCATCCAGGTGGTGCCGCTCTTGGACCGGGTGCTGATGACGATGTCGTCCTGCCGGAACGGGAAGTCGAGCCACCGCCCACTGTCCTCGTCATTCGACTCGTAGCGAAGAGGCGCATTCACGACGCGACTCTAGGACAACCTGTAGCCAGGGTGACAATTCGGTTGCCGCTGCGGTGATTCTCGATAGCGTCCCACCGTGACAGACGTGGAACGACGCGACTACGCAGGAGCCGCCGACCTGCTCCGCATGCAGCAGGCGGTGCAGCGCACCTGGACACCCCGGAGTGGGTGGCACACCGGTGATCTGGCCTGGCAACGCACCGCGATCCCTGGGCAGGAGTCGGCGTGGCGTACGTCGTTGTGGCTCACTGACGGTCAGGTGGCCGCCTGGGGCTGGGTCGAGCTGCCGGGCCACCTCGAGTGGTACGTCGATCCCGGCCAGGCGCCCCTCGCCGCAGCAGTCCTCGACTGGTTCGACGACGTCGCAACCGGCGACGATCGCTCCCTCACCGTGATGGAGACCGACGCGCACCTGGTCGCCGCCGCAGAGCAGGCAGGTTTCCAGGCCGCGCCGGGCACCCCGTTCTTCCAGCACTGCCACCTCGACCTGGACGAATCACTCCCCACGCCCGACCTGCCCGACGGTTATCGACTCAGGGCTGTCCGCGAGACCGAGGCCGCCGCCAGGGCAGCAGCGCACCGCGCTGCCTGGCGTCCTGGCCGCATCGGACGGCTGCTGGTCCCACCGATCGACCTCGGAACCGGCGAGTCAGGCGTGACGACAGCCGGCTACGCCGCGGTGATGAGTACCTGGCCGTACCGCCACGACCTCGACCAGGTGGTCGAAGCGGCTGATGGCACTCTGGTCGCCTTCGCCCTGGGCTGGCTCGACGTCGTGAACGGAGCGGGCGAGCTCGAACCCGTCGGCACCGACCCCGGACATGGTCGTCGGGGCCTCGGAGCAGCGGCGAGCCTGGCTTGCCTGCACGCTCTGCGCGCGGCCGGAGCCACCCGGGCCGTCGTCTACCCGCGCGGCGACCCGGCGTACCCCGTCGCCCGGCGCCTGTACGCCCGGCTGGGTTTTCGTCCCGTGGCGCGCTCGGTCACCTACACCCGCTGAGTCGCCGCTGAGCTGGCCCCGGACCAGACCTCATGGCGACCGTCGTCTCTGGGCGGCGCACTGTGCCACGATGGCGAGATGGGCAAGCTGCCGAGGTTCGACCGCTGGGACGACTGGGTCGGCGACCGCCTCGAGAGCGCCATGCGACACCGCCACCAGCGTCGCCTGCGCCGGTTCGGCTGGGGCGACGTCATGCAGCCGGAGCAGCGTGGGTGGTGGTCGCCCTGGATCCCGGTTCGCAAGGGCAACACGGTCGAGGTCCTCATCGACGGGGTCGACGCGCTGGCCGCCATGCAGGAGGCGATCAAGGGGGCCCAGGAGTCGGTACACATCGCGGGTTGGCACTCCAGCCCCGACTTCCGGCTGACCCGTGAGCCGGGGTCGCCCACCCTCCGGGACCTCCTGGCGGAGGTGGCAGAACGTGTGCCGGTCCGGCTGTTGATGTGGGCAGGTCCACCGCTGCCCGCGTTCCAACCGACCCGGAAGGCGGTCAAGGCCGCCCGCCTGGAGTTCATGCGTGACTCGAACGTCGAGTGCGAGCTCGACGACCGGGAGCGCACCATGCACTGTCACCACGAGAAGATCGTCATCATCGACGGGTCGACGGCCTTCGTCGGGGGGATCGACTTCACGGCGCTGCAAGGCGACCGCCACGACGAGACCGCTCATCCGCCTCGTGGCCCGCTCGGTTGGCACGACGCCGCCATGCGCGTACGAGGCCCCGCCGTCGCCGACGTGGCGAGCCACTTCGTGTGCCGGTGGAACGAGATCGCCGGCGACGAGGTACCTGCACCAGAGCCGCAACCACCCGAAGGGGACGTCGAGCTGCAGGTCCTCAGGACCGTCCCCGACCGGACGTACGACTTCCTGCCCAACGGTGAGTACACGATCCTCGACGCCTACCTGCGGGCGTTCCGGTCGGCCGAGCACTGCATCTACATCGAGAACCAGTTCCTCTGGTCACCGGAGATCGTGGATGTCCTCGCCTACAAGCTGCAGCATCCGCCGAACGACACCTTCCGCCTCCTCCTCGTCCTGCCGATCAAGCCGGCCAACGGCCGGGACACGACCCGCGGCCAGCTCGGCCGCCTGCTGGCCGCCGACGACGGTGCTGGACGGGTGCTGGCCACCACCATCAACGCGACCGGCGGCGACGAGGCGTCCGCGGTCTACGTGCACGCCAAGATCGGCATCGTCGACGACCGCTGGCTGACGATCGGCTCGGGCAACCTCAACGAGCACTCGCTCTTCAACGACACCGAGATGAACGTGCTCACCTGCGATTCGGCACTGGCGCGAGAGACGCGCCTTCGCCTCTGGGCCGAGCACACCGAGCGCTCGGTCGAGGAGGTCGCCGGCGAGCCGCACACGGTCATCGACGAGATCTGGCGACCCACCGCGACACAACAGTCCGAGCTCGACGACGCCGGCCTGCCGCGGACGCACCGGCTGACGCTGCTGCCCAGCATCTCCCGCCGGACGGACCGCCTCGAGGGACCCATGCGGGGGCTCCTTGTCGACGGCTGACGGTGCTTGGCGCTCCGCCGTACTGTGGGGAGGGTGAGCGACCCCCACTCCCCCGCCCCCGCCGTCACGACCCTCGCCCAGCTGCGCGAGTCCGGTCACGAGCACCACTCGGTCAAGGCCGAGGTACGCCGCAATCTCGCGGACCGGCTGCGAGCGGGGGACGACACGTTCCCGGGCATCGTCGGCTTCGACAACACGGTCCTGCCCGAGCTCGAGACGGCACTCCTGGCCGGTCACGACGTCGTCCTTCTCGGCGAGCGTGGACAGGGCAAGTCACGACTGATGCGTACCCTCATCGAGCTCCTCGACGAGTGGACCCCGGTCGTGGCCGGCTGCGAGATCAACGACCACCCGTACGCCCCGGCCTGCTTGCGCTGCCGAACGCTGGCCGCCGACCTCGGCGACGACCTCCCGGTCGCCTGGCGGCACCGCTCCGACCGGTACGGCGAGAAGCTGTCCACTCCCGACACCAGTGTCGGTGACCTCGTCGGCGACATCGACCCGACCAAGGTGGCGGATGGCCGGACCCTCGGTGACCCCGAGACCGTGCACTACGGGCTGCTCCCCCGGGCCAACCGCGGGATCTTCGGGCTCAACGAGCTGCCCGACCTCGCGGAGCGGATCCAGGTAGCGCTGTTCAACGTGCTCGAGGAGCGCGACATCCAGATCCGGGGCTATGCGCTGCGCCTGCCCCTCGACCTGTTGCTCATCGCGTCGGCCAACCCGGAGGACTACACCAACCGCGGCCGCATCATCACCCCACTCAAGGACCGCTTCGGGGCGGAGATCCGCACGCACTACCCGCTCGAGGTCGAGGACGAGATCGCCCTCATCACCCAGGAGTCCGAGCTGGTCGCAGCAGTCCCCGACCACCTCATCGAGGTCATCGCCCGATTCACCGACGAGCTCCGGGGTTCCACGGCGATCGACCAGCGCTCCGGGGTCTCGGCCCGGTTCGCGGTGGCGGCGGCTGAGGGGATCGCCGGTGCGGCCCTGCGTCGCAGTGCACTCAGTGGCGAGGACGACCCGGTCGCGCGCGTCGGCGACCTGCCGCCGGTCCTGGTCACCCTGCAAGGCAAGGTCGAGTTCGAGATGGGTGAGGAGGGACGCGAGGAGGAGGTCTTCGGTCACCTCTTCCGGTTGGCTGTCGCGTCGACGTTCCGCGAGCACCTCGCCGGTATCGACCTGACCGGGTTCACCCAGCACTTCGTCGAAGGCGACACGGTCGAGACCGGGGCGCTCGTCCCTGCCGCCGACCTGCTGGCCCAGCTCGGCACCGTACCCGGGCTTTCCACCGTGCTCGACGGGCTCGACGTCGGCGAGGACAACGTGTCGCCCGGGCAGGTCGCTGCCGCCGTCGAGTTCGTGCTCGAGGGTCTCCACCTCACCCGCCGGCTGTCGAAGGACAGTGTCGGTGGGACGACGGTGTACGGGAACTGAGATGCCCGCATGGCGTCGGGGCAGGCGTGGCCGTCAGACGGACGGCTACCGGTACGGCGCGTGGCACGGCGGACCCGACCCGCTGGAGGCGCCCTTCGACGTCCGTGCCGCCGTCGACGAGATCGGCAACGACATGCTCGAAGGGCGCTCCGTCCGCGAAGCCCTGAGAGACCTGCTCCGGCGCGGCACCGACGGCCGCCGCGGCCTGTCAGAGCTGCGACGGGACATCGAACGTCGCCGCCGCAACCTGCGTCGCCGTGGCGACCTCGCGGGCACGCTCGACCGGGTCCAGCAGCAGCTCGATCAGGTCCTGGCTGCCGAACGCGAGCAGCTCGCCGGTGAGGAGGGCGACGACGCGCGCCTCGCCGAGATGACGCTCGACGACCTCCCCACGCAGGTCGGCAGCGCGGTCCGGGAGCTCGCCGACTACGACTGGCACTCCGACGAGGCTCGGGCGGGCTACCAGCAGATCCAGCAGATGCTGCAACGGGAGGTCCTCGACGCGCAGTTCGCCGGCATGAAGCAGGCGTTGTCCGGCAACGATCCCGAGGCGATGCAACGAGTCCGTGACATGCTGGCCGACCTCAACACGCTGCTGGCCGACCATGCCAGAGGACAGGACACGCCGGAACAGTTCGACGCGTTCATGGACCGGCACGGTGAGTTCTTCCCCGACAACCCCCACAACGTCGACGAGCTCATCGACTCGCTCGCGCGGCGGCAGGCGGCAGCCGAGCGGATGATGCAGTCGCTGTCGCGGCAGCAACGCGCCGAGCTGGCCGAGCTCATGGAGCAGGCGCTCGGTGACGTCGACCTGCAAAGCCAGCTGGCGCAGCTGCAGGACAACCTCGCGTCGCTGCGCCCCGGCATGGGCCGTGGCCAACAACCCGCCGACATCAGTGGTGACGAGCCGCTCGGGTACGGCGAGGCAGTGGGCGCGGTCGCCGACCTCGCCGACCTGGAGGCGCTCGAGCGTCAGCTCGGCCAGGACTACCCTGGCGCCAGCCTCGACGACATCGACGTCGACGCACTGGAGCGGCAGCTGCCCCCCACCGATGTTGCCGACGTCGAGGCCCTGCGACAGCTCGAGTCCGAGCTCGAACGGCAGGGCTACCTGCGCCGCGACGCGGACGGGGTGTCCTTGACCCCGAAAGCCCTGCGTCGTCTCGGCGAGACGGCGCTGAGGCGGATCTTCGCGCAGCTCGACGCCGACGCGCGTGGTGACCACGACGACCAGCGCTCAGGGGCTGCCGACGAACGAACCGGGGCGTTCCTGCCGTGGCGGTTCGGCGACGAGCGGCCGATCGACGCGGTCCGGACAGTCCAGAACGCCGTGCTGCGCCGCGCGTCCCGACGCGACGAGCCTGGTCTGAGGCGCCTCGACGTGGAGGACTTCGCCGTTGCCGAGACCGAGCGGCGTACGACGGCGGCGGTGGCACTGTGCGTCGACTTGTCCTTCTCGATGATCCAGGAGGACCGCTGGCAACCGATGAAGCAGACCGCGCTCGCGTTGGCCCACCTCATCGCCACCCGCTACCGCAGCGACGCGCTCGAGATCATCGGGTTCGACCGAACCGCGCGTCGGTTGTCGCCGCTGCAGCTGGCCGAGGTGGAGCCCGAGTGGGTGCAGGGCACCAACCTCCAGCACGCGCTGAAGCTCGCCGGACGGCACCTGCGTCGGCATCCCGAGGCCGAGCCCGTGGTCCTCATCGTCACCGATGGCGAGCCGACCGCCCACCTCGACACCGACGGCTACCCCAACTTCCACTGGCCACCCACCGCTGAGACCGTGACTGCGACGGTCGCCGAGGTCGACGCGATGACGCGGCTCGGCGCCACCCTGAACTTCTTCCTGCTCGGCGAAGACCCAGGGCTGGCGCGCTTCGTCGATGCCGTGGCACGGCGTAACGGTGGTCGCGTTCTCACGCCCGAAGCCAGCCGGCTCGGTGAGTACGTCGTCGCGGACTACCTGCGCGCGCGGCGCGGCCGGCGTCGTTCGGCCTGAAGGTCATCCCCGCGGTTCGGACGGGCTATTGCATTGCGCTTTCGCGCCATCACCCGCACCCCATACGTGTCATTGATCGGTCCTGATCCCGGCTCATGATCGCAGTGGGCGGTACCAACCGCAGTGCGAAGGGAGATCGCCATGAAGAAGCACTCAGGAATCGTGGCAGGGGCGTCAGCGGTCGCGCTGGTCGCCAGTGTCGTCTGGTCGACGGGCGGATCAGCCACCACCGCCTCCTCTCATCACGGCTGGGCCGCTCCAAGCATCCGTTCGGTTGCGGCAGACGCTCACCAGGCCACCACGGCCGCTGTGCAGTCCGGCGGTCACGCGCTCACCGTCATCGAACACGAGGTGCGCACGGCCGGTGTCGATGTCGGCGATCCAGGCGACAGCCCGGGCGACATGTTCGTCTTCGAGAGTCGGCTGCGGGATCCGCAGACGGGCCACACGGTCGGCTGGGACTCAGGCCACTGCTCCATCATCGTGCGTACCTTTGCGTGCGAGGCCACCGCGACCTTCAACCACCAGGGCAAGATCGTGGTGAGTGGGTCGTTCTTCGACGAGCAGGACTTTTCGCTCGCGATCGTCGGCGGCACCGGTCGGTATCACGACGCTGCCGGTCAGCTGCTCGTCCTGGACCTTCCCAGCGGTGACACGAAGCTGGGTTTCCTCCTCGAGGAGTAAGGCACCTGCGCCAGGACCCAACCATATGCGCGGGCTATCGCGTCAAGCCAGTCAAGAGGACGATAGAAGAAGCCCGAGGCGCTGGAGGGACCTGATGGCGAGCCGTGACACGGCCGCGTTCGCGGAGTTTGTCGAGGCACGGTCGAGACCGTTGTTTCGCGCTGCCTACCTCATGGTCGGAGACCATGCCCTGGCGGAGGACCTGCTCCAGGAGGCGCTGACCAAGACCTACGTGGCCTGGCCGCGCCTCCGTGACGTCAGCAAGGCAGAGGCCTACACCCGCAAGGCCATCACGACGACTGCGATCTCGTGGTGGCGGCGCAAGGCGTGGAAGAACGAGCGCCCGCGCGGTGACGTGCCCGAGGTCGGGCGGGACGCCAGGACGGACGAGGTCGACCAACGCGACTGGCTGTGGGCAGAGCTGCAGAACCTCGCGCCGAAACAACGTGCCGCGATCGTGCTGCGGTACTACGAGGACCTCACCGAGGCTCAGACGGCGGAAGCGCTGGGGGTGACGGTGGGGACGGTCAAGAGCCAGGTGTCGGACGGGCTGCGCAAACTGAGGTCGATCCTCGGCCCGGACGTCATGCTCGTGGCGAACGAGCCCGATGGAATGGCGGTAGGACGATGAGCGAGCTGTTGAAGGACGTCATGAATGATCGAGCCGCTGCTGCGGGCGGACCACACCTCGACCTGGATGCGATCGTGTCCAACGGAAACAAGCGCATCCGGCGCAACCGCGTCGTGGTCGGTGTGGTGTCCACTGCCGCCGTGATCGCCGCTGTTTTCGCGGTGCCGGCCGTCGTCGACCGCGATTCGGTCGGTCAACGAAACCTCCAGCCGGCCACCCCTGGGCCCACCTTCGCGACGCGGACCACGTCCTGGGCCGTCGACACCACGATCTACTACGGCGACGACGCCATCGACGTCTCGCCCCACACGGTCACCTCGCTCGTCCAGACCGACTACGGATTCGTGTTCACCTCCTCCAAGGGTGACCACCAGGGCGTCTACTGGACCAACGCCGTCGATACGAAGCGCATCGGAGAGACCAACCAGGTGGCCGGCACCATGCTTGCTGCCGACGACTCCGGGCCGTACGTCGAGTGGGTCGAC
Organism: uncultured Actinomycetota bacterium; assembly: GCA_963750495.1. Lineage (GTDB taxonomy): Bacteria > Actinomycetota > Actinomycetes > Propionibacteriales > Nocardioidaceae > JANLYC01. The sequence goes on from CAVVQV010000004.1 coordinate 149,649, forward strand.
ACGGACGCCCTGCCGCTGCCCGAGTTCGTGGTCTTCGACACGAGCACGGGCAAGGAGGTCGCCCGCACCAGTCAGGGCAACAAGGCTCCCGCCGACCAGGCCGACGAGTTCGACCTGCCGGTCGTGCACGCGATCGACGGCGGCATCGCCTACTGGCACAGCAGTGCCGGCACGGTCGCCTACGACCTGCGTTCCGGCACCCAGCAGGTGGTCATGCCGCACACGAGCCCGGCCTACCTGTTCGACGTCGCCAGCGGCCTGTTCGGTCACGCGTCGTCCGACGACCTGGCCAGTGCCGTGACAACCACGATGGATGGCAGAAAGCCCGTCATCCAGGGAGCCAGTCCGGTGCTGTCGCCGGACGGCACCTACGTGGCGACGACGTGGCAGCAGACCCTGCGGATCAGCGAGGTCGCCACCCAACGCGACGTGACGCCCGCAGCCAGCGGCTACCAGACCGTGCTGCTCACCCAGTGGATCGACGACACCACGTATGCCGCAATCGCCACCACCGGCGACAACATCTATCGCGGCCCCGTCGACTCGCTCGTGTGCAGCATTGCCGATGACAGGTGTCTGGTGCAGAACGAGCAGATCGGCTCTCTCGACCGGCTGGTCTTCCCGGTCGGCGGGAGCATCACCGACCGCTGAGATGGTTAGCCGGCGCTCGCCCGGCCCTTCGCGGCGTGGGCATCCGCCTCCCGCGAGTAGTTCGGATCGGTCACCAGCCTGCTGCTCCTGGCACTGTAGGCGAAGTACACGACTAGGCCGATGCCCATCCAGATGAGGAACCGGAGCCACGTTGCGGCAGGAAGGTTCAGCATGAGGTAGACCGCTGCGAGCACGGCGAGCACGGGGACGACCGGGACGCCCGGGCAGCGAAAGGCGCGTTCCAGATCCGGGCGGGTCCTGCGCAGCACCAGAACCCCGATCGCAACCAGGGTGAAGGCGAACAACGTGCCGATGTTCACCAGCTCGGCGAGCTCTGTCAGCGGGACGAACGTCGAGATCAGCGCCACAGCCACTCCGGTGGTCAGCGTGGTTCGGATGGGGGTGCCGAAGCGTGGACTGACCTTGGAGAACACCGAGGGAAGCAGTCGGTCTCGACTCATCGCGAAGAAGACCCTGCTCTGCCCCATCATCAGGATCATCATCACGGTCGTGAGTCCGACCAGGGCACCAACAGAGATCGTCGTCGCGATACCTGAGTGTCCGACACTACGGAAGGCTGCCGCCAGCGGGGCTTCGACCTCGATCTCGGAGTACTTGACCATGCCGGTGACGACCAAGGAGACCGCGACGTAGAGCACGGTGCAGATGCCCAGCGAGGCCAGAATTCCGATCGGCATGTCGCGTTGAGGCTTCTTGGTCTCTTCGGCGGCGGTCGCCACGATATCGAACCCGATGTACGCGAAGAACACGAGAGCGGCTCCGCTGAAGATACCGCTGATCCCGAACGTACCTGTCGAGAAGCCGAGGTCCTGTAACAGCGACGAAGTCGGCTCGGTGCCCGGTGCTGGCTCTGATCCAGCTGGAGGTATGAACGGGGAGTAGTTGCCGGACTTGATGAAGAAGATGCCCGCGAAGATGACCAGAAGTACGATGCTGAGCTTGATGACCACCATCACGAAGTTGAACTGGGCAGACACTTTGATTCCGGTGCAGATGAGCGCCGTCAGAGCGAGCACGATGACGGCCGCGATGATGTTGTGTCCCTCGCCGTAGGCCCAGCCCGGAATCGTGATGTCTGCCTGGGCCATGACGTCCGCGAAGTACGTCGACCAGCCGACCGCGACCGTACTTGCGCCCAACGCCAGCTCCAGGATGAGGTCCCAGCCGATGATCCATGCCACGAGCTCGCCCAGGCTGGCGTAGGAGAAGGTATACGCCGATCCAGCGACGGGGACGGTGCTGGCGAACTCGGCATAGCACAGTGCGGCGAGTGCGCACGCGAGCCCGGAGAAGACGAAGGACAGCGCGACGGCTGGTCCGGCTTTGGCACCGGCGGCCTCGCCGGTCAGGACGAAGATGCCTGTCCCGATAATGACGCCGACACCGAACACCGTGAGCTGGAGGGCACCGAGCTGCTTACGCAGCTGGTGCTCCGGCTCCTCCGTGTCTCGGATGGATTGCTCGATGGTCTTGGTGCGGAACAAGTTCATGAGTGACTCCCTGACGGGCCGACCGCTGCGACTTATCGGGCATCACCCTAGACCGAGACAGGACAGTCTGCAGATCAGGCCGTGCCCGTCGTCGAGCGTCGTTCGGTCTCTGTCTGGGAATCCAGGCCGGCCACCCGTGCAGTGATGTCGCGTGACAGGCTCTGCGGCCCGAGGCCGATGGCCTCCAGGACGCTGGCACGCTTGCCGTGCTCGAGGAACTTCTGCGGGATCCCGAAGATCATCGTGGGGATCTCGACCTCTGCGTCGGCCAGCGCCAGCTGGAGCGCGGTCCCGCAGCCGCCGGCGCGACCGTTGTCCTCGATGCTCACGACCAGGCGGTGCTGGCGGCCGAGGTCGACCAGGGTCACGTTGACCGGCTTGACCCACCGTGGGTCGACGACGGTGACGCCGATGCCCTGGGCGCGGAGCCGGGATGCCACGTCGAGACTGGTGGCCGCCATCGCGCCCACAGCCACGATGAGGACGTCGGGCTCACCCTCGCGGTAGAGCACGTCGACCCCTCCAACGGTGTCGACGGCCGCCAGGTCGGCTTGCACTGCTCCCTTGGGGATGCGCACCACCGTGGGGGCATCGTCGACCTCGACGGCTTCCCGCAGCAGCTCGCGCAGCCGCAGACCGTCGCGCGGAGCGGCCAGCCGCAGTCCCGGAACAACCTGCAGGACCGACATGTCCCACATGCCGTTGTGGGAGGCCCCGTCGTCACCCGTGATGCCGGCCCGGTCGAGCACGAGCGTGACTCCACATTGGTGCAGTGCCGCGTCCATGAGGACCTGGTCGAAGGCCCGGTTGAGGAACGTCGCGTAGATGGCCACGACGGGATGCAGGCCGGCGAGCGCCATACCGCTGGCGGCGGTGACCGCATGCTGCTCGGCGATGCCGACGTCGAACGTGCGGTCGGGGAACTTCTCGGCGAAACCGTACAGCCCGGTTGGGTAGAGCATGGCGGCCGTGATGGCTACGACGTCTTCGCGCTCCGCCCCGATCTCGACCAGCTCGTCACGGAACACATCGGTCCAGATCGTCGGCGCCGTCGCCAGGACCTCACCCGTCTCAGGGTCGAAGGCGCCGAGGGTGTGGAAGTTGTCCTCGTCATGCCGCTCGGCAGGCTCGTAGCCGTGCCCCTTCTGGGTGATGGCGTGCACGAGCACGGGTCCGCCGAAGTTCTTGGCCTGGGCGAGGGCCTGTTCGAGCGCCTGCCGGTCGTGGCCGTCGACGGGGCCGACGTACTTGATGCCGAGGTCCTCGAACATCCCTTGCGGTGCGAGGGCGTCCTTGAGGCCCTTCTTGATCGCGTGCAGAGTGTCGTACAGCGGTGGCCCGACGAGCCGGGTGCGGTTGAGCCGGGACTTGACCTGGGCCAGGACCTGTTCGTAGCGCGGGTCGGTGCGAAGGCCGGCGAGGTGCTCGGCGAGACCGCCGACGGTCGGGCTGTAGGAACGGCCGTTGTCGTTGACCACGATGACGAGGCGGGAGTCCTTGGCAGACGCGATGTTGTTGAGCGCCTCCCAGGCCATGCCACCGGTGAGTGCACCGTCACCGATGACGCTCACCACATGACGGTCGTCTCCCTGCAAGGCGTAGGCGGCGGCCAGGCCGGCGCCGTACGACAAGGAGGTGGAGGCGTGCTGGTTCTCGACGATGTCGTGCTCGGACTCGGCGCGGCTCGGGTAGCCGGACAGGCCACCCTCTTGGCGCAGCGTCGAGAACTCGCCGGCGCGGCCGGTGAGGATCTTGTGCACGTAGGACTGGTGTCCGGTGTCGAGGACGATCCGGTCATGGGGCGAGTCGAAGACCCGATGGATCGCCATGGTGAGCTCGACGACGCCGAGGTTGGGGCCGAGGTGGCCGCCGGTCTTGGAGACCTGGGTGACGAGGAAGGTGCGGATCTCCTCGGCCAGCTGGAGCAGCTGCTCCTCGTCGAGTTCGCGCAGGTCACGCGGTCCCTCGATCCGGTCGAGCAGGCTCATGTGGCCCCTTCCGTCGTACGCCGTTTCTCCGTGTCTGCGGAGTTTCCCTCAGCCCGAGTGTAGGTGCCTGGCATCGGCGCTGCCGCGCGGCCTCGGGGACGCTGTTGCGCTCGTCACGTGCGCTACAGCCTGGCGCGGAACTGCCTCCCGCGGAAGGCCTCCTCGATCAGGCCGACGGCGCGACGGATCCGCAACAGGCGGGCACCCTCGCGCTCCCACATGGCGATGGCGCCCTCGACAGACTCGGTGGGCAGGAAGTCACGCAGGCTTGTCCGTGCCTCGGAGATGCCCCGCTGAGTGGCATTGATGCTCGCTTCGGTGTGGAGCGCGGTGAACCGGGCCAGCACGACGGGGTGCCGCCGCAGACCTTGGTACATCCGGTAGTCCGGCGGGCACTGGTCGAGCAGCCAGCCGATCGCGGTGTCCTCCCACCAGGGCGCGCCCGGCGGCCGGACCTGTTCGGGCCATCCTGGCGGGGCGTACGCTGTCACGTTCTCACGATAACACTCGTTCGAACAGGTGTTCGACTGTTTCAGGGAGGAGGTCCTGAGGTGGCAAGCAAGTTCACCGAGCTGGCGATCGACTGTGCCGATCCGGCCGGGCTCGCTGGGTTCTGGTGTTCGGTCCTCGACTACGAGGTGCAGGACGAAGACGACGGACTTGTCACCATCGGCTCTCCCCTGGTGCCTGACAGGATGGACCACCCGGGCCCGGTGCCACCCACGTTGACCTTCGCCCGCGTGCCCGAGGGCAAGACCGTCAAGAACAGGCTCCACCTCGACGTCAACCCGACCGACAGGGAGCAGGACGAAGAAGTGAGTCGCCTGCTCGATCTAGGTGCCCGCCACGTGGACGTCGGCCAAGCCGATGCGAGCTGGGTCGTGCTGGCTGACCCCGAGGGGAACGAGTTCTGCGTCCTGGCGAGCCGCTGCCCCTGACCTGCGGCCGCAGACTGGGCGTGGCGCTGGTGGTCGAGCCGCACACTCCGGCGGTCGAGCCCTTCGACATGCTCAGGACAGGCTTGTCGAGACCCGGAAACCGTTGTGCACAAGGCGAGAAATGTCTGGGCACCGTCGGGCATGTCGGGTAGAATCGAACACATGTTCGACACCGACCTCGATGCTCTCGACGAGACAGGCACCCTCTCCTACGTCGAGCAGGCACGCGCCGCGGTCGAACAAGGCGAGGTCAGGTTGTTGCAGGCGGCCGCGCACTGGGCCGACCTGCACAGCGAGCTCGCCCGGGCGACCAGTCCGTTGCTGCCCGGGAGTGAGCAGCTGGTCCGGTTCGGCGGCGCCGGCACCCCGCCGCTGGCGGAGTTCGCACCCGCCGAGCTCGGTGTGGTGCTCGCGACGTCGTCGTCGGCGGCGGAGCGACTGGTCGGGGACGCGTTGGACCTGCGGCACCGGCTCCCACGGCTGTGGGCCCGGATCGTGGCCGGTGAGGTGAAGCCGTGGATCGGCCGCAAGTGCGCCGAAGCCACCCGCCACCTGTCTCTGGAGACCGTGGCGGTGGTGGACCGCAGGATCGCGAAGTACGCCCACGCGCTGTCGTGGGGGCGGATCGAGGCGATCATTCAAGCCTGTTGGCTGGAGTGTGACCCCGAGGCTGCGGCTGAGGCCGACGCGCATGCGCAGGCGTCGCTGGGGGTGTGGCTCACCGACCAGCCCACCGAGCCCGGCATCCGAGAGATCTTCATCAGAGCCGAGGCACCCGACGCGCTGGGGTTCAACGCCACCATCGGCGGCATCTCCACCGGCCTGGGCGCGCTCGGTGACACCCGCCCGGTCGACGTACGCCGGGCCGCGGCGATCGGGATCCTGGCCAACCCGCAACGGGCGCTGGACCTGTTCGCCGACATCGACGCCGCCACCGACCAGACCGAACCCGACGACCTAGACCGAACCGGCCGAACCGTGCAGACATCTCCGTCGGCCCGTCGGCCGATCGACACCCGACCGGACGTGACGTTGTACGTCCACCTCACCGACCAGGCCCTGACCACCGGGACAAGGGGTGGCCAGGGTGGAGCAGGTCGGACCCGGTCACCCTCGACCGGGTCCGGTCCTGGATCGGCCACGCCCACGTAACCGTGAAACCCGTCATCGACTTCAACGACCAGATCCCGGTCGATGCCTATGAGATCCCCGACCGGATCCGCGAAACGATCCACCTCGCCATCCCGGTCGACTGCTTCCCCCACGCCACCTCCACCCGCAGGACCGGCGACATCGACCACACCATTCCGTTCGTCAAACCCGACGACGGTGGACCACCCGGTCAGACCGGCCTCGGCAAGCTCGGCCCCATCACCCGCTTCCACCATCGGGTCAAGACCCACGGCCACTGGCAGGTCGCCCAACCGTTCACCGGCGTGTTCGTGTGGCGCACCCCCAACGGCCGTTATCTCCTGGTCGACCACACCGGCACCCACCAGGCCCTCCACGCCCTGCCGGCACTGCCTCCTGCGTGAGACTCCCCGCGCGGGCGGACGCAGGGACCGGAGCGGTCGCATCGGAGAGGCAGCCAACCAGCAGAGCCGCCGAGCGGGCACTAACGAGGCTGGTTGCCGCATAGGTTCCGGTCCGGAGTCCGACCGCAACGGGCCAGGATCCCACGCCAGCGATGCGTCGCCACCGGCCCACGTCAAGCTCCCGCTAGCCGAAGCCGCTCCTCGGACTGGTCCCGGAGCGCCGTGGCAGCGACGAGGTCGTGGTCGAACAACATCTCGCCACGGGCGTTCCAGGCCGCCGGGAACAGGCTGGCCGCCCAAGCCACCTCACGTTCCTCGGCTGTGAACAGCCGACCCAGCGCCTCCTCATACCCGTCCAAGAAGGCCGCCGAGCTCTCCAGCGGAGCCAACGTAGGAACGCCCGCGCTGGCGAAGCAGCCAGCGGCCGCCCCGACCAGAGCCGACTCGCTCGACACCGCGAGGCTGTCCCAGTCGTGGATGGTGTGGATCGTCTCGCCCTCCCACGTCAGGTTCTGTGCCTCCCAATCGGCATGACCGACGACCAGCGGGAGCGAAGCCCGGCCGATCCGCTCGCGTACCCGCAGGCGAACCGTCTCTAGCCACTCCGGCAGGACGACCTGGGTCTGCGCCTGTCGGGCATCGATCACGTCCTGTCGCGGCCAACCGCCCGACTCCTGGTTGTCCCACTGCACCCACAACGGGTTGGGCTGCAGGCTGGAAGCCGGTCCAGGCAAGATCCTCGTGATCGCCATGACCTCGGCGAGGACCCGCGCCGACTGGACGGCGTGCCGGCTGCCGTTGTCATCGCGAACCACGCCGCCCGGTCGCCACTCCTCGGCATGCACTGTCAGGTGGTGGTCGGTGATCGCCTCGGTCAGTGGTGCCGCGCACGGCACTCCGGCCGCCGCCAACCGCCGCTGGACGTCGACACATCCGGCAGCCCGGCCACCTTCGCTGGGTCTCGACTTCACCACCACCGCGCGCCCGTCGTCGAGCCGCACGCCGACCACCTCGGACATCTCCCCCGCGCCGAAGATCAGCGATCGCACGGACGAGTGCAGGTACCGCACGCACCACAGGTCGAGCCAAGGGGGCGCCTCCTGCATCGTCACGCGGCAACCGTGCCATCGGTTCGGGAGCACGCGCAACGAGAAATGTGTCCCGCTGGCAGCCGACCCCGGCGTCCACAAGACAGCCCAGCCGAAAACTCAGGTGTAGAGGCAGAAGGGGTGACCGGCAGGGTCGAGCATTACCCGTACGTTGTCCTGCGGCTGGAACTCCGCCAGCTCAGCACCGAGCTCGAGCGCGTGGGCAACTGACGCCTCCAGGTCGACGACCTCGAAATCCAGGTGCGACGTGATCTGCTGCTTGCCGTCGACGGCGGGCCACACGGGGCGGGCGAAAGTGGGGCAGCTCTGCACAGCCAGGTAGGCGACGCCGTCAACCGGCCCCATCGCACACCCGTCCTCGGACTCGCTGGAGATCTCCCAGCCGAGAAGCTCGGAATAGAAGCGCCCCAGCACCCGGGCATCCGGCGCCTCCAGGACGACCCCCCACCAATCGGAGCGCGACCAGCGGTCGGTCGAAGCGTCAAAGGTGTCGCGTCCGCGCATACGGGAAACCGTACCCAGCAGCCAGGCGCCATGCACCTGCCGAGAATCAGGGCAACGGCCAGTCGCTGAGCCTTCTGGTCAGCCGGACATCCTCCTCGGCGAACCCCAGCGAGTCGTAGAACGCGCGTGCCTGGGTGTTGGCTGCACCGGTCTCCAACGTGAGGTAGGTGACCCCTCGGGCGCGCGCCCAGTCCTCGGCACGGCCCATCAGCAACCGACCCACGCCGTGGCCGGCCTGGTCGACCGCGACCACGAGCTCGCCGACGTAGCCGTCGACCTCGCCGGCGAAGTGCTCCCGCTCGCCGACCGACACGAACCCCACGACGGTGCCCCCCTGTTCGGCGACGAAGAGGGCGCGGTCGGAGTCCGCGGACCGGTCGATGGACTCCTGCACCCACGCCACGACCGCTCGGCGTACGTCGTCGGGATCACGCCAGGGGGCGACCCCTTCGGTGAGGCGCGGCGCGAGCGCCAGCACGCCCACCTCGTCGCCGCCGTGGAACTCCCGGATGTCGACCCCGCGCTCGTTCACCCCGCCAGTGTGCCCACTCGGGCTAGGTTGACACCATGTCTGAGGGTTGTCTGTTTTGCGCGATCGTGAGCGGAGAGGTCGCGGCGGAGTGGGTCATCGAGACCGACGAAGTCGTCGGGTTCCTCGACCATCGACCCCTGTTCAAGGGCCACACGCTGATCGTGCCCCGGGCCCACCACGTCACGCTGTCTGACCTGCCTCCTGAGCTGCTGACCTCCGTCTTCACGGCAGCACAACGGCTGGCGGCCGTGATGCCGGCCGAGCTCGACGCCCAGGGCACCTTCGTGGCCATGAACAACATCGTGAGCCAGTCCGTGGCTCACGCGCACGTGCATGTCGTACCCCGCACCAAGGGCGACGGACTCCGCGGCTTCTTCTGGCCGCGCACCAAGTACGGCGAGGGTGAAGGGGAGCAGTACGCCGCCAGGCTTCGGGCGGCGTACGACGCCTGAGTCAGTCCCGCAGCACCGGGCCCTCGACCGGGATCGGCGGGACGTGCCCGGTCAACGGCCGGTCGCGAGCCAGCTGCCGGCCGATGTCAACGAGGGTCGAGCGTTCACGCAGGTCGACGTCGTTCCACTCCACCCACTCCGCCCGGTCGGTGGACCCGTCGGCCTCGTGGCGCAGCACTCCCCCGACGATCCGCACCCGGTAGTAGATCCCGACGTTGTGGTGGCTGGCACGGGGCGTTCGCGAGTCGACGCCGAGCAGCGCCTCGACCTCGACGTCATAGCCGGTCTCCTCAGCGACCTCGCGGACCACGGCGTCAAGGGGGCCCTCTCCGTGCTCGACCTTGCCGCCGGGCAGTGTCCAGTGTCGGTCTGAGCGGTCCTGCGACACCCAACGGGCGAGCAGGATCTGGTCGTGGCGTACGCAGATGGCGTAGGCGGCGAGCCGGAGGCTCTGTTCGGTCATCATCGTCCTTCTCGGTGCGGAATCAGGTGTCAGATTGTGGTGAGCTCGACGTCGGTGATGCGGATGGCCAGCGCAGCTTGCAGCGCCGCGACCTGGTCTGTCAGTGCACCCTCGGTGAGCGCGGGTGCAGCCGGGAACATCCGGACGGCTAGCCGCCGCTCCCCGCCAGTGCCGTCGAGCCGCCAGGACGCCACCAGGCGGCCGCCCGACAGCACTGCGGACGAGAACATACCGTTCTGTTGCTGCCAGACATGGGACAGGTGCTCGGGCGCCAGAAAACGGTCACGCGTCTTGGGGTCGTAGCCGACGAGCACCGCATCGAACTCCGGCAGCAGCCGCACTCCCGGATCGGGCTCACCGTCAGCCGTCGCGTCGACGAGGTCGTGATAGGTCTGCCCGTCTGGGCCCAGCCTCTCGGTCAGCTCATCGCCGAGCGCGTCCAGCGCCTGGTCGACCTGCCGCAGACCCGCACCGCTCCACCAGCCGATGTCGCGTCGGTTGGCCGGGCCGAAAGCCGTGAGATGCTGCCTCGCCAGTGCCACCAGGGCAGCGTCGGGATCGGCCAGCCAGGCGACCCGATCGTCACCGAGTACCTCCGTCGCCAGCCGGTAGCCCGGAGCTGCCTGCCGGTCCCAGCCCGCCTCGCCCAGCGGCCTCCGGACGAGACCGCTGTGAATGTGCGCGAAGGCGCGTCCGACACTGCTGGTCCGCGCTCGCTCCGCGGAGTCAGCTCCTTCGTGGTGATCGAGCCACGTGACCAGGTGCGCCCGGAGCTCGTCGGGTGTGCGCCACTCCCCCGTCGCAAGCTCCTCGATGCCGGCCTGCACCTGTGCCGGGGTGGTCCGCTCGAGACGGAGGTTGCGAATCCAGCCCCGCGCCATCACCCGGCGGGTGACGGCGTCGAGCAGCGGGTGCTGGTCGCGGACGCAGGTGTGGACGGTGCCGCGCAGGTTGGACCCTCGCACGAGCTGAGCCGACTCGTGGGCCGCGGTGATGTCGGCGTACGACGCTCCGGGCAGCCGCGCCGCCACCGCCACGAACGGAGCCCGGGCGACCTGGGACTGGATCGGACCGACGCGACGCACCAGCTCGACCACTGCCGCCTGGTCCCGCCCCCGAACCCCGGGGAACTGCCGACTCAGTGTCGCGGCACGAAGCTGTTCCCAGCTGTAGGACTTCACAGCTGGGGCATCACGCGACCTGCCACCAGCTCGAGGTGGTCGAGATCGGCCAGGTCGAGGGTCTGCAGGTAGATGCGTTGACAGCCCAGCTCGGCGTACTCGCCGATCCGCTGGACGATCTCGTCCGGCGTGCCGGCCAGGTCCTCGGCGCGCAGCTGGTCGAGGTCACGGCCGATCGCATCGGCGCGGCGGGCCACTTCGGCGTCGTTGGCGCCGCAGCACAGCGTGAGCGCGTTGGACCAGACAAGGGAGTCGGGATCGCGCCCCGCGGCCACGCACGCGTCGCGGACGCGACCGAACTGCACCTTGGTCGTCTGGACGTCGGAGAACGGCATGTTGAACTCGTCGGCGTACCGCGCGGTGAGCTCCGGAGTGCGCTTCTTTCCCTTGCCACCCAAGATGATGGGCGGTCCACCCGTCTGCACGGGCTTGGGCAGCGCGGGCGACTCGGCGAGCTGGTAGTAGCTGCCGTCGTAGGAGAAAGTCTCGCCGGCGGGAGTCCGCCACAGGCCGGTGAGCACCGCCAGTGACTCCTCGAGCCGGTCGAACCGCTCGGTGGCCGGCGGGAAGGGGATGCCGTACGCCGCGTGCTCACGCTCGAACCACCCGGCCCCGAACCCGAACTCGACTCGTCCGTCGCTCATCTCGTCGACCTGGGCCACCGTGATCGCGAGCGGACCGGGCAGCCGGAACGTCACCGAGGTCAACAGAGTGCCCAGCCGGACGCGACTCGTCTCGCGAGCCAGCGCGGCCAGGGTGGCCCATGAGTCCGTGGGTCCGGGCAGTCCGGCGGTACCCATGCCGTAGAAGTGGTCGGACCTGAAGAAGGCGTCGTAGCCCAGGTCTTCGGCCGCGCGCGCCACGCGGAGCTGGTCGTCGTACGTCGCGCCCTGCTGCGCCTCGATGAACACCCTCAGATCCATACGGCCACTCTGCCACGGCGCGGTGACACCTCAGACGAGGCTACGGACCACGAGGGCGACGGCTCCGGTAGCGCAGACGGCGAGGATGCCCCACCGCAGGTGACCGGGATCGACTCGGCGCTGCAACACCTTGGAGAAGGCGAACCCAGCGACGAGCACCGGAAGCAGCAGCACCGCGACCTCGAACTCCCTGAGCTCGAGCTTGCCGGCCAGGCCGAGGCCGATGAGGCTGAAGATCGCCCCCGCCAGGAAGTACACCGCGAGAGTGCAGCGCACCTGCCGGGGGTCCCGGTGCTGGTAGACCAGTGCGAGCGGTGGCCCACCGATCGAGGTGGCGGTGCCCGTCACGCCGGAGACGAATCCTGCCGCGGTCAAGGACGTTCGCGTCACCGGGATCTCGAGCGTGTGGATCGTCAGCGCCACGGCCACGAGCACCATCACCCCGACGCTCAAGCCGATGGCCCGCTCGGTGAACGCCGACACGATCAGCACGCCGACGACCGTTCCCGGCAGCCGGGCCGGCAGAGCCCACACCAAACCCGGCCAGTCGATGGCATCGTGCTCGCGCACCAGCGTCACGAGCGGCATCGCCGCCGCCAGCCACAGCAGCAACCCCGGCACGAGGTCAGGCGCCAGCAGCGCGGTCACCGGCGCCGCGACGAGTCCGACCCCGAGACCCACCGTGCTCTGCACTGCGGACCCGACGAGCACGGCCGCCACCAGCGCAGCGACCGTCCAGGCGTCGAGACCCAGGTCCACTCCCCCGCGACCGCTCAGGCCGCCAGCAGCGAGCGCAGGACGTACTGCATGATGCCGCCGTGGCGGAAGTAGTCGGCCTCGCCGGGGGTGTCGATGCGGACGACCGCCTGGAACGACGTGTTGGTCTTGTTGCCGTTCTTCTCGATCGTGGCCGTGACCTGCACGGTCTTGGGTGTCCGACCTTCGTTGAGCTCGGTGATTCCCGTGATCGTGAACGTCTCCTCGCCCGTGAGGCCGAGCGACTCGGCGGACTCTCCCTCGGGGTACTGCAACGGCAGCACACCCATACCGATCAGGTTGGACCGGTGGATCCGCTCGTAGGACTCGGCGATCACGGCTCTGGCGCCAAGCAGCGCGGTGCCCTTGGCGGCCCAGTCGCGGGACGAGCCGGAGCCGTACTCCTTGCCCGCCAGGATCACCAGCGGCGTGCCGGCCGCTCCATACGCGGCAGCGGCGTCGTAGATGGTCGTCACGTCACCTGCGCTGAAGCCCTCGCCGTCGACGAAGGCCTTGGTGAAGCCGCCCTCGGTCCCGGGTGCCAGCTGGTTGCGCAGCCGGATGTTGGCGAACGTGCCACGGATCATCACCTCGTGGTTGCCCCGGCGGGAACCGTAGGAGTTGAAGTCACGCGGCTCGATGCCGTGCTCCGAGAGGTACGTACCTGCCGGCGAGTCTTTCTTGATCGCACCGGCAGGTGAGATGTGGTCGGTCGTGACGGAGTCGCCCAGCTTGGCGAGCACCCGCGCGCCCTGGATGTCCTCGACGGGCGTGGGCTCGGCAGGCATACCGTCGAAGTACGGAGGCTTGCGCACGTAGGTCGACTCGTCGGCCCACGCGAAGGTGTCGCCGTCAGGAGTCGGCAGGCCCTTCCATCGCTCGTCGCCGGCGAAGACGTCCGAGTAGTCGTCGGCGAACATCTCGGCGGTGATGGAGCTCGCGACGATGTCCTCCACCTCCTTCACCGACGGCCAGATGTCGCGCAGGAAGACGTCGTCGCCGCTGCTGTCCTGCCCGAGCGGCTCGTTGAGCATGTCGACGTCCATCGAACCTGCCAGGGCGTACGCCACCACGAGCGGCGGCGACGCCAGGTAGTTCATCTTGATGTCAGGGTTGATCCGGCCCTCGAAGTTGCGGTTGCCCGACAGGACCGCGGCGACGGCCAGGTCGGCGTCGTTGACTGCCTGGCCCACCTCGGGGATGAGGGGTCCGGAGTTGCCGATGCACGTCGTGCAGCCGTAACCGACCAGGTTGAAGCCGAGCTTCTCGAGGTACGGCGTCAGACCCGACCGGTCGAAGTAGTCGGTGACGACCTTGGAGCCGGGCGCCAATGATGTCTTGACCCACGGCTTGCGCGTGAGCCCGCGGTCGACGGCATTCTTCGCCAGCAGAGCGGCTCCGATCATCACCGAGGGGTTGGACGTGTTGGTGCACGAGGTGATCGCGGCGATCGCGACGGCCCCGTGGTCGAGCTCGAACTCGGTGCCGTCCTCGAGGCGCACCGGGGTGGGTCGCCTCGGTCGCTCGGCCGCGTGGCCTGCGTGGTGCGGCGCACCGTCGCCGTTGCCGGAGGTCACAGCCGGCGGGTCGCTGGCCGGGAACGAGTCGGCCGAGCCTTCGTCGACCGAGGAGCTCACTCCGTGCTGCGGTTGGTGACCGGCCTCGGCGTCACCCTCGACGTCGACGTAGTCGAGCAGGGCGGCCCGGAAGCCTTCCTTGGCGTCGGTGAGGGAGATCCGGTCCTGCGGCCGCTTCGGTCCCGCGATCGACGGGACGATCGTGGAGAGGTCGAGCTCGAGGTACTCGGAGTAGCGCGGCTCCTTGTCGGCGTCGTGCCACAGCCCCTGCTGCTTGGCGTACGCCTCGACGAGCGCGACCTGCTGGTCGCTTCGACCGGTCAGGCGAAGGTAGGTCAAGGTCTCGTCGTCGATCGGGAAGACGGCGATGGTCGAGCCGTACTCGGGCGACATGTTGCCGATCGTGGCACGGTTGGCCAGCGGCACCGCCGAGACACCGGGACCGTAGAACTCCACGAACTTCCCGACGACGCCGTGCTCGCGCAGCATCTCGGTGATCGTCAGCACCAGGTCGGTCGCGGTGGTGGCCTCAGGCAGCTCACCGGAGAGCTTGAAGCCGACCACACGCGGGATGAGCATCGAGACGGGCTGGCCGAGCATCGCGGCCTCGGCCTCGATGCCACCGACGCCCCAGCCCACGACACCGAGACCGTTGACCATCGTCGTGTGCGAGTCGGTGCCGACACAGGTGTCGGGGTACGCCAGCGTCTCGCCGTCGACCTCCCGGGTGAAGACGACCTTGGCCAGGTGCTCGATGTTGACCTGGTGGACGATGCCGGTGCCCGGAGGGACGACCTTGAAGTCGTCGAAGGCGCCCTGGCCCCACCGCAAGAACTGGTAGCGCTCGAAGTTGCGCTCGTACTCGATCTCGACGTTGCGCTGGAACGCCGCTGAGGTGCCGAAGACGTCGGCGATGACGGAGTGGTCGATGACGAGCTCGGCCGGAGACAGCGGGTTGATCTTCGAGGGGTCGCCGCCCAGGTCCTGCATCGCCTCGCGCATCGTGGCGAGGTCGACGATAGCCGGCACCCCGGTGAAGTCCTGCATGATCACCCGCGCCGGGGTGTACTGGATCTCCTTGCTGGGTTGGGCGTCTGCCTCCCACCCGGCAAGCGCCCGGATGTCGTCCGCAGTGATGTTGGCACCGTCCTCGGTGCGCAACAGGTTCTCCAGCAGCACCTTGAGGCTGTACGGGAGGCTGGCGACGTCGAGACCCTCACCGCTCACGGAGTCGAGGCGGTAGATCTGGTACGCCGTACCGCCCACGTCGAGGCTCGCCTTTGCGCCGAAACTGTCCACCGAGGGGCTCTGGGGGCTCATTCGCTGCGTCTCCTTCGTCGGTTGCACCTGAAGTCAATCCGCTAAGTATCTTGACATCAAGATACACCATGCGGACCGCGTGCTCTACCTCCCGCGACCTTAGCCAGGGTGCTCACTGCGACCGGGACGGGGCGCGCGGCGAACCGAACCGACCCGCATCGACGCAACTTCTCGCGGGTGGGTCGCGTCTCCTGTGTCAGGGGGATCGTCACGGTTTCTCCCACCGCGCTTCGCACCCGGAAGGATCCCTCATGCCTCATCATCCCGCACCCCGTCTTCTCGTGGCGGGCCTGCTGGCCCTCGTCGGCCTCGGCACCCCGTTGTCGGCCGATGCAGTCACCGCCGCTGAATCGGCCCGGACCATCACGATCAAGCCCGGCAGTCTCGAGCGCGGCAAAGCTCCGGGAATTCCGCAGCTCCTGGGCAAGACGATCATCGACGGCACCCTGAGCATCAAGATCGGTGCCCAGGAAGTGCAGTTGTACGGCAAGTCCGGTGATGACTACGTCGTGGGTGTCTACCTGCGCAACGGTCAGGCACGCGTGCAGCGGGTCGCTCCCGACGGTTCACGCAAGACACTCATGAAGAGAATCAACGACGTCGTGCTGTCCCGCGACGGGCTGCAGGTCAGCGAGACCGTCGTGCGACCGGGGGGCACCTCGGTGGTGACCGTCCACGATGCGTACACGGGCGACCGGCTCGCCCACCGCACCTTCCGTGGCTACCTCCGCGTGCTGGACGCCGTCAAGAACCGGGCAATCCTGGGCGGCTCCGCACCGAACCGGACCTTCTGGTGGCGCATCCCGACGGACAGGACCACGAGAATCGCCCCGCGCGAGGGCTACTTCGCCGATATTCGCGCCGACCGGGTCGCCACCCTTACCCATGCGCCGCACACGGGCGCCTGCAGCATCCTCACGGCACTGTCGGCTCCGCGTAAGACCGTCTGGCGCTCGTGCGACCAGGCTGTGGTGGCATCCTCGCCCAACGGTCGTCGGCTGCTCACCCAGTACATCCGGATGGACGGGCCAGTCGGGCAGCTGTCCGTGCACGGCAGCCATGGTCGGCTCTTCGTTACCTTCCGCACCGGTGGCTCGTTCGGACGCAGCGCCTGGGGGAACAACAGATCCGTGCTGATGCAGACCTCCGGGACGAAGAAGGCCGCCATCGTGCGTTGTCACGTCAACGGGTGTGAGCGTGCCAGCAGGCTGATCGACGCTTTGTGACCCTGGTCCACGCCCCGGCGGACTGACTCACGCGACCCGCGAGTCAGTCGGCCGCGGGGGTGATGATCGCCACGCACTCGACGTGGTGCGTCATCGGGAAGATGTCGAAGGCGCGCAGCGACTCGAGCCGGTAGCCCTGCGTCAGGAAGGTCGCGACGTCGCGTGCCAACGCCGCCGGGTCACAGGCGACGTACGCGACGACGCGCGGGCGCTGCGCTGCCACCCGCCGGACTACGTCCTTGCCCGCACCGGCACGCGGCGGGTCCATCACGACCACGTCGAGGCGACCCTGTGCCTGCCGGCTGCGCACGAAACGGTCCACGCGGTCGAGCACCGGCCGCACCTGCGGCAGGTCGGCAACGTTGGTGCGCAGGTGATCGAGCGCCCGTCGGTGCGACTCGACGGACACCACGGCCCCGTCCTCCCCCACCACGCCCGCCAACATGCCACTGAAGAGCCCGACACCGGCGTACAGGTCCCAGCAACGTTCTCCGGCAGCCGGCCGGACGCCGTCCAGGACAGCAGCGACCAGGGTGTCGGCGGCTCCCGGGTGGACCTGCCAGAAGTCTCCGGCATTCACCCGCCAGCTGCGGCCGGCAGCTTGCTCGACGACGGACGGAGCCGACCGCGCGTCGGTGAACACCACCTGCTCTCCCCCGCTGGTGACGACCGAGGTAGCCGACGCGGCGCCGGCTGCCAAGGCCTCGTCGGCGACGGGCAGATCGGGGTGCGCGATCCGACAGGACGCGACCGGGATCACCTCGTGTGACCGATGAGCCAGCAGCCCGGGCAGCTGGCCACGCGTCGCCGACCAGCGGACCCGAGTGCGCCAGCCGAGGCCCTCATGGTCACCTGGCACCGGTTCGACCTGAACAGCCACGTCGAGCTTGGCCAGCCGCCTCAGCTGCTCGGCCACGACCTCCCCGAGCATGGCCCGTTGCCCCGCGACACTGATGTGCTGGAAGTCGCAGCCCCCACATCGCCCCGGGCCGGCGTACGGACAGGGCGCCGGAACGCGCAGCGGGGATGGCTCCAACACCGCCACGGCGTCGCCGCGCAGGAATCGCGCACCCTCGGCACCTTCGGTGATCCGGACGCGGACCCGCTCTCCCTCGATCGCATGCCGGACGAAGATCACCCGTCCCTCGTGGCGGGCGACGTGGTGACCACCGTGAGCCACCGAACCCACTGCTACCTCGACTTCGGTGCCGACCAGCGGGTCGTCCGGAGCTGACGGAGTGGTCATCACTTCTTGCGCGGCCGTTTGGTGGCGCCACGCCGGATGTTGCTGGTCAGGAACTGATCGCGTTCGGCGCGTCGCTCGGCAACCGCCGACGAGCGCAGCTGGAACGGGACCGACGTCACCATGACGCCGGGCGTGAACAGCAGCCGTCCCTTCAGTCGCAGGGCACTCTGGTTGTGCAGGATCTGCTCCCACCAACGACCGACGACGTACTCCGGGATGTAGACGGTGACGACATCGCGCGGGCTGCGGCGCCGGATGTCGCGCACGTAGTCGACGATCGGCTTGGTGATCTCGCGGTACGGCGACTCCAGCACACGCAGGGGGACGGGCAGCTGAGCTTCGTCCCACACCCGGAGAAGATGCTCGGTGGCCTCCTCGTCGACGTCGACCGTCACCGCCTCGAGGGTGTTGGGTCGCGACGCTCGTGCATACGCCACGGCTCGCAAGGTCGGCTTGTGCACCTTCGACACCAGCACGATCGCGTGGATGCGGGACGGCAGCGAGGCGTCATCCTCCGCCGCCGCCAGCTCGAGGGCGACCAGGTCGTAGTGGTGCCGGATCCCCCGCATCACGAAGAACAGCACCGTCATCGCCAGGATCGCGATCCAGGCACCGTGTGTGAACTTCGTGATGAGCACGATCACCAGGACCAGGGCGGTCACGCCCAGCCCGACCGCGTTGATCACACGGCTGCGCATCATCCGGCGACGCTGCGACCGGTCGGTCTCGGTGCGCAGGTGCCGGGTCCAGTGGCGGATCATGCCCGTCTGGCTGACGGTGAACGAGACGAACACACCCACGATGTACAGCTGGATCAGCTTGGTCACCTGGGCATCGAAGGCGTAGATCAAGAGGATCGCGAAACCGGCCAGCAGGACGATGCCGTTGCTGAAGGCGAGCCGGTCGCCGCGCGAGTGCAGCTGGCGCGGGAGGTAACCGTCACGCGCCAGGATCGACCCGAGCACGGGAAAGCCGTTGAACGCGGTGTTGGCTGCCAGCACCAGGATGACCCCCGTCGCCGCAGCGACGATGTAGAAGCCGAGCTGGAAGTGGTCGAAGATCCCCAGCGCGAGCTGCCCGATGATCGGATCCTGGTTGAAGTCCGTCGGCACGAGGTTGCCGTTCGGGTCGATCAGCCGCGCGCCGTTGTCGACGTCGGCGAGCCGCACGTGCATGAGGTTGCCGAGAACCAGGATCGACAGTGCCATGGTGACCGCCACGATGCCGAGCAGCAGCAGGGTGGTGGCGGCGTTACGGCCCTTGGGCTTGCGGAAAGCAGGCACGCCGTTGCTGATGGCCTCGACTCCGGTCAACGCCGCCGATCCGGACGCGAATGCCCGCAGGATCAGGAAGGTGAGGGCCAGCCCGCCGATGCCGCCGGCGAAGTCGGCACTGCCCTGGATCGTGTAGTCGGCGAGCTCTGAGTCGGGGAGCGTTCCCCGCAGGTAGCGGAGGAAGCCCCAGGCCGACATGGCCAGGATCGCGAACATGAAGATGTAGGTCGGAATGGCGAAGGCAGTGCCGGACTCCTTCACACCACGCAGGTTCATCGTCATCAGGAACAGCACCGCGATGATCGCGATCGTCGCTTCGTGCCCCTGAAGCGGCTCGATGGCAGCCGCGGCGTACTGGGCTGCCGACGAGATCGACACCGCCACCGTCAGGACGTAGTCGACGAGCAGCGCGCTGGCCACCGTCAGGCCCGCCACCGAACCGACGTTCGTGGTCGCGACCTCGTAGTCGCCGCCGCCGGACTGGTACGCCTGGACGTTCTGACGGTAGGACGCGATGACGACCAGCATGACGAGCGCGACGCAGAGGCCGATCTTCCACGAGACCGAGTAGTAGGCGAGACCGGCCAGCGACAGCGTCAGGAAGATCTCGTCCGGTGCGTAGCCGACCGATGACAAGGCGTCGCTGGCGAAGACGGGAAGAGCAATCCGTTTCGACAACAGCTGCTCACCCAACTGGGTGTTGCGGAGCTTGCGACCGAGGAGCAGCCGCTTGCTGATGTCGGTGATACCCACGCGTGAAGGCTAGACCACACGTACCCCAGCAGCGCGGCTGACCGGGCGGCGCGTGACCAGCTGATCGGTGTAGCGTCATTCCAGATCTGCAGCGCACGGCGCCGATGATGGGGATACTGTCTCGAAACGCCGTCCCGACCGGGCGCGTGACCGAGGGCCGAGGAGAAGTTGTGCACGTCGTGATCATGGGTTGTGGCCGCGTCGGCTCCACCCTGGCACGCAGTCTCGAGGAACGCGGGCACACCGTCGCCGTGATCGACTCGAGCCCGGACGCCTTCCGACGCCTCGGTCCTGGTTTCTCCGGCGATAAGGTCACCGGCTACGGCTTCGACCAGGTCGTGCTCGAAGCAGCCGGCATCGGGAATGCAGGCGCGTTCGCAGCCGTCAGCAGCGGCGACAACTCCAACATCATCTCCGCGCGGGTGGCCCGTGAGACGTTCGGCATCGACAACGTCGTCGCGCGTATCTACGACCCGGGCCGTGCCGAGGTCTACCAACGGCTCGGTATCCCCACGGTCGCCACCGTTCGCTGGACGGCCGACCAGATCATGCGCCGGCTGCTGCCCGAGGGGTCCGAGCCCGAGTGGCGAGACCCCACCGGAGCCATCCGTATCGAGGTTCTCGAGGCACCGACGCCCTGGGTCGGCCACCTCTACGCCGAGCTCGAGACCACCGGAGCCCGGATCGCCTTCATCACCCGACTGGGCGAAGGCATGATGGTCGCGCCCGAGACCGTGCTGCAGGACGGGGACCTCATCCACCTGGTGATGTCCGAACGAGAAGCCGACCAGATCAACGCGGCCATCACTGCCGGGCCCGGTGAAGGCTGATGCGTGTCGCCATTGCAGGTGCCGGCGCGGTGGGCCGGTCGGTCGCGGCCGAGCTTCTCGAGAACGGACATGCGGTCCTGCTGATCGACAAGGACCCGCACGCCATCAAGGCCGACATCGTCCCCGACGCCGAGTGGCTCCTGGCCGACGCGTGTGAGCTGTCCTCCCTCGACGAGGCCGCCCTGCAGCGTTGCGACGTCGTCATCGCCTCCACCGGAGACGACAAGGCCAACCTGGTCATCTCCTTGTTGGCGAAGACCGAGTTCGCCGTCCCTCGCACCGTCGCCCGGGTCAACCATCCGTCGAACGAGTGGCTGTTCAACGACGCCTGGGGTGTCGACGTCCTGGTGTCGACTCCCCGGATCATGTCGGCACTGGTGGAAGAGGCCGTGACCGTGGGCGACGTCGTCCGACTGTTCACGTTCCGGCAGGGCGAGGCCAACATGGTGGAGCTGACCCTTCCCGACGACTCACCGTTCGTCGGTACCGCGGTCCGCGAGGTGTCCTGGCCCGCCGACGCGTCCCTGGTCGCGATCCTGCGCGAGGGACACGTGCACACGCCCGAACCCGACGCGACGCTCGAGGCTCACGACGAGCTGCTGTTCGTCGCGACCTCGGCATCGGAGCCCGACCTCGAGAACCTGCTGTCCCCGAACGCACACCAGGGCGACACCTCCCAGGGCTGAGCCCCGGGTGCTGGGAGACAGGGAGTACCTCCTGCTCACCGCGCGCAAGCGCCCGACCTGACCCGCAGCCGTCGAGCGCCGGGCGTCGAGGCCGGCTGTCAGGCTTCGGCCTCGACGGTGGAGTCGGCGGTGGCGTCGTGGCGGCCGAGGGGCTGGTCCCCGATCGGGGTGTGGTTGCGCCCCAGCATCCAGACCATGCCCGCCAGGGCCGCGAGCTGCAGCGGCCATCCCATCGCCAGTTTGGCCACACCCAGCCAACCGGCCTCGCCGGCGGCCCAGAGCGGGTACTGCACGAGGACGCGGACGACACAGGGAGCCGCCAGCACCAGCGTGAGCTTGGAGCAGAGCGTGACCAGGGGTCTGTCGCGCCGCCACTCGGTGGGCTCGCCGGTGACGCTCCCGATCATGAAGCCGATCAGCGGCCAACGGATCAGCACCGACCCGATGAGCAGCACGGAGTACACGGCGTTGTAGATGAGGCCGGGCAGGAACGCGTCCTCCGCCCGCCCGGAACGCAGCGCGAAGATCGCGGCGATCGTGATGCCGACCATGGCGTTGAAGACGAACTGCACGCTCGACCGCTGGATGATGCGCAACACCAGCGCCGACACCGCGAGCGCCCCGGAGATGGCAAGGGCGAGCTTGAGGTTGTGGACGGTGATCCAGGTGATGGTGAACCCGAGCGTCGGAATCGCGCCCTCGAGCATCCCCCGCTTGCCCCCGAGTGCCTTCGCGAGCTGTGCCCGGACCAGCGCCTCGACGGTCTCGTGCCGCTCGTCGGGCGGCACACCAATCGGCTGGGTCACGACGTCGTCAGGGCGCACGCAGCTCATAGCGTGGGTTGTAGATGACCCGGCGCCCCTCGTGGCAGGACACCCGGCCGTGTGCGAGGAGGCTGGCCCCCGGCCGGACGCCGGCGATCGTACGGCGGCCCAGCCAGACCAGCGTGACGACCCCGGAACCGTCGAAGACGGCGGCCTCGAGGGTGGGGGTACCCGCCCGGGGGGCGAGGGTCACGTGCTTGACGTGACCGAAGACGGTGACCAGCTCGCGGTCGTTCAGGTCGTTGATCGACCGGCAGCCGCCGACCTTGTCCCGTGCCTGCTCGAGCTCGTCGGCGTCGATCTGGTCCGGCGTGGCCGACAACCGGTTCAGAGCCCGACGCAGCCGTCCCGGAGGTGCTTCCGTCATACCTTCAGCCTAGCCGTCGTCTTCGGCGTTGGACGCCGGGTTGGCCGTTCCGAGCCCTGAGTCCTGGTTGACGTCGGCGGGCATGCGCATGGCGATCATCTCGCGCGGCGCCATCGGGCCGTCGCCGCGGACCACGATCACGTCGCGGAACGCCTGCTCGACCCCGCCGTCCGGGTCGGCTTCCTGGGCGCTGGCGCCCAGGAATGTCCCGCGTAGCAACCAGCGGGGGCCCTCGACGCCGACGATGCGGCTCGGCTGGGTCGCCGCGCGGCCGTCGGGCGTCTGCACGGGGACCACGACCTTCAGCTCCGTGCCGAACTCTCCGTCGATCTCGGTGGCCGTGCCGCCGCGCTTGGCCGCTTCGGCCGCGATGTCGGTGCGCACGTCGTCCCAGATCGGGTCGAAACGCGGCGCCGCAAAGGCACGCAGCTCCAAGCCCGACTCAGGGCCGGCCAGCAGCACGGCCTCGACCTCCTGGGTCGCCTCGTTGATCTGCAGCCGTAGCTCGAGGCCGGGTCCACCACGGACGAGCAAGCCACCGAGATCGACATACGAGCCGTCGTCGTCCGCGGTCGTCTCACTGCGGTCCCACGGCCCGCGCGGACGAGCCCGGTCGAGCTCCTCCATCTCGTCGGCCTCGGTCATCGGGTCGACCGACTGGTCGGCGGCCTCGTCCTGCTCCGTCTTGCGACGGCGGAAAATCACGACACGTCCTCCTGCGTAGAGCTGGGTACGGCGAAGCCGCCGGTGGAACCGTGCCCACCGACTCCCCGGTCGGAACCCGGGAGCCTGTCGACCTCGACGAACCGGGCACGCGCGACCTGCTGGAAGACGAGCTGGGCGATCCGGTCACCGCGAGACAGGACCACGGGTTCGTGCGGGTCGAGGTTGACGAGAACGACCTTCACCTCGCCACGATACCCAGCATCGACCGTACCCGGCGCATTGACGATGGACAGGCCGCACCGCGCGGCCAGGCCCGAGCGAGGGTGGACCAGCGCGACATAGCCGTCCGGCAGGGCCAGGCTGATCCCGGTCGGGACCACGGCGCGCTCCCCCGGCTGGAGTGTCACGTCGACCGTGGTGACGAGGTCGGCTCCCGCATCGCCGGGGTGGGCGTACGCCGGGAGCGGCACGTCGTCGAGCCGCTGGACGAGGACTTCGACCACGCCTGCCCCTTCGTTGTCGGGATCTGGGATGCGTTGCTGCACCGCATGCAACCGGCTCGACAGCCTACTCGCGGCTCCTTCCCCGGCCGCGTGGGAGGCTGGGGCCGTGGTTGGTTCCGACGCACCGTACGCCGAGCGGTTGTACGTGCCGGTGTCGTGGTGGTTGCTCGGTGCCCTGTTCGTCGTGAGCGTCGGCTGGGCGTTCTTCGTCGCGACTCCCCTGGTCGCGGCCCTGGTAGCCACGGTCGTGACGAGTCTGCTCGTCGGCGCGCTCCTCCTCAACTTTGGCGCGGCCCAGGTGCGTGTCGACGCGGAGGCGCTGCACGCTGGTCGAGCAGTGCTGCCCCTCGGCAACGTCGGAGCCGTAGAGGCCCTGGACGCCGCGGCCACGCGCCGGCTGCTCGGTCCCGGCGCGGACGCCCGGGCCTTCCTCGTCACCCGGCCGTACTGCCGCACGGCCGTCCGGGTCGAGGTGCAGGACGCGACGGACCCGACGCCGTACTGGGTCATCTCGTCGCGGCAGCCCGCCCGGCTCGCATCGCACCTGAGCCGGCGCGCCGTGCAAGACTAGGGACGTGGCCAAGAAGTCGAAGAAGTCCGACCAGCCGAAGGCGAAGGGCAAGCGCAGCTGGAAGATGATGGGGTCCACGTCGGCGCTGGTGGCCGGGGTTGCGACCACGAAGGCGCTCAACGCGGTCTGGAAGACGGCGACAGGAAAAGAGCCGCCCTCCAAGCCGGAGAGTCCCGAGATCGGGAATCGTGAGGCCATCGTGTGGGCGGCGCTGAGCGGAATGGCGATGGGGGTCGCGAAGATGTATGCGACCCGCCGGGCCGCGAGCTACTGGGTCCGGTCGTTCGGCTCCTTGCCCCCCGGCATGGACAAGGGCGCCACGAAGAAGACCAAAGAGAAGGTCAAGCCCTAGTTCTGCTGCTGGCTCACGCGGCACAGTCCTGACAGATCAGCACGCCGTTCTTCGACGTGGCCAGCTGGCTGCGGTGGTGCACGAGGAAACAGGTCGAGCAGGTGAACTCGTCCTCCTGCCGCGGCAGGACCTGGACGGAGAGCTCTTCGTGGGACAGGTCTGCACCGGGGAGCTCGAACGACTCGGCCGCCTCGACCTCGTCCTCGTCGACCTTGCCCGAGTTCTTGTCGTGACGCCGAGCCTTCAGCTCCTCGATGGAGTCCTCGTTCAGCTCTTCGTCGGTCTTACGTGGTGCGTCGTAATCAGTTGCCATGTCGTTCCGCTCAGTCGTCGTCGGTCTGTGCTCTGCGTGTAACGCAGGAGCACCACGATTTGTGCCCGCCCCGGCGGCGTGATTGTGCCTGATTTCGCGCCGTTACGCTACGTGAAAGCACGCATGTCTCAGGTCTGGCCGCCCGAACCCGGTCACAACCCGGCCATAACCCGCGTCCAACGTGGGCAAACACACGTTCTCGACCGCAGGCGACCGGGTCAGGAAGACCTCTCCGGTGGCCACTCCGGCATCGGCCAGTCCGCGAACCCACTGCCGACCAGCGTGTCGTGAAAGGCGTCGAACAAGGCCCTCGAGCCCGCGACCGTGAGCAGCTCGCCGGGTTCGGCAGCGAAGAGCCCCTCGACGCGACCACCCGCCTCGGTCACCACGAGCCGTGCCGCCGCCAGGTCCCACGGACGCAGTCCGCGCTCGACGTACGTGTCGAGGCGCCCGCAGGCTACGTAGCAGAGGTCGAGCGCGGCAGAGCCCAGCCGGCGCAGGTCACGGACGAGCGGCAGGAGTCGGGCTGTCTCTGCGGCCTGGTGGGCGCGGACATCGGCACGGTAGTGGAACCCGGTGCCGGTGAGGGCCTCCGCGACCGATGCCGCCGACGAAACCTGGATGGGACGATCGTCCAGCCAGGCACCGCGACCGGCGGCCGCCGTGAACACCTCGCCTGAGGCGGCGTCGAGCACGACGCCGCAGACCGTCCGGCCGTTGCGCTGGGCCGCGATCGACACGGCGTACTGCGGAATTCCGTAGAGATAGTTGACGGTGCCGTCGATCGGGTCGGCGAGCCAGGCGACTCCCGATGTACCGACGACGTCGTCGCCCTCCTCACCGACGAAGGAGTCGTCCGGCCGGGCGCCGAGGATCGCTTCCCTGATGAGCCGCTCCGAGGCGACGTCGTTCGCTGTCACGACGTCCGTGGGGCTGGACTTCGTGGCGGCGACCTCGACCTCGCCCTCGCGCCCGCGGCGAATCAGCTCGCCTGCCCGGCGCGCCGTCTCGGTCGCGAGCGTGAGCAGTGCCGCGTCGTCGCTCACGCGGGCCGTTGACACAGGGCCGGGCGTGGCTGACGTGGGTTCGGACAGCAGTGAGCTGCGCACTCGTCCCAGCTGGGCGGCAGCTCGCCAGCGGTGGCCTGGACGGCGTCCTCCCCGCGTACGCGAGCAGCCCTCTCGAGCACCAGGTCGCGAACGGCGGCGACGAACGCGGGATGAACACCTGCCGTCGCCGCGCGCGCGAAAGCAAGGCCCAGCCGCTCGGCAGTCTCCTGGGCCTCGGTGTCGAGGTCGTACACCACCTCCATGTGGTCGGAGATGAACCCGATCGGCACGACCACCACGGCGGTGGTGCCCGCTGCCGACAGCTTCTCGAGGTGGTCGTTGACGTCGGGCTCGAGCCAAGGGGTCTGCGGCGCACCGGATCGGCTGCAGTAGGTCAGGTCCCAGCCCCGCTCGACTCCGGTCCGGGCAGTGACAGCAGCCGCGACGAGGTGCGCGGTGGAGCGGTGCTGGTCCACGTAGGCGTCGCCCTCGGGTCCCGCGGACTCCGCCATCGTCGTCGGGATCGAATGAGTCACGAAGACGAACCGGGCCTGGTCCCGCTCGTCGGCCGGGAGCCGCCCCAGTGCGGCGACGGTGGCGTCGGCATTGGCCCGGACGAAGCCCGGATGGTTGAAGTAGTGGCGAAGCTTGTCGAGCGCAGGTGCGCCCTCGACGGTCCGCACCGCGTCGTAGAGGTTCTCGCGGTACTGCCGGCAGCCGGAGTACGACGAGTAGGCGCTGGTCACGAAGCACGCCGCGCGCCTGACGCCGTCGGCCGCCATGGCTGCCAGCGTGTCGGTGAGGTAGGGGTCCCAGTTGCGGTTGCCCCAGTAGATCGGCAGGTCGACACCGTGGGCCGCGAAGTCGGCCTCGACCGCGGCGATGAACTCGCGACACTGGTCGTTGATGGGGCTGCGTCCGCCGAACAGGTAGTAGTGCTGCCCCACCTCCTCGAGCCGCTCGCGCGGGATACCGCGACCGCGCGTGACGTTCTCGAGGAACGGCAGCACGTCCCCGGGACCCTCCGGACCGCCGAACGACACGAGCAGCAGGGCGTCGTACGGGAGGGGCGTCTCGGCCGCGGCAGGGGTGGCGGCGTCACCGAGAAAAGCTGGCATGAATGAATCCTGCCACGGCCTAGAATTCCGGGATGCTGGCGCCGTATCGCAGGGTCCTCTCCGTCCCCGGGGCGTTGGCGTTCACGACCGCCGGATTCCTGTCGCGGCTACCTATCTCGATGGTCACGCTCGGCATCGTGCTGCTCGTGGCGGACCGGACCGGTTCCTACGGCCGGGCTGGTGTCGTCACCGCCGCCTACATCGTCGCGGCAGCTGTCGCCTCTCCGTTGCTCGCGCGGGCGATGGACCGCGTCGGCCAGCGGCGGGTGGTGCTGCCCTGCATCGCTGTGTTCGCGCTCGGGCTCGGCGCGCTGATCGTCACCGTCGATCTCGGGACACCCGCCCCGGTCCCCCACCTCTGCGCCGCGCTCGCAGGCGCGGCCTACCCACCGATCGGCTCGTGCGTTCGCGCCAGGTGGTCCTTCGTCGTGAAGGATCCCGCGCTCCTGCACACGGCCTTCTCGTTCGAGGCTGTCGTCGACGAGAGCATCTTCATGGTCGGACCTGTGCTCGTGACCCTGCTGGCCACCGGGGTCTCGGAGAGTCTCGCCCTGGTCGCCGTCATCGCGGTGGCCTTGGTCGGTGGTGCCTGGTTCGCCGGGCTACGTGCCACCCAGCCGCCGCCACAGCTGGCCCACACGGATAACACCGGGGCACACGGGGCACACGGGGCGCACGGGGGCCAGCATCCGCTGGCGCTGGCTGGCCGCGGTCGTGACGGTCTCCGCCGCGCTCGGCTCGCTGTTCGGGTCGACCGAAGTGGTGACGGTGGCGTTCGCGAAGGAGCAAGGACACCCGGAAGTCACCGGTCTGCTGCTCGCGATCTGGGCCAGCGGAAGCCTGATCTCCGGTGCCATCACCGGGTTGCTCACGATCCGGGCCAGTCCCCGCTCCCGCTTCCGCTGGGGCGCCCTGGGCATGGCCGTGGTGATGACCCCGCTCCCCTTCATCGAGAGCCTGCCCGTGCTCGCGGTCGCGCTCTTCATCGGCGGGTTCGCCATCAGCCCGACCCTGGTGGCGACCATGTCGCTCGTCAAGTCCGGCGTGCCTGCCGACCGGCTCACCGAGGGGATCACCTGGGTCTCGACGGGGATCGGCATCGGTCTGGCTCCCGGCGCCGCCATCGCGGGTCACCTCATCGATGCGTACGGCGCCTCGACGGCATACATCGTCCCCACGGTGAGCGGTGTGCTGGCCGCCGTGGTCGCCTGGTCGACCGGCGGCCGGGGCAGCGCGACACTGCCCGAACCGACACCGGAGCCCGTGGTGAGCGCGCCGGGGAGCAGTCCAGGTGCCCGAGGAGGGCCAGAGTGACCATCAGCGGCGGCTTTCAGTGTTGAATAGCGGGGTGGGCGCGGCGCGCTTTCTTTGTTCGCGCGCCTCGTCAAGCGAGACTGGTCCCAACTCGGACCCACGGACGAGGGACAGTGCGGGAAGGACAAGATGCGCAAGCTCAGGCTGGTGGGGTTGAGCGCGGACGGCCAACAGGTCGTCTACGTCGACGAATCCGGTGCTGAGTTCGGCGCTCCCGCAGACGACAGGCTTCGCGCCGCCCTCCGCGGCGACCGCGCGCGGCTCGGCCAGTTGGAGATCGAGATGGACAGCGCTCTACGCCCGCGCGACATTCAGGCCCGCATCCGCGCCGGTGAGACTCCTGAGGCGGTGGCCGGGCTCGCCCAGGTCTCGGTCGACAAGATCATGCCGTACTGCGTCCCGGTCCTGGCCGAGCGCCAGCACGTCGCCGCACTGGCGCGGCGTAGCCACGTCCGGCGCAAGAACGCCGAAGGTCCCGCACGCCGGCTCAACGACATCGTGAGCGAGCGGCTCCGCGAGCGCAGCATCGACCCCGAGTCCGCAGCGTGGGACGCCTGGCGGCGCGACGACGGCCGCTGGTCGATCGGTGTCACGTACCACTCCGACGAGCACGAGCGTTCGGCCCGGTTCACCTTCGACTCGATCGGCCGGTACTCGCTGGCCGACGACGACGAGGCCAAGTGGTTGACCGGCGAGCGGCAGGCGAGCAAGAAGGGCCCGCAACCGCGTGACGGCGAGGCCGCCGAGCGGAGCGGACGACGGCTCTCGGCGGTTCCCGACGACAGCGACGATCTGCTGAGCCTGACCCAGGACGAAGACGACAGCGATGACCTGACGGCAGTCGTCCGTGCGGTCAACCGCACCACGCCGGGTGAGCACGTCGTGGAGCACCAGGACGAGGAACCCGCAGACGAGCCGGCCGACGCCGAAGCCGGCGAGGAGGACGAGCCTGAGACGGGCGAGCCGGTCCCGGCAAGCGAGAGCTCGGACGAGCCCGAGACCGAGGCAACGCCGCACCGCCGGCGCCGAGCGGGCCGACGGGCCAGCGTGCCGAGCTGGGACGAGATCATGTTCGGCAAGAGCAAGGACTCCTGAGGCTCCATTCCTCCGTCCCGTCCTGCCGTAGCGGACGGTCGCGCTAGCCACGTCGCAGGGCGCTGCGTACCCTTGGCGCACCATGGCCTACTTCGTGACCGGTGGTACCGGCTTCATCGGCCGACACCTCATCAGCGAGCTGCTCGCCCATCGGCGAGGCAAGATCTACGTGCTCGTCCGGCCGGAGTCGAGCAGCCGCCTCGACCGGCTGCACCGGAACCACTGGCGCTCCTCGAAGCGCATCGTCCCAGTCGTCGGGGATCTCACCGCCAGGCGTCTCGGGCTGGACAACGACACGATCGCGAGCATCGGGACGTCGGTCAGGCATGTCTTCCATCTGGCCGCGCTCTACGACATGACGGCCAGTGCGGAGCAGAACGAGCTCCTCAACGTGGGCGGGACCGCGGGCGTACTGGCCCTGGCCGAGGCGTGGCCCGGTGCCGTCCTCCACCAGGTCTCGTCCGTGGCCGTCTCCGGTGACCACGCCGGGGTCTTCGACGAGACGATGTTCGACGAGGGTCAGCACCTCCCCTCGCCGTACCACTCGACGAAGTTCGAGGCAGAGCGCCTGGTCCGCGACCAGTCCGTGGTGCCATGGCGCGTCTACCGGCCGTCCCTTGTCGTCGGCCACTCCGTGACCGGGGCGATGGACAAGGTCGACGGCCCGTACTACTTCTTTCCGGCGCTGAAGATGCTGCGGGACAACCTGCCCCAATGGCTACCGCTGATCGGGGTGGACCTCGGCGACACGAACATCGTTCCGGTCGACTACGTGGCGCGGGCGATCGATCATCTCGCCCATGTCCCGGGCCTCGACGGTGAGACGTTCCACCTGGTCAACCCCACGCCGCAGGCCACCACCGACGTGGTCAACACGCTGGCGGGTGCGGCGAAGGCGCCCCGATTCTCCGTCCCCGTCGACCGCCGCGTCACCTCGCTGCTACCACCGGCGCTCGCGCCGATGAACCTGATCACGGCTGCGCTGCGCTCACCGGCTGCCCAGCGGGTGCTCGACGAGACACTCGGGCGACTCGGGATCCCCGGTGAGGTCCTCGGTCATCTGGGGTTCGCCAGCACGTTCGCGTCCCTGCACACAGAGCACGCACTGGCCGGCTCGGGGATCAGCTGCCCTGCGCTGGACACCTATGCCCCTGCGCTGTGGGACTACTGGGAACAGCACCTGGACCCCGCGACCGCGCAGGACGCCGAGCTCCGCGTGTGCCTGACCGGAGCAAAGGTGGTGATCACCGGGGCCAGCAGCGGCATCGGCCGGGCTGCCGCGCTCAAGACCGCGCAGGCCGGCGGGATCCCGATCCTGGTGGCCCGGGGAAAGGAGGGGTTGCTCGCCGTCCAGGCCGAGATCGAGACGCTGGGGGGCACCGCCGTCTGCTACCCGTGCGACCTCTCAGACCTCCAGGCGGTCGATCGTCTGGCCAGGCGGATCAGTGCCGACCACCCGACGATCGACGTCGTCGTCAACAACGCGGGCCGGTCCATCCGCCGGTCCCTGCACCTGTCCACAGACCGCTTCCACGACTTCGAGCGCACCATGCAGCTCAACTACTTCGGCGCGATCCGGCTCGTCATGGGGCTGCTCCCGGCGATGCGGGCCGCCGGCGCCGGACACGTGGTCAACATCAGCTCGATAGGCGTCCAGACGAACCCCCCACGGTTCTCGGCCTACGTCGCGAGCAAGGCGGCCCTGGACGCATGGAGCCGCGTCGTCAGCTCAGAGCTGATCGGCGACGGCGTCACCTTCACCACCATCCACATGCCGCTGGTACGGACGCCCATGATCGCGCCCACGAAGATCTACGAGGCGTTCCCGACCATCACCCCCGCGCAGGCAGCCGACCTCGTGATGGACGCGATCAAGGGTCAGCCGCACGAGATCAACACCCGGTTGGGTACGGCCGGCGAGGTGGCCCACGCCCTGCTGCCCAAGACATCGTTCCAGGTGCTGCACCACGCGTTCCACGTCTTCCCGGACTCAGGTGCCGCCCAGGGTGACGGCATCGATGCGGAGCCGACAGCCCAGCAGCGTCTCCTCGCGAGGATCCTCAAGGGCGTCCACTGGTAGCAAGCAGCGACCGGGCCGGTCAGCTACGCATGCAGATGGCCGGCCTCTCGCCGAGCTTCCCGCTGTTGCGCCACTGCTCGAGCGCGACTTTCTGATCCGCCCGACCAAGGGCGTCGCAGCTGTCGGACGGCTGGGCGGCGATGAAGAAAGCGCCGAACTGAAGGACCACCGGTAGCAGTACCGCCAGGACGACCACGACGGTGCCGGACCGTCCGTGCATCCAGCGCCAGGCGACGGCTGCGGCGATCAGCGCACCCACCACTGCCAGCGTCGCGAGGATGACTTTCCCCTCGGACTGGCTGATCTGGTCGCAGCGGTGCGCCTGCGGTGACCGTGAGGCAGGTGCCAACGTGTCCTCGGAACCCTGGCAGGCGTACTTCCAGGACAACGCCGTGTACCACCAGGCACCGGCCGCGCCGATGGCACCGATGAGGGCGACCGGCAACGCGAAGAACCCCCGACCCGGCACGGTCAGCGGCTTCTCGACGACATACTTCTGGCTCACGCACCCATCGTGGGCCAGAAACGGGACGAATGGTGGGACCCACGCGCCGATTGTCTCCGCCGAGTCAGCCAACAGCTCGAACGCCGGCTGCCAATGGCATGATCGACCCTCGTGGCCGACCTGATCTTCTTCACCGGAACGATGGACTGCGGGAAGAGCACGCTGGCCCTTCAGACGGACCACAACCACAGGGCGCGTGGCCGGGTCGGCCGCATCTTCACCAGCCAGGACCGGGCCGGTGCCTCGACGCTGTCCAGCCGCCTCGGGTTGAGCGTCGGAGCCGTCGAGGTGGCGTCGGACTTCAACTTCTGGCACTACGTCGTGGACGACCTCACCAGCGGCGGCCGCTTCGACTACCTGATCTGTGACGAGGCCCAGTTCTACACGCCGTACCAGGTCGACCAGCTGGCCCGGCTCTGCGACGACCTGCAGATCGACGTATTCGCCTTCGGGATCCTCACCGACTTCCGTACGGTGCTGTTTCCGGGCTCTGCCAGACTCGTCGAGCTCGCCGATCGGGTTCACACGCTGCAGGTCGAAGCCCTGTGCTGGTGCGGCGAGCGCGCCACCCACAACGCCCGCACCGAGAACGGCGAGATGGTCACCGAGGGAGAGGTCATCGTCGTCGGCGACGTGGACCAGCCGAACGAGCCGCTACCCGACGTCGGGTACGAGGTGTTGTGCCGTCTGCACCACCGACGCCGGATGACCGCCGCCCGCGCTCAGGCGGCGTCCTTGTCGCCGGACGTGCTGCCGTTCGAGGCGTGACGCCCTGCTTCTCAGCCGGGCGCGTCGACCAGGAGGGGGACGATCATCTCCTGGGGCGTCAGGGATCCGTGCAGCCCGACGAGGGTGGCTTCGTAGGGGAACCGGCTCGTCGACACGACCGCGAGGTCACCCATGCAGGCCACCATGACGTCGCCCAGCCGCGGGCGAACGTCGGAGTCGACGGCCCCGAACCAACCTTCGTCGATGGCCTGCTCGCGGGTCACCACGACTCCATCGTCTCCGAGTCTCTCGCCCCAGCGTTTGGCGACCTCGTCGACCGTGCCGGCCGAGCAGTACAGGTGGCGGAACCTGGCCTCGCCTCCGAACAGGCGAACCCCCTCCATGAGCTCCGGCTCCTCGTCGACATCGACGCGGGTGTCGGGATGCACGTCGACCATGCCGTGGTCGCCGGTGATGACGAGCCCCGTCCTGCTCGGGAGCGCCTCACGCAGTCGGGCCGCAAAGCTGTCGATCATGGCGAGCTGGTGCTTCCAGGCCCACGATTCACAGCCGCGCCGATGGCCGGTGGCGTCGAGCTCACCTTCGTAGAGATACGTGATCGAGCGGCTCTCGCTGGCCGCCCGCACCGAGCCGGAGATGCGCTCCCCGACCGTGTCGGCGCCGACGTAGGTCGCCCCGCGCTGGCTCGCGTCGGTGAGGCCGGTGCCCTCGAACATCCGCTTGCTGACGACGGTCGCCGACATACCGGAGGCACGGGCGCGATCGAACGCGGTCGGGTGGCTCTGCCACTGGCGCGGGTCGACGTTCTTGTCCCAGCGCAGTGCTTCGAGCAGGCGATCCGTGCCGGGGATGCGCGAGGTGAAGCCGACGACGCCGTGAGACCCCGGCGGCAGTCCCGTGCCGAGGCTGGTGAGGCTGGTCGCCGTGGTGGACGGCACCCCCACGGTGATGACGGTGCCGAGAAGGCTGGCGAGGTAGGGGGCCTCATCGACGTAGTTCAGGAGCAGCTCCTGACCCAGCCCATCGACCAGAAACACGACGTAGGAGTCCATCGGCGGGAGATCGAGCGCGTTGACCCAGCCGTCGCCTCCACCGGCCGCGGTGATCGCCGACGGCAGCACCTCGGCGAGCGATCCCTTGCCGTAGTCGGGCACGATCGGCCCAACCGGCCGCCCGAGTTCCACGCTCAGGACCGCACCGTCGCCGCGCTCAGGTCGCCTGCGAAGGCGAGCAGCCGCGCGACCGCCTCGGGTCCGTCGGCGCTGGAGCTGATCCGAAGGGCGAAGTCCTCCGCGGCGAGCGTGCCGGTGTAGCCGTGGTCGGCCACGCAGTCGGGGTCGCTGCACGTCGCCGGCTCGAGGTCGACCCGCCGCACTGCCCCCCACCCCACCGTCAACACGGCCTCGCTGACGTCTGTCGAGCCCTGCTCGGACGCGACCGCGGGGTTGGCGACCATGCGGGTCACCGTCACGCTGCCGACCTGGTCGATGGGGACGGCCTCGGTCGACGTCGAGGCGTACGGGGCCGGGAGCAGGTCGTCGGGCGGATGCTCGTCGGTATGGGCAACGACGACCCGGCTGGACGTCAACACCAGGACGGTGACGTGGCGACGCACCTCGTCGTGGTCGAACGTCGGCTCGTGATGGATCACGAAGCTGCGGACCGCCTCGCCGGCAAGCGCTGACTGGACGGCGTCGGCGACCACGGCCGGGTAGTAGCCGACCCGGTCGATGGCTTCGCGCAGATCGGCCGACCGATCGGCGAGGGTGGACTCACGCATGCGCACATCCTTGCACGCAGGGCAGGAGCGCGGCAGCAGACCGACCTGGCTGGGGAGGACCTGCCTCGGCCACCGAATCACGCTGTGTCGACACCGTCACAATGAGGTGCGACGCTGCGCCGGAACGGCTTCCCGGGACGGCTCCGCCCGGTCGGTGGTCAGGTCGAGCCGCGCCGTCTCGGTGGCGGCCAGGACGCAAGCGGCCGACACCGCCAGCATTGCCACGACGGACAGCGAGACCACGAGGGACGTGTCGAACCGCTGCGTGACCGCCGTGACGCCTGCTAGCCGCCGGGACCGGTGGTGCCCGAGAAACCGGAGATACCGGTGATCAGCGTGTCGTCGGCGCTGGTGGGGATGGACATACGGCGCGTGAACCAGTCGCTGCGGGCGTCGGTGACGGGGCTCAGCCGCCCCGATGCCCTGAGCACCTTGGCGCCTTCCGCCCCCGCGAGCACGAGGCTCAGATCGAGCACCTGGACTTCGGGTATGTCGTCCTTCAGCTGCGCGAGCCTGTGGATCAGCTCCTCCACGGCCGGTACGTCGATCGGCTCCGAGCCGCGGTAACCGAAGAACAACGGAGCCGCCCGGACGTCGCGCACCAGGTCGGAAGCGTCGGAGTCGGTCAGCGGCGGGATCCGGTAGGACACGTCGCCGAGGAGCTCGGACGGCGTACCAGCCATGCCGAACGAGACGATCGGGCCGAACAGCGGGTCCTCGAGCGTGCCGATCGCAATGGGGATCCCGGGATCAGCCATGGGCTGGACCACGAACGAGGCCTGGCCGGAGTCGTCGATCAGCTCGTTGAGGTTGTCCCAGGCGTCGGTCATGTCGGCCGGAGTGTCGATGTTGCGCCATACGTGCGCGAGATCCGGTCGCTGCCGCAGGTGGTCTGCTGTGGCTTTGAGCACCACGTCCCACCCGAACCCCTCGGCGGCGGCGATGGCGTCGTCGAGCTGCGTGACGCGGGCGAGCGGCTCGACCGTCACGCCGTAGTGGCCCAGCAGCTGCTGCAGCGTCACGTCGTCGAGGTCGACGCCGTCCGGGTGCTCGCGGAGCAGCCGCGCCACGAAGTTTCGTGCAGCCGCATGCCGGATGTCGTCGAACACCGGAACGGTTCCCTGCGGCCGGTTGACCCACTGGCCGTACGTGACCACGCGGGACAGCGCGCGGACGGCGGCCTCGGGAGCGGCGTACGACGGCACCGAGCCGCGGCCGGCCGCGCCCTCGAGGTCGGGCACCCGCAGCAGCTCCGGCACCCCCTCGCTGCCCAGGAACGTCGAAACGAGCGGCTTGTCGGACTGCTCCCCCACGGCGGCCAGCACGTTCGCCACCTGCTCCCCCGACGTCGTGAGCACCGGGATGAACACCGCGATGACGGCGTCCACCGAGGGATGGTCGATCGCCTCGTCGAGTGCGCGCTCGAAGTCCTCGGCGGTGGCGTCGGAGCTCAGCGAGATCGACTTCTCGACGACCAGGCCGCAGGCAGCGGCTGAATCAGCGGCCAGCAGGCCGAGTGCGTCGGAGTTCCCGACCACTGCGACCCGCGGACCCATCGGCAGTGGTTGATGAGCCAGCAGCTGGGCCACGTCGAACATCTCGTCGAGAGTCGCGACCTGGATCACCCCGGCCTGCCTGAACATGGCGTCGACCGCGGCCTGCGGCGCCACCATCCTGGTCGTCGCGTGTCCCACCGGAACGCCCTGCGTGGCGCGACCGGACTTGACGGCGACGACAGGCTTGTCCCGTCCCACCCGGCGGGCGATCCTCGAGAACTTGCGCGGGTTACCGATCGACTCCAGGTACAGCAAGACCACCTCGGTGGCGTCGTCCTCCTGCCAGTACTGCAGCAGGTCGTTGCCGGACACGTCGGCGCGGTTCCCGGCCGAGACGAACGTCGAGATGCCGAGGCCACGGCGGGCGACGGTCTCGAGGATCGCGACGCCGAGCGCGCCGGACTGGCAGAAGAAGCCGACCCGCCCACGCGGGGGCATGACCGGCGACAACGATGCGTTCAGCGACACGTCGCTCGCGGTGTTGATCACCCCGAGACAGTTGGGACCGACCAGCCGCACTCCGTAGGAGCGGGCCAGCCCGACCAGCTGCCGCTGCCGCTGCCGTCCTTCGTGTCCGGTCTCGGCGAAGCCGCTGGAGACGACGACCAGGCCATGCACACCCTTGGCGGCGCAGTCGAGCACGACGTCCTGCACCGAGTCGGCCGGGACGGCCACCACGGCCAGGTCGACGCTCTCGGGGATGTCCTGGACGCTCTTGTACGCCGGCATGCCGGCCACGGCGTCGGCAGCGGGATTGACGGCGTACACGCGGCCGGAGTAGCCGCCGAGCACGAGGTTGCGGACCAGCGTGCTCCCGATCGTGTCCTGTCGGCGGCTGGCACCGATGATGGCGACGCTCTCGGCCTCGAAGAAGCGCTCCATCGAGCGCGCCTCGGCGCGATGCTCGCGTGCCCGCATGACCCCGACCGCTGTGTCGGTGGCCTCGATGGGGAACACCAGGCGCATCACGCCGTCCTCGTAGCCGCCCTCGATGTGGTAGCCGAAGTCGCGGAAGGTCTGGATCATCCGGGCGTTGTCGGGCAGCACCTCGGCGATGAACTTGGTGTAGCCACGCTCACGACCCGCCTGCGCAAGGTGTTCGAGGAGCAGCTGGGCGAGACCCCGACCCTGGTGGCGGTCCTCGACGAGGAAGGCGACCTCGGCCTCGCCGTCGTCGAGCCTGTCGTAACGGCCGACCGAGATGATGTCCTCGGCCACCGTGACGATGAAAGCCACGCGGTCGACGTAGTCGACGTTCGTGAACCGCTCGACGTCCCGGTCGCTCAGCGTCGGGTAAGGAGCGAAGAAGCGCATGTACTTCGACTCGGGCGAGACCCGGGAGTAGAAGGCCACCAGCCGGGCGGAGTCGTCTCGCCGGATGGGCCGCAACCGGGCGGCTCCGCCGTCGAGGAGCAGCACGTCCGCCTCCCAGTGCGCGGGATAGTGCGATTCGACCTGCGGCTCGGACACATGCGCAATCTATCGGGTCGCGCTGACCGGACGACCACGCCTTTACGACGGCCAAGTCACCGACCAGACTCGGAGCCATGAGCGACCGCACCCCCTCGACCGCATCCACCGCTTTCCGAGCGGCCCGGGACTTCCTCCAGGCCCATCGGGAGGACTACGACACCGCCTATCGTGACTTCCGCTGGCCGGACGTCGATCGCTTCAACTACGCGACCGACTGGGTCGACGTGCTGGCGGCCGAGCACGAGTCGGCCACCGCCTTGCTGATCGTCGAGGACGACGGCACGGAGACCCGGCTGTCCTTCGCCGAGGTCGTACTGCTGTCGCAGCGGCTGGCGGCGTACCTCGACAGCCACGGGATCGGCCACGGCGACCGCGTCCTCCTGCTGCTCGGCAACGTGGCTCCGCTGTGGGTGTCGATGCTGGCCTGCATCCGGCTGGGCGCGGTGATGATCCCGGCGACCACGCTGCTGTCCACCGCCGACCTCGAGGACCGGGTCACCCGTGGACAGGTCCGGGCCGTCATCGCCGGGGCTGCCGACACGGACAAGTTCACCGGGTCGGATGCCGACCTGGTGAAAGTGAGCGTCGGCGCAGCGGAGGGCTGGCTGTCGTACGACGACGGGGTGGCGGACGACGTTGCCCCGCTGGTCGGCGGCGACACGGCAGGCGACGACACGCTGCTGCTGTACTTCACGTCGGGAACGACCGCCCAGCCGAAGCTGGTCGAGCACACGCACACGTCGTACCCGATCGGGCACCTGTCCACGATGTACTGGATCGGGTTGCAGCCGGGCGACCGGCACCTCAACATCTCCTCACCGGGGTGGGCCAAGCACGCCTGGTCGTGCTTCTTCGCCCCCTGGAACGCCGGGGCGACCGTGGTCATCCACAACTACGTCCGCTTCGACGCCGAGAAGCTGCTCGACGTCCTCGAACGCGTCGGCGTCACGACCTTCTGCGCACCGCCCACGGTGTGGCGCATGCTGGCTCAGGCCACGCTCGGCTCCCATCGGCTGTCGCTGCGGGAGTGTGTAGGCGCAGGCGAGCCGCTCAACCCCGAGGTGATCGAGCAGATCGCCCACGCGTGGGGAATCACGATCCGCGACGGTTTCGGGCAGACCGAGACGACCGCCCAAGTGGGCAACCCGCCCGGCCAGCGCATCAAGCTGGGATCGATGGGTCGGGCGCTGCCCGGGTACGTGGTCTCGCTGGTCGACCCCGTCAGCGGCGAGGTGGGCACCGATGGCGAGATCTGCCTGGAGCTGGCCCGCCGCCCGCTCGGGCTGATGCGTGGCTACCGGGATGACCCGTCGCGAAACGCCGAGGTCACCCGCGGCGGTTTCTACCACACCGGCGACGTGGCGGAGCTCGACGACGACGGCTACATCACGTACGTGGGCCGGGCCGACGACGTGTTCAAGGCCAGCGACTACCGGATCAGTCCGTTCGAGCTCGAGAGCGTGTTGATCGAGCACCCGGCTGTCGCAGAGGCGGCGGTCGTGCCCTCACCCGACCCGGTACGGCTGGCCGTGCCGAAGGCGTTCGTCGTGCTGGTCGACGGCGTCGAACCGAGCCGGCAGCTGGCGTTCGACATCCTGAAGTACTCGCGTGACCACCTGGCGCCGTACAAGCGGATCCGGCGGCTGGAGTTCGCCGAGCTGCCCAAGACCATCTCCGGCAAGATCCGCCGGGTGGAGCTGCGTACCAACGAGGCCAACGCCGTCCAGAGTCGTGCCGGCGGCAGCAGCGGAGCCGGTGGTGGCCGTGGAGCCAGCGGCAGCGAGGCCGGCGGCAGCGGAACCGGCGGCAGCGAGGCCGGCGGCAGCGGAACCGGCGGCAGCGGAACCGGCGGCGAACTGAGCACGCGCAGCGAACACGCCTACACCGAGGACGACTTCCCCGACCTCAAGACCACACCCTCGTCCCCCTGACCCGCTCCACCTTCTGGCCCTCCGCGTTTGCCTAGTGAACAAGCCGGGTGGCTTGTGAACTAGGCAAACATGCCTTGGGGACCAGGGATTTGCCTCGGGCACTCTCCGGGCCCCCGCCACCCCCGGGTAGATCCGGCGGGCCACCTCACTCGCCCGTGGTGCCGTCGATCAGCTCACGCACGACGTCGAGGTGGCCGGCATGGCGGGCGTACTCCTGCAGCACGTGGAACAGGATCCACGCCAACGTCGGCGCAGGCTCCTCTCCCCCGAAGCGACCGGTCTCCGCACCCGTCTCGTCGAGCTGGTGAGCGCGCACCACCTCCGCGGTCGACACGCCACCCGTGTGCAGCAGTGCCACCAGGCCGGCGAGCGTGTCGTCAGCACCCACGGCCCAGCGATCGGCAACGGGATCGCGGTCGCCCCAGGGCTCGGAGACCGACTCGCCGAGGAACCCCCAGCGGATCCAGCGCTGTTCCATGAAGACCAGGTGCTTGAGCATCTCCAGCGGCGTCCAACCCGAGGGCAGCAGCGTCGTACGCAGCTGCGCGTCCGTCAGCCCCTCGAGCTTGGCTGCCACCGTCGACCGATAGAAGTCCAGGTAGCGAACGAACAGGTCAGCTGGGTCGCTGAGCTCGTCACTCGGCTCGGGGAACGTCGGTGCGGGCGTCATGTCGCCAGTATGTCGCCCGACCGCCCGTCCGGCTCCAGGTCACGCCGGGCGAGGACGAGCTATGACGTTCCCGACAGGGCCATCGACTGGTGGGCCACCACGTAGTCGTGGGCCCAGCTGTTGAACGTCTCGAGCGGCATCGCCGGCGCGTACAGGTGGCCCTGTCCGAGCGTGCAGCCGAGACGGCGTACGAGGTCGCGCTGCATCGGGGTCTCGATCCCCTCGGCGACGACCGCCATGTCGAGGCGCGCAGCCAGCATGCTGAACGCCGAGATCAGGTCGACCGCCTCAGCACGCTCGCGCGAAGCGCTCCAGTCCGCACGCCGACGTGATCCCGGGAAGTCGAACCCCTGACGTGGGACGCGCCGGTCGTGGTCGGTCGCTGAGACCGATCCCACGAGCTGGCGGTCGAGCTTGACCGACGTCGGTGAGATCCGAAGCAGCTGACCGAACGAGGACCAGCCGGTCCCGAAGTCGTCGATGATGATGGGTACGCCGACCGCGACCAGCCGTTCGAGGATCTGCACGATCGGCGGCGCCGGCACGGTGCGCTCGTCGATCTCGAGGCGAAGTCGCCGGGCCGGCAGGCCCGACACCTCCAGTGACTCCAACACGTGCTCGACGACGTTCGACGACAGCTCGGACTTGCTCAGGTTGACCGTGATCATCCAGTCGTGCTCCGCGGCCATGCCGGCCGCGAACGCGTGGCACGCGTGGTCGAGCACCATCGTCGTGAGCAGAGGCATGAAGCCCGCCGCCTCGATGTCGGGCAGGAACTCGTCCGGCGTGAGGACACCGCGCTGCGGATGCCGCCACCGCACGAGCGCTTCGGCGCCGGCGATCGCTTCGGTCTCGAGATCGATCACCGGCTGGTACCAGGTCTCGAGCTGCCCCGCCTCCATGGCCCGCATGACGTCGGCCACCCGTTGGTAGCGACGCCCCTCCTCGCCCCGCATCGCCACGTCGAACTGGCTCATCCGGTCGGCACCTGCTCGTTTGGCGCTCTGCAGCGCGAGGTCCGCGTCCCGCAACAGCCGGGCCACGTCGCCGAAGCTGCCGTCGGCGATGACCAGGCCGACCGACGAGGTCAACCGCAACGGCATACCGCCGATGTCCATCCGGTCCGAGACGGTCCGCCGCACCTGCTCGGCCCACTCATCGGTATGCCGGCGAACGCGCGGCCGGATGATCACGAACTCGTCGCCGCCCATCCGGCCGATCAGGTCGCCCGGCTCGGCTGCCGTCGAGAGGGCCTCCCCCACGACCTTCAGAACCTCGTCGCCCACCTGGTGGGAGAACTGGTCGTTGATCCGCTGGAAACCGTCGAGGTCGACGACCAGCAAGGCCATCCGGCCACCGTCACGTTGCCGCCGGTGCAGGGCGATCCCGGCCCGGCGCAGGATCTCCGACCGCGAGAGCAGACCGGTGAGCTCGTCGTGCTCGGCGGCGAAGCGGAGGCGCTGCCAGGACCGCAGCACCTGCAGGCAGATGAGAAGGAGGCAGAGGGCAGCGACGGCCAAGGCAACCGTCTCGAACGTCACCCCCGAACCCGCAGACTCAGGCATCTTGAGTCCCTTCTCTCACATGGGTCACACCAGCCCCGCGACTCGGAAGTTAGCAGCGTGAACCCTCCCCGTGTGTCTCCTAGCCGCGCGGCGCGCCGTTTTCCCTTGTTACGCAGGGAAAACACTGCTCTCAGTGACCCCATCACTACGCTGTGCTGATCAACCGCCGAGTCGTGCTGAAGCGGTCCGCTCCCCGCCGGTGGGTCGGTGCCACCACCCATCGAGCCCACCGGCGAGAATGGTCGGAGTACGTCGCTACGTGCCGCCCCGGCCCGCCGCGCGAGGCGGCCACCAGCAGTCCCTGCACCACGCTTGAGGAGAGTCCACCGCCCCATGGCACGTAGAAGCACCACGCCGCCGCCTGAGGACTTCGACGAGCACATCGTCGACATCGACGTCCGTGACGAGATGCGGTCGAGCTATCTCGAGTACGCCTACTCGGTCATCTACTCCCGTGCGCTACCGGATGCCCGCGACGGGCTCAAGCCCGTGCAGCGCCGGATCCTCTACACGATGAACGACATGGGCGTCCGCCCTGATCGCGGTCATGTCAAGAGCGCGCGGGTCGTCGGTGAGGTCATGGGTCGGCTGCACCCGCATGGGGACGGCGCCATCTACGACGCCCTCGTCAGGATGGTCCAGCCATGGGCGATGCGACTCCCCCTCGTCGACGGCCACGGCAACTTCGGGTCACCCGACGACCCGCCCGCCGCAATGCGGTACTCCGAGTGCCGGATGGCGCCGGCCGCCCTCCCCATGACCGAGGGCATCGACGAGGACACCGTCGACTTCAAGCCCAACTACGACAGCCGCGAGTTCGAACCCGTGGTGCTGCCCGCGGCGTTCCCCAACCTGCTCGTCAACGGAGCCGCCGGCATCGCCGTGGGGATGGCGACCAACCTGGCACCGCACAACCTCGTCGAGGTCGTTCAGGCGCTGCGCCACCTGATCACGCATCCCAAGGCGACCCTCGACGACGTGATGCGGTTCATCCCGGGCCCAGACCTGCCCACCGGCGGCAAGATCGTCGGGCTCGACGGCATCCGCGAGGCGTACGAGGCCGGGCGCGGCTCGTTCCGCATGCGGGCCAGCGCGCGGATCGAGAGCGTCACACCCCGTCGCAAGGGCATCGTCGTCACCGAGCTGCCCTACAACGTGGGGCCAGAGCGGGTGATCGAACGCATCAAGGTCCTCGTGCAGACCAAGAAGCTGCTCGGGATCGCAGACGTCAAGGACCTCACCGATCGCAACAAGGGGCTCCAGCTCGTCATCGAGATCAAGAACGGCTTCCACCCCGAGGCCATCCTCGACCAGCTCTACCGCCAGACGCCGATGGAGGACTCGTTCGGCATCAACGCGGTCGCCCTCGTCGACGGACAGCCCCGCACCCTGGGGTTGCTGGAGATGCTGCACGTCTACCTCGACCACCGCTACGACGTCGTACGCCGCCGCAGCGTCTTCCGCAGAGGCAAGGCTCAGGACCGGCTGCACCTCGTCGAAGGCTTGCTCGTCGCCATCCTCGACATCGACGAGGTCATTCAGCTCATCCGGTCCAGTGAGAACGCCGAAGCCGCCCGCCGTCGGCTGATCGAGGTGTTCGACCTCTCCGAGGTGCAGGCGACGTACATCCTCGACATGCCATTGCGCCGCCTCACGAAGTTCTCCCGGCTCGAGCTCGAAGGTGAGCAGACTGACCTGCAACGCACCATCGAGGAGCTCACCGCGATCCTCGACGACGAGAGCCTGCTCCGCAAGGTCGTTGGAGACGAGCTCGCTGCCGTCGCCAAGCAGCACGGCACGCCGCGTCGAACCGTGCTGCTCGAGTCCGCGGGTGCTCCGGTCGTCTCGGCAGTGCCGCTCGAGGTCGCCGACGATCCGTGTCTCGTGCTCATGTCGTCGACCGGCCTGCTCGCCCGCAGCAGTGGCGACGAGCCGCTCGGTACTGCCGGTGCCCGCGCCAAGCACGATGCGATCGCAGCGGTGGCGCACACCACCACCCGGGGCACGGTCGGTGTCGTCACCTCCCGCGGACGGCTCCTCAAGCTCGACGTGCTCGACCTGCCGGCGTTGCCGCCGACGGCGAACGCCCCGCACCTGCAAGGTGGTGCTCCGGTGACCGAGTTCCTGGCGCTCGAGTCCGGTGAGCGGGCCATCACGCTGACCTCCCTGTCCGACGAGTCGCTCGGGCTGGCGCTCGGCACCGCTGCCGGCATCGTCAAGCGGGTCCAGCCCGAGGTGCTGTCCAACCGCGACGGCTGGGACGTCATCCGCCTCGAAGACAACGACGAAGTGGTCGGCGGACTCGAGCTGACCAGCGTCGACGACGAGCTCGTGTTCGTGACCAGTGACGCCCAGTTGCTGCACTTCGCGGCGTCGGGTGTCCGACCGCAGGGCCGGGCTGGTGGTGGCATCGCGGGGGTGCGACTCGCGCCGGGGGCGCGGGTGGTCTGGTTCGGCTCGGTCGACGCGGCGGCTGACAACGTGGTGGTCACGGTCGCCGGGTCGAGCGACGCGCTGCCCGGCACCGAGGCCGGCACCGTCAAGGTCACGCCGTTCACGGAGTACCCGGGCAAGGGTCGCGGCACCGGCGGCGTGCGCTGTCATCGGTTCCTCAAGGGGGAGGACACGCTTCTGGTCGCCTTCGCCGGGGCGGGACCGGTCAAGGCGGCGGCCGCCAGCGGGGCACCGGTCGACCTGCCCGAGGAGATCGGGCGTCGCGACGGGTCGGGCACGCCGGTGGCGCAACCGGTGCTCGCGATCAGCGGAGCTACGCGTCGATGACGCCGGTTGCCAACCTCCCGAGCCTGGCC
Source organism: uncultured Actinomycetota bacterium (assembly GCA_963750495.1). Taxonomy (GTDB): domain Bacteria; phylum Actinomycetota; class Actinomycetes; order Propionibacteriales; family Nocardioidaceae; genus JANLYC01. The sequence goes on from CAVVQV010000004.1 coordinate 194,375, forward strand.
CGTCGCCGACCCGGCGTGCGCCACAGCGACCGTCAGCGTGGCAGGCTGTACAGGTGAATAGATCCGTGTTGACCGTCCGTGCCCTCGGCACGATGACTGCGCTGCTGCTGGCCGTCTCCGCCGTGACGAGCTGCAGCAGCAACAACTCGTCCGACTCGAGCCAAACGCCCACTCAGCGGCTCACCGCGGCCAAGAAGTCCTTTGACGCCGCGAAGTACATCGGCTTCACCATGAGCACGGACTCGCTGCCGGGCGGCGTCGACGGCTTGCTGTCCGCGAAGGGCACCGGCACGCACGCGCCCGCGTTCACGGGCGAGGTCAAGATCCACGCAGCCCTCGACATCACAGCCCCGGTCGTCGCCATCGACGGCAAGGTCTACGCCAAGCTCCCCTTCACGCCCTTCAGAGAGATCGACCCGGCTGGCTACGGTGCTCCCGACCCGGCCCAGCTGATGGACATCGACACCGGAATCTCGGCCCTGTTCCCCAAGACCCAGGACGCAAAAGCCGGCTCGAGCACGAGGGACGGCTCGGTGGTGCTGACCGAGATCGACGGCACACTGCCAGGCGAGGCGGTCACGTCGGTCTTCCCGTCTGCGGGCTCCGACAACTTCCCCGTGACCTACACCCTGACCGATGACAACGAGGTGACGAGGGTCCGTGTCAGCGGACCCTTCTACGGCGACGCCGGCAACGTCACCTACACCATCGATCTCGACCTCGGTGCCGACGCCGTCGACATCCAGGCACCCTGACCGGCGCCCTGGTCCGGTACGTGACAACTCGTCCCGCACGCGCCCCGCTGGCGCCACGGACGCTGCTGGTCCTGGCGGCCGTCGCCGTCGGTTTCGCTGCCGCCGACACCTACGTCGTCGTACTCGCGCTGCCCGACATGATGGCCTCGGTCGGCCTCAACATCGACGAGCTGCAGCGCGCGGCACCGATCGTGTCGGGGTTCCTCCTCGGCTACATCGCGATGCTGCCGCTCATCGGGCGCATCGCAGATCTTCGGGGCCGTGTTCCGGTCCTGGTGGGATCGCTCGTCATCTTCTCGATCGGCTCGATGGTGACGGCGGCGGAGTACGACCTCGGGTCCATGGTCGTCGGCCGGTTCCTACAAGGCGTCGGAGGCGGCGGCCTGGTGCCCGCGACGCTGGCCCTGGTCGCCGACATCTGGGCCGTCGAGAAGCGCGGCGTGCCGTTGGGTGTCGTGGGGGCTGTGCAGGAGCTCGGCAGCGTCGTCGGACCGTTGTACGGCGCGGTCGTGCTCTCCGTGTCGACCTGGCACACCATCTTCTGGATCAACCTGGCGGTCGGCCTGGTGCTGGCTGCTGCGATCGTGGTGTTGTCGGCGCGGCCCGTCTCCTCGTCAGTCCGCCCGGACGCAGGCGAGACGACCGGCCCCCGGCCCGACCTGCTCGGTGCAGTGTTGGCCACCGGAGCGGTGACAGCACTCGGTCTCGTGCTGGTCGCGCCCGAGCGGCTCACGACCGGGCTCACGACCGGCCGTGCGTACATCCCCTATGTCGGTGATTCCCGCTGGTCCACGCCCATGGCGATGGCGGTGGGCGTCCTCACCATCGCCTTCCTCGTCCGTGTCCTGGCCGCCACCCGGCCGCTGATCGACCTGCGCGGCGCCGGCGACGTGGCCCGGGCGGCCGACCTGGTCGGCGCCGCCCTGCTGGGTCTCACGCTGGCGGGCATCGTGCTGGCCTTCGCGACGGCCGACCCCGAGGTACAGGTGTTCTCCCCCAGTGGGCCGTACCTGCTGGCGGGCAGCGCGGCGGGTGCCGGGCTCTTCTGGTGGCGGCAACGTCGCGCCGTGGCACCGCTCATCCCCCGCCACGCACTGACGCAGCCGGCAGCCTGGGGCTCGCTGGCGGTCTCGTTCTTCGTCGGCGCGTCTCTCATCGCCGCCCTGGTCGACATCCCGATCTTCGCCCGGGTCACGGTCTTTCCCGACTCTCAGCTGAGTGCAGCGCTGGTCCTGGTCCGCTTCCTGGCTGCGCTCCCGATCGGCGCGCTCCTGGGTGGCTACCTGTCCAGGCGCTTCGACGTCGGCGTCCTCGCCGCGGTCGGCATGCTGTTCGCGGCCGGTGCCTTCGTCTGGATGGCCCAGTGGGACAAGAGCTCGCTCGACAACTGGCCGGCGAGCATCCCGCTGGTCCTGGGCGGCCTCGGCTTCGGGATCGCGATCGCCCCCGTCAACGCAGGTCTGCTCGCATCGACCGAGGCAGCCGTGCACGGAATCGCGTCCGCGCTCCTCGTGGTTGCTCGGATGATCGGCATGCTCGTGGGGATCTCTGCGCTCACGACCATCGGGCTGCGCCGCTTCTACGCCGTGTCAGCCAAGCGTCCCACGGTCGATGAGGTGTGTCCGACGGGGAAGATCTGTGATGCCTACGTCGATGCCCTGAAGGACGCGGGCGTGGCCCAGATGCACGCCATCTTCTGGGGCGCTGCGGCGGCCGCGGTGATCGCTGCCGGGCTCTCGCTGCTCCTGCTCCGCCACCGCACCCGACCTGCAGACGTGAAGGACCCCGCGATCGGCCGCTTCGGTCTCTGATCCACTCCTGCCGCCGGATCAAGGACACTTGACGACATGGCAGCCGGGACGTTGGAGCACGTACGGCGCATTGCGCTTGCCCTGCCCGGGGTGACCGAGCGTTCCACGCATGGAGCCATCGGCTTCTACGTCAACGCGCGACTGGTGTTGTGCTACTTCCATGACCACCACCGGGGCGACGGTCGGGTGTCGCTGTGGTTCCCGACCACCGAGGCGGCGCAGGAGGAGATGGTCACAGCGGAGCCGGATCGTTTCTTCCGGCCTCAGCCCTCGGCCGCGGGCACCTTCGCCACCTGGCTGGGCGTCTTCCTCGACCAGTCCGATGCCGACGGCAGGCTGTGGCCCGAGGTCACTGCCATCCTCGACGAGACCTATCGCCGCATTGCGCCACAGCGACTCATCGCGCAGCTGGCGCCCGACGAGAGCGGCGACTGATCGGCTGGCCGGCTCAGGCCTCCAGCCCCACGAATCGGCGCACCTGATCGACGCCCTCGACCTCGACGTTCATGCCGCACCGGATGAGGTCCGCAGGACCAAGGACGAGCTGTTCGAGGACCGCTAGTTCGTCGGCTCGGCGTTTGTACCGCGCTTGACCGTTCTCGCGGTACCCGACTTTGCGGCTGACAGCGCGCGAAGCCGGGTTGTCTACGAAGGCGCCAGACGTCACCTCCTCGAAGTCGAGGTGGTCGAACGCGACCTCGCAGATGACCTGGCGCATCAACGTGCCGATGCCCTGGCCATGGAACCGCCGCGCCAACCACGACCCCGTCTCACCGGTACGCGTGACGAGGAAGTCCTTGGTGTCGATGGCCTGGATCCCCACCACCTCACCCTCTCGTCTCACCACAAACTCCAGCGACCAGGCGGCCTTGGTCTGACCGGCGCGCGAACCCCAGTAGTGCTGGGCCATGGCGAGCGGCAGCTCGTCGGCGGGAGCGCTGCTCCAAGGGATGGCGAACGGCATCTCCGCGGCATCGTGGATCCCGTCCTCGGCCAGGGCCACGAGCGGCGCAATGTCTTCGTCACGGACGACGCGGAGCTCGAGGGGCCCGGCGGCGATCCGCAGCGCGTACAGCGGGTAGATGTCGGTGAGCGTTCTCATCGGATCAGTGTGGTCGAGAGGGCTGAGGCGTCGCCATCGGGTTTTGTCCCACACAGCACTGACCCCCGGCGCTCGGCCGGGGGTCAGTGGGGTGGGTGGAGAGGAGATCAGTCAGACAGCCGCTCGCCGGTGTCCGTGTCGAAGACGTGGACGCTCGCCGGGTCGGTCGTGACGTAGATCGTGTCGTTCTTGTGTACGGAGTCGCGACCGGTGACGCGCACGATGATGTCGTGGGGAGTGCCCTCGACGCCACTGGTGCCGTAGACGAAGCCGTCGGCACCGAGCTCTTCGACGACTGTCACCTTGACGGGCAGGCCGCCATCCTCCTTGGATACGAGCTTCCAGGCCTCGGGTCGCACACCGACAGTGATGTTGCCCTTCATCCGCGACGATGCGGTCGAGTCGACGGGCACGGAGTACTGGCCGATCTTGGCCTCGCCGCCGGACGCGGTCGCCTCCATCAGGTTCATCTGGGGTGATCCGATGAAGCCAGCGACGAACAGGTTGACGGGACGGTCGTAGAGATTGAGCGGGGTGTCGACCTGCTGGAGCTCACCGAGCTTCATCACAGCCACCCGGTCGCCCATCGTCATGGCCTCGACCTGGTCGTGGGTGACGTAGACGGTCGTGACACCGAGGTCGATCTGGAGCTTCGCGATGTCCGTGCGCGTCTGGACCCTCATCTTGGCGTCGAGGTTGCTCAGTGGTTCGTCCATGCAGAAGACCTGCGGCGAACGGACGATCGCGCGACCCATGGCAACGCGCTGACGCTGACCGCCGGACAGCGCCTTCGGCTTGCGCTCGAGATACTCGGTGAGGCCGAGGAGCACGGCCGCATCCTCGACCCGCTTGCGTCGCTCGTCAGCGGGAACCTTCGCCATCTTCAGCGCGAAGCCCATGTTGTCCGCCACGCTCATGTGCGGGTACAGCGCGTAGTTCTGGAAGACCATCGCGATGTCGCGGTCCTTGGGCGGCATGTTCGTGACGTCCCGGTCGCCGATGTAGATCGCCCCGGAGTTGACCTCTTCGAGGCCGGCGAGCATGCGCAGGGTGGTGGACTTTCCACATCCGGACGGTCCGACGAGAACCATGAACTCGCCGTCGTTGATCTCCAGGTCGATACCTGGGACTGCCGGCGTGTCCGAGCCGGGATACCAGCGCTGCGCCTTGTCGAATGTCACGGTTGCCATAGCGGTCGTGCTCCTTTCACCGGCAGGTACGTGCCGGACGATCCTTCGTAAAAGGTGACTCTCGCCACCCTAGCCATGCTCAGTGCGTCCCGCCACCGGCCGCCAGCTCGAGCGCGGTGCCGGTGTCGTCCCAGCCCACCGAAAGGGGATCGATCAGCCCGCCCGTGAAGCCCCCGGACGCGTCGCGGTTCCGGAATGCCAGCAGCTGCCAGTGACCTGCGCGGTCACGAACGAGCTTGCCGACGTACAGGTCCTCGCTCGTCAACCGGACCGCACGGCGCAGGTCGACCGGCAGGCCCGGACCGTCGACCGCCACGGTCCAGATCCCACCGCTGTCCGGAGCGGCGTCGACCATCTCCGCGGACAGGCAGGAGAACACGAGCACCCACCGGCCCTCGACCTGCTGGAGCGACATGACCTCGAGCCACTCGAACCCGCAGCCCGGTTCACTGAGCGGCGGCGTCACCTGCCAGGTCTGGAGATCCGTCGAGATGGCATGCCCGATGACACCCAGCCCGCGACCGGTCCCCGCGCGGGCCGTCACGTAGGCGTGCCACTGGCCGCCCTGGTCGCGCACAACCCACGGATCGCGCCACGACTCGTCCGGCCAGCCCGAGCCACCCAGCTTCTCGTAGTACGCCGGGTCTGCCTCGGCAACGCCAACCGTCCACGTACGCCGCCAGTGCACGAGGTCGTCGGACGTGGCGCTCCCCAGGCGTTGGATGAGCCCGTCATCGGATCTCGACAGTCCTGTGTAGAACATCCGCCAGCGGCCGTCGTCGTCGCGCACGATGCTCCCGGTCCAGAGCGCGAGGTCGTCGAAGGCGGGACGATCCGACGGGACCAACGCATCGTCGAGGACGGTCCACGTCACGAGGTCGGTCGAGACGGCATGCCCGACGGAGGCGTTACGGTGACGCAGGTCTGGGTCACTCAAGGTGCGCGGAGCCTTGAGGAAGAACGCGTGGTACGACGTCAGGTCGTCGGCCAGCCAGAAGTCCCAGACCCAGTGGTCGGGCAGATCGAGCACCTCAGTCGCCAGCCGGGTCGACCGCGCGGACCTCGAGCACGTAGGCGGTTTCGGGCGGCGTCGCCGGAAGCTGGACGCCCGCCGTCATGATCACGCGGCCCAGGACTTCGACACCGGTACCGTCGAGCCAGGTGCTGCCCCGGTCGATGACGTAGCGCGCTGGCTCAGCAGGGGCCACGGACCGGACCACGTACCGCCGGTCCGGTTCGAGGCCCGCCAACGCCACCGGGGTCGGCGACTCGGTCGCCGTACTCGCCACGATCGCGATGACGAAGTACGCGACAGACGCGTCCGGGGCGACGACACCCGTGACCAGGAGCGCTGGGTCGGGGTGGTCCGGGCGCACCAGCACACCTCCGGTCGCGACCGCACGCACGCGCTTGCGCAGCTCGATCCAGCTGGCCAGCTCGGCCCGCTCGTCGGCGGTGAGGGCGGTGACGTCGCACTCGATGCCGAAGTGCCCGAGCAGCGCCGTGGCGGCCCGAAAGCCCAGCCGGTGAGCGCGTCCGGTCGTGTGGGCCACAGACGCACCGACGTGGGCGCCGATCATCTCCGGCGGCACGAGAAGGCTGGTCCATCGTTGGATGTGCTGACGCTCCAGTGGGTCGGTTGTGTCACTCGGCCAGACCCGGTCGGTCCGGGCGAGGATCTCGAGGTCGATACGAGCACCGCCTGACGCACAGCTCTCGAACTCCACGGCCGGATGGGCGGCTCGCAGCGCGTCGAGCAGCGCGTACAACGCCCGCGTCTGGCCGTGGACCGCCGGGCGACCGTCGTGCAGCGCGTCGACGACATCGCGGTTGTGGTCCCACTTCACGAAGCTGATGGGGTACTCGTCCAGCAGCGCCATGAGCGCATCCCGGACGTTCGCGAAGGCCGCTGGGACCTGCAGGTCCAGCACCTGCTGTTGACGCCACTCCGGCGGCAGCTCCCGGCGGCCGCGCAGGATCCAGTCCGGGTGGGTGCGGGCCAGATCTGAGTCGACGTTGACCATCTCGGGCTCGACCCACAAGCCGAAGTCCATGCCGAGCGAATGCACGTGCCCGATCAACGGATGCAGACCCTGTGGGTAGACCTCCGGATCCACCGTCCAGTCGCCCAATCCGGCCCGGTCATGCCGCCGCCCGCGGAACCAGCCGTCGTCGAGCACGAACCGCTCGACCCCGAGGTCGGCTGCCACATCGGCCAGCCCGACCAGCCGGTCGTGGTCGTGATCGAAGTAGGTGGCCTCCCAGGTGTTCAGCACCACCGGCCGGCCCACCTCGCGGTGCGGCGCATGTGACCTGGCCCAGGCGTGCAGCCGGGCGCTCAGCTCGTCCAACCCGTGAGCCGCGTACGAGCCGAAAAGCCAGGGGGTCGTGTAGCTGTCACCGAGACCCAGCACGACTTCTCCCGCTCGAAGCAGCTCGCCACCCCCGAGCAGCGACTCTCCTGACGCCGTCCGTTCGGCATACACGGTGTGGTCTCCGCTCCAGGCGACGTGGACGCCCCAGACCGCGCCACTGCGGAACGCGAAGCCCGGTGTGCCGGCCACGAGCACCAGGGTCGCGTCATGCCCGGGCCGACCGTGCCGGGACTCGCGAGACAACTTGCCCTGGTGCCAGGTGTGGCGTTGCGGCATGCGCTCACGGACCCAGCGCCCACTGAGGTCGAGGAGCTCGGTCGCGACCGCGTCGACGGGCAGCACGTTGCGCACCGCAGCCACGACATACTGCCCCACCGCCGTGTTGGTCACCGTGGTCCGCACCCGCACCAGCCCGTGCCGCGAGATGCCCAGCTCGACCGCGACACTGAGCCCTGCCTCGTCGTCACGAGCGCCCAGGATCGCCGTGTCGTCCTCTGCGGTCAGGCTCCAGCTGGTCAGGTACGGCGTCTGGCCGACCAACTCCCCCGTCAGCCGAAATCCCTCGATGGCCGGAGTCCCGGTGAATCCCGAGGCAGCCTCCGGCAGCACGCCGAGGGAGCGGGGCTCGTCCAGGGCGGACTGGGGCACACCAGGGCGCCAGAGCTCGGCGATGGCCACCAGGTCCGCGGGCGTCAGCGGCCCTAGGTCAGTGCCCCAGTACCGGAGAACGGGTGCTCCACGCGCTGGGGGCGTGAGCACCAGGCTCACGCCCCCACGACGGAGGTGGATCGGGTCCACGCTCAACCCTTGACGGCTCCCGAGGTCAGACCACGCACGAAGTACCGCTGGAGGGCGAAAAAGACCAGAACCGGCACGACCATGGAGATGAACGCCCCGGCGGTCAGCAGCTCCTGGCCCTGTCCTTGTGAACCCAGCAGCTGCTGCAGCTTGACGATCACCGTGCTGTTGTCGGACTTGAGGAACAGCTTCGCGATCAGCAGGTCGTTCCAGACCCAGAGGAACTGCAGGATCGCGAACGCCGCCAGCACCGGCACCGACATCGGCAAGATCAGCCGCCAGAACGTCTGGTAGTGCGTGGCTCCGTCGATCTTCGCGGACTCGATCACGGTGCGCGGCAGCGTCGTCATGTAGTTCCGCAGCGTGTAGATCGCCAACGGCATGCCGAAGCCGGTGTGCAACAGCCACACCGCGATGTACTGCCCGGAGATACCGAGCCCGTTCGGACCCAGCAGGTTGAGCATGGGTGAGAACGCCACCTGGATCGGGACCACGAGCACTGCGACCACCAGCACGAAGATGATGTCCTTGCCGCGGAAGTCCATGAACGTGAAGGCGTACGCCGCGAAGGCAGCGAACAGGATCGGGATGATGGTCGCCGGGATCGCGACCAGCACGCTGTTGAGGAATCCTGAGCCGAGATCGGCGTCCTCGAAGACAGTCTTGTAGTTGTCGAATGTCCAGCTCGTACCGAACGGGTTGAAGATAGCCCGCCACCACCCCGACTCGGTCGCGTCGATCCGGTCGCGGAATGACGTCACGAGCAAGCCGACCGTGGGAAGCGTCCACAGCACCACGAGCACCACCATCGTGATGATCGCGGGCCAGCTGCGACGGCGTCCGTCGCGCATCACCATGAGACTCATCGGTCCATCTCCTCCGCACGGAAGTGCCGCACCTGGTAGTACAGGACCGGCGTGACGGCGAGCAGCAGGATGACCACGATCGCAGAGGCCCGGCCGGCCTGGTCGTTGGCGAACAGCTCGTTGAAGAACAAGTTGGCGATCACGTTGCTCTTGAAGTTGCCGTTGGTGAGCACGTAAACGATGTCGAAGACCTTGAGCACGAGGATGACCACCGTGATGTAGACGGTGATCATCGTGCCCTTGATCTGCGGGACGACGACCTGCCAGAAGATCTTCCACTCACTGGCGCCGTCGATACGGGCCGCCTCCAACGTGTCCTCGGGCACTCCCTTGATGGCCGAGGACAGCAGGATCATCGCGAAACCGACCTGCAGCCAGACCAGGATCACCATCATGAGGATGGAGTTGAGCCGGAAGCCGGGGTCCTGCAGCCATGTCTGCGGGTCGCCGCCGAAACTCGTCCAGATCGCATTCAGAAGTCCGGTCTGTGCCTGATCCGGGCTGTTGTAGTAGTAGACCAGGCCCCAGATCGCCGACGCACCGACGAACGAGATCGCCATCGGCACGAAGATGAACGACTTCGCGACCTTCTCTCCTGTCGTCGACAACTTGTCGGCGAGCACCGCAACGACGAGCCCGATCGCGACCGATGCCGCCGGCACGATCAGCAGCCACAGCAGGTTGTTGAACAGGGATTGCCGGAAGACGCTCTCGGTGAAGATCTCGCGATAGTTGTCGAACCCGACGTACGACGTGCTGTCGGCGTTGGCGAAGGAGTAGTTGATCGTCTGGATCGCCGGGTACAGCAGCATCACCGAGATGAACGCGACCCCGGGCAGCACGTACGCGTACGGCATGATGAGCTGCGATGCCCGGCTGGGCAGGCCCTCGACGAACATGTTGAGGAAGTAGAAGAGGACGGCGGCTCCACCGACACCGGCCACCAGCGCCAGGATGCCGATCGCCACCTTGCCGGGATATTTCTCCGGGTAGTAGCCGAAGGACAGGAACAGGTTGGCGAGGCCCCACGCCACCAGCACCATGCCCGCGACTCCGAGCCCGATCTTGGCCCAGTTGGCGCCTTCGGGTGCGGTCGACTCCTCTTGTGGGCCTACCGGTGCCTCGGCGACCGCAGTACCCCCGCTCATGACGCCGGCCACGAGTCGTTGATCTGGGTCGTGACCTCCTCGGAGCTCTTGCCCCCAGCCCACTCGACCATGCCGGTCCAGAACGACCCGGACCCGACCTCCTTCGGCATCACGTCGGACGCGTCATAGCGGAAGACGTCTGCGCTGTACGCGATCTCCGCCATCTTGCGCGTCGTGTCGTTCGGGTAGTTCGCCTGGTCGAAGGTCGTGTGCGGCGAGAGCCACCCGCCGGCCTGCGCCCACTGCACGCCGAACTTGTCGGAGGTCAGGAACTGCATCACCTTGATCGCGTCGGGGTCGTTGCCGTTGAACAGGGCGGCGATGTCGCCACCGCCCATGATCGGCTGTCCCGAGTAGCCACCCTCGTAGGGCGGGTAGACGAAGATACCGACGTCCTTGTCCAGGTTGGCCTGGACATCCTTGGGCAGGAACGTGGTGATGAAGTTGCCCTGACGCATCAGGAAACACTTCGGCGGGCTCTGGAAGGCCGGGTTCATCGCGTTGCCGAAGTCCTCATTCAAGACTGTCTTGACTCCGCCGTAGGTGTTCCCGCTGGCGAAGATCAGCTTGCGGTACTCGTCGAAGGACTTGACGATCTTCGGGTCGTCGAACGAGATCTCGTGGCTGACCCACTGGTCGTAGACGTCGGGTCCCCACATGCGGAGCACCAGCTCCTCGATCCAGTCGGTGCCGACCCAGCCGGTCGCCTGATCGGACCCCCACGTCATGCACCACGGCGCCGTTCCGCTGGCCTTGATCTTGTCGGCGATGCCCGCAAGCTCCTGGATCGACTTCGGCGAAGTGGAGTAACCGAGCTTGTCGTAGGCCGCCTTGGGATACCAGATGATGCTCTTGACGGCCAGGCGCATGGGGGCGCCGTAGACCCGGCCGTTGAGACGCGACGCGTCGAGGAAGCCGGGGACCAGGGTCCGGTCGAGTGTGTCGTAGTCGAGGAACGTGTCGATCGGCTGCACATTGCCCTGCGCGGCCAGCTCGAGGAGCCCACCGGGTTGCGGGAACAGACCGATGTCCGGTGCGTCTCCGGAGTTGACCTTCTGCTTCACCGTCGTGGTGAAGTCCTGGTCAGCGGTGTACTGGATGTCGATCCCGCTCGACTTCTCGAAGTCGGCGAGCGAAGCCTCGAAGTTCTTCTGCTCGTCACCGCCGAAAGCACCGAGAACCGTGACGACCTTGTCGCCGTCCGGGCTGCCGCCGTCGACATACCCGTTGAGTCCGGCCGCACCGGCCGTCGAGGCATTGGGATCCTGCAAACACCCCGTCGTGACCATGGCCACCGCAGCCAACACACCGCCGATTGCCATCCGCTGCCTGATCGATCGCTTCATGATCCTCCTCAAGCCGGCGCCACACTCCGGACCGCGTGTGACGGCCACCACATGTCTCTGTCTATCGCGCCCGGGGTCCTGTGTCCACGGTTGACCACCTGTTGACCTTGCGTCGGATCGCGCTGCCTAAGTTTGGCGCGTGCGCGCGATTTGACGGACTCCCTGCGCCTTTGTGCGGGTGGTTCCGGTTGTGTTGTCCTGGGGAGGTGGAATGTACGGATTAGCACCCTCTCGGAGCGGCCGAACGGCCGCGAGCCGGGGAATCCCACCGGCTACGCGTCGATGGCGTCGAGGTCGAGCTCGTACGCGCCCTGGACGATGAACTCCTTGCGCGGCGCCACGTCGTTGCCCATCAGCAGCTCGAACATCTGCTCGGCCCCGTCGGCGTCGTCGATCGTGATGCGACGCAAGGTGCGGTGGCGCGGGTCCATGGTGGTCTCGGCGAGCTGATGTGCATCCATCTCACCGAGGCCCTTGTAGCGCTGGACGGGGTCCTTCCAGCGCACGCCCTTCTTGCTGAGCTCGGCGAGCTTTCGCTGGAGCTCGTCGTCGGAGTAGGTGTAGATGTACTTGTCCATCCCCTTCTTGGGGTTGGTGAGCTCGATGCGGTGCAGCGGTGGGACCGCCGAGTAGATCCGCTTGGCTTCGAGCAGTCCGCGCATGTGCTTGTGGAAGAGCGTCGCCAGCAGGCAGCGGATGTGCGAGCCGTCGGTGTCGGCGTCGGCCATGAAGATGATCTTGCCGTAACGCGCCTGCTCGAGGTCGAACGTGCGACCGCTGCCGGCTCCGACGACCTGGATGATCGACGCGCACTCGGCGTTCTGCAGCATCTCACCGGCCGACTTCTTCTGCGTGTTGAGGATCTTGCCCCGGATCGGCAGCAGTGCCTGGTACTCCGAGTCGCGGGCCAGCTTGGCGGTGCCGAGCGCGGAGTCTCCCTCGACGATGAACAGCTCGCTGCGCTCGACGTCGTTGCTGCGACAGTCGGCGAGCTTCGCGGGCAGTGCGCTGGACTCGAGCGCGTTCTTGCGACGCTGGGTGTCGCGCTGCTGGCGCGCCGCGACGCGGGTCCGGGCCGCGCTGACGACTTTCTCGAGCAGGGCGCGGGCCTGCGGCTTCTGGCCCTTCTTGTTCGACGTGAGGAACGCCTTGAGCTCCGACGCGACGATCTTGCTCACGATGCGCTGAGCCGCCGGGGTGCCGAGGACCTCCTTGGTCTGCCCTTCGAACTGCGGCTCGGCGAGCCGGACCGTCACGACAGCGGTCAGCCCCTCGAGCACATCGTCCTTCAGCAGGTCGGACTCGCCTGCCTTCATCAGGCCCCGTGTCTGGCGGACCACGTCGTTGAAGGTCTTGGTGAGGGCGCGCTCGAAACCGGAGACGTGGGTGCCGCCCTTCGGGGTGGCGATCACGTTGACGAAGGACCTCACCTCGGTGTCGTAACCCTGTCCCCACCTCAGCGCGACGTCGACGCCGAGCTCCCGGTCGACGTCCTGCGGCGTCATGTGCCCCTGCTCGTCGAGCACCGGCACGGTCTCGGTGAAGTGCTCGACCCCCTGCAACCGCAGGATGTCGGTGACCTTCTCGTCGGTGGCCAGGTATTCGCAGAACTCGCCGATGCCCCCGTCGTGGCGGAACGTCTCCTCGATGACCTCGTCACCGCGTTCGTCACGGATGGCGATCGCCAGCCCCGGCACGATGAACGACGTCTGCCTAGCGCGGGTGGCCAGCTCGTCGTAGGTATAGGTCGCGTCAGAGGTGAAGATCTGGCGGTCCGGCCAGAACCTGATGCGAGTGCCCGAGACTCCCTTCTTGACCCTCCCGACCTTGGTCAGGCTCGCCGGCTTCGGCGTGAAGTCTGCCGACGCTCCGTCGCCGGAGAAGACGCCCGGCACACCGCGCTGGAAGGACATGCTCCAGGCGGCCGGGCTGCGGTCGACGACGACGTCGAGCCGGGCGGACAGTGCGTTGACCACGGAGGCGCCGACGCCGTGCAGACCACCTGTGGCGACGTACGAGCCGCCACCGAACTTGCCGCCGGCGTGCAGCTTGGTGAACACGACCTCGACTCCGGAAAGACCGGTCTTGGGTTCGAGGTCGACGGGAATCCCTCGGCCGTCATCGCGCACCTCGACGGACCCGTCGGCGTACAGCACGACGTCGATGCGGTGGCAGACCCCGGCCAGGGCCTCGTCGACCCCGTTGTCGATGATCTCCCACACACAGTGCATGAGCCCACGGGTGTCGGTTGAACCGATGTACATTCCGGGTCGTTTGCGGACGGCTTCGAGACCCTCGAGGACCAGCAGGTGACGGGCGTTGTACGACGCATCGACGGCAGAGCCTCGGGTGGGCACGGAACTCCTTACGGCGCTGTGGAAAAGACAACGGACAAGCTCGTGGAGCACTGGACCGATCCTCGACCGGCACGCTGACAACAGTCACGTCCCAGCGTCCGGATCCGTCTGTCAGGAACGATACCGGGGACCCACCGGCACCCCCGGCCACCACGCCGCAGAACGGGTGATGAGAGGGGGTCCGTGACGGTCCGTGCCGATGCGTGCACCCAGACGGACAAAGGGTGTCAACCGTTCGGGCTATTTCCCCGACACGCGGCCACAATTTGGATACTTCTCCCACGGATGGCACCGTGAAAGGTCCACCATGCGTCGTAAGGTCAAATGCACCATCAGACGACCGGAACCATCCAAGATCGACGCGGCGTCGAATCATCAACATCGCAAGATCCGGCACAGCAGTGATCTCAGCAAGCGGTAGGCGGCAAAGCTCGGAATACCGGCCCTGGTTGAATGGTTGTTCCCGGTTGAGTCGCCAAGAGAACGAGAAGAGGCCCACGTGACCACAGCCGTTGCACCAAGCCCGCAGTTCACCGCGCTCGACCGCTGTGACCGTTGCGGAGCTCAGGCATACGTGCGCGTCGAGCTCACCAGTGGTGGAGAGCTTCTGTTCTGCGCCCACCACGCGCGAGAGCACGCCGAGAAGCTGCAAGCCATCGCCGCCTCGATCCACGACGAGACCGGCCAGCTGGCCCAGACGCCGAGCACCGCTCCGGACGAGGAGCTCTGACCCACAGACAGGCGCGTCCTATCACTCCGCGCTGATCGAGGGCACCCCGCCCATCCAGACATGCAGTGGCGGCCACCGACAGGTGGTCGCCACTTCTGCGTTCGGGGAAGCCTCCGGCGATGCCGCGCAAACCCTTGGTCGGCCCTCTGGTCAGTCCGGCATCATGTGCAGGCGTACGACGGTGCCGCTGGCGAACACCCTGATCTGCACGAGATCGCAGAGCTGGTTGACCATCCACAGTCCGCGCCGGCCCAGGCTGTCCGGGAGCGGTTCCTCACGCCCGACGAGTGGGTCGTCGAGCTGGCCCCGGTCGCGGAACTCGCAGACGACCCGGCCTTCCTCAGACCACACTCGGAAGACTCCGCCGCCCCCACCGTGAACCACGCTGTTGGTGGCTACCTCGCTGACCGCCAGCACCAGGTCGTAGCTGCGGTCGCGGCTGAGCCCGGCTACCGCGGCCGCTGACGTGACAAGGCTGCGCACGGCGTGCAGGTCGTCCAGCCCGAACGCCATCTCGCGCAGCGGACCCGCCGGTTCAGGAAGCGGCGTGTCCAGGTGCGTCCGGGCCAGCTGTTCGATGCCCGCTGACTGGTCCGGTCGAACGGAGCCGTTCTGCTTCACCAGGGGATGACTGCGAGTCGCCTCGAACAGCACCCGCTCAGGAAGCGCGCTGACGTCATACGGGCAGAGGAGCGTGAGCGCCGGCCACGTGGTCCCGGTGAAGGCAACGTTGAGCAGGGCCTCGTGGCGTTGGCACTCAGCCAGCTCAGCGGTGCTCCGGCCCGCCCAGATAGGTTCTCCGATGCCGCGAATGGCCGTCGCCGAACCGTCGTGCCGGACGACGAAGTCCCGCCACGCCGGGATGATCCGGGCCGGGTTTCGTCCCAGCACCGCCATGTCGGCGAACTCCACCTGGTCGGCTCGTGCGCCGAGCTCCGCACGCAACAGTGCGATCTTGTCCTTGTCCACTGCGACGAGCACCGGTTCGCCGGCGTCGATGCCGTCGCGGATGAACGGGGCCGTCACCCGGAGGAAGTCGCGCTCGCCCTCGTAGAGCAAGGCCCCGTGGTGAAACCCCGTCGCGATCGCGTCGGACGGCCTCGTCTCCGAGTGCAGGGCCATAGCGCGAATCGTAGTGACTTTCAGCCGTCACGAACGAAAAAGGTTCCATGTATCACGCAGCGTCACCTCCCAGACCGCGCTACCCGGGCATACCAACACTGACCTGGCCCTGGATCCGGCACACAGCTGCCGGGCGGCTGTCGGAACGAGGTAGTTGGATCACGGTATGACCGTGCGATGGCAGTGCATCTGCGTCAACACCACCGACCCTCGACGACTGGCGTCCTTCTGGGCGCAGGTGCTGGGCTGGCGAACGACTTACGACGAACCTGACGAGGTCGCTCTCGAACCGCCGGCCGGCAGCCCCGAGGACGGCGTTTCGCCCGACCTGCTCTTCCTGAAGGTGCCGGAGGAGAAATCGGGGATCAACCGTCTCCACATCGACCTCCGACCGGACGACCGCGACACCGAGGTCCATCGGCTGCTGGCGCTGGGTGCTACCCGCGCCGATGTGGGCCAGGGGCCAGACGTCACGTGGGTCGTGCTGGCCGACCCTGACGGCAACGAGTTCTGCGTCCTGCGCGCGCTGACACCCGAGGAGCTCGCTTCCTGACGCACAACGCTCACTCAACGCAGAACTCATTGCCTCCCGGGTCCTGCATGACGACGAGGTCGTCCCCGCCCCTGATGACGGTGGCACCGAGGTCGACCAGTCGGACGACCTCGGCAGCGATGGTGCCCGGGGCGCGCAAATCGAAGTGCAGCCGGTTCTTGGCCGTCTTGGGTTCCGGGACGCGCACGAACCACATGTTCGGCCCACCCCAGCCCGCGGCCTCGACGAACGCCTTCTCGGCTGTGGAGTCCTCGTCGACGTTCGAGCCGAGCGCAGCCGCCCAGAACGACGCGATCGACAGCGGATCCGCACAGTCGAAGGTCACACTCTTGATATAGCTCGCAATCATCGGTTCAGCCTAGGGATGAGCTTGCACACCTGCGGCCAGGCGTCGGCGAACCCTGGGTGCAGCGGCAGGTGGGCCACCTCGTCCAGCCCGACCCACGTCAGCCCTTGCTGTTCACCCACCAGGACGGGCTCCGTCATACCGACACTGAGCTCGGCCCACGCGACGATCGTCGTGTAGCTCCAGCCGCCGTGGTCGTCCACAAGCCTCGTCAGCTCGCGGGCACCGGTCAGGTCGAGCCCGGTCTCTTCCGCCACCTCACGCATGGCGGCGTCCCACGCGCTCTCGCCAGGGTGGATCGCCCCACCGGGAACCGACCAGGTGTTCCCGTGGTGAACCCAGTCGGCACGATGCTGGAGCAGGACGTCGGAGCGGGGCGCTCCTTCTTCCGTCGCACGACGGGTGAGGAGGAGGCCGGCCGCCCCGAGCGAGCCCCAGTGCCGATGACCCAACGAGCAGCGAGCCCACCGGTTGCTGTCGTGCATGCCTCGACGCTACCGCTGCCGGCGGTTCGAACCAGGTCAAGAGGCGCGAACCAGCACGGGCAGCCCGGAGTCGCAAACGGCGTGTCCACTTTCGTACCGGGGAACACGGTGTCACTGTTGAAGAAGCTCCCGTGCAGCCACACCCCCCAGGTGTGCGGGAGTCAGCCTCACCGGTCGACCCCTCCCTTGGAAGTACCGACCGGTGAGGCGCTGGGGGGACGGTCGAATGACGTGGCGATGCCACCAGCGGCAGCTCCGAGACGCCACGGCGCGTGTCAGAGCGTCGGCATTACGACACTGACGGTGACACCGATTGGCTGACTCGCCAGGTTCGTCATGGTTGCATGTCTAATGTCTGCCCCAACGGGGTCTTTCAAGACTCCTCTGCCCGCCTATCGGCGCCGCTAGCCTGACCCGGTGAGTCGGTGGTCATCTCTCCGTGGCGGCAACGTGGTCATCGGTCTGTCGTGGGGTCTGGTCGGCTATCTGCTCGCCTGGGGAGCCGGCGTCCTGATCTGCATCGCCGACGCCGCCGGCACCCGCAGCCGCTTGCCACCGCCCGCGTCCTGGCAGATGCGGTTGATCTTCGTTGCTGTCGCAGTGTGCGTCGGCGGGGTCGCCGGAGTGGCGTCGCGTCACTGGGGCGACGCCAGGGAAGGCGCGTGGGTCGCCGGCCGGTTCGCAATGGTGGCCGTCATGATCGCGACCGTTCCCGCCTTCCTCCTGGGGATCGTTCACGAAGGGGAGTTCGTCGCGCGCCTGCCACCCGGGGCCGACAACGCAACCTCGCTTCGGTACGGCCACGAGGCCTGCAACTGGCTGGCCGCCCAACGGTGGGGCCGCTCCCCAGGACCGGAGCGGATGGCGAAGCGGCGCATCAGGCCGGTGGCCAACGCCGTCTGGACGCCGCCGGAGAGTGAGGGCCAGCTGACCAGCTCGGCGAGGCGGCTCGAGGTCTACTACGTCGAACACGTGGACGAGATGACGCAAGGGCCGCTGACCAAGGATGACCGCGCCCGCGTGAGGTTCACCGCCCTGGCCTGGATGGAGCTGTGTCCCTTCCAGCTGTGGGTCCACCACTCTGTCGCGGGAAAGAGCGGGTAGGGCGTCCCCGCGGTTTCGGACCGGACGGTCGGGGTCACGCGTCGTGCGGTCCCGCTTCGGCCTCATCGATCCCGATGACCACCGGGCTGTGGGCCAGGAGCTGATCGATCTCGTCGGACGTCAGGGGCCCGCTGCGGCCGCGCGCCTCGATGGTGAGCCGCGTCAGCAACGCGATCTCCTCGAGCCGCTGCGGATCCTGGCGCGGATCGGCGGCGGTCCCTGGCTGGTCAGCCACGCATCACCTCGTCTCCCGCTCCTGGTCACAGCGCCTTCCGAGATGACCTGCGCGACGGGCTCCCCTGGCCACGAGCTCCCCTGGGGCCTGTCGGGCCATCCACCCGGTTGCCGGAAGCCTACGCCCGTGGCGCCCCTCGAGGTGCAAAGACAGGCTCGACGCCTTCTGACGAATGCCCCGCGCGCGCCCAGTCAGGCGCTCTGGCCGGGTAACGGGTAGTAGTTCTCACAGATCGCCTGTGCCATGACACGCGCGGTGGACCACTCCCACGTCCGGGGAAGGAACCGGTTCGGGCTCAGGCTCTGGACGTACGGCGACACGTCGTGGCCGAGGCTCTCCACCAGATGGAGGGCCAGTCCCGCAGATCCGGAAACGCCGTGCGCGTTGCAGCCTGCGGCCATCACCAAGCCACGAACGCCGGCGACCGGTCCGACGAGGAACCGCCCGTCGGGGGTAAAACCCGGCCACCCACGGAAGACGGTCTGGATCCCGACCTCGGTGATGCTCGGAACCAAGCGAGCGAAGCCGCCGGCGAACTCGCCGAGGACCTCCCAGTTGGGCTCGGCCGGGAGCGGGGCATCGACAGCGACGGCAGCGGGGTCGAGGCTGGTGCCTCGGTGCTCGAAGCCGCCGCAGAGAACTCCGCGCCCCTCCCCGCGGGCGTAGACCTGGACCTCGGGGATCCGCAGGCACGGCGTGCCCGAGTCCCACCCGGCCACAGCGCCTGTCACGAAGTACTCGTGCAGGACGGGGACGATCGGGAGCTCGACCCCCGCGGTACGAGCGAGTGCGCCCGCCCACGGTCCGGCGGCGTTGACCACCATCTCCGTCGCGACACTGCCTCGCTCGGTCGTGATGCCCCGGACTTCACCACCGACGACGTCGATGCTCAGAACCCTGGTGTTGGTGATCACGCGGGCGCCCAGCTGTCGGGCCCCGGCGAGGTACGCGTCCGTCAAGCTGTTGGGTTGCACGTACCCGTCGGTGGGACACCAGAGGGCGAGCCGGACCTCCGACACGTCCTCGAGCTGGGGACACAGCTGCTGGACCCGGTGCGCATCCACCAGCTCCACATCGAGCTCGGCCTGGGCGGCCACCAGGGCGATCTGCTCGAGCTCGGCGACGGCGGCCGGCGACATCGCGATCCGCAGGCTCCCGGTCTCGCGCCAGTCGGCGGGATAGCCCAGCTCTGCCTCGCAGTCGCGGAAGAACTGCACACTCGACATCGTGAGACGGGTGCGCTCCAGCGTCGTGCGCGACTGGCCGACGAGTCCTGCAGCCTGGCTCGTCGTCTGCGAGCCGGCATCGGCAGCCTCGACCAGCTGGATGTCTCGATAGCCCGCGCGAGCGAGGAAGTAGGTGGCTGCCGCGCCGACGGCACCTCCGCCCACGACCGTGACGTGACAGTCAGCTGGCTCGCGCATGAGGGAAGGCTCCCACGAACGGCGTCACCGCGCGGGGGAGCTGGTTGCTAGTCGAGGTAGTCGCGCAAGACCTGGGAACGGGACGGGTGGCGCAGCTTCGACATGGTCTTGGACTCGATCTGACGGATCCGCTCACGCGTGACGCCGTAGACCTTGCCGATCTCGTCGAGGGTCTTGGGCTGGCCGTCCGTCAGCCCGAAGCGCATCGAGACCACGCCGGCTTCCCGCTCCGACAGGGTGTCGAGCACCGCATGCAGCTGCTCCTGGAGCAGGGTGAAAGACACGGCGTCCGCAGGCACGATGGCCTCGGAGTCCTCGATGAGGTCACCGAACTCCGAGTCGCCGTCCTCGCCGAGAGGCGTGTGCAGCGAGATCGGCTCACGGCCGTACTTCTGGACCTCGACGACCTTCTCGGGCGTCATGTCGAGCTCCTTGGCGAGCTCCTCGGGCGTGGGCTCGCGACCCAGGTCCTGCAGCATCTGCCGCTGGACACGGGCCAGCTTGTTGATGACCTCGACCATGTGCACCGGGATACGGATCGTGCGGGCCTGGTCGGCCATCGCCCGGGTGATGGCCTGCCGGATCCACCAGGTGGCGTACGTCGAGAACTTGTAGCCCTTGGTGTAGTCGAACTTCTCGACCGCGCGGATGAGGCCGAGGTTGCCCTCCTGGATCAGGTCGAGGAAGAGCATGCCCCGGCCGGTGTAACGCTTGGCGAGCGACACGACCAAACGTAGGTTGGCCTCGAGCAGGTGGTTCTTGGCGCGGCGGCCGTCCTCGGCGATCCAGCCGAGCTCGTCGAGCATCTTCGCCGAGACCTTGTTCTCGCGGGCCAGCTTCTCCTCGGAGAACAGGCCGGCCTCGATGCGCTTGGCGAGCTCGACCTCCATCTCGGCGTTGAGCAGCGGCACCTTGCCGATCTGCTTGAGGTAGTCCTTGACCGGGTCTGCAGTAGCCCCGGCGACCGTGACGGTCTGCTCGGGCTCGTCGGCCTCGTCCGCCTCGGAGATCGTGAAGCCCTGCTTCTCGTCCTCCTTGAGAGTCGGGTCGGTCTGGAGGTCCTTCTCGAACACGGAGTCGTCGATGTCAGCGAGCGACTTCTTGCCGTCGGCCTCGACGGGGGCGTCGGCTGCGGCCTCGATCCCGGGCTGCGACTCCCCGCTCACGGCCTTCTTGGTCGCCGCCGACTTGGCTGCCTTCTGGCCGGCCGGCTTGTCCGCTGTCGTCGAGCGGCTGGACGTCTTGGTGACGGAGGCGGCCTTCTTCGCGGTCGGCTTGTCCTTGGCCGCCGTGTCGTTCTTGGCTGCGGACTTCTTCGCCGGGGCCTTTGTGGCCGGAGCCTTCTTCGCTGCCGCCTTCTTCGCTGCGGCGGTCACGGTGGCTCGCTTCGTAGCGGCCGCCGCTACCTGCTTGGGGTGCACGCACTCTTCCGCCCCGACAGCGACACTGACACCCTCAGCAGCCAGGTGCTTGAGCAGCGCCTTGCGCTGCGCCGGGCTGACCCCGGCGTCCTCACAAGTGCTCCGGATGTCGTTCGGGGAGACCTGCCCGTCGCGTCGCCCCTGAGCGATGAGGCGTACCACCGACGGATGGGAAAGAAGAGAATCTGGAAGGGTGCGGGACGTGCTCGGCGACACGAACGTCCTCTCGTAGATGAATCGGGGGCGCGGCAAAGCCCGGTCACGTCAAGATGCCGCGTCTCTATTGTGACACGGACCGGGCGGTGCTCAAGCCACGCCCCGGCCCGTGGCGAGTGCGGCCGTCACGACCTCCAGACAACGCTCGAGCTCCGCGTGGGTGACCCCACCGAACCCCAGCACGATCCCATCCCGCGCGTCAGTGCGCCCGTAAGCCGACAGGAGGGGTATGTCGAGGCCTTCTGCGCCGGCCGCAGACACCACGGCCCGGGCCAGGGACGGCGCGAGTGGGACGGTCACGTACATGCCGGCACCCGCACCGTGAACCGCCGCGAACGGTGCCAGTCGCTCGCGCACGAGCTCGCTGCGCTCGGCGTAGACCCGGCGGGCCGAGCGGATGAGCCGGTCGACGTGACCGTCGCGCAGCATCGCGAGAAAAGCGCGTTGCACCGGCCAGCTCGAGTGGTCGTGCCGGCGTGCTCGCCTCGCCGCCAGCTCGGCCACGAGGTCGGCCGGACCGACGAGCCAGCCGATCCGCAGCGCCGGGTGCACCGCCTTGGCTGCTGTTCCGAGGTAGATCACGTCCCGAGACAACGACGCGAGCGCAGGCAGCGGGGCCACGTCGTACCGGAACTCCGAGTCGTAGTCGTCCTCGATGATGAGCGCGCTTCGGCGCCGTGCCTCTGCCACCAGCGCGACCCGCCTCGACGCCGTCATCGTGACCCCGGTGGGATGTTGGTGCGCCGGGGTCACGTACACCGCGCGGACATCACCGCGACAGGCGGCCAGCGCATCGACGCAGATCCCTTCGTGGTCGACCGGGATGTCGGCGACATCGAACCGAGCCGAGCGGGCGACCTCCACCGCCGCCCGGTAGCCCGGATCCTCGATGGCCACCGCCCCGCGTTCGAGCTGCTCGAGGACGACGGTCAGACCGTGCGTGGTCCCTGCCGTGATGAGCACCTCGTCCGCGGTGCAGCTGACACCCCGACGCCGAGCGACGTACGCCGCGATGAGCTCGCGCAGCTCAGCGATCCCCGCGGGGTCGGGATAGCCGCGTGGCATGGTCGCCTGCGCGGCCTCGCGCCAGGCTCGCCGCCAGCCTGCATCCAACCTGGGGTCCACGTAGGGCGTACCGGTGTCGAAGCTCACCAGCTCAGCCGGCCGGAACGTGCGAGACCCGGATCTGACCGACGAGCGGGCCCGCGCCGTCGGCCCACCCACATCACCCACGAAGGTGCCGGCGCCGGCCCGTGCGACGAGCCAGCCCTCTGCCACGAGCTGGTCGAAGGCCGCTTCGACGACGGCCCGCGCAACACCCAGGTCGACCGCGAGCGACCGTGAGGACGGTAGGCGTTGTCCCCGGTCGAGCACCCCGTCCGACACATGGTCACGGATCTGCCGAGCCAGCTGGACGGGCAAGGTGTCACGGCTGCTGCGCTCGAGCGTGAGGGCGAGCGGCGTCGGCGGACGGCTGGCCACGCTACCTCCTTGCACCGGAACTCGCGGACGATTGGCCTACGTGAATCGCTAGCAATTGGCCCGTGTCAGTATGCCACTTGCCGACGCAGACTGGACTCGTGACAACGACGACCAGCCAGCGCCTCTCCCCCACCCCTCGTACCGGCGTGCGACGACATCCCGAGCGTGCGGCCTCCCAGCGCGCCGACCTGCTCGCCGTCCTCGAGGAGGCCGTCGTCTGTCACGTGGGCGTGCTCAGGCCAGACCCGTCGGGCGCGGCGCCCCACCCCGTGGTGTTGCCGATGGCCCTCGCTGTCGACCCCGACGGCCCCGACGCCGGCGGAACCCTCTATCTGCACGGATCTGTCGCAGCGGGTCTGCTCACGACCACGCGCGAGCACGACATCTGCGTGAGCGTGACCCACGTCGACGGGCTCGTGCTGGCTCGATCGGCTTTCCACCACTCCATGAACTACCGCTCTGCGGTCGTGATCGGTCGTGCCCGCGCGGTCGTCGACGACGACGAGAAGCGCCGGGCCCTCGACCTGATCGTGGACCATGTCGTGCCCGGACGGTCGACTACCTTGCGGGCACACACGCGCAAGGAGCTGGCAGCCACGGCGGTGCTGGCCCTTCCGTTGCAGGAGGCCTCGGTCAAGCGGCGTACCGGCGGCGTCTCGGACGACCAGACCGACGTCGACACGGGCGTCTGGGCCGGGGTCATCCCCTTACGCCTCGCCACCGGCGAGATCCAGGTGGACCCGGACGCACTCGGGACCACGGTCCCTGACGACGTACGCCGACAGCACCAACGACTGTCCTGAGCAGGGACGCGGCGAGGGTCGTCAGGTCTTGACGGCGTGAGCGGCCTTGGCTGCCTTCTGCTCGCGCTTGAAGCTGCGTACGCGTTCCAGCGACGCACGATCCCGCACGTCGGCGACCGATCGGTAGGAACCCTCCTCGGCGTACGAGCCGGCAGCCTTCTCCCAACCATCCGGACGCACGGCGAGCTGTTTGCCGAGCAGGGCGATGAAGATCTGCGACTTCTGCTTGCCGAAGCCAGGCAGGGCCTGCATGCGACGCATCAGGTCGGAGCCCGACTCGGCGGTCTCCCACAGTGCTGCGGTACGACCGCCGTAGTGCTCGACCACGTGCGCGGCGAGCTCTTGGATGCGGGCAGCCATGGCGCCGGGGAAACGGTGCACCGCCGGCGGTGTGGCGCACACAGCCGCGAACTCCTCCGGGGGCGCGCCGGAGATCGTCTCGGGGTCGAGCGTGCCGAAGCGGTCGAGAATCTTGGCCGGCCCCGCGAACGCGCGTTCCATGGGGAACTGCTGGTCGAGAAGCATCCCGGCCAGGAGTGCGAAAGCGTTGGTCGAGAGGACTTCGTCGGCCGCCTCGTCCTGGGCGATCTGCAGCGTCACTCTGCGGCCTTGACCGCCAGCACCGGACACGGCGCGTCGAGGAGGATGCGCTGGGCGTTGCTGCCGAGGATGAGCTTGCCGACAGGGCTGCGCCGACGCAGCCCGATCACGATGAACTCGGCAGAGACCTCGGCTGCCACGTTGATGAGGTCCTCGGCGGGATCCATGCCGCGAACGAGCTGGCGGACCTCGTGCTCGACACCAGCCTCGGTGAGCTGCGCGCGCACTTCTTCGAGAGCGGTCTCGACCTCTTCGGCGTCGTCTCGATCGAACTCTCGACCACCGCGGTGCGAGTTCACGACGACAAGGCTGGCGTCCCGACGCTTTGCCTCTTCGGCGGCGAGACGCAACGCCGCATGGCCCTCGGCCTTCGGCACGTAGCCCACCACGATGACACCCATGCTTGCTCCTTCTCCGCGACGTCAGCCGCCTGCGCCGTAGGTCGTGGGCCGAACGCTACCGGACGATCGCCTCCGCACGGTATGCCGCGGAAGGGATGGCTGGACCGACCGTCCGGTGAACGCCCTCAGTCGAGGGGCCATTCGTGTACGGGCAGGTTGGCATGCATGTGCTCGCTGTAGCGACGCACCACCTCGCGCAACGCGTCAAAACGATCGGTCGCCCCGGAGTCGAAGAGCCGGTGGAACATCTGCGACTGCCAGGTCGCTCCGTTGCGTCCGGCCAGGCAGCGGTGTTCGATGATGCTCAGCAACCGGTCGCTCTCAGCCGTCTCCATGCCCCATCGGTCGAGCCCGTCCTTGGCGCGCGGGAGGAGCCGGCGCAGGACGAGCTCCGCGGCGCCGACCGATCCGATTCCGGGCCAGTAGACCTGGGCCGTGATGCCGTCGGTCGCACCGGTGTGGAAGTTCTCCTCCGCGGCCGAGAACGACATCTGCGACCACAACGGTCGCTCGTCCTCAGCCAGCGAGCGCACCAGCCCGAAGTAGAAGGCCGCGTTCGCCATCATGTCGACCACGGTCGGGCCGGAGGGAAGCACCCGGTTCTCCACGCGCAGGTGGGGTACGCCGCGGACCACGTCGTACACCGGACGGTTCCAGCGGTAGATGGTGCCGTTGTGCAGGCGCAGCTCCTGCAGGGCCGGGGTGTCGCCCTTGTCGAGGACGGCAACCGGGTCCTCGTCCTCGGTGATCGGCAACAGGGCCGGGAAGTACCGGACGTTCTCCTCGAACAGGTCGAAGATGGAGGTGATCCACCGCTCACCGAACCACACGCGTGGGCGTACCCCCTGCGACTTCAGCTCCTCGCTGCGGGTGTCGGTGGCCTGCTCGAAGAGAGCGATCCGGGTCTCGGCCCACAGTTCCTTCCCGAACAGGAACGGCGAGTTCGCGCCGAGCGCGAGCTGGATCCCCGCGATCGCCTGCGACGCGTTCCAGTACGCCGGGAACTCGTCGGGGCTGGTCTGCAGGTGGAGCTGCATCGAGGTGCATGCGGCCTCGGGCATGATCGAGTCCGCGGTCACGCGGAGGCGGTCGACGCCACGGATCGAGATCTCGAGGTCTTCGCCGCGGGCCGCAAAGATCTGGTCGTTGAGCAGCCGGTAGCGCGGGTTGGCCGAGAGCGTGTCGGTGTGCATGTGCGAGGTCTGCAGCGTCGGCAGGATCCCGACCATGACCATGTGGGCGCCGACGCTGCGCGCCTTCACCTCGGCCGCGTTGAGGCTGTCTCGCACGTTGTCCTCGAAGGCCTTGATCCCACCGCCCGCCAGCCGACGTGGTGCGACGTTGATCTCGAGGTTGAACTGGCCTAGCTCCGTCACGAAGTCCGGATCGGAGATGGCGTCGAGCACCTCGGCGTTCTTCATCGCCGGGTCGCATGCGTCGTCGACCAGGTTGAGCTCGACCTCGAGCCCTGTCATGGGTCGCTCGACATCGAAGCGCGACTCACGCAGCATGCGTGCGAACACGTCAAGGCACTGCCGCACCTTGTCGCGGTAGCGACGCCGGTCCTCGCGCGTGAACTCCCGGCGCTCGACCTCTTGGCCCATCGTCGGTCCTCCTCAGGGGACGTGGCGCCGGTCCGGCCAGCAGGCCGCTGTCTGCCGCCAGCCTGCCCTGCTTCGTCGGTCGCCGCCACCACCTCGGCGAAACATCTCATCGGCACGACGTGCGCGCCATGGCCGTGACGATCAGGCCGGCTGACCCCGCACCCGGTCCCAGATCGACGGGTTGATGCTGGCTTCGCAGGCGTCGAGCAGCAGGACGGCCATCGAGTAGTTCGGGTGCACAGCGAGCACGCGCTCAGCCGCATGGGAGGCGAGCACGCCGCGCCCGGACAACCAGGCGGCGAAGGCGGTCAACCCCCCGACCGGGGCCATGAGCTCGTCGGGGGTGGCCCTGAGCACGTGCAGCCAGAGCCCGTAGTGTTCCGGCGCGTTCTCGCGCGTCATCAAGGCCCAGACGGCATCGCGCTTCTGCACGTCCTGGACGGCCCGGACCAGAGCCACCTCGTCCGTCGGCGTCAACGAACCGGGGTCCGGCAACCCGTCGCAGACCCGCTCGCACAGGTCACCGGTGGCCAGCACGGGAGGCAGCGGCACGCTCGCGGCAGCTCCGAAGGCGTCCTGGCGGAGACGGTCCGGGGTGAACTGGGCACGCAGGGACTCGCGGCTCGGCGCCCGCGAGAGCCCGGCCAGCACGGCCTCAGCCGCGACTTCGGACGCCTGCGTGTCGTAAGGGACGCCGGTGGGCGGACAGCAGCCCGGGTCGGAGCAGACGTAGGACCACCACCGCTCACCGTCGGCCCGGACGGCGTCGTTGACGGTCACGCCGTCGTCGCGGAAGCGATCGAGTACTGCCCTCATCACAGGATCGGCCACGGCTGCCCGGTCGGAGTACGCGACCAGGATCACCGGGTCGAAGCCGTGCAGCTCGGCCAGCGCGCCCAGATATGCCGCCGTACGGTCGGCTGCGTCGTGGCGTTCTGCCGTGTCGACGAGGTCGATACGGGCGCACGGGCCGAACCGCTGCCGCGGTCCCTCCAGCGCGATGATGACGATGCTGTCGATCGGGTCGAACCCCAACAGGTACGGCACGATCGTCACCACGTCAGCAGGCGTCTTGACCTTGGTCACGGGGACACCAGGGCTTGGAGCGGACGCGGATCGGCGGGTGGTGGCGCGGAAGGGGTGGCGGCGATTGCTCATGGGACCAGCATCGAAGGGTCCGGACCCGCGGGCGATGCCCTCGAGGCGACCTGTGGACGGTCCGGTCCGCGATGATGGACCTGTGCGTAACGTCGCGTCGATCCTGCATCTGGACCTCGATGCGTTCTTCGCGGCCGTCGAGCAGCGGGACAAGCCCTCGCTGCGTGGCAAGCCAGTCATCGTGGGTGGGGTCGGCCAGCGTGGGGTGGTGGCGACAGCTTCGTACGAGGCACGTCGCTTCGGTGTCCGTTCGGCCATGTCCACCGCCGAAGCCCGGTCGCGCTGTCCGCACGCCGCCTTTCTGGTCGGGCGCTTCGACGCCTACCGGGCATCGAGCCGACAGGTGATGCGGGTCCTTCGATCACGGTCACCGCTGGTGGAACCGCTGTCTCTCGACGAGGCCTTCATCGACCTGGCCGCCAGCTCTGACGAGCTCGACCTGTCCGCCGCCGGCCTGGTCCGGATCGCCGCCGACCTCAAGGCGGAGGTGCACGACGTCACCGGTGGACTGACCGCCTCCGTCGGCATCGCCACCTCCAAGCTCATCGCCAAGATCGCCAGCGAGCTCGACAAACCCGACGGTGCGGTCGTGATCCCACCCGGGTCCGAGCAGGACCTGCTCGCGCCGATGCAGGTGACGGTGATCCCCGGCGTCGGTCCGGCGACGGCCGGCCGCCTGCACCAGGTGGGGGTCGACACCGTGGAGGAGCTTCGGCACCTCAGTGCCGACGAGCTGGTCCGTATCGTGGGGCAGTCGCACGGGCGCAGCCTGTACGCCCTCGCCAGGGCCGACGACGACCGGCCTGTGGTGTCGGAACGAGAGACGAAGTCGATCTCGGTCGAGGACACGTTCGAGGTCGACCTCGTCGACCCGGTGCTTCTCGCCGCCATCCTCGACCGGCACGCCCGCAACGTGTGCGAACGGTTGACGAAAGCCAAGCTGTCCGGCCGGACCGTGACGATCAAGGTCCGGCAGCACGACTTCACCACCCTGACCCGCTCGACCACGATCGCGGGGCCGACCGACCGCCCCGCGGTGGTCAGCCGGCTGGCCCGCGGCCTGCTGGCCGAGCTCGACACCTCAGGCGGGGTGCGTCTGCTCGGCGTCGGGGTGTCGGGGCTGGCCGACTGGATCCAGGACGACCTGTTCGTCGACGAGGACGACGAGCTCGACGAGCCGCTCACCGTGCCCGACGGCGCCGGTCACGACCTGGCAGACACCCGCCCGCGCCACGGCCGCGGCTGGATGCCCGGCATGGACGTCGAACACCCGGGCTTCGGACCGGGCTGGGTATGGGGCAGTGGCCTGGGTCGGGTCACGGTCCGCTTCGAGACCGCCGAGACCGGCCCGGGCCCGGTCCGGACCCTGGCGGCCGACGACCCCGCCCTCGTCCGTCGACAAGTCGCGACCGACGACGAGGATCTGCTCATCGACCCCGTGACCGCCGGAAGCGAAGCCGGTCCCCCGGCCGCGCCTGAGCACACGCCGCCAGGGCCGCTGGCTCGATGACGCCGATCACCGGGTAGCCGCCGGTCACCGGATGGTCGGCGAGAAACACCAACGGCTGGCCGGAGGCCGGGACCTGCACGGCCCCGGTCACGATCCCCTCGCTGGCCAGCTCACCCTGCTGGAGTCGAGTCAACGGCTCCGGCCCCTGCAGGCGCAACGCCGTCCGGTTCGAGGCGGGCGAGACGGCGTACTCCTGGGCGAACAAGGACTCGCGTGCCTCGGTCGTGTACCAGTCATCGCGCGGGCCGAGCACGAGCGGCAACGTCCAGGTCCCGGGCACCGGCCCCGGCACCGCCGAACCCGGACCGACCTCCACCTCCGACCGAGGCCCGAGCCCGAGCACGTCACCGGGCACGACCGCGGCCGGGCCCAGCCCGGTCAGCGTGTCGGTCGAGCAGCTCCCCAGCACAGGCTCGGCGAGGACCCCGCCGGAGATCGCGAGCCACGCTCGCAGACCCTGGTCGGTCGACCGCACCTCGATCTCGTCGCCGGCGCGGACGGACTCGGCCAGACCCCACGAGGCCGACCGTCCGCCGATCATCAGCCCCATGACCGCGCCGGTCAGCGCGACGCGCAGGGACGTCTGGGCCTGCAGCCGCACTCCCCCCACCAGGATCTCCAGCCCAGCCGCATGCTCGGGGTTGCCGACCAGCCGGTTCGCCAACGCCAGGGCGGGGCGGTCGAGCGCACCGGACGGCGGAACACCGAGGTGCATCGAGCCGGCCCGGCCCAGGTCCTGGACGAGCAGCAGCGGCCCGCTCTCACGCACGAGCAGGCTCATCCCGCCGCCTCGAAGCGGACCCGGTCACCGGGCTGCAGCAGCGCGGGTCGCTCCCGGTCTGCGTCGAACATGACCTGGGGCGTGGTCCCGAGCAGCTGCCACCCGCCTGGCATCGACGTCGGGTAGATGCCGCAGTACGGCCCCGCCAGCGCCACCGAGCCCGCCGGAACCTGGGTCCTGGGGTCGGAGCGGCGCTGCACGTCCGGCAGAGCTGGTTGACTGGTGCAGTAGGCGAAGCCCGGTGCGAACCCGCAGAACGCCACCGTGAACTCCGCCTGCTGGTGCCGCTCCACCACCGCCTCCGGACTGCACCCCCACTGTCGGGCGACCTCGTCGAGATCCTCTCCGTCGTACCGGATGGGCAGGGCGACCAGCTGTGAGTCGACAAACCCTGCATCGACCGGGCCGAGCGGGCCGGCCGCGCTCAGCGCGGACCACCAGAGATCCGGGTCGACTCCGTCGACCAGCAGGGTTCGGGCGGCTGGTACGACGTCGCGGGCCGGAGGCAGCCCGCCGCTGGCGAGGAGCCGGGTGACGTGCAGGTAGGTTGCGGCGACGTCCTCGTCGGCGTCGAGCTCGACGAGCAGCGCCTCGGAACCCACGGTGCGCCGTCTCATCGGAGCGCCGAACCGAGCGCCGCCCGGGCCGCGGCGGCCAGCTCGACCGCGCGCGGGGAGTCCCCGTGGACACAGATCGAGTCGGCCTCGACCCCGAGCGTGCCCCCGTCGATCGTGCGCACGGTGCCCTCGGACACCAGCTGCCGCACCCGCTCCCCTACCTCGGTCGGGTCGGTGACGAGCGATCCTGCCACCGTGCGGGCGACCAGCCTCCCCGACGCGTCGTAGGCCCGGTCGGCGAAGAACTCGCGCAGCACGTGTCCACCGGACGCGGTCATCAACCGCTCCGACACCGACCCCGGCAAGGTCAGCAGCGGCAGCCCGTGCAGTTGCGCGACGTCGACGACGGCCTGTGCCTGCTCCTCGTCCCGCACGATCCGGTTGTAGAGCGCGCCGTGCGGTTTCAGGTAGGACACGGTGGCTCCCACGCCGGCCGCGATCGTCTGCAGGACCTCGAGCTGCTCGGTCACGTCACGCACCAGGTCGGCGTACCCGATCTCGACGTCGACCCGGCCGAAGTTCTCCCGGTCGCGGTACGACGGCTGGGCGCCGACCTCGACGCCACGGTCCAGGGCCATCCTGCAGACGGTCCGCATGGTGTCGGCGTCGCCGGCGTGGAAGCCACAAGCGACGTTGACCTGCGTCACCACCTCGATGAGCGCCGCGTCGGTCCCGAAGCCCTCGCCGACGTCGGCGTTGAGGTCGTACTGCGGGTTCATGAGCACATTCTGTCTCTTTCGCCCGCAGACCGCGGGGGCCCGCCGCCGACGCGCGGCAGCCGGCAGCGCCGGTCCCACGGAGACCGCTAGTAGGGTCACGTCGTGACCGACATGCAGACCTCCCCGACGCCACCGACCGCACCCAAGCGCCCGGTCGAGCGGACCCACCACGGCGACACGTTCGTCGACAGCTACGAGTGGCTGCGCGACAAGGATTCGCCCGACACCCGGGCGTACCTCGAGGCCGAGAACGCCTACGCCGACGCACAGACCTCACACCTGACCGAGATGCGCGAGCGGATCTTCCGCGAGATCAAGGGTCGGACCCAGGAGACGGACCTGTCCGTGCCGAGCCGGAGCGGCGGCTACTGGTACTACCGCCGCACCCTCGAAGGTCAGCAGTACGGGATCGTCTGCCGCGCCAAGGCCGCCGACGGGGACTGGACGCCACCCGCCCTCGAGCCGGGTGTCGAAGTACCGGGCGAGGAGGTCCTGCTCGACTGCAACGAGCTTGCCGAGGACCAGGACTACTTCTCGCTCGGCGCCCTGACGGTGACGCTCGACGAGACCCTGCTGGCCTACTCGACCGACGTCGTGGGCGACGAGCGCTACACCGTCCGGTTCAAGGACCTTCGAACCGGCGAGCTGCTCCCCGACGTCATCCCCAACACTCTGCACGGGGTGAGCTGGGCGAACCCCGGCACGCATCTCTTCTACTCCACCGTGAACGACGCATGGCGCGCGGACAAGATCTGGCGCCACGAGCTGGGCACCGAGACCTCCGACGACGTCCTCATCCGTGAGGAGAACGACGATCGCTTCAACCTCGCGATCACGCGCACCACGAGCGACCGCTACCTCGTGCTCACGTCACACTCCAAGATCACCTCCGAGGTGAGCCTGCTCGATGCCGACCACCCCACCGGCGAGTTCCGCACTGTGGTGCCGCGCGTCGAAGGGATCGAGTACGACGTCGACCACGCCATCATCGGCGGCGAGGACCGGCTGCTCGTCCTGCACAACCGCGACGCCCTCAACTTCACGCTCGGGATCGGTCCGGTCGACCTGCACACGTTCGACGACCTCGACATGGTCATCGAGCACCAGGAAGCGGTGCGCCTCACCGACGTCGCGGCGTCCGCCACCACGATCGCGGTCAGCCTTCGTGAGAACGGTCTGCTGCAGGTGCGCGTCTTCCCGATCGGTCCGGACGGAGTCGGAGCGGGAGCCAACATCGCCTTCGACGAGGAGATCTTCGACGCGTCGGCGACGGGGTTCTCCGACTGGCACCAACCCTTTGTCCGACTGTCCTACGGGTCCTTCGTGACGCCCGCGTCTGTCTACGAGTACGACCCCACCAGTGGCGACCTCCACCTGCGCAAGCGTCAGCCCGTCCTCGGCGGCTACGACCCCGACGACTACGTCCAGTCGCGGGTTTGGGTCACCGCCCGCGACGGGGCTCGGATCCCGGTGTCGATCCTGCGGCACCGCAGCGTCCCGGAGCGCAGCGGCACGCCCACGCTGCTCTACGGCTACGGCTCCTATGAGATCAGCTACGACCCGTTCATGAGCATCTCCCGCCTGTCCCTGCTCGACCGCGGCATGGTGTTCGCGCTCGCTCACATCCGCGGCGGCGGCGAAATGGGTCGCCAGTGGTACGAGGACGGCAAGCTGCTGCACAAGAAGAACACGTTCACCGACTTCGTCGACGTGGCACAGCATCTGGTCGACACCGGCTGGACCACGACTCCGCAGCTGGTCGGCATGGGCGGTAGCGCCGGCGGGCTCCTCGTCGGCGCCGTCGCCAACATGGCGCCCGACCTCTTCGGCGGCATCGTTGCGCAGGTGCCGTTCGTCGACGCGCTGACGACGATCCTCGACCCCTCGCTGCCGCTGACCGTGACCGAGTGGGACGAATGGGGAGACCCGCTGCACGACCCCGCTGTCTACGCCTACATGAAGTCCTACTCGCCGTACGAGAACATCAGCCCCCGGGCCTATCCGGCCATCTATGCCCGGACGTCGATCAACGACACCCGGGTGTTCTACGTCGAGCCGGCGAAGTGGGTTGCTCAGCTGCGCGAGACGCTGCCGGACTCCAGCCGGGTGCTGTTCAAGTGTGAGATGTCGGCAGGGCACGGCGGCGCCAGCGGACGCTATGACGCGTGGCGTGAGCAGGCGGAGTACTACGCCTGGATCATCGACACGGTCGGCGCGTCACACGACGTCCTGGTCGGCGAACCGAGCAGCTGAACCGGCACTCCTTCCGCTGGTGTGTAAGAAAGCCCTGAGATGAGCAACTTCGGGGCCTGACCCGGCGTTTTCCCAGGTAATCCACTCCGTGTGGATGGTCAGTATCTATGCAGGGGCCGGAATCTTGACGACAGCCCAAGCGTTGACCAAGTAGAACATCTGGTGTGCACCACCGAGGAGGAGAAAGCCGTGACCACACGTCGCAGCGCAACACTTGACTCTCGCGACAGCGGGATCGAGGGTCGCGACAGCGTCGGGATGTATCTCGACGAGATCGCCCGCACGCCCCTGCTCGATGCCGCCACCGAGGTGGAGCTGTCGAAAGCCATCGAGGCAGGGCTATTGGCCCAACACCTGCTGGACTCCGGTCGGATCGCGCGTGCCAAGGGCGGGGCGCCCATGCGCGCTACCCGCGAGGAACTCGAGTGGCTGGCCGCCGAGGGCGACCGCGCCACCCAGCGCTTCATCCAGGCCAACCTTCGTCTCGTCGTCTCGATCGCGCGCAAGTACGGCCGGTCGGCCATGCCCATGCTCGACCTGGTCCAGGAGGGCAACACCGGCCTGATCCGCGCGGTCGAGAAGTTCGACTACGCGAAGGGCTACAAGTTCTCCACCTACGCCACGTGGTGGGTACGCCAGGCCATCACGCGAGGCATTGCCCAGCAGGCGCGCGTCGTGCGCCTTCCCGTGCATGTCGTCGAGGAGCTCAACCAGATCGGTTCCGCCCGGCGGACGCTCGAGCGCCAGCTCGGCCGGGAGCCGGAGCCGGAGGAGATCGCAGCCGAGCTCGACATGAACATCGACCGCGTCATCGACCTGATCAACTGGGGTCGTGACCACGTCAGCCTCGACACCCCGGTCGACGAGGACGGCGACACGTCCCTGGGCGACCTCGTCGCCAAGGAGACCACGCCGGGACCTGACTCCGCTTTCCTCGATGTCGAGTCGCGGCAGCGGCTGGACGACCTGGTCGAGCTGCTCGACCCGCGGTCAGCCGATGTCATCCGTTCCCGCTACGGGCTCACCGATGGTCGTCAGGAGAAGCTGGCTGACATCGGGGCCCGGCACGGGGTCTCGGCCGAGCGGGTCCGGCAGCTGGAGCGCGAAGCACTCGCCCAGCTTCGTCGCCTCGCCGACCCCGACCTGGCGGCCTGACACAACTTCACAGACCCGTGCCCTGTCGGACACGAGAGATCAGGTCCTCCCACACCTGATCGACAGCGGCTCGTAGCTGCGCCAGTGACCCGTCATTGCTGAGGACGAGGTCGGCCGCCGCGAGCCGCTGCTCTCTGTCGGCCTGCGCGGCCATCCGGGTGCGTGCCTCCGCCGGCGTCATCGACCGGTGCTCGACCAGCCGCTGGATCTGCACCTCGGGTGCGGTGTCGACCACCAGCACCACGTCGAACGAGCCGGCCTGGCCGGTCTCGACCAACAACGGCACGTCGTGCACGACGACGGCGTCGGCGGCCGCCGCGCCTTCGATCTCGGCGGCCCGCGCCCGGACCCGCGGATGGATGATCGCCTCGAGCCGCTCACGCGCTGCATCGTCACCGAAGACCTGACGAGCCATCGCAGGCCGGTCGAGCTCACCCTCAGCAGTGACCACGTCGAGCCCGAACGCGTCGACGATCTCAGCCAGGGCAGGTGCGCCGGGCGCTACCACCTCACGCGCCAGCAGGTCACTGTCGATGACGACGGCGCCGTGCTCCGCAAGCATGCTGCTGACGGCCGACTTGCCGGAGCCGATTCCCCCGGTCAGACCCACACGCAGCATGGGCTCAGGATTCCACACCGCATCCGAGACGCTGCTCGTCGGCGTCGGATCAGCGAGCGGCGACGGCCTCCCCGGGGCTGCAGAAGATACGTCTGTAGCGCTGCGGGCTGGTGCCGCGAAGCCGCGCGAAGTGGTGACGGAACGCGGTGGCGTTGCTGAAGCCGACCCGCACCGCGATCCGCTCGATGGTCTCGTCGGACTGCTCCAGCAACTGCTCGGCAAGCAGCACACGTTGGTTGGTGATCCAGTGGTACGGCGTGGTGCCGGTCTCGGCCTTGAACCGGCGGGCGAAGGTTCGCGGTGACATCATCGCCTTGGCGGCCAACGTCTCGACACTCAAGTCCTCGGCGAGGTGGGACCCGACCCACTCGAGCAGCGGCTGAAGCGTGTCTGCTGTCGTCACCGGCACGGGCGACTCGATGAACTGCGCCTGTCCACCGTCCCGATGCGGCGCCACCACCATCCGGCGCGCCACGGTCGACGCGACGCTCGCCCCGAACTCCGTCCTGATCAGGTGCAGGCACGCGTCGAGGCCGGCCGCCGAGCCGGCGGACGTGATGACGGGTCCGTCGTCGAGGTAGAGCACGTCGCAGCGCACCTTGGCGCGTGGGAACCGAGCTTCGAGCTCGTCGACGTAGCGCCAGTGGGTCGTGCAGTCCCGGTCGTCGAGGAGCCCGGCCTCGCCGAGGACGAAGGCGCCGGAGCACACGGACAGGAAGCGGGTCCCGCGCTCGTGAGCGGTCTGCAGCGCCTCCAGGACGCTGGGTGGCACGGGCCGGTCGCGCGGTACCGCCGGCAGGCAGATCAGGTCGGCCTCGGTCAACCGGTCGAGACCCCGGTCGATGTCGAGCACCAGACCGGGCAGGCTCGTGCGAACCCGGCCCGGCAACGGTGTGCAGATCGCGAAGTCGAAGTTCGGGACGCCCTGGTCCTCCCGGTCGAGCCCCCACGCCTCACACAGCACACCGAGCTCGAACGGCGCGACACCGTCGTAGACGACCGCAGCGATATTCTTCAGCATGCGGCCAGCATGCCAGAAAGTTGGCAGGAAATCGATGCACCCCGGCACTTCTGCCACTAGTGGCGGATGTTCGATGGTGGCAGTATTACTGCCATGACCATCTCAGTGCTCACTCTCATCGTGGCCGCCACGGTCGTCACCGCATGGTACGTCGCACGGCTTGCTCACTTCATCAGGTCCGACGGGTACGGATTCCGGTCCGCCTCCGGTCTGCCTCGCGACTGGTCGCCGTCCGTCGACCTGCCCAGCACGCCGTACGTCAAGAAGCCGCACCACTGACCGTTCCGGCGGTTCGGTCGGGCTCGGCCGGGGGTCGGCGGGATCAGCGCGTGCTCCGCAGTGCCATCCTCGGGTCGCCGTGCTGCAGTCCGGGGCCGGCGCCCACGCAGCGGTACGCCGGCTCGGCTGCCCGCGTGAGCAGCAGTCGCAGACACTGCCGCTCGGCCGCCATCCCCCAGTAACCGGGGTGCAACGACTCCTGGAGCTGCTGGGGCGCGACCGTGAAGTACACCCGGTTGACCCACTCGACCCGGTCGACGGCGCCCGGTGAGTCCCAGCTGCGCAGCGACGTGTCCGACAGCGACGCCGTGCCCTGTTCGCAGAGTCGGTGTCCGTCGAAGGCGTGCGCCACGTCGAGAACGCTGAACCGTTCGCTCGCGGCGGCAGCCGCTGAGACGACCGTGCGGTTGATGCGAGGCAGCACGACGCCGTCGGCCCAGGAGGCGTCCGCGGCGAACAACGGACAGCCACCGCGGGCCTCCCGGTTGGCCTCGTTGTAACGCAGGGCGTTGCCGGGCGGAACAGGCGAGGGATAGGTCAGCACGATCCGGCGGTAGTCGGTGGCCGTATACCCCGCACGGGACATGGCCGCGGTCACCCGGTTGAGCGCGGCGGTCACGGCCCTCCCGACCCGCCGCTGTGCCGAGCGGTCGACCCTCTCCGTGACCGTCGAGTCCCGGCTGCACAGCCGTTCGACACCGGGTGGCGAGGACAGGAAGCCGGAGACGCACGTGGCGGCCAGCACTCCGAAGCCGAAGTCGTTCCCACCGATCGAGACAATCACGGCCGCGACGCGATGGTCGGAGGCGAACCGCTCCAGGGCCCGCGCCTGCCCTTCGCCGGATCCGTCCGCAGGGCGGACGAAGTCGAGGCCCGGCCGGAACCTGAGCTGTGCGGAGTCCGAGCGGGTCCGGGCGCCGGAACAGGCGAGGTTCTTGCCCTTCAGACCTGGCAGACCCAACGACACGATGCCGGCGCTCGCCCGGTGGCAGCCGGGCTGCGGCTCCTGCCCCCGCCGGTCGAAGTAGGCCGCCGGTCCGAGGGCGTCCACGCGGCGGGCGGCACCACCGGTGTTCGCACCCCAGCGGGCACCCTCACCCGAGATGTAGCTGTCGCCGAGGGAGACCACCCATCCCGACTGCTGCGACGGTGCTGCCGGGGCGGGCTGGACACCGCGCGTCGTCGCGCCACCCGACGACCCGGACGTCGTACACGCTGCCGCCAGGAGCAGGACCGCGAGCGCCGCGGCGGGGAGCCACGGCGACCGCCTGTCTCTCCACCCGATCCGCACATCGGCCAGGCTAACCGGCCGTCCAAGCGGTCCTGGCTACCAGCGAGGGCGCAGCAGCCACCGGGTCCGCGAGGACCTGTGAACGAGAACGGCCCCGCACCGAGGTGCGGGGCCGTTCGTCAGCGTGTGCTGTTGCCGTGCGCGACGTGCTCGGTGGTCACTGACCGCCGGTGAGCTTCTCGCGCAGCGCCTGTAATGCCTCGTCGGATGCCAGCGAGCCGTCCGGCCCGGCGTCAGCCGGCGAGACCGGAGCGCTCGGGGTGGGGGTGCTCGCCTCGTCTTCGACGGTGTCGGAGGAGTAGCTCGACGCCTCGACGGCCTCGACGTCAGCCTTGGCGGCGTCCTCGACCTGCTGCTTGTGCGCCTCCCACCGGGCGTGCGCCTCGGCGTACTGGTGCTCCCAGGCGGCCTTCTGCTCGTCGTAACCCTCGAGCCACTCGCCCGTCTCGGGGTCGAAGCCCTCGGGGTACTGGTAGTTGCCCTGGTCGTCGTAGGACGCGGCCATACCGTAGAGGGTCGGGTCGAAGTCTTCGGACGTGTGGTCGACACCTTCGTTGGCCTGCTTCAGCGACAACGAGATACGGCGACGCTCGAGGTCGATGTCGATGATCTTGACCATGACGTCGTCGTTGACCTGGACGACCTGCTCGGGGATCTCGACGTGACGCTCGGCCAGCTCGGAGATGTGTACCAGGCCCTCGATGCCCTCGTCGACGCGCACGAACGCACCGAACGGGACGAGCTTGGTGACCTTGCCCGGCACGATCTGACCCATCTGATGGGTCCGCGCGAACTGCTGCCACGGGTCTTCCTGCGTCGCCTTCAGTGACAACGAGACGCGCTCGCGGTCCATGTCGACGTCGAGAACCTCGACCGTGACCTCCTGGCCGACCTCGACGACCTCGGACGGGTGGTCGATGTGCTTCCAGGACAGCTCGGACACGTGCACCAGGCCGTCGACGCCGCCGAGGTCGACGAAGGCACCGAAGTTGACGATCGACGACACGACACCGGGCCGGACCTGGCCCTTCTGCAGCTGGGTGAGGAAGTTCTGGCGGACCTCGGACTGGGTCTGCTCGAGCCACGCACGCCGCGAGAGCACGACGTTGTTGCGGTTCTTGTCGAGCTCGATGATCTTGGCCTCGAGCTCCTTGCCGACATACGGCTGGAGGTCTCGGACGCGGCGCATCTCGACCAGCGACGCGGGCAGGAAGCCGCGCAGACCGATGTCGATGATGAGGCCACCCTTGACGACTTCGATGACGGAGCCCTTGACGACACCGTCTTCTTCCTTGATCTTCTCGATGGTGCCCCAGGCGCGCTCGTACTGCGCACGCTTCTTGGAGAGGATCAGCCGGCCTTCTTTGTCCTCCTTCTGGAGGACCAGGGCCTCGACCTTGTCACCGACGGCAACCACGTCACCGGGGTCGACGTCGTGCTTGATCGACAGCTCACGGGAGGGGATGACGCCTTCGGTCTTGTAGCCGATGTCCAGGAGGACCTCATCGCGGTCGACCTTGACGATCGTGCCGTCGACGATGTCGCCGTCGTTGAAGTACTTGATGGTGGCGTCGATCGCGGCGAGGAAGTCCTCCGCCGATCCGATGTCATTGACCGCAACCTGCGGGGTCTCCTGCGCGGCGGGAGGGGCTTCGATGCTGCTCGTCATGTAGTAGGAACTCCGTCGGGATGGATAGATGTCGTGCGTGCGCGCCCAAGGCCCTTGGTTCGTGGTCCCACCGAGAAGATCTCGAGTCACAGCCTGTGGCTGTGTGCCGAGAATGGAGGTGTACGAGCACGGCCTGCTCCGTCTGAGGTCATGCAGGCCCGAAGCGCACCGTCTAGAGTACGGGTTTTGCCTCATTCGGGTCAACGCGAGGGGTGTTCCACGGCCACGCGTGCAGGTTTGCGCTCCTGGCCTGGGCCAGCAGCAGCGTGCTCGCCAGCTCGCAGACCGCGTTGGACGGCACCCTCCCGGCCAGCTCGACGAGTGCCCACAGGTCAGCCGCCCTGCCCCTCGCGTCCACGTCACGGAGGCCCGGCGCCTGGGCCACGAACGCGTCGCGGACGGCTCCGGTGAGCAGGTCGTCGCGATCGAAGCGGGTGAGGTTTCCGTAGTCGGCGTACGGCGAGCCGGCGTACGCGAACTCCCAGTCGAGCAGCGCAGTCACCTGGGCGGAAGCGGGGTCGACGAGGATGTTCTTGGGGTTGAAGTCGCTGTGCACCAGGACGGTACGACCTTCGGTCTCCTGCGCCGCCGCGGCCGAGATCTCCTCCGCGCTGTCGATCAGGTCGAGGAACGCGTCGAAGTCACGCGCCTGCCAGGCAGCCAGGCGGCCGTTGTCGCGGTAGTGCTGGGCGAACTGCCGCAGGTCGATGGGCAGGTCGACGTGCGAGACGGTGAGCTCTGGGCCGGAGAACATGCCGGGACGCAGGAACGGCATGGCCGACAGCCGCGCGAGGATTGACCCGAGATGATGTCCGATCCTGGGCAAGTCGACGGCCGCCGGCTCAGCACGGAGCAGCGCGTCGAGGGCTAGGCCGTCGACCTTCTCCGACACGAGCAACCCGGGTTCGTCACCGCTGGCGGGTCGGGCCTCGATCACCTTCGGTACGGGCAAGATCCCCCGGACGAGGCTGAGCAGGCTCGCGTCCACCACTGCGCGGTCGGGATCGCGCCGGTAGATCCTGAGCACCACCTGGTCCACCGGATCGGCGCCGACCAGGAACGTCTCACCACTGAAGCCACCGGCGAGGGGCGTCAGGCTCGCCCCGAACCAGTCCAGGGTCGTCGCGTCGGGCATCACGACGGCATTCTCTCAGGGGGCTGCTCAGCCCTACGATCAGGTCATGACGGAGTACCAGGTGACGTCGTGGCGTGAGCTGCCGTCGCTCGTGGTCGCCCGGGACGGCGACGAGATCGTCAAGACGCCCATGTCCGGGCGCTTCCAGGAGGCGATCGACGAGACGGCCATGCGCCTGGGCGAGACGTCCAGCGAGGCCTATCTCGAGGGGTGGGTGCGCACCGACTGGCTGCCGGCCGACGGTACGCCCGCCGAGGTCTGTGACCGAGTGGTCGCCGATCTGGAGATGCAGTGGTCTCCTGAGTCGATCAGCGCGTTCCTCGACGCCCTCTGATCCGCCGGTCAGCTGGGACGTTGGTAGCGGCCGCGGCGGTGAACCAACGGCTGATGCTCCTCACCGACCTCGAGGTGTTCGATGACGAGGTCGACCAGGATCGACCATCCGACCTCGACGGGATCGGTCTCTACGAGCCGGGCGCCCGCCCAGCTGGAGGCATCCGCAAGCCGGGGTCCCCAGTCGCTGTCGACCCACTCCCCCAGCGTGAAGACGCCGCCGGGCGCAGGCGAGACCCCGGCGAAGGCGTCGGCAAGGTCACGGTGCCGCCACTCCAGCAGCTGGACGACTGCGGTCCTCGTCTCGAGCAGCCGTTCGGAGAGCGTCGAGTCCGGGTCGAGCAGCCCGAGTACATGGCCGGGCTCGCCGGCCGCGATCAGCAACGACGAGACCGTCAGTCCGGCCCGACCGGTAGGTCCGGTGCCGGCTCCGCTGGTCCAGAGGGAGACGGTGCCTCCGAGCCGGCCGCGCCATCGGCGTACCGGGTCACGTTGGTCGGGCGCGACCCGAAAGGGGTGCTCGGGATGGATCGTCACGAGGGCCAGCGTACGAGGCACCTAGGCTGGACCTGTTCCGCGCATCGCGGGAGTGAGGGGCGTAGGACGTGACCGACAGCCAGGACCTGCTCGACGCGCAGCCGGCAGATGTCGACGGTGCCGATTCGTTCGACCACTTCGTGGTGGCGTCCGCATCGACCCTGATCGGGATCACGCGGCTGATCACGGGTGACCCCATGCTGGCCGCTGCGGCCGGCGACGAGGCGTGGCGCGAGGTCTACCGGCGCTGGCGGCGGATCGAGCGAACGCCCTCCCCGGTTGCCTCGGCACTGGCTCCCTTCGTGGCCGCGTCCGTACGCTCGGCCGGGCGCGACGTCACCGGGGGTGTGCGGGGACTCGAGCTCCTTGATCACGGACTTGCAGACGCGGACACGGTGCTCGCGCACGAGCGCCTCGAGCTGTCCATCGGCGAGGCGCTGCTCGACCTGTCGCCACGCGCACGTGCCAGCCTGGCGCTGCGCTGGTACGCCGGTCTGACCGACTCCGAGCTCGCGCGGGCCATGCGCTGGCATCCGGTCCGGCCGGGCAAGCTCGCGGACGACGCCTTGAACGACGTACTCCACACCACGACAGCCATGACCGTCCCGTCCCATGCCGCAGTGGTCACCCGGCCGGCACCGGGCCGGCAGTTCACCCAGCGGCTTCGCGCCGAGCTCGCCGACCGCGCCGGCCCACCGGTCGATGGTCGCGCCGAGCTGTCGCGCTTGCGCCCGGCCCTGAGCGGGATCCGCCAGCTGCGACGTCGTCCACCGCTCGGGCGACGCACGGTGATCGCAGCCGGCGTCCTCGCCGCGGCGGCGGTGACGACCGCCCTCGTCGTCGTGTCCGCCGGTGACGACGGCACGACGAGCGAGCCGAGGCCGCGACCGGTCGCCTCTGCCGGCGGGCAGCTCGTGGGCTACCGGACGGTGCTCGCGACCGTGCCTGGTTCGTGGACGCACAACCACCTCGAGTGTGGCCGGGTCGTGGACAGCACCGTCATCTATCCGGACGCGGTGACAGGTTGTGCCGGCAGACAACGGGAGGCCGCAGCTGTGCCCCCCTCCAGCGTGACGTTCGGCGAGCCACCCAGCAGTCCCATTCCCCTGGGCCGGCTCCGCCAGATCAACGAGGTCGGCGGCAACCAGGTGTTCGCCACGACACCGATCCGCCGGAAGGGTCTGCTTCAGCAGGTCGTCGTGATCCCAAAGGCAAACGTCCAGATGGTGGTGCGCACCCCGGACCCGCGCGTGCTCGACGACATCGTCGACTCGTTGCAGTCCGTGCCGCCCGGGTACGTCGTCGTGCCGGCCTGCACACTGCGGCCGCTACGGGACGCCATCGGGCGGCTGGTAGCGGCCGGGCTCGGCGTCCGGCTCACCCAGGCGTCGACGCTCAGCATGCACTACGGGGCGCCGCCGGTGACGCACCAGTCGATCCCGACCGGCCAGATCGTCGCTCGCGGCACGGTCATCGGCCTGGGATTCCCAAGCATGAACTGACCGTCACGCGGTCAGTTTGGGGAGCACCTCACGTCCGAACACGTCCAGCCAGTCGAGCTGGTTGCGACCCACGTTGTGCAGGTAGACCTGGGTGATGCCCAGGTCGAGGAATCGCTGGATCTCGGCGCGGTGGACGTCCGGGTCGCACGAGATCACCATCCGGCCGTCGAAGTCCTCGCGACGTACGAGCGCCGCCATCGAGGCGAAGTCATGCGGTGACCGGACGTCTTGCTTGGGGAACTTCATCCCCCCGTTGGGCCACTCGGTCATGGCGTTGACCATGGCCTCCTCGTCGGTCGGCGCCCACGAGAGATGGAGCTGGAGGAGCTTGGGCATCGTCGCGGGGTCCTTGCCCGCGGACCGTGCCCCCTCGTCGAACTTCGCGAGTACGCCGCCGACCTTCTCGGTCGTGGCGCCGGGCGTGATGATCCCGTCGCACCTCGCGCCGGTCTTCTTGGCCGTGATGGGGCCGGCGGTGGCGACGATGATCGGCGGCGGGGACTCGGCCCGTGTCCACAGTCGCGTCTTGTGCAGACGGAAGTGCTCGCCCTTGTGTTTCACGTCATCACCGGTGAAGAGCTTCTGGATGAGCTCGATCGCCTCGAACATCATGGCTATGCGCTCCGGTGCCTCCGGCCAGTAGCCACCGAACACGTGCTCGTTGAGCGCCTCCCCCGAGCCCAGCCCCAGCCAGGTCCGACCGGGATACATCGCCTCGAGCGTCGAGGCGGCCTGCGCCACGATGGCCGGATGCTGGCGGAACGTCGGGCAGGTCACGCCCGGGCCAAGGTCACCGGTCGTGCGCTGGCCGAGGGCGCCCAGGACGCTCCACACGTATGACGCCTGGCCCTGCGCCGGAACCCAGGGCTGGAAGTGGTCGGCCGCCATGACTCCGGAGAAGCCGTGCTCTTCTGCACGGGCCGAGAGGTCGATGATCTCGGCAGGGGCGAACTGTTCGAGGGCAGCGGCGTACCCGATCTTGGCGTCGGACATGACGTCATCCTGACTCATCTCCTGAGGTGGCGGACGGTCGAGGTCGGGTTTGTGTGCAGCTGCGGGGCTGCCCAGGTCAGTACGCTCGAAGGATCATGAGCATCGTCAGAGATCCGGCGGGTCGCCGCTTCGTTGCGCCGACGGTCGAACCCCCGGCAGGGGACGTCGACGACCTGTCCGCGTTCCTTGCCGCGCATCGCCGGGTCTTCGTGCTCACCGGGGCGGGCTGCAGCACCGAGTCAGGCATCCCCGACTACCGCGGGCTCGAGGGTGAGTGGAAGCGCCAGCGGCCCATCGAGTTCCAGCCGTTCGTCCGTGACCCCCTGATGCGCTCCCGCTACTGGGCCCGCAGCCTCATCGGCTGGCGTAGCTTCGGCGGTGCTGCCCCGAACGCCGCCCATCGCG
Source organism: uncultured Actinomycetota bacterium (assembly GCA_963750495.1). Classification (GTDB taxonomy): domain Bacteria; phylum Actinomycetota; class Actinomycetes; order Propionibacteriales; family Nocardioidaceae; genus JANLYC01. The sequence continues at coordinate 238,626 of CAVVQV010000004.1, forward strand.
GACTGGCCGCGCTGGAGCAGTCCGATCGGATCGGCCTGCTGGTGACCCAGAACGTCGATGGTCTGCATCAGGCCGCCGGTTCGCGGCGTGTGGTCGACCTGCACGGCAGGCTGGACCGGGTTGCGTGCCTGTCGTGCCGGCACACCTCGGCCCGCGCCGCCTGGCAGCTGCATCTCCAGAACCTCAACACCGGCTGGACCACGTTGGACGCCCCGGTCGCGCCGGACGGTGACGCCGACCTCGACGGGCTCGACTTCTCGGCCTTCGTGGTTCCGGACTGCCCGAGGTGCGGTGGTGTGGTCAAGCCGGACGTCGTGTTCTTCGGCGAGAACGTGCCACCGTGGCGGCATACCCAGGCGACGGCGGCGCTGTCTCGCTCCGACGCGATGCTGGTCGTGGGTTCGTCGCTGATGGTGCACTCCGGCTACCGCTACGCGCTGGCTGCTGAACGGCTGGGCCTTCCGATCGCCGCGGTCAACCTGGGCCGGACCCGGGCCGACCACCTGCTCTCGCTGAAAGTCTCCGCCGCGGCCGGCCCCACCTTCGCTGCCTGCACCTAGCAGTGCGTTTGCCTAGTTCACAAGCCAGGTCGCTTGTCCACTCGGCAGATTTGCATTGTGAGGAGAGCAGGTGGCTTGTTCACTAGGCAAACGCGCGGCCAGGTCAGTGCATAGGGTGCGGAGCGTGGGAAGCGAGTATCGGGAGGTCGGGCACGCGGAGGCGGAGACCGCCAACCGGGCGGACTGGGACGCGGAGGCGGACGACTACCAACGCGAGCACGGCGCCTTCCTGGGCGACGCCCGCTTCGTCTGGTGCCCCGAAGGCCTCGACGAGGCAGCCGCGCACCTGCTCGGTGACGTCACCGGTCGACGGGTCCTCGATCTCGGCTGCGGCGCCGCCCAGTGTGCACGCTGGCTCCGACTGAACGGGGCCACCGCGTTCGGCGTCGACCTCTCCTACCGCCAGCTGCAGCACGCGCATCGCATCGACGAGGACACCGAAATCACGGTTCCGGTCATCTGCGGGTCCGCGAGCCGGCTGCCCTTCGCTGCTGCCTCGTTCGACGTGGTGGCCTCTGCCTTCGGCGCGCTGCCGTTCGTCATCGACATCGGGCAGGCGTTCAGCGAGGTGAGCCGGGTGCTGAGGCCGGGCGGGCTGTTCGCGTTCTCCGTCGTGCACCCGGTCCGGCGGATGTTCCCCGACGATCCGGGCCACGACGGCTTCACGATCACGCGCTCCTACTTCGACCGATCCTCGTACGTCGAGGTGCGCGCGGACGGTGTCGTGACGTACGTCGAACCGCATCACACGATGGGCGACTGGATCGGCGCCATCGAGTCGGGCGGGCTGCGGCTGCACCGCCTCGTCGAGCCCGAATGGCCGATCGGGCACGACCGCGTCTGGGGCGGCTGGGGGCCGGTGCGTGGACGTCTGCTTCCTGGCACCGCGATCTTCGTCACGCACAAGGCGTGAGGAGACGCCGCCGTGACCAAGGTCCGACACGCCCTGAGCTCGCCTGCGCACGCACGCGCTCAGGCAGACTGTCCCGTATGGAGCGCAGGCCGGGAGCGACCGGGACGTCGTACGACGATCCGTCGACCCCGGGGCCGCTGACTCCGGTCCGGGCAACCGGCGTGGTCGCCCTCGGCATGATGGCGATGAACGCCCTGGCCTACGCGTTCACCCTGCTCGCCGCGCACGTCCTCGGGCCGTCGGAATTCGGCGGCGTCAGCGCGCTCCTCGGCATCCTCATCGTCGGAGCCGTGGGTTCGTTGGCGGTCCAGGCAACCGCCGCGCGCCGGCTCGCGACCTGCCCGCCGCACCATGAGGCGGCGGTGATCCGCGACGTCCTGCTCGGCTGCGCCCGGCTCACCGCCATCATCGGTGTGCTCCTGCTGCTCCTGACACCACTCATCGACGCGCTCCTGCACCTCGACGACCCCGTGGCGGGCAGCATGGTGGCGCTCTCCACCGTGCCCACCACGATGATGGGCGCCTACGCGGGCATCGCTCAAGGGCAACGCCGGTGGTCCGCGTTGGCAGCGATCTACGCGGCGTTGGGCGCGGGGCGGCTGCTCGGAGGTGCCACCGCGATGCTGATCGACCCGAGCCTGCGCTCGGCGATGATCGGGCTAGCGGTCGGCAGCCTGCTCCCCTTCGTCGTCGGTGCGGCGACCACACGTCTGCCGCCCGTCTCGCCGGACAGCGATCATGCGCCGTTGCTGGGCGAGCTCTGGAGGAACGGCCACACGTTGCTGGCGTTCTTCGTCTTCACCAACCTCGACGTCCTGCTCGCCCGCCACCTGTTCGACAGCACCGACGCCGGCGTCTACGCAGCGGGCGCGATCCTCGTCAAGACCTGCCTGTTCCTGCCGACGTTCGTGCTCGTGGTGGCGTTTCCGACGATGGCGGCCGACCGGTCGGGCCGGCCCTGGCTGCGACCGATGCTCACGGTCCTCGGCCTCGGCGCGCTGGCAGTCCTCGGTGCCTGGCTGCTGCCCGACCTGGCGGTGTCGTTTGCCGGCGGCAGCGAGTACGCCGACCTGGGCCACGTCGCGTGGCTGTTCGCGATCGAGGGCACGATCTTCGCGGCGCTGCAGATCCTGGTCTACGACACGATCGCCGGGCAGTCGCACGCGACCTATGTCCTCTGGATCGGTGCCGCGCTGATCGCTGCCGTGGCGCTCCCGCTGCTGGCCTCTGTCACCGGCCTCGTGACGTTGGTGATCGCCGTCGCGGCCGCCGTGGGGCTAGTGACCAGCCTCATGCCAAGTGCTGCCCGCCCCGACTGAGACCTCCAGGGGTACGGCCAGGTCGGCCGCGGATGCCATCTCGCGACGCACCAGCGACTCGAGCACCTCGCGCTCACCGGCTGCCACCTCGAACACGAGCTCGTCATGCACCTGCAGCAGCATGCGTGACGCACGCCCCTCGGCCGTCAGCGCGGCGTCGACATGCAGCATCGCGACCTTGATGATGTCGGCGGCACTGCCCTGGATCGGCGCGTTGAGCGCCATCCGCTCGGCCATCTCGCGGCGTTGTCGGTTGTCGCTCGTGAGGTCGGGCAGATAGCGACGCCGCCCCAGCAGGGTCTCGGTGAAGCCTGACCGACGAGCTTCCTCGACGACCCCGTGGAGATAGTCGCGTACGCCACCGAAGCGCTCGAAGTACTCGTCCATGAGACCGCGGGCCTCACTGGTCTCGATCTTCAGCTGCTGACTCAGCCCGTAGGACGACAACCCGTAGGCCAGGCCGTAGTTCATCGCCTTGATCTTCGATCGCTGGGCATGACTGACCTCGGCGGCGTCGACGCTGAAGACCCGCGCTGCCATCACCGAGTGGAAGTCCTCGCCCGAGTGGAAGGCCTCGATCAGACCCGCGTCGTCGGACACGTGCGCCATGATCCGCATCTCGATCTGGCTGTAGTCGGCAGTCAACAGCGACTCGAACCCCGCACCGACCACGAATGCCTCGCGGATGCGGCGACCTTCCTCGGTGCGGATCGGGATGTTCTGCAGGTTGGGCTCGGTAGACGACAGCCGTCCGGTCGCTGCGATCATCTGGTTGAACGTCGTGTGGATGCGACCGTCCTCGGCGACGGTCTTGAGCAGCCCCTCGACCGTCTGCCGTAGCCGGGTGGCGTCACGGTGGACCAGCAGATGCTGCAGGAACGGGTGCTCGGTCTTGTCGTACAGCCCCTGCAGGGCCTCGGCGTCGGTGGTGTAGCCGGTCTTGGTGCGCTTGGTCTTGGGCATCGCGAGCTCGTCGAACAGCACCACCTGCAGCTGCTTGGGTGAGCCGAGGTTGATCTGCTTGCCGATGACGGCGTAGGCCTCGTCGGCGGCCTGCTTGACGCGACCGGCGAACTGCGCCTCGAGCGAGCTGAGGTGGTCGACGTCGGTGCCGATGCCGACCTGTTCCATCCGTGCGAGCACGTCGACCAGGGGCAGCTCGACATCGGCGAGCAGCGACGACCCACCACGGGTTGCCAGCTCGGTCTCGAGCGCGGCCGACAGGTCAACCACGGCATTGGCCTTCTGCATCAGCTCCTGCGCCTCGGCTGAGTCGCCATCGAGGTCGAGAGTGAGCTGGTCGCTGGCGGCGGACGAGCCCTTCAGCTCGCGGTGCAGGTACCGCAGCGTGAGGTCGGCCAGGTCGTAGGAGCGTTGGTCTGGGTGGGACAAGTACGCCGACAGCGCCGTGTCTGCAGCCAGCCCGGACAGCGGCCAGCCGCGAGCAGCCAGCGCCAGCATGGGTCCCTTGGCGTCGTGAAGCACCTTGCGCCGTCCGGCGTCGGCGAGCCACCCGGCCAGCACCGTCTCGTCGTCGACTCCGATCTCGCTGACCTCGAGCCAGGCCGCGCTTCCGGACTCGTCGGCCAGCGCCAGCGAGGTCAGGTGGCCCGTGCCGGCTCCCCACTGTCCGTGGACCTCGAGTCCGGTCAGGCTGCCCTCGGCAGCATGCTGGTCCAGCCAGCCGGCCAGCTCGCCGGCCGCGAGCTGGCGTCCGTCGACCTCGGCGCCGGGGGCGATCTCGGGCTCATCGGCCGACAACGTCGCGAACAACCGGTCGCGGAGCACCCTGAACTCGAGCCCGTCGAAGATCGTGTGGACCTCGTCGCGGTCCCAGGCCTGCTGAAGCAGCTCGGGCGGACCGACCGGAAGATCGAGGTCGCGGACGAGCTGGTTGATGCGCCGGTTGCGGATGACGTCGGCCAGGTGCTCGCGCAACGACTCCCCTGCCTTGCCGGTGATCTCGTCGACACGAGCGATGATCTCGTCGAGCCCACCGAACTGCGCAATCCACTTCGCCGCCGTCTTGGGCCCGACCCCCGGCACGCCGGGGAGGTTGTCACTGGTCTCGCCGACCATGGCCGCCAGGTCGGGATAGCGATCGGGCTGGACGCCGTACTTGTCGAACACCGCGGCCGGTGTCATCCGCGCGAGGTCGGACACTCCCTTGCGGGGGTAGAGGACCGTGACGTGGTCGCTGACGAGCTGGAAGGCGTCCCGGTCGCCGCTGCAGATCAGCACGTCGAAGCCGGCCGCCTCGGCCTGCGTCGCCAACGTGGCGATCACGTCGTCGGCCTCGAAGCCGTCCTTCTCGATGGTCACGACGCGGAGCGCCTCGAGGACCTCCTTGACCAGCGACACCTGGCCCTTGAACTCGTCGGGGCTCTTGGAACGGTTGGCCTTGTACTCCGCGTACTCCTCGGAGCGGAAGGTCTGGCGCGAGACGTCGAAGGCGACCCCGAGGTGCGTCGGGGCTTCGTCGCGCAGGACGTTGATGAGCATCGAGGTGAAGCCATAGACCGCATTGGTCGGCTGTCCGGTCGTCGTCGAGAAGTTCTCGACCGGCAAGGCGAAGAACGCCCGGTAGGCCAGCGAGTGCCCGTCGAGGAGCAGCAGGACGGGACGGGCGCCAGCTGGTGTCGAAGGGGTGCCGGCGGAGGTCGAGTCGGTCGCAGCCACGGCCCAACCCTAGTCTGGGTCTCCGACATCGGACCGACGTGGGAGACGGTGAAGCACATGGCGACGGAGCAGCCCGACCTGGCGGACCTGCTGGGTGAAGTCGCGACGATCCATGACCGGATGGGCATCCAGATCAGCGAGGCCGGCGCGCAGCGTGTCGTCGGGACCATGCCGGTCGAGGGCAACCGGCAGCCGTTCGGGCTGCTGCACGGTGGCGCTTCCTGCGTGCTCGCCGAGAGCCTCGGCTCGATCGGGGCCACCATGCACGGCTATCCGGACAGGGTGGCGGTGGGGGTCGACATCAACGCCACCCATCACCGCGCGGTCTCCGACGGCGTGGTGACCGGCGTCGCCTCGCCGGTACATCTGGGCCGCAGCATGGCGTGCTACGAGATCGTCATCAGCGACGAGACCGGGCGCCGGGTCTGTACGGCACGCATCACCTGCCAGCTCGTCCCCAAGCGGGACTGAACGCGTAAGCCCTCAGGACGTGACGCGGGCACGCCGCATGAGGCGGCGGGCGACGATCACGTTCGTCCGGACCACCTGCGGTGCCGCGGCACCACTGAGCTTGCCCCGCAGCCCGGCCACCGTCGAGGCGCGGACGATTGCGACCTGGCCGAGGCCGAGCCGCGCGAGGAACCGATTGGCGTCACGAGCCGCCGCCGCCACCGATGCCACGATGTGCTTGGAGTCCTTCTCGTCAGCCCAGTCGGCCGCCGCCTCCAGGAGGTGCTTGCCGACGCCGCGCCGGCGGTAGCCGCTCAGCACGTGCAGGTAACCGACGTGGATCGCGTCCTCGTCGTGGATGGGTGAAACCGGAGCCCGTCGCAGGTGCGCAACGCCGACGGGCTCATCGTCGATCACGGCGACCAGCAGCCTCTCGCAGGGGTCGGTCTCGAGCCGCAGGACCGCTCGCTCGGTCTCGGCGGTGGACAGGTCCGAGGTATGCCCGCGGACATCGTCAGAGGTGAAGTCTTGCCAGATGGCCAGCAGCGCCAGGGCATCACTGGGGCGTGCATCGCGAACGGTGACCGAGCCTCGGGTCATGATCCCTCCAGATCTCACCCCCCCGAGTGGTCAGTGGTCGCAGCAACGTCGGGAGGGCCGGTTAGGCTCTGGCGAGCAGTGCTGCGCGGAACAGACTACGACCGGACAATCCTGTCCTGCTACCCGAGTCGGGAAGTTCGCGACTTCACCACTCCACCAGGGCCGGACGCCTCATCGCAAATCCGTCCAAAACGACATCTCCGAGCTGACAGGAGGAGCCTGAGCGTGTTTCGCGGCATCGGAACCGTGGTCAACGTCTCGACCGTCCTGGTCGGCTCCGGAATCGGCGTCCTCCTGAGCAACCGGCTTCCGCAGCGGACCCGCGACGTGGTCACCGACGCCCTCGGTCTCGTGACCCTCCTGGTGGCGGCACTGGCGGCGATGTCGGTGAGCGAGCCCGTGCTCAGCGACGCCGTCGGCGACTCGGCGCCTGTCCTCATCGTGCTGGGATCACTGCTCATCGGCGGCATCGTCGGATCCCTCCTTCGGATCGAGTATCGCCTCGAGTCCCTGGGCGGCTGGCTCCAGCGACGCCTGGCCCGCGACACGGACTCGGCCGGCCGACGCCGGTTCGTCGAAGGCTTCGTCGCGGCCTCGATGTTGTTCTGCATCGGGCCGCTGACGGTGCTCGGCTCCTTGTCGGACGGCCTCGGCAACGGTGCCGACCAGCTGTTGCTCAAGGCGACCCTGGACGGCTTTGCCGCGATCGCCTTCGCGTCATCGTTCGGTTGGGGTGTCGCTGCCTCCGCGATCGTGGTCGGCGTCGTACAAGGTTCGTTGACGGTGCTCGGCGCGCTGATCGGAGACTTCCTTCCGGAAGCCCACCTGGAGGCCCTCACCGCCACCGGAGGGCTGCTGCTGGCCGGTGTCGGCCTTCGACTCCTCCAGATCAAACAGGTGCCGGTCGGCGACCTGCTGCCGGCCCTTCTGGTGGCTCCGTTCCTCACCCAGATCGTCGTCGCGTGGCGGTGACGCTCCGGTGGCGGCGTCGCAATTCGGACGCAATCTGGGGTGTGCCGTTCTTTCTCCCACGTTCCTCGCTATAGTCCGGGCCAAGCGCGATCGACTCCCTGGCCCCCGGAGTCCCCGTCGCGCCGCAACGCCACGCAGCCCCTGACAGGAGTGACCCGTGCGAGTGCGTCCCGCGAGCCTTTTCGCCACTGTGCTGGTCGCGCTGATCGCGGTCCTGACGCTGGGTGCGATGGGGGCGCCGGCAGACGCGGCCAAGCCGGCGAAGTGCCCGGTCGCCACGTTCGACAAGGTCGACGACGTCATCCAGATCGTCGGACAGCTCAACGACTTCCGGACGAACCCCTGTACGCGGGTAGCGGGCGTCAAGATCACCGTGACCGACACGGACTCCGGCGACGTCCTCGGAGAGGCCACCTCCGGTGACGACGGCACGTTTGTCATCCCGCTGCCGGGCAGCTCCATCGACAACCTCGGGAAGACGATCACCGTCACGATCGACGAGGGCACACTGCCGGAGGGCTCAGTCCTCACCAACCCCAAGCAGGTGGAGAACACCAGGCAGATCAACCTCGAGGGCAACCTCGCGTTCATCTTCCCGATCGGCCCTGACCTCAACCCGCCGACGCCGTGGTACGAGCAAGGACTGCAGCTCATGGTCGGCGGCCTGGTCTTCAGCTCGATCCTGGCGCTGGCGGCTCTCGGTCTCTCGATGATCTTCGGCACGACCGGTCTCACCAACTTCGCCCATGGCGAGCTCGTCACGTTCGGCGCCATCGTCGCGTACGGGTTCGACACCGGCTGGGGGCTGCCGGTGATCGTTGCCGGAGCCTTGGCCACGGTCGTGTCGGGTGCGTTCGGTTTCACTCAGGACGCCGTGTTGTGGCGTCCGCTGCGACGGCGCGGCACCGGGCTGGTCGCCATGATGATCGTCAGCATCGGACTCTCGATCTTCCTCCGTAACCTGTATCAGTACCTCGCCGGGGCCGAGACCCACTTGTACAGCCAGTACGCGACCGTCACTCCCTGGACCATCGGAGTGATCAGCCTGACGCCCAAGGACCTCATCGTCACGATCGTGTGCTTGATCGTCCTGTTGCTCGTGACTTCGGCGTTGCAGTACACGCGGACGGGCAAGGCGACCCGGGCCGTTTCCGACAACCCGGCGCTCGCGTCGTCGTCGGGGATCAACGTCGACCGGGTCATCTCGGTCGTCTGGACCGGCGGCGCGGCGTTGGCCGGGCTGGCCGGCTTCCTGCTCGGCATGACCCAGGGCTTCGACTACCAGGTGGGCTTCAAGATCCTGCTGCTCATCTTCGCCGCCGTCGTGCTCGGCGGCCTCGGGACGATCTGGGGAGCCATCGTCGGTGCCTACGTCATAGGAATCTTGATCGAGGTGTCGACGCTGGTCATACCCTCCGAACTCAAGTTCGTGGGCGCGCTAGGCGTCCTGATCGTGGTCCTGCTCATCCGTCCCCAAGGGCTGCTCGGCCGCGCCGAGCGCGTCGGCTGAGGCGAGGAGAAGCCATGAACTGGTCTGACATGATCACCGGCGCCTTCCAGCAAGGGCTCGGGCCCCCCGCGATCGTCTTCTGCCTGGCGGCGATCGGCCTCAACGTGCACTTCGGTTACACCGGACTGCTGAACTTCGGCCAGGCCGGCTTCATGGCGGTGGCGGCCTATGCGCTCGCTTCCCTGGTGGCCACCTGGGGGCTGTCCTTCTGGCTGGGCATCGTGGTCGGCCTGGCGTGTACCGTGGTGCTGGCCCTGCTGCTCGGCGTCCCGACCCTGCGACTGCGTGCCGACTATCTGGCCATCGTCACGATCGCCGCCGCGGAGATCATCCGTCAGACGCTCGGCTCGGTGAGTCTCAAGGATCAGTTCGGCGGCCAGGACGGCTTGCAGTCGTTCGTCGGTCCGTTCCGGGACCTCAACCCGTACTCTTCCTCCGTCGACCTCGGGATCGCCACCTGGCGTCCGTACGACTTCTGGGTTCTCACGGTCGGCTGGATCCTGGTTGCCGCTTGCTGCTTGGTCGTCTTCCTGCTCATGCGGAGCCCGTGGGGCCGGGTGCTGAAGGCGATCCGCGAGGACGAGGATGCGGTCCGCAGCCTCGGCAAGAACGTCTACTGGTACAAGATGCAGTCGCTGATCATCGGCGGCATCTTCGGTGCCTTCGCCGGCTTCATGTCCGCGCTCCAGACGGCGGCTATCAACCCCTCCCAGTTCGCCACCGACACGACGTTCTTCGCGTACACCGTGCTGCTCGTGGGCGGCGCGGCGCGGGTCCTCGGACCGGTCGTCGGCGCCATCATCTTCTGGTTCCTGATCAACTTCCTCGACCTCTTTTTCTCCGATGCAACCGGCGGAAGCGACCCGCTCATCCCGGCGTCGATCATGAACTCCGAGCAGGCGAGCCTGATGCGCTTCATCTTCATGGGACTGGCCCTCATGCTGTTGATGATCTTCCGGCCACAAGGGATCTTCGGCGACCGAAGGGAGTTGGCCATCGATGGCCGCTGACGACGAGGGCGCCGTGACCGAGTCCGGCGACATGGGCGACACAGGCACCACGACCGTGCGCGACCCTTCGCGGGAGGATGCCTCGGTCGAGGCCGCCAGACGAGCGCTGGCTGACGTCGAGCACGAGCCGGGCGCCAAGAAGCCGGACCCGATCGTGGTGGCCGACGGCATCGTCCGACGTTTCGGCGGCCTGACCGCCGTCAATGTCGAGCATGTGGAGATCCAGCGCGGTGTCATCACCGCACTGATCGGGCCGAACGGCGCCGGAAAGACGACGTTCTTCAACCTGCTCACCGGTTTCGACAGGCCCGACGAAGGCGACTGGTCGTTCGAAGGCCGCAGCCTCAAGGGCGTGTCGGCCTACCAGGTGGCCCGTCGAGGGATGGTCCGGACCTTCCAGCTCACCAAGGTGTTGTCGCGGCTGACCGTGATCGAGAACATGCGCCTAGCGGCGACGCGCCAGTCCGGCGAGAGCGTGCTGAAGGCGATGATCCGCCCATTCTGGTTGGGTCAGGAGAAAGCCAACACCGCGCGCGCGGACTCTTTGCTCGCACGCTTCAAGCTCGACACGAAGCGCCAGGACTTCGCCGGATCACTCTCCGGCGGCCAACGCAAGCTGCTGGAGATGGCAAGGTCGCTGATGGTCGAGCCGACGCTGGTGATGCTCGACGAGCCGATGGCCGGTGTCAACCCGGCGCTCAAGCAGTCCCTGCTCGGCCACGTGAAGTCACTGCGCGAGGACGGCATGACGGTGCTCTTCGTCGAGCACGACATGGACATGGTGCGCGACATCTCCGACTGGGTGATCGTGATGGCCCAGGGACAGATCATCTCCGAGGGCCCGCCCGACAGCGTGATGGCCGACCGCCGGGTGATCGACGCGTATCTCGGAGCGCACCACGACACGGAGCTGACCTTCGAGGTCGAGGAGCAGATCCTCGCCGAAGCGGACCAGGAGCTCGGCGTCGCCGACACGAAGGACGACGACGATGTCTGACAAGACCGACTCCGAAGCCCGCGAGACGCATCTGGACGTGGCAGAGGGAGCCATTCTGCGCGCCGATGACCTCATCGCCGGTTACCTGCCCGGCGTCAACATCCTCAACGGTGCCGACCTGTACTGCCAAGAGGGCGAGCTGGTCGGCATCATCGGCCCCAACGGTGCCGGCAAGTCGACACTGCTCAAAGCACTGTTCGGCCTCGTCAAGATCAGAACGGGAAAGGTCACGCTCAAGGGCCAGGACATCACCAACCAGCGCGCCGACGTCCTGGTGAGCTCCGGCATCGGGTTCGTGCCGCAGTCCAACAACGTGTTCCCGTCCCTCACGATCGAGGAGAACCTCGAGATGGGGACCTACCAGAACCCGAAGATCTTTAGGCGCCGCTTCGACTTCGTCGCCGAGCTGTTTCCAGCCCTGCGTGACCGTCGCAAGCAGCGTGCCGGCTCGTTGTCCGGCGGTGAGCGGCAGATGGTGGCCATGGGACGCGCGCTCATGATGGAGCCGTCGGTGCTGCTGCTCGACGAGCCGTCGGCCGGGCTCTCCCCGGTGCTCCAGGACGAGGTCTTCGTGCAGACCCGACGGATCAACCGGGCCGGCGTATCCGTGGTGATGGTCGAGCAGAACGCAGCCCGGTGCCTGCAGATCTGCGATCGGGCCTACGTGCTCGACCAGGGTCGCAACGCGTATACCGGCACCGGTCGTGACCTCGCGAACGACCCGAAGGTGATCGAGCTCTACCTGGGCACCTTGGCCAAGAAGTAGCACCACCCTCCCCCGGGACCCACGGTCCTGACCAGCAGACGAAGAAGGGCCCGGCCTCTCGGCCGGGCCCTTCACTCATGACTGCAGGGTCAGTTCAAGACACCTGTCACCGAGTCGATCTCCTTGTACGTGTTGTCCTTGCCGTACAGCTGGATACCGATCGTTGCCTTCGAGACGCTGCCACTGTCGTTGAGGTCGACCGGTCCGGACTTTCCGTCGTAGTCGATGTCCTCACCCTGGTCGAGCAGGGCGACACAGTCGGCGTACGTCGTGCACTTCGTGCCGTCCTTGGAGACCTCGATCATCTGCGACGCGATTCCTTCGCCTGAAGTATCCTTCGCTGCGGTCGCCGCGAGGGCCATCATTACCGCAGCGTCGTAGACCTGCGGGGCGTAGGTGAAGTCCTTCAACTTCGGGTTGATCTTGAGCAGCGACTTCGTGAAGCTCGGGTCCGGCTCCGGCGCCGACGGGAAGGTCGCCTTCGTGCCGGCGAGGGTGCCGGGCGCGAAGTCCTTCGAGTAGTCAGCCGTGTCGCCATCCACCATGTACAGCTGGATGTCTTGCGGGCCGATCCCCTTGGAGATGAGAACGGGGATGATCTTCTTGGCCTCGGCGAACGAGATCAGGGCAAGCGCGTCCGGCTTGGCCGCGGCGATCTTGTTGACCTCGGCGGTGAAGTTGGTGGCGTCGGCCGCGTAGAGCTCGTTGGCTGCCACCGTCGCGCCCTGTTCCTCGAGCGTCGTAGCTAGCTGCTTGGCGAGGCCCTCACCGTAGGAGTCCTGTCGCGCCATAATGGCGACGTTCTTGAAGCCGTCCTGCACGACCAGGTTGCCGAGCACCGAACCCTGCAAGGCGTCCGACGGCGCCGTGCGGAAGTAGAGTCCCTTGTCGTCATAGGTGTCCAGGGCAGGACTGGTGTTCGAACCCGACATCTCCACAACGCCCGCGCCGACGAACTTGTCGATGACGGCCAACGTGATGGTCGATGCGGCCGCGCCGATCACGGCGCTGACGCCGGCGTTGAGCAGCTTGTCTGCCGATCCGCTCGCGACGTCCGGAGTTCCGTCGCCCTCGTCTGCCTTGACGAGCTTGACCGGGTTGCCCAGGACTCCGCCTGCAGCATTGATGTCATCGACCGCAAGTTGCACACCCGCGAACTGCGGGGGGCCGAGGAAGGCGAGGTCGCCGCTCTGTGGCAGCAGCGCGCCGAGGACCAGCGGGCTGGCAGTTGCCGGCGGTGCCGATGAGTCGGTGGGCGTGGTAGCGCCCGAGTTGTTGTTGTCGTTGTTGTCACTGCCACACGAGGCAAGGACGAGCGCAGCCGCAGCAGAAACTGCTACGAACTGCGCGACGCGGGTGGGACGGATCATGGACCCTCCGATTGTGGAGATTGACCTGCCGACGGGTGGGCCAGCTGTGGGGTTGGATCATGCGAACCTAGCGCGTTCACGCCTGGGAATCAGCGAATCGACCCACGTGCCGCACCCGTCGTTGTCATTTCGTGACATCCAGCCCATGGGTCACGACCCCTTCGGCAACATCACGCATGGAAAGCCGCAAATCCATGGCAGTTTTCTGTATCCACCGAAACGCGTCCGGTTCACTGATCGCCAGCTCCTGCTGCAGGATGCCCTTGGCTCGATCGACCAGCTTGCGTGTCTCGAGCCGGTCGGCGAGATCTGCTACCTCCTGCTCGAGCTGCCGGAGCTCCGCGAAGCGCGACCTCGCCATCTCGATCGCGGGCACCAGGTCGTTCTTCCCGAACGGCTTCACCAGATAGGCCATCGCTCCGGCGTCCCGTGCTCGCTCGACGAGGTCGCGCTGGCTGAACGCCGTCAGGATCACGACCGGCGCGATCCGTCGCTCGGCGATATGGGCCGCTGCCGAGATGCCGTCCAGCTTCGGCATCTTCACGTCCAGCACGACGAGGTCAGGACGATGCTGGTCGACGAGCTCGATCGCCTGCTGGCCGTCACCTGCCTGGCCCACGACCTCATAGCCTTCCTCAGCCAGCATCTCGGCGAGGTCGAGCCGGATGAGCGCCTCGTCCTCAGCGATCACCACGCGCGGCGGACCCTCGCGCGGGCTGCTCCCAGCGGGGTCATCAGTCACCTGCCGAGGTTACCGTTGCGACTTGGTCGGCAGCCGACGGGCCGGATACGGTATGACCGCGCCCTGGTATTCCAACCGGCAGAGAAGACGGATTCAAAACCCGTACAGTGTGGGTTCGACTCCCACCCAGGGCACTTCCTCGGCAGGACCAGCGCGGCCTCAGGCCCGATCGGACGACGCGTCGGCTGGCTGGTCCGACGGCTGATCCACAGCATCGTCCTGGTCCGCGTGGGCCGGCCGGACCGCATCGGCCTGCCGGTCGTCATAGCCGTCCGGGGCGAACAGCGTCTCGTCCTCGATCATGGTGTGCAGGCGTTCGCGCTCCTCGCGGAACAAGTCGTCGGCGTGGCCACCGTGATATTTCAGGGGGTCTTCCGGTGAGATTGTCATAACTCCTCCCTACCTCAGCCATCCCGGGATCACAAGTTGATAACGGTGATAACGGACAGGGATTATGAACGGAATGTCACCACGTAGTCACGGGTGACGGGAGATATCACCGGCACTGACGCAGGTGCTTCTCCGACCGGAACAGTCCCAGCCGCTGCTTCAGCTCCAGGATGCGACGGACCGACACGTTGATCCGCCCCTCGCTGATGTGACCGTGCCGCACAGCCGAGACGACCGCGTGGATGGCCGCCACCGCGTGAGGCGGCATGAGCAGCAGGTCGACCCCCGACCGGATCGCCCGAACGGCGACGGTGCCGGTGCTCCCGTAGGCCGTGATGCCGCCCATGTTGAGGGCGTCGGTCATCACGACGCCGTCGAAGCCGACCTGTTGGCGCAGCAGTCGCCGGTCCAGTCGGGGCGAGATCGTGGCCGGGCGGCCCGAGGGGTCCATCGCCGGGAACGCGAGGTGGCCCAGCATCACCACGTCGACCCCGCTTCTGATCCCACGCTCGAACGGGGGAAGGTCCGTGACGCGCCAGCGACGCATGCTCTCCCGGATCCGCGCCGGCCGACGGTGGCTGTCGGTGGTCGTCGACCCGTGCCCGGGGAAGTGCTTGAGGGTGCTCGCGACGCCGCCCCGGTGGTAGCCGCACACCTGGGCCCTGACAAGCCGAGCGGCAACCTGGGGATGCGACGAGAACGATCGTGACCCGATGACGCCCCGGTGCCCGACGGTGTTCACGTCCGCGACCGGGGCCAGATCGAGGTTGATACCCACGTCAGTGAGGTCGTGAGCCGTGCGGACCGCCGTGCGGCGCGCCCAACGTGCCTGGCCGTGGAACTCAGCGCCGCCGGGCACGTTCGTGGTCCCGGGCAGCCGCGTCACCGGACCACCCTCCTGGTCGGTCATGACCAGCAACGGTTGCCCCGACCGTCGCGCGGCCTGCTGGGCATGACGCGACATGGACCGGATCTGCCGCTTGCTCGTCAGGTTCGACGAGAAGTAGATGAGACCGCCAGGGTGCATCGTGTGGATCATGCGGATGGGCGCCCTCGTGCCTCCGAAGCCCAGGATGACCAGTTGGCGAACCCGGTCCCGCAGGCTCAGCTCCGCGATCCGCCTGGAGATGGGATCGGCCGCGTGAACCGTCAGGCCGGTCACGGACGACTCGGGGCGTTGGGTAGCAGTGGGTCCTGACCTCGTCGGCGTCGTCTGGCCGCAGGCGGTGAGCACGACTGTGGCCACGGCCACGCCAGCGATCCACCTGTACGGCGCGCGCCGAAGCCAACCTGGACGAGCAGTCATCGAGCGCGATCTTGCCGTGCTACCGGGTGCGGTACGCAGGCGCCACGCCGTTGATGGCATCGCCCATGCGGTGGATGCGCAGCGCGTTGGTCGAACCGGGGATCCCGGGAGGGCTCCCCGCGACGATGACGACGAGCTCCCCCTGCTCACACCGGCCGATGTCGAGCAGTGCACGATCGACCTGCATGACCATCTCGTCGGTGTGGTCGACCTGCGCCCCCAGGAACGTCTCGATGCCCCAGGTCAGGGCGAGCTGCGAACGCACCACGGGTTCGGGCGTGAACGCGAGCACGGGCACTTCGGAGCGGTAGCGCGACAAGCGGCGGGCCGTGTCACCTGACTGGCTGAAGGCCACGAGGAACTTCGCGCCGACCCGCTCGGCGACCTCCGCAGCCGCCTTGGCGATGATGCCGCCACGCGTATGCGGTTCCCACTGGATCGCGGCCATCCGGGCGAGTCCGTGGTCCTCGGTGGACTCGATGATGCGGGCCATCGTGAGCACGGTCTCGATGGGGTAGTCGCCGACGCTGGTCTCTCCCGACAACATCACCGAGTCTGCGCCGTCCAGCACGGCGTTGGCGACGTCGGACGCCTCGGCCCGGGTCGGACGTGGTGAGGAGATCATCGACTCGAGCATCTGCGTCGCCACGACGACGGGCTTGGCATTGCGTCGAGCTGCCTCGACCACGCGCTTCTGCAGGAAGGGAACGTCCTCGAGCGGCATCTCGACGCCGAGGTCGCCCCGGGCGACCATGACCCCGTCGAAGGCCGCGATGATCTCGTCGATGTGGTCGATGGCCTGGGGCTTCTCGATCTTCGCGATGACCGGGATCCACTGCTGCTCCTCGTCCATCACGCGACGGACGTCTTTGACGTCTTCGGCTGACCGGACGAACGACAGGGCGACCATGTCGGCGCGCAGGTGCAACGCCCAACGGAGGTCTTCGACGTCCTTCTCGCTCATGGCCGGCACACTCACCGCGACTCCGGGCAGGTTGATCCCCTTGCTGTTGCTGAGCGTGCCCCCCACCTCGACCCGCGTCGTCACGTCGGTGCCCGTCACCGCCGTGGCGCAGAGACGCACGTTGCCGTCGTCGATGAGGATCTCGTCGCCCGCGTGCACGTCGCCAGGCAGGTTCGCATACGTCGTCGAGCAGATCGTGGCGTCACCGGCGACGTCGCGGGTCGTGATGGTGAACTCGGCGCCGGAGGCCACGTGGACCGGGCCGTCCTGGAACCGGCCGAGCCTGATCTTCGGGCCCTGGAGGTCGACCAGGATGCCGACCGCCTTGCCGCTCTCGTCCGACGCCGCCCGCACCATCTTGTAGATCGACTCGTGGTCGGCGTAGCTGCCATGACTGAGGTTGAGCCGAGCCACGTTCATGCCGGCGTCGACCAGCGCGCGGATCTTCTCTGGGGTGGACGTGGCCGGCCCGAGGGTGCACACGATCTTTGCTCTCCGCACGGAGTTGAGCCTACAAGGATCCGGCCACCGAGCCGCGCCGCGTCCACGGACGCCGTCGACGAGCCTGTCGAGTCAGACGACCAATGGCCGCGCGGTCGGTGGAATCGGGGACGGCAACGTCGTCGAACCGGTCAGGTAGGCGTCGACGGCCGCGGCCGCCGACCTGCCCTCGGCGATGGCCCAGACGATCAGCGACTGTCCACGCCCCGCGTCACCGGCGACGAAGACGCCCGGCTGCGGGGTCATGTAGGTCTGGTCGCGCACGATGTTGCCTCGCCCGTCGACGTCGAGTCCGAGCTGCGCCACGACCGTGTCCGGCTCGGGACCGGTGAACCCCATCGCGAGCAGGACCAGCCCGGCAGGAAGCTCCCGCTCCGAACCCGGGACCGGCTCGAACCGGCCGTCGCGTGACTCCACCTCGGTCAGCGTGAGCGAGGTCACCGCTCCCGACTCGTCGGTGTTGAACGCCGTGGTCGAGACGGCGTACACACGCTCGCCGCCCTCCTCGTGCGCCGACGAGACCCGGTAGGTCATCGGGTACGTCGGCCAGGGCTGCTCGGGCGCGCGCAGGTCACCGGGACGCGGCAAGATCTCCAGCTGGGTCACCGACGCCGCGCCCTGACGGTGCGCTGTTCCGACACAGTCCGCTCCGGTGTCGCCTCCGCCGATCACGATCACGTGCTTGCCTGCGGCCGTGATCTGGTCTTCGACGGCTTGACCGCTGACGACCCGGTTGGACTGCGGCAGGTACTCCATCGCCTGGTGGACACCGCGACTTTCGCGGCCGGGGATCGGCAGGTCGCGCGCGACCGTAGCCCCGGTGGCCAGGACGACGGCGTCGAAGCGTTCGCGCAGCTCCTGACCGGAGATGTCGACCCCGACCGCGACGTTCGCGCGGAACACGGTGCCCTCCTTCCGCATCTGGTCCAGACGTCGGTCGAGCTGGCGCTTCTCCATCTTGAACTCAGGGATCCCGAAGCGGAGGAGACCACCGATCTCCTCGGCGCGCTCGTAGACCGCGACGGTGTGCCCGGCCCTGGTGAGCTGTTGCGCGACCGCGAGCCCAGCGGGTCCGGACCCGATGACGGCCACGGTCTTGCCCGTGAGCCAGTCGACCTGCTGGGGCCGGATGTACCCGGCGTCCCACGCCTTGTCGACGATCGCCACCTCGACGTTCTTGATCGTCACCGGTTCCTGGTTGATGCCGAGCACACACGACGTCTCGCAGGGCGCCGGGCAGAGCCGACCGGTGAACTCCGGGAAGTTGTTCGTGGCATGGAGCCGTTCGTTCGCGCCTTCCCAGTCGTCGCGGTAGACGAGGTCGTTCCACTCGGGGATGAGGTTGCCGAGCGGACACCCCTGGTGGCAGAACGGGATGCCGCAGTCCATGCAGCGGCCCGCCTGGTCGGTGATGATCGGCAGCAGCGTGCGCCCGACGTCGTCGGGATAGACCTCTTTCCAGTCGTGGATGCGTTCGTCGATGGGGCGGCGGGGCGCGATCTCGCGCGGCGTGGTCAGGAACCCGCGGGGATCAGCCATGGATCGCTCCCATCATCGCGGCGGTGGTCTCGGTCTCGGAGAGGCCCTGGTTCTCGGCGGCAGCCTTCGCCTCGAGCACCCGACGGTAGTCGCGCGGCATGACCTCGGTGAACCGGCGACGCGCCGACGCCCACTCGAGCGACAGGGCGGCAGCGACCGGGGAACCGGTCTCCTCGGCGTGCCGTTGGACGAGTCGGCGTACCCGGTCGGCCGTCTCGGCGTCCAGCGGCGCCAGGTCGACGAGCTCGCGGTTGACCCGGCACTCGTCGAGGTCGAGCACGTAGGCCACTCCCCCGCTCATGCCGGCGCCGAAGTTGCGTCCGGTCGGACCGAGCACGACGACCTCTCCACCGGTCATGTACTCGCACCCGTGGTCACCGACGCCCTCGACGACGAGTGCGGCACCGGAGTTACGCACCGCGAACCGCTCGCCCACCTGGCCGCGGATGAACACCTCGCCGCCGGTCGCGCCGTACGCGATCACGTTGCCGGCAATGATCTGCTCCTCCGCGACGAAGGAGCTGTCGAGGTCAGGGCGTACGACGATGCGGCCGCCCGACAGGCCTTTGGCGACGTAGTCGTTGGCGTCTCCCTCGAGCCGCAGCGTGATGCCGGCCGGCAGGAACGCACCGAACGACTGGCCGGCCGAGCCCGTGAAGGTCAGGTCGATCAGACCATCGGGAAGTCCCGCCGGGTGGGCCTTGGTGACCTCGTGCCCCAGCATCGTGCCGACGGTCCGGTTGACGTTGCGGACCTCGATCCGGGCACGGACCGGCTCGCCGTCCTCGATGGCCGGCTGACAGAGGGCGATCAGCTCGTTGTCGAGCGCCTTGGCCAGCCCGTGGTCCTGGGCGACCACCTGATGCCGCGGCGTACCGTCCGGAAGCGCCGGGACGTGCAGCACCGGAGCCAGATCGAGCCCGGACGCCTTCCAGTGCTCAACCGCCTGCCGGGTGTCGAGCAGCTCAGCATGCCCGACCGCCTCCGCCAGCGTGCGGAAACCCAGCTCGGCCAGCAGCTCGCGCACCTCCTCGGCGATGAACGTGAAGAAGTTGACGACGTGTTCGGCTTTGCCGGCGTACCGCTCGCGCAGCACGGGGTTCTGGGTGGCGATGCCGACAGGACAGGTGTCGAGGTGGCACACGCGCATCATCACGCAGCCCGAGACGACCAGCGGAGCGGTGGCGAATCCGAACTCCTCTGCGCCGAGCAGCGCCGCCACGAGGACGTCGCGCCCGGTCTTGAGCTGGCCGTCGCACTGCACGACGATGCGGTCACGAAGTCCGTTGAGCAGCAGGGTCTGCTGGGTCTCGGCCAGACCGAGCTCCCACGGACCGCCGGCATGTTTCAGCGAGGTCAACGGCGACGCTCCGGTGCCGCCGTCGTGTCCGGAGATGAGCACCACGTCGGCGTGTGCTTTCGAGACACCCGCGGCCACGGTGCCGACACCGACTTCCGAGACGAGCTTGACGTGGATCCGCGCCGCGGGGTTCGCGTTCTTGAGGTCGTGGATGAGCTGCGCGAGATCCTCGATGGAGTAGATGTCGTGGTGCGGCGGCGGCGAGATCAGGCCCACCCCCGGCGTCGAGTGCCGGGTTTCGGCGATCCAGGGATAGACCTTGTGACCGGGCAGCTGCCCACCCTCGCCGGGCTTGGCACCCTGGGCCATCTTGATCTGGATGTCGTCGGCGTTGGTGAGGTACTCGCTCGTGACCCCGAACCGGCCCGAGGCGACCTGCTTGATCGCGCTGCGCCGCTCAGGGTCGTGCAGCCGGTCGGCGTCCTCGCCGCCCTCACCGGTGTTGGACTTGCCACCGAGCTGGTTCATCGCGATCGCGAGCGTCTCGTGGGCCTCCTTGCTGATCGAGCCGTACGACATGGCCCCGGTGGAGAACCGCTTCACGATCTCGGCGACCGGCTCGACCTCGTCGATCGGCACCGGGCTGCGCTCACCGGTGAAGCCGAACAGCCCGCGCAGGGTCATCAGCCGGGTGGACTGGTCGTCGACCAGCTTCGTGTACTGCTTGAAGATGTCGTAGCGACCCGACCGGGTCGAGTGCTGCAGCCGGAAGACCGTGTCGGGGTCGAACAGGTGCGGCTCCCCTTCCCGCCGCCACTGGTACTCGCCACCGATGTCGAGCTTGCGGTGAGCAGGCGGGATGCCGTCGAGGGGGTACGCCCGACGGTGCCTGGTCTCGACCTCGCGGGCAAGCACCTCGAGGTCGACGCCACCGAGCTTGGACGTCGTACCCGTGAAGTACGGGTCGACGACCGAAGCAGCGAGGCCGACGGCCTCGAAGATCTGCGCCCCGGTGTACGACGCCACCGTCGACACCCCCATCTTGCTCATCACCTTCAGCACGCCCTTGCCCAGCGCCTTGACGAGGTCGCGGACGGCTTGCTCCGGTTCTATGTCGCGCAGGTGGACCCGCTGGCGGGCCAGGTCCTCGACGCTCTCCATCGCCAGGTAAGGGTTGACGGCGGCGGCACCGAACCCGATCAGCAACGCGACATGGTGCACCTCGCGGACGTCGCCAGCCTCGATGATCAGACCTACCTGGGTGCGGGACTTCTCCCGGACGAGATGGTGGTGCACGGCGCCGGTGAGGAGGAGCGAGGGAATCGGTGCCTGGTCAGCCGTCGAGTGTCGGTCGGACAGCACGATGATGCGGGCACCATCGGCAATGGCCGCCGACACCTCGCCGCAGATCTCGGCGAGCCGCCCGGCCAGTGCCGCGCCGCCGCCCTCGACGTCATACAGGCCCTGCACGACGTGCGTCGCGTAGCCGGGCAGGTCACCGTCACGGTTGACGTGGATGATCTTGGCCAGCTCGTCGTTGTCGATGACCGGGAAGCCGAGCACGACCTGCCGGCACGAGGCAGGTCCGGGGTCGAGCAGGTTGCCCTCCGGGCCGATGGTGCCCGCGAGCGAGGTGACGAGCTCTTCACGGATGGCATCGAGCGGCGGGTTCGTCACCTGCGCGAACAGCTGGCTGAAGTAGTCGAACAGGAGCCGCGGTCGATCCGACAGCACCGCGATGGGGCTGTCGGTCCCCATCGAACCGATGGGCTCGGCGGCGCTGCGCGCCATCGGCGTCAGAAGCACGCGCAGCTCTTCCTCGGTGTAGCCGAAGATCTGCTGGCGACGCGTCACGGACCGGTGGGTGTGCACGATGTGCTCACGGGTGGGCAGATCTTCGAGCCGCATGAGCCCCGCGTGCAGCCACTCGTCGTACGGCGCCTCGCCGGCCAGCTGCTCCTTGATCTCGTCGTCCTCGATGATGCGGTGCTCATCGAGGTCGACCAGGAACATCCGACCGGGTTGCAGACGACCCTTGCGCACGATCGAGGTGGCCGGCAGGTCGAGCACGCCGACCTCCGAGGCGAGCACGACGAGGCCCTCGTCGGTGACCCAGTAGCGGGACGGCCGGAGACCGTTGCGGTCGAGGACGGCGCCGATCTGGGTGCCGTCGGTGAAGATCACGCAGGCCGGCCCGTCCCATGGTTCCATCACGGCCGAGTGGAACTCGTAGAACGCCCTGCGCTTCGGGTCCATCTCGGTGTGGTTCTCCCACGCCTCGGGGATCATCATGAGCACCGCGTGCGGCAACGACCGGCCGCCGAGGTGGAGCAGCTCGAGAGCCTCGTCGAACGAGGCCGAGTCGGACGCGTCGGCGGTGATGATCGGGAACAGCCGTTCGAGGCTGCCGTCGGAACCGGCTCCGCCGGCAGCACCCGGCTGGCTGAAGAGGTCGGACTTCAACAGGGACTCTCGTGCGGTCATCCAGTTGCGGTTGCCCTTGACGGTATTGATCTCGCCGTTGTGGGCGATGAAGCGGTAGGGGTGCGCCAACGGCCAGGACGGGAACGTGTTGGTGGAGAACCGGGAGTGGACGATCGCGAGCGCCGACTCGACCCGCTCGTCGGTCAGCTCGGGGTAGAAACGGTCGAGCTGGTCGGTCGTCAGCATCCCCTTGTAGGCCAGGGTTCGCGACGACAACGAGGGGAAGTAGGCACTGGTCTCGTGCTCGGCGCGCTTACGGAGACAGAAGGCCATCCGTTCGAGAGCCATCCCGACAACCCGACCGGACTGGCCGGTGACGAACACCTGCTCGAAGGTCGGCATGCAGCCTCGCGCCGTGCTGCCGAGCAGGTCGGGCACGGTCGGCACGGGACGCCAGCCGACGATCCTGAGGCCTTCTTCGGCAGCGAGGTCACCGATGTGCCGCTTGGTCTTGGCCACGGCCTCCGCGTCGCCGGGAATGAACGCGGTGCCTACGGCGTAGCTGGCGGCGGGCGGCAGCTCGAACGGGCAGACGGCTCGCAGGAAGCGGTCAGGAACCTGCATGAGGATGCCTGCGCCATCGCCGGAGTCGGGTTCGGCGCCGGAGGCTCCTCGGTGCTCGAGGTTGCGCAGCGCGGTCAGCGCCTGCGCGACGATGTCATGGGTGGCCACGCCGGTGAGGGTGGCGACCAGGGCCACTCCGCAGGCATCGTGCTCGTGCTGCCCGTCGTAGAGGCCCTGAGGCGGCGGGACAGATCGCATCGACACATCTCCCGTCATCGTCCACGCCAACGTGAGGATCGAAGGACGCGGTGCTGGTGGTGCGTGGATGTGTGCCGGGACGACGCTGGCCCTGCAAATGTTGCGGCGAGACTACACGAAAGTAACAACTGCGGTCTGCGACCCGGCCACGCTCTGAGACGGGCACTTCCGGCACATCGCGTCGGTATCCCCCGCGCTACCGGCTCGGGCCTACAGTCGTCTCGAGAGGTTCCCCCGCTGCAAGGAGTTCAGATGGGCCCAGCTGAGGCTGCGGACGAGTCCACGCCGTCCGACCAGGAGGTGCCGAGCCGCGGGGAGCGGATCTACGTGCGGATCCTCTGGGCCGTCATCCTGGTCAGCGCGGGCTTCGCCGCGTACCTCGGTTGGCTCGCCTGGACCATGCTGGGCTGAGCCGGCTCCGAGCTGCAGCAGGTGCGGTCAGCCCAAGGTGGCACCCACGAGATCTCCGATGAAGTAGGTCAGTGCCGCGGCGACACCACCGAGGACCGTCTGCCGGATGCCGCCGTACCACCACGTCCTCGTGGTGATCCGAGACACGATCGCCCCGCACGCGAACAGTGCCACCAGGCTGATGACCAGGGCCGGCCAGATCGCGTTGGCCCCGAGCAGGTACGGAAGCACGGGCAGCGCCGCACCGACGGCGAAGGACACGAACGACGACACGGCGGCGACGACCGGGGAGGGCAGGTTGTCGGGGTCGACGCCGAGCTCCTCGCGGGCATGTACCTCGACCGCGAGCTCGGGGTCCAGGTGCACCTGCTCGGCCACCTTCTCGGCCAGGTCGCGGTCGATGCCACGGTCGACGTACATCTGCGCCAGCTCGGCCTGCTCGGCGCCGGAGTTCGCCAGGATCTCGAGGCGCTCGACCTCGATCTCGCGCTCGGTGTACTCCGCCTGGCTGGCCACCGAGGTGTACTCGCCCGCGGCCATCGAGAACGCACCGGCCGCCAGGCCCGCCAGCCCGGCCAGCACCACCTGGGACGAGTGGTCGCCCTTGGTGCCGCCGACGACGCCTGCGATCAGCGCGAAGTTGGAGACGAGGCCGTCCATGGCGCCGAACACCGCGGGACGCAGCCATCCGCCCGAGACGTCCGGGTGCTCGTGATCGATCTCGGTCTCGGCCGGATCCGGGGGTGGTCCTTCGACGGATGAGGGCGGCTGCGCATTGGGTTCGGCCATGAGCCCATTGTCCTGGCTCGGCAACCCCCGCGCTGACTCAGGTGGACCTAACCCCGTCGCCCGAGCCGGCTCCGCTACCGGGCGGATCGCCGTCACCGGAAGACGTGGCGTCGTCATCGGTCACGTCGCTGTCGCTGCTGACGCCGACGACCTGGGCCGAGCCGGCATCGTCCAGTTCGGCGGCTGGCTCGTCATCGGTCCACCCCTCCGGAACCGGCTGGATGTCGGTCTCGCGGTCGGGGTGGAGGCGGCCCATGATCACGAAGTACGCGGCCGCGAGCACGAACAGCACGATCGAGGTCCAGATGTTCAACCGCACGCCGAAGAAGTGGTTGGCGGTGTCGACCCGGAGGTACTCGATCCAGGCCCGCCCGGCTGTGTAGGCCATGACGTAGACCGCAAAGGCGCGGCCGTGGCCGAGCTTGAGCTTGCGGTCGACCCAGATGACCAGACCGGCCACCCCGATGTCCCAGATCGACTCATACAGGAACGTGGGCTGGAACGTCGAGTACTGCTGCAGGTCGCCCCGGTGCGCCGGGTCGATCTCCAGACCCCACGGCAGGGTGGTCGGCTTGCCGTAGAGCTCCTGGTTGAACCAGTTGCCCCAACGTCCGACTGCCTGGGCCAGCACGATCGCAGGAGCCAGCGCGTCGGCGTAGGCACCGAACTTGAGCTGGTGACGTCGACACCCCAGGTAAGCGCCGAGGGCTCCCAGCGCGATGGCTCCCCAGATACCGAGCCCCCCGCGCCAGATGTACAGCGCGTTGACCGGGTTCTTCCCCTCGCCGAAATAGAGCTCGGGGTCGGTGAGCACGTGGTAGATGCGGCCACCCACCAGACCGAACGGCACAGCCCAGACCGCGACGTCGCCGACGGCACCCGGGAAGCCACCACGGGCGATCCACCGCCGCTCGCCGACGACGACCGCGACGATGACCCCGAGGATGATGCACAGCGCGTAACCGCGAATGGGGAAGTCCCCGATGTGCCAGACGCCGCTGCTCGGACTGGGGATGGAAGCCAGAGGGATCGTGTTCATCGCGCCTGCAACCTACCCTGCTGCGGGGTCCGCCTCGGACGGGGCCGGGGTGCTCCGGCAGCGGTCACGAGCCGTCCAGCGTCACGATGTCGTGGACCATGTCGGAGACCGGTGTGCCGACGGTCCAGATGACAGGCGCGTCGTCGCCATGGAAGCCGATCACCTGCGCGCCGTGACCCACGTCGTACCCCCCGCTGGGCAGCCGCTCACGACCCTGGATCGCGACACCCAGGGGCTCGGCGGCCTTGAGGACCGTGGCCATCGGCCCGGTGAGCCCGACGAAGTCGGGGTTGTAGTGGTCGAGGTACTGCCGGAGGACGTCGGGCGTGTCGCGTTGCGGGTCGGTGGTGATGTACACGACCTGTGTCTCGCTGCGGACGCTGTCCGGGAGCTGGAGCACGGCCTGGGCCAAGTCGTTCATCACCAGGGGGCAGACGTCGGGGCAGTGGGTGTAGCCGAAGAACACCAGCGTCACCGGGTAGGCGGTGTCGGTGATCAGGTTGAAGTCCTGGTCGTTCGTCGAGGTCAGCGTGACGTCAGGCATCCGATAGGGCTTGGCCGGCTCAGCGCCACGGTAGGTCGACGCCCCGTCGCCCGACGTGAGTACGCCGCCGGGGTTGTCGGACCCGCCGGAGCTCACCTGGGGATCGCCACCGCAGGCGCTGAGCACGAGCACGGACACCATGACCGGCAACGCCAGACGAACGGACCGTCTGGTCATGCGTAGTCCTCGAACGTCACGTGAAGGTCCAACTCCCCGCCGGAGGTCAAAGTTCCCTGCGCACACCGCGGGCGAGGTCGGCGGCCAGGTCGGTGACCGCCTGGACGCCGTCGATCTCGTGCCGGGCCGCGGCATGGTCGACAGCTCGCACGAACGCGCTGCCCACGATCACCCCGTTGGCGAAGGCCGCGACCTCCGCGGCCTGCAGCCCGTTGGACACGCCGAGACCGACGGCGATGGGCTTGTCCGTCACCTGCCGGGTGCGCTGCACGAGCTCGGGGGCGAGGCTGCTCGACTGCTCACGGGCGCCGGTCACCCCCATCACGGCGGTGGCGTAGACGAAGCCACGGCAGGCATCGGCGGTCGACCTCAGCCGTGACTCGCTCGAGGAAGGCGCAACGAGGAAGACCTTGTCGAGGTCGTGGACGTCGGCTGCGGCGATCCACTCGGCGGCCTCGTCGGGGACCAGGTCGGGTGTGATCAGCCCGGCGCCGCCCGCTTGCGCGAGATCAGCGGCGAACCGCTCGACCCCGTAGCGCTCGACCGGGTTCCAGTAGGTCATGACCAGCGTCGGCACGTGTGCGGCTGCGGCCTCGACGACGCGGAAGACGTCGGAGACGCGGGTGCCGGCGGCCAGTGCCGTGTCGGCGGCCGCCTGGATCGTCGGTCCGTCCATGACGGGGTCGGAGTACGGCAGCCCGACCTCGATGACGTCACAGCCGCCCCGGATCATCCCGCGGATCAGTGCGATGGAGGCATCGACGTCCGGAAAGCCCGCCGGCAGGTAGCCGACCAGGGCAGCGCGGCCGGCGTTGCCGGCGGTGGCAAACGCTGCTGCCACGCCCTTCTCTCGGGTCACGCGGACTGCTCCCCCGGCCCGTCCGTCCGCACCAGGTCGAACCATGCGGCCGCGGTCTCCATGTCCTTGTCGCCACGCCCGGACAGGCAGATGGCGAGCACCGACTCGGGGCCGAGCTCGCGTGCGACCTGGTAGGCGCCGGCCAGCGCATGGGCGCTCTCGATCGCCGGGATGATGCCCTCGCAACGCGCCAGGGCTGCCATCGCCTCCATGGCTTCGGCATCGGTGATGGGACGGTAGGTCGCCCGGCCGGTGTCAGCCAGCCAGGCGTGTTCGGGTCCGACGCCCGGGTAGTCGAGACCGGCCGAGATCGAGTGCGACTCGATGGTCTGTCCGTCCTCGTCCTGGAGCAGGAAGGAGCGCGTGCCGTGCAGCACTCCCACCTCGCCGGCGCTGATGGTGGCAGCGTGACGGCCGGTCTCGAAGCCGTCGCCGCCGGCCTCGAAGCCGTACAGCCGTACGGACTCGTCGTCGATGAAGCCGGCGAACATCCCGATCGCGTTCGAGCCACCACCGACGCAGGCAAGCGCGGCATCCGGGAGCCGCCCGAGGAGCTCGAGCGT
This sequence comes from uncultured Actinomycetota bacterium, assembly GCA_963750495.1. Lineage (GTDB taxonomy): Bacteria > Actinomycetota > Actinomycetes > Propionibacteriales > Nocardioidaceae > JANLYC01. Next base: position 266,142 of record CAVVQV010000004.1, read on the forward strand.
CTGCGCCCGCGTCTCGTCACCGATACCGCGGGTGAAGTCGCGGACCATCGCCGGGAAGGGATGGGCGCCGGCAGCCGTGCCGAGCAGATAGTGCGTGGAGTCGACGTTCGCCACCCAGTCACGCAGCGCTTCGTTGATCGCATCCTTGAGGGTGCGGCTACCCGTCGTGACCGGCACCACCTCCGCGCCCAGCATCTTCATCCGTGCGACGTTCAGCGCCTGCCGCTCGGTGTCGACCTCCCCCATGTAGACGATGCACTCGAGACCGAAATACGCACAGGCCGTGGCGGTGGCGACGCCGTGCTGCCCCGCTCCGGTCTCAGCGATCACACGCTTCTTGCCCATCCGCTGGGTGAGCAGCGCCTGACCGAGCACGTTGCGGATCTTGTGCGCGCCGGTGTGGTTGAGGTCCTCACGCTTGAGCAGGACCCGGGCGCCGACCAGCTCGGAGAAGCGGTCGGCGACGTACAGGCGCGAGGGCAGCCCGCCGTACTCGCGCGACAACCGGTCGAGCTCGCCGGTGAAGGCCTCGTCCGCCATCGCGGCGCGCCAGCACTGCTCGAGCTCGTCGAGGGGCGCCATCAGCGCCTCCGGCATGAACCGACCACCGAAGCGGCCGAAGTGCCCGGTCGCGTCCGGCAGCGGGTCCGGTCCAGGACCGTCTGGGTGAGTCGCCATGGTCAGGGATGCCTTTGCTTGAGTGCCGGGTGGGCGCCGGCAGCCACGAGGTCGGAGACGGCCGTGCGTGGGTCCCTGCCGGTCACGAGTGACTCGCCGACCAGGACGACGTCGGCGCCGTTTCGCGCATGCTCGAGGACGTCGTGCGGACCACGGACGCCAGACTCGGCGACGCGCACGATGTCGTCGGGAATCAACGGGGCCAGTCGCTCGAAGGTGTCGCGGTGAACTTCGAGTGTGCGGAGGTTTCGGGCGTTCACGCCGATCAGGTCGGCGCCGGCGACGACCGCGCGGCTGATCTCGTCCGCGTCGTGGACCTCGACGAGCGGCGTCAGCCCGATCGAGCGGGCGCGGTCGACGAGCCCGGACAGCTCGTTGTCGTCCAGCGCGGCGACGATGAGCAGTGCCAGGTCGGCGCCGGCCGCACGCGCCTCCCAGAGCTGGTAGGAGGTCACGATGAAGTCCTTGCGCAGCACGGGCACCTCGACCGCTGCCCGCACCGCGCGCAGGTCGTCGAGCGTGCCGCCGAAGCGGCGCTGCTCGGTCAGCACACTGATCGTGGCGGCACCGCCGGCGGCGTAGTCAGCAGCCAGCGCGGCCGGGTCGGCGATGTCGGCCAGTGAGCCCTTGCTCGGGCTGGACCGCTTGACCTCGGCGATCACGGAGACGCCGGGCGCACGGTAGCCCGGCATCGGATCGAGGGCAGGCGCCTGGCGGGCAGCGAGTTCCTTGAGATCGTCGAGCCCCACCATGGCCTGGCGCAGCGCGAGGTCCTCGCGCACACCGGCGAGGATGTCATCGAGAACGGACATCAGAGCTCCATCGGATCGGGCCGGGTCGCTAGTGCGACCCGAGTCCCATGGCCTGCATGATCTTGCCGACCAGACCAGAGACAACAAGCAGACCGGCACCGACCCAGAAGACGACCCAGTTGGCGATGACCAGCCCGACGGCGCCGACCAGGAAGGCAACGAGAACGAGGACCACGGCGGTCCATGCGGCGGGTGATGATCCGTGGCTGTCGGCCATGTGGTCTGGCTCCTCTCGTCGGTCACCGTCGAGGTCTGTCTCCGTCGGCGACACCCCATTGTGTCGTGTCATGCTCCGTCGTGGCGGGTCGGGTCGCGACCCTGGTCGATCTCCCGCCACACCTCTGCTTCGCTCAGCTCGCCCAGCTCCGTCGCCTCGGTGTCGGGCCCGGTGCTCGGGGTCCTCGCGCGGGTGGGAGCGTCGTACCGCTCGCCCATCGTGACCCATCGTGACGCGTAGCGCGAAATCGCTGCTCCCGCAGCGAGTGAGATGACGGCACCGACGAGTGACACCCAGCGCCAGGCCACCGTTGCGGAGGCGTAAGCACCGGAGCTCCAGCCTTTGGCCGACAACCCGTCCTCGAGCGCGCCGGTCGCACCCGGCGGGTGGATCGCGGTGACCAGGACGACGGCCGCGGAGACCATGATGAGGACACCGACTCCGCGGCGAGCCCAGCCACGGGTCGCGATGACGGCACCGAAGCCGGCGAGCACGACCACGCCGAGCGCACCCGCGAGCGGCGCCAGGTCGGCCCCGGTCACGCTGGCCTCGATCGTGGGGAGGCCTGGCACCCGAGCAGTCGCGCTGACCCACGGCTTGGCCACGCCGACGGTGACGGCGAGTGCGCCGACCAGACCGAGGACGAGGGTCGGGCCGTAGCGGATCCGTGGTTGCGACGCTGTGCCCATCGCCCCATTGTGAGCGGTCAGGCTGGGCCTGCCCGCAGCGGCCCGGAGTCGATCCGCCGGCAGGCCTCGTCGAACGTCAGCCGGGGCGGCACGTACTCGTGCCACCAGTCGACGCCGGCGTCGGCTAACGCCTGGACATAAGAACGGTCGTCCCGCAATCCCGGCCGCGTCCGATGCTCGCTCGCGACCGCCGACCGTGATCAGGTAGCCAGCACCTCCGCCGGGCCGATCGTCGGCGTCGGCACGCAGCCTGCGTACGTCGTCGGAGGTGACGTCCTGCCAGCCGTCCTCCTGCGGGATCCGGTACATGCACGCGCCGTCCCAGCGGAGAGCCCGGCTGCGCGGTCGCGGCCGGGACAACGTGCCGCCCACCCAGATCGGAATCCGCGGCGCCTGCACCGGTCGCGGCTTGAGCAGGGCATCGGTGAGCTGGTAGTGCTCACCCGCGAACGTGACCGGTTGACCGGACCACAGCCGGGTGATCACCTCGAGGGACTCGTCGAGCATGGCCGCGCGACGTCTGGGGTCGATGGTCTCGCCGAAATTCGCGAAGTTCGTCGGCTCGGTGTCCCCGATCCCGACCCCGAGCACCAGTCTTCCCCTGGAGAGGTGGTCGATCGTGAGTGCCTGGGAGGCGACGCTCCATGGTCGACGCCGTGGCAGGGCGGCGACCATCGGACCGAGGGTGACACGCGACGTCGCAGCCGCGACCAGGGCCAGGGTGATCCAGACGTCGTACGTGTCCACGGGCTCGCCGTCGCTGGGGAACCGGAGGTAGTCCTCGCAGAAGACACCGTCCCAGCCGGCGCGTTCGGCCCGGACCGCCAGCGCGGCAATCTGGTCGGGCCTGCCCCACGGACCTGCCGCGGTGATGTCGAGTCCGTACTGCATGGCGCTCCTCCTCGGGTCGAAGATCTCAGCAGACCAGCCGGCACCGACACTGCGAGGACGAGCAGGATGGAGTCAGCCGATGAGGCCGTCGTCGAAACAGGTCGTCCTACCCGTGTGACACGCCGGACCGGTCTGATCGACCGTGAGCAGCAAGGTGTCGCCATCACAGTCGGCCCGCATCTCCCGTACCCGCTGCCGGTGGCCCGAGGTCTCGCCCTTGACCCAGTACTCCTGGCGGCTCCGGCTCCAGTAGGTCGCCTGACCGGAGGTACGCGTGCGTTCGACCGCCTCGGCATCCATCCACGCCAGCATCAGCACGTCGCGGGTCGCCGCCTCCTGCACGATGACGGGGATGAGGCCACGCTCGTCGAACAGGAGGTCGAGCTGCGTCGATCCCGACGTCGCCTGCCCCGAGCCGGCCCGGTCGTTGGTGGTGTTCACGTCTCCATTGTCTGACATGCGGTTGGGGACGCGGTGGTCCGCCTGCCTAGGCTGAGGTGATGACCCCCTCACCTGACCCGCGCGATCTGCGCCAGGTCTACCAAACCCGGGCCGCGGCCGGCTCCGGGCCGGCGCTGAGCAGGATCGAGCGCGCCATGCTGGCCGAGACGTTCGGGCAGGTGGGTTCACACGCACCCACGCTCTGCGGGGAGTGGGACGCACATCACCTGGTGGCCCACCTCGTCCTGCGGGAGAGTGATGCGATGAGCCGGCTGCGGGCGACAGGGCCCAAGTTCGGTGACGCGGCCGTGGACAGCCTCGCGGCACGGACCACGTTCGACGACCTGGTCGAACGCTTCCGCACCGGTCCGCCGGCGCTGTCCACCTTCCGGGTGCCGGGAGTCGAAAGCCGACTCAACTCGCTCGAACACCTGATCCACCACGAGGATGTCCGACGAGCCCAACCGGAGTGGGAGGCCCGTGACCTGCCGACGTGGGCACAGGACCAGGTATGGCGCCCGCTGCGACTGACTGCCAAGCTGATCGCCCGACGTGCATCCATTGCCCTGACGATCGAGCGTTCGGACTCCGGTGAGTCCTCGGTAGCCCGGAAGGGTGCCGGTTCCGTGGTGGTCCGCGGCTTTCCGGTCGAGGTTGCGCTCTACGTCTTCGGCCGCAAGAGCGTGGCGCAGGTCGATCTCGCCGGAGAGCCTCGCGACGTGGACCGTGCCGGCGATGCGAGCTTCGACGTCTGACCGTCCCGCCGTCAGCGGACCGGAATGCCGGCTGACGCCATCGCCGTCTTGACCTCACCGATGGTCATCAGCGTGTCGTGGAACACGCTGGCTGCCAACACGGCGTCGGCCCCTGCCTCGACCGCAGGGGCGAAGTGCTCGACTGCTCCGGCGCCACCGCTGGCGATCACCGGGACGGACACCACGGCCCGTACGGCGCGGATCAGCTCGAGGTCGAACCCGTTCTTGGTGCCGTCGGCGTCCATCGCGTTGAGCAGGATCTCGCCCGCACCCAGGTCGGCCCCACGTCGTGCCCACTCCAGCGCGTCGAGCCCGGTCCCGGTCGACCCGCCATGCGTCGTCACCTCGAAGCCGGAGGGCGTGGACGCGTCCCGGCGCGCGTCGACGCTCAGGACGAGCACCTGACGCCCGAAGCGCTGCGCAATCTCGGCGATCACCTCGGGCCGGTCGATCGCGGCCGTGTTGACCGCGACCTTGTCGGCACCGGCGCGCAACAGCACGTCGACGTCGGCGGTCGACCGCACCCCACCGCCGACAGTCAGGGGGATGAACACTTGCTCGGCCGTACGACGGACCACGTCGAGCACGGTGTCACGCCGCTGCTTCGAGGCCGTCACATCGAGGAACGTCAGCTCGTCTGCGCCCTCTGCGTCGTACCGTCGGGCCAGCTCGACCGGGTCGCCGACCTCGCGCAGCGCGCTGAAGTTGACGCCTTTGACCACCCTGCCGTCGTCGACGTCCAGACACGGGATCACCCGGATCGCCAGGCTCACCCGGCCACCGCCTCCAGCGCGGCCTCGAGCGTGAACGCGCCCGTGTAGAGCGCTGTCCCGATGATCGCACCCTCCACACCGAGGTCGACGAGACCGGAGATGGCCACGAGGTCGTCGATCCTCGAGACGCCTCCGGACGCGACCACCGGGGCGTTCGTACGCCCGCAGACGTCGCGCAGGAGGTCGAGGTTCGGACCCTGGAGCATGCCGTCCCTGCGGACGTCGGTGACGACGTACCGGGCGCAGCCGGCCGCTTCGAGGCGCGCCAGGACCTCGTACAGGTCGCCGCCCGCCTGGGTCCAGCCGCGCGCTGCCAGCGTCGTGCCGCGGACGTCGAGGCCGATGGCGACGCGGTCGCCATGCTCCGCGATCACGTCGGCACACCATTGGGGGTCCTCGAGCGCGGCCGTGCCGATGTTGACCCGTCGGCACCCGGTGCCGAGGGCCGCGGCCAGGCTCTTGTCGTCGCGGATGCCTCCCGACAGCTCGACGTCGATGTCGAGCGCTCCCACGACGTCCGTCAGCAGCTGGCGGTTGTGGCCGCGGCCGAACGCGGCGTCGAGGTCGACCAGGTGGACCCAGCGCGCGCCCGCCTGCTGCCAGCGCAGCGCAGCCTCGACCGGCTCACCGAACACCCGCTCGCTGCCGGCAACCCCCTGGACGAGCTGGACGGCGCGCCCCGCCGAGACGTCGACGGCAGGCAGGAGCTCGAGGGAGGTCATGCGGAGAAGCCTACGGAGGGGTCCGTGACCGGCCCCGGGGGTGGGTCACCCGCCGGGGGCCGGTGGGCAGATCTCAGGACGGGCTCGCCAGCACGGCCAGCACCGGGACGGCGAACAGGCTGACGACGAGCACGGCAAACCGCAGCCCCCAGCTCGGGGTCACGACCCAGGTCAACGCCTGCAGCACGAGGAACGCGACCGCGATCAGCCCCCACCTGCGGCGCCGCTTGGTGGCGAGCGGACCGGTGGACCTGGCCCACCGCGTGGAACCCGTACCCGGCACCCACGCCAGCCGACCGCGCCACCGGGCTCGTCGCTCACGACGGCGAGCAGCCGACGCGTCGCGCTGTGCGCGATCGGCCTCGCGCCGTTCCCGCTCGGCTTCGCGGGCGGCCCGCAGCCGCGCACGCTCCTTGCTCATCCGAGCATGCTCAGCAGATCCTCGAACACCTTCGGCTGCTGCAGACCGTCCAGGGTCCGGAACGACTTGGTCGTGCCGTCCGCGTAGGTGATCAGAACGACGTACTCCTGCCGGTCGCAGCAGGTGTTCTTGGGGACGGGGGCCAGCTCGGCCTCCCGCAGCTCCGGGTCCGACGCCGCCTGGAGAACGGCCTGGACGTCTGCGCTGTTGGCCCCGGCCGGGGCCTCACGGTTCGCGGCGTACACGAGGTTGACCGTGGTCGGCCGGATGCCGCCGGTACGCCGGAAGACCACGGTGACCGCCTGTGTGTCCGTCGACGGCGTGGTGGCAGCCGAGGTGGACTCGCTCACCGTGCCGGCGGAGCCTCCGGCCGCTGGGGTGGAGTCCTCGGAGCCGCAGGCGGCGGTCACGAGCAGCAGGGACAGGGCGAGGCCGGCGACGGACCAGACTGAGCGGGCGCAGGCGGCCGGCTGGGCTGGGTGGGCTGGAAGGGTGCGTGTCGTCATAACTGTTGGACCCAGTTACGTAGCAGAACGGCTCCCGCGTCCCCCGACTTTTCTGGATGGAACTGGGTGGCCCACAACGGGCCGTTCTCGACAGCCGCGACAAATCGGTCGTCCTCGTGCCGGCTCCAGGACACCAGCGGCGCCTGGGTGCGGCCGTCGGTGGTCAGCTCCCACCGCCTGGCTGCGTAGGAGTGGACGAAGTAGAACCGCTCCTGCTCGACCCCGGCGAACATCTCGCTGCCGACTGCGGTCTCGACCGTGTTCCAGCCGATGTGCGGCAGCACGGTCGCGTGCAGCTGCTCCACGCGACCTGGCCACTCACCACAGCCCGGGACGTCCAGGTCGTGCTCGACGCCGCGCTCGAACAGCACCTGGTGCCCAACACAGATGCCGAGCACCGGACGGCCCCCGGCCAACCGGCGCCCGATGATCTCGGGACCGTGCACGGCGGCCAGCCCCTCCATACAGGCGGCGAAGGCCCCCACGCCCGGCACGACCAGCCCTGCAGCCGCGGCCGCCGCCGTACCCTCCGCGGTCACCTCGACGTCGGCGCCGGCACGCTGCAGCGCACGCTCAGCCGAGCGCACGTTGCCCGACCCGTAGTCGAGCAGGACCACGCGCGGCGCTGCGGTCACAGGCTTCCCTTGGTGCTGGGGACTCCGCTCTCCCGCGGGTCGTCGGCGACTGCCTCGCGTAGGGCGCGCGCCAACGCCTTGAACTGAGCCTCGACCAGGTGGTGTGGATCGCGACCGGACAGGACCCGGATGTGGATGGCGATGGACGCGTGCGCGCTGATCGACTCGAAGACGTGGCGGGTCAAGGAGCCGACGTAGTCACCCCCGATGAGGACGTACGCCTGTCCTTCGGGCTCACCGGTGTGCACGCAGTACGGTCGTCCGGACACGTCGACGGCGCACTGCACCAGCGTCTCGTCGAGGGGCACCAGCGCGTCGCCGAAGCGGCGGATGCCGACCTTGTCGCCGAGCGCGGTCCGCAGGGACTCGCCCAGCACGATCGCGACGTCCTCGACGGTGTGGTGGGCGTCGACCTGCACGTCCCCCTCGGCGTGGACGGTCAGGTCCCACAACGCGTGGCGTGCCAGCGACCCCAGCATGTGGTCGTAGAACCCCACGCCCGTCGAGATGTCGGCATGCCCGGTGCCGTCGAGATCGAGCTCGACGACGACCTTGGACTCCTTGGTCTCGCGCTCGATCCGGGCCGTCCGGGCCGGGTGGTCGGTGGTGCCGCTCATGGGGTGCCTTTCTGCGGAGCCGGCGTCGGGGGGTGCTCGGACAGTATCTCGGCCGGCACCTCGGCCAGTATCTCGGCCAGTATCTCGGCCAGCCCGTCGGTGAATGCGGCCATCTCGGTCGCCGTGCCGATCGACACGCGCAGCCAGCCGGCCGGCCCCGTCTCGCGGATGAGGACTCCCCGGTCAAGGAGTCCTTGCCACACCGCATGGCGGTCGTCGAACGTGCCGAACAGGACGAAGTTGGCGTCGGACTCGGCGACGGTGAGGCCACGGCCGCGCAGCCATTGCACGGTGTCATCACGACGGCGCCTCAGCTCGTCGACACGGCTGAGGAGCTGGGCATGGTGCTCGAGGGCGACCCGCGCGACGGCCTGGGTCACGGCCGAGAGGTGATAGGGCAGCCGGACGACCCGGAGCGCGTCGACGAAGTCGACCGAGGCCGCGAGGTAGCCGACCCGGCCCCCGGCCAGCGCAAACGCCTTCGACATCGTGCGGCTGACGGCCAGCGCCGGGAAGTCGTCGAGCAGCGAGAGTGCAGAGGGTGTGCCGGCGCGGCGGAACTCGGCATAGGCCTCGTCGACCACGACCACGCCGGGCGCAGCAGCACAGACCGTCTTGATCGTGTCGAGACTCAGCGCCGTACCGGTGGGGTTGTTCGGAGATGCCAGCAGGACGACCTCGGGTTGCTCGTCAGCGATCAGGGCGAGAGCGTGCTCGAGATCGATCCCGAAGTCGTCGCTGCGCCGCCCGGCCACCCAGCGGGTCGCGGTGTCGCGTGCGTACTCCGGGTACATCGAGTAGGTCGGGGCGAACGACAGCGCCGTGCGTCCCGGGCCACCGAAGGCCTGCAGGACGTGCAGCATCACCTCGTTCGAGCCGTTGGCTGCCCAGACACGGGAAGCGTCCAGCCCATGACCGAGGTAGCCCGCCAGGGCCTCCCGCAGCGCCGACGCCTCGCGGTCGGGATAACGGTTGATCGAGGTCGCCGCCAGGTGGACCGCTGCCGCCATCGCCGCCGCCACCTCCGGTGGCGGCGGGTAGGGGTTCTCGTTGACGTTCAGCAGGACCGGGACGTCGAGCTGTGGGGCTCCATAGGGTTCGATGCCGGCGAGCTCGGGACGGATCGGGAGTCCGCCGCCCATCAGCGGTCCAGCCGGATACGCACCGCATCACCGTGGCCGGGCAGGTCCTCGGCCTCGGCCAGCGTCATGACCTGGGGCGCGACGGCAGCCAGTGCCTGGGCGCTGTAGTCGACCACCTGGATCGTCTTGAGGAACGTACGCACGGACAGGCCCGAGGAGTGGCAGGCGCACCCGGCGGTGGGCAGCACATGGTTGGAACCGGCGCAGTAGTCGCCCAGCGACACCGGCGTATACGGTCCGACGAACACTGCTCCGGAGTTACGGATCCGCGCCGCCCGCTCCGCCGCGTCGACGGTGTGGATCTCGAGGTGCTCGGCAGCGTAGGCGTTCACCACGGCCTCACCCTGGTCGGTGTCGTCGACGATGACGATGCCGGACTGCCGGCCGGTGAGCGCCTCGAGAACCCGGTCGGCGTGCTTGGTCTGCGCCACCTGGCGGGTCAGCTCGGCCTCGACGTCCGCGATCAGTGCCTCGGAGGAAGTGACGAGCACGCTGGCGGCCATGGTGTCGTGCTCGGCCTGGCTGATGAGGTCGGCGGCGACGAAACCTGGATCGGCGGAGTCGTCGGCCAGGATCGCGATCTCGGTCGGTCCGGCCTCGGAGTCGATACCGACGACACCGCGGAGCAGACGCTTGGCAGCGACACCGTAGATGTTGGCGGGACCGGTGACGAGGTCGACCCGTGCGCACCCGCGGTCCGTGGGACCGACCGGTGGGTAGCCGTAGGCGAACATGGCGACCGCGCCGGCACCCCCGGCGGCATACACCTCGTCGATGCCGAGAAGGGCGCACGCGGCGAGGATCGACGGGTGGGGCAGTCCGCCGTTCTCCCGCTGAGCCGGGCTGGCCAGGGCCAGCGAGGCGACCCCGGCGACCTGCGCCGGGACGACGTTCATGATCACCGAGGAGATGAGCGGCGCCTTCGCCGCAGGCACGTACAGACCTACCCGGTCGACGGGGACGTTGCGCTGGGTCACCACACCACCGGGGGTCACCATCGACGTCACGTCGCGGGGCAGCTCGGCCTTGCAGGTGGACCGCAGCCGGCGGATGGACTCCTCGAGACTGGCGCGTAGCTCGGGCGCCAGCGCCTCGAGCGCGTCTCGCAGGGCTGCTGTCGGGACGCGTACGGACGTGATCTCGACACCATCGAAGACGGCCGCCTGCCGAACGAGCTCAGCATGCCCATCGGCCCGAACCGCCTCTACGAGCGGGCGGACGGCGGCGACGGCCGCGTCCACGTCGAACTCTGCTCGCGGCACGAGCGCGCGCAGGTCGAGCCGCTCTCCGGCGGCAGCCTTCCCACGCAGGTCGATGTGACGGATCATGCAGCCAGTCTAGAAGCCCCGAAGCGACAGCTTCCTCGACGTCTCAGTGGGACCCGGCCGTGGTGCCGGGTGTTAGGTTCAACTCGTGAGTGAGCCGCTGCCTCTCTTCCCCCTGAACACCGTCCTGTTTCCGGGGATCGTGATGCCACTCTTCATCTTCGAGGACCGGTACCGGATGCTCGTCCGGGACCTCATCGCGCTCCCACCGGATGCCCCTCGTGAGTTCGGCGTGGTCGCCATCAAGGTGGGGTACGAGGTGGGCGAGCGCGGCGTTCACACGATCCAGCGCACCGGCTGCGCCGCGCTCGTCACCGAGGTCACGGCGAACCCCGACGGCTCGTTCGAGATCATGGTGATCGGCCGGCGCCGCTTCCAGGTGCAGAGCCTGGATCCCTCCCAGGACTACCTCCGGGCCGATGTCGAATGGCTCGCCGATGCCGACGGTGGCGAGCGACCGACGGACGCCGAGCACACGGCCGAGACGGCGCGGCAGCTTTTCGAGATCTACCGTGACACCGTCACGGAGCTACGGGGTGAGGACATCCTCGACGGGGACACCCCCACGAATCCGGTCGACCTGTCCTACACGCTGGCCGCCGCCCTCGTGCTCAACCTCGCCGAGCGGCAGTCGTTGCTGGAGGCGCCCGACGTCGTCAGCCGGCTCCAGCTCGGCACGTCTTTGATCCGTTCGGAGCTCCGGGCGATGACGGCGATCCCGTCGCTGCCGGCGACGATGATGGCGCGCACCCAGTGGTCACCGAACTGAGCGATCGACAGCGATCTCAAATCGGCGCTTCGCCGGTGCTGCTCGGCGTCTGGGTCGTCGTGAGGTCGCAGCGGCGCACCTAGCTGCGCGGGGCGAACCTGCAGTTCGCGTTCTTGGACTCGGGCGATGCTCAACCACCGGGGTGGGAGTTTTCAGGCAGCCGGCAGTGCCGGGACGGCGGCAATTGGCCCGTGAGTGCCGGCGTGGTCGACCAGGAGATAGCGGCCATGCGGGGTGCGCCACACGAACACGCCGGTGAACGGTTGTGCCACGTGCCAGTGGCCGTGGGTCTTGACGCGGTGGTGGAACCGGGTGATCGGGCCGAGCTTGCCCAATGCGGCTCGACCCTGGCTATTCCTTGACCGGTGGTCAACGCCTGGTCGGTGAGGTGGACATACAAGGTGACGTCGGGCCGGGTGTCCACCCGGCGTTGCACTGTGGAGGACGCCTCGACGGGTTCGGTCTGCCCGGTGGCGGCGTGGATGGCGGGACACGGCCATCGGGTGGGTGAGTCGACTCCCGGGCGCCGGTTGCGGTCGGACTCTGGGACCGGAACCGGCGCGGCAACCAGCCTCACTCGTGCCTCGCTCGGCGGCCAGGCCCATCCACGCCGACCGGTTTCCGGTCCCGCCGTCCGCCCTCCACCGGCTGGTCGGCGCCGTGGCGGTCACGAACCCGCGACACTCCCGACGAAGCCTGCGCTTGTGCGTCGGCGTCAGCCGCCGCGTCGGAATCGGTTTCCAGCCAACAGGCTTGAAGGATCGCTTCGATCCGACCCCACGACAGCGCGTGGGCGTACTTCGCGATCCGGCGGTCCACCACCGCCACGGTCTCCACCGACAGGTGGCGGGTGGCTTCAGGCGCACGGCGGCCGATCCACGGCTTCACCTCACCAGCCACGATCCGGGCCCACAGGAGCGGGAGCCGGTGCCGCAGGTCCAGGGCATCCCCGACCAGCCGCTGCGCCGCAGACGACGACGACGCAAGCACGACACCGAGCTCGGCCGGCGCGAACTCCGCCAGCGGCGGCGTGCCGGCGCCACCGAACCGGACCAGCTGCTCACCGCCGGGCAACAGCGGACTGGTCGCCCGGGCGAGCTCACCGTGCAGGTCGCCCCAATGAGCGGCCGCCTGCAACAACCTGACCTCGGCCTGCTCGGCATCCGCGCGTGCCTGCTCGACGTAGGACAGGGTGCCTGTCTCGTCGAGAGCATCGAGGTCTGTGTCGAACATGTGTTCGATTCTATCTGACATGCCTGGCACTGCCCAGACATTTTTCGCCTTGTGCACAACGGTTTCGGGGTCTCGACCAGCCGGTCGTGAGCTTGTCGAAGGGCTCGACCGTCGGTGGCCCGTGAAGGCGCCCGACTGGTGGCGTCAGTCGTTGACCGAGATGACGAGGGAGCCGTGCAGGTAGGAGCCCTCGGTGTTGGCCGTGATCGCCACAGCCTGCAACGCGCGAAGGTTGTCGATCACCTTCGGCGGAGCCCCACCATCCTGGGCGGCCTTGAGCACCTGTTCCTCCACCTGGTCGAAGTTGAAGAACAGGACGAACTCCTGGTTCGCCGCGTCGCTGACCACTGAGGTGAACGCATCGGAGTCACCGAGGCCGCCGTCGCCGGCGAGGGCAGCGGCGTACGAGTCGTTCGTCGCGACCACGAGCCCGTCGGACGTCTCCGTCTTCACGAAGGGGTTGCCCACTCCGACCTGGTCACGGAGCAGTGCGTCGATCTGGTCGTACAGCGCGAGCAGGCCGCCCTTGTCACCGGTGAACCTGACACCGGCGTTGACCAGGGAAGGATCGGGCCCCTTGAGCGCCGAGGCGGTCAGGCCCTCGCCGTCGACCGCGAACATGATGTTGTCGCCGAACAGGGTCTCGAGGTCGCCGGGCAACGACAGCCCCGTCTCGTCCTCGAAGGCGCGGAGACCACCCTCCATGTCAGTCCCCGCGACCTTGTCCTGGAACTCGCTCCAGGCCGCCTGCACACGCTTGGCGCCACCGGCCTCGGACAGCGCCAGCACGGTCGTGTCGGGCAGGTTGACGATCTGGTTGTCCCCGTGGTCAACGGCGGCCATGTCGCCGAAGACGGCAGTCTCGATCTCAGCCTTGTTGCTGGCGAATCGGAGGGTGACTGCGGCTCGCTGGTACGCCGTCTGGAGCACCTCGAGGTCGGCGCCGCCGGCGATGACTGCGCCGGGCCGGGACGTGTCGACCGCCCGGTCGATGTCGACCCAGGCTGTCGCGACCCCGAGGTCGCCGAGGGCCGCCATGTCGTCCTTGTAGTCGGCGTTGTCGGCCAGCGATGCGGTGCCGGCTGCCTTGGCGTACCGGTCGGCTTGCTGCTGCGTCTCGGCGATGAGGACGTAGTCTCCTGTCGACGCGATCCCGATCGGGGTGGAGTCGCCATCACAGGTGCCCAGCTTCTGCAGACCCACGCGCGCCTTGGCCACATCGGACACCTCGAGCGCGACGACCGGAACCGGGTCGGACTCGCCGTTCGCCGGCGGCATCCCGGCGAAGGCGAACTTGTTTCCGAGCCAGGGCTCGACGTCCTGGTCGAACGTCACGTCCTTGCAGCCCGACGCGTCGAGCGCCTTTTCGAAGATGGTCCTGCGGATGTCGTCCTTGGCGTTGGTGACTCCGGACACGCCCTCGAACGCCGGGAAATGAGTGAGGAAGCGGAGCGCCGCGATCTTCTGCTGAGCCGACGGGTCCAGGTCGACGCTGACGTAGTACACCGCGTCCGCGGGGATCGCCTCAGCTGCCTGCGGCCCGTTCTTGAACAAGTTGAACGGGTCGGCTGCGAAGAAGGCAACTGCCCCACCACCGGCGATGACCGTCATGGCCACGACCATGACCAGCACCCGGGCCAGCCGACCTCCGCTGTGCGAGGGAGCCGCGTCGGCCGGGTGGTTCCACATCTGGTCAGGCGGGAGCTGTTCCCAGCCCGAACTCTCCGAGCCTGGAGGTGGCGTGCTACTGGACATCAGAGGTCCCCCTCGTTGTGCTGACGGCTTCGTACGATCCACGAACACGTGCGGTCACAGTCACGCACAGTAAGGAAAAGGCTACGCTAGCGCGGCGGCATCCACGGGGTCTTTGGCGGTTTTGACCATACATACGAGCCGCCGAGCGAGCCCAGCATGCCGCCGATGGGCCATGCCAACATGGCCACCGGTGTGGTCAGCCGCAGGCTGCTCACCAGCAGGTCCCCGTTCTGGAAGCCGGACAGCACCTGGGTGCGCTCCTTGGGCGTCGCGACGTAGAGGCCCACGAAGTCGACCGGTTGGCTCGGCCCGAACCAGTGGATGCCGCACCACAGCATCAGCGACGTCCCCACGAGTGACAGCAGCAGGATCCCCAGCGGCGTCACGAGTCCGTGCCGCTTGCCCAGGAGGGCAACCACCACGCCGAGCACGACGCCGAGGCCGAAGCCGATCGTCATGAACCAGAACGTGATCGCGCTGACGTGGTTGAAGGCGAGCTCACCGAACTTGAGCCCTTCGGTCGTGAGCCGAGCCGACGGTGGGTCGGCCTGCCTGGCCCAGAACCATCCCGCGGGTATGGCGGCGAGCACTCCCGTGACCAGGCAGACCGCGACGTACTGCAGGCTCTCACCGAGACTGCTCGGTGGACCGTCGAGACTGTGGGAGCCGCGCGGCGGCCTGGGGACCGGGATGGGGTCCGGCCGTGTCGCCGACGTCGGCGGGCCGGATGTCGTCACCCGTGAAGTCTATGTCTCGCCGCGGCGTAGTCAGCGCAGCGCGCGGACCGGAGGGCCGCCACAAACCTGAGCACCGGGGCGTCAGGCGGACAGGCACGCCGGGCCGAGCAACGCCTTGAGGTCGGCCATCAGGGCCGGCGACGGCGTGACCCGCAGCCGCTCGTCGAGACGCATCACCATCGTGCGGCCCGCGGACTGCAGCTTGAGGTGAACCTCGGCGACCCCTGGGTGGGTGACCAGGACGTCCTTGAGCTGCTCGACGACCGGGGGCGTGACGCGCACCGCGGGCATGGAGATCACCACCGGACCGTCGGAGGCGCCCCTCGTCAGGTCCGGGATGGTGATCTCGAGACAGGTCAGCTCGATCGCGTCGTCACGACTGCGCTTGATCTTGCCCTTGACGAGGACCACGGAGTCCTCGACGAGCAGGGTCGAGGAGAGCTGGTAGTCGCGTGGGAAGACCATCACGTTGATGCCACCCTCGAGGTCCTCGACCGTGACGACGGCGTACAGGTCACCCTTCTTGGTGGTCTTGCGGATGACCGAGGTGATGAGGCCGGCCACCGTCACCACGGCGCCCTCTTCGCGACTCTCGTCGGTGATGAGCTGGCCGATCGAGACGTCGCTGGCTGAGGCGAGCACGTGCTCGAGACCGTTGAGCGGATGGTCGGAGACGTACAGGCCGAGCATGTCGCGCTCGTAGGCCAGCAGCGACTTCTTGTCCCACTCCTCGAGCTCGGGGACCTGCACGGAGACCCCCGAGAAGGCGTCGTCATCGAGCCCGCCGAACAGCGACTCCTGGCCGATAGCCTCGTTGCGCTTGAGGTCGATGTACTGGTCTGCAACGTCCTCATGCACTGCGACGAGGCCGCGTCTGGAGTAGCCCAGCGAGTCGAACGCACCGGCCTTGCACAGAGATTCGAGCACGCGCTTGTTGCAGACCGGGACCGGCACTTTGTTCATGAAGTCGCCGAAGTCGGTGAACTTGCCCTCGCTCTCGCGCGCACCGACGAGTCCGGCCACGACGTTGTTGCCGACGTTGCGGATCGCGGACAGCCCGAACCTGATGTCGGTGCCGACCGGTGTGAAGTTGGCGTCGGACTCGTTGACGTCGGGCGGCAGCACCTTGATGCCCATCCGGCGGCACTCGTTGAGGTAGACGGCGGACTTGTCCTTGTCACCCCGGACGCTCGTGAGCAGAGCTGCCATGAACTCGGCCGGGAAGTTCGCCTTGAGGTAGGCGGTCCAGTAGGAGACCAGACCGTAGCCGGCCGTGTGGGACTTGTTGAACGCGTACGACGAGAACGGGACGAGGATTTCCCACAAGGTCTCGACCGCGCCGGGCGAGTAGCCGTTGGCCAGCATGCCGTCGCGGAAGCCCTCGAACTCGGCGTCGAGGACCTCACGCTTCTTTTTCCCCATCGCCTTGCGGAGCAGGTCGGCCTTGCCGAGGGAGTAGCCCGCGAGCTTCTGCGGGATCTCCATCACCTGCTCCTGGTAGACGATCAGGCCGTAGGTCGGCGCGAGGATCTCCTTGAGCGGCTCGGCGAGCTCGGGATGGATCGGCGTGATCTCCTGCTTGCCGTTCTTGCGCAGTGCGTAGTTGGTGTGGCTGTTGGCCCCCATCGGACCGGGTCGATAGAGCGCCAGCACCGCGGCGATGTCCTCGAAGCTGTCGGGCTTCATCTGCCGGAGCAGCGCACGCATCGGTCCACCGTCGAGCTGGAAGACACCGAGTGTGTCGCCGGTCGAGAGCAGGTCGTAGGTCGGCTGGTCGTCGAGTCCGAGGTTGTCGATGTCGATCGTGATCTCGCGGTTGGCTGCGACGTTCGCCAGCGCGTCGTCGATCACGGTGAGGTTGCGGAGCCCCAGGAAGTCCATCTTGAGCAACCCGAGCGTCTCGCAGGCCGGGTAGTCGAACTGCGTGATCGTGGCGCCGTCCTGCTCGCGGCGCATGATCGGGATGACGTCGATGAGCGGCTCGCTGGACATGATCACCCCCGCCGCGTGGACGCCCCACTGCCGCTTGAGGTTCTCGAGCTGACGAGCCGTGTCGACGATGCGTTTGACGTCCTGGTCGGCGTCGTACAGCGCGCGGAACTCCCCTGCCTCGCCGTGGCGCTCGTGGCTGGGGTCGAAGATGCCGGCGAGCGGGACGTCCTTGCCCATCACGGCCGGCGGCATGGCCTTCGTGATGCGGTCGCCCATCGCGAAGGGGTAGCCGAGCACACGCGAGGAGTCCTTGATCGCCTGCTTGGCCTTGATGGTGCCGTAGGTGACGATCTGCGCGACCCGGCCGTCGCCGTACTTGTCGGTGCAGTAGCGGATCACCTCGCCGCGGCGACGCTCGTCGAAGTCGATGTCGATGTCGGGCATGGAGATGCGCTCGGGGTTGAGGAAGCGCTCGAACAGCAGACCGTGCACCAGCGGGTCGAGCTCGGTGATCCCCATCGCGTACGCGACGATCGCACCGGTGGCAGAGCCTCGACCGGGGCCCACCCGAATGCCCTGCTGCTTGGCCCAGGTGATGAAGTCGGCGACCACGAGGAAGTACCCCGGGAAGCCCATCGTCAGGATCGTCGCCGTCTCGAGGTCGGCGCGCGCCCGGACCTCGGCGGTGATGCCGCCCGGGTAGCGGTGCTGGAGGCCGCGCTCGACCTCCTTGATGAACCAGGTCTCCTCCGTCTCACCCTCGGGGACGGGGAACTGTGGCATCAGGTTGCGGCCCTCGGCGAAGGCGACGTCGCACCGTTCGGCGATCAGCAGCGTGTTGTCGCAGGCCACGGGCAGGTCGCGCCAGATCTCGCGCATCTCGGCGGGCGTCTTGAGGTAGTAGCCGTCGCCGTCGAGCTTGAAGCGGTTGGCGTCGTTCATCGTCGAGCCCGACTGCACGCAGAGCAGGGCGTCGTGGCCGACCGCGTCTTCCTTGCGGGTGTAGTGCAGGTCGTTGGTCGCGACCAGCGGCAGGGCGAGGTCGTCAGCGATGCGCAGCAGGTCGGCCCGGACGCGTTGCTCGATCGAGAGTCCGTGGTCCATGACCTCGACGAAATAGTTGTCGGCACCGAAGATGTCGCGGTAGTCGGCGGCGGCCTTGAGCGCGTCGTCGTACTTCCCGAGCCGGATCAGCGTCTGGACCTCACCTGACGGGCAGCCGGTGGTGGCGATGATGCCCTTGCCGTAACGCTCCAGGAGCTCACGGTCCATGCGCGGCTTGTAGTACTGGCCCTCGATCGAGGCCAGCGAGCTCAACCGGAAGAGGTTGTGCATGCCCTCGGTGCTCTCGGCGAGCATCGTGATGTGGGTGTAGGCGCCACCGCCGGACACGTCGTCGGGACCGCCGTTGCCCCACTGGACGCGGCGACGCTCGAAGCGGCTGGTGCCCGGCGTGAGGTACGCCTCGATGCCGACGATGGGCTTGACGCCGTGACTCTTGGCGCTCGTGTAGAACTCGTAGGCGCCGAACATGTTGCCGTGGTCGGTGACGGCCAGCGCGGGCATGCCCTGGGCGACGGTCTCGTCGAACAGCTCGCCGATCCGTGCCGCACCGTCGAGCATCGAGAACTCGGTGTGCACGTGCAGGTGGACGAAACTGTCCGACATCGGCGGGGCGACTCCTCACGGCGGTGGTGCTTGGGACGTTTCGGGCACAGCGGACACCGCTGCACCGTTGGCAGCCGGTGCGGCTGGGGGAAGACCCACAGCCTACGTCCCGACAGGCTGCCATGTCCGACCGACACTCGAGGTCGGGCCCGAAGCGGCGCTGGCCGACCCGGATCGACCGCTCGACTGGCACCAGAGGGGTGGCCTCAGGTGGCCACGCAGGTGTACGCCGCATAGATCCGGCCCCGGACCTCGACGTCGGCGATCTCGAACCCTGCCGCCTCGATCAGCGGCTCGAGCAACCACCGGTACGTACCGAACTCCGTGCGGACGTGGGTCGCGAAGTCCGCGCGGATGTAACCGGCGGCGGGGTCCTGGGCTGCGCCCGCCATCCAGGCCTCCAGCGCTTCAGGCGCCTCATCGGGGCCGAAGTCGTACACGAGGTCATGCAGCCGCAAGACGCCGCCCGGTCGGAGGAGCGCCTTGATGCGAGCCAGCGCGATGCCCTTCCAGAAGTCGGGGAGCTGGTGCAGGGCGTTGCGGCTGAAGACCGCGTCGGCCGGCTCCCCCGTGTGCTCATAGCTGAGGAACCCGGCCCGGACACACTCGACGTTGGTCAGCCTGGCCGCTCGGGCGGCTATCCCGGTGTGCGTGAGCATCGCCGCCGACACGTCGACGGCCACCATCCGTCGGCAGTGGTGAGCGGCCGCGAGCGTGAATCGTCCCGTACCCGCGCCGAGATCGCCACGGTCGAGGTCGCCTGGAGCGCGCCGTGGCCGCGGAGGAGGTCGACGTCAGGACCGAAGTCGGGGTGGCCTTGCTTGGTGTCGTACGCCGCGATGAAGTCCTCGTCCAAGTGCTCAGGACCCGCGTAGGCCGGCTCGTCGATCATCCAGGTACCGGTCACGCCACACAGCGTGCCAAACGTGACGGAACGACGCGACCCGTTTCTCGCTGGACTTCCCTCGGAGCCAGGCCGGACTGGGAGGTTCTGCAGGTCCGCGGGCGCTGCTGACCTGCACAACGTCCCGGGTCGGTCGATCTGAGCCGCCCTGTTGCGGTCGGGGTGAGCGCTTTTCAGTCAGCGGGGAGTGCGGGGAGGTTCCGAGGAACCTCTCGCCGCCTGGCACCCTGAGACCGTGACACTCTCTTCCCGCACGGTCGGTTCCGGTCGTCGAGTCGCGCTGCTTCCCTGGTTCAGCCTCGACAGCGACGTGATGTCCGCGGCGTTCGAGCCCGCCCTGGGCCAGATCGACGGGCTGCAACGCACCTACCTCGATCTCCCGGGCTGCGGCGGCTCGGCCCCCGTAGCCCCCACCTCCGACCGGGTCGTCGACGCCGTGATCGACCATCTCGACGACTTGAGCGGTCCGACGGTTCTGGCCGGCTGTTCGTACGGTGGCTACATCGCAGCCGCGGTCACCCGGCGTCGACCTGACCTGGTGTCGGCGCTGGCGCTGGTCTGCAGCGGAGTTCGGATCAGGCCTGCCGACCGGACGCTTCCCGAGGTCCCGCGGACAAGACCCCTCGACTGGCCTCCTGAGGTGGACGACGGTGTGCGCAGTCATCTCGACCTGGCACTGGCGACCGATGACATTGCCGTGGCGACGAGCGTGGCGCAACTGGTGAGCGCGTGCCAGTCCGATGACGCGTACCTGACCGAGCTGCGTGGCACTGGCTACCCGGTCAGCGACGAGGACGACCACACGGAGTACGACGGACCCGTGCTCATGGTCACCGGTCGGCAGGATCGGATCTGTGGTTACGTCGACCAGTTCCAGGCGATGACGCGCTACCCGCACGGCAGCTACTTCGTCCTGGACGGGGCCGGCCACTACCTGCCGTTCGAGCAACCGGCCAAGTTCGCAGCAGTGCTCCGGTCCTGGCTCATCGCCTCGATGATCGATCAGGGCGAATAGAGCAGCCTGACGTCCGGAGCGCCTTCCTCGTTGTCACCGTCGGTGAACTCGACCTCGACGAAACCGTGCCGACGGTAGAACCGTCTCGCACCCAGGTTGCTCTGGAACGTCCACAGCTGGATCTGCCCCGTCAGCTCGCGCTTCGCGAGGTCGACGAAGCGCGAGCCCAGGCCCTGTCCGTAACCGTCCGGGCGGAGGTAAAGGTGCTCGATCCAGTCTGGTCGACCCAGCGCCATGAACCCGACGACCTCTCCCCCGACCTCGCCCACCCAGACGTCATGCCGGTCGAGCAACTGCTCCTGGACCCATCGGCGCACGTTGTCCAGGGGATGCACCAGCAGCGGGATCGTGGCGACGTTGGCGTGGCGCGCCGCCCAGAACACGTCGGCGATGACGTGGGCCTCATCGGCCCGGGCTCTCCGGATCTCTGCCGAGCCGAGGTCAGTGCTCATCGCGGATGACCTCGAGGGCATGCTCCAGGTCGGCGGGGTACGGCGACTCGAACTCCACCCAGGTCTCACTCTCGGGGTGCTCGAACCCCAACCGCACCGCGTGCAGCCACTGTCGCTCGACCCCGACCCGCTTCGCCAACACCGGATCTGCGCCATAGGTCAGGTCACCCACACACGGATGATGCAGCGCACTCATATGCACCCGGATCTGATGCGTCCGTCCGGTCTCGAGCTTGATCTCGAGCAGCGACGCGAAGCGATGCGCCTCGAGCGTGTCGTAATGGGTGACACTGTGCCGGCCGTCCTGGCCGACGGTGAACTTGTAGTCGTGCTTGGTGTGCCGCACGATCGGTGCGTCGATCGTGCCGCTCAACGGGTCGAGATGACCCTGGACGAGGGCGTGGTAGGTCTTGTCGACCGTGCGGCTCCTGAAGGCTCGCTTGAGCCTGGAGTAGGCGTACTCCGACTTGGCCACCACCATGAGCCCCGACGTGCCCACATCGAGACGCTGCACGATCCCCTGCCGCTCGGGAACGCCCGACGTCGCGACCCGGAAGCCGGCGCCGGCGAGATGTCC
This sequence comes from uncultured Actinomycetota bacterium, assembly GCA_963750495.1. GTDB lineage: Bacteria > Actinomycetota > Actinomycetes > Propionibacteriales > Nocardioidaceae > JANLYC01. The sequence continues at coordinate 287,808 of CAVVQV010000004.1, forward strand.
GAGCACGGTGGGTCCGGTCCAGCCGACGCTCGGGTGCGCCGCCACACCCACCGGTTTGTCGATCACCACGAAGGCGTCGTCGTCGTACACGATGCGAAGCCCGGTCACGATCTCCGGTCGTACGACGACTGCTGCAGCCGGGCCGGGAATGTCCACCTCGAGAAAGGCACCCTCCACGACTCGGTCGGACTTCGCGGGTCGAACGCCGTCGAGTGTCACCTCACCGGCAGCCAGCAGCTCGGCCGCCTTGGTGCGCGACAGCCCGAACATGCGAGCGATCGCAGCATCGACACGCTCACCCGCGAGCCCGCTCGGCACATGAAGCAGCTTGCGACCGGGAGAGGGAGGCGGTCCCGACACGGTCACGACGACTCGTGCCCGCGACCCTCGACGCGTCCGTCGAGATGAACCCCTCGCAGGCTCTGCACCACGAACAGGACGGCGGCCACAGAGATCGCGGAGTCGGCCAGGTTGAAGATCGGATAGTGCGGCAGCGCGATGAAGTCGACGACCTGCCCGCGGAACGGAGACGGTTCGCGGAAGATGCGGTCGGTGACATTGCCGAGGGCGCCACCGAGCAGCAGACCGAGCGAGATGGCCCAGCCGGTGCTGCCGAGCCGTCGCGCCGACCGGATGGTGAACACCACGACCGCCAGGGCGATAGCCGTCAACACGACCGTGTAGCCGGTCCCCATGCTGAACGCCGCGCCCGGGTTGTACGTCAGCCGGAACTGCAGCAGGTCACCGATGACGTGACGCGACCGACCGTCGTCGAGCGTGTGCTCGGCCCACCACTTGGTGCCCTGGTCGGCGATGTAGACGAACGCCGCGACAGCGGCCCACAAGGTGATCCGGCGATTGCGCGCAGGTGCAGGGGATGAGGCGGTGTCGTCGCTCAGCGACGTTCCTGGCGTTGTTTGCATTGCATGCACAGTGTCGCACGGGGGAATGCCTGCAGCCGCATCTTGCCGATGGGCTGACCGCACGACTCACAGTCGCCGAAGGTGCCGTCCGCGATCCGGCCGAGCGCCGCTTCGATGATGTGCAGGCTCTCGCGGGCGTTCTTGGCCATGGTCATCTCGTGGTCGCGCTCGAAGGTGTTCGAGCCCACGTCTGCCTGGTCATTGCCAGCTCCCTCCCCGCCCTCACGGAGCAGGTGACCGATCTCCTCCTCGGTCGAGGCGATCTCTTCCTTCAGCCGCACCGCGTCGTGCTCGAGGGTGTTTCGCACCTCGTCGATCTCACGTGCTGTCCACGGTTTCTCGCCCTCGCGCACCGCGAGCTTGCCGCCCTTGGTCTTCGTGGCAGCTGCTGTGGCGGACCCAGACTTCGTCGTCACTGATGGTGCCTTCCTGGCCGCCGGGGGCGACGATGGTGTGCTCGTGGCGGGCGTGGAGGTTCGTGCCGTGGCCGACTTGGCGGCCGGTGCGGACTTCTTGGCGGGCGACTTCTTCGCGGGCGCCGCCTTCTTGGCAGGTGCCTTCTTGGCAGCCGCCTTCTTGGCAGCCGCCTTCTTGGCAGGTGCCTTCTTGGCAGCCGCCTTCTTGGCAGGTGCCTTCTTGGCAGCCGCCCTCTTCGCTAGCGCTGGCTTCTTGGCCGCTGGTGCCTTCTTGGCGGGTGGTGCCTTCTTCGCCGGTGGTACCTTCTTCGCCGTCGCCTTCTTCGCTGGTGCCTTCTTGGCGGGGGAGGTCTGCTTGGCCGGCGCCTGCTTCGCTGGTGGCGGCGTCTTCGCGCTCGACGTCTTGGCTGCGGAGGCACGCGAGGACGGCGCTCGGCGGGTCGCCTTGGCGACAGCCTTCTTGACGGCCTTGATCGCCGACGTCGTTCTCGCAGCCATCAGATGGCCCCTCGTCCATTGGCGTGTTCCCGGCGAACACGGTGCGGAGAGAATAGGCGGTTCTGGGCTCCGCTTCAAACAACCACGCACACACCGGGACGCTCAGCATCGAAGACATCCGTCGATCGGGCCGATAACCGAGTGAGCCTGAGCCGGCTGATCCTCTAGACTCGACCACGCGTCGTACGGCGGAGATGGGGCCATCACCCCGGAGCTGTCGGAAGAACGGCGGACCGACCCATCGGAGCTCGGCCGCCCACTAGAACCGACCGCGACGCGAGCAGAGTGGGCCAGCGTCCGCACCGCGACGTCGGCCAAGAAGGGTGGTACCGCGGGGACCCGCCGACGGTGGGTCGTCGTCCCTTCGTTGCGTGGCTCGCCGCCGGCGTGCCGCACCGTAACGATCCGACGACGATCCAGACGACGATCCAGACGACGAGGTCCGTGATGAGCACCGACACCTCCGCAGACAGCCCTGGCACCACGCCGGAGCGCGGTTACCGCGCCGTACCGCCCCAGATCGACCTGCCGGCCATGGAGCGCGAGATCCTGGCGTTCTGGCACGAGCACGACACCTTCCAGTCCTCACTCGAGCAGACCGCCGACGGACCACGGTGGACGTTCTACGAGGGTCCGCCCACCGCCAACGGCCGGCCGGGCACCCACCATGTCGAGGCGCGGGTCTTCAAGGACGTCTTCCCCCGCTTCCGGACCATGCAGGGCTACCGCGTGGACCGCAAGGCGGGCTGGGACTGCCAGGGACTGCACGTCGAGGTCGGTGTCGAGAAGGAGCTCGGCGTCTCTGGCAAGCAGCAGATCGAGGCCTACGGCATCGCCGAGTTCAACGCAAAGTGCCGTGAGTCCGTCCAGCGCTCGACCGGCGAGTTCGAGGAGATGACCGAGCGGATGGGCTACTGGGTCGACATGTCCCAGGCCTACCGCACGATGGACGCCTCGTACATCCAGAGCGTGTGGTGGTCGCTGAAGCAGATCTTCGACCGTGGCCTGCTGTACGAGGCGCACCGCATCACGCCGTACTGCTCCCGTTGCGAGACCGGGCTGTCCGACCACGAGCTCGGCCAGCCCGGCGGCTACGAGACAGTGGTCGACCCGTCTGTCTATGTCCGGCTGCCGCTCACCTCCGGGCCGTACGCCGGGCAGGCAGCGCTGCTCGTCTGGACGACGACCCCGTGGACCCTGGTGTCCAACACCGCAGTGGCGGTCAACCCCGACGTCGAGTACGTCGTCGCGACGGACGGCGTCGAGACCCTGCTCGTCGCACAGCCGCTCTTCGAGGAAGTTCTCGGCGAGGGATGGACTGTCCGGGACCGCGTCACCGGCCGCGACATGGAGCGCTGGAGCTACGCACGTCCGCTCGACCTCGTGGACTTCCCGGTCGGTGCGCCCGCGCACTTCGTCGTGCTCGCCGACTACGTCACGACCGAGGACGGCACCGGCCTCGTCCACCAATCCCCCGCGTTCGGCGAGCACGACATGACGGTCAGCAAGGCCTACGGTCTGCCCATCGTCAACCCCGTACGCCGCGACGGCCACTTCGAAGACGACGTCCGCCTCGTCGGCGGCCAGTTCTTCAAGCACGCCGACACCGACCTCGTCCGGGAGCTGGAGACCCGCGGTCTGCTGTTCAGGCACGTGGCGTACGAGCACTCCTACCCGCACTGCTGGCGTTGCCACACGCCGCTGATGTACTACGCCTTGCCCGCCTGGTACATCCGAACCACCGCGGTCAAGGACGCCCTGCTCCGGGAGAACGAGAAGACCGCGTGGTACCCCGACACCATCAAGTGGGGTCGGTATGGCGACTGGCTCAACAACAACGTCGACTGGTCACTGTCGCGCACCCGCTACTGGGGAACGCCATTGCCCATCTGGCGCTGCGGCGAGGACCACCTCACCTGCGTGGGCTCGCTGGCCGAGCTCGGTGAGCTGGCCGGGCGCAACCTGAGCGACACGGACCCCCACCGCCCGTACGTCGACGACATCGTCCTGCCGTGCCCTGAGTGCGGCGGCGAGGCCCACCGCGTCACGGAGGTCATCGATGCCTGGTACGACTCCGGATCGATGCCGTTCGCACAGTGGGGCTACCCGTACGCCCCCGGCTCCGTCGAGCAGTTCGCCGCCGCCTACCCGGCCCAGTTCATCTGTGAGGCGATCGATCAGACGCGCGGTTGGTTCTACTCCCTGATGGCGGTCGGGACGCTCCTGTTCGACAGGTCGTCCTACGAGAACGTCGTGTGCCTGGGCCTCCTGCTTGCCGAGGACGGCCGCAAGATGTCCAAGCATCTCGGCAACATCCTCGAGCCGATGCCCCTGATGGACGAGCACGGCGCCGACGCCGTGCGCTGGTTCATGTGCGCATCGGGCTCACCGTGGGCGGCCCGCCGGGTGGGCAACTCGACCTTGCAGGAGATCGTCCGCAAGGTGCTGCTGACCTACTGGAACACCGTCGCCTTCCAAGCGCTGTACGCCAGGACCAACGGGTGGACGCCAGACCAGTCGGCGCCTGCGCCCGACCGACGACCGGTGCTCGACCGCTGGCTGCTGTCGCAGCTGAACCGCCTGACCCGCGATGTGACGACGGCCCTGGAGGACTTCGACACCCAACGCGTCGGCGCTCAGCTGGCAGAGTTCGTCGACGACCTGTCCAACTGGTACGTCCGGCGGTCGCGCCGTCGTTTCTGGGACGGTGATCCCGCGGCCCTCGCCACCTTGCACGAGACGCTCGAGGTATTGACCAGGCTGCTCGCGCCGGTGGCGCCGTTCGTGACCGAACGCGTCTGGCAGGACCTCGTCCGCGCAACCGACCCGGCCGGCCCGGAGTCCGTGCACCTGGCCAGCTGGCCGACCTACACCGAGGCTCTCATCGACGACGAGCTCGACGCGGGCATGGCGCTGACGCGGCGACTGGTCGAGCTCGGGCGGTCCGCGCGAGCGGAGGCGAGGGTCAAGACCCGCCAACCCCTCCAACGCGCGCTGATCCCCTCGGCGTCGTTCGAGCAGCTGTCCGGCGAGCTCAGGGCCGAGGTGGCCGCCGAACTCAACGTGGGCGTCGTCGAGTCGTTCGCGTCCGCCGGCGACCTCGTCGACCACGTGGCCAAGGCGAACTTCCGCAACCTCGGCAAGCGCTTCGGCAAGCAGACGCCCCAGGTCGCGGCGGCCATCGCAGCGACGGACGCCGCCGCCCTCGCCGAGAGCCTGTCAACCACCGGGTCGGCCACCGTCGACTTCGAGGGTGGCGTCGAGGTGAACGTCGACGACGTCATCATCTCCGAGCGACCGCGCGAGGGCTGGTCGGTGGTCAACGAGCACGGTGAGACGATCGCGCTTGACCTGCACCTGACCCCGGAGCTGGTGCGGTCCGGCCTCGCCCGCGAGGTGATCCGGCTCGTCCAGGAGACTCGCAAGAACCAGGGCCTGGACGTCGCAGACCGCATCGTGCTCAGCTGGGCCGGCGACGGCGAGGCAGCTGAAGCGCTGGTGGAGCATCGTGACCTGGTCGCCCGTGAGGTGCTCGCCGTCCGAACGGACCGCGCGGACGCTGCCGGGCCCGACTGGCAGCATGACGAGAACCTCGGCCTGACCTTCTCGGTCGAGAAGGCGTAGCGGCCCGGCCGAGCCTGTTCACCGCAAACCGAAGCCCCGGTCACCTCGTGAGAGGTGACCGGGGCTTCGTTGGTCCTTGACTAGCACTCGGCTGGTTGGTTGAGCCGGATCCAGTGACTTCGTCGCCCGGATCCGTCCCTCAATGCTGCTGCTGGTCCTCACCGAGGAGCTCGCGCAACCGGCGCGGGGTCTCGCCGTCGGCCGACGGCGTGAGCGGTACCTCACCGTCGGTCTCTCCGTCGAGCGCGCGCAGCTGTGACTGGAAGTACCCCTTCAGCCGGCTGCGGTACTCGCGCTCGAAGGCACGCAGGTCCTCGAGCTCGCGGGCCAGGTTGTCCTTGTCGCGCTCGAGCTGACCGAACAGCTGCGCACGGCGCTCGGACGTCTCGGAGTCGAGCTTCTCGGCCCTCGTTCGGGCGTCGGACTCGAGCCGCTCCGCCTTGGACTTCGAGTCGGCCTCGAGCCGCTCGGACTTGATCCGCGCTTCTCCGAGGATCTTGTCGGCCTCGTTCTTGGCCTCGCTGACCAGCTGATCGGCGTTGTGCGTCGCGATCTCGAGCAATCGAGCCGCTGCACTTGACGCCTCGGGCACCGTGCTGACGCTCGGAAGGGCGGGCACGGCCGCGACCACGGGCTCGGGCTCCTTGACAGGCTCGGGCACAGGTTCGGGCTTGGGCGTCTCACGCAGGGCCGGCGCGGGTGTGCCTGGTGCGGAGGTCGATGCCGTCGCCAGCTTCTGACGGAGGTCGTCGTTCTCCTGGTGCAGGCGCGTGAGCTCGACCTCGACCTCATCGAGGAACTGGTCGACCTCACCCATGTCGTAACCCTCACGCAGACGAACGGGCGTGAACGTCTTCTTGTGTACGTCCTCGGGCGTCAACGGCATGAGTTCACCTCAGGTTGTCCAATCTGATCGGTACGTGCGGTGCCACGCTACTCCGTTCGGAGCGCGTTGCATCGATCCATTTGCTGTCTCCACTGTCTTGACCGCCGTGTGACACATCCAGTATCCCTGGGTCCCGAGCCACGAGCAGTGCATCTACGGGTCAGCCTATCCGAACAAGAGGACTCGTCGGTTCACGTAATAGAAAACGTAGCAAACGAGCAGCACGAAAAGGACGGACAGGTCCAGCGACATCCCGCCCAGACGCAGCGGCGGGACGAACCGTCGGAACAGCTTGATCGGTGGGTCGGTGGAGGAGTAGATCAGCTCCATCAGGACCAGGACCGGCCCTCGCGGGCTCCAGGACCGGGCGAACATCTGCACCCACTCGGCCACCAGCCGCGACAGGATCAGCAAGATGTAGAGCCACAGGACGAGCTCGATGATGATGCCGGCGACGGTCACGTATCAACCCTAGACGGTGCGGGACAGCGGTTCTGACCGCGTCGGTGCAGGTGAACGACTCGACTAGCTCTGGTTGAAGAAGCCGTCTTCGGCGATGCGCTGCTTGTCCTCGGCTGCCACCGACACGTTGGGCGGCGAGAGCAGGAAGACCTTGCTGGTCACTCGCTCGATCGTGCCCCGGGTGGCGAACACGAGACCAGCAGAGAAGTCGACGAGCCGCTTCGCGTCGTTGTCGTCCATTTCGGACAGGTTCATGATGACCGGAATGCCTTCGCGGAAGTGCTCGCCGATCGTGCGCGCTTCGTTGTAGGTGCGCGGGTGCAGGGTCGTGATCCGCGACAGCTCGGCCACATGTTGCCCGCGGCGGCGCTCGGCCAGCGAGGCCACGGTGTTGTCGCGGGCCGGGTGGTTGTCACGCACTGCGTGGACCGGGCGCCGTGCCGGGACCGTCTCGCCGCCGACGTCGTGCTCGTCGTCCTCGGCGTAGTAGTCGTCCTCGTAGCGGTCGGTGTCCTCAAGCAGGCCCAGGTAGACCCCGACCTTGCGCATTGCACCAGCCATGACTTCGGTTCCTCCGCCTCGTCGTTGACGCAGCAGCCGGGTGCGGTGCCTTCGCGGAATCCGTGCACGGCAACTGCCTGATATGACCCTACTCGTTCAAACGGCGCTCACCGAGCACCGCGCTACCGACACGCACGTGTGTCGCGCCCGCCCGAACCGCGGCTTCGAGGTCACCGCTCATCCCCGCCGAGACGACCGCCGCGTCGGGGTAGTCGGCGCGGAGGTGTCGGCTCGCGTCCAGGAGCCGCTGGTACGCCGCGTCGGCGTCCCCATGCAGCGGGGCCACGCCCATGACGCCGCCGAGATCGAGCCGACCAGCCGTCTCGATCGCATGCGCGACCTGTTCCATCTCGTCGGCCGGTACGCCGCCCCGGCCCGCACGCTCTGCTGCCTCGTCGAGATTGACCTGGATGAGGCACGTGAGCGAGCGGTCGTACTGGTGCGCGCCGGAGTTGAGCCGCTGCGCGACCCGCACCGAGTCCACGGAGTGGACCACGTCGGCGTACGCCGCGATCTTGCCGGCCTTGTTGGACTGGACCTGGCCGACGAAGTGCCACCGGATGCCGCGACCGGACAACGTCTCGGCCTTCTCCTCGGCTTCCTGGTGCTTGTTCTCACCCAGGTCGTGGACTCCGAGCTCGATGAGGATCTCGAGGTCGCTGACCGGCCAGGTCTTGGTGACGACCACGACCGTCACCTCGGCCGGATCACGCCCGGCCTCCGCGGCTGCGGCCGAGACCCGCTGCCGGACCTCGTCGAGACCGCGCGCGATCTCGTGCCGGCGCTCGTCAGACATCAGGCCCTCCGCGCCGTACGACGATCCCTGCGAAGCGACCCGACGCGGCACCGTCCCGACGATAGGAGTACAGGTCAGGCGACTCGCGCGTGCAGACGTCGATGTCGTGCACCCGGCAACCCGCTTCCTCGAGCTGACCACGCACGGCCGCGCCGATATCGACCGACGGGGTGCCCCACGTGGTGCAGGAGTACGCCGCCGGGACCACCGCCGCCACCTCGTCTCGCATCGTGGCGGGAACTTCGTAACACCCGCCGCAGACCCGGGGCCCCATCCAGGCCTCGATCGCCTCCGCGCCCTGGTCACGCATCGTCGCCACCACAGCCGGCACCACGCCGGCCACCAGACCCGGGCGTCCGGCGTGGGCCACTCCGACCACACCTGCCTTCACATCGGCGAGGACGACCGGCACGCAGTCACCCACGCGGACGCAGAGCGCGACGTCGGGCGAGGTGGTGACCAGGGCGTCGCAGGGTTCGCCGACCGGACCGGGCCCGTGGACGAGCCGCACGTCGGAACCATGCACCTGCGTCATCGTGGCGAAACCGCTCACCTCGAAGGCGTCTGAGACGGCGGACAGGTTGGCTCGCAGCTCGTCGTCCCGACCTGACGCCGAGCGGCTCAGGTCGAGGCTGTCGAACGGAGGTTCGCTGACGCCGCCATACCTGTCGGTGAAGGCGACGTCCACGAACCCGACGTCGGACTCGAGCTGGTCACGATGGAGAAACACAGGGGCTTTCCTCCCGGCGGTCGCGACCTACTTCAGGAAGTCGGGGATGTCGAGGTCGTCGTTGTCGTCGAACGGGATCGCCCGCGGCTGGCGTGGCTGCGACTCCGGGCTCGACGCGTCCCCGGACTGGGACTCCCGGGCCACCGGAACCGGCTGCCGCTCGGCCTCGAGGGTTGCTGTCGTCGTCTTCGAGGCCGTGGACTGACCCGCCCGGTGGGAGTTCTGCTGTGGCGTGGTGGACGGGACCGGTGCCGCGTCGCGGCGCAATGCCGGCTGCGACTGGTCACGGCGCTTGGGAGTGCCGCCGTCGAAACCGGCCGCGATCACGGTGACCCTGACCTCGTCACCGAGGGCATCGTCGATCACGGCGCCGAAGATGATGTTCGCCTCGGCGTGCGCCGCCTGGGACACGAGCGCGGCGGCTTCGTTGATCTCGAAGAGCCCGAGGTCGGAGCCGCCGGAGATCGACAGGAGCACCCCGTGCGCACCGTCGATGGATGCCTCGAGCAAGGGGCTCGACACCGCCATCTCTGCAGCGATCACGGCCCGATCGTCGCCGTTGGCCCGCCCGATGCCCATGAGAGCAGACCCGGCGTTCTGCATCACGGACTTGACGTCGGCGAAGTCGAGGTTGATCAGGCCGGGGGTCGTGATCAGGTCGGTGATGCCCGAGACACCCTGCAGCAGCACCTGGTCGGCCTGCTTGAAGGCGTCGAGGACGCTGACGTTGCGGTCGGAGATCGACAGCAGCCGGTCGTTGGGGATGACGATGAGGGTGTCGACCTCTTCGCGTAGCTGGGCGATACCCTCCTCAGCCTGGTTGGCGCGTCGGCGACCTTCGAAGGCGAACGGCCGCGTGACGACACCGATCGTGAGGGCGCCGAGAGACCGCGCGATGCGCGCGACCACAGGTGCGCCTCCCGTACCGGTTCCGCCGCCCTCGCCGGCCGTCACGAACACCATGTCGGCGCCCTTGATGACCTCTTCGATCTCTTCGGCGTGGTCGTCGGCGGCCCTGCCCCCGACGTCGGGATTGGCACCGGCTCCCAGACCTCGGGTGAGCTCGCGGCCGATGTCGAGCTTGACGTCAGCATCGCTCATCAGGAGGGCTTGCGCGTCGGTGTTGATGGCGATGAACTCCACACCTCGGAGTCCGACCTCGATCATCCGGTTGACGGCATTGACCCCGCCGCCGCCGATTCCGACGACCTTGATGACCGCCAGGTAGTTCTGCGGTGCTGCCACGGCACGTGCCTCTCGCTCTGTGGTCTTCCTCAAGTGAGGAACTGCCAGGTCCCCGCCGGCTGACAACCCTGACCCTCAACTAGAGGGTTATAGTTATGTCAACCTGGCGCTGTCTAAGAAGGTAGGTGTCCACGGGTCTGGCATGGTGGCGACACGCCCGGTGAGGAGCAGATTGTTGAACACGTGCCCCTCGACGAACCCCACGGCGCACGGGAAGGGAGATCATGCGACACCTCGGCATCCTCGCCCACAGTACGGAAGGTGCCGCGCTGTGCTTTCGAGCCTTCTGCCAGGAGGGCTTCCGACAGCTCGGGCCGTACGAGCACCCAGACGTGACGATGGACTGCATCGCGCTCGCGCGCAGCATGCCGGCCTGGGACAGCGGGGACCACGCCGCCATCAAGGACACACTCGCCACGAGTCTGGCCAGGCTGGCGTCGGCCGGCGCCGACTTCTTCGTGTGCCCCGACAACACCGCACACATGGCCCTGGAGGTGACGGGCGACGAGCTCCCGCTCCCGGGACTCCACATCGCTGACGTGGTGGCGGCCGAGGCCGCCCGGCGCGGGCACACCTCGGTCGGAGTGCTCGGCACGCGATACACGATGGACGGCACGCTGTATCCCGACGCACTCGGCCGCCTCGGCCTGACCGGACTGCTGCCACCAGCCGACGACCGCGAGCTCGTCAACACCGTCATCTTCACCGAGCTCCTGGACGGCGAGCTGCGCCTGGAGTCACGGGCGGAGTTCGTACGCATCATCGAAGCCCTGCGTGAACGCGGCTGCGACACGGTTGCGTTGGTCTGCACCGAGATCCCGTTGCTGGTGACGCCGGACGTCTCTCCCCTGCCGACGCTGGACTCGACGCGGCTGTTGGCGCGAGCCGCCTTCGACGTCGCGGTGGGGCAGCAAGATCTCCCGACCTGGCGCGGCGGGCCGGTCACCGGGCCGGCCGTGACAGGCCACGGATGACCGGGCCCCTCGACCTCGCTGGTGTCCTCACGTCGTTCGACGACGTCTTGCCGCCGATCACCGGCGAGTCGTGGGCTCCTCAGGGACGCTGACGTCGTACACCTTGGCGCGTTGCTTGAGCAGCACAGCCAGCACCTCGACCTTGCGTGCCGACTCGTCGGCGTTCCCCCACACCACGTGTCGCCCGTCGGACAGGACCAACGTGATCGAGTCCATCGACCGCGCCTTCACCCGCCGCATCGAACTCAGCAGGTCGTGCGGAAGCGCGCTCACCACCGACGCGACCTCGGCCCGGGCCGCCGCGTCGGCACCGGGTGCGAGCACGACGATCGGCAACGCCGGGTCGCGCAGCGCCTGCGGATGGAACAGCACACCGGTCTTGTCCATGGCGTACCACGCACCGTGGCTCAGGACGGTCGCCAGCGGCGCCCGCTCGGTCACGGTGATGTCGATCGTGTGCGGCCAGCCGCGATGAACGCTCACGGTGGCGACCGACGGCAGGGCCGCGACCTGCTGGCGAACTGCGTCGAGGTTGACCCGCAGCAGCGGCGTGCCGTCCTGGATGGCGGCGGCCTTGATCACTTCGCGCGACGCGACGATGTCGTTGCCGGTCACCTCGACCTGCTGGGTAGCCAACCAGGACGAGAAGAGCAGCGCCCAGGTGCCGAGCGCGACCGCGCCTGCACCGGCAAGGCCCAGCAGCCACGGGCGCGCCGCCCGCAGCCGGTGCATCCACTGGCGCCGGGTGAACCTCGACGTCTCAGATCGCGCCGCCATCGGCCCACCCCCCGTCGACGGTCTGCTGGACCAACGCCAGAACCCGGGGTCCGATCTCGGTCACATCACCCGCGCCCATCGTGACCACGGTCGTGGGCACGTCGGTGGCCGCGGCCAGCCGGCTGACGAGTTCAGGCACCGCATCCCAGTGCGGCTCGTAGTGGACGTCGTCTGCCTCCAGGTGGACTGCTGAGGCGACCACCTGGCCCGAGACGCCGGGCTCCGGAGTCTCGCGCGCCGCGTACACGTCCATCACCACGACGACGTCAGCCGCGGACAGGGCTTCCCCCATAGCCGTACCGAAGATGCGCGTCCGGCTGTAGAGATGGGGTTGGAAGCACACGAGCAACCGCTCGTCCCCGGCGACCGCCCGGGCAGCCTGCAGGTCGCCCGCGATCTCCGCCGGATGATGTGCGTAGCTGTCGTAGACGCGTACGGAACCGGCCGCACCCTTGAACTCCATCCGGCGGGCACTGCCCCGGAAGCCCGCCAGCCCCGCCGCCAGCTCTTCGAACCCGAAGCCGAGGCGGAGGCCTGCCGCCAGCGCGCCGAGGGAGTCGATGACGTAGTTGACGCCGGGCACCTGTAACGAGACCGTGCCGAGCAGCCGGTCGCCTTCGACGACCTCGTACGTCGACGTCTCGCCGGAGAACGTCAATGCCCGCGCGCGTAGGTCGACGCCGTCGCCTTGTCCCACGCGGATGACGGCGACGTCATGGCGTTCGGCCAGGTCGGCCAACCGAGCCGCACCCGGATCGTCGACACAGGACACGAGGAAGCCACCCGGCTTGATCCGCGTCACGAACTCATCGAACACAGCGGCGTACGCCTCGACGGTGCCGTAGTGGTCGAGGTGGTCGGAGTCGACGTTGGTGACGACGGCACCCGTCGGTGTGTAGGTGAGGATGGCGCCGTCGCTCTCGTCGCCCTCGGCCACGAAGAGGTGCCCACTGCCTGCGGCGGCGTTGAGGCCGGACGCGTTCAATGTCGAGCCGATCGCGTACGACGGGTCGGCACCACACGCGAGCAGAGCCGTCGCCAGCATCGACGTGGTCGTCGTCTTGCCATGGGTGCCGGTGACCACGATCGCCGTGCGGCCGAGCAGCACCGACTGCACGGCAGCCGACCGCGGCCAGACGCGCAGCCCCCGCTCGAGGGCCCGCACGACCTCCGGGTTGTCGTCGCGGATCGCAGTCGAGACGACCACCGTGTCGGCGTCGTCGACGTGCGCCGCGCGGTGACCGACCCAGCAGCTGACCCCCAGCGAGCGCAACCCGTCGAGCAGCACCGAGTCCTTGGCGTCGCTCCCGGTCACGGTGACGCCGCGGCTGACCATGATGCGGGCGAGGCCGGACAACGCGGCGCCGCCGATGCCCACGAAGTGCACCCGGCCGAGCTCCTCGCACGGCCAGATGGTGTCAGGGAGGGGAACGATCACGATGGAGCCCCGTCCCTCCGCGAGCGGCCGGCGGCGATCACCAGCGCCGCGAGTCGGTCGTCGGCGTCGCGGCGGATGAGCCCGGAGCCCGCGGCGGACATCCGGTCGAGCCGGGCCTGGTCTCCCACCACGGGCAGCACGTGCTCACGAAGCCAGTCGGGCGTGAACGCCTCGTCCTCCACGAGCAGGCCACCGCCCGCCGCGACGACGGCAGCCGCGTTCAAGGACTGCTCGCCATTCCCGATCGGCAGCGGCACGAAAGCACTCGGGAGCCCGATGGCCGCGGTCTCGGTCACGGAGTTCGACCCGGCGCGTCCGACCATGAAGTCGGCCGCTGCGTAGGCCAGGTCCATCCGGTCGACGTAGTCGACGACGACATACGCGGCCGATCCGTCGCGATCAGCCGGCAAGGTGACGTCTCCGAGCGGACCCTTCACGTGCAGCACCTGGACGCCGGCCGAGCTGAGCTCCGCGGCGCAGGCTGACACCACGTCGTTGATCCGCCGAGCACCCTGCGAACCTCCGGTGACGAGGAGCGTCGGCGCATGCTGGTCGAGGCCGAAGTGTTCGCGGGCCAGCGGCCGGAGCTCGGCCCGGTCGAGGGTCGAGATCGCGCGACGGATAGGGAGCCCGATGTACTGCGCATGCGGCAGCCGGGTGTCGGGATACGACGTGGCCACGATGCGCGTGCAGACGCGCGCACCGAAGCGGTTGGCCACCCCCGGCAGGGCGTTGCCCTCGTGGATCACGAGCGGTGTGTGAGTACGCCGGGCCGCGACATACGCCGGCATGGAGACGTAGCCACCGAAACCGACGACGACGTCGGCACCGAAGTCATCGATGACCGTGCGGGCTGCCTTGACTGCCCCACGCAGGCGAGCCGGCACCTTCACGAGGTCGACGGACACGCGGCGCGGCAGCGGGACCGGCGGAATCAGGGCCAGCTCGTAGCCTGCCGCCGGGATGACCCGGGTCTCGAGGCCCCGTTCGGTGCCCAGGCAGAGGATCTCGACCGTCTCGGTCGAGTCGGCGTCGTCGAACGCCCGACGCAGGGCGTCGGCAGTCGCGATCAACGGTGAAGTGTGGCCCGCAGATCCCCCGCCGGCCATGAGTACGCGCACCAGTTCGTCCCGTCCTCGGCTACCGGCGAGACATGGCCGGTCGGCTCGACGCGACCTCACGCCGACGCGACCGACCCGGTCGACGTTTGCGGGCACGCAGCGCCGCCTGGGCACCTGGCTCGTGGCGGGCGAACGACAGGAGCAGGCCGAGCGAGACCAGCGTCGGCACCAGGGCGGATCCGCCGTATGAGATAAGCGGCAGCGGGATGCCGATCACGGGCAGCAGTCCCAGCACCATGCCGATGTTGATCAGCGCCTGCGAGAGCAGCCAGATCACGATGGCCGACGAGGCGTACCGAACGAACGGATCGTTGCTGCGCGCTGCGATGCGGACACCCGCATATGCCAGGGTCACGAACAGGCCCAGCACCATGATGGTGCCGAACAGGCCGAACTCCTCGCCGATGATGGCGAAGATGTAGTCGGTGTGCGCCTCGGGCAACCCACCCCACTTCTGGTTGCTGGCCCCGATGCCACGACCCCACAGTCCCCCGGTCGCCAGGGCGAAGAAACCGTGGCTGGCCTGCCATCCGCTGCCGCCGTAGTCGGCCAGCGGGTCGAGGAACCCGGTGAGTCGGTCGACGCGCTCGCGTTGGGTGCTCGCCAGCGCGAAGGCGGTGACCGCGATGATCAGGAACGTGCCCATGAAGAGTCGCGTGGGCGCACCGACCACCCACAGCATGCCGAGGATGATCGCGAACAGCACGAGCGCGGTGCCGAGGTCGCCCTGTCCGATGACCAGGCCGACGACGACGACGCAGACCGGAACCATCGGGACGAGCATGTGCCGCCACTGGTGC
Organism: uncultured Actinomycetota bacterium; assembly: GCA_963750495.1. Taxonomy (GTDB): domain Bacteria; phylum Actinomycetota; class Actinomycetes; order Propionibacteriales; family Nocardioidaceae; genus JANLYC01. The sequence continues at coordinate 303,059 of CAVVQV010000004.1, forward strand.
AGCAGCCGGCCCTTGCGTGCATATACGTCGGAGAGCCACAGCACGAGGGCGAGCTTCGCGAGCTCGGACGGCTGCAGCTGGAATGGACCTCCGAACGAGATCCAGTTGCGGTTGCCGTGCACGGTCACACCGATGCCGGGGACGTAGGTCAGCCCGATCATGATGATCGACACGATCAGTGCCGGCCAGGACAACCCACGAATCAGCCCGCGGGGCAACCGCGACGCGAGCAGAGCTGCGGGCAGCCCGATGCCGACCCACATCGCCTGGCGCATGAAGATGGCGTAGGAGCTGCCGTACTCGCGGAGGGACGACACGCTCGAGGCGCTCAGAACCATGAGCAGACCGAGAGTCAGCAGCAGCCCCGACACCCCCAGCACGAGCTGGTACGACGTGAGGGGCCGGTCGAGCGTGCGTTTCAGGGATGCTCGAAACCCCTCGCCACCCGCATCGCGCCAACCGGTCTGCGCACCCTCGGTGGTCGCCACGTCTGCCCTTCCCGCCGGCCTGCTCGCCGCTGATCGTCGCTTGCTGTCTACGGTCACCTGCCCTGGCAACTCACGGCGTCCAGGACTGAGCCGGGAACATCGTCACCGGCCCGGCAGCCGTCGGACGGCAGCGGCGAAGGCGTCGCCGCGCTGCGTGTAGCTGAGGAACAGGTCCTGCGAGGCGCAGGCGGGCGCGAGCAGCACCGTGTCGCCCTCCCGGGCGAGGCTGGCTGCCAGCTCGACTGCACGCTCCATGACTCCAGTGTCCGTGCCGGGAACGTCGATCACCGGGACATCCGGTGCGTGTCGCGCCAGCGCCTCGGCGATCAGCGCCCGGTCGGCACCCAGCAGTACCACGCCACGCAACCGCTCGGCCGTGGCCATGACCAGCTCGTCGAAGGTCGCACCCTTGGCGAGACCGCCGGCCACCCACACGACGGACTCGAAACTGCGGAGCGAGGCGAGCGCGGCGTGGGGGTTGGTCGCCTTGGAGTCGTCGACGTACCGCACACCTGCGACCGTCGAGACCTCCTCGATCCGGTGCTGGTCCAGCGTGAACGAACGGAGTCCTGTCCGGACCGCCTGACCGTCGACACCGAACGAGCGCGCCAGCGCCGTTGCCGCCAGCGCGTTGGCGATGTTGTGCGGCGCCCCTGTGGGTACGTCGGAGACGGTGGCCAGCTCGGCCGCGTTCCGTTCCCGCCCTGCGATGAACGCCCGGTCGGCGATGACGTCGTCGACGAGACCGACCATGCCGACCCTCGGGACACCGAGGGTGAAGCCGATAGCGCGGCATCCTTCGACGACCTCTGCCTGCTCGACCATGTGCTCGGTGGCGGGGTCCTCGACGTTGTAGACGCACGAGACCTGCGTACGTTCGTAGATCTTGGCCTTGGCGGCCGTGTAGGCCTCGAGGTCGCCATGCCAGGAGAGATGGTCCGGCGCGACGTTGAGCACCGCTGACGAGTGCGCCGACAGCGACGACGTGCCGTAGAGCTGGTACGACGACAGCTCCACCGCGACGACGTCGTACGGTTCGGGGTTCATCACGACCTCGCAGAGGGCGAGTCCGACGTTGCCGGCGGCCACACTGTTCAGGCCGTCTGCGTGCAGCATCGCGTCCAGCATCTGCACGGTCGTGGTCTTGCCGTTGGTGCCGGTCAGGCAGAGCCAGGGCGTTGCATGGGCCGGGTCACGAAGCCTCCAGGCGAGCTCGACCTCGCCCCAGACGGGCAGCGCGCGGGCGCCTGCCTGGACCACGATCGGGGCAGCGGGAGGCACGCCGGGCGATGTGACGAGCAGCTGGGTGGAGGACGGCAGCTGCGCCGTCGCGCCGGTTCCGACTCGGACGATGACGCCGAGGATCTCGAGCAGGCTGGCCTTCTCCTTGCCGGCGTCGTCGACGCTGTCGGCCAGGACGGTGACCCGCGCCCCCAGGTGCTGCAGCGCGTCTGCGGCGGCAAAACCGGAGGCGCCGAGCCCGGCCACGACGACGTCGAGCTGGTCCCAGGGTGAGGCGCGGTGAGCACCGGGGAGCCATCCCGGCGGCCCCGTCGGTGGTGCAGGATTCATGCCCCCGAGACCCATTCGGCGTAGAAGAGGCCGAGCCCGGTCGCGACGCAGATGCCGGAGATGATCCAGAAGCGGATCACGATCGTCACCTCGGCCCAGCCCAAGAGCTCGAAATGGTGCTGGAGCGGGGCCATCCGGAAGATCCGTTTTCCCTTGGTGAGCTTGAAGTAGCCGACCTGGAGGATCACCGACAGCGTGATGATGGCGAACAGCCCGCCCAGCACGATGAGGAGCAGCTCGGTGCGGGTCATGATCGCGAAACCGGCCATCGCGCCGCCGAGCGACAGCGAACCGGTGTCGCCCATGATGATCTGGGCAGGCGAGGCGTTCCACCACAAGAACCCGAAGCACGCTCCGGTGATCGCGGCGGCGACCACGGCCAGGTCGAGCGGATCTCGTACGTTGTCGTAGCACTGCGGACCGGCCGTGATCGCGCAGAACTGGTTGTTCTGCCAGATGCCCACCAGCGTGTAGGCACCGAACACCATCATGGAGCTACCCGTGGCGAGGCCGTCGGCCCCGTCAGCGAGGTTCACGGCGTTGCTGGTGCCCGCGATCATGATGAGCACCCACAAGAGGACGAGGATCGTCGGCAGCCTCCAGTCGACCATCCGCACGAACGAGATGGCCGGCGAAGCCGGCGCGTTGCCCCGGCTGTCGGGGAACTGCAGGCTGAGATAGCCGAAGATGAGGGCCACGAGCGTCTGCCCGCCGAACTTGGCCTTGCTGCGCAGCCCCAGGCTGCGTTGTTTGACGACCTTGATGTAGTCGTCCACGAAGCCCACGGCACCGAGCCCGGCGAACAGGAACAACAGCAGGACGGCCGACGTGGACGGCTTGTCGAGGAGCAGCAGCTTGGCTCCGAAGTAGGCGAACACCACGGCGAGGATGATCACGAGACCACCCATCGTCGGGGTGCCGCGCTTGGTGTGGTGGGACGTGGGGCCGTCGTCGCGGATCGGCTGGCCGTAGCCCCGCCTGGCGAGCACGGCGATGGCGTAGCGGGTCCCGAGAAGCGTGCCGATGAGGCCGAGACCACCCGCCAGCAGCAGCGCCCTCACTGGTCCGTCTCCATCGCCTTGGCCCTCGTCTCGTCCGTCGCGGTCAAGGCCTGCGCCACCCGCTCGAGACCTGCTGCCCGCGATGCTTTCACAAGCACGACGTCACCCGGCCGCAACGCGCCACGAACCGCCTCGATCGCCGCGTCGGCATCCGGCACCCAGAGTGTGTCGAGGTCAGTGGCCGTGGTGCCCACGGCTCCCTCCAGGATCGACCTCGCGTCCTCCCCCACCACCACCAACCGAGCGACACCGACCGTGGCCGCGAGTCGACCGACGGCCTCGTGCTCGGCCGGGCTCTGTGCGCCGAGCTCACGCATCTCGCCGAGGATCGCGATGCACCGGCCCGCGCCCGCGCGACCGCCGAGCTCTGCCAGCGTCGTCAGGGCCGACCGCATGCTGTCCGGGTTGGCGTTGTAGGCGTCATTGATGACAGTGACGCCCTGCGCCGTTCGCGACACCTCCATCCGCCATCGCGACCGCAGAGACAGGCCGTGCAGCGCCTCGATCAGGTCGCCGAACGGCATACCGAGGTGGAGCGCCACGGCGGCGGCCGCCGCTGCGTTGTGCGCCTGGTGCGCCCCCACCAGCGGAAGAGCCACCGGAGCGGAGTCACGACCTGCCGCGAGCACGAAACAAGGACGGCCCTCGTCGTCGATGCGCAGCTCAGCCACACGCACGTCAGCACTGGCCTCGGCTCCGAAGGTCGTGACCGTCGCGGCCGTGTGGTCACGCATGGCCAGGACCCGGTCGTCGTCGGCGTTGAGGACTGCGAGCCCGTCCCCGGGCAAGGCCTCGACGAGCTCACGCTTGGCGACCGCGATCTCTTCACGACTCCCGAACTCACCGACGTGGGCGAGGCCGACGTTCAGGACCACCCCGATCGACGGCTGCACCATCTCCGCGAGGTCCCGGATGTGTCCGCGCCCCCGAGCACCCATCTCCGCCACGAGGTAGCTCGTGGACGGCCGGACGCGCAAGGCTGTCAACGGGGCGCCGATCTCGTTGTTGAACGAGCCGGCCGTGGACACGGTCTCGCCCAGCTGCTCGAGGAGCTGGGCCAGGATGTCCTTCGCGCTCGTCTTGCCCTGGGAGCCGGTGATCCCGACGACGTGGACCAGCGGCAGGTGTGTCATCACGTGCCGCGCAAGGAGGGCCAAAGCGGCGACGCTGTCGTCGACGACGACCCCCGGCGCTCCCACGGGACGTTCCCCGAGCATCGCGGCAGCACCTGCCCCGACGGCGGACGCCGCGTAGTCGTGGCCGTCCACCCTTTCCCCGTTGATCGCCACGAACAGCCCGCCTTCGACGACCCGACGCGAATCGACGAAGGCTTCGCCGGTCACGTGGACGTCGGGCTCACCCTCCGCGTCGACGACCCGACCGTGCACCACCGCCGCCACCTCAGCGAGGGTCATGGGGATCATGGCGCCACCCCACGGAGCGTGTCGAGGATGGTCCGGGCCACCTCGCGGTCATCGAAGGGCAGCACCTCGTCACCGACGTGTTGCCCGCTCTCGTGACCCTTGCCGGCGATGAGCACGGTGTCCCCGGGACGAGCATCGCGCAGCGCTCGCTCGATTGCGTCGCGCCGGTCGCCGATCTCGATGACGGCGGCCGGACCTGCGTGGGATCCGGCGACGACCTCCGCACGGATCCGGGCGGGATCTTCACTGCGTGGGTTGTCGTCGGTGACGATGACGACGTCCGCGAGCCGGGCGGAGATCTCACCCATGAGCGGGCGCTTGCCCTGGTCGCGGTCACCACCGGATCCGATGACGATCGTCAACGAGCCGCTCGTGACTGGTCGCAGCGCCTGCAGTGCTGCCGTGACGGCATCAGGCTTGTGTGCGTAGTCGACGATGACCGAGAACGGCTGTCCGGCGTCGACCGCTTCCATCCGGCCGGGCACCGTCGGCACGTGCGCGATCGCGTCTGCTGCCGCCGCGGCGTCCACACCGGTCTCGGCCAGGCTCGCCAGCGCAGTGAGCGCGTTCGCGACGTTGAAGTCACCCACCAGCCCGACCCCGCACGAGTAGACGGCACCCGACGGGCCGTGTGCGGTGAAGGTCGAGCCCGTCGCGGTGGTCTCCACCTCGTCACACCACCAGTCGCCACCTCGTTCACGGGTGGAGAACGTCCGGGTCGGGATCTGCGGTTGCTCGGTCAGGTGAGCGACCTCGCCGTCGTCGGCGTTGACGAGCGCCCGCCGGGCCCGCACGGGGGTGAAGAGGTCGGCCTTGGCGGCGAAGTACTCCTGAACGTTCGGGTGGAAGTCGAGGTGGTCACGCCCGAAGTTCGTGAAGACCGCGAGGTCGAACACGACGGCGTCGACCCGGCCCATCACGATGGCATGACTCGACACCTCGATCGCACAGACCTCGACGCCGCGTTCGCGCATGACGGCGAAGAGGGCATGCAGGTCAGGGGCCTCGGGAGTCGTCAGCGCGCTCGCCACGGGCAATCCGTCGATCCAGGTCCCCATCGTGCCGATCACGGCCGTACGACGCCCGGCGCCTGCAGCCCCGGCGTTGATGAGCTGGGTCGTGGTCGTCTTTCCCTGCGTCCCGGTGACACCGATGAGCACGAGGTCCCGGCTCGGATGGGCGTAGACGAGGGACGCGACCGAACCGATGACCTCGCGCGGTGACGGCACGATGAGGCAGCCGAGTCCCGTACCGGAGAGCAGGGCGGCTCCGGCCTCGTCGGTCAAGAACGCCACCGCACCCGCATCGGCCGCGACCGGCCCGTGGACGGCACCGTGCGTGCGGGTGCCGGGGAGCGCCACGAAAAGGTCTCCCGGCACCACCGAGCTTGAGGACTGGGACACGCCGGTGACCTGCACCGAGGTGATTGCCGGGTCGAGCGGGCCGATGGAGAGGTGGCTGGCAACGTCCCCGAGCGGGACGGGGACGACGGACGACGGTCGCGTGGGGGCTACCGGCTCGACTGCAGACGACACAGGCCGAGGCTATCGACGCTCACCACGTGACCGGCAGCATGGGTTGGCGGTGACCGGTCGGAGGCACCCCGAACTTCTGCAGGGTCGCTGCCATCAGGTCGTGGAAGACCGGTCCACCCGTCATCCCGCCACCGTTGCCGTCCTTGGGCTGCTGGACCACGACGTACACGGAGAACCGCGGGTCGTCCGCCGGCGCGAAACCGGCGAAGGACACCGTGAACGAGCCGTCGTAGCACCCGCACGAGGGATCGACGCGTTGCGCGGTTCCCGTCTTGCCGGCGACGCGGTAGCCATTGATCTGTGCGTCAGGCGCGGTGCCCTCCGGTCCGGTGACCGCCTCCATCATCCGCGCGACCTTCGAGGCCGTGGCGGCACTGACCACCCGGTGCTCCTCGGGCGGCGCGGCCGGCGTGAAGGTGCCCTGGGAGTCGACGTACCCGTCGATCAACGAGGGCTGGACATAGACCCCGCCGTTGGCCACGGCTGAGATCGCGGCTGCCATCTGCATCGCGTTCACGGACAGACCTTGTCCGAACGAGATCGTGTCGTGGGTGATCGGCAGCCAGTTCCCCGGCCTGGGGAGCAGTCCCGGTGATTCACCGGGCAGACCGACGCCGGTGCGACTTCCCAGTCCGAACGAGCGCAGGTATCGGTACAGCTGCCGGTCCGGCATCCGCTGCGACGCCTTGACCGTGCCGATGTTGGATGACTTGGCGATCACGCCCGTCGCGGTGAGTCGCAGGGTCGGGTGGACGAAGTAGTCATGGATCGTGGACGTCGCCCGGGGCAGCGTGGACGGCACCACGATCTTGGTACGCGGCGTCACGTCCCCCGCGTCGATGAGCGAGGCGAACGTGAGCACCTTCTCGACGCTGCCCGGCTCGTAGACGTTCTGCAGGCCCTGCGAGCCGTACGTGTCCGGCGAGGACAGTTGCCGCTGGTTGGGGTCGAACGTCGGGTAGTCGGCGTCCGCCAGCACCTGTCCGGTCTTGACGTCCATGATGATCGCGTAGCCCGACGTGCCGCCGGACTGCCGCACCGCCTCCGCCAGGCGAGCCTGCGCCAGGTACGCCAGGTCACGGTCGATCGTGAGGCGGACGCCGGTCCCCTCGTGCGGCGCCACGATCGTGCTGTCCGCCAGCGGCAGCTGCTGCCCGTCGGCGACCTCGAACGTCGCCGAGCCGTTCGTGCCCGACAGCCGCTCGTCGAGTGCGGACTCGAGCCCCGCGCCGCCGTGGCCCGAGTCGTTCACGAAGCCCACCAGGTTGGCCGCGACGTCGCCGTTCGGGTAGCTGCGCAACGTGTCTTCGGCGGCGTACACCCCGGGATAGCCCTTGCGCTGGATCTCCTTCACGACAGCGGCCGCCAGCTCGGGCTTGACGTGTCGGGCGAGCTCGACATACCGGGTCGAGGTCTTGCGGAGCTTTGTCACGGCGTCGATGTAGTCGACCCCGAGCCGTTGATGCAGGATCACCGCGATCTTGGTCGCGTCCTGATGCGCGTCGGTCGGGTCGGCCACGAGCATCGATGCGTCGATGGTCTTGGCGAGCGCCACCCCGTTGCGGTCGAAGATGGGCGCTCGTGGAGCCTCGAGCGTGATGGTCTTGGCACCCTTGGCGGCCGCCAGGGCGGCGTAGTCGTTCTCGTCGATGCCCTGCAGCTGGACGAGGCGAGCCGCGAACAGCGAGATGACGAACGCGACGACGCAGAACGCGCTCCACAACCGGAAGGGACCGGTCTTCAGCCGAAGCGGCTGGGTACGACGGCGACGACGAGCAGTGCTCGAGGCTGTTCCTCGTGGGACCGGGGCAGCCCGTCGTTGCTGGGAGGCCGCCGGCCTTCGCGCGTGACTCTTGCCCTGCCGGGCCGATCGCGCCGTCCCGGAACCGCGCTGCGTCGGCGGCTTGCGCTGCGTCACCCGGGCTCCCTCATCACGGTGGTGATCTGTGACTGATGTGGTTGATGTTGTTCATGTTGCTGCTGTCAATTTCTGTTGCTGGTGTTATTTGTAACCGGTGGACCGCCCTGCGCCGGGGAGGCGCTACGGGTGTCGGCCGGGTTTGTCCCGCCGGGCTTGCTCGCGGTGGGCTTGTCCGGCTGCTGCCTGGCGACCTGGACCGCGCCGGTGCTCCCACTGAGGCCCTCACCGGCGAACGTGCTGGGCACCTTGGTCCCGGTGCCGGCCTTCCTGGCCGGCAGGGCGCCGATCGTCGGTCGATGAGCACGGGTGCCCACCATCGGGACCCCGATCACCTGGCCGGTCTCGAGCGACAGGAACGCAGGGCTGTCGTTGGCGACCATGCCCAACCGGAGGGCACGCTCGCTGATCCGCTGGGGTGACTGCAGCGACGCAACCTCTGCCTCGAGGTTCTGCTGTCGCAACGCGAGGCGGTTCGACGAGTCCTGCAAGGAGGTGACGGTGTAGGCGCCCCGCTGGAGTGCGGTGTTGAGCAGCAGCAACCCGATGAGGCCGCCGGCCAGCAGGGTGATGACGAGGACGGCGAAGGGGATCCGGGGTGCTCGGGCGGCTACCTTCGGGACGATCGTGAGCCGCGGCCGGGGCAGCGTGAGGCCCGGCCGGAGCGAGCGCGCCCGCGCCTGGTTCAGAAACGTGCTCACGCTGCCCTCCTCAGCCGCTCGGCTGCACGCACCCGTACCGACGCAGCGCGGGGGTTGGCCTCGATCTCGTCCGCGTCGGCCTTGACGGCTCCACGGGTGATGAGGCGGAGCTCGGGCAACTGGTCCTCGGGAACGATGGGCATGTCGGGCGGTGCGGTGGTCTGCGAACGACTCGTCAGCACGCGCTTGGCCAGCCGGTCCTCGAGCGAGTGGTACGACATCACGACGATGCGACCACCGATCGCAAGGGCGTCCACAGCGGCCGGAAGGGCCCGCTCGAGCGCTCCGAGCTCGTCGTTGACCTCGATGCGCAGGGCCTGGAAAGTGCGCTTGGCGGGGTTCCCACCGGTACGCCGGGCAGCGGCTGGGATCGCGGCGCGGACCAGCTCCACGAGGCGGGCACTGGTGTCGAAGGGTGCCTTCTCGCGTTCGCGCACGATCACCTGCGCGATCTTGCGGGCGAAGCGCTCCTCGCCGTACCGCGACAAGATGCGGGCCAGGTCAGCTGCGGCATAGGTGTTGAGCACCTCGGCAGCCGTCAGACCGGTGGTGGGGTCCATCCGCATGTCGAGCGGAGCGTCCTGGGAGTAGGCGAAACCTCGGTTGGCCTCGTCGAGCTGGAGCGACGACACACCCAGGTCGAACAGGACTCCCTGGACCCGGGAGAGCCCGAGCTCGGCGAGCACCGCCGCAAGCTCGTCGTACACGGCGTGGCGGAGAGTGGAGCGGGGGCCGAACCGCGAAAGTCGGGCACCGGCCAGCTCGAGCGCCTGGGTGTCGCGGTCGATACCGATCACGCGCGCCTGCGGGCAGGCCTCGAGGATCGCTTCCGTGTGGCCGCCGAGCCCGAGGGTGGCATCGACCAGCACTGCTCCTTCGACGTGGAGCGGGGGCGAGACGAGGGCGACGACCCGGTCGAGCAGCACCGGGACGTGACGAGGATCGGACATGCCCCGTCTCAGCCGGCGAGCTTCATGAGGATGAGGACCGCGATCGCGACCGCGCTGGACATGGCGGCCGAGAATGCCACGACGGCTGCACCGTCCTTGACCTCTTCCCGGACCCGGCGGACAGGCGGCTCCTCGTGAGCCACAGCTCCCCAACTGGACATGCGGTCGACCCTTCGCTGGTGGTGCACGGTGGCTGGTTCGGTGCTGCTTCGCTGTGTGGTTCGCGGGTGGTTCGCGGGTGGTTCGCGGGTGGTTCGCGGGTGGTTGGTCGCCGACCTGGTGTTCGTGCGCCCAGGTCCCCGACCGCTCCAAGTCCCGTCTGGCACCGGGGAAGGTGCGCCAGCTGGGGCGAGAAGCGGTCCGGAGACCTCGGCGTACGACGCGTTCGGACTCTCAGCGGCTCGTGCTCGTGCGGTTGAACTCGGACTGGACTGGACTGGACTGGACTGGACTGGTCTGGACTGGACTGGACTGATCAGGACTCGGCAGCGCCGACGGGCAGCACCTCCTCCGACCAGTCCGCAAACGCCGGCTCCTGCTCGGCGCTGTAGGTGTTCCAGGCCTGCATGTCCCAGATCTCGACGCGGTTGTAGGCACCGATGACCACGCAGTCCCGGTTGAGCCCGGCGTACTCCCGCAACATCGGCGGCAGGGTGACCCGCCCCTGCCGGTCGGCCATCTCCGCCGATGCCCCGGCGAACAGCATCCGCATGAACGCCCGAGCCGGCTTGTTGGTGACCGGGGTCTTGCGCAGCTGGTCGGTGAACACGCGGAACTCAGCGCTCGGCCAGACGTAGAGGCAGCGTTCCTGCCCTCGTGTGACCACTAGCCCCTCCGACAGTTCGTCCCTGAACTTCGCTGGAAGAAAGATCCGGCCCTTGTCATCGAGCCGCGGGGTGTGGGTGCCCAAGAACACCTGAGTCCACCTCCCTTTCCTCCACTGCACTCCACAGTACCCCACCATCCACCACTTGCACGCCAATTCGCGCAAGTCTGCTCCACCAATCCGGGCTGCGACGCCCACGCTCGGGCCGCGTCCCCACGACGACGCCGGCGTGCGGCTGCCCTCCGGAGAGGTGAGGCTGTGGGGCCGTGGGGACTCGTGGTGAACTGACGACCGAAACCTGCTGCAACGTCGGGTCAGCGGCGCGATCTGAGCCTGACCCCCAGCCGGTACGGTCGGGAGAATCAGCCAGGGAGGGACCTGCGGAGCTGTCGAGCACGATCTTTCACGCTGCGGCGGCCATCGCGTCACCACATCGTTATCGTTGTGTCATCGCCTCCGGACCGAGAGGTTGCCAAGATGCAGTCCTCCGGATCGGGTGATCTGGAGATTCGTATGTGGGCGGCCACCACCAAGGGGAGCAAACCGATGAGCAGTTTCGACACCCTCGCCTCGGTGACGGGCCGGGTCAGCGACAACATCGAACGGGTGATCGAGGGCAAGCCCGACGTGGTGCGGACCGCCATGACCGTGCTCCTCGCCGAAGGTCACCTGCTCATCGAGGACGTGCCAGGCGTCGGCAAGACCATGCTGGCCAAGGCGCTCGCCCGTTCGATCGACTGCACCGTCAAGCGCATCCAGTTCACGCCGGACCTGCTGCCCTCCGACGTCACCGGGGTCTCGGTCTACAACCGCGACACCCACGACTTCGAGTTCCGCCCGGGTGGCGTGTTCGCCAACATCGTCGTCGGCGACGAGATCAACCGCGCCTCGCCCAAGACCCAGTCCGCTCTGCTGGAGTGCATGGAGGAGCGCCAGGTCACGGTCGACGGGACGACCTACGAGCTCACGCCACCGTTCATGGTGATCGCCACCCAGAACCCCATCGAGATGGAGGGCACCTATCCGCTCCCCGAGGCACAGCGGGACCGCTTCATGGCTCGGGTCTCGATGGGTTACCCCGTCCAACGGTCCGAGCTGGCAATGCTCGACTCGCACTCCACCACGAACCCACTCGACGACCTCGAGCCGGTAACCGACGCGGCCGAGATCGCCAAGCTGGTGGGCATCGTCCGCAGTGTGCACGTCTCCGAGGCGGTCAAGAACTACGCGATCGACATCACCTCGGCCACGCGCCGCTCCCCGGACCTGCGGTTGGGGGCGTCTCCTCGCGCCAGCCTCCACCTCGTGCGCGCGGCCCGGGCCCATGCCGCCCTCGAGGCGCGGGACTACGTGATCCCCGACGACATCCAGCTGCTGGCTGTGCCCGTCCTCGCGCACCGGCTCATCACCGGGCTCGAGGCCCAGATGGGCGGCCGGGGCGCCGATCAAGTCGTCACCTCGTTGTTGCGCCAGATCGCCGTTCCGGAGGGCACGACGCCCACGGAACGCTATTGAGGTCGCTGTGCGCTCTGCCCTCTCGACTCTGACCACGCGAGGACGCGCGTTTCTTTCGGCGGGCGTCACGGCATCGGTGTGCGCGATCTTGTTGGGGCAGCGTGACCTGCTCCGGGTAGGACTTCTGCTCATCGTGCTGCCGATGGCTACCGCTCTGCTGGCCAACCGCGCCCGCTACCTGCTCTCGTGCGCACGTGAGATCTCACCAGCCAGAGTCCCGAGTGGCCAGACCGCGACCGTGTCCCTCCACCTGCAGAACCCGGGGCGCGTTCCCACCGGCCTGATGCTGCTCGAGGACCAGGTGCCGTACGTCCTCGGGAGCCGTCCCCGGTTCGTCCTCGACCAGCTGCGCCCGCGCTGGCAACGCTCGATGGTCTACACGGTGCGCTCGGAGGTGCGGGGTCGTTACCCGATCGGCCCGTTGACGGTTCGGCTCAGTGACCCGTTTGGCTTCGTCGAGCTCAACCGCGCCTTCACGGCCCGAGCCACGCTCGTCGTCACCCCGGTCGTCGTGGCGCTGCCTCCGGTGCGGCTGTCCGGTGACTGGTCCGGCACCGGCGACAACCGACCGCGGGCGTTCGCTGCCGCCGGTACCGAAGACATCACCGTGCGCGAGTACCGCACGGGCGACGACCTGCGCCGCATCCACTGGCGCTCGTCAGCGCGCACCGACGAGCTCATGGTGCGCCGCGAGGAGCAACCATTCCAGAGCCGCGCCTCGCTCGTGCTCGACACCCGCGCGGTGGCCCACCGGGGTTCGGGACCAGCGTCTTCCTTCGAGTATGCCGTTTCGGCTTGCGCATCGATCGGCTCCCACCTGGCCGACCAGGGGTTCACGGTCCGGCTGCTCACCGACGAGGCCCGGGGTCTCGATGCCGGCTGGCATGACCGCGGTCTGAGCGGCCCGGTCGAGCTTCAGCTGTTGATGGACTCGCTGGCAGTGGTCAACACGTCCGCCCGTAACCACGTCGCCGCGGCGTCAGCCGAGCGCCATGCGTCGGGCTTGGTGATCGCCATCCTCGGTGCCACCACATCGACCGACGTGGCGGCGCTCTCCACGCTGCGCGCAGGGGCGAGCCGAGCGCTCGCCATCCTCGTCGACGTCGATGCCTGGGCGCGCTCGGGGCGGGTCGGTGAGGCCGACGTTCCCCCGGTTGACCAACAGGCGTCGGCGCTGCGTCAGAACGGGTGGTCAGTGACCGTCGCCGGGCCGGGCGACCGGCTGCCGACGGTCTGGAAGGAGCTGACCAGCAGCAGCGTCGGCGGCCGCGACTTCACCGCAGAGCTCCGTGCAAGTGAGGAGGGACCGGCCGCATGAGTGCTGCCCTCAACGAAAGGCACCGGCTGGCACTGCTGGGCTGGGCCGCCACCGTGCTCACGGCGTTCGCCTTCTTACCTGCGCTGACAGAGAAGGGCTTCATCTTCAGCGCGGCTTTCGTCGCCGGGCTGGTGGTCCTCGTCGGCGTCGGCCTGCGGGCTGCACGCGCTCCGGCCCTCGTGATCTTGCCCGTCCAGCTCGTGGCGCTGGCCGAGATCCTCCTGATCGGCAACGGCGAGAAGCTGAAGTACGGGTTGATCCCGACCAGTCAGACCATCGACCGGCTCGACGCATCCATCCGGTCAGCCATGGACATCGCCGAGAAGTACGCCGCACCGGCTCCACCGAGTCCCGGCCTGACGCTGATGGTGGTGTTCTTCGTCGGCCTGATCGCGGTGCTCGTCGACTTCATCGCCGTCACGCTGCACCGGGTCCCGCTTGCCGGGCTGCCGTTGCTGGCCCTCTACTCGGTCCCCGTCGCCGCGCTGCCGAACGGCGTGCCATTCCTCGCCTTCCTGCCCGGTGCCGCCGGCTTCATCGCGATGCTCATGATCGACGAGCGTGACCGCTTGGCCCACTGGGGCAGGCTGGTCGCGCGCAACATGTCGGTCGACCAGGAGTCTGCGATCGACACGAGGGGTCTGTCCGCGACCGGCCGCCGCATCTCGAGCCTGGCCCTCGCGTCAGCTGTCGTCATCCCGCTGTTCATTCCCGTCTTCTCTCCGACCCTGCTCAACGGCAACGGCCGGGGTGGCAACGGCAACGGGGAGCAATTGAGCTTCTCCGACCCGATGGTGAGCCTGGCCAGCAGCCTCCGGCGCCCGAGTCCGGTCGACCTGCTGCGCGTGACCGGAGACGTCCGTCCGCAGTACCTGCGTCTCAGCGTTCTCGACGTGCCCGGTCCCAACGCCTGGACCGTCAGCCCGATCGACCTGTCCCGCACCCAGCCCGCGAACTCCCTCCTTCCGGGTCCGACGGGTCTGGAGGGCTTCGTCTCCACCACCAGCCACTCGATCCGGATCGACACGTTGGCGGACTTCCCGTCGGACAGCTCATGGCTGCCGGTGCCGTTCGACATCCGCTCCGTCGGTGTCAACGGTGACTGGTCCTACATCGCGTCCGACCAGACGGTTACCGCCAACACCAACCTGGCTGCCGTGGCGCTCAGCGAGTATCCCGTCGAGTACGCCATCGTGCGACCGACGCAGGAGCAGCTCATCAACTCCGGCCGCCCGCCGGCCGACATCCTGCGCCGCTACAGCGAGGTCCCCACCGGGGTTCCGCCGATCGTCGGCGACCTCGCGCGTGCCATCACGAACGGTGCCACCAGCCACTACCAGCAGGCGCAGATGCTGCAGAGCTGGTTCCGCGACAGCAACGAGTTCACCTATGACCTCCAAACCGGTTACGGCTACGGCTACCAGGCGATGCAGAAGTTCCTCGAGAAGCGCCGCGGCTTCTGCCAGCACTTCTCAGCCACGATGGCGATGATGTCGCGCGAGCTGGGCATCCCCTCGCGCGTGGTGGTCGGCTTCCTGAAGCCGGAACGACTCGACGACAACGGCTGGGTGTTCACCTCCGACAACGTCCACTCGTGGACCGAGCTCTATTTCGAGGGCATCGGCTGGACGTTGTTCGACCCGACACCCAGCGTCGGAGCGCCGTATCCGCCCTGGGCGCCGCTGTTCGACCCGAACAAGGCCCCCGATACACCGACGGTCAACACGGCCAGCGAGAGCACTGCCCCGACGCAGCAACCCCGCGACACCGCCCAGACGACCACCGACGCGGCGGCGACCAGCCCCTCGGGGCCGAGCAGCGGCGGGTCGATCCCTTCACGGTGGTGGCTGGTGGGAGTGCTGGTGGTGGGTCTCGCGATGCTCCCGGCCGTGAGCCGGCTGGCCCTCCGACGGCGACGCATGACGCGGCCGGTCGAAGCCGGCGAGGCGGCGGAGTCGGCATGGGTCGAGCTGCGTGACCACATCATCGACCTGCGGCTGCCATGGACCGGCTCGATGACCCCGCGAGCGCGCCGACGCGCGGTCGAGCCGATGCTCGAGGGCGACCCTGCCGGCCTGGCGGCCCTGGCCCGGTTGTCGCTCACCGTGGAGCGGTCCCGCTTCGCCACCTCGCTGCCGGCCGGGTCCGCGCCGGCGTCGGATGCGCGTGAAGTGATGGCGGTGATCTCGCGCCGGGCCGAGCCGCGGCAGCGGTTGCGGGCCTGGGTCTGGCCGGCGTCGCTGCTCCCGGACGTCCGGGCCGGGTGGCGGAGACTACGCACGCGAGTACCCCGAGTCCGGTCGATCGACGAGTAGGCGACCGGCCTTCGCGCGGTTGCCCGGGGACGGGCAGCGTGAGACGGGGGCACACAGACGAAACGGCTGGGCCTCAGGGCCCAGCCGTGGTCATACGGGGTTGCGGTCGAACTCAGTAGTCGTCGCGGCGTCGACGCCAGCGATCTTCCATCCGGTTCATGAAACCGGCTTGCTTGGTGGACGCGTGACCGCTCTTGCCCTTGCCGATCGGATGGACGTTGTCGGGCAGCTCGGGTTCAGACATCTTGCGCCAGTGCGTCAGGGCGAGGTACGCCGAACCCAGCATGACCAGGAATCCGCCCACGGCGACGTACGTGTTCATGGTCACCGCACCGGTCATCAAGACCGCGATCCCGACGAGGAAGCCTGCGGCGGCACCAAACGTGATGTGTTTGTGGCGCGCCCGGGAGACGGCACCACGCAACGCTGAGGCGAATTTCGGATCCTCAGCGGCGAGCGCTTCTTCCATCTGCTCGAGCAGACGCTGCTCTTCTTCAGAGAGCGGCACCATGTCCTCCAACCGACGAGGGGTGTGTCGGGTCGTTCTCCTCAGTCTAAGCACGGTTGAGGACCTATGAAACCCAGCCAACCAAATTGGTGTCCCAGACGTCTGAACATATGCAGGCGCCGATGTGCTGTCTGTGAGTTCTGTGCCCGTCTGGGGTTGTGGTTGAAACGTGCCTGTGGTGAACGCCTCGGTGTCCACCCGTCGTCGGCAGGAGGCATTTGCTCCTGCGGGCATCTAGGCTGTGCCGACCGGATGACACCGGGCAGAACTGTGTCAGTCCGTTTCCGCCACAGCACACCGCGTGCTTACGAAGAAGGAAGAACAGTGCACAAGTTCTTGGGGGTCCTTTCCGCAACGGTCGTCGGTATCGGGCTGCTGGTCGCCCTGCCGGCCTCGGCCGTACCGACAACGTCGGCTGGAGGCAAGCAGGGCCAGGCCAACCTGGCTGCAGCCGCATCGCCCGGCCGGCACGCACAGGCAGCACCGCAGCACCGATTCTCGATGCGCGACCGCTTCGCCCGCGAAATCGTCCGGGAGGGTATGTCCGACCAGGGCGTCTACAAGATCGCGCACGTGCGCGAGCTGCAGTACCGGTTGCGCTGGGCGGGTGTGTACCGAGGCTCGGTGACCGGGACGTTCGGCAGCATGACGAAGGCGGCGGTCCAGCGCTACCAGCGCCGAGAAGGCTTGACGGCGTTCGGTCGGGCCAACCACGTGACCTGGGCACATCTGCTCCGCGACACCATCCGACAGCGTGGTCAGATTCCCAGGATCTGCCGCCGCGCCGGCTGGCATGCCTGCTACGACCGGTCCCTGCACCAGGTCGTGCTGCTCAAGGACGGTGCTTACCGCAACCTCTGGCTCGTGCGGGGCGGCTCATCGGACCACCAGACCAGGGTCGGGACGCACACGGTCTACTACCGCGACATCGACCACAAGTCAGCGACGTACGACGGCAGCCCGATGCCCTACGCGCAGTTCTTCGACGGTGGTGAGGCGTTGCACGGTTCGGGGTTCATGACCGACCCGTTCGTCGACCACAGTCACGGCTGCATCAACATGTACATCGAGGATGCCCGGCAGCTGTGGATGATGACCAACAACAAGCCCCTCATCGTCACCGTCTACGGGGATTGGGATTGAGCGAAGCCTGCCGGCGGCGCAGCCGCCGGCAGGCGCACGCTCAATCCTCAAGCGAGCGGCGGAGCTTGCTCCGACGCCGCGCCAAACCACCCCAGCCCCGCCAGCCGCCGGCAGGCGCACGCTCAATCCTCAAGCGAGCGGCGGAGCTTGCTCCGACGCCGCCCCAAACCACCCCAGCCCCGCAAGCCGCCGGCAGGCGCACGCTCAATCCAGCTCAGGGGCGGGCTGATCTGAGCAGGGTCGCTGGGCGCACGGCCTGGGTCCCGAACTTCCCGACTGCCCGGTCGACGGCCTGCTCGGCTTGTTCCCAGCCGTACGGCCGCTCCCCCAGCACGAGCTGACGGGTGGCCCGGGCGGCGTCGACAAGCCCTTCGACCCGGACACCGACAAGCCTGATCCGGGCCCGTTCGAGCCCGAGTGCGGTGAACAGGTCGGCCGCCGTGGCGTAGATCTCCGGGGTCAGGTTGGTGTGGTCCCGCAACGTGCGCGACCGGGTGATCGTGGTGAAGTCGGAGAAGCGCACCTTGAGGGTGACCGTGCGGCCGGCCACCTGGGCAGAGCGCATCCGCGCGGCCGCCTTGGTCGACAGCCGGAGGAGCTCGCACAAGATGACCGTGGGGTCGTCGGTGTCACGATGGAACGTCTCGTCGTGGCCGATGCTGCGTTCGGGCTCGTCGGGACCGCGCCGAGCCACCACCTGCCGGTCGTCCCCACCCCAGGCCATCGCATGCAGCCGGGAGCCTGCCGGTCCCATCGCGCGGCGAAGCACACTCACCGGGGTGTGAGCCAGGTCGCCGACGGTACGCAGCCCGAGCTGATGGAGCTGGGCCGCAGTCTTCTCCCCCACCCCCCACAGCTCCTCGACTCCGAGCGGGTGCAGGAACGGCACCACCTCGTCACGAGGAACGACGACCAGGCCGTCCGGCTTCGCCCGACGCGACGCCAGCTTGGCCAGCTGGGTGGTCGAGGCGATCCCGACCGAACAGGTGATGCGTTGCTCGTCATAGACCTTGGCTCGCAGGTACTCCCCGATCTCGGTCGAGGAGGAGAAGCGGCGCAACGACCCGGCGACATCGAGGAACGCCTCGTCCATCGACAACGGCTCGACCTTGGGGGTGACGCTGCGGAACGTCTCCATCACCGCAGCGGACACCTGGCTGACCTCGTCGAAGTCGGGCATGACCACCACCGCGTGCGGACACAGTCGCCGGGCACGGGTCATCGGCATGGCGGACCGCACACCGTACTCACGGGCGGGATAGGTCGCCGACAGCACGACCCCCCGGTGTCCGCCGCCGACGATGACCGCCCGGTCCTGCAGCTCGGGGCGGTCCCGGATCGCCACCGCGGCGTAGAAGGCGTCCATGTCGATGTGGATGACCGTGCAGCCCGTGTCATCGGGTCCGGCAGCCACCTCGAAAGCAGCCCCGGACCGGTCCGGAGGTGGCAGCCGTGTCACGGCCGCCGCCCCTCAGGGCTTGGTGGCGAGCAGATGCAGCTGGGTGGCGATGGCCAGGAAGTCGGGATGCGTGGCGACCTCGGCCTCCAGCGCGAGCCACGCCTGGGCGGCCTCGTCAGCACCATGCCCGAACCGCTCCGACTCGACACCTGCACTGCTGAGGTGGTCGGTGAACACGCGCACCCCGCGCACCTCGGCCACCGTGAGCCCGGCTGCGTCGAGCAGGTCGGCGAGCTGGTCGCGGGTGAACCGTCGAGGCATCGGATCGGTAGGTCCCCACCGCCCGTCAGGATCGGCGAGCAAGGCCCGAGCCTCGGTGACGTGTCCGCTGACGGCTCGGGCGAACACCGCGCCGGACCGTTGCGCCGCCAGCAGGCTGAGGGCGCCTCCTGAGGACAGGGCCGAGGCTGCGGCTCGCACCGCCTGGGCGGGCACGTCGACGACTTCGAGGACACCGTGGCAGACCACCACATCAGCGGATCCGGCCGCGACCACGTCGAGAAGGCCGGCAGCATCACCGAGGACTCCGCGGACCGCGGCACCGGCGTCGGCCTCCGCCGCGCGACGCTCGAGAGAGGCCAGCGCGTCGGGACTCGGGTCGACCACGAGGACGTGATGGCCCAGCTCGGCGATCTGGACGGCCAGCCCTCCGGTGCCTCCACCGAGATCGACCACCTCGAGGGGCCGGTCGGCGCCGACCGCGCGGACGGCGTCCTGGCGGGCGCGAAGGACTTTACGCAGCGTGTCCCAGACGACGGCAGCCCGGATTGCGCTCCGGCGTTCGACCACGAGCACTCTCCTTCGGGGCTGGTGTTGAGCGAAGCGTATCGGCGACGACGATAACGCCGCGAGGCGCCCGCTGAGCGTCGCTCGGCCATCAACCGGCACTCCCGGGACTGCGATGCCAGAGCTTGCGCGGGACCTGCTTGGTGTCATCACCGGCGGGACGGATATCGGCGTACGGCGACTGCTTGAACCCGCTGGCATGCACCAGCACCCGGCGTCGACCCATGCCGCCGGCCTTCGGCTCCGGTTCATCGGACGGGTTGGCGGTGTCGTCGGTGCCCGGACCGTCGAAGCGCGGTGGCGCGGACATGACCGGCCGCGTCGAACGACTCTCCGCAGCGCCTTGTACCGCCTGCTCACCGGTGAACCCGAGCGGCAGCTCGGCCATGAGATCGTGCACCGCCTCGACCCCGCCGTGCTTCCATGCCTCGTGCATCGCGGTCAGCTCCCAGCAGCCGGTGGCCCGCAGCGAGACCCCCTTGGGGCCAGTACGCCGCAGCTCACCACGGACCACGAGCAGCCAGGAGTGGAACAAGGTGGCGGCGTACGGGCCTTGCGCGTCCTCGAAGAACGTCGCGTCGACCGGACCGGTGCTGTCGTCGAGGGTCAGGAACACCACCCGCCGGCCGGACCGGATGGGTGGGGTCTGGGTCGCGACCTTGACCCCGGCGACGAGCAGCTCGGAGCGGCTGCGCCGGTGCAGCAGGTCACGGGACCAGGTGACGCCGAGCTCGCGCAGCATCGGGGCGTAGAACTCCACGACGTGGCTGCTCACGTCGAGGCCGAGGATCTCGAGCTCAGCGCGGACGCGTTCGGCCGCGGACATCTCGGGAAGGCCGGACGCCTCGGTGACCGACGGGGTGTCGTCGAGGTCAAGGGTGAGCTGGACCGCGGTCACCGGCTCGACCGGGAGGGTCGCCTGTGACTGCGCGGCCGCCAGGACCCGTGGGTCCCCTCCCCCGCGGAGGTCGTGGGTAGAGCGGGAGGCGGCGATCCGGGCCCGGGACCGGGACTGCGACGACGACGCCGCCCGGACGGCCTTGTCTGTCGCGCGGCTCCACCGGTCGAGCTCGGCCACCTGGAGCAGCAGGTCGCGCCGCGTCACGGTGCCCCGACGGCGTACGGACACCGGTGACCCGATGCTGTAGAGCGTGTCGAGTGCGCCGGCCAGGACCAGACGTTCGGCGATCGGGCGGGAGGGTCGGGCGCGCTGCCACAGGTCGGTGAGCGACCGGTAGGGCCGGGCCGCGATGATCCGGGCCACCTCCGCCTCGCTGATCCCCTTGACGTCTGTCAGGGACAGCCTGATGCCGTAGCCGACGCCGAGGGCCGCGACATCGAGGCCCTGCGGTGACTGAGCTTGTCGAAGTCCCTGCGGGGTCTCGACAAGCTCGACCCGTTCGATGCGGTAGACGTCGTCGGAGGTGTTGACGTCGAGGGGCAGCACCTCGATCCCGAACTGGCGGGCGTCGTCGAGGATGAGCCGCTTGGGGTACATCCCCGGGTCGTGGGTCAGCACCCCGGCGAGGAACGCCGCCGGGTGGTGAGCCTTGAGCCAGGCGGACTGGAACGTCGGCAGCGCGAACGCCGCTGCATGTGCCTTGCAGAACCCGAACGACGCAAACGCCTCGAGCACGGCCCAGCACCGCTGCACGACGAACAGCGGGTAGCCGCGACCGAGTGCGCGAGGAAAGAACCAGGTCTTGGTGTCGTGCTTGCCCTCGTGGTCACCGAGCGCACGACGGGCCTCGTCGGCCTCGGCCAGCGTGCATCCGGTGAGGACGGCGATCATCTCGATCACCTGCTCGTGGAAGACGACGACACCGCCGGTCTGGCCCAGGACCGGCTCGAGGTCGGGATGGAGGTACTCCGGCATGCTCCAGCCCTGCCGCGCCCGCAGGAACGGCACCACCATGTCGCTCTTGACCGGTCCCGGCCGGAACAGCGAGATGTCGATGATGATGTCGTCGAACGTCTCGGGCCCGAACTTGCCGACCAGCTCGCGCTGCCCCGGCGACTCGATCTGGAAGCACCCCAACGTCTTGGTGCTCTGGATGAGCGCGTACGTCGCCGGGTCGTCGCGTTCGACCTGAGCCTCGTCGTCGATGTCGATGTCGAGACCGTCGATGCGGCGGACCTCGTCGGTGGCGTGCGCCATCGCCGACTGCATCCGGATGCCGAGCACGTCGAGCTTGAGCAAACCGAGGTCCTCGACGTCGTCCTTGTCGAACTGGCTCATCGGGAACCCGAGATAGCTCGCCTCGACCGGGGTGCGGTCGAGCAGGGTGGCGTCGGACAGCAGCACTCCACAGGGGTGCACAGCGATGTGTCGTGGCAGCCCGTCGAGCTTCTCGACCAGCCGGAACAGCACATCGAGCCGCTCCTCGCCCAGGCCGGACGCCCGGAGCTCGGGCAGCTCGCGCAGCGCCGTCCGGGCGTCCTTGGCACGGATGTGCGGGAACGCCTTGGCGATGGAGTCGATCTCGCCGAGCGGCATCCCGAGCGCGGAGCCGACATCACGGATCGCGTGCCGGACCCGGTAGGTGTCCATCATCGAGACGCAGGCGCAGCGGTTGCCGGTGTAACGGTCGAGGATCCGCTCGTAGACCTCGGTCCGGCGGGCGGACTCGACATCGACGTCGATGTCGGGCAGCGCCTGCCGCAGCGGTGACAGGAAGCGCTCCATCAGCAGGCCGTAACGAAGCGGGTCGACCCCGGAGACGCCGAGCAGGTAGTTGACGAGGCTGCCCGCACCTGACCCGCGGGCGGCAGCGCGCACGTCCATGTCGCGGATCAGGTCGACGACGTCAGCGACGGTGAGGAAGTACGACGCGTAGCCGAGCCGGGCGATGACGTCGAGCTCATCGGTGAGACGGCGCTGGACAGCAGCGTGCTGGTCGGGGGCGTAGCGACGTCCGATCGCTGCCTCGCACCGAGCCCGCAACGCCGCGTCTCCCGGCGCCAGCCCCATCCGGTGGTCGAGCTTGTCGAAACCAGCGGGTCTCGACAAGCTCGACCGCCGCGATGTGTCCGACCGCAGGTCGGGCACATCGAACTCCGGAAAGTGCACCTCACCCAGGCCGAGGTCGGCCCGGGGGTCGAGTGCGAGCCGGTCGGCGACCTGGCGGGTGCGCGCGACCATCCGGTCGGCCTCGCGCTGGTCGAACCCGGCCAGCCGACAGATCTCGTCGGCGATGTCGGCCATCTGCTTGCCGGTCTTGAGGAAACCTTCGGCGTTGGCCCGGTCGACGTGCCGGACGTCGAGCGGGACCAGTCGGCGTACGGCGTCGAGCACGTCGACCACCGGCGCATCGCCACGGTCGGCGTAGCGGACGGCATTGGTGAGGACGACGCTCTCGACACCCAGGTCGGTGGAGGCGGCGAGCGCCGCCATCCGGGCCGCATGTGCGCTCGATCCGGGACCTGACCCGGGGATGCGGTGCGAGACGACCTCGACGAGCAGCCGGGTCGGCTCGGTGACCTGCTGCCAGGACCGCAGCACGGCCCGGGCCAGGTCGTCCCGACGCAGGGTTGCGGCCCAGCCGAGCTCGGAGGCCGGTCCGAGCAGGACGAGCAGGTCGGGTTCGTCACCGGGTCGGGCACCGGATCCACCCAGGTGTTCGGTGACGAGCTGCTGGGTCGTGACCGGGACGCCGCGCTCACCCCGCAGGTGGGTGGCGGAGATGAGCCGGCACAAGGCAGCCCAGCCTGCCTTGTTGCCGGCGAGCACGGTGATCCGTGGCGCCAGCCCCTCCTGGTAGCTGCCGCCACGCGCCGGAGACAGCCGGGACCGACCGGCGCGACGGGCGTCGACACCACCGGACCGGCTGGCCCGCGCCGGCAGCGCCACCGACGAGATCGGGACCCGCTGCCGGTCGAGCACCGGCGCGCTCAGCCCGACGAGGCCGGAGGGCTCGATCGCCAGGTCGACTCCCAAGATCGGCCGGACTCCCGCGCTCATGCAGGCTTTGGCGAACCGGACCGCGCCGTAGACACCGTCGCGGTCGGTGAGCGCCATCGTGTCCATCCCGGCCTCGACCGCCCGCTCGACGAGGCTGCGGGGGTGGGAGGCGCCGTACTTGAGCGAGTAGCCGGACGCGACGTGCAGGTGGACGAACGGGTCCATGCCGATGCCTGCCTAGTCCGCACAGCCGACGAGCCGCCACCGGGCGTCGACCCAGTCGAAGGCCAGGTCGAAGACGCCGTAGCCGGCCCGGAAGACCCGACCCCGGTAAGCCTCGACCCGCCACCGTTCGGACTCGGCCAGCAGGTCGGCACCGAGCGGAACGGCCGTCACTCCCCCGGATCCGCCGGACACGTCGGATCCCTCGGACCCCACCCCGAGCAGGGCTGCGATCCCGGGCTGGTCCCACCAAGCACCGGTCTCGACCCAGTGCGAGACGACGTCCCGGACGACCCACAGCCGGTCTCGCCAGATGAACTGCTCCGGCGCCTCCTGACCCGCGACGAGGCCCCGCCGGACCTCGATGAGCTCGTCGTACCTGCGCATGCGCGTGCAGCCTCCACCACGAAGAGGGCCGAGTCTCACCCGGCACTGACTGGCGGCCGCCCGGCGGGAACAGGGGTCGAAGCCGTCCCCGCCGAAGCGATCCGCCTCATCGGACGGGCCGCGAAACTCCGTCCGATCCATTCGAACAGATGTTCGAATGGATCTCCAGTAAACCTCCCCCCGGCCCTCCCGTCAAGAGGATCGGGAAGGCTGCTGCCGGGCCTGGTCGAGATCGCGTCCACTAGCCTGAAATCCATGGCAGCCCATGCTCCTGACGATGCGGCTCGGGTGCATCGCGGTATCGACAACGTCGTCTCCCGCCTCCGGTCCGGTGGCTGGAACGGCGACCTGCACACCTTCGACGACGGCGTCCGGACCGCCAAGGCGGCCGCCGATGCCCTCGGGTGCGAGGTCGGCGCGATCGCGAACTCGCTGATCTTCGACGCGGCCGGTTCCCCGGTGCTCATCCTCACCTCTGGGGCCCATCGGGTCGATCCCGTGCATACCGCGACCACGATCGGGGTCTCCTCCCTCGACCGGGCCTCGCCCGACTTCGTACGCACCCACACCGGTCAGACGATCGGTGGCGTGGCGCCGCTGGGACATCCCGACCCGCTGCCGACCTATCTCGACAAGGCGCTGGCGGCATACCCCGTCGTGTGGGCGGCGGCCGGCCACTCCCATGCCGTGTTCAGCACGACGTACAACGAGCTCCGTGCCCTGACCGGCGCCGTCGAGATCGACGTGACCTGACCTCCGTGTGACCCGATCGTGACCTCGAACCACGGCTCACGAGCAACTCTGCCGCCCCTTCGTACGTCTGACACCATGGGAAGCGACGACGACCGAGAGTGAGGGCATGCCCGGATGGATGACGAGAACGACTGGCGCAGGCAGCTGCTGTTCGGCCTGGGCGTCCTCGTCGTCGTGGCGGTGCTCGTCGGCGGCATCATCGGCGTGATCGCGATCAAGGCAGCCGACGTCGCGGGCATCGGCTCCACGACTCCCGCCGACACCTCGATCTTCTTCCCGACGCCCACCAAGCCGACCAAGGGCTCAGGGCCGACGTCCACGCAGTCGACGGAGTCAGCCCCGACCCAGCCGACCGGTTCGACACCGCCGACCACGACGCCTCGGCAGCGCCAGGGCATCACGCTCTCGGTGTCGCCGACCACGGCCAAGACCTACCAGCGCATCAACCTGACCGGCAGCTACCAGGCCCCACCGGGTACGACGTTGCAGGTGCAGCGCAAGGAAGGCAGCACCTGGGCCGACTTCCCGACCACCGCGAACGTTTCGGGCGGCACGTTCGCGACGTACATCGAGACCGGGCGCCAGGGGCCCAACCGGTTCCGCATGTTCGACGCCGGCGCCGGGAAGGCCTCCAACGTCGTCACCGTGCAGATCGGCTGACACCCGCCGACAGATCCGAGGCCCACGTCGCCGGAGCAACGGGAGACTCGGATCTTCCGGCGGATGGGTCAGCGGACGTCGATGTCGGCGGTACGCACGAAGAACATCCGGTGGCCGAACCAGATCTCGTCGTACCCGTCCTGGCCGGTGATGACCGTGTGGTCGTCCGGGATCGAGTTGTCGAAGGTCTTGGCGTAGTAGTAGTCCGTCGGCACCGAGGCATCGGCAAGCACGTACTCCTGACCGGCCTTGATCGTGTACTGCAGCGGCGCCACGGTCTGCGGCGGCACCGTGGTCCCGTCGTACGCCGACTGCTCCGGGTACGCGCGACCGTAGACCGGCACCTCGGCCACCCCCGGCTTGGCCGTGACGACCCTGCCCTTCGACGGCACGACGGTGGGGTGCTGGCGCGGAGACTCGAGCCAGCCGAGCTGGCCGAGGTACCAGACGCCGAGCCAGTCACCTGAATGACCGGCTACGACCAGCTTCTGACCGGCGGCCACGCGAGCGCCGATGTCGGCCACCTCCGTGGTCGACGGTGAGCCGTCGGGGTGCAGTCCCACGTCGCTCACCAGCGGCGAAGCCTCACTGGGCTGCGTGTGCAGGTAGACGAAGTTGGTCCCTTGCGCCGGGCACGGCTCCCCCGCGCTCGAGCAGCCGGTGACGGTCTGCTGGTTGTCGGCGAAGCCCGGCGCCACGGTGACGACGTCGCTCCGCTGGTACGACGATGCCGCCCGGCGGTGCGCGACGTGAGCCGCCTTCCCCTTGGCGATCGGCTTGCCGAGCAGCGTGAAGTAGTGCTCCCAGTTCCAGTACGGACCCGGATCCCAGTGCATGCCCTTGACGTACGCCGGCGTGATGCCGGGAACCTGGTCGTGGCCGATGATGTGAGCCCGGTCCAAGGGCACGGAGTACTCCTTGGCGAGGTACTTCACCAGCGCGGCCGAGCTCTCGTAGAGCGACTCGGTGTACCAGCTCGCGCCCTGCGCGGCGAAGCCCTCGTGCTCGATGCCGATCGAGTGGGTGTTCACGTACCAGTTTCCGGCGTGCCAGCCCACGTCCTTGGCGTCCAGATGTTGCGCCACGTGACCGTCACTGGACCTGATCGAGTAGTTCCAGGACACGTAGGTCGGGTCCTGGACGAGCTGCAGGGTGGTGGCGTAGCTGGCTTCGGTGTCGTGGATGACGATGTAGTCGATCGACAGGTCCTGCTCCCGGTCGGCCACGTCGTGGTTGCCGTAGTCACCCGCCCCGCTGCCGTACTTCTCGTACGGTGCCGGTATCCACTCGCAGTCGAGCTTCTTGGGACAGTCCAGGTGGTCGATCGCGCCCGCCGACTTCGCCGTCCGGGCCGTCGGGACCCGCAGACCGGGATGCGCCGGCACCCCCACGCGCTGCCCGTCGTTGGTCGTCCGTGCTGCGCCGGTGGCGATGGTCCTGAGCACGCGGCTGGCGAAGACGTCGGCATCCTTCGGGTCGGCGCTCCCGCTGTACGCCGCGACCGCGTCGTACCAGCCGGCCGCCGACGTGTTGTGGCCCACCGGCCGACCGAGGTCGCGCTGGCTCGACGCGAGCAGCGCCGCGCCGCCACAGATGTTGACCGCGTCGTCGGAGACGAGGCGGCTGATCGGGAGTCCGGTCAGCCCGGCCGCCACCTCGGCGGTGTGCAGGGACGCCGGACCGGTCGAGGGATTGACGGCTCCGGTGCCGCGAGCGTCACCGGCCTGCTCGACGTCGACGTCGGTGAGGTGCATGGGGCCGTAGCCGCCCGACGTGCTCGGTGAGCGACCGTGGTCGTCCCACCGGGACTCGAGGTAGGAGACTCCGAGCAGGACGGCGGTCGGGACGCCGTAGGTCCGTGACGCCGCAGCGAACGCGCGCTGCCGGGCGTGTGCTGTGTTGCCGGGTGCGATGGCGGACAGGCAATCCTGACCGGTGGGGCCATGGCCGGAAACCGGTCGGGTGACGGAGGCCGACGAGGGTGCGGCCCCGAAGGCGAAGCCGGAGGCGGTGAGCGCAACGGCGCTCGCTCCGGCCAGCAGGGACATCAGCCGGCGGCGTGATGCAGTAGCGGTGCGGGTGGGCATGCGGATCTCCTGTGTGCGGACGGGTGCGGTCAGCAGCACGCTCAGACGGGTGGTGTGGCGCCGACTGTTGCCGAAGCCGGTCCGCCCCTCCGAGCGACGACTCACTCAAACACAGGTACTCCGGGTTGGCAATGACCACCTGCGCAAGTGGCCCTTACGGGTGTGTCCGTATTCGCTGGCTCAACACTCGGCACAACGGCTCACTCTCCGCGGCATGTGCGGGCGTTCGCCAGCCGATCAGTCAGAGTTCCTTTCGCATCAGATGGTTGGTGTGTCCCGGCGGAAAGTCTGCCTCCCGACCGTAGATGACGTAACCACATCTGGCATAGAAGTCCGGCGCCTGGAACTCCCACGTGTTGAGCTTGGCCCAGCGGCAACCGCGATCGCGGGCTTGCTCCTCGACTGCAGAGAGGAGTCGACGACCCAACCCGTTGCCTCGGTGGCTCGGGCGCACCCACAACATGTCGACCGTCAGCCATTGCCACACGTCAACGGTGCTGCCGACGCAGCCGCCCAACAGCTCGCCGCCGTCGTCAATGGCGTACGCCGCAACCGGTCTTGCCCGGAGGTTCTGCGGCTCGAACCGCCGACGGATCGCTACTGATGCCTCCTGGTTGTGCTCAACGAGGCGTTCAGTGGTCTCTTCCTCGCGACGCTGGTCAGGACCAATCTCGATGCGCCAAGTCACTCCCCCAACTTTTCGCGTCGGCGCCTGATTGGTCAATCTGATTAGTCCCCACCCGCGAAGAGGCTCGGACTCCGGCACTAATTCTCTGGACTCTGCGTCGCAACTCCGAAGCGTCGCACCTCCTGGGGCCAACCGCACGCCACCGCGACCTTGCCCGCCCACAGCCGCGCTGCCTCCTCGTCGGCGACATCGACGACGGCTAAGCCGCCGAGGTGCTCCTTGGTCTCGATGAACGGACCATCGGTGAACATCGGCGTGCCACTCGACGCGTCGACGCTGAACGCAGGGGAGTCGTCCAGGCCACCGGTGAAGATGAGGACTCCCGCATCCTTCATCTCGGACCGCAACGCCTTAACAGCCTCGAACCTCTCGGCCATCTGCTCTGCGGCGTAGTTGGGCACCCACTCGTCGTTGAACGCGATGAGAAACACGGTCACGTCTACTCCCTCCTTGGAGGTGGACCCGTCGTCCACCCTCTACTGCACCACGAACGGCGCCAGCCCCATTCGACAGACACAGGAAAGGAATCTAGGTGCATCGCACCTCCTCGGCAGATGAGTGCACTTCGTTCTCACTAGGGACACACCGAGTCAGAGCGCGCTGTACTGCCAGGCTCATCGTCAAAGGAGTGAGTCGCACCCGGGCGAAGCGACATGGTTATCCGGGTCGGGGTTTGAAGCGTTGGTGGCGGATGGGTCTTCGCTGCGGGTCGATCCGGGTCGGTGGGATGACTTCGGTGATGCCGTCCGGCGCGAGGATCAGGTTCCATTCGCCTTGGTGGATCAGGTGGTGGTGGAAGGAGCAGAGCAGGCATCCGTTGTCGATGTCCGTCGCTCCGCCCTCGCTCCAGGGGATGCGGTGGTGTGCTTCAGTCCAGGCGGGTGGGCGTTCGCAGCCGGGGAAGACACAGCCTTGGTCGCGGGTGGCGAGTGCGAGGCGTTGGTGACGGTCGAACAGGCGGCGGCTGGTGCCGAGGTCGAGGATCTTCGACCCACCCGACAGCACCATCGGGAGGAGGCCGGCGTTGCAGGCCAGCCGTCGGGTCTCCCCGACCGAGATCGCGCCGCCGGTGTCCAGGGTGGCTTCCCCGGCTCCGGCTGCGGAGTTTGGTTTCGTCGACGGTGACCACGATGGTGGCGTTGGCGACCCCGTGCTGGGGGTGTCCGTCGACCGGGAGGTGTTCGATCAGCTCACACAACGCCCGGCCGAGCCGGTTGCCGTACGGCAGGTCCTGCAACGGTCGTCTCAGCCGGTAGGGCGGCGTCGGTGTCGGTATCGGTGCCGGTGGCGACCCGGCGGGGTGAGGTGTGGGCTTCGAGGTGTTTGGTGAGCATGCCGAAGACCAGGTTCGGCAGCGCGAACCGGCCGCGGGCGATGCCGTCGGACCCGAACTGGCCGGTGAACCAGGCTGAGGCCAACGCCTTGCGTTCCTGCGCGGCGAGCTGCTGCTCCAGGGTCTCATCGACGGTGTCGGGGTCGATCACCTCGACCAGATGGTTCGCCGCGACCTGCAGCTGGCTGAACGACAGCGTCTGGGCATGGGTCAGCAGATCGTGCTGGGCGGCCTCGACCCGGTCCGGCTCGATCGTGGGTGAGAGCCGGTTGACCGCGGCCGCGACCACCACCCCTTGTTCGGCCGACACCGTCACCGGCCGCGACGGCACGACGGGTGGGCTCGGTGACACCGGTGCCGTGCAGCTGCTTGGCGGTGCGGACCGTGCGGGACGCTTCACCGGCCGACATCCGGTGCGCGGTCATCAGATGCGCCCTCGTCGAGGACGCACCGTAGCCGGTGGGCCAGGTTGCGGTCGTCGGCCTCAGCGACCAGCCGGGCGACGAGCTCGTCGACTCGCGGCTTCGGACCGCGAACGCGTCACCGATCCGGCGGTCGAGCCGGGTGTCGTCCAGGGACCAGGTGGAGGTGTCGACCAGGTCAGCGAGTTCACGACGCGCAGCCGCGAAACCACGACCGAAGGCATCATCGATGCCCACGGTCGGTGGCGGTCCCTGCGTCGTACTCATGGATCAAACCTAGAACCGACCACCGACACTTTCGGATCAGCGACTCGACGCCAGAACCCGTTATCCACAAGTGTTTCAGGAGATAATCCGTCCAGCGTGAACCGCACGGCTGGACACGCCCGCGATCGAGCCGGCGAGCGTACGTCGACTTGCCCACGCACTTGAGGTCGGCGAGCAGAACACCTACGGTGTGGTGTCCCTGTTCACGGGCCTCGACACGCGGCACGAGCCGCCCGCGGACAGCGGCTGCTTGTTTCATAGACGGCACGGCTGAGGCTGAGGCTCGCTCGAGGTGTCCGGGGTTGTCGCTCTCATTGCGGCTGCCCATCCCTTTGGTGGCGCCGCTCAGCCGCGCCCAGAATCCGAGGGTGGATGCAGCCCTTGCTGAGATCGCTGACGCGTACATGCGCTGGGTCGTCGACGGCGATCCAGCGATCAAGGGCTTCTGTTCCACCAGGTTCCATGACAACGTCAGCGGTCTGGGAGTGAACGTCTTCGACGTTGTAGGCGGTTGGTTCCACTCACGCTTCTCTGATCCGGGTCGATCACCACGCCACCATGACCGATGATGACCGCGTTCTCGTTTGATTCACCATCTACGGCGTCCATCTCGGAAACTCCCGAGGTCGGCGAGAGCGAACGAACCCGGCGTTGCCTAGAGTGTGCCCGTGGAGGTCCTGCCGCTCGTGCTCGCATCCGGATGGGCCAGTGGCATCAACGCCTACGCCGTCATCGTGATGCTCAACCTGCTGGGTCGCTACGGCGGCCTCGACGCCGTCCCCGGCTCCGTCCAGCACACCAGCGTCCTGTTGCTCGCCGGTGGCATGTACCTGGTCGAGTTCGTCACCGACAAGATCCCGTACGTCGACTCGGCCTGGGACGCGATCTCGACCGTCATCCGCCCGACGCTCGGCGCCATGCTCGGCTACCTGCTCGCCGGAGAGGCCCACTCCGTCGACCAGGCCTGGTTCGCCGCGGTCGGTGGGGGCAGTGCGCTGGCTTCGCACCTGGTGAAGGCCGGCCTACGACTCGCTGTCAACGCATCTCCCGAGCCGGTCACCAACATCGGCCTCTCGCTCGGAGAGGACATCACCGTGGCCGCGGTGATCACCCTGGCGCTCTACCATCCGTGGCTGGCGGCCGGCATCGCCATCACACTGTTCGCGCTCGGCCTGCTGCTTCTCGTCCTGCTCCTGCGGTTGGCGCGACGTGGCTGGTCGCGGTGGCGGAGCAGGACGGAGGCCGCCCGTGCCTGACCTCGAGATCGACACCGTCGGCGTACCCCTCGCCCGCGACGACCTCGACCCCTGGGCGCGCTATCTGAGCGAGCCGTTCGCCGACCGCAAGGTGATCGTGTCGCTTGACCTGCTTGCGGCGATGACCGGCAAGGTCGCGCTGCTGCAGCAGTGGGGTGCCCAGCGGCCCTTGCTCATCGCCGACGGCCGTGGCTCCGGACCCGTCCCCAGCGAGGACGACGCCGAGATCCTGGTACTGCCCGAAGCCTCCTATGCGAGCCTGACCGACCAGGTCCGGGCCCGGATGCGTCCGGACGAGCAGCTGACCCCCGAGGTGGTGTCCGCGGTCGAGACGTACGATCCGGCCGGGTCGGCCGTGTGGTGGGTCGGCCCGGTAGGCCTGAACCAGCCACTGCTGGGCCGTGAGGTGCTGGGCGGACGCCCACCCGCCCAGGCCGCCCTCGAGGACAAGCTGATCGTCGACGACCTCCTCGAGGCAGTGGCAGCGCCCCGGCCCGCGAGCATCGTCGCTGCCTCCTCGTACGACGACCTGATGCACGCCACCAGGCAGGTGGCCGAGCAATCAGGGCGCGGTCAGGTCGTATGGGCGGGCGACAGCCGCGGTGGCCCGAACGGCGGCGGCGACTACGTGCGCCTGATCTCGTCGGCGCAGCAGGCGCGGTCGGCCGCGGAGTTCTTCGCGGAGCGTTGCGACCGGATTCGGGTGTCAGCGTTTCTCGAGGGTGTCCCGTGCAGCATCCACGGCATCGTGCTGCCCGATGGTGTCGTCACGCTACGTCCGGTGGAACTCGTGAACATGCTCGACCACACGAACGGTCGTTTCCTCTACGGCGGACTGGGCACGACCTGGGATCCACCAGACGCGGACCGCAACGACATGCGCGCCCTCGCACGCGCCGTCGGCCGCCATCTTCAACGAGACATGGGCTTTCGTGGCGCCTTCGGTATCGACGGGGTGCTCACCCGCGACGGCTTCCGGGTCACGGAGTTCAATCCTCGGTTCAGTGGCGGGCTGACCCGGCTGCAACGGGCGGCGCCGGACGCCGAGCTCGAGCTGGTGCATCTCAATGCCCTGATC
This sequence comes from uncultured Actinomycetota bacterium, assembly GCA_963750495.1. GTDB lineage: Bacteria > Actinomycetota > Actinomycetes > Propionibacteriales > Nocardioidaceae > JANLYC01. The sequence continues at coordinate 335,632 of CAVVQV010000004.1, forward strand.
GGACGCGATGTGGGCCGTCCAGCGGCCGAGCTCGAGGAGAGCGCCCTCGAGTCGCTCGACCGGCGCCGGTTCGTCGATCTCATGGCGCTGACCTCCCAGCGCGTGATGACCGAGCACACCGACGTCCTGGTCAAGGCGGGAGACGGGCGTCTGGAGCTCGCCGACACCGAGGACACGATCATCGGGAGCGTGGTGGCAGGACCTTCCGCGCTCGGCACGTTCTTCCGGCTGGTCGTGCCGGACGAGGTGCTCGGCTTCGGTCAACGGGCCGCCCAGTTCGGCCTGCTGCTGCACGAGTTCGCCAACCGGGTGTGGGACAGCGACTTCCCTGCCGCACAGATGGCGCCCGACGTACGCCGGTCAGCGTGAGGATCTCCGGGTACGGCCGTGGCTGAGGTCGTCGTGGTCGGAGCCGGCCTGGGCGGCCTGGCGGTTGCGGCCAGGCTCGCGAAGCTCGGTCACGTCGTCACCGTGCTCGAGCGCCGCGATGTCGCCGGCGGCGCGATCACGCGCATCGAGCACGAGGGCTTCAGCTGGGACGCCGGACCGACGTCGACGCCACTGCCTGCCGTGCTGCGCGACCTGTTCCGCAAGTCCGGACGCCCGCTCGAGCAGTACGCCGACCTCGTGCTGCAGGCTCCCGGCCGGCGGCACGTGTTCGAGGACCGAACGGTCGTCGACCTGCCCACCGGATCCCGAGCCTCCCAGATCACCGCCATCGACGCCGGCCTGGGCGAAGGTACCGGGGCCAGCTGGGCCGGCTTCGTCGACGCCCTCGGCCCCGTCTGGGACTCGCTGCGTCGCTCGGTGCTCGACGTCCCCGATGGTGGTGGTCGCTTCGCCGACCGACCCGTAGCGCAGTCGCTGTCCGCACGGACATCGCTGGCCAAGCTGGTGGCCAGGGCGTTCAAGGACGAACGGCTGCGGGCGATGGCCGAGCTGCCGGTGCGACTGGCCGGTTCGGAACCCAAGGACACGCCCGCATTCGTCGCCGTCGACCACTACGTCGACCGCAGCTTCGGCGTCTGGGGTGTCCCCGGCGGCGGCCTGGCGGCGATCACGGAGGCGCTGCTGATCCGGATCAGCGAACGCAAGGTCGCATTGCAGCTCGGCACCGAGGTGAGCAGGATCGTGGTCGACGACGACGGCGGCGTGCGTGGAGTCGAGACGGCTGGAGGTCAGGTGTGGCCGGCTGACGTCGTGATCTGCGACGTCGACCCACGTGCCGTGTTCACCACGCTGCTCCCCGCCGGGCTCGACCTGCCGGGGCGCCGGATCTTCACGCGGGCCACGCCCGCCATCCCGGTCGCCGTGACCCATCTCGGGCTCGCGGGTGACGTCCCGGACCTGCCCGACGAGGTCGTGCTGCACGGCGAACCGCTCCTCGCCGTCCACACCACGGGGACGGCCCCGCCCGGTCAGTGCGCCTGGACGATCCACCGGCGAGGCTCGGCCCAGGAGGACGTGCTGCTGACGATGGCGCGTCGCGGCGTCGACGTGCGCAAGGCGGTCGTCACCCGGCTCGACCGCAGCTCCGTCGACCTCATCCAGGAAACCGGCGGGTCGTCATACGGGCTGGCCTGGGCGGGCTGGCGGGCGCACGTGCAGCGGGCCGCCCAGACCCATCCCCTGCCCGGTCTGTACCTGCTCGGCGCCTCCATGCATCCAGGCGCCTCGGTCCCGTACGTCGCGTGGGGCGCCGCCAACGTCGCGACGCGGCTCGGCAAAGCGACCTGAGCTCAGGTCGTGCTGGGCAGCGCGGTGTAGATCAGGCGCGTCGCGCTCGACCTGTTCAAGGTGTAGAAGTGCAGCCCCGGCGCACCGTGTGCGAGCAGCTCATCGCACATCTCGGTAGCGATCTCCACGCCGATCTTGCGCACGTCGCCGGCATCGGTGACCCCGTCGAAGCGCTCGACCACCTCCGGAGGCACGGCCCGGCCCGACAGCTCGGCGAACCGCTGGATCTGCCCGAGGCTGGTGATCGGCATGATGCCGGGGATGATCGGCAGGTCTGAGCCCGTCGCAGCGGTCCGCTCGACCAGCGCCAGATAGTCGGCCGGCCGGAAGAACAGCTCGGTGATCGCAAAGTCGGCGCCGGCGTCGGCCTTCGCTTTCATGACCTGGGCGTCCGCATCCACCGAGACGGCCTCACGATGCCCCTCCGGGAAGGCGGCGACCCCCACCGAGAAGTCGCCCAGCTCCTTGATCAGCGAGACGAGCTCACTGGCGTAGCTCAGCCCACCGGCGGTCGTGATCCACGGCGTACCGGGGCCGCCAGGTGGGTCGCCCCGCAACGCCAGCATGTTGCGCACACCCGCGTCGGCGTACGCACCGATCACCTGTCTCAGCTCGTCGCGGGTATGTCCCACGCAAGTGAGGTGGGCCACCGGGGTCAACGTCGTCTCACCGGCGATGCGCGCCGTGACGCGGACCGTGCGGTCGCGGGTGGATCCCCCTGCGCCGTACGTCACCGAGACGAACGTCGGATGGAGTGGTTCCAGCTCGCGGATCGCCTGCCAGAGCCGGTGCTCGCCCTCGTCGTCCTTCGGTGGGAAGAACTCGAACGAGAACGAACGCTGACCGGTTGCCAGCAAGGCCCGGATCGTGGGCGCGCTGGCCCCGATCCCGACTGCCGGCTCCGGACGGGTGCGTGCCGGGAGGCTGTCTCGATGTGCGGAAGCCATGGCGACACCCTAGGGGCGACCAGGTGCTCGCCCGCGCTGGGTTCACGGCCCGAGACCGCGCCGGTCGGGTGCCGGCCTCCCACCCAGCGATGTGCTGCGGATGCACGGCGGACCCTCGCGGCGCGGTCTGGAGGCGGCGGTAGTGTCGCCCGTGTGAGCGATGACCTGGACGTCGAACCCGTCTCCGCGGAGTTCCGGAGGCGGGTGGCCGACGTGCTCGACGCTTTCGTGGCCGCCAAGCAGGACGCGTTGGCGCCGATCGGCGCCGAGCTCACCGTGCTGCTCGACGCCGCAAGACAGGCCGTCGGCGGCGGGAAGAGGCTGCGGCCGGCATTCGCCTACTGGGGTTGGCGGGCTGCCGGCGGTTCGGCGGCCAAGACCGACGCGATCATCACCGCCGCGACCGCCATCGAGCTCGTGCACGCCAGCGCCCTGGTCCACGACGACGTCATGGACAACTCCGCCACCCGTCGCGGTGCACCGTCAGCGCATCGCGAGTTCACCCGGTTGCGGCACGTCGACCCGAAGGTCGTCGAGTCGGAGCGGTTCGGGGTCAGCGCGGCCATCCTGCTGGGCGACATGCTGCTCTCGTGGTCTGACGAGCTGCTGACCCAGAGCGGCTTCAAGCCCAAGGCCGTCGCACGCGGCCGCGTGTACTTCGACAAGCTGCGCACCGAGGTCGTGGCCGGCCAGTACCTCGACGTCCTCGCTCAGACGAGCCGCTCGACCAGCGCCTCGGACGCGATGCGGGTGCTGCGCTACAAGTCCGCGAAGTACACCGTCGAGCGGCCACTGCAGTTCGGGGCGGCGCTGGCCAAGGCCGACCAGCAACTGCTGACGGCCCTGTCGTCGTACGGCATCCCGCTCGGTGAGGCCTTCCAGCTGCGTGACGACGTGCTCGGGGTCTTCGGCGAGAGCGACGTCACCGGCAAACCCAGCGGCGACGACATCCGGGAGGGCAAGCGCACCCTGCTGATGGCCAGGGCCCATGCCAAGGCGAGCCCCGAGCAGCATGACGTGCTGGAGAAGAACTTCGGTCGCGCAGAGGTCGACACGGACGGGATCGCCGCTGTGCAGCAGGTCTTCCGCGACACCGGCGCACTGGCTGCGGTCGAGACCGTCATCACCGAGCTCACGACGGCCGCCCGGGGTGCTCTCAAGCATGCACCGATCGATGACACCGAGGCCCGGCAGGCGCTGCTGGTACTGACCGAGCGGGCCACCCAGCGAGCACGCTGACCCGGTGTCACCGCGCTCCGGCCCGGCAGCACGAGGGGTCCGGCGTACGCGATCGACGACGAGACCGCCATCAAGGTGACAGACGACACGGCCGAGGTCGTCTCCGAAGGTCGCTGGACGCGCTTTGGTCCCGGCCGCGCAGCGGGGCGGCGCGAGCGTCAGTGCCCGCGCGGGTCGAGCTCGGGCAGGTCGGTGTCGTCGGGCCCCGGGCCTTTCAGCAGGACGGCGAACGAACCGGCGCGCTCCAGCTCAACCCGGTCGGAGAGGACGCCCAGCGCTACGTCGAAGATGCGTCGGTCGGCGCGGGCGAGTGGAGCCCAGCCTTCCCACAGGACGACCACGCCGGCGCCGTCCGGCCCACGGACCTCGTGCAAGGAGTCCCCTAGCCCGTCGAAATGCGACACAGACTCGGGGAGGCCGAAGGCGGTTGCACAGGTGGCGAGGAAACCGGCCTTGTCCTCGACCTGCCAGGTGTCCAGCGCGACGAACCGCCACCCGGCCACCTCGGCGGCGTGCTGGACGACGTCAGCCTTCTCCGCCGTCTCCCAGTGATAGACGCCGGGGCTGGTGTGCCCGGCCAGCAGGCGTGCGAGTCCACTCATGACAGCAACCTAACCGCCCGGCTCGACCGCTGCTGATGACGTCAGACGATCGCCTGCGCCCGGCGGCGGACCTCTTTGCCCCGGTCCTCGCGCAGCGCGTCGATCGGGCGGCCGGGGAGCGAGTCGTCGGCGGTGAAGAGCCACTCGACCGACTCCTCGTCGGAGAAGCCGTGGTCAGCGAGCACTACCAGCGTGCCACCCAGCCCCTTGACCACCGTGCCCTGCTGAACGAACTCCGCGGGCACGCGCGGGTCCTGCCCGGGCGTACGGACGACGGTGAGCTGGCGCTCACGGGCGAGCTGGCGGACCCGGTTGGGACTCACGCCCAGCTGTTCCGCGGCTTCCTGGAGGGACAGCCACGAGGGGACGAGTGCGGTGAGATCGATCGTGGTCATCACACCAGCGTGCCACGCCGGACGCCATCGTCGTACCCCCAGGTGCGGTCTCCGGCGACCCGGCGGGGAGCGGAAGCGGCGAGGCTAACCGGGCGTCTCACCGCGAATCCGTAGACTCGGGGCCGTGGACAGGTCTGCCACTACCGATCCGCTCGTCGGGCAGCTGCTCGACGGGCGGTACCGCGTGGGCGAACGCATCGCCCGGGGCGGCATGGCCACCGTCTACGAAGCCACCGACCTCCGGCTCGACCGGCTGGTCGCGATCAAGGTGATGCCGCACGCACTGGCTGAGGACGAGACGTTCAGCCAGCGCTTCGTCCGCGAGGCCAGAGCCGCCGCCCGGCTGACCCACCCCAACGTCGTGGCGGTGTACGACCAGGGCGACGACCACGGGACGCTGTTCCTGGCGATGGAGTTCGTCGCCGGTCGGCATACCCTGCGCGACCTGATCCGCGACGAGGCCCCGTTGCCACCGGCACGGGCGCTGTCGTTGATGGAAGAGATCCTCAAGGCCATCGCGGCAGCGCACGAGTCCGGCATCATCCACCGTGACGTCAAGCCCGAGAACGTCCTGATCAACCCGCGCGGGCAGGTCAAGGTCGCCGACTTCGGGCTCGCCCGGGCGATCAGCTCAGCCACCACAGCAACCGCGACCGGTGGAGTCCTGATGGGCACCGTCTCCTACCTGCCGCCAGAACTGGTCACCGACGGGGCCGCGGATGCGCGCTCCGACGTCTACTCACTCGGTGTGCTGCTGTTCGAGATGCTGACCGGTCGTAAGCCGCATGCCGGCGACAGCCCGATCCAGATCGCCTACAAGCACGTCCACGACGACGTGCCCGCTCCGTCATCCTTCGTGCCGGACGTCCCGCCGTACCTCGACGCGTTCGTCGCCAGGGCGACGGCCCGTCAGCGCGACCTTCGGCCGGCCGACGCCCACGTGATGCTGCAGCAGCTCCGGCGGGTCCGGCATGCGCTCGACAACGGCGTGATCGACGACCAGGAGCTCACCGACGACCTCACGCCGACGATCGCGATCTCGGCCCACCCCGAGGACGACCTTCAACTTCCCCCCGACCTCTTCGAGGGCGCCGAAGCCGTCACGATGGTCCGAAGCGCGGACGACGACGTCTTCGACTTCGCCCGCTTCGATGACTTCGACACCCCGCCGAAATCTGGCTCCGTCCCGGCGGCGGTGGCGGTCGATCGAACCGCGGTCGTCGGGCAGTCGACACGAACGAACGACACCATCGAGACGCCGACTGCTCCACCGGTTCCCCCCGACGCGCGCGGCACCGGCAGCCCGCTCGAGCCTCCCGCAGCCGCTACACCAGCGCGCCCCAGGCGCAGGAAGGGCGGCTTGATCGCCTTCGTCCTCGTGCTGCTGCTCGCAGCCGCGGCGGCGATGGGCGGCTGGTGGTACGGCGTCGGGCGGTTCAAGTCGACGCCGGACGTGATCTCCCTGACGCAGTCCGCAGCCCAGGCCCAGGTCGCGAAGGCCGGGCTCACCTTCCAGGTGTCGTCCTCGGCGTACTCGGAGAAGATCGCCGCCGGTCACGTGCTGTCCACGGACCCGGGGCCGGGCGACCGGGTGGTGCGCGGTGGCGTCGTCAAGGCCGTGATCTCGAAAGGCCCGGAGCGCCACGACGTCCCCGACGTCCTCGGGGAGCGCGAGCCCGTGGCGATCGCGGCGATCAAGGCAGCCTCCCTCACGCCGGCCGAGCCGAAACGCGTCTGGAGCGAGACCGTCGACAAGGGCGATGTCATCAGCGTCACCCCGACCGCGGGCACCCCCGTCAAGCGCGCTACCGATGTCCAGCTCGTCGTCAGCCGCGGCCCCAAGCCGATCAGGATCGTCGACTACACGGGTCAGAGCGCGAGCCAGGCCCAGACCGAGCTGTCCGACCTCGGCTTCAAGGTTCGCACCCGCGAGACCTACAACGACAACGTCGCCAAGGGCCTCGTCATCCGCCAGTCACCGAAGAGCGGTCAGGGCCCGGCCGGCACCGTCATCCGGCTCGTCGCGAGCAAAGGCCCGCACCTCGTCAAGGTCCCGGACGTCGACGCCTACGGCGTGAGTGAGGCCGAGACGGCGTTGAAAGGGGCCGGCTTCACCGTCGAGGTGACGCAAAACCAGCCGTACTTCGGTCTCGGGTTCGTGGTCAGCCAGAGTCCCAGTGCTGGTCAGCTGGCGCCGTTCGGGTCCACCGTCACCATCGAGATCGTCTGACCCTCCTCGTTCCCCCTGAGAAATGTCGGGCGGCAACCTTGCCGCGGCGTCTATGCTCACGGCGGAGGTTCTCGTGGCCGACGAGCGGAGCGCTGCCCTTGAACGCACCGCCGCCGCACCCGGCGTGCGGAGTCTCCCGCGCCCGTCGCAGGGATGCCTGCCATGGTGAGCCCGGCCGACCCACAACTGCCTCGTTTCACCGGTGCCCTCCGCCCCGCCGTCGACCTGGTCGCCAGGATCAAGGCAAGCGTCCACCAGAAGCTCCTGTTCGGCTTCCTCATCGGCGCAGTGCTGCTCGTCGGCATGGCCGGCCTCAGCCTCGTCGTGATCAACCAGATGAACGACCGGGTGGCCGACCTGGAGCGTCATCAGACGAAGGCAGACACGGCCCGTCAGATGCTGTACCAGGTGACCGCCCAGAGCCACAAACGAGCGATGGCGCTGCTGACCGGCGAGGATCACTACAACGACGACGTCATCATGGCGAAGGACGAGTTCAACCGGCTGCTGAGCGACCTCGAAACCGTCGACACCGACCCGACCGACGTGGCGACCTTCCAGAAGCTCCACAGCGACGCCAAGACCTACGATGCCGCCGGCCAGGAAGTTCAGGCCGCCTACGACCAGGGGAACTTCGACAAGGCCCAACAGCTGCACATCGACAAGGAGCACACGCTCTCGCACGTGCTCGAGGACGAGCTCCTGACGCCGTTGATCGCCCGCGCGGAGGCGCAGATGACCGAGGCACAGCAGGCGTTCCAGTCCGACCGCAACCTGCTCACGTGGATCGTCGTGGCGTTCTCGGCCGTCAGCATCCTGCTCGCGCTGAGCCTGGGCTACCTGTTGTCGTGGTCCTTCATCCTGCCGGTGCAGAAGGTGCAGCACGCGCTGGCAGAGATGTCCGCAGGTCGGTTCCGCCAGCGGTTGGCGGTGGCCAACCGGGACGAGTTCGGGTCCCTCACCCGCGACCTGAACGCCACGAGCGAAAAGATGGCGAACCTCATCGAGGAGGAGCGCCGACTGACCCTCGAGCTCAACGAGACCAACGAGTCCCTCGCTCGGGCGAGCGAGGCCAAGTCTCGCTTCCTGGCGAGCGTGAGCCACGAGCTGCGTACTCCCATGAACGCGATCCTCGGTTTCACCGATGCCCTCCTCGCCGACGTGGACGGTCCTTTGAACCCCGAGCAGAGGACGTCCCTCGAATGGGTGCAGCGCGGCGGTCGGGACCTCCTCGAGCTGATCAACGAGATCCTCGACCTCTCCAAGATCGAGGCCGGGAAACTGACGATCGAACCGGAGTCGTTCGACCCCACCGAGCTGGTCGCGTCGATCGTCGCCCAGCACCGGTCGCTGACCGCCGGCACGGGTGTCCGGCTGACCCTCGAAGAGCACAGGACCCCCACCGTGGTCGTCCTGGATCGTCAGCGGGTCCGCCAGATCATCGTCAACCTCCTCGGCAACGCCTTGAAGTTCACCCGAGAGGGCGAGGTGAAGGTGCGCGTCGAGACGGCCGAGGAGTCGCTGCTGGTCACCGTGCGCGACGACGGTCCGGGGATCGCACCGGAAGCCCAGGAGACCATCTTCGAGGAGTTCGGGCAGGTCGAGGCGTCGTTGGGAACCGGGCTCGGCCTGTCCATCAGCCGGCGACTCGCCCGGGCCATGGACGGCGACATCGCCGTCGAGAGCGAACCGGGACACGGCAGCCTCTTCTCGCTGCGCCTGCCGCTCGACTGCCGGACAGCGACGCCGGCCGTCCCCAACTCGGATCCGCAGCCGGGCGACGCCGACGAGCGACTCCTGCTCAGCGTCGACGACGACCTGTCGGTCGCGCCGCTCCTCGAGAAGATGCTCAGGGGCGAGGGCTACCACGTCGTGGCCACGAGCAGTGTCGGCTCGACGGTCGAGGACGCGCGAAGACTGCAACCCGCGGCAGTCCTGCTCGACCTGCTGATGCCGGAAACGGACGGCTACACGCTCTTACGCGCGCTGAAGAGCGATCCGACGACCGCGCACATCCCCGTCCTGGTGGTGTCGGTGGTCGATGCCGGGGAGGCTCCTGATCAGGCCGATGGCTACCTGCGCAAGCCGCTGCGCAAGGACGCCCTGCTACAGGCTCTGGCCGAGCACACGTCGTCCTCGAGCGCGGTGGAGTGATGTCGACGATCCTCGTTGTCGAAGACACGCCGGCCAACCTCGCCCTCGTGTCGAAGCTGCTGACCGCGGCGGGCCATGCGGTGGTCGAGGCACGGACCGCCACAGAGGGAATCGCACTCGTGCGAGAACACCGGCCGGACCTCGTGCTGATGGACCTGGGGCTCCCGGACATGGACGGATCCTCGGCACTCCGCGAGATCCGGGCCGACGAGGCCGTCGCCGACATCCAGGTCGTCGCATTCACCGCCTCCGCCATGCGAGGCGACCGCGACCGAGCACTCGCCGCGGGGTTCGATGGCTACTTGAGCAAGCCCATCGACTTCGCGACGTTCATGAAGACGATCGGGGAGATGTTGCCATGAGCCGCGAACGGGCCCTCATCCTGGTAGTCGACGACGACCCCGGACAAATCGCGCTTCTCGAGAAGCTGCTGAGACACCAGGGCTACGACGTCGTTTCGGCCAGTGACGGAAAGTCCGCGCTCTCCGCCGTCGAGGAGCACGAGCCCGACCTCGTGTGCCTGGACGTGCTGATGTCCGGCATGGACGGCATCGAGGTCACCCAGCGGTTGCGCGACCGGGTCGAGAACGCGGGACTCCCCATCCTGCTGCTCACCGGGCTGAGCCGACCCCAGGACAAGGCGCGCGGCCTGCACGCGGGCGCGAACGACTTCCTCGCCAAGCCCTTCGACGAAGTCGAGCTGTCGGCACGGTTGTCGTCCCTCTTGCGCACGAGAGCACTTCAGAACCGGCTGCGCGAGCTGCTCGGCCGATACGTCAGCGACAGCGTCGCGGCCGAGGTGCTGCGCAACCCGTTCGCGGACTCGTTGGGCGGCGACCGGCGCAGCGTCACGACCCTCTTCGCGGACATCCGCGGCTACACGTCACTCGCCAGCCAGCACACTCCCGAGGAGGCGCTCGACCTGTTGAACCACTACCTCACCGTCACCAGCGACGCGGTGGAGCGGCACGGCGGGACGGTTGCGGACCTGCTCGGCGATGGTGTCTTCGCTTTCTTCGGCGCGCCGGTGATGCACTCCGACGACCCTGCCCGCGCCGTGCGGGCGGCGTTGACAATGCAGGCCGCGGTGATGCGGTTGGAGATCCCGACGATGCCGGAGGTGCGGCTGCAGACCGGCATCGGCATCACCACGGGTGAGGTCATCGCCGGCAACATCGGGTCTGAACGCCGCATGCACTACGCCGTGGTCGGTGACTCGGTCAACATCGCCGCCCGGCTGCAGTCCTCGGCCGGGCCCGGTCAGGTCCTGGTCGACGAGGCGACGTACGCCACCGTCGAGGACCAGGTGACGGCGCAGGACCTGGGGACGATGCGCTTGGCGGGCCGGGGCGACTGGCTGCGGGTGTTCAATGTATTCGCGATGGCGGCGCCCGAGGCCGGGCACGACCGCACGACCGACCGGTCGACCTCTCCCCTCTAGAGTTGCCCGGTGACCAGCCGAGCGATGCGCTTCCTGCCGACGCTCGCCCTGGTCGGAGTGACGGCCACCTGGGGCTCCACGTTCTTCATGATCAAGGACCTCCTCACCGAGATCTCCGTCCTCGATTTCCTGTCGATCCGCTTCGCCATCGCGGCGGTGGCGCTGTTCGCGGTATCCCCAGGGGCGGTCCGCCGGCTGTCCCGCGACGAGGTGCGCCACGGGATCGCGCTCGGCGTGCTGTACGGCGTGGCGCAGGTGCTGCAGACCACGGGACTCGAGCGGACGCCGGCGACGGTGTCCGGGTTCGTCACCGGAACGTACGTGGTGGCGACGCCGATCTTCGCGGCCCTGCTGCTACGTGAGTCGATCACGCGGACGGTGTGGGTGGCGGTGCTGATCTCGACAGTCGGCCTCGGTGTCCTGTCGCTCAAAGGCGTCACCGTGTCGGTCGGTGTCGTCATCATCTTCCTGTCGGCGTTGCTCTACGCCCTGCACATCCTCGGCCTGGGGCTCTGGTCCCGGCGGACGAACGTGTTCGGGCTCGCGATCGTGCAGATGGCCGTGATCGCGGTGATCTGCACGGTCGTGAGCGCCCCCAACGGCATCGGCGCCCCCGACACGACCGGCGGCTGGGCGGCGCTGCTCTACATGGCGGTCGTCTCGGGTTCGCTGGCGATGCTCGGCCAGACGTGGGCGCAGGCGCACCTGCCGGCGGCTCGTGCCGCCATCATCATGACGATGGAGCCCGTGTGGGCCGCGTTCTTCGCCGTGTTGTTCGGCGGCGAGAGCCTCACGGTTCGCATGCTTGTCGGCGGCGCGTTCGTGCTCTCCGCGATGTACCTCGTCGAGCTCTCTCCCCGCCGCAAGGTCGAGGCCGAGGTCGTCCACCTCACCGCCTGACAGCTCGCCCGGTCGCCTGACAGCCGGACCACCGCCAGACCTCCCCGCCATACCTCCCCCGCCGTTGGTGGACCGAGTGGCCGCACGTGTTTGCCTAGTGAACAAGGCAGATCCCCAGTGACAACGGCAGATCCGGCTAGTGCAGAAGCCACCTGGCTTGTGGACTAGGCAAACGCCTGCGGCTCAGGGGTGCAGGGCGGTAGCGAGGACGGTGGCGGCGGTCCTCGCGTCGGCGGCGGACACGTCGAGGTGGGTCACCGCCCGTACGACGTCGGCGCCGACCGCGCCGACCAGCACGCCCTCGGCCCGGCACCGCGCCACGACCCCAGCCGCGTCCGACGTCGGCACCACCACGATGTTGGTATCGACCGACGCTGGGTCGATGCCACAGGTCTCCGCGATGACACGGGCGTTGTCATGGTCGTCCGCGAGGCGCTCACGATGATGCTCGACGGCATACAGACCGGCCGCCGCCAGTACCCCGGCCTGCCGCCACCCGGCACCGAGGCGCTTGCGCCAGATCCGCGCCTGGGTCACCACGTCCGCAGTGCCGAGCAGCAGCGAGCCCACCGGTGCACCCAGCCCCTTCGACAGACAGACGCTGACCGTGTCGGCGCAGGACGTCAGCTCGCTCAGCGAGGCGCCGGTCGCTACCTGCGCGTTCCAGACCCTGGCACCGTCCAGGTGGACCCGGAGGTCGCGTCGATCAGCCAACGCACGCAGCGCTGTCAGGGCCGGCAGCGGCTGCACGACACCACCTGCGAAGTTGTGCGTGTTCTCGACCGAGACGGCCTTCGTCGTCACGAAGAACGGTCCGAGGTCCGGTGCCACCAAGGCATCGATCGCCGGCAGGTCGACCAGACCGCGCGGATGCGTCCAGGTCCGCATCGTGAGTCCGGTGAGCGCGCCGTGCGCACCGAGCTCGGCCCGGGCCACGTGCGCTGATGACTCGCAGAGCACTTCCTCCCCGACACCGACCAGCGCGCGGACCGCCAGCAGGTTGGCCAGCGACCCGGTCACCGTGAACAACGCCGCCTCGAAACCGAACAGGGCGGCGACAGTCTCTTCCAGCTCACGGACGCTGGGATCTTCGCCGTAGACGTCGTCGCCCACCTCCGCTGACGCCATGGCAGCCCGCATCGGTTCGCTCGGCGCCGTCACGGTGTCGCTCCGTAGGTCGATCATGACCCCATCCTCACTGACCCCCGCCGATTGCGGGAAGGTGCAGGTCAGCCGCCGATCGGCGGCTGCCCTGTCCCGCAATGCGCGGGGAGGCCTCAGCGCTGGCCCTTGCGGAGCATCTCCGCGACCAGGAAGGCCAGCTCGAGCGACTGGGTGCGGTTGAGCCGTGGGTCGCACACCGACTCGTAGCGGTGCACCAGCCCGGCCTCGTCGAGGGCCTCTCCCCCACCGAGGCACTCGGTGACGTCACCGCCGGTGAGCTCGACGTGCAGCCCTCCTGGCCAGGTGCCGAGGGCGTGATGCACCTCGAAGAACCCGCTCACCTCGGAGATCACGTCGTCGAAGTTGCGCGTCTTGTAGCCCGTCGAGGTCTCGAACGTGTTGCCGTGCATCGGATCGGTCACCCAGGCGACGGTCACCCCAGCTGCCGTGACCTTCTCGACCAGGTTCGGGAGCACGTCCCGGATCTTGTTCGCACCCATCCGGGTGATGAACGTCAGCCGCCCGGGCTCGTTGTCGGGGTTGAGCTTCTCGGCCAGCGCGACAGCCTGGTCCGGCGACGCGTTCGGCCCGAGCTTCACACCGATCGGGTTGCGCACGTGCGACATCAGCTCGACGTGCGCACCGTCAAGCTGCCGGGTCCGCTCACCGATCCAGAGGAAGTGCCCGGAGACGTCGTACGGGTCTTCGGTGCGGGAGTCGATCCGCGTCATGGCGTGCTCGTACTCGAGGATCAACGCCTCGTGGCTCGAGTGGAAAGCCACCCGGTGCAGCTCCTCGGACTCGGCACCGATCGCCTTCATGAAGTCCAGCGCCCGATCGATGTCGGCGGCCATCTGCTCGTAGACGGCGCCGACCGGTGAGGTCCGGACGAAGTCGGTGTTCCAGGCGTGCATCTGGCGCAGGTCGGCGTATCCACCGGACAGGAACGCCCGGCACAGGTTCAGTGTCGCCGCCGAGGAGTTGTAGACCTGGACGAGCCGCTGCGGGTCGGGCACCCGGCTCTGCTCGGTGAAGGCGTAGCCGTTGACGGCGTCGCCCCGGTACGCCGGGCGCTCGATGCCCTCCCGGACCTCGACGTCACTCGACCGCGGCTTCGCGTACTGACCGGCGATCCGGCCGAGCTTCACGACGGGCACCGACGCGGCGTACGTCAGGACGACCGCCATCTGCAGCAGCACCTGCAGCTTGGCGCGGACGTTCTCGGCGGTGACGCCCTCGAACGTCTCGGCACAGTCGCCGCCCTGGAGCAGGAAGGCCTTCCCGGCAGCGACGTCCGCGAGGCGCCCCTTGAGGTCGTCACACTCTCCGGCGAACACGAGCGGCGGCATCGACCGTAGCGTCGTGACAGCCCCGTCGAGCCGCGCGGGGTCCGGCCAGGACGGCTGCTGCGCGGCGCCGAGCCCGTAGAGCTGCTCGAGGCTGGGAATGGTCACGGGGCAAGCCTACGGGGACAGCGACCGCATGCCGCCGCCTGTCTCGCTCATACGGCCGTCGAGGACCCCTACGGCTCAGCCGAAGAGGATCTCTGCCTCGGCGTACAGCTCGGGTGTCACGGTCTTGAGCTCGCTGGTCCCCTCGGCCAGGTCGACGCGCACGATGTCGGTCCCGCGCAGGGCCACCATCGTGCCGAAGGCGCCGTCGTGGACCGCCTGGATCGCGTGCAGCCCGAACCGGGTGGCGAGCCACCGGTCGAACGCGGTCGGCGTACCTCCCCGCTGCACGTGCCCGAGCACGACCGCCCGCGCCTCCTTGCCGGTCCGCGTCTCGATCTCGTGGGCCAACCGGTCGCCGACGCCACCCAGGCGGACGTGCCCGAAGGCGTCCAGGTCGCCGCTGACCGTCTCCATCGTGCCCTCGGCGGGAACGGCTCCTTCGGCTACGACGATGATGGGTGAGTACTCCAGCTGGAAACGCTGTTCCACGAGCTTGCAGACCTTCTCGATGTCGTACGGCCGCTCGGGGATGAGAATGATGTTCGCGCCCCCGGCGAGTCCGGAGTGCAACGCGATCCAGCCGGCATGGCGACCCATCACCTCGACGACAAGCACCCGGTGGTGGGACTCGGCCGTGGTGTGCAGGCGGTCGATCGCCTCGGTGGCGATGTTGACGGCGGTGTCGAAGCCGAAGGTGAAGTCCGTGCCCGACAGGTCGTTGTCGATCGTCTTGGGAACGCCGACCACGTTCACGCCGAGATCGGCCAGCTTCGTGGCAACCCCCAGCGTGTCCTCACCGCCGATGGCGACCAGGGCGTCGACACCGTTGGCTGACAGGTTGTCCTTGATCCGCTCGACACCGTTCTCGACCTTGAACGGGTTGGTCCGGGACGAGCCCAGCACCGTCCCGCCGCGTGGCAGGATGCCGCGGACCTGGGGGATGCCGAGCTCACACGTCACGTTCTCCAGCGGGCCTCGCCAGCCGTCGCGGAACCCCACGAAGTCGAACCCGAACTCCTGGACGCCCTTGCGGACGACGGCGCGGATCACCGCGTTGAGGCCGGGACAGTCGCCGCCCCCGGTCAGTACTCCGACGCGCATGTGCGCTCCTCGTGTCCTCGTGATGGTGCAACCAACAGTCCGCACAAACCTAGCGACCACGCGCCGGGCATCGGCACCGACCCGGAACGAGGTTCGCATGGTGGACATCCGCTCAGCCCCGGCCCCTCCCGGGCCGGGCGCCCTCGGTGGCCCGGACGGTCTGGCACAGTGGCAGCCATGAGCGCACCCTTCGGCGGAATGCCCACGCGCTGGGACCCCGACGTCGGCCCGTCACCGCGGGTCGCGCTGATCGTGCCGGGATCGGGGTATTCCCCGGCCCATCCGCTGCTGGAGTTCGGCCGGCAGAGCCTCAACCAGCACGGGTGGACCGTCCAGCAGCTGTGGTGGGACCAACCTTCTGGTGCGCACGGCGTCGACGCCCGGGCCGATTGGGTCTGTGACCAGGTGCGCAGTGCGCTCGAGTCAGAGACCGAGGCCACCCAGCTGTTGGTCGTCGCCAAGTCGCTGGGCACGTTGGCCGCTCCCGTGGCGCTCGAACGAGGACTCGACGCCATCTGGCTGACACCCCTGTTCGGGTCCGCCGCGGCCTCGATCACCGCGATCGGCCTCAACGCACAGGCCGGCGCCAGTCAGCTGTTGATCGGCGGCGGTGCCGACCCCGAATGGGATCCGGTGCAAGCCCGTGCGCTCGGCTGCGACGTCGTCGACATCGCCGACGCCACCCACTTCATGCACATGCCGGGCGACGCAGTCCGGTCCGCGCAGATCCAGCTCGAGGTCACCGGAGCCGTGGATGCATTCCTCCAGCGACTGGATGCAACCCGTTGATGTTGCGCAACTTCGGGTTCGTCATCGACGACCAGCTCGCCGGCCTCGCCCATCCCGGGTTCAGCGGAGACCTCGACGGCGCCCTGGCGGAGCTGCGGTCCGAAGGCTTCACCGGCCTGGTCTCCCTCGACGAGGTCGGGATCTCGGGTGCGGTGGCACGAGCGCACGACCTCGAGCACCTGCATCTGCCGGTCGACGACTTCAGCGCCCCGACGCTGCGCCAGGCCGACCGGTTCGTGTCGTTCGTCGACGAACAGCTCGCCGCCGGTGGCCAGGTCGCAGCGCACTGCCAGGCCGGGATCGGCCGCACCGGGACCATGCTGGCGGCATACCTCATAGCCCACGGTTCCTCGGTCGAAGCGGCTGTCACGCAGGTGAGGCGCAAACGTGCACAGTCCGTCGAGTCCGAGAGCCAACTGGCGTTTCTGACCGAGTACGCCACCCACCGGGGAGCCTCGTCGACCGGCTGACCAGTTCACCAGTGCGTCAGGACTTGGAGTCCTTCGCCCCGCGTGCGGCCCCTTTGGCCTCCGCCTTCGCTTCGGCCTTGGCCTCCTTGGCCTCCCGCTGAGCCGCCTCCTTGGCGTCCGGGGCGTACATGTCGACGTACTCCAGGCCAGACAGCTCCATGATCTCGTACATGATCTCGTCGGTGATGGAGCGCAGGACGAACCGGTCGTCCTCCATCCCCTCGTAACGGGAGAAGTCGAGCGGCTTGCCGAACCGCACGCCCGGCCGGGCGTACTTCCCGAAGACCTTTCCGGGCGGCGCCACGATGTCGGTGCCGATCGTGGCGATGGGGATCACGGGCACCTTGGCCTCCAGCGCCATCCGCGCAATCCCCGTACGCCCGCGATAGAGCCGCCCGTCGTGCGATCGGGTTCCCTCGGGATAGATGCCGAACAGCTCTCCGTTGGCGAGGATGCGCAGCCCCGTCGCGATGGCGCCCGCGGCGGCGGTCCCGCTCGAGCGGTCGATCGGGACCTGGCCGGCGCCGGAGAAGAAGGTCTTCTGCAGCCACCCCTTCAAGCCCGGGGTGGTGAAGTACTCAGCCTTCGCAACGAACGTGACCCGGCGCGGGATCGCGAGCGGCATGAAGAGCCAATCGGAGTACGACAGATGGTTGCTCGCCAGGATGGCGCCACCCTCCTCAGGAACATTTTCTGTGCCTTCGGCCCAGGGCCGGAAGATGACCTTCAGCAACGGTCCGAGGAAGACCCGCTTGAGCAACCAGTAGAACAACGAAAACGACCTCCGTGCCAGGAATCTGCCAGGACCAGGCCAGCCTGTGGCCACCGCCTGCCGACCAGGAGTCGGTGAGACCCGCTGCCGCCTCACCCTAGGGTGGCGACCGGTGGCAGGCAACGACCGGGAGCCAGAGAGGGCTCCGTGCTCGTCAGAGCTTGCGGCGCGTGACACCATGAAGGCGACGGCGTCGACCCAGCCGGTCCTGTCGATCCCTTCGATACCGTCGCCGCTGTCGCTGAGCCGCGCACCGCAGCCCACGCACGAGGAGTACGCCGTTGCCCGTCCTGTCCGACGCCGAGCCGTTCCACGCCGACGGGGCACCCGAGGGCGAGGGTCCGACGCGCACCAGTGTCCTGCTGATCCACGGCTTCACCGGCACGCCGTCCTCGATGACACCGTGGGCGCAACACCTGGCCGCTGAGGGGTTCCGCGTGAGCGTGCCACGGCTGCCCGGGCATGGTCGGACCTGGCAGGACATGAACCGGACCCGCTGGACCGACTGGTACGCCGAAGCCTCCGCCGCGCTCGACGAGCTGCTCACCACCTCCGACCAGGTCTTCGTGGCCGGCCTCTCGATGGGCGGGGGCTTGGCGCTCAGGCTGGCTGAGCAGCGGCCCGGTGACGTCGCCGGGCTGATGCTCGTCAACCCGTCGGTCCACGACCCCGACCGGCGGTTGCTCGCCGCCCCGCTGCTCAAGCTGCTCGTCGGCTCCGTCCCCGGCATCGCCAGCGACATCAAGCGGCCTGGGGTCGTCGAAGACGCGTACGACCGGGTCCCGCTCCGGGCGCTCGACTCGCTGCGCGACCTGTGGCGGGCCGTGCGCGCCGACCTGCGCGACGTCACCTGTCCGCTCGTGGTGTTCCGCTCGGCCGTCGACCACGTCGTGCCTGCCTCCTCCAGCCAGCTCGTGATCCAGCAGGTCGGTTCGGCCGACGTGAGCGAGCACGTGCTGGCCGACAGCTTCCACGTCGCCGTGCTCGACGACGACGCGCCCTTCATCTTCGCCGAGTCCGCCGCGTTCATCAGTCGGGTCGGTGCCCCACGTGGCCCTGCCCGCGCTGCCATACCGGGCACCGACGCCGGAGACGGCGATGCGGTCTAACGGGCTCACGGCGTCGTCGTACACGCCCGTCGCCGACCTGCATCCGCGCGTCGCCGACGTGCTGCTGAACGACCTCAAGGAGCGTGGGGTGGCGGCGTACGCGAGCCCGGTCGGGTCGTCCTCCGCCTCCGGGTTCGACCGGCCGGAGTTCCGGGTCGATGTGCTCGACCGGCTGTTCGTCGACGCTGCCCACGCCGAGACCGTCAAGGCGATGCTCGCCGAGCATGATCCTGAGCTGGTCACGTCGAGCGACGACCTCACCTGGGCGCAGATCGTCGCGGGATTCGACCGGCCCGTCGAAGGTGACGTGCAGCCGTGGCCGGTGACCGAGGACGTCGACTGGTCGCCCCACGGCGAGACCGTCGACGTCGACACGGGTGACATCAGCCCGGCCGACCGGCAGACCGACCTGCGACGGTGGCTGTCCGGTCGCGACGCCACGGCCGCGTCGTACGACGACCAGCGCGAGCTCGGGCCGGCCGCGAGCGACCGACACGACTCCGAAGACCCGGCTGACCGGGCCGAGCGCTTCGTCCCCGAACCGCCGCCACCGCTGCCTCGACTCGAACCATGGCAGCAGCTCGCCTGGGTCGGCCTCATCGGCGGCCCCGTGCTGCTGCTCGCCGCCGTGCTGTTCTCGATCCAGCTGCCGACCTGGGTCACGATGCTCTCGGTGGGCGGGTTCATCGGCGGCTTCGTGACGCTGGTGGCGACCATGGACGACCGAGTCGACCCCGACGACCCTGACCACGGCGCCGTCGTCTGACGCGCCGCGCCTGCTGTGTTCACGCCCCTGGTTCTCGTGCTCGTCGTGCTCGGCGTGGTCGTGGCCGTGCTCGCTCTGATCGACGTCGCACGCGACCGCGAACCGGGCTGGGGTGCTGTCGGGACTCTCGCTGTGCTCGAGGTCGGGCTGGTCGTCCAGGTCGTGCTGGGGTTCGTCGCCCTGGCCAACACAGATCGCGAGGTCAACGGCCTGACGTTCTCGGGCTACCTCGTCGGCACCCTGTTGGTGCCGCCGGCCGCGTTCCTGTGGGCGGTGACCGAGCGCAGCCGTTGGGGCACGGCGGTGGTCGCCATCGGCGGCCTGGCCGTGCTTGCACTCGAAAGCCGTCTCAACCAGATCTGGGGAGGCTGAGATGAGCACCACGTCGACCACACGCACCGGACCCGGGCGCATCCTCGTCGCGCTGTACGCCCTGTTCGCGGTGGCGGCGACCGGCCGGTCAGCGGTGCAGCTCAGCCTGAAGGCGAGCGAGGCGCCTGTCCCCTACACGCTGTCGCTGGTGGCTGCCCTCATCTACGTGACCGCAACGGTTGCGCTGGTGAGAGGCAGCACGGGCTGGCGACGGGTCGCCTGGATCGCGTGCACGACCGAGCTCGTCGGGGTGCTCGTCGTCGGGACGGTCAGCGTGCTGGTGACGTTCCCCGATGCGACCGTGTGGAGCGACTACGGCATCGGCTACGGGTTCGTGCCCGTGGTGCTCCCTGTCTTCGGACTCTGGTGGTTGTGGCACACCGCGCTACCAGCAGGGACACCGACGCTCTCCGACGACGAGGCCACCAGCGCGCCGAGGTGACCACCTCCGCCGGTGCGGGCAGTGACCCCCTAGCCTGTGGCCCATGAGCACGCAGGCGAGCGAAACCGTCGAGATCACCGGCCACCTGATGGACAGCGGGATCCTGTCGATGGTCCTCAACGACATCCGCGACTACGGCGGCGACCACGTGATCGAGAAGTTCGACCTCGGCCACGACGCCGGCGACACGTCATATGCCCGCGTCAAGGTCACCGCCGACGACGAGGAATCCCTGCAACGCATGTTGATGCGGCTGCAGACCCGCGGCGTCAACCTGGTCGACCAGGGCGAGGTCGTCGTGGCCGAGGCCGACCGCGACGGCGTGTTCCCCGACGGCTTCTACTCCACGACGAACCTCGAGACCAGAGTCCGCTACCAGGGCCGGTGGCTCGAGGTGTCCAACCCGGAGATGGACTGTGGCCTCATCCTCGATGTGGCCGGTGACTCGCCCCGGGTCTACACGCTTCCGATGTCGGACGTGAAGCTTGGCATGCAGGTGGTGTGCGGCGTTCTCGGTGTCCGCGTCACGACCCCCGTGCCCGCTGGTGGTACCGAGGCCGAGGTGTTCGGCTTCATGGAGTCCGACGTCTCCAGCGAGAAGCCGCAGACCCTCCTGGTCCGGCAGGTCGCCGACGGCATCCGGGAGGCCAAGGAAGCCGGGAAGCGCGTGCTCTGGGTCGGTGGACCCGGCGTCGTCCACACGGGCGCCCAGCCCGCGATGGTGGCGATCGTCGACGCCGGTTACGTCGACGTCCTCTTCGCCGGCAACGCGCTGGCGACCCACGACATCGAGTCGACCCTGTACGGCACCTCGCTGGGCGTCGACCTGGCGCAGGGTCGCGGTGTCGAGCACGGCCACGAGCACCACATCCGCGCGCTCAACACGATTCGCAAGTCCGGCTCGATCGCGGCCGCGGTCGAGCAGGGGGTCCTGACCGGCGGGATCATGCACGCCCTCGTCACCCAGGGCAAGGACTTCGTGCTGGTCGGGTCGGTGCGCGACGACGGACCACTGCCCGACGTCTATACCGATGTCATCGAGGGGCAGCGCGCGATGCGGGCGCAGCTCGAGAACGTCGGCTTCTGCCTGATGGTGGCCACCATGTTGCACTCGGTCGCGACCGGGAACATCCTGCCCGCGTCGATCCCGCTCGTGTGCGTCGACATCAACCCCGCCACCGTGGTCAAGCTCGCCGACCGTGGCTCGTCACACGCGCGCGGAATCGTCACGGACGTCGGGCTCTTCCTCGAGCAGCTGGCGCAGGAACTCGTCCCGGGCTACACCCGGCCGCGCTGAACCACGAGCGAGCCGCGCGCGAGGTCGGCTGCACCGATCAGGCCCGCCCGGTTGCCCAGGTGTGCGCGGACGATGCGCGCCTCAGGACGGTACCCGCGCCCGGTCAGCTGCCCGCGGTACGCCGCCGCGGCGGGTTCGATCAACACGTCTCCGGCATCGGCAACCCCTCCCCCGATCACGAACACGCCGGGGTCGAGAGCTGCGGCCAGGTTGGCGATCCCGACACCGAGCCAGCGACCTGCTTCGGCGAGCAGCTGCACGGCGAGCGGGTCCTCGGCGACGGCCGCCTCGGCCACCAGGAGTCCGGTGATCGCGGCCGGGTCGTCTCCCGCGCGCTCGAGCAGCCCCGCCGCCGACTCGAGACCGGCTTCGACGCGCTGCCGCGCCTCCCGGACCAGCGCGTTCGCGCTGGCGTACTGCTCCCAGCAACCTCGGTTACCGCACGGGCACGGGTGCCCACCCTCGACGACCTGCATGTGCCCGAACTCGCCGCCGATCCCGAACCGACCACGGAACAGCTGCCCCCCGAGGATGAGACCGCCACCGATGCCGGTCCCGAGCGTCACGCAGACGAGGTCGGGCTCGCCCTGTCCGGCCCCGAAGCGGGCCTCGGCCCACGCTGCACAGTTGGCGTCGTTGTCGATCCACGTCGCCACGTCGACCCGCTGCTGCACCGCATCCCGCAGCCGCTCGTTGCGCCACGCAAGGTGCGGCGAGAACAAGACAGTCGTCTGGGTCGCGTCGACGAACCCGGCTGCTCCGATGCCGACCGCGGCGATCACGTGCCGAGCGGCGAGCTCGCGGACGACGTCGGCGATGGTGTCCTCCACCTCGGCTGCGCTGGTCGACGGAGTTTCGCGAGCCATGACCTCCAGGACCTCACCGTCCTCGTCGACGACTCCGGCCTTCACGACCGTGCCACCGATGTCGATGCCGATCGCCAGCATCGGCACCATCAGGCCCCGGACCGGGCCAGTGCAGCGGCACCGATGATCGCCGCGGCGTTGCCCAGCGCGGCAGTCCGGACCTGGGCGTGCGGCCGGTTGTCGGTAGCGGGCAGGGTGGCCTCGAACGCGCGCTTCATCGGCCCCATCACGAGGTCGCCTGCCTCCGCGACGCCGCCGCCGATGACGACGAGGCCGGGATCGAGGACCGCCGCCAGACTGGCCACGCCCTCACCGAGCCAGCGACCGAGGTCAGCCAGCAGCTCGATGCTGAGTGCGTCGCCCGACCGAGCCAGCCGAGTCACGAGCGGGCCATCGATCCGTTCGCGATCACCGTCCACCTCGCGCAGCAGGAGATCTCCGTCGGTCACCCGTTCGCGGGCGAACCGCACGAGCGCCGAGCCGCTCGCGTACTGCTCGAGGCAGCCACGCTGCCCGCACCCGCACGGGTGTCCCTCGGGCACGACGCGGAGATGTCCGACCTCGGCCGCGATCCCGAACGTGCCGCGGACGAGCTCGCCGTCGGCCACGATGCCGCCACCGACCCCGGTGCCCAGCACGACCATGAGCAGGTCGTCGGAGTCCTGGGCGGATCCGTGCGTGAACTCGCCCCAGGCGGCGGCGTTGGCATCGTTCTCGACGACGACCGGCAGGCCCAGCGCCTTTTCGAGACGGTCGCGCAGGGGAAGGTTGCGCCAGGCCATGTTGGGGGTGAAGAGCACGGTGGCCCGGTCAGCGCTGATGAACCCGGCTGCGGAGATCCCGACGCCGACCACGCCGTCGTGCTGGGCGCGCAGCCCGTTCGCCGCGTCGACGATCGCCTGAACCGTTGCATCGGCGTCCTGGGCGGGCGTCTCGACGCGCGCCTTGTCGACGATGGCTCCGGCCGCGTCGACGACGCCGGCTGCGATCTTGGTCCCGCCGACGTCGACACCGATCGTCACTGACATCGCGATCAGTCCTCGGGCGCGTCGAGGTCGATCTTCTCGACCGGATCAGGACGGTGCGCGTCCGGTCGCTGTTCAAGCCCGTCGACGAACCCCTTGAACGCCATGGCCAGCGACACGGCGGCGGTCGCGAGATGCTCACGTACCTCCGGCGTCGTGGTCCGGGCGGCGCGCGCGACGCGGCACAGCGGGCACCAATGGCAGGCCGGGTCGGCCGGGTCGTCGTGGTCGTCGTGGTCATGCTCGTGCGCTTCGGGTGCCCCGTCGTCGGCGCCCGCGGCGTCCGCATCGGCGGTGGCCTGGCGGCCGTCGTGCTCAGCGGCCCAGCCCTGCACGACGGCGATCAGCCTGGCGGCCTCCTCGGCAAGCGATCCCACGGGTTCAGAGCTCATGGTGATGCATTCTGTCCGATGCCGGCCCCGTCTGCGCGACCGCCGTCACCTTGACCCGGCTTGCCCCGGTCCCCGGTCGCAGCCGGGGCGGCGTCACCGGAGGCATCGAACCGGACGACGAGAGCGCCGTCGCGCACTCCGGCGCCGATGACCTCCGCCCGGCGCAGAGCAGCGGGCAACGACAGCAGGCGTCGGTAGGACCCGACGGTGACCACGAGGTCGTCGCCATGTCTGGCCAGGTCGACGTCGCGCCGCTCCGCGAAGGGCAGCGCGAGGCGAAGTACGACCTCCGAGCCCGAACGGTGTACGGCGACAGGGTCCGGCCCGGTCGGAGCCGCGAAGGCGTCCGACTCGCCGTACAGGTCGGCCGCGAATCCCGCCAGCTCGACCAGACCGACCGGTTCGCTCGACCGGTAAGGGGCGTGCCACACGTCCAGCGGCGCGAACGACGACGACACGTCAGCCAGGATCTTCGTCTGAGCCGCGACCCAGGTCTGGCGCCAGGAGTCTGCGTCGGCGGCCGGGAAGATGCGGTTGGCCACGACGCCATCGACGCGATAGCCGTACAACGACAGCGTGGTCAGCGAGCGGCGCGCCTCAGCAAGGACCACGGACTCCGGCGTCAGCACGATGCGAACCGAGGCGTCCGGACCGCAGAGCACAGCACGCACGTCGGCGAGGTCTGCGTGCAGTCTCTCCAGCGCGTCGAAGACCGAGTCGTGCGGCATCGGGACTCCGGCGGCCCGCGTCAACACCGGCTTCAGCACCTTGACCATGCGGCGCTCCATCGGCAGCACGCGGTCCATGTACCACCCGAGTGCCTCGGGCAGCGCCAGCAGCCGCAACGTCTCGGCTGTGGGGGCGCAGTCGACGACCACGAGGTCCCATCGTCCCGACCTCGTCTGGTCTCGCACCTCCAGCAGGGCGAGCACCTCTTCGGCGCCCGGCAGCACGGTGAGCTCCTCGGCAGCGATGGGGTCGACTCCCACGGAGTCCAGCACGGTCAGCAGGTATCGCTGGATGTCGCCCCACGACCGCTCGAAGCGACGCTGCGCGTCGACCTGCTGCACGAACAGGCGATCCGCCACCTCGCACGGATCGCCGCCCACGGCGACGCCGAACGCGTCAGCGAGCGAATGGGCGGCGTCGGTGCTCAGGACCAGTGTCCTGAGCCCACGTTGCGCGGCCAGCGTGGCTGTGCCGGCGGCTGCCGTCGTCTTGCCGACGCCGCCCTTGCCGGTGAAGAGTATGACGCGCACGGGGACCGGGCTCGAGGTCTGGACGGCCGTCAGCCCTGCGTCTCGACGCGCTTCTTCAGACCCTTGAGGGCCGTGTCGATGATGACCCGCTCACCTTTGCGCTTGAGCATGCCGATCATCGGGATCTTC
Organism: uncultured Actinomycetota bacterium; assembly: GCA_963750495.1. Lineage (GTDB taxonomy): Bacteria > Actinomycetota > Actinomycetes > Propionibacteriales > Nocardioidaceae > JANLYC01. Next base: position 360,684 of record CAVVQV010000004.1, read on the forward strand.
AGGTCGACAGCCAGTTGATAGGTCACCTCGGTCTCATCGCCCGCGGCCTGCAGGATGTAGGCACCCTCCATGGACTTCAGCACGGAAGCCTCGACGAGGCTCCAGGTGACCTGGTTGTTTCCGTCCCAGTCGTAAGTCAACGTGTACTCGTCGCGGATCGGGGCGGCGTCGAGGACGAACGCGACTTCGCCGGCGCGGCCGTCGTCATACTCCGTCAGCACTTCGGCCGACTTGACGCCTTTCGCCCACGCCGGGTACGACGAGAAGTCAGCGATCACGGCCATCACCGTCGCCGGGTCGGCGGAGATCAGGATGCTCGACGTGGTCTGGTCTGCCATCTCGGTGTTCCCCTTGGTCGGCGCGATGGGTGAGGGGTCCCGTCGCGGCGGAGCTGTCGCATGCTGGTCGATCGCTGGCGACACTACTCGCTGACCGGGGTCGGACGGCGCGGACCCTGCGGGTGGCCACCCCGGGCTCGACTGCAGGGCGTCGCGGTAGCCTGCCGGGCGAGGCCGGTCGACGTTGGGAGGGTGCGTGCACGAGTACTCCGTTCCGGCGACCTTCGACGTTCCCACGACAGGCAGCCTGACCGACGACATCGTCTCGCACGCCCGCGACTCCCCCGACCGTGTCGCACTGAGCCGTCTCGTCGACGGCACCTGGGAACACGTCACGACGACTCAGTTCCTGGCCGAGGTACGAGCCGTTGCGCGTGGCCTGATCGCGACGGGTCTCGCCGCCGGAGACCGCGTCGCGCTGCTGTCGAAGACGCGCTACGAGTGGACGCTGTGCGACTACGCGATCTGGTACGTCGGCGCCGTCACCGTGCCTGTCTACGAAACATCATCCCCGGAGCAGGTCGCCTGGATCCTGTCCGACGCCGGCGCGGTGTTCGCCATCGCCGAGACGGGCGCCCATCGAGCCATGGTCGAGGACATGGCTGCGTCGGTTCCCTCGCTACGACGCATCGTCGGGATCGACGACCACGGCTTGACGAAGCTGGCCGCTGAGGACGACGGCACGCTCGTGAGTGACGAGCAGCTCGAGGAGCGACGCGTGAGCGTGACCCCGGGTTCCGTGGCCACGCTGATCTACACCTCGGGAACCACCGGTCGACCCAAGGGCTGCGTGCTCACGCACCGGAACTTCATGGTCGAAGTGGGCACCGCGACCGACGTGCTGGGCGCGTTGTTCGAGCTCGATGAGGCCAGCACGCTGCTGTTCCTCCCGTTAGCGCATGTTTTTGCCAGAATCATCCAGGTCGGTGCGATCAGGGCTGGAGTGCGGCTCGGGCACACCGCCGACGTGACCCGCCTGGTGGACGACCTGGCGACGTTCCAGCCCACCTTCATCCTCGCCGTGCCCCGGGTGTTCGAGAAGATCTTCAACTCAGCGAGCCAGCGGGCCGCGTCCGAGGGTCGCGGCAAGATCTTCGGGTTCGCCGTCACGACGGCGATCGCCTACAGCCAAGCACTGGACCGGAGCGGGCCCGGGCCTCTGTTGCGGGCGCGCCACCGGCTGTTCGACCGGCTCGTGTACAGCAAGCTCCGCGCGTCCGTCGGCGGACAGGTCCAGTACGCCGTGTCGGGCGGCGCCCCGTTGGGGGAACGGCTGGCCCACTTCTTCCGCGGGACCGGCCTGCCGGTGCTGGAGGGATACGGCCTGACCGAGACGACTGCGGCCGTGGCCGTCAACCTGCCCGACGCCCAGCGGATCGGCACAGTCGGCAGGCCGATCCCCGGCACCGAGATCCGTGTCGACGACCACGGGGAGCTGCTCGTGCGAGGCGGCCAGATCTTCGCGGGCTATTTCAACCATCCGAGCGCGACGGCCGCCGCACTGGACGACGGTGGCTGGTTCCTGACCGGGGATCTCGGTGAGATCGACGACGACGGCTTCGTCCGCATCACCGGCCGGAAAAAGGAGATCCTCGTGACGGCCGGTGGCAAGAACGTGGCCCCGGCCGTGCTCGAGGACCGGATCCGGGGGCACCACCTGATCAGCCAGTGCATGGTCGTGGGAGACGGCAGGCCCTTCGTGGCAGCGCTCGTCACGGTCGATCCGGAGGCATTCGCCGGCTGGGCCCGGACACACGGCAAGAGTGGCACGGTGAGCGGCCTGGTCCGCGATCCCGACCTCGTGGCCGAGGTGCAGGTCGCCATCGACGACGCCAACCGGGCGGTGTCGCGCGCAGAGGCGGTCCGCAAGTTTGCGATCCTGCCCATCGAGTGGACCGAGCTGACGGGTGAGCTCACCCCGACGCTCAAGCTCCGTCGGACCGTCGTCATGAGCGCCTTCCACGACGAGATCGAGTCGCTGTACATGTAGGGCCAGCGCAGCCCTGAGCGTTGTTGCATTCTGTAGTCGTGCGTGCGCACTGAGTGATACGATTTATCAGTTTCGCGCCGATTTCTCCCTCATCCGAACGGCCCATTTCGGGCCGACGGTCGGCTCGTTTGCATCGTCGGATCAGCCAAAGGCCTCCCTGAGCCTGAGGGCGGAGATTACCTTGCTAGACGGGCCTTCCAGCACGGAGACCCAGCGTGCCGAACGGCACAACCGCTCCATCTGCACCACCAGCACCACACCAGCACCACCCTCCGAACCACCACGAGTAGCACCTACCAGCAACTCCGTCGCACCATCACTAGCCACCTTTCAATGTTCGCGTTGAAACGGCCGTAAAGGGAAATCATGGGACGCAGATCCGTATTGCTCATCGTCGCCATCGTCATCGCTGCGCTCGGCGCCACCCTGGTGTTCCTGTATGTCCAGGGAATCAACGACCGGGCCGTGGCTGACCAGGAGCCGGTCAAGGTGCTGTCCGCGACGAGCCAGATCGAGGCCGGCGAGACCATCGAGGCTGCACAGTCAGCCGGCAAGCTCGACCTGGTCGACATCCCCAGGGCCAACGTGCTCCCGGGCGCGTTGACCAGCACTGACTCACTCGCCGGCGAGATCGCGCTCACCACGGTCTACCCGGGCGAGCAGATCCTGCCCGGCCGCTTCGGCATCCCCGGCTCGCGCCAGTCCCTGACCATCCCGGACGGGACGATGGCGATCTCGATCCAGCTCGACGACCCGAATCGTGTCGCCGGCTTCGTGGCTCCCGGGTCGAAGGTAGCGATCTTCAACTCCGCCGACGCCGCGACGACGTCCGGCACCGGGTCGGGCGCGACCGGGCAGTTCACCCGGATCCTGCTGCCCGAGGTCGAGGTCATCGGTGTCGGTACCACCACGATCCTCAACACCACGACGACCGACGCCACCGGCGCTCAGACCACCGAGCAGATCCCGTCGACGATCCTCACCCTTGCGCTGACCCAAGCCGAGGCCGAGCGGGTCATCTACGCGAAGCAGAACGGCAGCCTGACCCTTGGGCTGCTGAACGACAAGTCGCGCGTGCGCCCGGGTCCGGGCGTGTCGTCCTCGAACCTCTTCACCAGCTAAGGGAAGTCATGACCGTCATCGTAGAGCTGGACGCCGGTACGGCTGAGGCGCTGACCGCGGCCGTCGGAGGCAACACGACCGTGGTTCCCGGTCTCGAGCAGGTCCGTCGGCACCTCGACGCACATCCGGGTGAGTACGCCGTCATCCTGGGCTCGTCCGTCGACCTCGCGGCCGGCGTCGCCCTGGCTGACACCCTGCGGGTCACCAAGCCCGCGCTTGGCGTCATCCTGGTCCGTCGCCGTGTCGACACGACCGTCCTCGCCGAGGCGTTGCGTGCCGGTATGCGGGAGGTCGTCGAAGAGCGCGACCTCACCGGACTGGCCGAAGCGGTCTCTCGGGTTTATTCCCTGCACGTCGCGCTGACCAACGACGAAGGGCGCACGGCCGAATCAAGTGGGCCCCAGGGCAAGTTGATCACGGTCTTCTCAGCCAAGGGCGGCGTCGGCAAGACCACGGTCTCGACCAACCTGGCTGCCGCCCTCGCGGACGGCGGGAAGCGAAACGTGTGCATCGTCGACCTCGACCTCGCGTTTGGTGACGTGTCGATCGTGATGCAGCTGTTCCCGGTTCACACCATCGCCGACGCAGCCGGAATCGACCGCAGGCTCGACCCTACGGTGGTCGAAGCGCTACTCACAGAGCACTCGCCAGGCCTCAAGGTGTTGGCTGCGCCGGTGCAGCCAGAGGCCAAGGACAGACTCAACGGTGAGACGATCGGTCAGATCCTGCGCGTCCTCAAGACCTGCTTCGACGTGGTCGTCATCGACACCCCGCCGGCGTTTGACGACGCGGTGCTGCAGGCGTTCGACGAGTCAGACCTGATCGTGCTGGTCGGCACCCTCGACGTACCGGCACTGAAGAGCCTCAAGATCACGGCCGAGACGCTCGGGCTACTCAACCACCCCCGCGAGAAGTGGCGCTTCGTGCTGAACCGGGCTGACATGAAGGTCGGCCTCACACCGGCCGAGGTCGAGAAGACGCTCGACCTGAAGATCTCTGCGTCGGTCCCGCAGTCCAACGACGTGCCGACGTGCACCAACCAGGGCCGCCCGATCGTCCTCGAGAACCCGCGGCACAGCGTGTCGCAGGTCATCAAGAAATTTGCCGCCGACTGCATGTCGTCGACTTTCACCCCCACCAGTACCGAGCAGGAGGCTGAGGTCACCCCCGAAGCCAAGCGCGGCGGTCTGCTTCGTAGGAGGGCATCCAAGTGAGCCTCGCCGATCGTCTTGCCCAGGCCCAGCTAGACCGAGGGACCACAGCGGCCGCAACCCCTGCCGGCACCGCTGCGAACGGACAGCGGGAACGGAGCCACTCCACCGAAGATCCCTTCGCCGACGTCAAGCGCACCGTTCACCAGCGCCTGGTGTCCACCATCGGACCCAAGCTGTACGACGCCAACAAGTCTCAGGGCGAGCTCGAGCAGCAGGTTCGAGCCACGCTCCAAGAGGTGATCGCCGGCGAGGACACCCCGCTCACGATGAGCGACCGGGTCCGCATCGCCCAGGAGATCGCCGACGACATCCTCGGCTATGGCCCCATCGAGCCCTTCCTGCGCGACTCGGACACGACCGAAGTCATGGTCAACGGCCCCTTTGACATCTGGATCGAGAAGGGCGGCAAGATCCAGCGCGTCGACGGCCGGTTCAACGACGAGGCGCACCTTCGCCGGACGATCGAGAAGATCGTCGCCAAGGTCGGTCGCCGCATCGACGAGTCGAGCCCGATGTGTGACGCTCGTCTGCCCGACGGCAGCCGTGTGAACGCCGTGGTGCCGCCGCTGGCGCTCGACGGCTCCATGCTCACCATTCGTAAGTTCTCCGCTGACCCGTACACGGTCGACGACCTCATCGTCTTCGGCACGTTCACTCCCCCGGTAGCCGAGATGCTCCGCGACTGCGTCAAGGGACGGCTGAACATCCTCGTCTCCGGTGGTACCGGCGCCGGTAAGACGACGACGCTGAACGTGTTGTCGTCGTTCATCCCCGCAGACGAGCGCATCATCACGATCGAGGACGCAGCCGAGCTCCGGCTGCACCAAGACCACGTGCTGCGCCTGGAGTCGCGTCCCCCGAACATCGAGGGTAAAGGCGAGGTCAAGATCCGCGACCTGGTCCGCAACTCGCTGCGTATGCGACCCGACCGCATCGTCGTCGGTGAGATCCGCGACGCCGCCGCCCTCGACATGCTCCAGGCCATGAACACCGGCCACGACGGCTCGATCTCCACGCTGCACGCCAACACCCCCCGGGACGCCCTCGCGCGTCTCGAGACCATGGTGCTGATGGCGGGCATGGACCTGCCGGTCAAGGCCATCCGTGAGCAGGTTGCCAGCGCCGTCGATCTCATCGTGCAGCAGACTCGCCTCAAGGACGGCAGCCGTCGGATCACGTACGTGACCGAGGTCGCTGGTATGGAAGGCGACATCATCACCTTGCAGGACCTCTTCGCCTTCGACTACAGCCAAGGCTGGGACGACAACGGCAAGACCAAGGGTTCGCTCCGCTCGAAGGGGCTGCGGCCGAAGTTCACCGAGAAGGTGGCTCATCACGGAGTCACGATCGACCCGCGGCTCTTCATGCTCGACGGACCAGCGCGATGAGGGCCGTGCTGCGGGCCTGCAGCACGGTGTTCACTGCCGGGCTGATCCTGGCCCTCCCCGTCGGCACGGCCTTCGCCGACGAGACCGGTCGGATCGACAACGTCTCGACCAAGGGTTCGACCGTCAGCGTGCTGTACTCGCTGCCGGGCGTGCCCGACGACGTGAGCCCGGACCTGAACTCGGTCACGGTCATCCTTGGCGACCAGCAGTTCGAAGCCACTGCCAAGCCCGCCAGCAGCTCCGCCAACACCGTGAAGCGGACGGCCGTGCTTGCCATCGACGTCAGCGACAGCATGAAGGGCGAGTCGTTCACTGCCGCCCGCGATGCCGCCACGGCGTACATCGACCAGGCTCCCAGTGACGTCTACATCGGGATCGTGACGTTCGCGAGCAAGGTCGAGACCGTTCAGGCTCCCACGCAGGACAAGGCAGCGCTCGAGCAAGCCGTCGCCGGCTTGAGCCTGACCCGCACCACGCATCTGTACGACGGACTGCTGCAGGCCCTCGACGTGGCCGGCACAGAGGGGCAGCGCAACATCTTGCTTCTCTCCGACGGGCGCGACACCACCTCGACGCCGTTGTCGACCGTCGTCGCCGAAGCCACCAGCGCCGACGTCCGGATCGATGCCATCGCGCTCGGTCAGAAGGTCGCGGCGGACTCGCCCTTGCAGCAGGTCGCCGATGCTACGCAAGGCACGGTGACGTCTACGTCCAGTCCCTCCGACCTCAAAAAGCTGTTCACCAGCCAGGCGACCGATCTCGCCCAACAGCTCGTCATCACGTTCGACGCTCCCCCCGCCGCTAGTTCCGGCACGCTCCAGGTTTCGATCGACGCCGGCGGCCAGACCGTGACCGATGGCACGTACGTCGCCCTGGCTGCAGGCGAGGCGATCGCCAGCAAGCCGACCTACACGAAGTCGGAGTCCGGCCTGCCGAGCGTGTCCCGACCGATTCTCATCGGTGGCGTTGGGCTGCTCTTCCTGGGCCTGGCAGTGCTGCTCGGCTTCGGCATGACTCGCCTCACGCCCGCGGAGGCCACTCCGATGCAGCAGCAGCTGTCGCTGTACACCGTCCACGGGATGAAGCGCTCGAGCGGCAAGAAGGGCGGTGAGCAGGGTGCTCAGCAGCTCAAGGACTCCGCCGTCGCGATCGCCGACCGCATCATGGAGCAGCACGACTTCGAGGAGTCGCTGTCAAAGAAGCTCGAGCGGGCAGGTCTCAACCTCAAGGCCTCCGAGTGGTTGCTCGTGCATGCCGGCATCTTCGTCGGCTCTGCCCTGGTGAGCGTCATGCTGACCAACGGCAACTGGATCTTCATGGTGATCGTGGGAATCGCCGGCCTCATCCTGCCGTGGGTCTACCTCTCGCTGAAGGAGTCGCGTCGGATCAAGGCCTTCCAGACCGGTCTGGCTCCCACGCTGCAAATTCTGGCCGGTGCGCTGCAAGCAGGATTGTCACTGCCCCAAGCCATCGACACCGTCGTCCAGGAAGGGTCCGAGCCGGTCGCCGGCGAGTTTCGCCATGCGATCATCGAACAGCGACTCGGTGTCGAGATCGAAGACTCGCTCGAGTCGGTCGCGGATCGTATGGGCAGCTTGGACTTCAAATGGGTCGTCATGGCCATCCGCATCCAACGCGAGGTCGGCGGAAACCTCGCCGAGCTGCTGCTCACGGTTGCGGCAACCCTGCGTGAACGCGAGTACCTGCGGAGGCAGGTGTCGGTCCTCAGCGCCGAAGGACGCCTCAGCGCGTTCATCCTCGGAGGATTGCCGCCGTTCTTTGTCGCTTACCTGGCGATGGCGCGACCGACATACCTGTCTCCCCTGTTCCACACGCCCATCGGGTGGGGCATGATCGCCACCGCGTGCGTGCTCATGACGGTCGGCATCATCTGGCTCAAGCAAGCTGTGAAGGTCGTGGTCTGACATGTCCTCTCTCACCGCGGGTCTCGACCCGTCGATGCTGCTCATGTTGGGCATCGGCGGTGTCTTCGTCAGCGTCGGCATCGCACTGACCGTCATCGGCGTCACCACGCAGGAGAAGAAGGCGGTGAGCCGGTCGCTGTCCGCCCTCGAGGCGATGAGCGGAAGCGGACCGGACCTCTCCCAAGACCTCGACCTGCCGTTCAAGGAGCGCGTCCTCGAGCCCATGATCGCCCGGTTCTCCCGGATGGGGCGGAAGCTTGTGCCCAGCGATGGCACGTCGCGCATCCAGCACCGCCTCGACATCGCCGGCAACCCGATCGGTTGGACTGCGGATCGCATCGTCGGTCTCAAGACCGCGGGCTTCGCCGGGATGCTCCTGTTGAGCGTGATCCTGACGACGGTCGTCGGAACGTCGCTGATGTTCACGCTCGTCGCTGTCGTCGGGCTGAGCCTGATCGGTTACATGGCGCCGAACCTCTACTTGTACCAGCTCGGATCGGACCGGTCAGAACAGATGCAACGTGACCTCCCCGACGCCCTGGATCTGCTGACGATCTCGGTTGAGGCCGGGCTCGCCTTCGACGCGGCCCTCGCCCGCGTTGCCAAGAGCACGGACGGGCCACTGGCTCAGGAGTTCGCTCGTGTCCTCCAGGAGATGAACATCGGCATGGGCCGCGCCACGGCCATGCGGGCTCTCGGGGAGAGGACGTCGATCCCCGAGCTCAAGGGCTTCGTCACTGCAATGATTCAGGCAGATGCCTTCGGTATCCCAATCGGCCAGGTGCTGCGGATCCAATCGGGCGAAATGCGCACGAAGCGCCGGCAGCGGGCCGAGGAAAAGGCCCAGAAGGTGCCGGTGAAGATCCTCTTCCCGCTGATGTTCTGCATCCTGCCGACGCTGTTCATCGCGGTCATCGGACCCGGTGTCATCGGCATGATTACGGCATTTGCGCAGTCCGGGCAGTAATTCCGTCCGCCGAATGGCCGCGCCCATACCGTTACTTAGGGCTAGAGGTCTGTAGCCTCAAGTAACTATGTTCGGCGAAACCATGCGTACTAGTCCTCACTCAGTGTCATGATACAACCATGTTGAGTAATGGCTTCCGACCCGCGGTGCTCCGCGCCAGGGTCGAGCTGGCGACGCGGAGCTTCTGCATCATCGGAGGCTTCGGACTCGCGTGTGTCACCGGGTTCTCCCGTGACACCGCCGCCATCCTGCTGCTGCTCATCGCCATGTCCGCCGTGATGACCTGGTGGACGATGGTCGAAGGGGCCGACGATCGGGCCTACCTCTTGGCCCTCGGTGTCGAAGCCGTCTTCGTCGTGATGATCGTCGGCATGGCCGAGAACACGGCCGACGCCTACTTCATCTACGTCGCGGCCCCTCCCCTGCTCGCCGGCCTGGCTCGAGGTCTGCACGGCACCATCGCCGTCGTCGGCGCCGAGCTCGCTGCGCTGTTCGTGCTGCAGGTACAGCTTGCGGGGTCAGCCAGCAACCCCGTCGACCGGGGCGGACCTTGGATCGTCACCGGATTTGCGTTCGGCATCCTGGGCGGCTGGATCCGCCAGTTGCATCTGGTGCAGCGCGACACTGCCCTCTCCCCTTACGCCTCAGCGCACCGTCTCCTCGGACAGCTGCGCACCATCACGCGTGACCTGCCAGGTGGACTCGACATCGAGGTCGTGTCGGAGAACGTGCTGTCGACCGCGACCGCGGCGCTTGGCGGCAACCGCGCCGCACTGCTTCTCAGCCATGAGTCCGATCACCCGACGGTGACCGCACACCGCGGCGACGACACCTTCACCGCCGGTCTCCTGACCGACCCGCTGATCACGATGTCGATGGGCTTGCAGCGGGTCATGCAGCAGCCTGAGCCGCACGGGCGCTCGAGCCACCGTTTCCGCGTCTGCATCCCGCTGGTCGTCGACCACCGCTCGATCGGTGCCGTCGTAGTTGACGGCCCCACCGCCGTGCCGGACGAGATCCTCAACACGGTCTACGAGGCGATCAACGACGACGCGCTCCGCCTCGAGTCGGCTGCCCTCTTCAGCGACGTCAAGGCCGTCGCAACGGTTGAAGAGCGGCATCGGCTGGCCCGTGAGATCCACGACGGTATCGCCCAGGAGATCGCGTCCATGGGCTACCTCGTCGACGACCTCGCCCGGTACGAGTGCAACCAGCGCCACCAGGAGGGCCTGGAGTCGCTCCGCGACGAGCTGACCAGAGTCGTCACCGAGCTGCGCCTGTCGATCTTCGACCTCCGCAGCGGAGTGTCGTCGAGCGCCGGGCTCGGCTCAGTGTTGAGTGACTACGTCCGGGAGGTCGGGCGCAACTCCGGCATGACTGTGCACCTGTCGCTCGAGGAGAGCCCTCGTCGACTTCGCCTCGATGTGGAGACAGAGCTCCTCCGCATCGGCCAGGAGGCCGTGACCAACGCCCGCAAGCACTCCAAGGGCGAGAACCTGTGGGTCACGTGCCGAGTGGAACCACCGTTTGCAGAGCTTCGCATCGAGGATGACGGCATCGGCGCCGTCGGGCCTCGTACGGATCATTACGGCCTGGACATCATGAAGGAACGCGCCAGCCGTATCAACGCCGTCCTCACCATCGGCGACCGCGTCGGTGGCGGCACCGTGGTGTCCGCTGTTCTTCTGCCAGCGGAGACCACAGCCCCATCCATCAATGGAGAATCCCATGCCATACACCGTTTTGTTGGTTGACGACCACGACCTGATCCGTCAGGGGCTCCGGCGCGCGTTCGACCGGAACCCGGACTTCAGCGTCACCGCTGAAGCATCCTCGGTCGGCCAGGCCATGAAGATGGCCGACGAGATGGTTCCGGACGTCGTCGTGTGCGACATCCGGCTGCCGGACGGCAGCGGTCTCGAAGCCGTCCGCCGACTGCGCGAGCAGCGTCCGGAGGTGGGACTCGTCGTCCTGACCATGTACGCCGGCGACGAGCACCTGTTTGCCGCCCTGGAAGCGGGCGCCTCGGCGTTCGTCCCCAAGGACGCCCCCAGCGACGACGTCGTCGCCGCAGCCCGGCACGCCGCCGTCTCACCGCGCTCGTTCACCGCCCCCGACCTGGCGAGTGCCATGCGTCGTCGCATGACGCCTGCCGGACCCCGCCTCTCACCCCGTGAGACGGAAGTTCTCGGGCTGCTCGCCGAGGGCTACGGCGTCGGTCCGATCGCGCGTCGACTCTTCATCTCCGAGTCGACCACGAAGACCCACATCTCGAAGATCTACGACAAGCTGGGTGCCGCCAACCGCGCCCAGGCGATCATGAAGGCGATCCAGTCCGGACTGATCTCTGCGGAGAGCAACGCGGTTCCGCACCAGTAGCGTCTTTCGCCGGCCGGCGCCAACGGCGCCCGGTCGGCACCCAGGGCCCGAGCCAGGGCGTGGCGACCGTCGAGTCCCGCGTCTTGGTTTGCCTCGTCCAGAGACCGAGCACGGCCGCTCGGCTACGGAGTCGATCGCTCAGATCCGACTCTAGGCATAAAACATGCCATACATGACAGTTCGCGGCGCCAATCGGGCCCGGGCAGGTGGCCGACCCCCCATGGTCTGTTCGGCCAGCGGGATCCAACCGCCCACCCGATACCGGACAAGTCAGAGATTCGGAACCATGGAGTGTGGCTGGAAATCCTTCCAGCACAGATTCACTCTCTGGGAGGACCAGAAATGCTCGACATGATCCGCAACTTCTCCAGCCCGACCCGTCGCAACGAAGAGGGCGCCTCGGCCGTCGAGTACGGCCTGCTCGTCGCCCTCATCGCCGCCGTCGTCGTTCTCGCCGTGTTCGCGATCGGCCAGGTCGTCAAGAAGGGCTTCGGCGACACCTGCACGTCGATCAAGGCCGGTCAGACCGGCACCGCCGCCTCTGGTAACTGCGGCTCCTGACGAAGTACAGGCAAAGCTGGGTGCGGGAACCATCGGTTCCCGCACCCAGCTCTTTTTGCCTCGCCCGGCCGGCCTCAGGCCAACCTCCGCAACGGAGCGCGATACAGACAGGTGCCCGGCCCGTCCGCCCTTTCGCAGATTTCGAGCCGTTTTTCCGACTCCGGGATGGGTGACCGATCCCCCATCGGCCGTTTGGTCACCGGGGTGTGACCGCCCGCCCGATACCGGCCAGGACGCCCAACGGGAAGCATGAGGAGCGCTGGAAATCCTTCCAGCACAGTTTCTCTGGGAGGACCAGACACATGCTCGACATGATCCGCAACTTCTCCAGCCCGACCCGTCGTAACGAAGAGGGCGCGTCGGCCGTCGAGTACGGCCTGCTCGTCGCCCTCATCGCCGCCGTCGTCGTCCTGGCCGTGTTCGCGATCGGCCAGGTCGTCAAGAAGGGCTTCGGCGACACCTGCACCTCGATCAAGGCCGGCCAGACCGGTACCGCTGCATCCGGCAACTGCGGCTCCTGACGCCGTCCTATCGATCCGGGGGTGTGGGGACCAGGCGTTCCCACACCCCCAATCGCTTTCCTACAGATGGGTGTGACCATGAACTTCTTCCGACGTACGAAGCAGTCCGAGTCGGGCGCGTCGGCCGTTGAGTACGGTCTGCTCGTCGCACTCATCGCCGCCGTCGTCGTCCTGGCCGTGTTCGCCATCGGCCAGGTCGTCAAAAAAGGCTTCGGCGACACCTGTACGAAGATCAAGGCCGGCCAGACCGGCACCGCAGCATCCGGTAACTGCGCCTCCTGAGGCGCGCCGGCGAGCAACTCCAGGGGTGCAAGGCATCCGGTTCTGCACTCCTGATCCATTGGCATAGAAAGGAGCTCGTCATGACCTTCTTCCGACGCACGAAGCAGTCCGAGTCCGGCGCGTCAGCTGTTGAGTACGGACTCCTCGTCGCCCTGATCGCGGCCGTCATCATTCTTGCCGTCCTCGCGCTCGGACAGGTGGTCAAGAAGAGCTTCGGCGACACGTGCACCGCCTTCAAGGCAAAGCAGACAGGGACGGCGGCCTCAGGCAACTGCGCCTCCTGACCGAACGCCTTCCAGGGCTCAGCGCGTCGGCGCCGCCAGCAGGCGACGCAGCCCCGCTGCCACCGCATCCACGTCACGCCCGTCGACCACCACCCGAACGGCGTCCGGGGCGGCCTCGGGGGCTCCACCGGAGTCCCCGACCAACAGGGGCAACCCCGTTGCCGCCGCCTCGATGAACACCATGCCGAACGCCTCTGGCTCAAGCCCCCACAGCCTGGTCCTGCACGGCAACGCGAAGACGTCGGCCATCGCATAGACCGCCGGCATCTCCTGCCACTCGACACCCGGCACGAAGACCACCGTGTTGCCCACCGCGCTCGAACGGGCCAGATGTTGCAGCCGACGCCGGGCAGGTCCGTCTCCCACGACGACCAGCCGGGCGGCCGGGATCTGCGACACGATGTCCGGCCAGGCCCGGATGAGCATGTCCTGCCCCTTGCGTCGTACGAGGCGGGAGGCCGAGAGCACAACAGGAGCGCCGGCAGCCAGTCCGAGCCGTGCCCGCCATGCCGCACCGTCCACTCCAGGGTTGAATCGGGTGCGGTCCACCGACGGTGACAGCCGCTCCATCCGACCACGCCCGGCAGGCGACAGCGCCGGCGAGATCTGCCGCCGGCAGAACTCGCTGACATAGGTCAGCGTGTCGACGTCATCACCGATGCGGCGCAGCAGCTGGCGCGCGAAGGGAACTCGCGCCCACCACACCTCATGTCCGTGCGTGATCGCCGTGATCTGACTGATCGTCCCCCCGCCACGCAGCGCCCGAGCGAGCAGACCGAGCGGAGCGGCAGCACCGAAGATCACGCGGTCGCAACCGTGGGCCAGCGCAACGGCTCGCACCTCGCGAGCCACCCGAGGCGTCGGTAGCAGGATCCGACTGCGATCTCGCACCACCGGGAAGTCGACCGCGCCGTCCACGTCGGCCGAACCCGCCATCCGCGCGGTGTAGACCACCACGTCCCTGCTCGGCATGTGCTCGCAGAGCGCGTACACGAAGTTCTCGATGCCGCCACGGCGCGGCGGGAAGTCATTGGTGATGACGAGCGTCCTGGTCACGGCGTACTCCCGTGTTCCTCTCCCCACGCGACACCCATGGAGATCCGGTCGAGAACACTCGGGTGGCTGTTGAACCACCAGGCCAGCACGGGGTTCGGTGTCAGGTTCGCAAGGTTGTTGGTGGCCAGCCGCTGCTGCACCAGCAGGTAGGCCGTGGGGTCGTGCGTCACCTCGAGCGAGTGCAGGTCGGCACGGATCTCGAGGTGCCGGCTCACGGCATTCTGCACGGGCTGCGCCAGGAACGAGCCCACGACGACCAGCGACAGCACGAACGGAACAGCCACCGGATCTCCCAGCGAGCCGGTTCCCCCTCGACGGCGCCACCAGCGCGACCCCAGCAACAGGAACACGCCCACCGTCCCTGCACCGGCTGCCACTGATCCCAACGCAGTTCCGGTCAGGACGTCGTCCTCGCGCACGTGTCCGAGCTCGTGCGCAACGATCACCTTCACCTGTGCGTCCGGACCTGCACGCAGCAGGTTGTCATACACAACCAGCTGTCGGGTGCTGCCGAATCCTGACACATACGCGTTGTATGCCGAGCTACGGTTCGACGCGTCCGCGACGAGCACGTCCGACAGGTCCAGGCCGTCGCGGGCCGCAGAGCGAAGCAGGTCTGTGCGCAACGGTGATGTGGGCATGGGACTGACACGCTGGAAGATCGGCTCCACCACGACGGGGTACGCGAACGACAGGCCGAACACCGCGGCCATCGACAACGCGCCCGCCGGAATCCACCATCGCCGTGGGAAACGGTGTGCCAACCAGCCTCCCACGAGCAGCGCGACGGACACGACAGCCACCGACAAGAGCCAGCCGAGCAGTCGGTCCTGTGCCCAGCCCCACCAGCTCTGTACCGTCATCCCGTAGTGCCGCGAGACGATGCTGCCCCAGATGGCGAACGGCGTGGCGATCGCTGCCTGAAACGCCAGGAAGAGCACAGCAAGGGCGACGACTCTGGACGGCCACGTCCGCAGCCGTTCGCACACCCACCGGCAGGCGACGGTGCCGAGGCCACCGAACGCGACGACGCCGGCACCACCCAGGCTCGCTGCGAGGCTCAACCAGGCAGGCCACTTCGCGGCATCGTGAAAGGCCTCCGACCTGTCGAGCTGCGCCGGGCTGAAGAACTGCTGCACGGTCAAGGCTGCTCTCGGGTCACCGATCGGCAGTCGCCACGGGGTCAGGACCACCATGAGAACGACCAGGCCGGCGCACAGCGCGACGAACGTGACCGCGGCAGCAGCCGGTCGTCGGCTACTGGGCATCGGCCAACCCCTTCAGGTAGGTGCGCCATTGCTGTGTCAACGCGGTGAGCGAAGTACCGAGGTTGTCACGTGTGGCCGACCGCACGGCGTACGGCCGATGAACGACAGCTTCGTAGAAGGCGACGAGTCGTCGACGGCCGTAGTCACGGGCGATCATGCGCATGGCCAACCAGGCCCGTTCGTAGGCGACCTCGATCGCGCCGCTCGAGAACTCCGAGTCGCCCGGCAGACGCCGCGGAACACCATGGCGCCGGACGTCGCGCAGGGCCGCTCGGGCCGACACGGAGATCGGCACGTCCACCGAGCCCACGCCGACGTAGTCGGCGAAACCCTCGGCCACCCACAGGGGCATCCTCACGGTCGTCGCGCCGGTCGCCACATGCGTCGCCTCATGGGTGATGACCACGTGCGTACCCAGGGGACCGAGGCCTTCGAACACCGTGGGGTTGATCACGATCACGACCGGGGCGTCCGGACGTCTCGACCCGTCCGACGTCGTGGTGACTGCCGCGATCCCGGCGTAAGCACCGGGCGTGGAGGCCAGGAGGGACTCGAACTGTCGATCGGTGCCGGGGGCGTACGCGACCAGGTCGCCCCGCCACGACGGCACCACGCGGGCCACGTCCAGCGCGGCGCGACGTAGTTCGCCATCGAGCCGTCGCGCGGCGCGCTCCGTCATGGCCGCCGCGAGCGTGTGCGGGGTGCGTCTCACGTGGAGTCGGCCGAGCAGCCAGATCGGCTCACGCTCGTGCTGGCTGGCGGTGATACCGGCGACCCGGACGTTCCCACCCCGGCTGTCGAACGTGTAGGTCAGCGTGCCGCGTGCATCGGCCCGGTCCACGCCGGCCAGGTGCCAGGCGATCTCGACGTCCGCCGTCCAGGCCCCCTCGCCGAGCTGCCCCCCCGCAGGTAGACCCCGGCCTTCGCCGTCGGCAGCGACGTACCGCGCGTTCAGCGTGCCGACCCGCAGCCGACGCAGGTTGGCGAACGTGGCTGCAGCCTGGCGCTGTGCCCGGGAACTGTTGTCCCAGGTACGCCGGTAAGCCGCAAGCGACCCATGCCGCAGCAACCGGTCCTGCCGGGCGAGCAGCGCGAGAGCCGCAGCAGCACGACTGTCCGGCTCAGTGGCGCCCTGGGTCCCCGTGGTGGAGGTATCCGTCTGGTTGGTCGGTCTATGCGCCGAGGGTGAACCGTCGTGCGGCACCACGACCGCAAGGACGGCGGCGGCCGCCGCGACCGCGAGGATGATGAGCCCGGCGATCACCTGACGCGGTGGCTTCATCCGCGCGACGCCGGGGTCGTCCACCGAGTCATCGTACGGGGGTGGGCGCTGGCACCGGATCGCTCCCGGCTGCCGTGTGGGGCGCCGGCGGGACGGTCAGCCGACCCGCTGGGCGTGGTTGATCGGCATCGAGTTGAGCGACACGACCTCGACGTACGAACCTGTGTGCGGCGCATGCACGATCTGGCCGTTGCCGATGTACATGCCCACGTGCGACACCGGCGAGTAGTAGAACACGAGGTCGCCGGGCATCAACGACGAGATGGAGACCGGAGTCCCCTGGGTCGACTGAACGCTCGAGGAGTGCGAAAGAGCCACTCCGGCAGCCCGCCAGGCGTACATGGTCAGACCGGAGCAGTCGAAGGAGTCCGGACCGGAAGCCCCATAGACGTAGGGGTCACCGAGCTGGGCCAGCGCAGTCTGCACGGCCACCTTGGCGCGTTCGGACGCGGGGACGTCGCTCACCGCGATGCGGACGGCGCTGCGCGACGGCTGCGGCGTGGACTGAAGTTGCTGAAGTCGGGCGAGCTGCGCTGCCTGCAGCGTGTCGAGGATGTCCTGCGCCTGCTGCGTGCGGCGCGCGAGTTCTGCCTTGTGAGAAGCGGCCTCGGCCTTGTCCTTGTTGATGGCCGCGAGCTCGCTGGCCGCCTGCTTCTCCTGGCTGCCCAGCTGACGCTGCCGCTGGGTGAGCTGGGTGAGCAAGGCCGTCTGCTGGAACTCGACCATGGCCTTGGACGCGACGCCGTCCATGAACGCGTTCGGGTCGTCGGCGACGAGCAGGGACGTGCTGGTCGAGAGGCCGCCAGCGTTCTGGTAGTCCGACAGCGCTGTGCCGACGACGAGCGAGCGAAGCTGCTCGACCCGGCTGCGCTTGCGCGCCACGTCGGCCTGGAGCGCGGTGAGCCGCTTGCGGGCCGCCTTCATCTCGACGCGCACCGTGTTGAGATCCTCGGAGGCGATCTCGGCCTGGTGGTTCAAGGTGTCGATGCGACTCTTGATCTCGGTGATCGTCGGCTTGGAGCGATCAGTGGCAGCACCACCGCCGCCTGGTTCGGCGGCTCCTGGGGGGGCAGCGAGTACGAGGCTGCCGATCAGCGCAGCGGCGCCGACCAAGCAGACGCGCTTGACGGACTGGGGCATGGGACGTGTGTGGCCGTTCGACACGGGTCGACGGTCTCCCTCTGGGTCGCGAACACGGGCAACAGCACCCCCTCCCTGCTGATCTTTCCGTTATCTCCGACACAACGAGGGGCGAACCCGGCCGGTGACAACGCGGATCACCCTACAGAGGACCATCCGAGCCCACCAACTCCTCGCCGGGGTTTCTCAGGATCCCTGAGGTTATCTGCGTCACAGGAGACACAACGGTCACTTCGACCCCATCAGTCACAGTTTGGCCGCGCGAGCCGCACGCTGGCACGCCGGTCACGCGGGTTCGACCGGCGAGTTGTCGAGGCCGTAGACCATCCGTAGCGGGGGGACCAGACCGGCCTGCGCCAGCACGTCGATCGCCTGCTTCTCGGCCTCATCGAGCTCGACACCGAACGGAGGTCCACCGAGGAGCACTGTGACGACGCAGTCGCCACAACCGATTCCACGCAGCGAACAGTGGTCACAGTCAATGATGGTCGGGACTGCATCTGTCGGGGGCCCGGGCACGCCGCCGTCGGGGCGTCCGGGTGAGCCGTCGCTGCCCGCTGTCTGTGCTGCCATGTCGACCTCCACGCCTCGGTGCGGCCGGCGTGAATGCCGACTCGTCCTCATCACCGAGCACGCTAGGCGGGACCGCCGACAGTTCCGTCAGGTCCGGCTCAGACCGGCTCCAGGGGCTGGGGCGACCCGGGCGGGGTCACCACCTCGATGCGGTCACCGCCCCGGACCTCTCCCCCACTGACGACCACCGCCATGACGCCGGCCTTGCGGAGCAGCCGGCCCGCCACATCGCGGTCAAGCGTGGCCGCCATGAGACCGGGCTGGAGGCCATCGAGCTGAACGCACGGGTTGCGGAGTCCGGTCAGCTCGACGGCGGCGTCCTCACCCAGCACGGAGCCTGGTCCCACGCGCCAGCGAAAGCAGGTCGAGCCCCTGGGTCACGATGTTCTCGCCCATCGCACCCGGCTCCACCCGAAACCCCCGGCCGGCGAGCTCCGCAAGCAGCTCGCCATGGATGAGGTGCACTTGACGAAGATTCGGCTGCGTCGGGTCACGACGCCGGCGCGACCGGTGCTGGACTGTCGTGCCCGCGTGGGCGTCACCGGACACACCCCAGCCCTCGACCAGCGCGATGGAGTCCAGACGCGCCTTGCTGACCGCATGCTTTGGCGAGGCATGGACGCTCGACACGGCAGCCGCAGTGTTCACGCCGACCATCCTCACACGGGACTGCATGCTCGCGTCAGACGATCGCTGTCACTCTGCCAGCTGATACAGGCGTACCCCGTTGTCGCACGTGACGTTGCCCAACTGACAGGTCGTGCTCACCTGACCGATCGGGACGAAGTTCTTGTACATCACCTGGAGGTAGTTCTTGGGGACGGGATGAGGAACCGTCGTGAAGCAGGCCGCGTGTCCGCTCTTGTTGTTGAACTTCCATCCGCACATGGTCGCCGTCACGAAGCCGGTGATGCGGAACTTGGTGTTGTTGCCCGAGCCCGTGACGTCATCGAACACCGGCAAGGTGATGTCGATGCCGAGGATGGCATCCATCTCACTATCGAGCGCTCCCGGACCGGGAGCACCGGGGTCACCGTCGATGTAACTGGGAGACGCCGTCGAGACACTTCCCGAGTACCCGTTGAGAATCCAGTCGGCGGTGTCGCCGGTCGGGTTGGATCCACCATCGAAGTCGAGAATGCCCCAGTTGCCGGGCGCGTAACCACAGCCGGCATCCGCGTTGTCGAACGAGATCGTGTAGTTGAGGCCCGTCGCCGACATCAGGCTGGCGTCCATCTGGCAGACCGCGAACGGCCGGAGGCCAGTGACCTCCTTCGCTGGACCCACGACGGCCTTCGCTGACTGCGTGATCGGGATCTTTGACGCGCCGTAGATCTGACCGAAGAACGCCGGCGAGTCCTGCGTGCCGGTCACCGCGACCGTGAAGCCCACGGAGGTGCACGAGAAGCTCAGGCCGGCGGTGCCAGGTGCCAAGGTTCCGCCGCGCGGCGAGTTGTTGGCGAAGTACTGCTCGGCGAGGGCCCGCAACGACGGGTCCGCCGCGGATGCCAGCGCCAGGCCCGTGCAGTTGATGGTGGGAGAGGCCGTCGAGGTCACCTGCCGGGCAACGGCCAGTGCGGCCGCGTCGGCGCCGTTCTGCACCGCAGCCTTGTTGGCGTAGGCCATGCCGAAGTCAGTGACGAAGGCCATGATGCCGATGAGCATCGTGGTCATCAGCGCGACCATCACAGCGACCGCGCCGTCCTCCTGACGTCGTCGATCAGGCCGGGCACGGTGGGTGACGCTCATTTGTACTCGCATCGGTAGGTCCCCTGTCCTTGCAGGCTGAAGGCGCCTACGCCGATCGGGAGAAGGGAAGGGGCGTTGTAGGTGGCGGTGACGGACAGTTTGCTGGTGTCGCTCGACAATTTGCACGGCAACGCCGTGGCGCCTGACGAAGGTGTCACCGTCGAGCTGTTCGCCGCGGAGCTGCAGACGGTCGACGACGAGGCGCCTGTGACGAGCTGTACGGTCACGCCGACCTCAGAGCCGGTCAAGCCGATGGTCCCGGAGTTGCCACGCACCTGACTGATGACGTCCGAACAGGTACGGGCGGACACGATGTTGACGACGCCGTAGCGGGCACCGTTTCGCGCGCCTCCCGACAGGGCGGCTGACTGCGCCATCACCAGCCCCCACTGGATGACGCCGAAGACGAGCAAGATGAGGAGGGGTAGGACGAGCGCGAACTCGACGGCGACG
Organism: uncultured Actinomycetota bacterium; assembly: GCA_963750495.1. Lineage (GTDB taxonomy): Bacteria > Actinomycetota > Actinomycetes > Propionibacteriales > Nocardioidaceae > JANLYC01. Next base: position 381,176 of record CAVVQV010000004.1, read on the forward strand.
GCGCCATGTTCGGCACGCCGTCGCTTCCCGCCTTCCTGGAGGAGTGGGTTCACGGGCCAAATTCTGGCACCCGGATCGGCCCCATTGAGTCTGCAAAGCGAAGTCTGACCGAAGGGATGAGTCGACCGTCAGCCCATAGGACAGGCCAGGCAACTGAGCGTTATGTGCCAATTACGGAAAGTGGTGCGGGGGCGGGTTCGTACTAATCCGAATGGCGCCCTCAGCCACCACTCTTCGGGCACAAACTCTCAAACCTGGTCCCGCTGGGTCTCGCCACTCCCTACCTTCACATACATGGCCGAAAGCTCACGTCGGCGGCTGCAGCCTCGCAGCCCCCGCCGACTCACCAGGCGTCGCTCCCAGCGCGGCGCCGTCGCCGTCGAGGCGGCGATCATCACTCCACTTTTCGTGCTGCTCGTCTTCGGCATCATCGAGTTCGGCCTGATGTTCAAGGACTACCTCGCCGTCGTCTCGTCGGTGCGCGCCGGGGCCAGGATCGCCTCCGCTGAGCCCCGCACCGTGAACTTTGCCACCGACGCTGCCGCTCAGATCGCGCGGGAGGGCTCGGCGCTGGACCTGGCCCAAGTCTCCGAGCTCTGGGTCTACAAGGCCAACAAGACCACCGGCACGCCGGTCGGCTACACCGACTTCAGCAACTGCACGACGTGCGTGAAATTCAAGTGGGACACGTCGTCCAAGCAGTTCTTGCCGATCGCCGGCACCACGTGGGACCCGAACTCCCAGAACGCATGTGCTGGAGACTCGGCCCACGACAGCGTCGGGGTCTATCTCAAGTACAGGCACCCGTCGGTGACCGGCATGATCATCAAGAACTTCGACCTCCAGTCCAGCACGGTGATGAGCTTCGAGCCCCTCGCCCAGACCTCGCCCTGCAAATGAGGCAGCTGGTGCGGCACCCATTCCACGAAGGGGCACAGCGTACCGAGGGCGGCTATGTCGCCATCCTGACCGATGCTGCTGTTCACCACTCTGTTCGGGATGTGTGCCTTCGCCGTGGATGTGGGCAACTGGTACTACACGGGGCAACGGGCGCAACGAGCCGCGACGCGGCGGCCTCGCCGGTGTGCCGAACTCCGGGCGACAAGACCGGGCGTTTAGCGAGGCTCAGATCTTCGCGAAGGCCAACGGGTTCGACAACGCGCTCGACGGTGACGGTGGTCCGAGCATCGACGGACACCACCAGGCTGCGGGTCACCACGTCGATGACGGTACAGAACAGTTCGGGATCCTGTTCGGGCTCGGTCACACGACCATCTCGAGGACCGCGGTCGCTGACTACTCCGGGTAGATGGGCAGCCTGCAACGAGTTCGGCAACGACCTGAGTCGGCCGGCATCAAGAGCGCAACTGCGCGACACGGGCATGTTCTGGGCGAACGTCGGCGCTCAGGCCAAGAAGTCCGGCGATGCCTACAGAACGGTGACTGCACCTCCGGTGAGGACGGCTGCGGCTCGGTGGCACCAACGCGAGTACGACAGCACGGGTACTTCTACCAGGTCAAGCTCACCAGCCGGTGCAGAACCTCACGCTGCAGGCGTTCGACCGCCTGATCGCGGTCGGTGACTCTGCACCGACACAAGCTCGACAAGGCCAAGACCTGTCGGCTACAAGCCGCTCCAGTCACCGATCCGCACGCGGTACGCGGACGGCCAGTCCAGCCCTTCTGTACGGAGACGTGCGCTTCGGCGGCACCGGCGAGGTGAGCACCAAGTTCACCGTGCGCGACCCGGCGTCAACCCTGGGACCCGCAGCTTCCCGAGTCGACCCGGGCTGACGCGCCGATCACGTACCCCGGCTACAACGACGACCTCAACAAGGCGCTGGACAACAGCAAGAAGGAAACGACGACACGCGCCCGGCTACGTGGCCAGCGTGTTCCGGCAATGGAAGACGCTGTGCACGATCCCCTATGCCCCGGCCGGCATCTACATGATCCAGGTCAACACCAACGGCACCGGGCGACCTGGCCAGCGGCCACAACCGGTTCGGACTGCGCGCCTTCTCGACCAGCGACCCCACCGCTCGTGACGCCATCGCCATCGCCGGGTTCAACAAGATGGCGATCTACGCGAACTCTCCCGCGGCGAACACCAAGTTCTTCCTGGCCCAGGTTCCGCCAGGCGCCGCCGGGCAGCTCCTGAACGTTCGCCTGTTCGACGTCGGTGACTCAGCCAGCCAGGTGTCATCACCGTCCTGCCCCCTCCTGACTCCGGACTCAGCGGCTTCAGCGGCTGCCGGGGCTACGGACCGACCGGCGGGACCGGCGGAACGCCGCTGACCAACTGCTCGATCCCGGCCAACAGCAGCTACAACGGCAAATGGGAGCAGATCTCTGTCCCATCCCTGCGAACTACACGTGCGACGGCTCCACCACGACCGGTTGCTGGTTGCGGCTGCAGTACAACTACGGCGCCGGTGCGCAGCCGACCGACACCACGTCGTGGACAGCGAGCCTCGAAGGCGACCCGATCCGACTGGTCGAGTGAGCATCCATGGCGAGCCCGCAACGCCGTCGACCGTTGGCACAGGGTCCTCAGCCGTTCGGATGATTCACTCGCCGAGCTGGGCATCGGCAGCACCCGGCTGCCGTACATTCGACAAGCACCGAACCACGGCCTCGCCACGATCGTCGAGACCCCGCGAGAGATGGAACCTGGCCCATGACAAGGGTTACCTGGCGAGCGACGCTGAGAGGACGCTCCGAGGGCGGCTACGTCGCCATCCTGACCGTGCTGCTGTTCACCACGCTCTTCGGGATGTGCGCGTTCGCCGTCGACGTAGGCAACTGGTACTATACGGGGCAAAGAGCCCAGCGCGCCGCTGACGCCGCGGCACTTGCCGGTGTGCCGAAACTGCCCAGCGACCAATCCGGAGCTTTCAGCGAGGCCCAGATCTATGCGAAGGCCAACGGCTTCGACAACGCTTCGTCGACAGTGTCCGTGGTCCCGAGCATCGACGGTCAGCCAACCCGGCTTCGGGTCACCACGTCGATGACGGTACAGAATCAGTTCGGAATCCTGTTCGGCCTCGGCCACACGACGATTTCTCGGACCGCGGTCGCCGACTATGCCGGGCCGGTGCCGATGGGAAGCCCGTGCAACGAGTTCGGAAATGACCCGGAGGCAACGGGGATCAGAAGCGCCAACTGTGCCGACACCGGCATGTTCTGGGCCAACGTCGGGGCCCCCAAGGCTCCGAAGAAGTCGGGTGACGCTTACCAGAACGGAGACTGCACCTCCGGTGAGGACGGCTGTGGTGCCGGTGGCACGAACTCCGAGTACGACGCCAACGGGTACTTCTACACGATCACGCTCACCAAGCCGGTCCAGAACCTAACGCTGCAGGCGTTCGACCCCGCTCTCATCGCGGTCGGTGACCTCTGCGCCGTGAATGGCTTGTCCTCAGCGAAAGCGCTACCCGCTGCCAAGACCGCACCGGTCACCGATCCGGCCACTCGCTATGCCGATGGGCAGTCGAGTCCTTATTGCACCGGCGACGTCCGCTTCGGCGGCACCGGCGAGGTCAGCACCAAGTTCACCGTGCGCGACCCCGGCGTCAACCCGTGGGACCCGCTGAGCTTCCCGCCCCGGACCAGCTGTCCCGCAATCACCTATCCGGGGTACAACGGAGATCTCAGCAAGGCACTGGACAACACCAAGAGCCAGTACAACGACATCTCGCCCGGCTACGTCGCCGGAGTCTTCCGACAGTGGAAGACCCTATGCACGATCCCGAACGCCGCCCCAGGCGTCTACATGATCCAGGTCCAGACGAACGGCACCGGTGCGGACCTCGCCAGCGGGCACAACCGCTTCGGCTTGCGGGCATTCTCTACGACTGACACCACTGCTCGCGATGCCATTGCCATCGCCGGATACAACAAGATGGCGATGTACGCCAACTCTCCGGCCGCCAATACCAAGTTCTTCCTGGCGCAGGTCCCACCAGGCGCCGCCGGGCAGGTACTGAACGTGCGCTTGTTCGACGTCGGCGACTCGACACTTCCGGGTGTCATCACGGTGTTGCCGCCACCGGACTCGGGGATCACCACCTTCACCGGATGCAAGGGCTACGGGCCGACTGGAGGAACGAGCGGAACGACCTTGACCAACTGCTCGATCCCCGCCAACAGTTCCTACAACGGCAGGTGGCAACAGATCGCAGTACCTATTCCGTCGAGCTACACCTGTGACAACACCATCACGACAGGCTGCTGGTTGCGGTTGTCGTACAACTACGGCAGCGGAAACCAGCCGACGGACACAACGTCGTGGACGGCAAGCCTGGAAGGCGACCCGGTCCGCCTGGTCGAGTAGGCACCCTCAGACAATCCCGAGGACTCTGACGAGCGCGACGGCTGCGACGGAACGCGCGCCGTCCTTGGCCACGCTCTCGGCCACCTCGCGGTCGGTCGAGACGACGATGACCGGACGGCCTGTCGGTTCGGCGGCCACGAACTCCCGGATGAGGTCGTCGGCGATGACCCCCGGCGGGCTGAAACGAACCCGCACGTGGCGCGGCGATGTGACCCCCGGAGGATGCGACAGCTCGGCGCCATCGAACACGATCGTGGTCTCGACCGCCTTGCCGGCCACCAGCGCTGCCACCCCGCTGACCAGGCGAGACCGCTGCTGGTCGAGCGGCGCCTCGGGCCAGGCGGTCTTCGACACGTTGTAGCCGTCGATGATGAGGTGAGCCCGCGGCAGCTCGAGCAGCCGCCGGAGCAGCCCCGGGTCATCGGCCAACAACGCTCGACCGATCGCCGCGGTCTGAGAGGCCGCGCCGGGGTCGATGGCGGCGACCGTGTCGGCAGGCAGGAGGTCCGAGGGCGCCAGGGCGAGCTCGCGGCGCAGTCCTGACGCGCTTTCCATCACGGTGTCGAGCAGGAGCCGCAACCGCATGTTCTCGCCTTCACGGTCGTCTCGCGCCGCTCGACGGTTGGCGGTCGTGTCGGACTCGAGCTGCTCGATGCGCTGCCGTAGTCGACGTTGCTCGGCGTCCGCCTTGCGCGCGGCGGTGTCGGCGTCCCGGCGTACGGCATCGATGCCGGCCCGGTCGCGCTCGGCCGCCTCCTGTGTCTCGCGGAGCTGGACGCGCGTCTCGCCGAGCGTACGGCGGAGCTGGGCGTTCTCGGCCTTCACCTGCTCGACCTGGGCGCGCAGCTTCTCGCGCACGGCCTTGGTCTCTCCCCGTGCCTGCTCGAGGTCGGCCTGGAGCTTCTCGACGGTACCGGTCAGGTCGACCTGCCTCACCTCAGCCCGTGCGATTTCCTGCTTCGCGCGTCCGACCAGCTCCTGCCAGCCCTCGGGACGAAGGATGTAGGCGAGCGCGGCTGCTTCCCTGAGCTCGCTGTCGCTGATCTCGCCGCCCTCGTGCACGCGCGTGGCCAGCTCGCCGGCAAGCCCCCGCACCTGGGTGGCCAGGTGTTCGCGGAACTCGTCGTCGGCGTCGAGCGCCTGCGTGAGCTGGTCGCCGATGAGCTTGCGCCGCTTGGCGGGTGCGAAGCTCATGGCTCTGCGGAGCAGCGGTGGGACATGAGTCTCGGGCACCACGACCAAGCCGTCCGAGGCGAGCGCGGCCACACGGCTGCGGAGCGCTGCCGGCAGCATCTCGTGATCGTCAGGCGTGCGCTCGGCCGTCATGAGGAGACCTCGCCGGGGCGGAGCACGGTTTCGACGGCGTCGTCGCGACCACACCAGCGGCAGACGATCGTGCGCACGGCCTCCTCGAGCGTCTCGGTCTCCTCCACGCGCGGTTCGCCAGCAAGGTCGAGGTGCCAGAACTCCCGCGTCGTCGCCGTCCGAACCACATCAAACCGGGTCAGATTCCCACAGGCGCTGCACCTCCACCGCTGGGAGGGGTCGGGCAGATGGGACATGCAGAGACTCCTGGCTCGCGGCTGCGTACGACGTACGTCTTCAGCGTAGTGGCGTGCTCCGCCGTCGCTGGACCAAACGTGTCGACCTCCATCGGCCGTTCGGTCATTTCGCCCGGTCACCAGGCGTTACGAAGCCGCTACTCAACTAAATTCGAACCAGCACCCCGAAGAGGAGCCGAGATGTTGACGAGTGCACGCGAACGCCACGAGCAGGCATCGGTCCAGCCGACCGCCGACTCGGTGGCTGCGCTGCGCCCGGACCTCGGCGAAGCCGTCGTCATCATCCCGATGTTCAACGAGGCCGCGGTCATCGGTGAGGTCGTCAGGCGGGTACGCCGTGACTTTTCCCACGTGATCTGCGTCGACGACGGAAGTACGGACGAATCCGCTGCGGTGGCAGCCGCGGCCGGTGCGGTGGTCGTACGCCATCCGGCCAACCTCGGCCAGGGCGCCGCCCTGCAGACCGGGATCGAGTTCGCGCTCTCCTGCGAGCAGCGGTTCCGCTTCTTCGTCACGTTCGACGCGGATGGGCAGCACCGTGTCGAGGACGCCCTGGCGCTGGTCGCACGGGCCCGTCTCGGCACATCGGACGTCGTGCTCGGCTCTCGCTTCCTGACCGCGACGGGACAGGTCCCGTTCGTCCGTCGACTCGTGCTGCGCGGCGCGGTCACCTTCACGCGCGTGACGACCGGACTGGCGCTGACCGACGCACACAACGGGCTGCGTGTCCTCAACCGCAACGCCGCAATGGCCATGAAGCTGCGGCTCACCGGGATGGCGCACGCCAGCGAGATTCTCGAGGTCATCGCCCGCGAGCGATTGACGTACACCGAGCTGCCGATCGAGGTGCTCTACACCGACTACTCGCGTACGAAGGGACAGTCGTCCGTCAACGCGCTCAACATCGTGTTCGACCTGATGGCGAACAAGGTGCGGGTGGCCCGATGATCAAGGCAGTACTGATCGTCGGCCTGGTCGGCTTCAGCGTGGTCGAGCTCCGGGGCAAGGCCAGCGCCGGGCACCTGGCTCTGCGCCGGCTGGTCGCTCTGCTGATCCTGCTGTTGGGCGTCACCGCCATCGTCTTCCCGAACCTGGTGACGAAGCTGGCGAACCTCGTCGGTGTCGGCCGCGGTACCGACCTCGTCGTGTACGCGCTGGTCCTGGCGTTCCTCTTCAGCACCGTCGGCCTCTACCAACGCATGAAGCGACTCGAGGACCGCTACGTCGACCTCGCCCGCTCCGTCGCCATCGACCGGGCGCTGCGTACCGGCGAGAGGTCAGTGACGGACCCCCGAACCACGGACACGGAACAGGGCAGCCGCGCCCCGACGGCAACCTCAGGCGTCGTCCGGTGAGGACCCCGGCCAAGCGCATCGCGTTGATGTGGCTGATCGGATCCCTGCTTCTCCAACTCGCATGGATCTCGGCACTGCCACCGTTCGCCGGTGTCGATGAGTTCGACCACGCCTACCGGGCGTCCGCCGTCGCCCATGGACAGATCACGACGGATCACGTGGCAGCCACCGACGGGCGGGGCGAGCTCGTGGTCGTCGACCGCTCGATCGCCGAGGCCGCCCGCGCCCAGTGCGAGGCCCGCACCTACACCGGGCCGGACAACTGCCGACCGGTGGCGGACGCCGGACCCGGTCTGGTCACGATCGCCAGCGCTGCCGCGTCGTACAACCCGGCCTTCTACTTCGTCGTGGGCCACCTTGCGAAGCCCTTCGACGGTGCGGACGCGCTGTACGTGATGCGCTTGGTGACCGCCGTGCTGTGCTCCCTCTTCCTCGCGCTGGCGGCCTGGCTGACGTGCCTGTGGGCGCGCACCCGGTGGCCGCTGGTGGGGCTGATGGTGGCGTCGACCCCGGTCCTGGTCTACAGCACCTCGATCGCCAGTCCCAATGGCCTGGAGATGTGCGCGGCTCTTTCTGTTTGGGTCGCGCTGTTGGGATTTCGAGAGCAGCGACCTCGCGATGCGAGTCGAGCGTCTGCTGCTGGTCGCGACGCGCCGGGGCACTCGTGGTGGCAACGATCCGGACCTGGGTCCTGTCCTGCTTCTCCTCACGTCGCCACGCGATGGCGGTCATCGGAGTACGCGCAACGGTGGCAGCATCCCCGGATACGACGACACTGGTCGTCGTCCATCCCCGTCTTGCTCGCGACTTTACGGCCGCCATCGCGAATGTGGCCTGGATCGTGACGCAGACCCCCAACGCCCGAGAAGACACTGCACTGGCTCCGCTGACTCATCCCGTCATGAACAGTCTCGAGCAGATTCCGCTGTGGTTCTTCCAGTCGATCGCGGCATTCCCGAGCCGGACCGAGCCGGCCCCATTGCCGGTTTACCTGTTGTACATGGCGGCGTGATCTTCAGCGTTCTTGTGCTCGGGTGGCGGCGGCAGGTTCGACCCGGCGCATGGCCGTCGTTGCGATCTGCGCTTTTCACCATCGCGTTGTCTGTTGGCGTGAACGCGCACTACTACCCGACTGACGGCAACTTCTGGCAGGGCCGTTACGGGCTGCCGTATGCCGTGGGGATCGTGCTGCTCAGCGTTCTCGCCCTCGATGAGCGGCACTGGTCACCTGTCCGGGTCTGGTCGAGCGTGCCGGCTGGGCCGCACTGGCCAGCGCCCAGTTGGTAGGAGTCACCTCCGTGGCGCTCAAGATGATTCACAAGGGATCCACGTGCAGGACCCGGTCTGGATGTACCACTCCCCGGTCTTGATCGCCGCGCTCACCGTGGCGGGCTGGTCGTTGTGGGCGCTGGCCGTGCAACCCTTCGTCCGCGGCCGGTCCGACGAGGTCATCGCAGCCCGCGTCCAGGAGAATGTCCGCACCGCCGTCCTCACCCACTGACCCTCTTCGTTGAACCGTGAGTTGTGGTCCCTTGAACCGTGAGATGTGGTCCCTTGAACCGTGAGTTGTGGTCCCTTGAACCTGGTTCTGGTGCTCGGGCACGAGCGCGTGAGTGAGCAAGGTGCGCACAGCACCACCCTTGCGCGCTGCGACTGCTCGCGGTAGCAGTGACGCGGCGTTCAGCCGAGAGGTCAGGTGCCAGCGCGCCGCCCGCGCCGCTCGGTTCCAGCCCGTGGCCCGACACTCGGCCGCAGCCGTCCGGAAGAACTCTCGCTCCTCGCGGAAGCGAGAGCCGCCGACCGCACGCACCGCGAGTCGCTGCTGAGATGCCGGCGATACTGGAACACGACGGTCGGATCGATCACGAGGGACCGCCCTCGGTGCGCAACGTCGAGGATCAGCGCGAGATCCTGCACCACGTCGAGTCCGCGCCGGAACCCTGTCTCCTGGATGAGGCGCCGGTCCCAGCACAGGGACGGGAAGTAGGTCCAGTTGCCGCGCAGGACGCTACGAGCCAGGTCCTCACCGACCAGCTCGACAGCGCTGTAGGCCGACGGGGCGAGACGAGCCTTCACGCGGTCAGCCAGCGGGTTGGCGGCTGCTCCGCTTTCATCGATGATCTCGACACCTGGCTGGAACACCCCTGCCCGAGGCCAGTCAGCGATCAGCGATCGGATCCTGGCGACGTAGCCGGGCAACATGACGTCGTCGGCGCCCATGACCGCGACGTAGTCCGCGGTGGCGAGCTCGAGCCCGCGCCGGTAGTTCCCGTTGGCACCGAGGTTCGCCTGGTTGCGGTGATAGCGGATTCGAGGATCGTCGATCCTGCCGAAATACTCAGCCACGGTCGGGTCGGGGTAGTTGTCATCCACGACGTACATCGTCCAGTCGCCGTCGTGTTGACCCTGCAAACTGGCCACGGCCGTCTGCATGAGGTCGACATCGCCGTAGAACGGCAAGAGAATGTCGATCGAGGCGTTGTCTGTCCCCGCCTCCATAGTCCACTCGACCAGTCAACACGAGGAGTAGGCCCGGTCGGGTGACGACACGGCCGCAGTCAGCGCAACGCATCGTCCTCGGGCTCGTGCCAGCGCCGCCCGACCTGGCGAGTCGGACCGGTTTCGTCGGTGGTCACACCTACCGTTCGGTACATGGGTACGCTCCTGGACGCCGTCGACACCGACACGGCATCCGGCGCGCCTGGCGGGGGCTTCGCGGTGCAGCAGACCTTCGACGAGCTCGGCACGTCGTTGCGGGAGGCCACGTTCGTGGTCGTCGACCTCGAGACGACCGGTGGGTCGGCCGTCGGCGGCTCGTCCATCACCGAGATCGGGGCCGTCAAGATCTGTGGCGGTGAGGTGCTGGGCGAGTTCCAGACCCTGGTCCGACCCAGCGACCCGATCCCACCCTTCATCTCGGTGCTCACCGGGATCACCAACGCCATGGTGGCCGGCGCTCCGCGGATCGAGAGCGCCCTTCCCGCGTTCATGGAGTTCGCCCGCGGTGCCGTGCTCGTGGCCCACAACGCGCCCTTCGACATCGGCTTCCTCAAGCACTACTGCGGCGTGGTCGGACTCCCCTGGCCGCGGGTCGACGTCCTCGACACGGCCAAGCTCGCCAGGCGGGTCATCACGCGTGACGACGCCCCGAACTGCAAGCTCTCGTCCCTGGCGCGACTGTTCAACGCCACGACCACCCCCAACCACCGCGCCTTGTCTGATGCGCGGGCCACCGTCGACGTACTGCACGGGCTGATGGAACGGCTGGGCAACCTCGGTGTCCACACCCTCGAAGAGCTGTCCACGTTCTCGTCCCGTGTCTCGACCGCCCAGCGAAAGAAGCGCCATCTCGCCGAGGGGTTGCCGCACGCGCCCGGCGTCTACCTGTTCCGCGACAGCCGCGACCGAGTCCTGTATGTCGGTACGTCCAAAGATCTTCGCTCGCGCGTGCGCACCTACTTCACGGCCAGCGAGACTCGCTCCCGCATGGGCGAGATGGTCGGACTGGCCAGCTCGGTCCAGGGCATCGTCTGCGCCACACCACTCGAAGCCGAGGTCCGAGAGCTCCGACTCATCGCCGAGCACAAGCCGCGCTACAACCGCCGGTCGAAGTTCCCCGAACGCGTCAGCTGGGTCAAGCTCACCGTCGAGCCGTGGCCGCGCCTCTCACTGGTCAAGCAGGTGCTCAATGACGACGCCGACTATCTCGGCCCGTTCCGCGCCCGCTCAGCCGCCGAAGCCGCGATGGCCGCCCTGCACGAGAGCTTCCCGATCCGCCAGTGCAGCGGCCGGCTCCCCCGCCGTCCGAGTCGCAATGCCTGTGCGCTGGCCGAGATGGGCCGCTGCCTGTCTCCCTGCGACGGCACGGCAAGTGAGGACGCCTACACGATCACCGTCGATGCGTTACGACGCACGCTCGACAGCTCCCCCGAGGCCGTCACCGAGGCCATCCGGCGTCGGATGGACCTGCTGGCGGCGAGCGAGCGCTTCGAGGAGGCCGCCTCCCACCGCAACCGGATGACCACGTTCCTCCGCGCCGCCGCTCGCTCCCAGCGCCTGCGGGCGCTGACCGGCTGCCCCGAGATCGTGGCCGCCCGGCGCACCGAAGCCGGGTCGTGGGAGGTCCACGTGGTGCGCCACGGACGACTGGCTGCGGCCGGCGTCATCCCTCCGGGCGAGAGTGCCCGCGCGTGGACCGACCGGTTACGCGCCGGCGCCGACACGGTTGTCCCCGGTCACGGCCCGGCGCCTGCGGCCACGCCTGAGGAGTCAGAGCTCGTGCTGCGCTGGCTCGAACATCCCGGCGTGCGCCTGGTCCACGTCGAGGGGGTCTGGTCGTGCCCGGTGCAAGGGGCAGAGTCACAACGACACCTGCTCGACAGCATCGCCACCTCCCGCGAGTCACTGGTCCCGTTCGACGCGCCCCGGCTCTCGAGCACGCTGGCCCGGCCGGCCCGCTGACCGTTGTCGCGGTCTCCGCGCCTGGAACCCACGGCCGCCTGACCCGTGATCTCCGAGTGCGATAGACAGGGGGCATGCCCGAGATCCTTCCGTACGGCGCCTGGCCGTCCAGCGTCACCGCCGATCTACTCCTGTCTGCCGCTGGTGTCGACCTCACGATGCCTCGCGTCGACGGCGCCGACAGCTACTGGCTCCAGGCTCGTGCCAGCGAGGGTGGCCGGGGCGAGGTCGTCCGGCGCACCCCGGATGGCACCATGCTGAGCGTCACACCGGCGCCGTGGAACGTTCGGTCGCGCGTGCACGAGTACGGCGGCGGCGCCTACGCCGTGCGCGACGGCATCCTGATCTTCGCCAACCTCGACGATCTACGGCTTTACCGGGTCGACGTCAACGACCCCCCCACTACTCCCCGCCCCATCACGCCCGAAGGCGTGCACCGGTACGCAGAACCGGTCATCGACCTGCGCCGCCACCGCGTCATCGCCATCCGCGAAGATCACACCGACCCGGCCGCACCGGTCAACACGCTGGTCAGTCTCGACCTCGATGGCGAGAACCCCGATGGTGGCCGGGTCATCGTTGAAGGCACCGACTTCGTCGCGGCCGCCGACCTGAGCCCGGATGGCGACCGGCTGGCCTGGGTCAGTTGGGACCTGCCGCGGATGCCATGGGAGGCCAGCACCGTTCATCGAGCCACCCTGGACGCCGCGGGGCTCGTCGCGACGAGCCAGGATGTCACCGACGGGACGACCTGGGTGCAACAGCCACGGTGGGCTCCGGACGGGCGGCTGTTCTTCATCGAGGAGGCGGGCGGCTGGGCCAATCTTGCCGTGCTCGACCCAGAGGTGTCCGACGAGACACCGCGACGTTTCGTGGCCGAGGGGTTGGAGTTCGGCAGCCCGAACTGGTTCGTCGGCGCGCGCGACTACGACTTCTTGCCCGACGGGCGTATCGTCGCCGCGGCGTGGGACACCGGCATCGCCCGGCTCGTCGTCGTCGACCCGAGGGAGGGATCCATCGCACCGCTGGACGGCGACATCGTCGCGATCGACGGTCTCTTCACCACGTCAGACGGCCGGATCCTCAGCCTGACCTCGACGCGCGAGACATCCAAGGCCGTCGTCCTCCTGACAGTCCCGGACGGCGTCGGCGGCGCCGACCAACCAGGAGTCGAGACCCTGGTGACATCGAGCGATCTCACCGTCGATCCGGCGATGACCAGCCTGGCCGAGAGCGTGACGTGGACCAACTCCCGAGGGGAGGGCGTCCACGGGTTCTACTATCCGCCGGCCCAGGCCGACGTACTGGCTCCGGACAGCGAGCACCCACCGCTCTTGGTCGAGTCACACGGTGGGCCGACGTCGCTTCACACCGCCTCGTTCAAGCTCGGCTTCCACTACTGGACGAGCCGGGGGTTCGCGATCCTGGACGTCAACTACGGCGGAAGCAGCGGCTACGGATGCGCCTACCGCGAGCGACTGGAGGGGCAGTGGGGAGTCGTTGACATCGACGACTGCGTGACCGGTGCGCTGGCGATGGCTGAGCAGGGACGCGCGGACCGTAACCGCCTCGCGATCCGGGGCGGCAGCGCCGGCGGCTACACGACCCTGCGCGCGCTGACCGTATCCGATGTCTTCGCCGCCGGAGCCAGCCACTTCGGCATCGGCGACCTGGAGTCGCTCGCCAAGGAGACCCACAAGCTCGAGTCGCGCTACCTCGACTCGCTGATCGGGCCGTATCCGGAGCGACGGGACCTCTACGTCGAGCGATCGCCCATCCACCATCTCGACGACCTGAGCAGCCCGATGATCCTGTTCCAGGGGACCGAGGACAAGGCCGTTCCTCCGAACCAGGCCACGAGCATGGCCGAGGCATTGCGCGCCAAAGGTCTCCCGGTGGCCCTGGTGATGTTCGAGGGCGAGGGCCACGGCTTCCGGCAGGCCGCCAACATCAAGCGGGCGCTGGAGGCCGAGCTGTACTTCTACGGCCGCGTCCTCGGTTTCACCCCCGCCGACGACATCGACCCCGTCCCGATCGACAACCTGCCAGCTCAATGACCCCCCGCTGGTCAGTCGTCGTCCTCGGGGGTCGGACCCCAGTTGGGGCGGAACTCGAAGAGGTCGAGCTGTGACACGGGTCGTTTGTCCTCGCCGTTCCATCGCATCCGCCAGATGTCACCGTGCACGATCGGATCGGACTCCAGGAACTTGAACCTGACGAAGGTCACCTGTCGGCCGTCCGGAGACCAGGCCGGGTTGAAGTTCTGGACCGGCAGCGACTTCGGGGACGTCAGGTAGCGCAGGTGGTGATCGCCGTTGCACTCAGCCGACGATGTCGCGATGGCCTGTGACCGACCTGGAGGAGCTCCGTGGCCATGGGTCTCGAAGACGAGGAGATCCTTCGTCGGCCCACTGGTTGCGGGTGAGACGTCGACGAGGTCGGCATCAAGCCACCAGGGGGTCAGTCGGCAGGTGTTGCTCCCGTCGAGGTTCATCCGGAAGACGGCGATGTGGTGCCTCGCGTTGCTCCCACGAAGGAACACCACGTAGCCGGCCGGCGCGAACTGAGCCCACCCGTCCTCAAAGTGACCATCGATGCGCTGCGGACTCACGCGGGTGACGTGCTCGCCCCGCAGATCAGTCCGCCAGAGCGCGGCTGACGCGGCATTGCCGTCCTGGTCGATCGGTCCCACGATGCGCGAGAACAGCAGGTGACGGCCGTCCGGCGTCCAGGTCGGGTCGTTGGTGGAGAAACACGGGTCGACGCAGTCGAGGTCCAGGACACGCTCGCCTCTCCCGTTGGCGCCCACGATCGCGACAGTGCCGACTACGTCGTACGTCGGGTCGGGGACGTCTCGCTCGAACGCCACCAGCCGACCGTTCGGGGACACCTGCGGATCGAGGTCGACCACGCCGTCGGGAGGATGCGTCAGGTTGCGAACGTGACGGCCGTTCGGGTCGCTCGACGCAATGCGGGCTGCGCTGAAGTCGAGGTCGACGAACTGGGACCAGACGATCCTTCCGCCCGACTGGTCGTCGTCCACCTGGGCTCGCGAGCCGAGCGGATGCTGACCCCCGGCCGCGCTGCCATGAGCGGCGTCAGCAGCCGTACCAGTCGCCAGTGCTGCACAAGCAGCCAGGGCAGCAGCAGCGATCGCGGCGGTCCGGATTCGTCGCCACCCCCGAGAGCCGATTCCGTTACCGTGCGCACGCATGATGTCTCGCTCCGTCCTCGCCTCGCACGTCGAAGCTCACTATGAGTCTCATGACGTGGCCAGCTGACGGATATCCCTAGTTCGAGGGATGCCGCAGTGCCATCATCAAGAGATGGCCAGCACGGTCAAAGAGGCACGGGGCCAGTTCCTCGACCTGGTCGGACGACCCGCCTCCGGACCTGACTTCGGCGCTGCCGTCGCCGAGGTCGTGCAACCCCTGCTCCCCTTCGACGGTTGGTGCCTGCTCGGGCTGGATCCGATCAATGGCCTCCGCACCTTCCAGTTCGGTGGCCGGGGCACCGAGCACACGGTCGAGATGGCCGCCAACGAAGCCTTCCAGGACGACGTGAACAAGTACACGGAGCTCGGCTGCGCCACGGTCCCCGTGGGCTGGTTGGCACGAGACCACCCCGGCGCCGACAGCAGTGTCCGCTTCAACGAGATCATGCGGCCCCAGGGTTTCCACTCCGAGCTGCGCATCGTGCTGCGCGACTGCGGCCGGGTGTGGGGTGCGCTGACCCTCTTTCGCGAGGACCGGCGGAAGCCCTTCGGAGCCGCAGACGTGTCTACCGCGGCGCAGGCGTGCGCCCCGCTGGCCCGCGCCGTGCGCTACCACCCCACCCGCCGTTTCTCCGCTGTGCCCGGTCCGCTGCCCCCCGGTGTCATCCTGCTCGAGAACGACAATCAGTTCACGGCGTCGGACGAGGCGCGCGCCTGGCTCGAGGACCTGGTCCCCGGTGGACTCGACGAGACCCACATCCAAGACGTCACGCGCGTGTTGTTCGACGCGGCGAACGTCGTACGTCGCGGGGGCCAAACACCGCACACGGTCGTTCGAACCGTCAGCGGCAGGTGGCTGTGGGTCCAAGGGACCAGTCTGAACGGTGGCCAGGTCGCTGTCGTGCTGCAGGCCGCCTCGGTCCGACAGCTTTTGCCCACGGTCGCGCGTATTCACGACCTGACCCGCCGGGAGGCCGAGGTGCTGGAGCAGCTGTCGTCCGGGCTGGCGACCAAGCAGATCGCTCGGGAGCTGCACTTGTCGCCGTACACCGTCAACGACCACGCCAAGGCGATCTACCGCAAGTGCAGAGTCGCGGGCCGCGACGACCTCTTCGGCCGCCTCAGCTGATGGACGGTCTGCAGCGGCGAAGCCGCGCGGACCGGCTCAACAGACCACCTGCACGTCAGGTGGGACGGTCTGCAGCGGCGAAGCCGCGCAGACCGACTCAACAAACCACCTGCACGTCAGTTCACTTGGACGAGTCGGTCGAGTGCGGCCAGACCCTCTGGGGTGCCAGGCCAATGGCGGGCGACCGCCTCGCGGCCCGACCGACGTACAACGGATCGCAGCGTGACGACCACGACGATCGCGTCGTCGGCGTACCCCACCACCGGGATGAAGTCCGGTATGACGTCGAACGGCATCGCCAGATAGGCCAGCAGCAGCCACAACCGCACCCGGACGCCCACAGGGAGCGTCGAGTCGCGGGCCAGCCGGGACAGCAGGCGCACGACGTCCGGAAGCAGCCGCAGGAGCTGTCCCAGACTCGTCGCGTCGGGGCGGCACAACCAGAGCGCGCCCACCAGCAGCAGCCACACCAGCAGCAGCGCCAGCACAGCTGCGCCGAACCACTGCCACCACACAACGGGCATCGTGTCACGAAACAACCTAGGCTGGTCGCATGAGCGAGGTCGCGATCCACAACGTCCCCGAACGCGGGCGCTACGAGGCGACCGTGGACGACGCGCTCGTCGGCACGTCCGACTACGTGATCCTCGACGGTGTGATCGCGTTCACCCACGCCGAAGTGAAGCCCAGCCACACTCGCCGAGGTATCGCGTCGGAGCTGGCCCGTCGCTCCCTCGAGGACGCCCGCGACGAGCAGGGTCTCAGGGTTCGGACTGTCTGCTCCTTCTACCGTTGGTACATCGAGCAGCATCCGCAGTACGCCGACTTGGTCGCCTGACCGACACCCGACTCGGCTGCGGCCGACCGCGCGGTCGGTGCGCGTTAGGCTCGGCGGCGTACCTTCCCGTCGAACGAGGAGTCTCCGTGATCACCGCGATCGTGTTCATCAAGGCCGATGTGGCCCAGATCCCCGAGGTGGCGCAGCAGATCGCTTCCCTCGACGGCGTGAGCGAGGTCTACTCGGTGACGGGCGGCATCGACCTGATCGCACTGCTGCGGGTCCGCAACCATGACGACGTGGCTGCGCTCGTGCCCGACCAGATCAACAAGGTGCCCGGGGTGCTGTCGACCGAGACGCACATCGCCTTCCGCACCTACTCCAGCCACGACCTCGAGGCCGCGTTCTCCCTCGGCGTCGAGGAGTAAGACCGCTGGAGCTCGTCGAAGCTGCGTCGAGCGGTGAGCGACCCTGATGGTCGGACGCCCCCAAGTGCGTCGCTGAGTCACCTCAGCTGTCAGAGATCGAGTGCCTCGCGCAACCGCGGACGCGCCAGCATGCTGAGGCACCATGCGAAGTGGCCGTCAGCGCCTGATGGGCTGAAGCAGTTGCTGGTCGCGAGTGCGTAGGCAGAGCGATAGATCAGCAACCGGCGCGGCTCGTAGCCGAACCGGTCAACGATGGCATCGTCCAGCATGGCCTCGTTGACTGCGGCACGCGATCCGTACATGTCGTAGATGCTTGCTGTGATCGCGGCGTCGAAGGCGGAGTCGCCGACGGTCGTGAGGAAGCCGAAGTCGAGGATCGCCACTGGTCGGGTGACGTTGTCGACAAGAATGTTGGCTGGGATGAGGTCACCGTGAATCAGGTGCGGGGGCGCCGGCGCTGGTTCGGTGAGGCACGCCAACGTGGCTGCCACGACATCATCCAGGTCAGGCATGCGAGACGACAATGGTCCTCGGAACTTCCGAGCGCGCCTCTCCACCAGATCAGCAAGCGATCCTTCGAAGGACCGTCGTCCATCGAAGGCAGATTCGCCTGCAAGGACAGGCAACACCCGCATCGCGTCCGTTGGCACCACCCGTGCAAGCGCGCCGAGGACGTCCACGATGCACGCGGTAGCGGTAGCACTGAGGTGGTACGCGTCGTCGCCCATCGACTCCCGCAGTGGCCGCCCTTCCAGCCGTGTCTCGACGGTGGCGGCCTGGCCGTCCAGCTCGAGTACACGATGGATCCTGGGGGTCATGACGTCGGGTTCGGCCGCTGACAAGGCTTCATGGAAGGAACTGAGGGTCACCAGCTCGCGCGTCGAGCGGCTGTGCCAGATCTTGGCGACGAGGCCATCGCCGAGGTCGACCACGGTCCCTTCCATCCCGGACCCCAGCACAGATCCTGGTCGAAAGCCCTCGGCGCTCAGCAGGGCAGCCCACCGAGCGATCTGGTCCTGTTTCACCGACAGACCGTCTCACGGGCAACACCGGGGCCACCACCACAATTCGAGTCGCGTGCTCAGCGGCAAGTACCCGCCGATAGGACACCCCTTGAGCCACTCCAGCGGACGACCAGACGGTAGACATCGTGCCTGCGGTCATCTACGCCGACTCCACTCAGCGCGACGCTGCGGCGAGCCAGCTCTCGAGCTTGCCCTTGGCGGCGCCGGAGTCGACGGCCTTGGCTGCCCGTTCCAGCCCGGCCGCAAGTCGCTCGGTCACCGCGCCTGTCTCGGCGTCGTACGCCGCGATGCCGGCGGCCGCGTTGAGCAGCACCGCATCACGGACCGGGCCCGTCTCGCCGGCCAGCAGTCGGTGCACGACCGCCACGTTGAAGGCCACGTCACCGCCTTTGAGGTCGGCCGGTTGCGAGCGCGCAATCCCCAGCTGTGTCGGATCGAGCTCCTGCTCAGTGACCGCTCCGTCGACGATGGCCCAGATCTGTGAGGTCGTCGTCGTGGTCAGCTCGTCGAGCCCGTCGTGCCCACGGAAGACGAAGCCGTCGACCCCCCGGTTGGCCAGCACCCCGGCGATGATCGCCGCCATTCGCGCGTCAGCCACTCCCACCGCCTGCGCCGCCGGTCGCGCCGGGTTGGCGAGCGGCCCGAGGAAGTTGAACGTGGTCGCGACGCCGAGCTCGCGCCGCGGCACAGCGGAGTGACGCAGAGCGGAGTGGAAGACCGGGGCGAAGCAGAACGTCAGGCCAACCTCTGCGGCGAGCTCGCCGACCCGCTCCGGCGTCAGGTCGAGCCGGAGGCCGAGCCCCTCGAGCACGTCGGCAGACCCACACGACGACGAGGCGGCGCGGTTGCCGTGCTTGACCACGGGGACGCCCGCACCGGCGGTGACCAGGGCAGCCATGGTCGAGATGTTCACCGTGTGCGATCGGTCTCCGCCGGTGCCCACGATGTCGACCGCCCGACCGCCGTACTCCAGAGGCGCGGCGAACTCGTACATCGTCGAGACGAGCCCTTCGACCTCGTCGACGGTCTCGCCCTTGGAGCGCAGGGCCACCGCGAAGCCCGCGATCTGCGAGGGGGTGGCTTCCCCGGACAGGATCTGCCGCATCGCCCACGCCGTCTGGGCAGCGGCGAGGTCATGGCCGGCGATGAGCCCGGACAGGACCTCCGGCCAGGTCTGGTCCGGCGGGCTCGGTGGGGCACTGCTCTGGGCAGGTCCGGTCATCGGGGCCTCAGCCGGTGGTCAGGTCGGCCCGGGGCCGGAGCAGCCGGATGACGTTCTCGGCCAGTGCGATCGGGTCGATCGGGTGCGGCACCGCGGCCTCTGCCCGGGACCAGGTGGCCAGCCAGCCGTCCTCGACGCGACCGGTCAGCACGAGCACCGGGGGGCACTCGTAGATCTCGTCCTTGAGCTGACGACAGATGCCCATTCCCCCGGCCGGTACGGCCTCGCCGTCGAGGATGGCCAGGTCGATGCCCCCGGCGTCCATGGTCGCGACGACAGCGGGTTCGGTGGCGCACTCGACGTACTCGACAGCGGGCAGGTCGGGATGCGGTCGCTTGCCCAGGGCGAGCATGACCTCGTTACGGGTGTTCGCGTCGTCGCTGTAGACCAGCACCAACATGGTTGACCTGCCTCGTCGAACTGAGCATGCGTCGATCAGACGCCCGTATGAAGCTGAACCGTGTGGGCTGATGCTACCGGGACGGTGTGGCGTCTGATGCGGCCGCCTGGGCAGCCCGCGCCGCCTCGGCCTCCTCGCGGTCGAGCTGCCGGTCGACGCGTTCGGCCTCGCGGAAGCTGTGGCGCACCCACTGGAAGAACAGCACCCCGAAGATGACCAGCGCGACGATGTCACCGCTCCCCCACAGGATCGAACCCGCGATCTGCTGGTCGTCGGCCGGTGTCGGTGGCCAGGTGCGACCCAACGACAGGTACCAGTCGCTGGCGATCAGGTCCTTCATCGACATGATCGTCACGCCGAGGAAGGCGTGGAACGGCAAGGTCGCCAGCACCGTGAGCATGCGGAACGGGTGGGCCACGCGACCCGGCACCGGATCCAGTCCCAGCAGCGGCCAGAAGAAGAGGCAGCCGATGATGACGAAGTGCAGGTGCAACAGGTCATGCAGTGCCGTCGAGCGCAAGGTCGCTTCGTAGATCGGGGAGAAGTAGAGGACCCACGGCGTCAGGACGAAGAGAACGAAAGCCACGGGCGGGAATGACAGGACCGCCGCGACCCGGCTGTGCAGCACCGCGAGCAGAACCTGGCGCCCACCGCGCGGCATCGTGCGCAGGGCGAGGGTGATCGGAGCGCCCAGCGCCAGGAACACCGGCGCCAGCATCGACAGGATCATGTGCTGGCCCATGTGCATGCTCAGCAGCGTTGTGTCGTACGTCGCCAACGACGACGTGGTCGCCACCGCCAGCGACCCCAGTCCCAGGCCGCAGAAGCTCAGCGTGCGGGTGACCGACCATCGATCTCCGCGGGAGTGCAGACGATGCACCCCCAGAAGGTAGAGCGCTCCGGTCACCACGATCAGGCTCACCGCGATGGCGTCGAAGGTCCAGGCCGAGAAGATCCGTCCGAGCGTCAGGGCGGGCACCGAGACACCTTCGTCGCCGTGGGCCAGGAACGTCACCTGACCAGGGTAATCCTGCCGGGCCGGTGGCCACGGAGGGTGGCTGCACGTCAGGCCCGGGAGCCGGTCGCGGCAGGTTCGGCAAGACCCTATGCACGGTCGGGGGGTCGCTGTGTTCAAAGGCAGGGGTTGAGGACATAATGTCGTTCGTGGCGACTACGAGTGCGATCTCCGCTTCCCGGCTGCATGGTCAGCACGACCGGCCCAGCATGGTCAGTGTCGGAACGATCGTCTGGCTGGCCAGCGAGCTGATGTTCTTCGCGGCCCTGTTCGCGTGCTACTTCACCATCCGTGGTGTCACGCCCGAACTGTGGGCCCAAGAGACCCCGAAGCTCAACGTGCCGTTCGCGTCGATCAACACGACCGTGCTGGTGCTGAGCTCCGTGACCTGCCAGCTCGGAGTGTTCGCCGCCGAACGAGGCCAGGTCGGTCGCACCGGCGGTCTCCTGGACTTCCGTGCCTGGGGACTGCGCGAGTGGTTCGTCCTCACCTATGTCATGGGGTCGTTCTTCATCGGTGGCCAGATCTACGAGTACTCCGAGCTGATCCACGAGAACGTCACCATCCCGTCATCGGCGTACGGTTCGATCTTCTACCTCGCCACCGGTTTCCATGGCATCCACGTGACGGGTGGACTCATCGCCTTCCTGTTCGTGCTCGGCCGAACGTTCATGGCGCGCACGTTCACCCACGAGCAGGCTGTGACGGCCATCGTCGTCTCCTATTACTGGCACTTCGTCGACGTGGTGTGGATCGGGCTGTTCGCAACGATCTACCTGCTGAAGTAGCACCGTGCAGTCCCCGCAGCACCTGAACGAGCCAGCAACACCCGTACAGAACCTGCTCAGACGAACCGCTGGGCCGGACAGAAGGGACCTGACTTCGTGAAGTTCCTGTCGACCAGACGCCGACACCCACTCGCCGGACTGGTCGTCGTGCTGCTCGGCCTGGTCGTCACTGCCGGGCTGTACTCCGCATTCCGTCCCGCGGTCGCCGGCGAGGCCACCAAGGCCGATGCCGAGCTCATCTCCCAGGGTCGGCAGCTGTTCACGGTCGGTTGCGCGTCCTGCCACGGCCTCAACGCCGAGGGCATCCTCACCAAGGGGGGTGGCAACTACGGCCCGCCGCTCATCGGGGTCGGCGCAGCCGCCGTCGATTTCCAGGTCGGCACCGGCCGGATGCCCGCGCAGCAGCCAGGTACGCAGATGCCGCAGAAGGCGGTGGTCTACACCGACCAGGAGATCGAGGCCCTCGCGGCGTACGTGGCGTCCCTCGGCCCCGGGCCCAGCATCCCCGACTCCGCCGAACTCGACACGAGCAACGCCAGCGTCAGTCGAGGCATGCAGTTCTTCCTCACCAACTGCTCGGCCTGCCACAACTTCGCCGGTCAGGGCGGCGCTCTCCGTAGCGGTCGCTACGCCCCAGGCCTGATGGACGTCTCCGACAAGCACATCTGGGAGGCGATGGTCACTGGGCCGCAGCAGATGCCCGTCTTCTCCGACGAGGTGCTGACGCCCCAGGACAAGCGCGACGTGGTCGCATTCGTCAACTCGTTGCAGACACAGACGGCATACGGCGGTAACTCGCTCGGAAGTCGTGGACCTGTCACCGAGGGCCTGTTCGGTTGGTTGCTCGGCATCGGGAGCCTGGTGCTCGCCGCGGTGTGGATCGCCAACAACGGCGCCCGGGCTGGGAAGAAGAAGAAGGCATGAGCACTCATCGCGGAGAACTCGAGGCGCAGAACGCAGCTTCCACCGAAGGCCCGATCGCCAACCCAGGTCTGCCTGAGCACGAGCCACGCCCGACCGACGTCGATCCCCGCCTGGAGCGGCGGGCCGAGCGTCAGGTCGCCGGGATGTTCCTGCTGGCAGCAGTTCTCCTGGTGGCCTTCGCCGTCGTGTACTTCACCGTGGAGGACGGCCCCGAGGGCGACGTGTTCCTCGGGATGGGCGCGTTCAACCTCTTCACCGGGCTGACGCTGGGTCTGGCGCTGCTGCTCATCGGCGTCGGTCTGATCCAGTGGGCCCGCAAGCTCATGGGTGACCACGAGATCATCGAGTACCGCCACGGCGCGGCCTCCAGCCCCGAGGACATCGAGGAGTCACTCGCCGCCTTCGACATCGGTGTGAAGGAGTCGGGCTTCACCCGGCGTACGCTCATCCGCAACAGCTTGTTGACCAGCCTCGGACTGCTCGGCGTCCCCACCGTCGTGTTGCTCCGTGATCTCGGACCGCTGCCCGGCGACGACCCCGCGAAGACCGTCTGGAAGGCCGGGGTCCGCGTCGTCAACGACGTGTCGGGCGCACCGATCAAGCCCAGCGACATGGTCGTCGGTCAGCTGGTCAACGCCGAGCCGGCGCTCTTCTTCGAGAGCGAGGATGCCAGCGGCAACGTCGTCCCGGCCGTGTACGAGGGCGTCGAGCTGCAGAACGCCAAGGCCAAGGCCGCCGTGATCATGGTGCGGATGGACCCCGCCGAGATCACTCCCAGCACCAAGGCGGCGAACTGGGGCATCGACGGCATCCTGTGCTTCTCCAAGATCTGCACCCACGTCGGTTGCCCGATCAGCCTCTGGGAGCAGCAGACCCACTCGGTCCTGTGCCCGTGCCACCAGTCCACGTTCGACCTGGCCGACAATGCCAAGGTGATCTTCGGACCAGCGGCGCGTGCGCTGCCGCAGCTCCCCCTCGCCGTCGACGACGAGGGCTACATCGTGGCCACGGCCGACTTCGACGAACCGGTCGGCCCCAGCTACTGGGAACGAGGGTGACCTGCTCATGAGCGATACGACAGAGCCGACGACGCCAGTGGCCCACGCCGGGGTGCACGCCAAGAAGAAGAAGGGCCGCGGACCCGTCGCCTGGATGGACGACCGGGTCGGTCTGGGCGGCCTGATGAAGAAGCAGCTGCGGAAGGTCTTCCCCGACCACTGGTCGTTCATGCTCGGTGAGATCGCCCTGTGGAGCTTCGTCATCCTGCTGCTCACCGGTGTCTTCCTCTCGCTGTGGTTCAAGCCCAGCATGGAAGAAGTCACCTACATGGGTTCCTACGCGAACCTGCGCGGGATCCAGATGTCGGAGGCGTACGCGTCGACCCTCGACATCTCATTCGACGTCCGCGGTGGCCTCCTCATGCGACAGATGCATCACTGGTCGGCCAACCTGTTCCTCGCAGCCATGACAATCCACATGCTGCGCGTCTTCTTCACCGGCGCCTTCCGCAAGCCGCGTGAGATCAACTGGCTGATCGGCCTCGGACTGCTCCAGTTCAGCATCGTCGAGGGCTTCGCGGGCTACTCCCTTCCCGACGACCTGCTGTCCGGTACCGGCCTCCGTATCGCCGAAGGTCTGATTCGAAGCATCCCCGTGGTCGGCACCTACTTGTCGTTCTTCATCTTCGGGGGTGAGTTCCCTGGCGACGACTTCATCTCTCGGCTCTATACCGTGCACGTGCTGCTGATACCCGGCTTGCTGGTGGGGCTGTTGTCGGCACACATGCTGCTGCTCGTGTACCACAAACACACGCAATGGGCGGGTCCTGGGCGGACCAACGACAACGTCGTCGGCTACCCGCTGCTGCCCGTCTACGCGGCCAAGGCCGGCGGCTTCTTCTTCATCGTCTTCGGCGTTACCGCGCTCATGGGCGCACTGATGCAGATCAACCCGATCTGGATGTACGGGCCCTACGATCCATCGAAGGTGACGGCCGACTCCCAGCCCGACTGGTATATGGGCTGGCTGGACGGTGGTCTGCGGCTGATGCCCAACTGGGAGACCACTATCGCGGGGTTCACGATCTCCTGGAACGTGA
This sequence comes from uncultured Actinomycetota bacterium, assembly GCA_963750495.1. Taxonomy (GTDB): domain Bacteria; phylum Actinomycetota; class Actinomycetes; order Propionibacteriales; family Nocardioidaceae; genus JANLYC01. The sequence continues at coordinate 405,911 of CAVVQV010000004.1, forward strand.
TGATCCCCGGTCTGGCGCTCATGGGCCTCCTCTTCCTCGTGCTGGGGGCATACCCCTTCGTCGAGAAGTGGATCACCGGCGACGACCGCGAGCACCACATCCTCGACCGACCGCGCAACCACCCCACCCGGACCGCGTTCGGTGCCGCCGGCATCGCGGCGTACGGCGTGCTCTGGGCCGGGGCGGGCAACGACCTGATCGGTCCGGAGTTCCATCTGTCGATCTACCAGATCACCTGGTTCCTGAGGATCGGGCTGTTCGTCATACCCGCGCTGGTGTTCATCATCGCGCGGCGCTGGTGTCTGTCGCTGCAAAGGCATGACCGAGACCTGCTGCTGCACGGTTACGAGACCGGTGTCATCGTGCGCCACCCCGACGGCTCGTACTCCGAACTGCACCGCCCGATCAACCCGATCAGCGCTTACAACCTGACCACGCACGAGCAGCCGCAGCCGCTCGAGCTGCCGGCGCGTGAGGACGAGCACGGGGTCGCCGCGCCGAAGCAGGGCAAGGAACGCGTCCGGGCCAAGCTGTCCCAGTTCTGGTACGGCGACGACGTGGTCAAGCCGACGGCGGCCGAGCTCGACGAGGCGGCGCACCACCACCACGAGATCGAGGCGTCGACCAACGGGGCGGCCGAGCACAAGGGCATCGAGACCGGTGGCCAGGTCGGTGGCGACGAGTTCGACCTCGAGGGCACGGCCAAGCACTGACCGTCTCCCCCGCCGCCGGGCCGCCCAGTCCGGCGGCCGCCGGATTGGCTGGCCGCCTGATCGAGCTCGAGCGCGCCGCTTGTCCCCTCGGCAAGCACGCAGTCCCCGGCCCGCGTTTGCCTAGTTCACAAGCCACCTGGCTTGTGAACTAGGCAAACGCGGGGCGGAGGTTGGGCACTCGGTGCGGGGGCACCGGCAAAAAGGCGACGTCCCGCGTCCTCACAGCAGGACGCGGGACGCCGGTCTAGGGGTCAGAGCGCGGAGCCCTGCTTGTACTGCACGTAGGACTCGTCCCAGTCGGTCCAGCCATTGCCCGGCTCGAGCGACCGCTGGGTACCGGTCACGATGACCGGGTCGCCGCGGTGCGTCAGGTCGAACAGCCACTTGGCGTTGTCGGTGCTCATGCCTACACAGCCATGAGAAACGTTGTAGGAGCCCTGCGCAGAGACCGACCAGGGTGCGGCGTGAAGGAACTCTCCGGTGAAGGTAACACGCTGGGCGTACTGCACATCAGGGATGTCGTAGTACTCGGCGCTGCCGGGCTGAATGCCCACAGTCGCCGCGTCCATCCGCTTCTGGGCGAACTTCTCGACGATCAGCTTGATCCCACTGCGCGTCTCGAACCCGGACTTACCACCGGTGATCGGGATCGTCCGGGCCAGCTTGCCGTTGACCATCACGGCCATCTGGTCGGTCTGCAGGTCGGGCTTCATGATCACGGAGTCGCCGATGGTGAAGCTGATGTGGCGATCCATCTGGCCGTAGATCCCGTGGCCGGCGTTGACGCTGTTGAGGTTGAGGTCAACGGTGACGTCCGTACCGGACTTCCAGAAGGACTTCGGGCGCCAGTGGACCTCACGGTCGCTCATCCAGTGCCAGCTGCCGACGGTGGCCGGCTTCGCGGTCACGGACATCTTGCGTTCGAAAGCGGCCCGGTTCTTGACCGGAACGTCGAACGTGACGATGACTGGCATGCCGACGCCGACGGTCTCACCCTGCAGGGGCGTGACGCTCGGATAGGTCTGCTGCGCCAACGACAGCGCCTCGGTGCGGAACGGGGTCCGCGACCCGGTGCTGAGGCCGGTCGCATCGGTGGCTCGGCTGATCACGACGTACTCCGTGTCCGGCTCGAGCAGGCTGTCAGCCGTCCACGACGTCTTACCGTCGCTGAACGAGCCTGGCAGACGCTTGCCCCTGAGCTGGCGGAGCACGACCGAGTCGAAGGTGCCGTCGGAGACGGAGACGGTGACAGGCGTGTCGACGGTAACGACGGCGGCCCGCGAGACATTGGCCGTGACTGACGCGACCGAGGTGGCCGGAGACTCGGCTGCCGCCGCAGGATCGGCGTTGTTGGCTGCCCGAGCACCCCCACCAGGTGCGGCGTCGTTGCCGTTGCCGTCGGCATTGCACCCGGTGAGCACAAGGCTCAGCGCCGCAGTCGCCACGGCGACCACGGTCAGACGGGAACGCATCCCCCATGCGGACATCAAGCAACTCCCTCGAGTTTTCTGAAAAGCCGTGCTCACCCCTGCCCGACCAGCCTAACAAGTCGCGGGGGCAGGGAGAAATATGCCCGATTCCGCGCGCGCCCCCGCCGACACAAACCAGCCGACCGCTGGACACCTTGGACAGGGCCGGCGCCGCCGGAGGTCCCGCGGCTCAGTGGGCGTGCTCGCCGCGGTAGAACTCGAAGACCCACCCGATCAGGGCGATCGACCCGGCCCCGGCCCCGATGAGGAACAACCACCAGCCGAACACCACGCCCAGGACGCACACTCCGAGCGCTGAGGCGCACCACAGCGGCCACCAGGAGTACGGCGGGAAGAACCCCAGCTCACCGGCCCCGTCGACGACCTCTGCGTCCTTGAGGTCCTCGGGACGCGGATCCATCTTGTTGGCGTGGAAGCCCAGGTAGAACGTCACCAGCAGGGCCAGCCCGGTGGTCATCACCAGCGCAGCCGTTCCGGTGGGATCGGAGCTGAAGAACCAGTAGGTCGGCGCGACGAGGGCGAAGAAGACCGTGTTGGCCCCGAAGATCCAGGCTTCGATCTTCACTTGTCACCCTCCGGGTCTGCCTCGTGCGGATGACCTGGGTCGTCAGGACGTGTCTCGCCGCTCACCTGACCCTGCAGGTGCTCGCGACGGCCGCTCATCTCGCCTGTGTCGGCGATCTCGCCGTCCTCGTTGACCTTGCTGTTCTGGTCGATCTCCATGAGCGCCACCTCGGGGTGATGCAGGTCGAACGCGGGGCTCTCGGAGCGGATCCGGGGCAGCGAGGTGAAGTTGTGCCGCGGTGGTGGCGAGGACGTCGCCCACTCGAGTGACCGGCCCCAGCCCCACGGGTCGTCGGACTCCACAAGAGGGGACTTGCGCGACTTCCACACGTTGTACAAGAACGGCAGGGTCGAGGCACCGAGCACGAAGGCTCCGATCGACGAGAGCTCGTTGAGCCCGGTGAACCCGTCGGTGGGCTTGTAGTCGGCGTAGCGACGCGGGAAGCCCTCGACGCCGAGCCAGTGCTGGACCAGGAACGTGGTGTGGAAGCCGACGAACAGCAGCCAGAAGTGGATCTTGCCGAGCCGTTCGTCGAGCATCCGTCCGGTGAGCTTCGGCCACCAGAAGTAGAAGCCACCGAACATCGCGAACACCACGGTGCCGAACACGACGTAGTGGAAGTGCGCCACCACGAAGTAGGAGTCGGACAGCTGGAAGTCCAGCGGCGGCGACGCCAGGATGATGCCGGTCAGGCCACCGAACAGGAATGTGGTCAAAAAGCCCACGGCCCAGAGCATGGGTGTATCAAGAGAGACAGACCCGCCCCACATCGTGCCTATCCAGTTGAAGAACTTCACCCCGGTCGGTACGGCGATCAGGAACGTCATGAACGAGAAGAACGGTAGGTCGACAGCTCCGGTGACGAACATGTGGTGCGCCCACACCGCCACCGACAGCGCCGCGATCGCCAGCGTGGCGCCCACGAGGCCGACGTAGCCGAAGATCGGCTTGCGACTGAACACCGGCAAGATCTCGGTGATGATGCCGAAGAACGGCAACGCGATGATGTAGACCTCGGGATGGCCGAAGAACCAGAACAGGTGCTGCCACAGGATCGGTCCGCCGTTGGCGGCGTCGAAGATGTGCGCCCCGAGCAACCGGTCCGCCTCGAGCGCCAGCAGCGCACCGGCGAAGATCGGGAAGGCGATCAGCACGAGCAGTGAGGTGACCAGGATGTTCCACGTGAAGATGGGCATCCGGAACATGGTCATGCCGGGAGCCCGCATGCAGAAGATCGTGGTGACGAAGTTGACCGCGCCGAGGATCGTGCCCAGACCGGCCATCCACAGCCCCATGACCCACAGGTCTCCGCCCACACCTGGCGAGCGGATGGAGTTGGACAGCGGGGCGTAGGCGAACCAACCGAAGTCGGCGGCGCCTCCCGGCACGAGGAACCCCGAGACGACGATGAGGCCGCCGAACAGGAACAGCCAATAGCTGAACATGTTGAGCCGCGGGAACGCCACGTCGGGCGCGCCGATTTGAAGCGGCATGATCGCGTTCGCGAAGCCGATGAACAGCGGGGTCGCGAACAGCAGCAGCATGATCGTGCCGTGCATGGTGAAGAGCTGGTTGTAGACCTCGTCGGTCACGAACTGCAGCCCGGGCTGGGCGAGCTCGGCACGGATCACCATGGCCATGACGCCACCGAGCAGGAAGAACAGGAAGGACGTGCCCAGGTAGAGGTTGCCGATGACCTTGTGGTCGGTGGTCGTCAGGACCCGGACGACGAACTGCCCTTTGGTGAGCGGTCGCCGCGCAGTCTGGACGCGTTGGCCGGCGTCGATCGCGGTCATTCGGCACCTCCCTGGGAGTTCTCGAGTCCGGCGATGGTCTCGGAGTCGCTACCACCGCGGAGCACGCCGATGTAGCCCTCGGTCTTGAGGCTGGCCATGTGCTGGTCGAACTCCTGCTGAGTCGTCACGTGAACCTTGAAGAGCATGCGGGAATGCTGGAAGCCGCAGAGCTCTGCGCAGCGACCGATGAAGTCGCCGGTCGCGGTAGGCGTGAGCGAGATCGTCGAGTCGCGGCCGGGGATGACGTCGCGCTTGAAGTAGAACGAGGGCACCCAGAACGAGTGGATGACGTCGGGCGAGTGCAGCGTGAACGCGACCGTCTGGTCCTTGACCAGCCACAACGTCGGCTCGATCGAGGTCGTCCCGGCGTCGTAGACGTTGCTCCCGCCGGCACCCGACTCACCGATGTAGTTGAAGGTCCACGACCACTGCTGGGCCGTGACCACGACCTCGTGGTCGGGGTTCGCGACCTCGTCGAGCACCTTGTTCTGCTTCTCGACGGTGAAGAAGAAGAGCACCGCGACGATGATGATGGGCGCGATCGTGTAGAGCACCTCGATGGGCAGGTTGTAACGAACCTGGGTGGGCAGCTCGTCGTCGCGACGGCGCCGGTAGCGGAGCGCGGCCCACAGGATGAGGCCCCAGGTGAAGACGCCGATGATCCCCGCCGCGATCCACGAGCCGATCCACAGGTCGTGGACGTAGACCGTGCGGTCGCTGCCTGGCTCAGGGAGCCCGAGCCGCTTCCACTGGTCTGTGGTTTCCTGCGAGCACCCCGTCAGGGCCAGCAACATCAGCGCGCTGCCCAACGCCACAGCCAGGCGACGCGTCCGCGTACGGCTCCGACGACAGCCGGCGGGCTCGGTGAGACTGCGACTCACGTGGCGCCTTCCTGGTAGGTGTCGAGGTGAGAGGTGTTTCAGCAGCACATTACTCCAGCACTTCCCACCGCGGCGCCCGAGGTGGGGGTCGGTACGGTCGTGTTGTGAGCGCGACCAATCAGCCTCCGACAACGCCGGATCGAGTGCTCCTCGATTCGGCCTCCGGGCTGCCTCTGGATCCCGCAGCGCGCGAGGTCCTCGAGGCTGCGCTGACCCACGGCTGGGCCGACCCGCTGCGCCACCATCATGAGGGCCGTCAGGCCAGGTTGCTGGTGGACAACGCCCGCGAGGTGGTGGCCGCCGTGATCGGCGCCAGACCCGACGAATTGTCGTTCGTCTCCTCCGGCACGACGGCCTGCCACCTCGGTGTCCTCGGTCTCCGTGCCGGTCGCCGACGGGTCGGCCGCACCGTGGTCCACGGTGCGGTGGAACATTCGGCGGTGATCGCTGCCGCCCGGTGGACGTCAGGCGACGAGGAGTCCTCGGTCCGGACGGTCGCCGTCGACCGGGTCGGGCGGGTCGACCTTGCCGCATGGGAAGACGCGGTCTCCTCCCCCGGCGTTGCGGTGAGCTGCCTGCAGGCGGCCAACCACGAGGTGGGCACGCGGCAACCCGTCACCGCGGCGTACCACGTGTGCCGCACCCACGGCGTTCCGCTGGTGGTCGACGCGTCGGCCGCACTGGGCTGGGTCGACCCTCCGGAGAGCTGGGACGTGCTGACCGCGAGCGCGCACAAGTGGGGCGGACCGGCGGGAGTGGGGCTGCTGGCGATTCGTAAGGGTGTTCGCTGGCGCGCACCCTGGCCCGGCGACGAGCGAGAGCCATCCCAGGCCGGCTATCTCAACGTCCCTGGCGTGCTGGCGGCGGCGGCGGCCCTCCAGTCCGTCGAGGCAGGGCGGCGTGCCGCCGCTGACCACATGCACGCCCTCACGTCGCAGTTGCGCACCCGGCTCGCCACGACCGTTCCCGATGTCGACGTCGCCGGTGACCCGGACGACCGCCTCCACCACATCGTCAACGCGTCCTTCCTGTACGTGGACGGCGAGGCCCTCGTCACCGAGCTGGACCGCGGGGGGTTCGCCGTCTCGAGCGGCTCGGCATGCACGGCATCGACACTGGAACCGAGCCATGTCCTGGCCGCGATGGGGGTGCTGACCCATGGCAACATCCGCATCTCGATCTCGCCCGCCACGACGGCCGACCAGCTCGACCGCTTCACCACCACGCTTGCGGCGATCGTGACGCGGCTACGTGACTCCACCGGCATCACGCACGGGCGCTCGGATGGCTGACGAAACCCCGCCCCTCGACTGCCGGGGCCAGCTCTGTCCGTTGCCGATCATCGAGCTCGGAAAAGCGTTCGCCCGGACCAGCCCCGGTGACGAGCTGATCCTGATCACCGACGACCCGGCCGCCGCCAGCGACGTCGCGGCCTGGTGCCGGCTGCGCGGACAGGTACTGGTGAACCAGACGGCTGCCACGCCGGGCCCCCATGGGCGACCGGCGACGGCGTACCGGATCCGGCACAGCTGACCCATCAGCAGCCCGGCACGCGGACGACCCGCGTCAGTTCTCGAGATCGGTCGCGGTCTTGCAGAAGTTCCACAGTGCCGCCCGGTCGTCGGCCGACTCACGCTGCCAGGGGAAGTAGACCGTCGGACGGGGTCGGCGGTCACACCAGAACTGGCCGGTCGTCCGGACCGCCTCCGGCGAGGCCGTCAGCCACACGATCGTGTCGGCTCCTTCGGCCGGAGTGCGAAGCAGGCCGCCCAGCACGGCGGAGAAGCGCGGCAGCGAGTCGGTGACCCCCGGAGTGTCGGCCCAACCGGGATGCATGCTGTGGACTGTGATCCGGTCGGCGGCGAGGCGGTAGGACAGCTGTTCGGCGACGATCACCTGCATCCGTTTGGTGCGTGCGTACGCCGCGGTGCCCTCGTAGTCGCCGCTGGTGTACTCGAGGTCGGTGGCCAGCTCGTGTGTGAACGGTTGCGTGTACATGCCCCCTGACGTCACCCAGACCACCCGCCCCTCGCCCTGCGCCGCCCGCAACGGCTCGCGCAGGAGCTCGGTGAGCAGCAGGGGCCCGAGGACGTGCGTCGCCAGGGCCAGCTCGTGGCCTTGGGGTGATGTGCTCCGCTCGGGCGGCATCACACCGGCGTTCTGGACGATGGCGTGCAGCGCATCGAGCTCTGCCGCGACCTTGGTGGCGTAGGCGCGGACCGCCTCGAGGTCGCTCACGTCGCACGTCTCGAGAACGAGGTCCGCGTCTGGCACGGCGGCCGCGATCTCGTCTGCTGCTGTGCGCAGCCGGTCCTCGGTGCGCCCGACCATGTGCACGGTGCCGCCGAGCCTCGCCATCCCCTCGGCTGCGGCCTTGCCGAGACCAGAGCTCGCCCCGGTCACGATGACGTGCTTGCCCGCGAGGGCATCCGGCGGCGGATCGGCCGGCCACCAGTGGCGCCGCAAGCGAGGTCCGATCCGGGTGTAGCCGGGAAGAACGGTGCGGTCGAGGGTCGTGTCGAGCATGCGGGCCAGCACCGAAGTCATGGCCTCAGCCTAGGCGCTGCATCAGGGCGTGCCCGGCGCGATCCACGGGGTGATCCCCGCGACGGCCTCATCCCCGTACGCTTCGGCGAACCGCGCGATGAACTCCTGCCGGGTGAAGGAGTACTCCTGGGTGCCCACGCGCTCGACGACGTACGCCGCCAGCACACAGCCGACCTGGGCGGCGGACGTCCACGACAACCCGGCCGAGATCGCGCCGAGGAAGCCGGACCGGAAAGCGTCGCCCACCCCCGTCGGCTCGACGGCAGTCACCCCGGGGACGGCGGTGACGACGACGGGCTCGACGTCGAGACTTTCGACTCGGGCGCCGGCAGGTCCGAGCGTCACCACACGCATCCCGACGCGCTTGAGGATCTCGTCGGACGACCAGCCGGTCTTCTGCTCCATCAGCGCCGCTTCGTACTCGTTGGAGAGCAGGATCGTGGCGCCGTCGATGAGGTCGCGGATGAGCTCGCCGTCGGAGAACGCCAGCTGCTGGGACGGGTCCGCCGCAAAGGGAATGCCCCGGTCACGGCACTCGTGCGTGTGTCGCAGCATCGCCTCGGGGTCATTCGGCGCCACGACGACCAGGTCGAGCGGTCCCACCCGGTCAGCGATCGGCTTCAGCTCGATGTCGCGGGCCTCGCTCATCGCCCCGGCGTAGAACGAGGCGATCTGGGCGTGCGAGCGGTCCGTCGTACAGATGAAGCGGGCGGTGTGACGCGTCTCGGAGTAGTGCAACGACTCGCAGTCGACGCCGTGCCGCTCCAACCACGACCGGTAGTCGGCGAAGTCCTCACCGACCGCGGCGACGAGCACTGGTCGCGCGCCGAGCGCGGCCAGGCCGAACGCAATGTTGGCGGCGCACCCTCCCCGACGTACTTCGAGGTCCTCCACGAGAAAGGACAACGCGATCTTGTCGAGCTGATCGACGACGAGGGAGTCGGCGAAGAGCCCGGGGAAGGACATGAGGTGGTCGGTGGCAGCTGAGCCGGTGACAGCGATGGGCACAGACGAACACTACCCATCGGTACCCCTAGCCGCTCGCCCGCGACCGTCCTACGGTGTAGGGGTGAGCGTCCAGGGGCCTCCTTCGCGGACCGACGCCGAGCACGCCGGACCGCCGGACAACCAAGACTCCGCGCTCAACGAGGCGTACGACGCCGCGTTCCACCTGGCGCAGACCTACCCCGTCGTACGCCTCCCCCTTGCCCGCCTGGTCGACCGCGAGGTCAGCGGTGCGCGGTGGCAACAGATCTGCGAGGAGATCTCGTCGCACGGGTCCCTCGGACGTTCCTACCTCGACTGACCGGCGCCGGGACCGGACACGACAACGCCCCGGTGTCCCGCCTGAGCGGGCCCGGGGCGTGTGCTGCCGTGAACGATCGTCTACCGCCCGTGGGCGGCACCCGGATCGGTCAGTGGAACGAGTCGCCGCAGGCGCAGGAGCCGCCGGCGTTGGGGTTGTCGATGGTGAAGCCCTGCTTCTCGATGGTGTCGACGAAGTCGATCTTCGCGCCACTGAGGTAGGGGGTGCTCATCCGGTCGACGACTACGGCTACGCCGTTGAAGTCGTGAACGCTGTCGCCGTCGAGGTTGCGCTCGTCGAAGAACAGCTGGTAGCGCAGACCTGAGCAGCCACCCGGTTGCACGGACACCCTCAGCTGCAGGTCGTCGCGACCCTCCTGCTCGAGCAGGGCCTTGACCTTCTCGGCAGCGGTGTCGGTCAAGAGGACGCCTTCGACGGTCGTCGTGGCGGTGCTGGCCTCGTCCTGGACGGTCATGTCGCGTGTACTCCCCAAAAGGTAGGAGGTGGGTCAAACGTGTCGACGAGCTTTGGGAGCCTGTCTGCCCCGGGACAACATTCGTCGACCCGTGGCGCATTCCCATGGTGTCACATCCTGCTGCGAAACCGTTAGCAATGCCGCAGGCTGAGAGGGTGCGTCCGCGCACCGACCCCCGGTGGCCGAGGCCGACAGACCGGCCGGCGATGACCCGGTCAGCGCGACCACGTGCGCGCCACACGCTCGGCGAGAGCCGCCAGGCTGAGGTCCGGTTCCTCCATCGCCGCCTGGTCGCCCACCAGGTCGACCATCGCGTAGGCCGACTCGAGGCCCAGCGCCCGCATCTCGCGCGACCCGACCAGCACGCGTCCAGCCAGGGCGATGCAGGGACGGATGGCTTGCCCGGCCACGGCTGCGACGCCGTAGGGCACCTTCCCCGACCGGGACTGGAAGTCGAAGGCCCCTTCCCCGGTGACAACCAGGTCGGCCCACTGACAGTGCTCAGCCAACCCCACCGCATCGCCGACGACCTCGACGCCGCCGACGCGGGTCGCGCCCAGCAGCATCAGGGCGAACCCGAGACCGCCGGCAGCGCCGGCGCCCTTCTGGTCGGCGAGCCTGCGATCGGTCAGGTCGGCAAGCCGCTCGAGCTGGGCGTCGACATGTTGCTTGCGCTCCTCCACGACCCCCTTCTGCGCCCCGTACACGTTCGTCGCGCCGCGCAGCCCCAGCAACGGGTTGTCGACGTCCGTGGCGATGGCCAGCTCCACCCCCTGGCAGCGGTCGGCGGCCCCGTCCAGGCGGACCGACGTCAGCAGCTCGAGCGCGTGCGGCCCGCCCTGGAGCGCCTCCTCCGGCTGCGCCGTCGCGCCCAGCGCGGCCAGCAACCCCGCCCCCGCGTCGTTCACGCCCCCGCCGCCGAGCCCCACGACGACCCGGCGCGCCCCGTCGTCGATCGCGGCGGCTATCAGCTGTCCGACGCCGTACGACGTGGCCCGTTCGGGATCACGCCGGGCGGATAGGTGCAGACCGCAGGCCTGCGCGGACTCGACGTACGCCGTGTCCTCGACCATCAGCACTCCGGTCGGTGCCTCGTCGCCGTACTGGTCGAGCACCGTGACCGACAGGACCTCACCGCCGAGTGAGGCGTGGAGCACGTCGACGAAGCCAGGGCCACCGTCCGACATCGGCACGAGGCGGATCTCGTCCCCGGGAGCGCGCCGCCGCCAGCCCTCCGCCATGGCCGCGGCCGCCTCGACAGCGGTGAGGGTGCCGCCGAAGGAGTCCGGGGCGAAGAGGACGCGCATGCCGCCATCCTCGCAACCCCCGGCTCGCGGGGACGGCCCGGGTGCAAACGGTCGCCTCGGCAGCCTGCGGGCCGCCTGGCATTCGCATGGCGGCACCGGGCTGCCTATCCTGGCTGCACCGCCGCGCACGAGCCCACGCGACCAGAGATCGGGGTAGAGACACCTGATGGCCGACCCGACTCCACCGGATGACTGGCGCGATGCGCGCGAAACGGTCCAGCTCGGTGCTGACGCCCCTGCCGGGCCGAGGCGACGCCGCTGGCCGTGGTTCGTCCTCGGCGGTGTCGCCGTCGCGATGGCTGCACTGTCGGTCGGCGCCTACGCCTTCGCCGGCGACCGCGTCCCGCACGGGACCCGCGTGGCCGGCATCGACATCGGCGGCCTCGACACCGAGCAGGCGCGAGCGAAGCTGTCCGTCCGGCTGGCCTCGGCAGCCGCGCAGCCCGTCACCTTCACGTATGGCGGACGTGCCTTCAACGTCGACCCGTCGGCCGCAGGCCTGTCGCTCGACGTCGAGCAGACCGTCGACGACGCCGGCGGTGGCCGGTCGTGGAACCCCCTCCGCATCATCACGGTGCTGGCCGGTCCCGACCGGGACGTGGAGCCCGCGATCGACGTCGACCGTGCCGCCCTCGCCGCCGCGGTGGCCGACATCGCCAGCACGGTCGACGCCACGAAGTCGGAGGGTGAGGTGCGGTTCGAAGGAACCCGGCCGGTGACCGAACAGCCGGTGGTCGGTGTCACGGTCGACCAGCCGGCCGCCGTCGAGGCCGCGGCCGCCGCGTACCTGAATGACACCCCGCAGGTCGGCCTGCCTGTCCAGGAGTCGCAGCCGGCGCTCGCGGGGTCGGAGCTTCGCGACTTCGTCGACGACCGGGCCGCCCCCGCGGTCGCGACACCACTCCGGCTCACGCTGCCGGGCCAGACCTTGGTCCTACGTCCGCGGCAGTTCGCACCGGCCCTCAGCTTTGTGGTCGAGGACGGGAAGATCGTCCCGAAGGTCGACGCGGACGTGCTGGCCCGCCGTACCCGCCCGGTCTTGGCCGCGATCACCGACCGGCCGCAGGACGCGACGCTCGTGTTACGCGGTGGCAAGCCCGTGGTGGTCGCAGGCAAGCCAGGGGTCACCGTCGAGCCCACCGAGGTCGCGGACGCCGTGCTCGCGCGGGCGAATGAGCCGAGCACGCGCTCGGTGGAGGTCGGCACATCGACAGCGCAGCCCGAGGTGACCGTTCGCGACCTCAGACGGCTCGGGGTCAAGGAAGAGGTGAGCAGCTTCGTCACCTACTTTCCGTACGCCGAGTACCGCAACATCAACCAGGGACGCGCTGCCGAGCTCATCGACGGCACGTTGCTGCGACCTGGTGACCTGTTCTCGTTCAACGACACGGTGGGCGAACGAACCGAGGCGAACGGCTTCACCACCGGGTTCATCATCAGCAACGGCGTCTTCGCCGAGGACCTCGGCGGCGGCGTGTCACAGGTGGTCACGACGACGTACAACGCCGCCTTCTTCGCCGGACTGAAGGACGTCACCCACACGCCACACAGCTTCTACATCGACCGCTACCCGTTGGGCCGGGAGGCCACCGTGGCGTGGCCGACGGTGGACCTGAAGTTCCGCAACACCACCCCGTACGGAGTGCTCGTCCATGCCTGGGTGGTGCCGTCCACGTCGGCGTCCTACGGGGAGATGCACGTGCAGATGTTCTCGACGAGGTACTGGGACATCACGGCGGGCGTCTCCAACCGGTACGCCACTACGTCTCCGGACACCCGCTACGACCCGTCCGACACGTGTGTGGCGAACACGGGCTACAGCGGGTTCCAGGTCGACGTCTACCGCTACTTCCGCCGGGTCGGCTCGACGGAGCTGGTCAAGAAGGAGACCGACCACGTCGTCTACACGCCCTCCGACACCGTCATCTGCTCTGCCCCTCCGGGCTGAGCCCTGGTGGCCCTCCGCGTTTGCCTAGTTCACAAGCCAGCTGGCTTGTGAACTAGGCCAACGTGCCGCGGGGACTGAGTATCTGCCTTGCCGACTCTCCGCCAGAGGACACCACCCACGGGCGCACCCACACGATCCGTAGTCCGGCACCGCGACTAGAGTCCCGTCGTGCTGATTCGCCCCATGACGTACGACGACGTGCCCGCCGTCGACACCGTGACAGCCACCGCGTTCCACGACCTCGACGTGCGGACGAGACCGGCCGACTGGCCGACCCCGGAGCCGCGCAGCACGGCCCGCTCCCAACTGTGGCAGCGCCGCCTGAACCACATCATCGAGCACGACGGACCCGGTTGCTGGGTCGCCGAGGACGACTCCGGGGAGGTCGTCGGTGTCGTGGCGGCGATCCTGCGCGACGGACTGTGGTGCCTCTCGACGTACGCCGTCCGACCGGGTGGCCAGACGCTCGGCGTCGGCAAGCAGCTCCTCGACGCGGCACTCGGCTACGGCGCCCCGGACTCCCCCGGCTTCATCTGTTCGTCACACGACCCCAGGGCCGTACGCCGCTACCGCCTGGCGGGGTTCGACCTGCACCCGGCGATGCTGCTGTGGGGAGCTGTGAACCGATCGGCTCTGCCTGTCCTGCCAACGCTGCGCGAAGGCGGCCCGGCCGACCTCGAACTGCTCGACGATGTCGACCGCGTCTCCCGTGGCGCCGGCCACGGCGTCGACCACACCGTCATGCTCGAGCAGTACGCGCTGCGCGTGATCGAGGACGGCCAGCGGATCGGCTATGTCTACCTCTACGCCGCAGGCGGCCCGTACCTCTTGGCCGCCACCGACAGCGCCACCGCTGCCGTGCTCCTCTGGGCCGCCTTGGCCGAGGCCGGCGACGCCCCCGTCGACGTCGACCACCTCACCAGCCACCACGGCTGGGCGATCGACGTCGGCCTGCGTGCCGGTCTCCAGGTGCACAACCGGGGGTACCTGGCCCTGCGCGGCATGTCACCCCCACCGGCGTACCTCCCGTCGGGGCACTTCCTCTAGCAGAGCAGCCCTAGCAGAGCAGCCCTAGCAGAGCAGCTCTGGCAACGCAGCTGAGCCAGCGTGAGCGGCACGGCCGACACCTGCCGTGCCGATGCGAACCCGGCGATGATGTCGTCCCGAATCGGGGTACGGCACCATGTCAGCACGCTGCCCGTTGTTGAGTGCGCCTGAAGACTCGCTGAACCTCTGCATGAGTGCAACGACTGCGGGTATCGAAAGGCATGGCCTTGTTCGCCCCCCAGTCCCTACGCCAGTACGCCTTCATCGCCGACGGCGAACGTGGCGCGCTGGTGGGGCCGCAGGGCGACGTCGCTTTCATGTGCGTCCCACGCTGGCACGACGACGCCGCCTTCGCGTCCCTGATCGGCGGTGACGGCCACTTCACGCGCCCTGTTGATCGAGACCGCCAGCCGGCTGTCACGACCACCTGACCCCGACCCGTTCGACAACCCAGAAGGGACATCCCTGTGACCCCTCCCGAGACTGCCCGCGTCATCGTCGTGACCGGAGCAACCGGCGGCATCGGCCGCGCCACGGCCCGCGCCTTCGCGACGCGCGGCGCATCGGTCGCCCTCCTCGCCCGCGGCAAGCGAGGCCTTGACGCCGCCGAGCAGGACGTCCGGGAGGCCGGCGGTACGGCGCTGAGCATTTCGCTCGACGTCAGCGACCCGGACGCGGTCGAGGCCGCTGCCGAGCAGGTCGAGCGTGAGCTCGGGCCGATCGACGTCTGGGTGAATGTCGCGTTCACGTCGGTGTTCGCACCGTTCACCGAGATCGAGCCGGAGGAGTTCCGGCGCGTCACCGACGTGAACTACCACGGCTACGTCTACGCGACCCGGGCGGCGCTCAAGCGGATGCTGCCACGAGACCGCGGCGCCATCGTGCAGGTGGGCTCGACGCTGGCCTACCGCGGTATCCCCTTGCAAAGCGCGTACTGCGGCTCCAAGCACGCCCTCCAGGGCTTCCATGAGTCCCTTCGCACCGAGCTGCTCCACGACCGCAGCAACGTGCACGTGACGATGGTCCAGATGCCGGCCGTCAACACGCCGCAGTTCTCGTGGGTGCTGTCGCGGTTGCCCAAGCAGGCGCAGCCCGTCCCACCGATCTACCAGCCCGAGGTTGCAGCCAGGGCCGTCGTGTACGCCGCCGACCACCCCAGGCGACGCGAGTACTGGGTCGGCGCCAGCACCATGGGCACGCTCGTCGCGAACGCCGTCGCGCCCGGCCTGCTCGACCGCTACCTGGCGCGGACCGGCTACAGCTCACAGCAGACGAAGGACGAGCGCCCGGCCGACCAGCCGGCGAACCTCTGGGAGCCTGCGGACGGCGAGTCAGGCCACGACTTCGGCGCCCATGGGATCTTCGACGACCAGGCGAGTCCCCGGTCGCTGCAGCTGTGGGCCTCTCAGCACCACGGGGTCGTCCTGGGCGCCCTGGGTGCCGGGGTGGGTCTTGGCATCGGCGCACTCAGCAAGTGGGTACGCCGATGAGGTGGGCCTCGGCCACGCGGGTGCTGCTCGGAGCAGTCCAGGTGGTCCGGCCGCAACTGGCGGCTCGCGACGGCGTCGATGACGAGCTGACGATCCGGGCCATCCGCGTGCTGGGCGCCCGCGACATGGCCCAGGGGGTGATCACGCTGGTCCGGCCGAGTCGGCGGGTGATCAGCCTCGGCGTCGTGGTCGACACGATCCATGCCCTGTCGATGGTAGGACTGGCGGTCGTCGACGAGCGCCGACGTGCAACCGCGCTCGCGAGCGCGGCCAACGCAGCCGGCTTCGCGCTGGCCGGTCTGCGGGCGGACTAGCTCCCGGAGGCCGAGGTCAGGGCTGCGCCGTGCCCTGAGACCGCTGACGTCGTACGCCGTCGCGCCTCCTAGACTGCTAGCCCCAGGATCGTGTGACATCCACGACGCGAGGTACTCCGGTGACCCCTGCTCCGTCTCTGCCCCTACTCGTCCTCGGCCGCGATGCGGACCCGCACGCAGAGCGGGGCGTCGAGTGTCCGGGCGGGCTGCCGCCGGCGTCCGACCCCGACCTGGTCGCGAGGGCCGCCGCCGCCAAGCGCGCCCTCGGAGACCGGTTGTTCGTGCTGGGGCACCACTACCAGCGCGATGAGGTGATCGCGTTCGCCGACGTGACAGGAGACTCCTTCAAGCTGGCCCGGGACGCCGCCGCCCGGCCTGCGGCCGAGTACATCGTGTTCTGCGGTGTGCACTTCATGGCCGAGTCGGCCGACATCCTGACCGGACCGGAGCAGCGGGTGATCCTTCCGGACCTTGCGGCCGGGTGCTCCATGGCGGACATGGCCCGACTGGCCCAGGTCGAGGACGCCTGGGACGCGCTGACCGATGCGGGCGTCGCCGACGTCACGGTCCCGGTCACGTACATGAACTCCTCAGCCGACATCAAGGCCTTCTGCGGTCGCAACGGCGGTGCCGTGTGTACGTCGTCGAACGCCAAGACGGCCCTGACGTGGGCGTACGATCAGGGCGAGAAAGTGCTGTTCCTGCCCGACCAGCACCTCGGGCGCAACACCGCCGTCCTGGAGCTGGGGCTCTCGCTCGAGGACTGCGTCGTCTATGACCCGCGTCGGCCGATGGGTGGGTTGACCGCGGAGGAGCTGCGAGACGCCCGGATGATCCTGTGGCGCGGCCACTGCTCGGTGCACGGCCGGTTCAGCGCGGCGAGTGTCGACGACGTACGCCGAGCCGTCCCCGACGTGAACGTGCTCGTCCATCCGGAGTGCACGCACGAGGTCGTCACGAAGGCCGACCTGGTCGGATCCACCGAGTTCATCATCCAGACGCTCGAGGCGGCTGAGCCGGGCTCTGCGTGGGCGATCGGCACCGAGCTCAACCTGGTGCAGCGGTTGGCCAACGCGCATCCGGACAAGCGCGTGATGTTCCTCGACAAGACCATTTGCTTCTGCTCGACCATGAACCGGATCGACCTGCCGCACCTCGTCTGGACGCTGGAGAACCTGCAGGCCGGCAACGTCGTCAACGTGATCGAGGTCGATCCTGAGACCGGGAGCTGGGCCAAGGTCGCGCTGGACCGGATGCTCGCGCTGCCGTCGGCCACCTCAGCCAAGGACTGAGTCTGTTGGGGACTGTTGGGGACTGCTGAAGGCTGCTGGGACTGCTCGTGGACCTCTCGCATCTGCCGCGCCTGACGCGCCTGGTCGAACCGACGACTGAGCGACTCGTCATGCGGGCGTGGCGGGCGTCGGACCGGGACGCCTTTGCGGCATTGAACGCCGACCCCGAGGTGATGCGCTACTTCCCGGGACCCCAGACCCGGGCCGAGAGTGACGGCTTCGCTGACCGGATCGAAGCGCGCATGGCGGAGCTCGGGTACGGGCTGTGGGCACTCGAGCCCGTCGAGACGGGATCGTTCGTCGGGTTCACCGGCCTGAACCCGATGCCGCCCGGAGTCCCGGGCTCGGGAGGTATCGAGGTGGGCTGGCGGCTGGCCCGGTCGGCGTGGGGGTACGGCTATGCGACGGAGGCCGGACGCGCCGCGCTGGCGGTGGCGTTCGACCTGGCGGCGTACGACGAGGTCTGGTCCCTGACGGCCACGATCAACGCAGCCTCCCGGGCGGTGATGGAGCGGTTGGGCCTTCGGCAGGTGGCGACCACGCTGCATCCGGCACTCGACCCGGACAGCCCGATCGCCGAGCACGTCTTCTACCGGATCACCCGGGCGGAGTACTCGCGTCATCGGGTGGAGCCGGCGACCTGGACCTAGCCCCCGAGGCAGACGCGCTGTTCCCAAGGCGCGTTTGCCTTGTGAACAAGCCACCTGGCTTGTGAACTAGGCAAACGCGGAGGGCCAGAGAGGCAGGGACGGAGGGCAGGAAAAGGGGGTGGGGTGGGGTGGGGTGGGGGTCAGAGGCCGGGGGCGTTGAAGAGTGCCATCCACCGGGACAGGTCCGGCTCGATCGGCATGTCACCGTCGAGAACGCCGCGCATCTGCAGCTCCAGCGAGTTGTCGCGCTGCTGCGCACCGACCGGGGCGAACGGGTAGAACGTGCCCTGCTTGTAGAGGTAGACCAGCGCGAACCGGCGGTCGTCCGGACCGGCGAACGTCACCAGCGAGCACAGCAGCGACGGGCCGAAGCCGGCGTTCTCCAGCGCCGAGTTCACCGCATGTACGTCGGTGATCAGGTCGGAGACAGCCGTGGGATCTGCGCGGCAGACCAGCCACGTGTAGCCGAACTCGTCGGTCGTTCGCTCGACCTTGGGGCCGGCGTCGGCGTCGAGCAGCTCCTGGACGTCGGACTGCGCGGTGGCGAACGCCCCACCCTCGGCCTGCCGGTAGCAGACCGAGGCGACGCCCGTCGGCTTGAACCCGGTCGCCGCCTCGAGCGTGATCGCCGCCGACGGAACCGCGAACAGGTTGTCGAGGTTGGCTGCCGGGGGTTCGCTGCGTCCGAAGACGTTACGGAACAGCTTCACACTCAGCTCGTCGGCCTGGACAGGTCTGCGGAGATCTGCGACAGCTGCGCGAGCCGTTGCTCCAACGGCGGGTGCGTGGAGAACAGGCCGCTGATCGACTCCTTGTTGAGGGCCGGCGCGAACATGAACGCGTTGAACGCCTGCGTCGCGCGCAGGTCGCGGGTCGGGATGCGGGCCATGTCACCGGAGATCTTCGTCAGCGCGGAGGCCAGCGCCGACGGCTTGCCGGTCAGGTAGGCCCCGGCGCGGTCGGCCGACAGCTCGCGATAGCGGCTGAGCACCCGGGTGAGCAGGAACGAGATGAAGTACACGACCATGCTGCCCAGCCAGATCACGATGAACGGAACCGCACTGTTGTTGTCGCGTCGACCACCGCCGAAGAAGAACCCCCACCGCATGACGAGGCCGGCCGCGACACCGAGGAAGCCGGCGATCGTCATCACGAGCACGTCACGGTGCGCGACGTGGGACAGCTCGTGCGAGAGCACTCCCTCGAGCTCATCACGGTCGAGCCGGTGCAGGATGCCGGTGGTCACGCAGACGACGGAGTGGTTGGGGCTGCGCCCGGTCGCGAACGCATTGGGCACGTCGATGTCGGCGATGGCGACGCGCGGCTTGGGCATGTCGGCCATTGCGCAGAGCCGTTCGATCATCCCGTGCAGCTCCGGGGCCTGCTCCGGTGATACCTCGCGGGCCCGCATCGCCTTCATCGCGAGCTTGTCGGAGAAGTACCACTGACCGAGTCCGAGCGCGCTCCCGAGGACGATCACGGTCACCAGACCTGCACCTGCGGCGATGAGAGCCACCATCACGGTGACGTACAGACCACCGAGCAGCAGCATGACGAGACTCATCCGGGCCGTGAGCCCGGCGTCACTGCGGAATCGTGTGCTGGCCATGTCGGGTGATGCCTCGCCTTCTGGACTTCTGCGTATGCGACGGAGACGACCTCACGTCGTCATCTAGTACGACGTCCGGACGCCGCCAAAGATTCCTGCCGTTCGAGGGTGAAAGGGCAAGAATTGGCTGTGAACAGCGCGGGGCTCAGCCGGGGATGAGGCCATCGTCGGCCAGCAGGTCCCTGACCTCGCCGAGCGTGGCCGAGTCATGCGGGAGCACCAGGTCGGACGGGATCAGCGCGTCCAGCGCCACCGGGGCGCCGAGATCACGGACCCGGTCGAGCAGCGCGCCGAGCGCGGCCGCGAAGCTCGGCTCGTCCTCGGCCTGGATCGCCGACTCGAGCTTGTCGTCGAGCTCGTTGAGCGCGTCGACGCTGTCGTCCGGTACGTCGAACTGACCTTCGCTCAGGATCCTGATGATCATGCCTTCTCCTCCTCCGCGTTCGGTGCCTCGATCTGGGCCGGAGCCTGCGAACCGGCCAGCTGGCCCTTCATGGCAGCGAGCTGTGCCTCGACGTCGCCGGTGGCAGACATCTGCTCGAGCTCACGGGTGATGTCGTCCTTACCGCCGGACACGTGATCCTCGAGCGCCCCGGAGGCGATCAGCTCGTCGACGGCTCCGGCTCGCGCCTGCATCTGCGCCGTCTTGTCCTCGGCGCGCTCGATCGCCATACCGACATCGCCCATCTCCTCGGAGATGCCGGAGAACGCCTCGTTGATCTTGGACTGCGCCTCGGCGGCCGTGTAGGTCGCCTTGAGGGTCTCCTTGCGGGTGCGGAACGACTCGATCTTCGCCTGCAGCCGCTGGGAGGCCGTGGTCAGCTTGGCCTCCTCCGCCTGCAGGTTGGTGTGCTGCGTCTGCAGGTCGGCGATCTGCTGCTGCAGCCCGGAGCGCCGCGTCAGCGCCTCCCGGGCCAGGTCCTCGCGCCCCTGCGCCAGCGCCTGCTGGGCCTGACCCTGCAGCTTCGTGGACTGCTGGTCGAGCTGCTGGATCTGCAGCTCGAGCCGCTTGCGACTGGTGGCGACGTCGGCCAGCCCACGGCGGACCTTCTGCAACAGCTCCTGCTGCTTGACGTAGCTGTAGTCGAGCGTCTCGCGCGGGTCCTCCGCACGGTCGAGAGCCTTGTTGGCCTTGGATCGGAAGATCAATGAGATCCGCTGCATGATGCCGCTCATCGCACGCGCCTGCCCCTTCGGTTGCCCCTCGTGTCCTCGGGTGCACGGGAGGTGGCCTCCCAGCACCGTCGCACGGCGGTTCGCCGTACCCCGCCAGCCTACGGGTCAGGAAAGGACACGTCAGCGCCAGCAGGTAGGCTGCGGTCAAACGGGACGCCGCGTCCGACCGTGCCCGATACGGCGAGACCGGCAGCCCTCGGTCGATGGGTAGGCATAGTTTCGGTGTTTGGCAGGCGTACGGCGAAAGACGTGTCGACCGAGGAGTCCGTCGCGACGGACAAAATCGGCGGGAAGGGTCGCCCGACGCCCACCCGCAAGGAAGCCGAGGCGGCCCGCAAGAAGCGCAACGCGCCGCCGCGCAACCGCAAGGAAGCCGCCGCGCTCCGCCGGGAGCGCACCAAGGCGGCCCGCGAGAAGCAACGCGAGGCCCTGGCCGGAGGCGGGTCCGACGCCTACCTGCCGGCGCGCGACCGCGGCGAGGTGCGAGGTTTCGTGCGCGACTGGATCGACTCCCGGTTCACGATCGGCCAATTCCTGCTCGTCTTCTTCTTCGTCGTCTTCGCCCTGGTCTACGTACGCGCGCCGTGGGCGGCCAGCCTTTCGTCGAGCCTCTTCCTGACGGTCATCCTGCTCATGGTGCTCGACTCGGTCCGCATCAGCCGAGGCGTCAAGAAGGCCGTCGCCGCGCGCTTCAGCGACGCGAGCACCAAGGGCCTCACCATGTACGCGCTGCTCCGGGCCTGGCAGATGCGCCGGCTGCGGCTGCCCAAGCCGCGCGTCAAGGTCGGCGACAAGATCTAGCTTCCTCCCCCGATGGACCCCGTCAGCGTCGGTCCACGGTGCGACGTAGGGTCGAGAGATGGACTTCAGACATCTCGGTACGTCAGGGCTCAAGGTCAGTGAGATCAGCTACGGCAACTGGTTGACGCACGGCTCACAGGTCGAGGAGGAACAGGCACACGCCTGCGTCCGGCGGGCCCTCGACGAAGGCATCACCACGTTCGACACCGCCGACGTGTACGCCAACACGAAGGCTGAGTCGGTGCTCGGCCGGGCCCTGGACGGCCAGCGGCGCGAGTCGGTCGAGATCTTCACCAAGGTCTTCTGGCCCACCGGGCCTGGCGGACCTAACGACGCGGGACTTTCGCGCAAGCACATCCACGAGGGAATCGACGGCAGCCTCACACGGCTCCAGACCGACTACGTCGATCTGTATCAGGCGCACCGGTACGACGTCGACACCCCGCTCGAAGAGACCATGGAAGCCTTCGCCGACGTTGTCCGAGCCGGAAAGGCGCTGTACATCGGCGCATCGGAGTGGACCGCTGACCAGCTGCGCGCCGGACATGCGCTGGCACGTGAGCTCCGCATCCCGTTCGTGTCCAACCAACCGCAGTACAACATGCTCTGGCGGGTGATCGAGGCCGACGTCATCCCGACCAGCCAGGAGCTCGGCATCGGTCAGATCGTCTGGTCGCCGATCGCGCAGGGCATCCTCACGGGCAAGTACCTGCCGGGTGCGCAGCCACCGGAAGGATCGCGGGCAGCGCACGAAGAGGCCGGCAGCTTCCTGCGCAAGCGGATGAGCGACGCGATGCTCGAGCGTGTACAGAAGCTGCGGCCCATCGCCGACGACCTCGGGCTCTCGCTGGCACAGCTCGCGATCGCCTGGGTGCTCGCCAACCCGGCCGTGTCGTCGGCAATCATCGGGGCCTCCCGACCCGAGCAGGTGACCGAGAACGTCAAGGCCTCCGGCCAGAAGCTCGACGCCGACGTCCTCACGGCGATCGACAACGTCCTGGCACCGGACGTCGAGCGCGACCCGGCCCTCACCCGCTCCCCCGAGTCCCGCGGCTGACCTTCGGCCGCCCAAGGATCCGAGTGCTGCGCACCTCCGCCCACGCAGCACTCGGATCGTCGGTTACTCCGCGGACAGCGACATGGGTCCATAGACGACCCGGTCGTCCTCGAGGAGCGTCGCCTGCGCGGCCCCTGCATCGGCGAGCTCGCGCCACACTTCCCCCAGCCATGACTCGGCATCACTCTGCGACGAGAAATCGGGAATCTCGAAGTGCACCGCCGCAGGAGCGCCTGCACTGTCCTCGATGCGCCACGTCCAACCCATGGTGATCCGTCCCTTCGTCGCCGGCCGTGACGCGAGCCTAGTGCCGCGACGGAGCCCCTTTCACCCGTCAGGCCCGTCACCGGCTGTCTCCTTTGACTCCGACCGGCACGACGTGGGACCGTCTGTACAGCTCGCTCCGCAGGGGAAGCCGGTGCAACTCCGGCGCTGACCCGCAACCGTGAAGCGTCCTCATCGAGGCCGCCAGCCGGGAGACCTGCGTCGGGCACGGCTCCACACATCCGTCGAGGTCTGCGGGACGGGGCCGGACAGTTGGCCGTGCCTTCGCCGACCGATCCGGACAGTTCTTCAGACCCTGTCTGAAAGGGTCCCGATGACCCCCTCGAGACGCATCGCCGCCACCTTCCTCACGCTGGTCCTCGCCATGGTCGCCGCGCTCGCGGGACTCGCAGGACTCACGCCGTCGTACGCCGGGACTGCGTCGACGGCCGCTACCAGCGCTCACCTCGCCCCCGCCTCGCAGAGTGCATCCCTTGCCGCGAGCGACGGCTACACCTATTGGGCCTACTTCACGTGGGACGCTTCGGCCTCGAATTGGCAGCTGGCCCCGGTCGGCGCCAACGACAAGAAGATCGACCCGGAGGACGGAGACGTCTACGGTTTCCGCTGGGCTCTCAACGTAGGCACCACGTCCGCGCGCGAGCCTCGCGCCGGCGGTGACTTCGCCGCCATCTGTGGCAGTGAGCCGACCACCGGGTCAGGAGTGCGGATCGCCTACGTCATCGACTACGGAACATCCACGGACGCGCCGAGCGGTCAGCAACCACCCGAGCCCCGGGGGATCTGCCTGAACGCCAAGGGCTCCGCCACTGTCCAGCAGGCGCTTCAGGCCGCGACGCCGGTGCGGACGTCCGGCGGCGGTTTCCTGTGCGCGATCGACAACTACCCGTCGAGTGGCTGCGGCGACACCTTCAAGAACGCCAAGAACCCCCCGCCCGACCAGCCTGTCGAGCTGGTCCTTCCGACCCAGGCGACCGGCTCGGCCAGCGACACGTCCACCAATCCGTCGGACGCGACGAGCAGCCAGTCCGACAGCGAGTCCGACAGCGGGTCCGGTGCGGCGTGGCCGATCATCCTGACGATCGCCATCGTGGCCATCCTGACCGTCGGCGCGCTGGTCGTGCGCCGGCGACGGTCCTGACCTCCGCGCTGACAGGTTGACCACGTGCGTCCCGTCCACTCCCCCACCTTCGCCCGGCCGCTCCACCCGGGTGCCTGGTGGCTGTGGGCGATCGGCCTGGCGGCTGCGGTCAGCCGGACCACGAACCCGGTGATCTGCCTGCTGGTGCTCGCGGTGGCCGGCTACGTGGTGGTGGCGCGACGATCGCGGGCTCCCTGGGCGTACGCCTACGGCGCGTTCCTGCGCCTGGGACTGCTCATCATCGTGGTCCGGATCGTGCTGCAGGCGGTGCTCTCCAGCGAGTCGCAAGGGATCCACGTGCTCGTCCAGCTGCCCGAGATCCCGTTGCCGGACTGGGCTGCCGGGCTCAAGCTCGGGGGGCTCATCACGTGGGAGGCGGTGATCACGGCGTTCGAGCAGGGCTTGCAGCTGGCCACGATCATCTGCTGCGTCGGGGCGGCCAACGCGCTGGCGAGCGCGCAGCGGCTGCTGCGGTCCGTGCCCGGTGCGTTGTACGAGGTCGGGGTCGCTGCTGTCGTGGCGCTCACGTTCGCTCCCCAGCTGGTGGCCGACGCGGTGCGCGTCCGCGGCGCGCAGCGGCTGCGCGGGTACGACGGCCGCGGCCTGACCGCGCTGCGACGAACGGCCATGCCGGTTCTCGAGGGAGCCCTGGGCAGGTCGGTCGAGCTCGCCGCGGCGATGGACAGCCGTGGCTACGGCCGTACGACCGACGTGGCCGCTCGGACCCGGCGTGTCACGGCGGTGCTCGTCTTCGCCGGTGTGCTCGGTGTCTGCGTCGGCCTGTACGGACTGCTCGACGCGAGTGCCTCGACCTGGTTGGGGCTGCCGATGCTGGCCCTCGGGGCTGTGCTGGCGTCCGGCGGGCTTGTCGTCGGGGGGCGACGAACCCGCCGGACGCGCTATCGCCCTGATCCCTGGGCCGCTCCGGAGTGGATGGTGGCGGCGTCCGGTATCGCTTGTGCGGCGGCGCTGTTCGTGGTCGCGCAGCGCGATCCGGCAGCCGCGATCCCGCCCTACCCGATGGACCTGCCCCAGGTGCCGCTGCTGGCAGTGCTCGGGGTTCTCGTCGCGGTGCTACCGGCCTTCCTCGCGCCACCTCCGCCCGACCGTATGGCAGCGCCTCCCGAACCGGCCCCCGCCGAGCGTGTGGAGGTGTCGCTGTGATCCGTTTCGATGCCGTGAGCGTGACGTACGACGGTGCAGTCCGCCCCACGCTCGAGGACGTGTCGTTCGAGATCCCGGAAGGTGAGCTGTGCCTGGTGGTCGGGCCGACCGGGTCGGGCAAGTCGACTTTGCTCAAGGCGATGAACGGCCTGGTGCCCCACTTCACCGGCGGCACGCTGAAGGGAACGGTGTCAGTCGACGGGCGGTCGACGCGTGACCACCGCCCCCGAGATCTCGTCGACGTCGTGGGCTACGTGGGGCAGGATCCGCTGGCCGGGTTCGTGACCGAGTCGGTCGAGGACGAGCTCGCCTACGGCATGGAGTCGCTCAGCATCGCGCCAGGAACCATGCGCAAGCGCGTCGAGGAGACCCTCGACCTGCTCGGGCTCGCCGAGGTTCGTCATCGCCCCCTCTCGACCCTCAGCGGCGGGCAGCAGCAGCGGGTCGCCATCGGTTCGGTGCTCACCACCCACCCCCGCGTCCTCGTCCTCGACGAACCGACGAGCGCCCTCGACCCGCAGGCGGCCGAGGAGGTGCTGTCGGCGCTGCAGCGGCTCGTCCACGACCTCGGGCTCACGGTCGTGCTTGCCGAGCACCGGCTCGAACGCGTCATCCAGTACGCCGACCAGGTGCTGCTGGTGCCTGGGGACGGTGCACGGGTCGTGGTCGGGCCTCCCGCCGAGGTGATGCGTCACTCACCGGTGGCACCACCGGTTGTCGAGCTCGGCCGGCTCGGCGGATGGAGCCCGCTCCCGCTGTCGGTGCGCGATGCTCGCCGTGAGGCTGCCGCGATGCGCACGGCCCTCGACGACGTACCCGTCCCGGACCACTCCGGCGTCGACACCGGCGCTGTTCTCGCGGCCACGTCCCACCTGCTCGTGTCCTACGGACCGACGAATGCGGTGCGCGACGTGTCGACGACCGCGAGCGCGCACGAGATCATCGCCCTGATGGGGCGCAACGGTGCGGGAAAGTCGACCCTGCTGAGGGCCTTGGTCGGGCTCGCAAAAGCCAGTGGTGGGTTGTCGGTGGGCGGGCTCGATCCACGCCAGGCCAAGCCGTCCAGGCTCATCGGCGCCGTCGGGCTCGTTCCGCAGAACCCGAGCGACATCCTGTACGCCGAGTCGGTGGCCGACGAGTGCGCGACCGCTGACCACGACGCCGGCGCCGAGCCCGGCACCGCGCGGCGCCTGCTGGACGAGCTCGCACCAGACGTCTCGCCGGATCGCCACCCCACCGACCTGTCCGAAGGGCAGCGGCTGATCCTGGCGCTGTGCGTGGTCCTCACCGCCGCTCCCCCGCTGCTGTTGCTCGACGAGCCCACGCGCGGCCTCGACTACGGCGCGAAACGGCGGTTGATGACGATCCTGCGCAAGCTCGTCGCCGACGGCCGTGCCGTGCTGCTCGCCACGCACGACGTCGAGCTCGTCGCGGAGGTGGCCACCCGGGTCCTGGTGATGGCCGAGGGTGAGATCGTGGCGGACGGCCCCACCCCGGAGGTGGTCGTGGCGTCTCCTGCGTTCGCCCCGCAGGTGGCGAAGGTCCTGGCACCGCAGCCGTGGCTCACGGTGTCGGACGTGGCGAACGGGCTGGCGATGGCTGTGCCGTCATGACCACCACACAGGCGGCGGCGCGGCCGGCGGCGGCCGGGCCGGTCCCGCTGATCCGGCTGCCGTTGCGGTCGGTCGTGGTGCTCGGAGTCGTCTCGCTCGTCGGCCTGGTGGCCTACGCCTGGCCGTTCGTGGTCCAGCCGGGCGCTGCGCTGGACAATTCGCACAGCGGAGACGCCCCGTGGTTCTTCGTGATCTTGTTGCCGATGCTCGCCGCGGTCGTGCTGGCCGATCTGTCGTCCGGTGGTATCGACGCCAAGGCGGTGGCCATGCTCGGCATGCTGGCGGCCATCGGGGCAGCGCTGCGGGCGCTGGGTCCGGGAGCGGCGGGCCTGGAGCCGAGCTTCATCGTGATCCTGCTGGGTGGACGGGTCTTCGGTCGCGGATTCGGCTTCGTGCTGGGGGCGCTCACGCTGTTCGCCGGCGCCCTCATCACCGGAGGCGTGGGGCCCTGGCTGCCATTCCAGATGTTCGCGGCCGGCTGGGTCGGGCTCGCGTCGGGGATGCTCCCCCAGCTGCGCGGCCGGGCAGAGGTGGTGATGTTGGCGGCGTACGGCGTGGTGGCCGGGCTGTTCTACGGCATGCTGCTCAACCTGTGGTTCTGGCCGTTCGCGGCGTACTCGCCCGAGGTCACGTACATCGCCGGCGCCCCGCTGGCGGACAACCTGCATCGCTACGGGGTCTTCTGGGCCACCACCTCGCTCGGCTGGGACGTGCCCCGCGGGATCCTGACGGCGACCGCGGTGCTCCTCGCGGGACGGCCGGTGCTCGGCGCCCTGCGGCGTACCGCCCGCCGTGCCCACTTCACCCCCTGACCCTGACTTGACCTGACCCTGCCCCCGCTGATCGCGTGGCCCTCCGCGTTTGCCTAGTTCACAAGCCAGCTGGCTTGTGAACTAGGCAAACGCGCCTTGGGTACTGGGTATCTGCCTTTCCCACCCTCCGACGCGTAGGGCGGATGGCGCCCGGCCGAGGGCGGACCCACCGTGGCGGGCCGACTTGAGAGGATGACGCGATGCAGTCCGAGACCCGTTCCTACCGCACCGGCGGCCACGATGCCGTGCTCGACCTGACCTCCGACTGTGCGGAGTTCGTACGCCGCCAGGGTGACGGCCTGCTGCACGTCTTCGTGCCGCACGCGACTGCGGGCCTGGCCATCCTCGAGACCGGCGCCGGCAGCGACGACGACCTGCTCGCGGCCCTGGACGACCTGCTGCCGGCCGACGACCGATGGCGCCACCGGCACGGCAGCGCCGGCCACGGCCGCTCCCACGTGATGCCTGCGCTCGTTCCGCCCTACGCCACCGTCCCGGTCCTCGACGGACAGCTGGCCCTGGGCACCTGGCAGAGCATCTGCCTCGTCGACCTCAACATCGACAACCACGACCGCGACGTCAGGTTCTCGTTCCTCGAAGGCTGACCTGACCCGCACCGATCCCCGCCCAGGACGTAGCGGGCCGCCGTCCGCGACTTATCCCTTCACGCCGGTCCAGGTCTTGTCCCGGGCGCTGTCCTCGATGGCTTGCAGCACCCGCTGGACCTGCAGGCCGTCCCGGAACGATGGCAGCGGGTTCACTCCGTTAGCGATCGCGTCGACGAGATCGGCCGCCTGGTGGGTGAACGCGTGCTCGTACCCCAGCAGATGTCCGGGCGGCCACCACGCACTCAAGTAGGGGTGCTCGGGCTCGGTGACCAGGATGGTGCGGAACCCGGCGGTCGGCGCGTCGTCGGTGTCGTCGTACAGCTGCAGCTCGTTCATCTGCTGGAAGTCGAAGGCGATCGTGCCACGACTTCCGTTGATCTCGATCCGGATGACGTTCCGGCGCCCCGTGGCGAAGCGGGTCGCCTCGAACGACCCGACCGCCCCGCCCCCGAACCGCGCCAGCCACAACGCCGCGTCGTCGACGGTCACCGGCCCGCGCTCGCCGGCCGCCGATCCCGCCGGGCCGCTCGAATCCACAGGCAGGGGTCGCTCCGGCACGAAAGTCTCGAGCATGGCGGTGACACTGGTGATCTGTTGACCGGTGATGTACTGGGTCAGGTCGACGATGTGCGCGCCGATGTCCCCCAGCGCGCCGGAGCCCGCCTGCTCGCGCCGCAACCGCCAGACCAGCGGGAACTCCGGATCGACGATCCAGTCCTGCAGGTACTGCGCCCGGACGTGCCGGATCTCACCGACCCGCCCGTCGCTGACGAGCTGCCGTGCCAGCGCGATGGCCGGGACTCGCCGGTAGCTGAACCCCACCATCGACCGGATGCCCCGCGCCGCGGCCTGGTCGGCGGCGTCCGCCATCCGCTCCGCCTCGTCGACCGAGTTGGCCAGCGGCTTCTCACACAGCACGTGCTTGCCCGCGGCCAACGCCGCAAC
This sequence comes from uncultured Actinomycetota bacterium, assembly GCA_963750495.1. Classification (GTDB taxonomy): domain Bacteria; phylum Actinomycetota; class Actinomycetes; order Propionibacteriales; family Nocardioidaceae; genus JANLYC01. The sequence goes on from CAVVQV010000004.1 coordinate 434,943, forward strand.
CGCGATCTCGGCATGGCTGTCTCCGGGTGTGCAGATGTCGACCAGGTCGATGTCGTCGCGGGTGATCAGCGCCGTCCACTCCTGCTCGATCGAGGACCAACCCAGCCGGGCGGCGGCAGCGGCCACCTTGTCGGCGTCCCGGCCGCACAGGGCCCGCATCTCCGGTTGCAGCGGGAGCTCGAACACGCTGCGTGCCGTCCGCCACGCGAGGGAGTGGGCCGCGCCCATGAAGGCGTACCCCACCAGGCCAACGCCCAGGGATGGGCCGGGGTTCACGGTGTGCTCCTCACTGTCGGGTCGTCATGATCGCGGGTGGACGGTATGACGCGCGGCGGAGTAGCGAGCCCGCACCTCGTCGGCGTCGCCGTCGTGGTCCAGCTCCTGCTCGAGTCCGAGACCCCACGGCGGCGGCGCATCGCCTCCCACAAGCGACCAGGCCGCCTGCCGGGCGGCGCCTCGAGCGACATACTCACCGGGCCTGGGTACGGCGACAGGGCAGCCGAAGATGGACGGTGCGAACGCCCGAACCGCCTGCGAGGCTGCACCACCGCCGATGAGCAGCACCCGGCGCGCGTCGATGCCTTGCGCCACCAGTGCGTCGAGGCCGTCGGCGAGCCCGCAGAGCATCCCCTCCACCGCCGCCCGTGCCAGGTTGGCCGGCGTGAGCGACGACCGCGTCAGTCCGAGCAGGCTTCCGGTGGCATCCGGTAGGGCCGGCGTCCGCTCGCCGTCGAGGTACGGCAGCAGGGTGAGGCCGTCTGCACCTGGAGGCGCGGACAGAGCGAGCTCGTCGAAGGCCGCGTGGTCGACGCCGAGCAGCTGAGCCGTCGACGTCAGCACTCGGGCAGCGTTGAGCGTGCAGACCAGCGGCAGGTATGCGCCGGTGGCGTCGGCGAAACCGGCCACGAACCCCGACGCGTCGGTCGTCGGCTGACCGGAGGTGACGAAGACCGTGCCGCTCGTCCCCAGCGAGACCACGACGTCGCCGGGCTCGAGCATGAGCCCCAAGGCGGCCGCCATGTTGTCGCCGGTGCCCGCGGCGAGGAGCGCCCCTACGGAGGTCTTGCCGACCTGGGCGGTGGGTCCCATGACGTCCGGCAGGACGAGCGACCGACCGAGGGCGCGCTCGACGATGTCGTGTCGATACTCCCCCGTCTGAGGCGACCAGTAGCCGGTTCCCGAGGCGTCACCTCGGTCAGTCGTGACCGTCGTACTCGAGCCACCCAACCGAGCGGTCAACCAGTCGTGCGGCAGTACGCAGGCGTGCGCGGCGGCGGCGATCTCGGGCTCGTGGTCACGAACCCAGCGCAGCTTCGTCACCGTGAAGCTGGCGACCGGCACCGAGCCGACGGCGCCCGCCCAGAACTCCGGCCCATCAGTTTCGGCGACGAGGTCTGTCGCCGCCTGCGCAGACCGGTTGTCGTTCCACAGCAGCGCCGGGCGTATGACGTCCCCACGCTTGTCGAGCAGCACCATCCCGTGCTGCTGACCCGCCACCGAGATCGCGGCGACGTCGTCGAGCAGTCCGTCACCGGCTCGCTGGAGGGCGTCCCGCCAGGCCTCGGGATCGACCTCGGTTCCGTCCGGATGGGGGTGCCGCCCCTCGGCGAGGACGTCGCCGGAGTCCGCATCGCACACGAGCACCTTCGTCGACTGGGTCGACGAGTCGATCCCCGCAACCTTCGTCACGACCGCGCACCGTTCATGCAGCGGAGCGTAGTCGCCCGGCCCCACCGATCGCCGGGAACTGACCAGGCACCGGACGCTGCGCCGGATCGAGCACGGCCGGCGGCCGGACCGTCCGCCCGACCTCATTGCGTAACGCATGGCCGGATGGAGTCGGCATACCGCCGTCTGGATCGGGAGGGCAGGTGCGCGAGGCAAACACAGGGTGCCCAACCCGCGTTTGCCTAGTTCACAAGCCAGCTGGCTTGTGAACTAGGCAAACGCGGACGGCCAGGCAGGGCACGAAGCTCAGGTGGAGGGGGTGACGAAGGGGGGCTTGGTGACGACGAAGCGTTCGTCACGACCGCGGACGTCGACACTGACCTCCTCGCCGTCACTCACCGAGGCGTCGAGCAACGCCAGCGCGACCCCCGCCTTGCGGGTCGGCGAGAACGTCCCCGACGTGATCTCACCGACCGGCTCGCCGACGTCTCCGCCGGTTGTGCCAACCGCACGGTCACCGCCGTCCGCTGACCCGCCAGCGCCAACCTCAGCGGCCTGGTCCGCACCGTCCGAACCCGTCGGGTGACCTTCGGACAAGACCTGCCGCACCGTCATGTGGGGGCGCGGGATGCCACGCCCGCTCGCCACGAGACCCCGTAGCAAGCGGGTCGGTCCCGCAGCGCGTTCTGCGCGCAGCGCCGTCTGCCCCCAGAACGACTCCTTCTTCCACCCGACGGCCCAGCCGAGCCGTGCCTGGACCGGCGTGATCGTCGGCGAGATGTCCTGCCCGTGCAGCGGGTAACCCATCTCGGTCCGCAGCGTGTCACGCGCGCCGAGCCCGGCCGGCACGATGCCCATTCCCTCACCCGCCGCGAACATGGCGTCCCAGATCGACACGGCCGCTGCGTTCGGGATCACCAACTCGTAGCCACGTTCGCCCGTGTAGCCGGTCCGGCACACGATGACCGGCGTCCCTTCGTGGTCGACCTCGACGAACGACATGTACTCGTGGCCGGTCGGGAAGCCGATCGCCTCCACGACCTGGTCGGCGGCCCGTCCCTGCACGGCGAGGATCGCGTAGTCACGGTGCAGGTTGTCAACGACCACGCCGTCGGGGGCCGTGGCGGCCAACCGCCGTACGACCTCCGTCGTGTTCGCGGCATTCGGGATGAGGAAGACCTCGTCGTCACTGCGCAGGTACGCGATCAGGTCGTCGACGACGCCGCCGTCGTCGTCGTCGCAGCACAGGGTGTACTGCGCTCGACCCGGTCCGATCCGGCCCAGGTCGTTGGTCAGGCACGCGTTGACGTACGCCGCGGCGCCCGGCCCGCGCACCACCGCCTTGCCCAGATGGCTCACGTCGAAGACACCGACGCTCGACCGGACCGCGTTGTGCTCCTTGACCGCTCCGGTGTACTCCAACGGCATCAGCCAGCCGGCGAAGTCGGAGAACTTCGCACCTAGCGCAGTGTGACGTGCGTGCAACGGTGAGGTGAGGGGTTCGTCGTTGTGGGCGTCGGCGTGGGAGTCGGTCTGCTCGGCCATAGCTTGCGAACCTATCGCAGGCGGTAGAGTCGCGGGCGACCACCGACCTGGCAGGACGAGGGGAACCCGTACACGTGATCGTCGACAAGGCACGAAGCAACGCCAGCCTCCGCAGCGGCCGCCCCCGGTCGATCAAGGCAGACGTGGTGGTCATCGGGGTGCACGGGACACCCGACTCTCCGGACACTCTCACTCTCGCCTCGGGTGCCGACGACGTCGCGGCAGCGTTCGGCAAGGGCTTCATCGACACGCTGGGCCACCTCGGTGTCTCGCCCCGGGTCGGTGAGACCTGCAAGTTTCCGTCGGCCGGCAACCTCAAGGCACCGTTGCTCGTCACCGTCGGCCTCGGACCTGTCCCCGACGGCGATCCCGACCTCGAAATGCTTCGTCAGGGCGCCGGCGCGGCGGCCCGGGCGATGGCGGGTAAGCAGAGCGTCGTGCTCGCCCTACCGGCCTCGACCGACGAGCAGGTGCGGGCTGTCGCCGAAGGCGCGCTGCTCGGCAACTACTGCTTCGACCGTTACCTCACGAAGAAGCACCAGCCCGTTGGCGAGTTCGTCATCGTGACCGAGAACGCCCGATCGCGGACCGCCCGCGCTGCCCTCTCGGATGCCTCGGCAGTGGCAGCCGCGGTCAACTTCGCCCGTGAGCTCGTCAACCTGCCCCCCAACGACCTCTACCCCGAGTCGTTCGCCGACGTGGTCAAGCAGGAGAGCAAGGGCACGAAGGTCACGGTCAACATCACCGACGAGAAGGCGCTCGCGGCCAAGGGCTACGGCGGCATCATGGGGGTGGGCATGGGCTCCGTCCGGGGGCCACGTCTGGTCAAGCTGTCCTACAAGCCGGCCAAACCGGTCGCGCACATCGCGCTGGTCGGCAAGGGCATCACCTTCGACTCCGGTGGGTTGTCGATCAAGCCCAGCAACGCGATGGCCACGATGAAGTGCGACATGTCCGGAGCAGCGGCAGTCGTTGCGGCGACGTTCGCGATCGCCGAGCTGGGCCTCCCCGTTCGGGTGACGACGTACGCCTGCCTGGCCGAGAACATGCCGTCAGGTCACGCGATCCGACCGGGCGACGTCTTGACGATGTACGGCGGCAAGACGGTCGAGGTGCTCAACACCGACGCCGAGGGTCGTCTCGTGCTGGCCGACGGCATCACCACCGCCAACCGCGACAAGCCCGACCTCCTCATCGACGTCGCCACCTTGACCGGCGCATGCATCATCGCGCTCGGGCAGCAGGTCGCCGGTGTGTTCAGCAACGACGACGACCTGCGCGAGGAGCTTCCCCGGATCGCGGCTCGCGCCGGTGAGCAGATGTGGCCGTTGCCCATCCCCGAGGAGATGAAGGACAAGGTCCGGACGACCAAGATCGCCGACCTCAGCCAGCACAACCCCGAGCAGTGGGGTGGCGCGCTGTATGCCGCGGCGTTCCTGCGGGAGTTCGTCGCCGACGGGATGACGTGGGCGCACATCGACATCGCCGGGCCGGCCTTCACCGAGGCGGCGCCAACGGGCTACACGCCGAAGGGCGGCACCGGGTCCGCCGTACGCACCCTGGTGCAGCTGGCCGCCGAACGCACTGGCTGAGCTCCGATTCGCGGCTGCCGCGGGACCGGCCGGAGACCGCCGCAGGTCAGGTCAGCTGCCCGGCCAAGTGATCGAGCGCGGCCCCGACGCACCCTGGCGCGTCCATCCAGACGAAGTGCCCGGCATCCGGTACGACCTGCACCTCAGCGGCGACTCCGATGACGTCCGCTGTGTCAGTAGAGGCGGAGACGGGCATGGGGCTCTTCTCCCCGTGCATGAAAACCGTGGGCACCCCGAGTCCTCGCAGTCGTGGCTGCAACGTCGACAGCTCTGCCATCGCTGAGGACAGCGTCTGAGCGACCATCGTTGGGCTCACGCGCAACACCGGAAACGGCGCCGCCCGGTCCGGGCTCGGGAAGTACGCCGCCCAGAAGATGCGGAGTGACTCGACTGCCTCGTCGTCGGTGGCCTCGCCCGTCATCATTCTCTCGTCGAGAGCCGCACCACGGGCGACCTCTTCGGGTGCCGTTCGTGTGATCAGCTCTGCCTCGAACTCGGCGTACCCGCCATCCCCGACACCGCCGAGCGAATCGATGACGAGCGCTCCCACGACCCGGTCGGCGTGCGTGGCGAGCAGGTGAAGCAGCAGGTTGCCGCCCCAGGAATGGCCCACGACCATCGGGCGTTGCCAACCCAGTTCGTCCAGGACGGCCACCACGTCGGCCAGATGTGTCGCCACGTCATACGGCCCGGCGAGCGTCGAGGGTTCGAGTCCGCGTTGTTGATAGGTGGCGACTCGGAAGCGGTCGCGAAACTCCTCAGCGACGGGCTCCATGTAGTTCGACACCGGCCCCCCGTGGAGCAGCAGAACCTCGGGCCCTGTCCCCCCGACGTGACCGACGACCTCGCCACCCACGACAGCTGCGGTGAATCCGGCGACATCATCCATGGTCGAACGGTAGGGCGTGGCGACAGCTCCCGCCCGCAAACGAGGGAAGCGGTCAGCTCAGGAGTCGACGAGCGCGGATCGGCACCACACGCTGCGACTGGGCAGCCACAACTCACGGTTGAAGCGGCCACAACTCACGGTTGAAGGAGCCACAACTCACGGTTCAACGAGGGGCTCAGGGGGTGGTGTCGGTCGAGCCGGCTTGGCTGCCCTTCTGACGGCGGTTGTACGCACGCATCCGGTCGGGGTAGCCGACCACGGCCGCGTCATAGCTGGGGATGCCGTGCTTGTTGGCGAAATGGTGCGCCCACTCGACCGAGGGCACGCGGCGGCGCGTCCATTCTCCGTCGATGGCCACCAGCAGCATGGTCACGTCGGTGACCGCGGTCCGGGGTTCGATGAAGCCCTCGATACCCGAGCGGGTCGACACCCACTCCTTGAGGTATGCGGAGTCGGCAGACTCAGCAGCGCGCAACGTCCCGGGCTTGTTGCGCCGGCGTCGCAGAATCCCCATGTGGGCGTCCTCTCGAGCAGTCTTCCCGATGCACGTCCAGTATCGCCTACGCGTCCAAGCGGTCCCGGCATTTCGTGGTGAACACGACCCGAACGGTCGCATCCAGGCTGGCTGGCGACCGGTTGCGGCGTGGTGCAAGGATGGGCCGCAACCCACGTCGACCGCCGCGACCCGGCTGGTACGACGCACTCATCCGACTCGACCCAGGCTTCGGAGGCAGACCGTGGCGGACGCCGGCAACCGATTCGACATCCTCATCCTCGGCGGAGGGAGCGGCGGCTACGCCTGCGCGCTCCGCGCCTCCGAGCTCGGTCTCAGCGTCGGTCTGGTGGAGGAGGACAAGCTCGGCGGCACGTGTCTGCACCGTGGCTGCATCCCGACCAAGGCGCTGCTCCATGCCGGCGAGGTCGCCGACTCGGTGCGCCACGCCGACACGTTCGGGATCTCCGCCACCCTCGACGGGGTCGACCTGTCCGGTGTGAACGCCTACAAGGACGGTGTCGTCAGTCGCCTCTACAAGGGGCTGCAGGGACTCGTCAAGAGCCGAGACATCACCCTGATCGAAGGACACGGCACCCTCGTCGCACCACACACGGTCGACGTCAACGGCACGCGCTACGAGGGCACGCAGGTGGTGCTGGCGTCGGGCTCCTACACCAAGAGCCTTCCGGGGCTCGACCTCGACGGCGAGCGGGTCCTCGGCAGCTGGGACGCGCTGCAGCTCGACACCGTGCCGGCCCACGCGATCGTCCTCGGTGGCGGCGTCATCGGGGTCGAGTTCGCCAGCGCCTGGCGCTCGCTGGGCGCTGAGGTGACGATCATCGAGGCCCTCCCCCGCCTGGTGGCCAGCGAGGACGCGGCGTGCTCCAAGGTGATCGAGCGCGCGTTCCGCAAGCGCGGTATCGCCTTCAAGACCTCCACTCCGTTCGCCTCGGTCGACAAGACCGACGGCGGCGTACGCGTCACCGTCGAGTCCGGCGACACCTATGACGCCGACCTGCTCCTGGTCGCCGTCGGCCGCGGACCCAACACCGCCGACCTCGGTTACGAGACGCAGGGCATCGCGATGGACCGCGGCTTCGTCCTCACCGACGAGCGGCTGCGCACCAACGTCGACGGGGTGTACGCCGTCGGTGACATCGTCCCCGGCATGCAGCTGGCTCACCGTGGCTTCCAGCACGGGATCTTCGTGGCGGAGGAGATCGCGGGTCTGAACCCGGCTCCGATCGACGAGGCGGGGATCCCGCGCGTCACGTACTCCGACCCCGAGGTCGCTTCGGTCGGTCTCACCGAGGACGCCGCGAAGGAGCGGTACGGCGTCGACCAGGTCGAGTCGTTGACCTACGACCTCGGTGGCAACGGCAAGAGCCAGATCCTCAAGACGCAGGGGTTCGTCAAGCTCGTCCGCGAGAAGGACGGCCCGGTGGTCGGCATCCACCTGGTCGGCGCCCGCGTCGGAGAGCTCATCGGTGAGGCTCAGCTGATCTACAACTGGGAGGCATTCCCCGCCGATGTGGCCGCCCTCGTCCACATGCACCCCACCCAGAACGAAGCGCTCGGTGAGGCGCATCTGGCGCTCGCCGGCAAGCCGCTGCACGCGCACGCCTGACCGGGGACGGGCAGCGCGCCGAGCGGACGTGATGACTAGGGTGTCTGAAGGGCCGGCACGCTTCGCTCCAGAGCAGGTCGGCCCCAGGAGCACACCGTAGGCTGACGCCTGCGATGCACGACCGACATCGGATACGACGAAGAGGACCTCGACCGACATGGCGACAGACGTAACGCTCCCCGCTCTCGGCGAAAGTGTCACCGAGGGCACTGTCACGCAATGGCTCAAGTCCGTCGGTGACGACGTCGCCGTCGACGAACCCCTGCTCGAGGTCTCCACCGACAAGGTCGACACCGAGATCCCCTCACCGGTCGCCGGCAAGCTCCTGGAGATCAAGGCCGCCGAGGACGAGACCGTCGAGGTCGGCGCAGTGCTCGCGGTGATCGGTGACGACGGCGAGTCAGCCGGAGCTGGGACCTCGCAGGAGCAGTCCGACGGTTCGAGCGACGCCTCCGACCAGGGTGACTCCCACGAGGGTGACTCCCACGAGCAGGATGATTCCTCCGACCAGGGTGAGTCGTCCGACCAGGAAGAGCACGCGGGCGAGTCCACTCAGCAGGACCAACCCGACGAGGCACCGTCCGACGACTCCGTCGACGAAGGGGCGCACGACGAGGCACCGTCCGAGCAGGCGCCGGCAGCGCAGGCCGACGCCTCGTCCTCCGGAGGTGACGCGGTCGACGTCAAGCTGCCCGAGCTCGGTGAGAGCGTCACCGAAGGCACTGTCACGCAATGGCTCAAGTCCGTCGGTGACGACGTCGCCGTCGACGAACCCCTGCTCGAGGTCTCCACCGACAAGGTCGACACCGAGATCCCCTCACCGGTCGCCGGCAAGCTCCTGGAGATCAAGGCCGCCGAGGACGAGACCGTCGAGGTCGGCGCCGTCCTCGCGGTCATCGGCAGCGGTACGTCCACCGGCGGCAGCAGCGGCGGAGACTCCGGCCAGGCCGCGGGCGGCCACCGAGCCGAGGAGCCCGCGCAGGCCGAGGAGTCCGCACCCGCCGAGGAGTCCGCACCCGCCGAGGAGTCCGCACCCGCCGAGGAGTCCGCACCTGAGCCCGAGACGGCGAAGGAGCCCGAGACGGCGAAGGAGCCCGCAGCGGAAGCGCCGACACCTGAACCGACACGCGCCGTCCGATCGAGCGCCTCCGCCGAGAGCGACAGCCGCAGCTACGTGACTCCGTTGGTCCGCAAGCTGGCGGCCCAGCACAACATCGACCTGTCCAGCCTGTCCGGCACCGGCGTGGGTGGACGGATCCGCAAGCAGGATGTCCTCGAGGCGGCTGCCAAGGCCGACGAGGCCGCGAGGGCCTCCGAGGCACCCGCGGCACCCGCGGCACCGGCCGCGAGTGCACCCGCACCTACGCCTTCCGCGCCTCGCCCCGAGCTCAGTGCACTCCGTGGCAAGACCGAGAAGCTCAGCCGGCTGCGCAAGGTCATCGCGAGCCGCATGGTCGAGTCATTGCAGGTCTCTGCACAGCTCACCACCGTCGTCGAGGTCGACGTGACCGCGATCTCGCGGCTGCGCGACCGGGTGAAATCGAGCTTCGAGCAGCGTGAAGGCGTCAAGCTGTCGTTCCTGCCGTTCTTCGCCAAGGCCGCGATCGACGCACTGAAGACCTACCCCCAGGTCAATGCGTCGATCGACACAGAAGCCGGAGAGGTGACGTACCACGACGGCGAACATCTCGGTGTCGCCGTCGACACCGAGCGCGGGCTCCTGGTTCCGGTGATCAAGGACGCCGGTGACCTCTCGATCGCCGGCTTGTCACGCAAGATCGCCGACCTGGCGGCGCGCACCCGCGACAACAAGATCTCGCCCGACGAGCTGTCCGGCGGCACGTTCACCCTGACCAACACGGGCAGCCGCGGAGCCTTGTTCGACACCCCGATCATCAACCAGCCGCAGGTGGCGATCCTCGGGACCGGCACCGTGGTGAAACGCCCGGTCGTGATCAGTGACTCGAACCTCGGCGAGACGATCGCGATCCGCCAGATGGTCTACCTGGCACTCACCTACGACCACCGGCTCGTGGACGGGGCCGATGCCGCGCGGTTCCTGTCGACGATCAAGCAGCGCCTCGAGGAAGCCAACTTCGAGTCCGAGCTCGGCATCTAGCCTGGCAGGGCACTGAGGAACTGGTCCTGGCCGTCGGCGAGGTCGACGGTGAGCGGCAGCCTTTCCCAGCGGCAGCGGAAGACCATCCCCGCGTCGTCTCCGTCGCCGACCACCGTGTGGTCCCAGCTGTCCTGGCCCCCTTCAGTGGCCCTCAGGTGCACGTAGGTCGTCATCGAGGGCCCGCCGGGTTCGTCGAGGCCGAGCTCCACGAACCCGACCTGGTCGACGTACGCGAGGTCATCGAGCCCTGTCTCTTCCCGGACCTCACGCGCAGCGGCCTCCACGAGACCCTCGAACGGGAGCATGCCGCCCGCCGGGACCTGGGTGCCCGACGGGTCGGCCGGGTCGTCGTCACGGTGGTCGAAGACCAACAGCTGCGTTCCTGCAGGTGTCGACCGGGTCACATAGCAGGCCACTCGCCGCCGCACGGCATACGTCGTCACGAGGCCGAATTTACTCAAGATGTGCGCTGATGCGCTGCTGTGAGCTGAGCACGGCAGGATTGCGGCATGAGGATCATCATCGCCGGTAGCTCAGGTTTCCTGGGCACGGCACTCGTCAACTCGCTCCGTGACGATGGCCATCACGTCACTCGGCTGGTCCGGCGTGGGCCCCGCGCTGACGAGGTCCGCTGGGATCCTTACTCCGGCAAGCTCGTCACCGACCTCCTCCACGACGTCGATGCCGTGGTCAACCTCGCCGGAGCGCCCTTCGTGCACTGGCCGTGGACAGCGTCGTACAAACGATCGATCCTCGAGAGCCGGGTCCGGACCACCACCACCCTGGCTGACTCGATCGCACAGCTCGTCGACAAACCGGTTCTGGTGAACGCCAGTGGCGCCGACTTCTACGGCGACGACCGTGGCGATGAACGACTCGACGAGACGGTGCCTACCGGCCCCGGGTTCCTCGCCGAGGTCGTGCGGCAGTGGGAGGCAGCGACGTCCAGCGCGAGCGAGGCCGGCGGCCGGGTGGTCAACCTTCGAACGAGTGCCGTTCTCGACAAGCGCGGTGGCCCGATCAAGGTGATGGGGATTCCTTTCCAGCTGGGCCTCGGCGGTCGCGTCGGCAACGGAAGACAGTGGTTCCCCTCGATCAGCCTGCACGACTGGTTGAGCGCGGTGACCCGCCTGATCACCGATGACTCGATGCACGGCCCGTACAACCTGACCGGACCACAGCCGGTGACGAACGCGGAGTTCACCCGCATCCTGGCGGCTCAGCTTGACCGGCCGGCGGTCCTGGTCGCACCGGCCGGCCCGCTCCGGTTCATCCTGGGCGGCTTGGCAACCGTGGTCATCGGCAGCCGCCGCGTGCTGCCGGCACGGCTTCTCGAGGCCGGCTTCACATTCGCCCATCCGACGACGATCAGCCAGGTCGAGGCGGCCTATGCCCAGGCCAGGTGACGTCCGCAATCCGCCACCCCGCGCTCATCCGGGCAACGGTGATCAGGTGTCGGCTCGGTCGGTCGGTCGGCAGGGCTCGCGTTGCGACGCCCCCCAGCTGATGGACCGCGGTCGCCTGCAGACGGTCGACCACCTGCAACCGGACGCGACCCGGGCGGCGAGCCACGACCCGGATGCGCTCGAAGTGCATCGTCACACCACTGACACGGAACCCCCGACGCAGGTACGCAGCCAGTCGGGCGACGTCGCGACGCAGCACCGCGCTGCCGGGCGCGAAGACCGTGGCCAGGGCGCGGGGACGGGCGGTACGCCACGCCTGCTCGCGCCTCCGGTCGAGGCGCTGGAGCACGTCTCCCCACCGGCCTTCCGCGCGACGTCCCGACGTCGGTGGCGGCGACTCCTCACCCCCGGCTCCGGCGGCGTACGACGCCTCGGGCCGGTCCCGAGCCACCTCACCCAGTGGAGTCTCGCGCAGCGCCACCAATCCGACGGCAGCGGTCGTGACGAATACCAGGAGCACACCCACGACCACCAGCACGCAGCGCCGCGACCTGATCGTCGCGGCCTGCGGGCGGCGGTGGGTGGGCACCGGGGCTGGCATCAGCCCACCTTGCCGCAGTTCGGCTCCGTTGCGTGTGGCCTGTCCACAGGCCCCCGCGGCGGATCCGCCCGACACCCGGTGACCTGGCCCGTACCCTGGCCTGGCCAGCCGACGACGTGAAGGACACCGCGTTGACTTTGTTGAAGACCACGAGCAGCCCGAGCCCGCTCATCCCCAGCTCGCGGACCACGCCGCCCCCTGGGCGGCCCGTGCGCACCGCCGTCACCTCGGTGTACGACGCGGCCGCGAGCCGCATCGCGCGCGCCATCGTCAAGACGGCCGCCCGCCGCGTCGACGTCCGTTTCACGTTCCCGGACGGGTCGGCGTGGGGCCCGACGACGCCCGGGACCCCGGTGTTCGCCGTGATCGAGCCGCAGGCCTTCTACCGCCGGCTCGGCCGCGACCTGAAGATGGCGTTCGGCGAGGCCTACGTGGCAGGCGAGTGGCGACCGGGTGAAGGCACCGACCTGGCCGATCTGCTCACCCCGTTCGCGCTACGGCTGGCCGACCTGGTGCCGGCACCTCTTCGCAAGCTGCGCGTCGTCATCGACCGGCGGCTTCCGCACCACACGACCAACACCCGCACCGGGTCGAAGTCGAACATCGAGGCCCACTACGACATGTCGAACGAGCTGTTCAGCCAGTTCCTGGACGAGACCATGACCTACTCGTCCGCCTGGTTCGACGACCTCGACCACGAAGACCTCGAGACGGCGCAGCTGCGCAAGATCGACGGGATCCTCGACTACGCCGGTGTCACCGCGGGCACCCGTGTGCTCGAGATCGGCAGCGGTTGGGGATCGCTGGCGATCCGGGCCGCTGAGCGCGGAGCGACCGTCACCTCGGTCACCTTGTCGCGCGAGCAGGCGGAGCTGGGCAACCGACGCATCAAGGAACGTCGGCTCGACGACCGTGCCCACATCGAGATCCGTGACTACCGCGACGTCGAGGGTCAGTACGACGCCATCGTGTCGATCGAGATGGTCGAGGCCGTCGGCGAGGAGTTCTGGCCGAGCTACTTCTCCACGATCGACGAGCACCTGGCGCCGGGCGGCAAGGTCGCCATCCAGGCCATCCTGATGAGCCACCAGCGCATGCTCGAGACCCGCAACTCCTACGGATGGATCCAGAAGTACATCTTCCCCGGCGGCCTGATCCCGTCGATCCAGGCGATCGAGGACGTGTGCGCCGAACACACCCAGCTCCGCATCACCGACCGGCGCGAGCTCGGCCTGCACTACGCCGAGACGCTGCGTCGCTGGCGCCGCGACTTCCTCGCGCACTGGGAGACGATCAAGCCCATCGGCTACGACGACGACTTCCGCCGCATCTGGGAGTTCTACCTCGCCTACTGCGAGGCGGGTTTCGCCTCCCGCTATCTCGGGGTGTCACAGATCCGCTTCGCCCGGGCGGCCGAAGGCCCCGCTCACTGACCTTCAGCGCTCGGCTACCGTGGAGTGCGTGGTGACCGTGCGATGACCGCCGTCGACGAACGGCGCGGCAGAGTTGGCAGCGTGGGCAGAGCTGCCAGCGCGGACAACGGGATTCCCACGGTGCTGCGCTTCGAGGACGTGGGTTTCGGCGATCAGGCCATGCCGTACGACCGGGCGTGGGACCTGCAGCGTCGGCTCCATGCGCAGCGCGTGGCAGACGAGATCAGCGACGTCGTCCTGATGCTCGAGCACCCGTCGGTCTACACCGCCGGCAAGCGCACCGAGCCACAGGACCGGCCGGTCAACGGCACCCCCGTCGTCGAGGTCGACCGCGGCGGCAAGATCACGTGGCACGGCCCCGGCCAGTTGGTCGCCTACCCGATCACCAAGCTGCCGGCCCACGTCTACGTCGTCGACTACGTACGCCGCCTCGAGGAGGCGCTCATCCGCGCCTGTGCAGACCTCGGGGTGGCCGCCGGCCGCGTCAAGAGCCGTAGCGGGGTCTGGCTGGCGGCCGACGTCGGCGCCCCCCACCGGCCCGAACGCAAGGTCGCGGCGCTCGGCGTCCGCGTCTCACGCGGGGTCACCATGCACGGACTGGCGCTGAACTGCGACAACGCGAGCGACGGCTTCGACGCCATTGTTCCCTGCGGGATCGCCGACGCAGGTGTGACGTCCCTCACCAGCGAGCTGGACCGGCCGGTCACCGTCGCCGAGGTGCTGCCGTTCGTCGAGCGCCACCTGGCGGACCTGCTCACCTGGGGGCCGTACGACAAGAGTCCCGACCTGGTGCGGCCGGAGAACGTGGCCGCCCCCCTCACGTACGGCCTGCGCCCGCCATCCTGACCGGCGGCGGTCACCGCGGACTTCGGCTCTGCGCCCGCACCGCGTAGGCTGGGGCGCGTGACGATTGCCCCTGAAGGTCGGAAAATGCTGCGCCTGGAAGTGCGCAACGCCGAAACCCCGATCGAGAAGAAGCCGGCCTGGATCAAGACCAGGGCGACGATGGGGCCGGCGTACCGCGAGCTCCAGTCGCTGGTGAAGAGCGAGGGCCTGCACACGGTCTGCCAGGAGGCCGGCTGCCCCAACATCTTCGAGTGCTGGGAGGACCGCGAGGCCACGTTCCTCATCGGGGGCGACCAGTGCACCCGACGCTGTGACTTCTGCCAGATCGACACCGGCAAGCCGCAGGCACTCGACCGTGACGAGCCACGCCGGGTGGCCGAGAGCGTGCAGACCATGGGGTTGAGGTACGCCACGATCACGGGCGTCGCCCGTGACGACCTGCCCGATGGCGGCGCCTGGCTGTACGCCGAGACCGTGCGGCAGATCCACGAGCTCAACCCGGACACGGGCGTCGAAAACCTCATCCCCGACTTCAACGGTGTTCCGGACCTGCTCCGCCAGGTCTTCGAGTCGCGCCCCGAGGTCCTCGCCCACAACGTCGAGACCGTGCCCCGGATCTTCAAGGGCATCCGGCCGGCGTTCCGTTACGACCGCTCCCTCGGTGTGCTGACCCAGGCCCGGGAGTTCGGACTGATCACGAAGTCCAACCTGATTCTCGGTATGGGTGAGACCCGCGACGAGGTGTCCCAAGCCCTGCGCGACCTGTATGACGCCGGCTGCGACCTGCTCACGATCACCCAGTACCTGCGGCCGACGGTCCGCCACCACCCCATCGAGCGCTGGGTCAGGCCCGAGGAGTTCGTCGAGTTGCAGGCCGAAGCGCTCGAGATCGGCTTCGCCGGGGTCATGAGCGGGCCGCTCGTGCGGTCTTCCTACCGCGCAGGACGTCTCTACCAACAAGCAGTAGAGTCGCGGGACGCACAGGTCTCCGCCTGACCGCGTCACCCCAGCACCGCGAGCAACGAACGAGGACCCCGACACATGGCACGCAAGGACAAGGTCAAGGGCGAGAAGAAGCAACGCGCGCTGAGCAAGCTGGTCGAGGCGTACAAGGTGACCCGGAAGCGCGACAAGCGGGTCGGGATCGTGTGCCTGGCCTGGTTTCTCGGCGTCGGTCTCGTCGTCGGCACCATCTTCTGGATGCTGATCCACCCCCTCGCCGGGGTGGTCGTCGGCATACCCTCCGGCGCGCTCGCCTGGATGGTCGTGTTCGGCCGCCGCGCCGAACGGGCGGCATACGCACAGATGGAGGGCCAGCCGGGTGCTGCCGCCGCCGCGTTGGGCGTACTGCGCCGCGGCTGGCAGGTGCAGCCTGCGGTGTCGGTCACCAAGAGCCAGGACATCGTGCACCGGGTCGTCGGGCGCCCCGGCATCATCTTGATCGGTGAGGGAAACCCCCAGCGGGTCCGCAACCTGCTCGGCGTGGAGAAGAAGAAACACGCGCGGGTCGTCGGTGAGATCCCGATCTACGACATCGTCTCCGGAGACTCCGGAGACGACGCTGTCCCGATCAACCGGCTCGCCAAGCACATCATGAAGCTGCCGAAGAACATCGCCCCGGCCGACGTGACCGACGCGCTGCAACGGCTGAAGGCTCTGGACGCCATGCGTCCGCAGATGCCGATCCCGCGTGGTCCGATGCCCACCAGCGCCAAGCAGGCCCGCCAGGCCATGCGTGGCCGGTAGCCACGACGCCGCAGATGGGGACGGTGGGCATCCGGCGGCGGCGCCGTGACGAATCATGGGTGTGACCACTCCCCTGCCGTTCGCCGGGCGTCCGCTGTTCGAGCACGGCTGCGATGACTGACCGCCCCAGGGTGGCGATCATCGGGGCCGGCGTCTCGGGCCTCACGGCCGCCTACCTGCTCTCACGCACGCACACCGTCACGCTGTTCGAGCGCGAGCCACGACTCGGCGGGCATGCTCACACCCACGACGTCACCATCGGCGACGCCGCCACCACGGTCGACTCGGGCTTCATCGTGCTCAACGACCGCACCTACCCCACGTTGCGCCGGCTCTTCGACGAGCTCGGAGTGGCGATCAGGCCCACCGAGATGAGCATGAGCGTCCGCTGTTCCGGCTGCGGACTGGCCTTCGTCGGGGGGCGCGGTGTCCGCGGCATCTTCGCGCAGCGGCGCCGGGTGCTGGACCCTCGGTTCTGGCGGCTGCTGCTCGGCGTCCGGCGCTTCCAGAAGCTGGCGATGGCGCTGCTGGTGGACGAGTCTGCACCGGAAATCACCTACGGCCGGTTCCTGGAGCAGCACGGGTTCAGCGAGCACTTCATCCAGCACTACGCCGTGCCGATCGTCTCGTGCGTCTGGTCCAGCGGACGCCGTGACGCGATGGAGTATCCCGCGGCCTATCTGTTCGCGTTCCTGTCCCACCACGGCTTCCTCGCGCTGGGCGACGCGCCGCAGTGGTACGTCGTCGCCGGTGGCTCGCGCACCTACGTCGACGCCGTCAATGCGTTGCTGGCCGAGCCGCACTCGGTCCGGGCGGGTCAGCCGGCGGTGTCGGTCGAACGTCATACGGACGGGGTCAGGGTGACCGACGCGGCCGCGGGCGTCCACGGGTTCGACCGTGTGGTCCTGGCCACCCACGCAGACGAGGCGCTGGCGCTGCTGTCCGACCCGACACCCAGTGAGAAGAGCGTGCTGTCGGCGTTCCGGTACTCCGAGAACACCACGCAGCTGCATCGCGACGACTCGGTGCTGTCTCACCGCTGGGAGGAACGGGCCAGCTGGAACTTCACCCTCGACGGCTGTGCGGACGACTCCGACCGGGTGCAGGTCTCCTACTGGATGAACCGGTTGCAGCACCAGCCGGCAGAGCACCCGCTCGTCGTGACCCTCAACGGCCCGGACCGCGTCGACCCGGCCCGGGTGATCGCCACCATGGACTACACACATCCCGTCTACACCCCAGACTCGGTCGCCGCGCAGCAGCGGCTGGACGAGCTCATGACCGACCAGACCGCTTTCGCCGGCGCCTACCACGGCTGGGGATTCCACGAGGACGGCTGCCGGGCCGGCGTCCGAGCCGCGCAGCAGTTCGGGGTCGGCTGGTGACGGCCGCACCGGGCGACTCGCTGCCGTTGCCGGCGATCGTGCGCGGCGAGGTCAGGCACGCCCGCTTCCACCCGATCAAGCATCAGTTCCGCTATCGCGCACATCAGTGGCTCGTCGACGTCGACCAACCTGCCGTGGCTCCTCGGTGGTTGCGCTCGCTGGCCTCCTTCGAGGCGCGTGACCACGTGGGCGGGCCAGGCGGCAGCCTCGGCGAGAACGTCCGTTCGTTCATCGCGGCCCAAGGGGTCTCGTGGACGGCCCATCGCGTGATCATGCTGGCGAACGCGCGAGTGCTCGGGTACGTCTTCGACCCGTTGACCGTCTTCTGGTGCTACGCCGAGGACGGCACGCTCGAGGGTGTGCTCGCCGAGGTGCACAACACCTATGGCGAGCGGCACGGGTACGTGCTCGACCTGGACTCCCAGGGCAGTGCGCGCACCGACAAGCAGTTCTACGTGTCACCGTTCTTCGGCGTGTTCGGTGACTACCAGCTCAAGTTCGTCCTCGACGCGGACCCGGCGCCAGCGCCGGCGGAAGGATCCGACGCTGGTCTCGCCGGGGCAGGCCAACCGTCACATCCCTCGGTCCGGCCGGCCAAGGTGGGGGCGTTCGTGACGTTGCGGCAGGACGACCGGGTGGTGTTCACGGGCAGCTTCACCGGTCGGGCGCTGCCGGTCACGCTGCGGCGGCTCCTCGGGGTGGCGGTCACGCAGCCGCTGATGCCGCAGCGGGTGGCGGTACTGATCCGGCTGCACGGGGTCTGGCTCTGGTTGCGGCGCCTCCCCGTCGTAGGCCGCCCCGCTCACCGCGACCAGCCCCACTCCCCCTGACCCCCCTGCTGCTGCCCCCTGGCCGAGGCGTTTGCCTAGTGAACAAGCCAGGTGGTTTCCTCACTAGGCGCATCCGCCTTGGGAACTGGGTATCTGCCTTGTGAACTAGGCAAACGGGCGGCCACCGGGGCAAGCCGGATGAGGCCGGGCAGAGGTCGGTCTCAGCGGCGGAGGGCGATGGTGTCGACGGCCATGTCGTGGAGGCCCTGCTGGTCGCGGTTGTAGACGACGGCGGGGATGACCAGGCAGATCAGTACCGTCCGGATCAGCGCCCGCGCGGCGTCGACCCGTGCTCCCGACGTACGCCGGATGACCACCCCCGTGATGAGCTGGCCCGCCGAGCCGCCGAGCAGGGTCGTGAGGATCCACACCTCGGCGGCGAAGACCACCAGCGGCGCCCACCGGGCCGCACCCTGGCCACTCCACACGTCTTGACCGATGAATGCCGCGACCGCAAGCATGGACAGCGCCCAGTCGAGGGCGAGCGCCAACACCCGACGTCCCCAGCCGGCGACCGCGCCGGACCCCGACTCGGCAAGGCCGCGACGCTGGCCCGGATAGTCCTGATCAGCCGGCTCGGAAGTCACGAGCGGCAACGTAACACGGGCGAAACACGGCAGACACGGCAGGGAAATCGCCACCTCTTACGGTGGCACCACGACCGGCGGCCAGACCGGGCCGATCGGGATGCGAGGAGGATCGATGTTCGCCGACCGCGACGAGTTGTTGAGCTACATCGCAGACGAAGGCGTCGAGTTCGTCGACGTACGTTTCTGCGACCTGCCGGGAATCATGCAGCACTTCACGGTGCCGGTGTCGTCCTTCGGACCAGAAGTCTTCGACGAGGGCCTGATGTTCGACGGTTCGTCGATCCGGGGGTTCCAGGCCATCCACGAGTCCGACATGGCGCTCTTCCCGGACCCGACCACGGCGTACCTCGACACCTTCCGCACCGACAAGACTCTCGTCGTCAACTTCTTCATCCACGACCCGCTCACGGGTGAGGCCTACAGCCGCGACCCGCGCAACATCGCGCGCAAGGCGCAGGAGTACCTCAAGAGCACCGGCATCGGCGACACGGCGTTCTTCGCGCCGGAGGCTGAGTTCTACGTCTTTGACGACGTCCGCTTCGAGACCAAGCAGAACGCCGGGTACTACTCCATCGACTCGGTGGCCGGCGCTTGGAACACCGGTCGCGAGGAAGAGGGCGGCAACCGCGGCTACAAGGTCAAGTACAAGGGCGGTTACTTCCCGGTCCCGCCGTATGACCACTTCGCCGACCTGCGCGCCGAGATGTCGCGTGAGCTCGAGACCTCTGGGCTGATCGTCGAGCGTCAGCACCACGAGGTCGGCACGGCCGGCCAGGCCGAGATCAACTTCCGTTTCGACGAGCTGCTCGTCAGCGCTGACAACGTGATGAAGTTCAAGTACATCGTCAAGAACGTCGCGTGGAAGAACGGCAAGACCGCAACGTTCATGCCCAAGCCGATCTTCGGCGACAACGGCTCCGGCATGCACTGCCACCAGTCGCTGTGGGCGGATGGCGACCCACTGTTCTACGACGAAGGTGGCTATGCCGGTCTGAGCGACGCGGCGCGCTACTACATCGGCGGCCTACTGGCCCACGCGCCATCCCTGCTGGCCTTCACCAACCCGACCGTGAACTCCTACCACCGGCTCGTTCCGGGCTTCGAGGCACCGGTCAACCTGGTCTACAGCCAGCGCAACCGGTCGGCGTGCATCCGGATCCCGATCACGGGCGCCAACCCGAAGGCCAAGCGGATCGAGTTCCGCTGCCCCGACCCGTCGGCGAACCCGTACCTCGCGTTCTCGGCGATGCTGCTGGCCGGCCTCGATGGCATCCGCAACAAGATCGAGCCTCCGCAGCCCATCGACAAGGACCTGTACGAGCTGCCGCCGGACGAGCACGCCGACGTCGAGACAGTTCCCGCAACGCTGACGGCAGTCCTCGATGCGCTCGAGGCCGACCACGAGTACCTGCTCGAGGGTGGCGTCTTCACTCCCGACCTGATCCAGACCTGGATCGAGTACAAGCGAACCAACGAGGTCCTGCCGATCTCGCTGCGCCCCCACCCCCACGAGTTCGAGCTCTACTACGACATCTGAGCTCGCACAGTTGTACCTGCGGCCCAGGAAGCACAAGCCGTGAAGAACGGCCCCTGCAGGGGTCCTTCTTCGCCGGCTCTGACTCCCGTGCGGCCCCAGCGCGTCCCCGGAATGCAAGCCTCGATTCAGATGTGGGAGATCTGTTCGAACTCGCTGTCGTGCGGCCGTCGACAGAGCGGGTGGCCCGCGGGACGATCGGCACGTTGGGGATCACGGCGGAGGACCTCACGAGGTCACGTTGTTCGACCCTCCGGCTCGCGCGACGTCATCGAGCCAGCCGGTGCCTCAGCTTCTGGGGAGCGCACAACCGGTAGCTCTCGGTCACCAGCTCGGCCACCTCGCCCCAGTCGGTGTGGTCGTCGAGCACCATGCCAACGACGGTGGGCGACCACGGCGGCTGGTAGAACGGCGGCCCGGCGTTGGCCAGGGCCAACAGCTCGTCGCCGGACGATCGGAAGGTCAGCAGTGTGGTTGGCTCGGTCACCCCGGTCATATCGCGGTACGCCGACGTGTAGCCCTCCTGTGCGACCAAGACGTGGGCGAAGGTCTTCCCCCGGACCCGCCACCGCACGCCGGTCCAGGCGTCCTCCTCGTAGGCGTCGGGCAGAGCCAACGCGGTGGACGCCACCCGGGCAACGTCGTCGACCGAGGGCTCGATGCGGGGCGTCCTGGACATGCCCCGAGTCTGTCAGCGGGTGCCGACACGTAGCGCATGTCTGCTGTGTTGCCGCGTACGTCTTGCACCGGCCCACGCCGCCATCACCGCAAGGTCACCCGCCACAGGTCGCGCCCGACCCGTGATCGACCGCCAGCCCCACTCGCCTACGGTGGCGCGTCGCGGCCACGGTGCCCTCACACATCATCCGAGGGGTTCTTCATGCGGGCGGAGCGGTGCCGGGAGCCCACGCTGTGTTCTGCAGGCTCGACAGTCGTGCGCGGTCACAGGGGCTCTGCTCAGAACCTCTCGTACGCGAGCCATCGCATCCCTCGCATCAGGGTGTTGACACATCACCAAGGTAAGTAGTTTCCTTATCGTCAAGTACTTTACCTGAAGGGATGGAGTGGCGATGGAACCGAAGAAGCAGGACGCGGAGGCCATGCTGAGAGACGCAGCAGAGGTGGAGTCCGCCGTACGGGCCCAGGCCCCGCAGGAGCCTCCGCTGTACGTCGCAATGGGTCTCACGCTCCTGCTCTATGGGCTGGCCATTGATCTCAACGACAACTCAGGTGGGGTGGCCGGCCTGCTGGGAGTAACCCTGGTGGTGGTCGCGGTTGCCGTCACCGTGGGCACCAACCTCCCCTACCTGCGTCGGTGGCGCCAGGTGCGGACGCGGAGCACTCCGATGTGGCTGGAGTGGGCGCTCGGGCTCTGGAGCGCTGCAGTCCTGTTCTCCCTCGGGATCCTGCTTGACGGCACCATCGGCTTCTCCTTCACCCTGGGGGGTCTCCTGGGAGCGGTGCCGACCCTGCTGTGGGCCCGGCGACTCAGGCGCGGCGCGTGACCGCCCACCCGCGGGCGCGCCTCGATGACTTGGTCCACCAGCCTGTGCGCTTCTCGATACTCGCCGGCCTGGCCCAAGCCGACGAGCTGGAGTTCCGGTTCCTGCGCGACACCCTGCAGGTCAGCGACTCGCTGCTGTCCCGCCAAGCCTCGACCCTCGAACAAGCCGGCTACATCACCATCCGCAAAGGCCACGTCGGCAAATGGCCCCGCACCTGGCTCAAACTCACGCCCGAAGGCCGCACCGCCTTCAACGACCACCTCGCCACCCTGCGCGAGATCGTGGACACCCCCACCAACTCGCCAACGTGACATCGGCCGACGTCCGGGCGTTTCAACGACCGAGTGAGTTCGCGTCTTGGCTGCATGGCCTCGATCCAGGGAGGGATTCACAATCGGGACGAGCAGGTCGAAGGCATCGACTGTGAGGGCCTCGCCGCGGCGAGCCGCAACTACTCCCCGCACCCGGTCACCGGAGTGGGGAACCGCACCGACCACCACGGCGCATCGGAGAGCGCGGCCGCCAGGAAGACCAGGGCCAGGCTACCGAGAATGACCCACCCCACCGTGCTCGTTGCCCAGTCGCCCGCCGAGCTGGTGCCGTAGGGGAAGACCGGCAGCCTGCTCTCCAACGGCCGCACCAGAGCCCACGCGGAGGTCAGCGGTACCACCGCCGTCGCCAGGACCAGGCCCGGCGTCGACTCCCCCCAGGCCCGCCGCCAGCTGGCGTAGGCAGAGCCGACGGCAAGGGCGGCGAGGCCCTCGACGAGGACGCCCGCGCTCCGGCCGAAGAGAGCATCGTCCCCGGCGTGCGCGACGACGCCGCACCAGACCACTGCGAGGACCAGCACCGCCGGGGTCCGTGCGGCCGTGCGCCAGGCGAGGCTGCGCGGCGCAACGTCGACCACGACGGCCGCCGACTCATCGAAGCACCAGGCCGCGGCTCCGGCGATCAGGCCCACCGCGGTGCCCTCGAGCGGCCACAGCACCCAGGGGTTCCAGCGGACCAGCTCCATGAGCAGCACGACCAGGACCGCCGCAAGGGAGACCCGTACCCACGGGACCGCCCTGGCGGCGTACCTGACCATCAGCAGAACTCGCAGACTCCGGGGCTGATGACGCCGTCGGTGTAGCCGACCGTCATCGTGAGCACGCCCAGCACGACCGCCAGCGCGGTCAACGCCAGCGCGACCTTGGTCAGCCTCTCCCGGTCGGACTCGAGGTCGTGACGGACGGCCACGATCACGCCGAGCGCGCAGAGAGCCAGGAGGTACAGCACCCAGATGAACGGGTTGCCGGGCAGGGTGCCGAGGTGCCACTCGCCGTCAACCGACCGCTGGGTCAGGAAGTAGGTCCAGACCCAGAAGACGCGGTACGGTTGCTCGCCTCCCACGAGGCCGCCCTGCAGCATCATGGTCACGATGACGAGGAGCACGGACGCCACAGGGGCGGCACCGCGGCGAGGCAGGTAGCGCGCGAGGACCAGGCCGAGGATCGGTCCGCCGATCGCGCAGACCACGCCGCCGCCGAACTGCTCCGCGTGGACGAAGGCGTCGGGAATGCCGGGCGGAACCACATAGTCGGCCGGCGGGTGCAGGTGCCACGCGACCACAGCCACGACGAACGAGCCGAGGGCGACCGAGAACGGCACGACCGTGGCCGCGGCGAGCGCGAGGGTGCGGGTGCGTTCCGGAACGGCCACGACGCCAGCCGCGTCGGCGGCCCGGTCGGAGCGACGGGTCAGGCCAAACATCACGACCAGACCGAGCACGCCGAGCAGCGCGGCCGGAGCGATCATGTAGGAACCGCTGGACCCGGGGTCGTCGTCGAGGTTGAACAGCATGACCGCGTCGACCAGGAGCACGAGAGCGGTCCCGAACCAGAACAACTTGTGGCGCAGGTAGTTGCGGATCTCCTGCCGGGCGAGTACGCCCAGGGTCGATGCCGTTGTGGTCATGGAACTCATCAGGTGACCCCTTGTCTCGTGCGCCCCTCGGAGCGGAGCAGCAGGTACGCATCCTCGACCGACGGGTCCACGACGGACGAGCCGGGAGCGGGCTGTCCCCCGACGGACCGGACCATCCCGGTTCCGGTTTTCCAGGTCTGGACCGACCCGGTATTGGCGGTCGGCCCGAGGTGCACACGGCCGGCTGCCGTGGCGAGGAGCTCAGGCACCGTGCCGTCGAAGTGGATCGCTCCGTCGTCGATGACGAGCACTCGGTCGCACAGGGCGGATACGTCATCGGTCTGGTGCGTCGAGATCAACACTGTCCCTGCCAGGCCGGACAGGAGGCCTCGCAGGGATGCGCGCTGTTCGGGGTCGAGACCGGTGGTGGGCTCATCGAGGACGAGCAGGTCTGGTTGTCCGATCAGGGCCTGGGCGATGGCCAGCCGGCGCCGCTGTCCGCCCGATAGCTTGGACACCTTCATCGCGCCACGGTCACCGAGCTGGACCAGGTCCAACACCCGGCGTACCTCGGCGCCCCGAGCCGCGGCGTCCCGCCACTCCTTCAGCACCGCGATGTAGTCCAGGAACGATGCCGCGGTCATGCCACGCGGGTAGACGACCTCTTGGGGACAGAAGCCGATTCGGCGGCGTGCCTCGACTCGGTTGGCGTGCGACTCGGTGACGTCGAGGCCGGCCACCACGAGGCGGCCGCCGCTGGGCGGCAGCGAGGTGGACAGCAGCCGGAGCAGAGTGGTCTTGCCGGCGCCGTTGGGCCCAAGGAGTCCGACGACTCCCGGCCGCAGGTCCACCGAGGTCCGACGGACAGCGGTGGTGCCACCGAACGTCTTCCAGACCCCGTCGAGCACGGCCATCGTCGTCACAGGTGGCCTCCCTGCAGCCGAAGGGTGGATGTGCGCATGAGCAAGAGGGCAACCCAGAGCACTGCGAGTCCGATGCACGCGAGCTGGGCCGGCGCCGAGGTGAGCACCAGCACGTTCCAGCCGGACTTGAGCACGATCACCAGGCCGGCCCAGCTGACCGCGACCATCGCGCCCGCGGCGGGCGCCGCCACCCAGGTGAGCAGCGCCAGAGCTCCAGTGGTCAGACCCAACGACGGCAGGAGCCAGACGAAGGCGAGGTCATGCATGCCTGGCACGAGCAGGCCGACGGCCAGAGTCGCCGGGATCGCGACGGCCAGCGTGGCCGTGGCGCGCAGCAGCGCGAGCCGAAGCTTGCTGTACGGCGTGGCGAGGCAGACCTCGCGCAGCGGGTCGAGGGCGTCGTAGGCCATAACGACGGCCAGCACCGGCACCAGCGGGGCGAGAGCGAGGAACGCAGCGTCCTGGTCCGACGGGCTCAGTCCCGCGAGCCCGACCAGGCAGGCCGACAGCAGTGCGAGCCCGACCGCGGCCGCCCAGGAGACGAGCAGCGAACCGGCGGCTGAGACAACCACCAGGTCGTGGGTCGGCGTCCCCAGGCGACGCAGCAGCCTGAGCGGTGCGGGGAGCACGGGCTCGGCGATCGAGGTCCGGACCGCGTCCCAGACCGCCATGGTCTGCGCGCATGTGACGGTCGACCTCGCGGCATCGCGGCATCGGGCGCATCCAGTGACGTGGGCCTCGACGCTCGCTTCGGCCACGGGGTCGAGCCGCCCGGCGGCATAGGCCTCCCACGTGTGCTGCTCCAGGTGCCAGCTCATGACCATCCCTCCAGAGAGATCAGCTGCTCACGCAGCCGCGACTTCGCGATGCGAGCGCGGCTCTTGACCGTGCCCTGCGGGATGCCGAGCAGCTGCGCGGCCTCCCTGGTGGACAGCCCGTCGATCACCGTCGCCTGCAGGACCTGCCGATGCTCAGGCGACAAGGTTCGGAGTGCATCACCCACGGGGCCGTGCTCGACGGCGACGAGCAGCTCGTCCTCGGCACTGCGCACTGTGGGCGACAGCGCCGAGATCACCTGGCCCGTGACGGGTGTGGGCTGGGTGCGCTTGCGCAACCGGGTCACCAGCTGCCGGATCGCGATGCCCCACAACCAGGCGCCGACATCGCCGTCGCCGCGGAAGGCTCGCGGCCTGCGCCACACAGCAACAAACGTGTCGTGGAGGGCCTCTGCGGCCAAGTCCTCGTCCGCCGTCCGACGGCGCAGGCGGAGAATCAGCCATGCCGAATGCCGCTCGACCAGCTCCCGCAGGGCGAGCGCGTCACCCTCGGCCACCAGACCCAGGAGCTGCACGTCCGAAAGTGTCTCCACGAACACACTGTCGCGCATCGATGCCCGATCGGATCACTCATCCGGTGCGCCGGTGCCTTCCACGGGCGTGCCCCGAAATGCGAGACTGGGCTGTCCCGCCGAAGCAACCTTTCCGAGCCAGCCAGCATCACATGGGGTACGAAGGGGGTGGCCGATGGCCGGCACGACCACGAAGAACGCGCAGGATGCGCCTGCGTTCGAGGAGTACGCCGCGCACGCGTGGCCGTCGCTCTATCGCTCCTCCTACTTGCTGACCGGCAATCACGCGGACGCAGAGGACCTGGCCCAGCAGACGTTGCTCCAGACGTTTCGCTCGTGGGCCAAGGTGAGCCGGGCCGACCAGCCGGCGGCATACGCACGGCGGATCCTGACCAACCTCTACCTCTCGCGGACACGCCCGAAGGCTCGCCGGCTCGAGCTGCTCACGGACCGGCTCCCCGAACCGCGTTCGGTGCCGATTGCGGGGCCTGAGGACCGGATGGTGCTCTGGCCGCACGTCGCGTCCCTACCGCCGCGACAACGGGCGGTCATCGTGCTGCGCTACTACGAACAACTGAGCGAACGCGAGATCGCCGAGGCGCTCGGGTGCTCCGCCGGCAACGTGAAGTCCACGGCGCACCGCGCGCTGCAATCCCTACGAGCCGCCATCGAGCGCACAGCAATCGACGGAGAGGAGGCCTGACATGAAGGAACTCGAGGACATCCTGACCCGAGAGCTGCGCGAGGTTTCTGATGGGCTCCACGTGCCGCCGATGCCCGCCGACCTGATCGCGAACGAGGCGCCACTGCAGACCACACGGCGCTGGCGGCCCGGCCTGGTGGCCGCGGCGGTCGTCCTGATCGTCAGCGTCACCACGCTGGTGCTCCACGAGCGGCAGGACGGCGACATCCAGCCGGCCCCGCCCTCTCCCAGCCCGACCGCGCCGGCCAACACCGACCCCTCGCCTCGACCGGAGTCGATCGCCTCGATTCCCACCACCGAGCCCAAGGTCGCCTACATCGTCGACCAACGGCTCTACGTAGACGGCCACGAGGTGCCGGGTGCGTGGTGGAGCGTCGAGTCCCGGGGAGACGTCTGGCTGGCGCTTCAGTCCGACGGCTCCTGGTGGTGGGGCGGCCCCGGCGTCGACTCGTCGAAGATCGACGCCCAGATCGACCAGCCGCCGGTGATCTCTCCCAACGGTGGCTACATCGCGTTCCTCGACCTCACTGGGGGAAAGGTCGCGCTGACCGGTTTCAACACCAAGCCCGGCGGCGACGGCTTCGGCCAGGCACCGGTCGACCTGCCGCGCGCAGAGGGCGGAGTGGCGCTCGCGGTCCGTGCGGTCACCGACGAAGGGGACGTGATCGTCCAGGGCGCCCGGACCAGCGTGATGTGGCGCGCCGTTCAGGATCAGGCGACCGTCGTGGACCTGTCACAGACGGCCCCCGAGCGGGTGTTCCTGCAGGGCACGTCCGCAGGTCTGGTCGTCGTCGACGGGAAACCCGGCTATGTCGACGGCACCAACGCGACGCCCTACCTGGCCACCATCTCCAGTAGTGGTCAGCTCACTCCCCAGGAGACGCTGCCGACGTACGACGAGCTCGACATCAGCCCCGGCGGCACGTGGTTGGTCCGGTCACCGGCCGGCACCCTGGGCGGAGAGGTCGCCTCCGTCACGTCCTTGGAGGCGCAGGCCGTCGGCAGCAGCGACGCCGTCGTCCTGGATTCCCCCAAGGGCTGGGGATTCGCGAGTGGCACCTGGGCGTGGGAGGACGACGCCACCTTCGTCGCCACGCTGTTCCGCGGTTCGGCCAAAGAGGCGTTCAACGCCCGGTTGGTTCGCTGCAGCGTCACGATCGGCGCCTGTCGGCCTTTCGCCGCTCCCGTGAGCGACGCCGAGCGCGGCGGCTTCAGCGCCGAGGAGACGCTCGGCAATGTGGTGGAGGCGGTGGTCGCGGGAGACCGCGCCCTCCTCGCCGACCAGTCCGTCGTCGCCGACTCGGAGTGGAAGCAGCTTGTCGACTTCGCCGCCGGCAAGGGCGGCTCCGCAGCCACCTGTCGCGACAACGGGAGCGGGACCAAGGACTGTGCGATCGACTTCGGCGCCAGCCGGGATACCGTCTACTACGCGATCCTCGAACCGGCGAAGAACGACTACGGCTGGCGCCTCACCTATGTCGGCATCGGTGGCGCCTGACGCATCCCCGATGCGTTCCAATCCTTGAACCGCACGGCTGCCGACACGGCGAGCTCACGGGCGGCGCCTCGATTCCCGGCGGGGCGGGACCGAAATCTCTGCCGCTCGGGAATCGAACCTCTGTCGCCCGGGAGGTTTCCGGAGCATGCTCGATGGCGTCGGCGTCGAGGGGAGACGCCGAGACCCCGAGGTGGTGACAGTCATGAACGACCCCAGCCAGACCGAGCGGAACAAGGCCGTGATCCGGCGCTTCGTGGAGGAGGTTCAGAACGGCAAGGACTTCGACGCCTACGACGAACTCAACGCCCCCGATTTCGTCAACCTGAGCAGCCCTCCAGGCGTCCCCTCAGACCGAGAGGGGGGCAAGATGTTCCTGCAGGCCTTCGCCGCGGCCTACCCCGACGCGACGTTCATGATCAACGAGATGATCGCGGAGGGCGACCAGGTGGTGACCAAGAAGACGATGTCGGGGACGAACGCCGGGGAGTTCGCCGGGATGCCGGCGACTGGACGTCACGTCACCTTCCAGTACGTCGACATCATGCGCGTGCGCGACGGGCGGATCATCCAGCACTGGAACATCGTCGACCAGCTGAGCTGGCTCACCCAGCTGGGCCTCCTCCCAGACCCGTCAAGCGCGGCGATGAGTGAGCCGGCAGGCAGCTAGCCCAACGGGCCCCTGCAATCCTCTTGACGCAACCCTTTGGTTGCCATACGGTGAGTAGCAACCAGTCAGTTGCTACTCACCGGAGGTTCTCATGGGTTTTCCCGATCGCATCGAGCGGACCGTCGACGTCGCGCATCCGCCGCGCAAGGTCTGGGCAGCGCTCACCACAGCCGAGGGGCTCAGCTCCTGGTTCGGCGACGAGGCGACGATCGACCTGACTGTCGGTGGGGCGGCAAGCATGAGCTGGACCAACGGTCATGCCGCCAGCATGCGGGTGGAGCGGGTGGAAGAGCCCTCCGTGTTCGGGTTCACCTGGGGCATCAGCGGGCTGCCCGATGACGATCCCCGTCGCACCTACGTCGAGTTCACCCTCGAGCCGGTCGGCGACGGCACCCGCCTCACAGTCGTCGAGACCGGCTTCGCCCAGCTGCCTGACGACGCCCACGACAAGGCTTTCGAGGACAACACCGGTGGCTGGGCCAACGAGCTCGGCGAGCTGATCGACTACCTCGATGCCGCCTGATACCGAGGCAATCGCCGAGCGGGTCTTCACCGCGCTGGCCGACCCGACCCGCCGGGCCATCCTGGCAGCACTGGCGTCAGCGGGGCCGGCGACGGCCACCGACCTGGCCGACCGGCTGCCGATCACGCGGCAGGCCATCGCCAAGCACCTGACCCTCCTGGCTGATTCTGGCCTGGTGACCGCCGAGCCCGGAGAACGTCGCCGCGTGCGCTACCGGCTCCGTTCGGCGCCCATGCAGGTGGCTCAGCAATTCCTCGCCGCACTGGCCCGCGACTGGGATCACTCGCTCGACGCGTTGACGGCGCACCTCGAGCAGTTCGCCGGCAACGACCCCACAGAGTCTTCAAAGGAGACCTGAACCAACATGACCAAGAGCCGAGCCGCGACCACCTTTCGCGCCACCCCACGGGCGGAGTCACGTGTCGCCGTACCTCGCGGTGAGAAGGAGACGCTCGCATGGGCGACCGTGCTGACCGTGACAGTCGGGCTGTCCGCCGCGGCCTGGGCCGCGTGGGTATGGCAGCTGGACGGCATGGACATGGGGGTCGGGACCGAGCTCGGCTCGTTCGGCTCCTTCACCGCGACCTGGGCGCTGATGATGGCGGCGATGATGCTGCCCGGCGCCGTACCATCGCTGATGCATCGTGCCCGGCAGCGCGGAAGCATCCGTAGCACTCCCTGGTTCGTGGCGACCTATCTCGGTGTCTGGGCGCTGCTCGGCCCGGCGGTGTACGCCGTGTATCGCCCGCACGGCACCGTCGCCGCAGGGGTGATGGTGATCGTGGCCGGAGGCTACGAGCTCACGCCGATCAAGCGGTGCTTCCGCGATCGCTGTCACGACAGCACCCGTTCCGGGCTCGACTTCGGGCTGTCCTGCGTGGGGTCGAGCGCAGGCCTCATGCTGATCATGGCAGCGCTCGGAATCATGAGCATCGCCTGGATGGTCGCGGTAGCTGCCGTCATCCTTGCGCAGAAGCTCTGGGCGGCAAGGCTGGCCATCGACGTGCCGATAGCGGTCGCGATCGTCGGACTCGGCGTGCTGATTCTCTTCGCACCCTCATCGGTTCCCGGGGTCACACCACCGATGTGACCACTCCCCTGGCTTCCAGACCAGAACCCGTAATCCAACCGCTGACCAACCCAAGGAGACGTCATGACCCATCACAAGACCGGAACTCGCGAGGAGTGGCTCGCCGCTCGAGTGGAGCTGCTCGCGGCTGAGAAGGAGCTGACTCGTCGCAGCGACGAGCTCGCGCGGCAACGGCAGGAACTGCCTTGGGTGCGCATCGACCGGGACTACGCCTTCGACACCGACGAGGGCCCGGCCAAGCTCAGCGACCTCTTCAAGGGTCGCTCACAGCTGCTTGTCTACCACTTCATGTTCGGGCCCGACTTCACGGCCGGCTGTCCTTCCTGTTCGGCGATCGCCGACGGCTTCAACGGCTTCACAACCCACCTGGCCAACCACGACGTCATGCTGTGGGCCGTGTCGCGGGCCCCTATCGCCAGGCTCCAGGACTATCGCGACCGGATGGGATGGAGCTTCCCCTGGGCGTCGTCGCAGGACAGCGACTTCAACCCCGACTTCCAGGCCGGTTTCAGCAAGGCACAGCAGCACGCCGGAGTCGGCGAGTACAACTTCGGGTCGTACGACCTCGGATCGGTTGCTGAGCTCGGCGAGCAGAAGGTCTTCTCGGACTGGGCCGCCACCACCGGCACTGAGTGGGCCATCTACACCCAGGAGGCACCCGGCATGAGCGCGTTCGTGCTGGAGGACGGCGTGGTCTACCACACCTACTCGGCGTACGCGCGCGGCCTCGACGCACTCTGGGGCATGTACCCGTGGCTCGATCGGGCACCGCTGGGCCGCAACGAGGATCGGACGCCCGACAGCCCGCTCTGCTGGTTCCGTCGCCACGACGAGTACGCCAACGCCTGACGCCGGCGTTCCTGAGAGACGCCGGAGGAGTCTTGAGTGTCTGCGCCGAGAGCATCGTCCGTTCGGCGCACACGCCCCACCTGACGGCCCGATGATGCTCGTTCGAACCGGTGGATTGTACGGTTTGTCCTCGCGGCACGACCGGCGATGCGCCATCGTGGGCTTGACGCGTCGACTCGGCGCGGCACGAGGCAGGACGGGGGCTCAGGTGATCGACGACAGGGGACACATGGCGGACGAGTCCGAGGCGGAGATGCGTTTGCTGACCCACCTCGTCAGCTCAGCCGTGTGCTTTCACGGCGCGTTGGCGCAGGAGCAGATCGATGAGATCCTCCAACTGACGACAATGACTGGCGGGCCCGATCTGACGGCTCAGCCGATCCAGAACTGAACCTCGTCGACTCAGCCACTTCGGCCAACACATCTTCGGCCAAGCACATCTGCCGCCAACACAGCGGTGACCGCGTACGCCGTGCGTACGCGGTCACCATGTGTCAATGTGCTGGCGGTTGCGGTCCCTGCAGATGCCAAGGACTCACGATCCGCAGTGGATCACGGGCAGCCGTCCATGAAGTCGCCCGGGTCACCGTTGCACGTGTCCGTACCGCCGGCGCCGCGCAACGAGTCGTTGTTACTGACTCCGTCGACGGCGTTGAGGGTGTCGTTGCCGTCGCCACCGTTGAGGTGGTCGGGACCCTTGCCGGCGTTGAGCGTGTCGTCGCCCTGGCTGCCGAACATTCTGTCGCCGCCTCGCCCGCCGTACATGATGTCGTCGTTGGCACCGCCAGCCATCTTGTCAGCCTTCTTGTTGCCGCTGATGACGTCGAGGCCCGCGCCGCCGGACAGCCGGTCCTTGCCGTTGCCGCCGTAGATCTTGTCGTTGCCGACACCGCCGAAGATCACGTCGTGGCCCTTCCTGCCGCCGAGCCGGTCGTCGCCCATGCTGCCCGTCAGGACGTCATTGCCCAGGCCACCGATGAGCCGGTCGTTGCCGCCGTCACCGCAGATGATGTCGCGGCCCTTGCCGCCTCTGACGATGTCATTGCCGCCGAGCGAGGCGATCACGTCGTTGCCTGCGGTCCCGCGAATGTTGTCGGCACCGGCCGTCCCCATGATCGTGACCGCGTGACCACGGCACATTCCGGCCTTGACTGCGTCGGTGGGCGACGTCAGCGTCGGCAGGCCCACGATGACCAGCGCCGTCGCAACGCCGAGAACACGCTTCCGGATCATGATTTTCTCCTTGACATCAGCCTGGTTTGTGGTTGGTCTACCTTGCGAAATGTATGCGATACGCGGCAATGCGTATCACGCTTTGCGAATTTGCCGGTGCCTAATCCGCGATCGATGTGCAGTGGCCCAATGTAGGTGGCTTCCCACGGCCAAGAAAGAGTCATTTGGGTGAGGAGGTTGTCACGCTCGGTCAGAAGCACTTATTCGGGCCGGACCGCTCAGCCACTCGTAACGCTCGCGTCAGAGAAGTAGCCGTTGTACCAGTCCCCGCCCTCGGCCTTGGCCCCCAGCACAAGGGAGGCCGTGTTCGACACGCTGCCCAGCGACGGGACCGACTTCGTCACCGGTGCCAGGGCATCGACATACATGGTCACTCCCGTGCTGGTCTTGCTGCACGTGATCGTGTGCGTGTTGCCGTCGGTGAGGTTCGTCGTGCCCCGGATCGACGCGACCTTCTTCGCTGCGTCCTTGACCAGACACAACGCACGCGCCTTGCCGTTGGCCTGGATGACCTCGACCTTGTACTCGCCGCCCTTGGTCGACGCGAGGCCCTTGCGCAGCAGGTCGTAGTCCCCACCGGAAGGCAGGCCGACCGAGGTCGAGAAGGTGACCGAGAACGAGAACGCGGCCGTTCCCGGGTTCAGCGACTCCGACGAAGGCACGAGAACGCGTGAGTTGACACCGTTGAACCAGTAGCCGGCGCCGTCACCGCTCGTGTTCTCGGCCGTGCCGTTGTTGCCGTTTCCGGTCGCGTCGAACACTGTCGTGCCGGCCGTCTCGTCCAGCAGCCACCGAGCGCGGTCCGTCGCTGCGGATCCGGGAAGGGCCAGCGTGGTCACCGAGGCAGCGGCCCCCAGCAATCCTGCGACGCCCACGACACCGGCTCGGTTCAATGATCGTGAAGCGCCGGGGAGACGAGCGCTCGGAGTATGACGCCGGGAGCCAACGTGCCGCCCGTGATACCTGGCCATGACCCCACCTCACCCAGAACGCCGAGGACCTCGGCGGCACAACAAACCTCCCGGAGGCTAGCCGTGAGAAGACCTCGTGGCCAGGCCTCGGAAGGAGCCATGACGCAGCGCGTGCGGGCGACGTCAGAGCGTCGACACCAAAGGTCACGAAGGGGGTGAAGCTGTCCAGCCGGTGCGCAGTCTGGTGATCAGCCCTGTCCAGAATCCGAGACCCCACCCCACGTGCATGGCCAGGAAGGCCCCGGGAACGTGGACCGCGTCCTGGCCGGCATCCAACCTGCCCCCCACGCGGACAGAAGCAGCCGTGAGGGCAGCGACATAGGGACTCGCCATCGCCATGCCTCGCCGTGGTCGGCGTAGCGCGACCAGTCCGGCCAGCCCGAGCCAGGCCACCAACGCGGGCGCAGCCGCATGTCTCGCCTTCATCGACGTGGGATGGAGGACAGCGACGTCTGCCTTGCCCCGGCCGTACCGCACGTACTGTCGGTAGAGATCCGGAACCGACTGGCGGCACTCCCACTCGATCACGATCTGGGGATCGAGGAGCAGACGCTCGCCGGCCTGCCGGACGCGGTAGTCGAGCTCGTAGTCCTCGTTGGCGACCAACCGCTCGTCCCAGCCGCCGAGCTTGCGCACCAGATCGACCGGGTACGCCCCGAACGGCAGGTGGTCGACCTCCTCGACGGCCGTCGCGTAGTGGTACTTCGAGTTGCCCACGCCGAAGCGGCTCGCCATCACCGCCGCGATCGCCCGACCCGCTGCGGTCACTCCGACACCGTCCTTGCGTCCGCCGACCCCGCCCCAGTCGCCTTCTTGCAGACGGGCCACCAGCTGGGCGACGTACGTCGGCCCTACGGTGCAGTGCGCGTCCACCCGGACCAGCAAGCTGCCCCGGGCCGTGGCCAGTGCCAGGTTGAGCGAGGACGGAATGTGCGGGCGAGGGTTGGACAACATCTCGATGCGCGGATCGGCCGCCATGCGGGCCTGGATGATCTCCGACGTGCGGTCCGTCGACCCGCCTTCGACCACGACGATCTGCAAGTGGCGATAGGTCTGGCCGCTGACCGAGTCGAGGGCCGGACCGATGGACGCCTCTTCGTTGCGCGCCGGGATGATCACGGTGACCAGGTCTTGCCCGAGGTCGTCAACGCGGTCATCTGGTGCCGCTGCCTTGGCCACATCCCCACCTTTGTCGGCTCGCGGAGTCACGAAGCAGACAAGTTAGCGCACCACGGTCGACCAATCGGCCGAGTCCGTGACATTGGTGGCGGCTCTGATCGACGGTGGTGTAGTCACGTTGCGCACGTCGACGGCGCCACCGGTGCGCTCCTCATGGCCAGATTGGGCGGGTTCACGACGTACCTCCATCGTCCCTTCGGCCAAAGTCCACCGGCAGACGACCTATCTGAGCGTGACGTGGCTTACGGTAACGAATTGATTACGTAGTGTCATCTTCCTGTCACCGGCCTGCACCCGGCCCCTACCCGGAGGAATGCGATGAGCACACAGCACCGACACGAGCCAAGCCACCGGACCACGCGCACCATGACCCGCCGCGACATCCTCGGCGCCGGAGTCGCCGCAGCCGCCCTCGGCGCCGGCACCGTGATCGCCGGACCTGCCTTGGGGGCCAAGAAGCGCCGTCGCAAGCCTGTCCCCAAGCCGCCGCTCCCCACCCCGCGCATACCACCCCGCTCGGCGTCGGCGCCGTTCCTGGCATACACCGACACCTCGTACTTCCGTGCCCCGGCCCTCGGCCTGCCAGTCGACGCCGCCCGCACGCAGCAGTTCCGGGACTTCATGAGCAAGCACCCAGACCAACGCTCCTTCCCCCACCCACGCATCAACGGCACGGACACGAACCGCTGGGGAACGACGTACGCGATGGGAACCAACGCAGACCCGGTGTGGAAGCTCACGGGCTCCATCAACCCGTTCTGCACGACGTTGGCCACGACGGGGTTCCGCGCTCCGGAGTGGCTCGGTGCAGTCCTGAGCGGCACGTCCGACAGCCCGTTCTGCGTGATCGACCAGGCCTCCGGATTCACCGTCTTCGGCACGAAGGCACGCGTCGTCGCCCCGCACACCATTTCGGTGTCGTCGGCCGGAATCACCTATCACGGCAGCAACGGCCTGCACCGCAGCGATCCCTTGTCCAACGAGAAGCGCAACTTCACCAGCCGCGGTCGGATCTCGGAGGCCATGGTGATCAGGGCTGACCTGGTCAATTACGGCATCGCGAACGACACCGACCTCGGTCACGTCCTGCACATGTTCCTGGTCGAGACGAGAACCGCTGACGGGTTCTGTCATCCGATGGTCGGCTGCGAAGGGGGCAAGAACGGCTTCGGTGCAGAAGGCGAGCGGATCGCCATCGACCCCTCCGTCGACGTCACGAGTCTCGGGCTGAGCAAGGCCGGCCTCGTCATCGCCCGGACGCTGCAGAACTACGGCTGCTACTTCGGCGACAACTCCGGCTCCTCGTCGGCGCTCAAGGCAGAGCAGGAGAGCGCCTCCCACCCGGTGTGGAACAAGCTCCTCTCCCGCGACAGCCTGGCTGGGTTGCGCTGGGATCATTTCGTGGTGCTCAGCCGACCAGGGACCTGACCGGCGACCTCGACCCGCGAGCTGACCCGGCAGGAAAGCCGTCCTGCCGGGTCAGGCATCGGGTGAACGGCCAAGATTTCGCGAGTGTCCCCATGTGCACCAGGGGTTGCAGATACCGTGGCCCGGTGAACGCCCGGAACCAGCTCGACCGGCTTCGTCACCACGTACGTCGCCCGCTCGCCAAGACGCCGTACGTGTGGGACGCGGCCATGGCCCTGCGCGGCAGCAAGCGCTCGACCCTGGCACGTCCCGGCACGGCGCTGGTCATGGACGGCTTCCTCCGGTCCGGCAACACCTTCAGCGTTGCCGCGTTCGCCATCGCGAACGGTGACCAGCTCCACGTCGGGCGCCATCTTCACGGGGCTCCGCACATCCTCCGAGCGGCCCGCCTCGGTGTGCCGGCCGTGGTGCTGATCCGGCGGCCGGCCGACGCGGTCTCGTCCTACCTGATCCGACGCCCGTCCCTGACACCGGACGACGCACTGCTGGAGTACCTGGACTTCTACCGAACCTGCTGGCGAGTCCGGGACCACTTCGTCGTCGGGTTGTTCGATGACGTGGTCGAGGACTTCGGTCGAGTCGTCAGGGCCGTCAACGAGAAGTTCGGTACGGACTTCACGCCGTACGAACCAACTCCGGACAACGACGCCAAGGCGTTCGAGCTGGTCGAGCAGATGAACCGACTCGAGTGCCGCGGCGAGGTTGTGGAGACCCACGTCGGACGGCCGTCCGCACAACGCGACGCACGCAAACAGGAGATCGCCACGTTGATGAAGGCACCGAAGACCGTAGGGCTGCTCGCGCACGCCGACAGCTGGTACCGGCGCTACGCCGACCTGTCGCACACGAGTCAGGGTCCGCAGGGTCGTTCGACGCCGGACCAAGGTGCGGCATGAAGCGCGTTCTCTTGGTGGGCAAAGGTTTTCCGGACCGCGGCGGGATCCCCACATTCCTCACCATGATGCAGTCCGGCGACCTGACGGAGCAGTACGAGCTGACCTTCCTCAACGTCGCTCACTCGGCCGCTCCCGAGGGCGGTGAGGTGACGACCGGCAACATCGTCCGGACCCTGCGCGACGCGCGTGCGGTGTTCGCCCAGGCCAAGCAGCACGACATCGTGCACATCCACTCTGCGCTGGCGCCGGCCGTGACAGTCGCCCGCGCCGGCCTGCTCGCCCTGGCTGGTCGGCTGCGCGGGAGCGCGGTGATCATGCATGCACACGGCGGCAACATCGAGACCTGGCTGACCACTCCCCTGCGCCGCGCACTCATGCGGCTCGCCATGCTTCCGGCCAACCGCGTGGTCGCGGTGTGGACGGCCGGCGAACGTGCCCTGGCCGCGTCGATCGGTCCGAACAAGGTGCGGCTGATCGACAACGGCGTCGACTGCGGGCGCTACGCCGACCCCGAGCCGCCCCACGAT
The DNA here is from genome assembly GCA_963750495.1 of uncultured Actinomycetota bacterium. Classification (GTDB taxonomy): domain Bacteria; phylum Actinomycetota; class Actinomycetes; order Propionibacteriales; family Nocardioidaceae; genus JANLYC01. Next base: position 472,495 of record CAVVQV010000004.1, read on the forward strand.
CCGCCACGGGTGCTGTACGTAGGCCTGCTGACACCACGCAAGGGCGTGCTGGACCTCATCGAGGCGTCGCGCATGCTGCAGGCCGACGGGCTCGAGCACGAGCTCCGCCTCGTCGGCGGGACGCCGGACGAAGGTCCCGCCGCTGCAGAGCCGGTCATCGCCGCCGCCGAGGGCGTGGCCACGTTGCTCGGAACACGGCCGCCCGAGGAGATGCCTTCGGCGTACGCCGAGGCCGACATCTTCTGCCTTCCCTCGTGGTGGGAGGCCATGCCGCTGTCGGTCCTGGAGGCCATGGCTGCCGGCCTGCCCATCGTCGCCAGCGACGTCGGAGACGTCTCGCGGTTGGTCAGCGAGGACTGCGGGTATGTCGTCCCGGTGAAGTCGCCGGGTCGGATCGCCGACGCGCTGCGCAAGCTGATCGAGAACGTCGACGAACGACGTCGCATGGGCACTGCGGCGCGAGACCGCGCGCGTTCGACATTCTCGAGCTCGGCGACGGACGAAGCCATCGCCGACCTGTACTCCGAAGTCCTGACATAAGGGGCGATGGGCCCGGGCGCGACAACTCTCCCAATGCCTGACAGGACAGAGGGACGCCGTTAACGTGCCAGGGTCCTTACCCCCGATCCAGGACCTGATATGCCTTTGAGCCAACCGAGGCGAGCTGCACGCATCGCCACCATCTCAGCAATCTCTCTCCTCGCGGGGGCGGCGCTTATCGCCCCCGCGACCACCACGGCCAACGCCGACAGCGCCAAGGCCGACAAACAAGCCACGACAAGTACCGCCAAGACCACTACCAGCAAGGCGGGGTCGGCCCGACCCTTCCGGAGCACGTCGTACTGGAACAGGCCGCTCGGCCGTGCTCCTCGCGACTCGAGCAGCCGCGCCTTCATCCGTGACGCCACAGAAGCAAGCGGCTCACACATGAACCTGGTGCTGGGCGACTGGGGCATGCCGGTCTACCATTCCGGTGCCGGCGACCCGGTCTACCGCATCAAGAGCGGACCCGGCTGGGTGCGGGTACATATCCCCAGGGGCGCCCGACACATGCCCACCTCCGACGCCGCCATGGTCGTCATCGACCGATCCTCACACCAAGTCGTCGGCCTCGGCGGAGCGCGCTTCTCGAAGAAGGCCGGCTGGTCTGCCTCGGGGGTCTCGCGCTACCTGTCGCGCAGCAACGGAATCGCCGGCGGTCTGCCCGGCGGGCTCAAGGCCAACTACGGCCACCGCGGCCTCCCCGGGTCCGTCCAGGCTGTGACCCGCGCCGAGATCAGCCGCGGCGTCATCCGGCACCGGCTCGAGGTCTACTGGCACGAGACCAAGAGCGGTCGCGCCTACTTCCCGATGACGCAGTCGGAGTCGGGCAAGCACGGCGTGGTCCCCGAGGGCATGGTCATCCGGATCAAGCCGTCGGTGAACCTCAAAGCCATGAAGCTGTCGCGGGGTGCCTACGTCATCGCACGCGCCCTGCAGCGCTACGGGGCCGTTGTCGGTGACAACTCGGGCCAGGGCAACAGCATCAAGGTCCAGGGCAACGCCAAGTGGGGCGGCATCCTCAACAAGGACTCGCTCCGCAAGATCAAGTGGAGTGACTACGTGTTCGTCCGCCGCGGCTACCGCCCCTGATCGAACGCTGGGCCGACCGCAACGTCTGAGCGGTTGGCCCAGGTGCGCACAAAGTGACCTCGAGGTTGCTCTGGGTGCGGGCTTTGAGCGGGCGGGTTCCGGCTGCCGGCTCTGAGGTTGCAGCGTTCCCGACAGTCCGTTACGTTTCTGGCCTGCGGCGGCGCCAATTCGTGGCTGCCCGAAAGGAACTCACTTGCGCGACTACCCCGGAGTCGAGCCCCGAGCCGGTCTGCCGAACCTCATCGTCATCGGAGTGAGCAAGGCTGGCACGACGTCCTTGTTCGAGTACCTGGGGCAGCACCCAGCCGTCGGACTATCCGACCTGAAGGAGCTGAGGTACTTCACGCCGCTCCGGTACGGGGAACCGATCGGCACCCTCGAGTCCTATGCGCGCCACTTCGCCGCGTGCCAGGAGAAACCGTATGCCGTCGAGGCGACACCGGGATACTTCTATGGAGGCTTGCCGACAGCCCGCGCGATGCACGAGATCTGCCCTTCCCTGAAGACCGTGCTGAGTCTGCGCGATCCCACAGACCGTTGCTGGTCGTGGTTCAGGTTCGTCAAAAGCCGACTGCGCATCCCCAAAGCTCTGACATTCGAGGACTACGTCGACCGGTGCGAGCAACTGCACCGAGAAGGCACCGATGGAGCGCTCGACAACCAGCCGTATTGGGGCCTCGGTGGTGGCTGCTACTCGAACTGGCTGGGTGCCTGGGATGACGTCTTCCAGGACGATCTCAAGATCGTCTTCTTCGACGACCTCGTCGACGACACACAGAACCTGATGCAGGAACTCTTCGGTTGGCTCGACCTTGACCCCGAGGAGGCGGGTGGGGTGGCTCGCGCGACTACTAACAAGACCGTGCAGTACAAGAACCGCGCGGTGCAGCGGCTCGCCGTATCCCTGAACCGTCGCGGGGAGCGATACTTCCGGCGCCACCCGCGGCTGAAGCGTGTTGTGCGACGGGGATACTACCGGCTCAATGAGGCACCACCCGAGCCGCGCATGTCCGCGGCGATGCGCGACCGACTGCACGAGTTCTATGAGCCTTACAACGCCCGGTTGGCAGCCGAGGTCGCTAGTCGGGGCCTCAAGCTGCCCGATCGTTGGGGAGCCGCCCCCGCCGACGCGCTCGGTCCGCAGGACCGCAAGGCTTCGTGACGGCGCGATCCAGCGCCAACGTGCCCAGCACAGCCCGATCACGACCATAATGACCTGCATGACTTCGAGCGAGGGCGTGACAGTGAACAGCGCGCCGGAGCGTGACCAGGAGTTCCACCGTGCCGACGCGACCTGACGGACCTGTCTTCGTGGTCGGCTCCATGCGGTCGGGATCGACGATGCTTCGGTTGATCGTCGACAGCCACCCGCGTATCGCGATCGGCGCCGAGACCGGGTTCATGGGTGCGGTGCTGGCGACCAAGCGAATCCCGAACTGGAAGTACGGCGACGAGTGGCACCAGCGGATCGAGTGGTCCGACGCCGAGCTCGATGACCGGATCCGCGCGTTCTACGACGGCATGTTCTCGCGGTATGCCACGGCTCGGGGAAAGGCACGATGGGGCGAGAAGACACCGTTCCACACCTCCCACATCGCCGCCATGGCCGATCTGTTCCCGACGAGCACCTTCGTCGGGATCGTCCGACATCCCGGAGCTGTAGCGGCATCCCTGCGCAAGAGTTTCCACTACACGTTCGAGGACGGCCTGTCGTACTGGTCGGCGACCAACCTCGACATGGTGCGAGCCGCCGGCGGGCTCGGTGATCGTTTCGCCATGTGCCGCTACGAGGATCTCGTCAGCTCGGGCGAACCGGTGCTGCGCGAGCTGATGGAGACGATCGGCGAGGAGTTCTCCACCAACTTGCTGCAGCACCACGTCGTCCAGCGCGACCAGGGCGCGCCACGCGTCGTCGACGGCAGCACGAGCACGCGGGACCCGATCGACGCCACCCGGGCCGACCGGTGGGCCGACGATGCCTCCGACGAGCGACCGCATCGCGTTGGAGGCCACCCGGGACCTTGCCGACTTCTTCGGCTACGCGGAAGCTTCGTCGGCCGAGCGCGCACCGATCAAGGGAGCTCGAGCGGACGGCGTTGGACCTGGACCGGCGACGACCTGGCCAGGCGCCGTAAGGAGTTCGCCGACCGGATCGACTTCGAGAGCCGGCCGCCGACACTGGCCATCGATGCAGACCCCGAGGAGCTGGCTCGCCGGCTCAGCCAGGTGGAGGCTGCCCTGTCGCGCACCCGGTCCCGGCGCGCCGTCCAGCTCGTCGACGCCGTCCGCCGGGCGCAGCGACAGCGGTCGTGGCAGGACGTCAAACGCGTCTGGCACATCGCCCGCGGGAAACGTCCTGACACACCGAGTCCGTGATGCCCCGGAATCGCCGTGCCGGCGCCAACGGTTGAGCGCTTTGATGACGGGTGTCTGAATCGATATTCCAGAGCGTTATGACGTCATTACTTAATGTTATTTCAGACCCCTTTTTCTTAAGCACAGGGTAAGACTGGAATGACCAACAGTGAGTGTTTTCTAACTGCATGCAAACGACCCCACACGCGTGGTTGTATTACTTCATTCACGCGGCGGCGGACGGATGCCCACATGTGGTTCATGTGACGTTCACCTTTGGGGGGTGAAGCTCGACCCCGCCGCCCGAGTTTCGGGGAGGAACCGGGGTGTCGTCCGAGAACATCGTCGCGCGGTCAGCGATCGTCAGCGCCAGGCATCTGCAGCGAAAGCCGAGCGCTGAGACCCAGGCCCCCGTGATCTTGGGCCCCGGCGCTCCCAACACGCACAACGATGGTTGGCGACGGGCCGGTTTCGGCCTCGTTCCGGTCAGCCTCGTCATCGACTTCGTCGCCGTCGTTCTCGCTGCGCAGGCGCTTGACCTGAGCAGGCGTTCCACGATCCTGCTGACGGTGCTCGTGCTGGTGCTCAACGCCGGCGGCGGACACTACCGGGCCAGGATCGCTCCCGCACTGCTCGACGAGATGCCCAAGCTGATCGCTCGTGCCCTGGTTGCCGGCGCGATCGCGACGTCGCTTCGTGTCTTCCTCGATCTGCCCGTGAAGGACGGCCTCGTCTACGCCTCGATGGTGTTCGTCGGGCTGGCCCTGTTCGGCCGTGCCTTGGCCTACCCCCTGTTGCGTGAGTACCGGCGCGGAGGCGGCCTCGGCGACCCGACGATCATCGTCGGCTGCGGCCAGGTCGGCAGCCAGCTCGCCGACACCCTGCTCGACCACCCTGAGTACGGCCTCTACCCCATCGGGTACGTCGACGACGACCCGCTGATCCACCCGCGCGACCGACGCATCCCGGTGATCGGCGGCATCGACCAGCTGGCCAGCCTGCTGCGCCAGCACCGGATCCGCAACGTGATCGTCGCGTTCACGACGAGCCGCGAGTCCAGCATGGTCGAGGCGCTGCGCACCTGTGACCGGATGTCCTGCGAGATCTTCTTCGTGCCCCGCCTCTACGAACTGCACGGAGCGGGTCCGGCGACAGAGGCCGTCTGGGGTCTTCCCCTCACGCGGCTGAGCCGGGCGTCGTACCGGAGCTGGACGTGGCGCTGCAAGCGTGTCTTCGACTTCGTGCTGGCCGCCCTCGCACTGGTCCTGCTCAGCCCCGTCATGCTCGCCTGCGCGATCGCGGTGCGGCTCGAAGGTGGTCCCGGCGTGATCTTCAAGCAGGAGCGCGTCGGCCTCGACGGACGTCACTTCCAGATCCTGAAGTTCCGTTCGCTCAAGCCCGTCGATGACGAAGAGTCCGACAACTGCTGGAACATCGGCGACGACCCCCGGCTGGGTCCGGTCGGTCGAGTTCTCCGCAAGCTGTCCCTGGACGAGCTCCCCCAGCTCTGGAACATCGTGCGCGGCGACATGAGCCTCGTCGGCCCGCGGCCGGAGCGGCCGTCGTTCGTGGCGGAGTTCTCGCTCCAGTTTCCCCGCTACGTCGCTCGGCACCGGGTGCCGGCCGGTCTGACCGGGTGGGCCCAGGTCCACGGACTGCGCGGCGACACCGACATCGCCGACCGGGCGGCCTTCGACAACTACTACATCGAGAACTGGTCGATGTGGTCTGATATCAAGATCATGTTGCGAACTGTGAGCCAGGTCTTCGGCGGCCGAGGGCGATGATCCCGGCGCCGTCTTCTCGGTCGGCGCCCACTTCCCCACTCGTGCACGATTTTGATCTGCATGGCGTGGTTGGAGTGCGCGTCGTAGACGGGACACCCCACGACATCGCTACGGTGCGTCGCCAGCTCGGCCCGATCGACGCCACCCTCGAGCGCGAACCTGACATCACGATCCGTTTCGTCGACTCCGCCACCTCGCTCCCGGTGACTCTGGTCGGGGTGGGCGAGAGCGGGTTCAACGACGACGGCTTCTTCCTGCTCCAGGGCAAGGGCGGGGTCCGGGCCCGGGTCTCGTTGCCGTTCGACCGCTTCGGCGGCCAGGTCGAGATCGTCTGCGAACGGCGCATGCCCGCAGTGCCGCACCTGCTCGCGGTCATCAACCTGACGGCGTTGACCAAGGGCGTGCTGCCCTTGCATGCCACGGCGTTCACCACCGGTTCGGGAGGCGCCGAGACCGGTGTGCTGGTCGCCGGCTGGTCCAAGGGCGGCAAGACCGAGACCCTGTTGGCCTGCATGAGTGAAGGTGCCCGCTACGTCGGTGACGAGTGGGTCTTCCTGACCCCCGACGGTCAGATGCACGGGCTTCCCGAGCCGATCCGGCTGTGGTCGTGGCAGCTCGAGCAGATGCCCGCTCTCCTCGACGCCCGTCCTGGCAGGGACCGCCGCCGACTGTCCACCTGGAAGCACCTGGCCACGCTGGCTGACCGCACGGTCCGGTCGGGACTGCCCGGCGCCGGGATCGTCCGGCGAGCCGCGCCGATGCTGGGTCGGCAGGCGTACCTCCAGGTGCCGCCCGCCGATCTGTTCGGTGCGGACTCGATCGCCTTGCACGGCAGCCTCGACGCTGTGGTCCTCGTGGTGAGCCACGAGGCGCCCGAGACCGAGGCGCAGCCGGTTGCCCCCGGCGAGATCGCTCAACGGATGCGGGCCTCACTCGAAGAGGAGCGTGCTCCGCTGATGACGCACTACCGCCACTTCCGCTACGCCTTCCCCGACCGGGTCAACCCGATCATCGAGACCGCCGGCGAGCTCGAGGCGAAACTGCTCGCCTCGCTGCTCGACGACCGCCCGGCCGCCAAGGTGGCCCACCCACACCCCTGTGACATGGCCCTGCTCGGTCGCACGGTGCTGGGCGCGGCCCACGACGCCGTGCGACGTACCGATGGTGCCGGCGGCCGGGCTGCGTCCGGGGACCTGACATGAACCTGACCAAATCACTCCATTGGGCCGCCCAGTCACGGAGAGGCAGGTTATGGTGACCGCTCCGAACAGACAGGTCGATCACGTGTTTTCTTCCGCATCCCCGACGTCGCGCAAGCCCCGACGGCGGCGTCCACGCCTGACGGTCGCCCTCGTTGGGCCAGACGGTGCGGGCAAGAGCACGATCAGCGCGCGCCTCGCGGAGGCTGACCTGCCCCGCCCGGTCAAGACGATCTACATGGGTGTCAACCTCGACGCGAGCTCCCTGATGCTGCCGACCACGCGGTTGCTGCTTGCGGCCAAGAAGCTCCGTGGCAGTCGTCCCGACCTGGTCGCGAGCAGCCTTCGCGACAGCGACACCGACTCCCCTGCCGAACCCACGTCGGTGAAGGGTTCGCTGAAGGAGGGTGCCCGGCTGAGCGTGTGGATGCTCGAGGAGTGGTTCCGCCAGCTGGTCGCGACGTCCTACGGCCTGCGAGGCAACATCGTCGTGTTCGACCGGCACTTCTTCGTCGACTACTACCACGCCGACGTCGAGGACCGACCGGTGAGACGAGGGTCGTTCCGGCGGCTGCACGGGTGGATGCTGGAGCACGCGTATCCGAAGCCGGACCTCGTCATCATGCTCGATGCTCCGGCCGAGGTGCTGTTCGCACGCAAGCCAGAGGCAACCGTGGAGTGGCTCGAGCAGCGCCGGCTGCAGTATCTGGCCCTGGCCGAGGTCGTTCCTGAGTTCGTGGTCGTCGATGTCGACCGACCGATCGAAGCCGCGGTGGCTGACACCGTCGAAGCCATACGTACGTCCTGGAAGGCGAAAACAGCGTGAAAATTCTTCTGGCGAGCCCCATCGACCCGGGCACCGTCGCCGCGCTCGAGAGCGTGTACGACGTCAAGCAGGCGCTCAAGGTCGACCCGGACGGCCTCAAGGACGCCATCGCCGACCGAGAGGCCGTGGTCCTGCGCAGCGGCGTCCAGCTCACGGCTGACGCGATGACTGCCGCACCGGGCCTGCGCCTGCTGGTCCGGGCCGGTGCCGGCCTGGACAACATCGACCTCGACTACGCCGCTGCGAACGGCATTCGTGTCGTGCGCATCCCCGGCATGTCCGCTCCCCCGGTGGCCGAGTTCACCTTCGCTTTGCTGCTGTCACTGGCACGCAAGGTGACCGTGGCCGACCGGTTGCTGCGTGAAGGACACTGGCCCAAGCCTCAGCTCGGTGGAGCCCTGTTGCACGGCAAGACGCTCGGCATCATGGGCGCTGGGAACATCGGCGGCCTGGTGGGACAGATGGGTGCGGCCTGGGGCATGCGCGCCATCGGCTGCGTCGGCAACCCGAACGACAGCGTGGCGCAGAACCTGCTGGGGCGCGGCATTACGATGGCCGGACATGAGCAGGTGCTGACCGAGTCGGACTTCTTGTGCCTGCATGTGCCGCTCGACGACTCGACGCGCTACATGATCGGCGCAGCCGAGCTGTCGCGGATGAAGCCGGGCTCGATGCTCATCAACGTCGCGCGTGGCGGGGTGGTCGACGAGGCCGCCCTGTACGACGCGCTCGCGTCCGGAACAACGGTGGTGGGGGCCGCCATGGACGTGCACGAGACCGAGGGTGAGGGGACGATCTCTCGGTTTGCCGATCTCGACAACGTGGTGCTCACGCCCCACATCGGCGCGATGGCCTTGGACTCCCAACGGCTGATCGGGGATCGCGTGGTGGAACTGCTCCACGCGTACCAACAAGGACAACTAGACCAGGAGATACGCGATGGAGAACACGTCATCTGAACGCCGCCCGGCGCTGAGCCGGGCGGACGAGAAGCGCGCCCGGCTTCGAGCGGGACTGGCCGGCTCCTCGCCGGTCGTCGCCGTCGGTGCACACGACGCGATGAGCGCACGACTCATCGAGAACTACGGTTTCGACGCCGTATGGGTGAGCGGCTTCGGGGTGTCGGCGATGGCCTACGGCCTCCCGGACCTCAACCTCGTCACGATGAGCGAGACGCTGGCGGTGACCCGCAACATCGAGGGCATCGTCGAGCTACCCGTCGTCGTCGACTGCGACAACGGCTTCGGCGGCTTCAGCAACGTCGTCCGCACGGCCGTCGACTTCGACCGTGCCGGTGTGGCCGCGATCTGCATCGAGGACAACCTGTTCCCGAAGCGCAACAGCCTCTACCAGGGCGACTCGCGCCGAGAGCTGATCGACATGAAGGAGCAGGCTCGTCGGCTCAAGGCGGCCAAGGCCGCTCAGGAGTCTCCGCTGTTCGTGATCATCGCGCGCGTCGAGGCGCTGATCGCCGGGCACGGTGTCGAGGCCGCGATCGAACGTGCGACGGCGTACGCCGAAGCAGGCTCCGACGCGATCCTGATCCACAGCAAGGACAAGAGCCTGACCGAGATCACCAGCTTCCTCGAGGCGTGGGAGAAGACCGGGATCACGACGCCGCTGGTCGCGGTGCCGACGCTGTTCCCGGACTACACGGCCGACGAGCTGCACGCCAAGGGCTTCTCGATGGTGATCCTGGCCAACCAGCCGATGCGCGCCTCGGTCCAGGCCATGGAGGAGACCCTCAAGCTGCTGCGCGTCGAGGGCAAGCCCGCCGCCGCCGACCCGCACATCGCCAAGGTCGACCACATCTTCGACCTCGTGCACACGACCGAGACGATCCAGGCAGAGGAGGCCGATGAACCGGCGTGAGCGCCGTGCTCTCCTGACGACCTCCACGACCCCTCCTGCGGTCGTGGTGGGCTTGGACAACATCACTGGGCTCCAGACGGCGCGGATCCTCGCCGACCGTGGCGTGCCGGTCGTCGGAGTGGCTGCGGACCGCAGCCACTTCGGCGCCCGCACGAACGCGTGCGTCGAGGTCATCGAGAGCCCGTTGTCCGGCAGCGGTCTCGTCTCGACGCTGCAGGCGCTCTCGTCGCGGCTCGGGCGCCCCGCGGTCCTGGTGCCGTGCACCGATGGCGCCGTATGGGCCTTGTCCGAGCGCCGCGACGAGCTGTCGAACTACCACCTGTCCCTGGCTGCTCACGACACGGTCGACCGGCTGATGGACAAGGTGCGCTTCGCCGAACACGCCCGGGGGGCGGGGCTGTCGATCCCGCGCACCGAGGTGCTGCGTGAGCGATCCGACGCCGAACGTGCGGCCGAGTCCATCACGTTCCCTGCGGTGGTCAAGCCGCCGGTGAAGGCGCCCACCTGGCTGGCGCACACGAGCGCCAAGGGCCTACCGGTGAGCAATCCAGACGAGATGCTCGCCACCTACGACCGCGTACGAGACTGGTCGCCGGTCCTGCTGGCCCAGGAGTGGGTCGAGGGCGGCGAGGACGAGCTCTACTCCTGCAACGCCTACTTCAACGCCGAGGGAGACGCCCTCGTCACGTTCGTGGCTCGCAAGCTCCGGCAGTGGCCGCCCAACGTCGGGACCAGCGCATCCGGTGAGGAGTGCCGCAACGACGACGTGGCGAAGGAGACACTCCGGGTCTTCGGTGGCGTCGGCTTCCAGGGACTGGCTTACCTGGAGATGAAACGCGACTCCCGGACCGGCCAGATGATGATCATCGAGCCCAACGTCGGCCGACCCACCGGGCGGTCAGCGATCTGCGAAGGCGGCGGGGTCGAGCTCGTCTACACGGCGTACTGCGATGCTGCCGGGCTGCCCCTGCCCGACGCAAGGACCCAGCAGTATGTCGGAGCCAAGTGGCTCGATCTTCGCCGCGACCTCCAGGCGGCGGTCGTCGCCTGGCGACGCCACGAGCTGACCCCACGCGCCTGGGCTCGTTCGATCAGAGGTCCGAAGTCACACGCGATCTGGTCGGCCAAGGACCCTCGACCGTTCGCGGTCGACCTGGTGCATGCCGTCGGAGCGGGTCGGCGGCTCGTCTCCAAAGGTCGCCAAACCGACCCGAGCGCGGAACATTCCGCGCCATCCGCAGGTCCACGCCCGTGAGCGGGCCTGCGCAGGCGCGGCTGCTGTCGTGCGGTGCGCTGATCGCCGTCAGCTGTCTCACGATGTCGCTGACCAGCTGCAGCGGACCCGGTCCAGTCGATCCGTCGACAGACGTGTCCCCGCAGTCCTTCAGCGTCCCGACGGTCGCTCCGCGCAAGACGCACTACGTCAGCCCGACAGGCAATGACGTCGGACCCGGCACAGCCGACAGTCCCTGGAAGACCATCCAGTTCGCGCTCACCCGTACGTTCAAGGGCGAGGTGCTCTACGTGCACGGCGGCACGTACAAGGAACGGGTCGAGAAGCCACACCTGCACAACGGCAGCGAAGCACAGCCCATCTACGTCGCCAACGTGCCGGGCGAGCGGCCGGTCATCAAGGGGTTCATCTCCCTGATAAGGCCCGAGTACTGGAACTTCAGCGGCCTCAACGTGACCTGGGATCCGGAGCTGACCAACCCGCCGAGCTTCATGGTGAAGATCACGGGTGGGCTCGGCTGGAGCTGGCGCAACAGCGAGTTCAGCGGATCGCTGGCGTCCGGGAACATGTTCGTGGGCGTCGCCACCGAGCAAGACGGCGACATCCTCAGGCGCTGGGACCCGCAGAACTGGACGCTGGAGAACAACTGCTTCCACGACCTCCGGTCCGCAACCGACGGCAACGCCGCCAACCTCGTGCTGGGTGCCATGAGGCATCCGGGACTCGGGACGATCGAACGAAACCTCTTCTTCAACCGGCAGAACCAGGACAACATCACCCTCGGCTCGGCCAGTGGGGCGCCGCGCAGAGTCGTGCTGCGCTACAACACCATCTACGGCGGACGGTTCGCGCTCACGCTGTCCGGCTCACCCCGCAATATCCGCATCACGCGCAACCTCCTCGGGGGTGCCAGCTCCGACGTGCTGGTGCGCTTCGACAACAGCTACTCACGCGGAACGAAGCTCTTCCAGAACCTCGCCGTCGACGCCGGCCGGCTCATGCGACCCCGTGCTGAGACCTTGCTCGATGGGCTCGGCAACGTCCTCCTCCCGGGGGCCGCTCTCCCCGCTCAGACGACAACAACAACCGGGCCGACGGGGGCGACATCGCCGTCGACGTCAACCCCGGTGCCGCCGATGTTCTCGGCCACGGACGGGTGCGACGGCTTCCACACCGACCTGCCCGAAGCGCTTCCCTACGGTCGGGACGCCTTGTGAGCAATCCGAAGATGACAGAGTCACGAGTTCGCCTCCGCAAACCAGCCGGGGAGCCTACGCTGGTCACACCTGGGAAGGAAACAACATGAATCGGGGAAGCGACGTCTTGACGACGTTGATGTGGGGGCTGCGACGCTACGCGTGGGTGGTCGTGCTCTTCGTGGCGGGTATCGGCGTCTTGGTACCGGCCATCCAGAGCCGCGCGCCGGCCGAGTATGAGGCGCGTGCACAGGTGGGACCGATCCAACCCGTGATCTTCTCCAACCTCAATCCGCTGCCGAAGCTCGGTGACAGCGCCTTTACCAACGGGAGCGTGGCCGACGCGGTGCGACAGGCGCTAGGGGTTTCGGCCAGTAAAGACGTCATCCCGGGAACGGTTCGGCTCACGACCGCACAGGACAACCCCGTCATGGAGGTCATCGGAAGGGCCACCAAGCAGGAGACTGCGGTAACGGTCACTGACACGGCCGCTGACCAGTTGGTCCTCGAGCTCAACAAATATGCTGGCTCGGTCAGCACCTTCGCCGTCACACACAAGGCTGTGGTGAGCGCGACGCCCACTGCGAAGATCGCCGGAGGCTACCTGTCGATCGCCATCGGGCTGGTCGCCGGCCTGGTCGCCGGCATCGGCGCGGTCGCACTCCTGCTCGTGCTCCGGCGACCGGTCGTCGACTCTGCTGCTGCCGAGGACGCCACCGGAGTGCCCGTGCTGGGTCGGGTGCGACTCCCGCGAACGGGCAGCGAGCTCGACGCGAGCGACCTGATGGGGATCGGCCTGCTGTGCCGTCGCATCCTCACGGCGGGGCACAAGGTCGTGTACGTGGCCGGTCCCGCACGCGCGCAGGTCGAGCAGCTCAGCGCCAGCATGACCGAGTTCATGGAGCGCGTGCAGAGCACGGCCACCGACTCCGCGGCAACGAACGGTGCGGCCCGCGACGACGTGACGTCGCCTGCGGCACCGCGTACGGCCGAGATCGTGGTGCTCAGCGGACCTTCTCTCGAACAGTGGGCGCGGGTTCCGGACGACTCGTCCATGACGCTGCTCGCGGTCCCGGAAGGCATCACGACGCGGACGCTGCGCAATCTTGCCGATGAGCACTTCACGGGAACCCCGGCCGGCGTGGTCCTCGTCGCCCAACATCGCCCGCACCGCGGCGACGGACCGGCGAAACGTGGCCCAGAGCCCAGGAAGTCCGCTTCGAAGCCCGGCAAGCAGCAGGGCAAACAGCAGCCGGGGAAGGCTCCGGCTCGCTGAGACGGGGCCTCCGGCCCGACGTCAGCGGGCCGCGCCCTCGGTCGCTCTGACGACCTGTGTGGCCTGCCCGCGCACGTAGCCGGCAGCCAGACGCAAGGACGTCTGCTCAACCTTTGAGCGCCAGCCGGTGCCCTTGGCATCCACCAGTGCTGACCACTTGTCGAGCAGCAGTAGCACTTCGTAGCATCGGATTGCGGCGAGCTGGGCCGGGTCGGACCGATCCTCGCCGAGGTAGCCCCGGATCGCCGCCTCCTCCCAGGATGCGATGGTCCCGGCCGAGAAAGCCAGGCCATGGCTGTGCACCTGGATCCCTAGCAGCCGCACGCCCACGAGGAACCTGCACAGGTCTTCGTACACCGGAACCGACCACCGTGGCATCGGATCGAAGACCGCGAGCCTCCCGTGGTCCACGAACATGTTGCGCGGCGCGAAGTCCCCGTGCCCCAACGCCAGCGGCAGCCGCTCAGGCAGCACCGCGCCGGCGAGCGCTGCTCCTCGCTCAGCCAACCGGCCCAGTGCACGGTCCCCCACCAGCGGCCGCAGGAACGCGTCGTAGGCGTGGAACTGCTGCACGACGTCATCCCGACGGGTCTGACGTGGGGGCGCCGTACCGACCGGAGCCGCCGCCTGGAACGTGCGCAGCCACTCACCGGCCAGCCGGCACGCGCTCACCGGGTCGATCGGCGCGACCGAGCCACGCTGCCGCGACAGCCGGCTGGTGCCCAGCAGCACCCGCCGGAGAGTCGGGGCGTGCACGAAGCCCATCAGCAGCGTCGTCTCACCTTCGCGGTGGTCGAGCGGGCGGACGACACTGAACGACGTCTGCGCTGCTCCGAAGACGTCTGCGATCGTGCGCAGCCCGGCGTACTCCAGCGTGGTCAGCTGCGCCGCTGTGACGGCGTCGGAGCGCAGCCGCGGCCGCGGTGAGGTGCGGACCAGGTCGGCTCCCTCGCGGCGCACCTTGGCCAACACAACCGGCCCGGGGGCGCCGCCGAGCCGCGCCGTCAGAAGGAGGCACCGCGGCCGGTCGCTCAGGATCCGCACGTCGACCGTTCGGGCGGTCTCGCGCCCGGGAAACCAGACGTCTGCGTGCTCCTCGACCCGGGACCGGATCAGCTCGATGCTGGACTGCACGAAGGTGTCATGACGCTGCGCGTCGGCAGTGTTGCCCATCGTCCCCACTCACATGGCGCGGTGTCAGCACCTGAAAGCCTTGCACATAAAGCCCGCGGCCCGCGGGCGGTCACAGTAACATGCAGGGGAACATGTGCGGCGGCAGACAGCAGCCGCCTGGGCTCACTACTCGGGGGAAGGACGCTCCTGGTGTCACCGTTGGTCCTGGCTCTCTTGGGCCTGCTGGTGCTCGGTCCGGCCATCGTCTGCCTGCGGCGACCCCTCGAGATCACGCTGCCGCTCTATGCCGCCCTGATTCCCTTCGGGCCGCTCATCGCGCTGTCACACCCGCACAAGGGCAACAACGCGTCGATGTGGACGCGGTTCGGCTCCCTGTCGTCCCTGGTCGGAGTGCTGCTGGTCGTCGGGCTCCTGCTGGCGCTCATCGCGGGCAAGAAGGTCTCGGTTCCCCTGTCGCCGACGATTCCGCTCTGGCTGCTCATGCTGGGCGTGGCGGGTGCGACGACCTTGTGGAGCCTCGACCCCGTCCACTCGGCCAACGGATTCCTGTCACTGGGCAGTCTGTCGCTCGTCTACATCTTGATCTCGTTGAGCCCGATCGACCGCCGGATCCTGACGCGCACCGAGAACGGGCTGCTCGTCGGCGGTGTCGCTGTCACCTGTTACGGCCTGCTCCAGCTCTTCGTGCTGGGCGGCTTCCCGAATGACGTCGCCGGCAGCGCGCCGGGCACCGGCGGTCGCTTCGGCAACGACATGCTCGGCCCCAACAACGAGGCCATCGCCCTGCTCCTGCCGTTGTTCGTGGCAGTGGTCGCGGTCGTTGAACCGGGAGGATGCCAGGAAGCGCAACCAATACGCCGGGTTGGCCGCGCTCATGCTGCTCGGCATCGTGATGACGGGCTCGCGTGGTGGCATCCTGGCCGCCCTGGCCGCGGGACTCGTGCTGACCATGACCAGCAAGCATGGCCGAAGTCGGCTGCTCACCTACACGGCGGCAACCGTGGCCTTCGGTGCCATCGCCTTCTTCCTGCACCCGTTCGGCCTGGCCCAGCGTGACGTCGCGACCGACTCGTCCTCGGGCCGCACCGACATCTGGCGGGTCGGAGCTGCCGCGTGCCCGAAGTACTGCCCGCTCGGCGCCGGCTGGGAGGCGTTCCCGCTGGTCTACGCCGAGACCCAGCCGACGGTCCCCGATGCCGCAGTCCTGGTCGGCAAGGGCGGCTCCTACCAGCCCCACAACGTGATCCTGTTGGTCGCCATCGAGCTCGGCCTGCCGGGGCTGATCCTGCTGTTCGCGGTGCTCGGTGTCACGCTGCTCGAGGCGTTCCGCCTGCCGCGCTCCTTGCGGGGGCCACCGCTGGCCGCACTCGTGGGCACCTACGTGTCAGCCATGTTCTTGTCCAACCTGGAGTTCAAGTTCTTCTGGATGGCGCTGATCATGGTGGCCATGTCGCGCAGCCTGAGCATCGCGGAGGATCCGACGAATGTCGACGGCGCCAGCCGACGGCGAGAGCTCGTGCTGCAGGCAGGCAGCCCGCCCGCACCCTGAGGCGCCGACCCGTGCGGGTCGGCGTCACGCCCGACATCAGGATACGATCAGGTGGAGACGTAACCCCACCGCTGGCTGATCGGAGCCTCGAGCAAGAGCATCGAGCCGGGCCACCTCAGGGGCGAACTCGCTGCGCAGCTCGGCAGCGATCGTGCGGGTCGAGCGTGGGCCGGTCGTCCGTGTAGGACCGGTAGAGCGCAGACCGCAGTACGACCGACCGTTTGACGCGGGATCGTAGGCGTCGCAGGCCCAGCTTCTTGACCGTCTGTGACGCCGACTTCGCGGCCGCCGCGAGCGCCTTGTTGCGCGCCTTACCCGCCGGCATCCGGCTGCGCAATGCGGTCGGCGGCAACGGCAGCTGCGCCACGCCGAGAAACGCAAAGACCCCGTCGGCGTACTGCTGGGCGTCGGCGCGCAGCTCGTCGAACAGTCCGACGTGCAGCTGAGCGAGCGGGAAGAACTCGAGGTAGTGCTCCAGGTGGGTGGCGTATCTAGGCCGCGCTGCACCAACCGGGGGTAGGCCTCCAGCGCGGCTTCGAAGGAGCCCTCGAACTGGCCGTTCTTGAGCAGGTCGAGGTAGTCGGAAAAGGCGCGGTCGACCGGCTCGCGCAAGCAGACAAGCAGTCGCATGGCAGCGTTGAGGTCGGCGATGCGCGGCGCGGCCTCAGGAGACGAAAGATAGCTGTGCGAGATCTCGCCGGCGGCGGTCGCGCCGTTGACGGCAGCGAACTGGTCGAGATACCAGGTCTGCCCACGGTCGAAGTGCTGGTCGAAGTAGTAGAGCCCCTTGTTGGAGGCCAGGTAGACGTCAGGGTGCAGCGCCAGCGCGTTGAACAGCCAGGTGGAGCCGGCCTTGCTGGTCCCGACGTACAGGAAGTTGGGCTTGGGTGCGTCAGTTGCCACTGGGGTCATAACCTCCGGGGAGCACATCCCAGTACTTGCGGGGTGAAGGGCAGGCCGCACAGGTCTTCTGCGGTCACGTCCCACTGCTGTCCCCGGCCTTCCTTGCGGGTGTCCTCGAGCTTGAGTGCTGTGGTACCGCCGGAGTCGCCGAGGTACATGCCGTACTGCTGCAGAGCCTTGGCGATCACCAGTGCCTGCGGGTGCATGCCCATGCGGTCGAGGTTGACGTCGGGCTTGATGCGCAGCCGCAGCCCCTGCGGCGGAACGGCGGGGTCAGTGCCGACGTAGTCGCCGTCGGAGCCCGTCATCGGGAAGACCGCGCGGTTGGCGAGCTCCGGCCCGGACGCGACCTTGAGCACGCTGTTGACGTCACCGGCCTTGACCAGGTCGAGCCGCACGACCGACGTCGCCCCGTTGTTGCCGCGATGGCTGCCCAGGTTGCGCGGGTCGTCGGACTGGCCGGTCGCAGCGATCAGGCCGTTGGAGTCGAGATACGTCACGGTGGCACCGCTGGCCGACCAGGTGTCCGTGCGGGCATCGTACTTCGCGTCGGTCAGCAGCGTCACGTAGCCGGCGTTGAGGTCGTACACGCTCATGCTGCCGTCGGAGTTGTTCGCCGGCTCGGCCTTGGGCGGGATCCTGAGTGCCGACAGCTCGGGGGGTCGGCTGGGCGGTAGCCCGGAGACGTTGTAGCGCGTGTCTCCCGGCCCGGCCCAGTACACCGGCTGGCCCCAGGGGTTGTGGTCGGCTCCGGCCAGCCGGAGGCAGCCTTCGCCACTCTCCGGAGCCGTCCGCAGGTAGTCGAGGATCTGTGCCTCATGAGGATTCTGCGGTGCGTTGAGCGGGACCGGGGTGTTCCACCACGAGTCAGCGGTAAACGCCTGGTAAGGGGTGCCGGCGGGCTCGGTGGGGGGCGGCTGGTAGCCCTGGGAGGGAGCGGGCTTGACCGGCGGAAGCGACACCGGATCCTTACTGTCCGGAAACAAGAATGAAACTGAGAGTGACGATAGTGGCCAGCGTCAACACGACCGCCAACCCCGCCAACCGGAACCGCCGCTTCTTGCGATGGGACCCTTCGGAGCGAGCAGCCTCTCCGGATCGCTCAACGATCATGCCGGGGACCTTCACCACTCAGCCATGATATAGATCGTCGGTCGTGGCGCAGCCAAATCTGAAAGGCTGGTCCACGGACAGGTCACGGGCCACCGGGCCTGGACCCGGGGGGTTCGCCATCTCTCCAGGCACAGATCAAGAGGGACGAGGAGGCATCAGTGGGCCAACCAGAAGGTCCGATCAAGGTGCTGTCGGTGGTCGGGGCCGGCCGCAGCGGCACCACGGTCCTGGCCAGCATCCTGGGCGAGGTGCCCGATTTCGCCAGTGCCGGCGAGCTGCGGTGGCTCTGGCAGCGCGGCATCGTCGAGCGGCGACCTTGCGCGTGCGGGCTGGCGCCGGCTGACTGCCCCGTCTGGGGCCCTGTCGTCGCGGAGCAGCTCAGGGCGGCCACGACCCCCGGTGGTCACTCGATCGAGGCGATCATCGCGGCGCAGGCCGAGATCGCCGCTGTCTCCCGTCGACCGCGGGTGCTGCGCAGCGCCGCGGGCGGTTCGACCAGGTGGCCGGCCCTCGAGAACGTGCGCGCCGCCACCGGGTTGGCCTGCCGGACCTTTGCTGCTGTCACCGAGGCTCGGGTCGTCATCGACACCTCCAAGCGCCCCCACGACGCCGCGGTCATCGCCGGTCTACCCGATGTCGCACACTTCGTGCTGCACGTGGTGCGCGACCCGCGCGCCGTCGCTCACTCGTGGCGACGGGCGAAGTCGTTCACGGTCGGCGGCGAAACCCACACCATGGGCACCAGGCGGCTGCCCTCGACCGTCCGCCGGTGGTACGCCAGCGGTCTCGGTACCGAGTACCTACGCAGGCACGTGCCCGACGAGCGCTGGCTGCGGCTGCGCTACGAGGACTTCTGTGCGGCCCCCGAGGACTCGTTCAGCGCGATCATGGCGCTCCTCGGTGAGCGCGGACAGTCCCCGTTCGAGAGCGCCGACACCGTCCGGCTGCACCCTGGGCACATCGTCGCGGGCAACCCCAGCAGATTCACGGTCGGCTCGGTCAAGATCCGCGTCGACGAGGAGTGGCGCACGGCGATGAGCAAGCGCGACCAGCGCGCGGTCGCCATGATCACCTTGCCCCTGTTGCGGCGGTATGGCTACTCGGCGCTGCACTGAGGCAAATCGGCATCGATCAGGGCACGGGAGACCTATGCTGGATCGGTACGGCAACCGACATGATCCGGTGCCGTAGGGGGCAACCAACCGACGCCGGAGCGGCCCAGGCCGCGGCGTCCACGCGTCACGAGGAAGGAAGCGTTCGGCCGGCGGCGTACGTCGGTCCGTGTCACACGTCATGCACGACCAACCCGAGCAGCCGACCGAGGATCCGGACGACGACGCGTCCGTCGTCAGCGCGCGCCGGCAAGCCGACGCGAGCAAGATGAACAAGCGGCACGTCCGCGGCTCGATGCTGTTGCTGGTCGGTCGGCTGCTCTCCCTCGTCTTCACCGTGGCAACGCAGGTCGTCATCGTGCGTGCCCTGAGCAAGGCCGACTACGGCGTGTTCGCGTATGCCTTCACCCTCACCGCGTCCGGTCGCATCCTGCTCAGCCTGGGTCAGGGCAAGCTGCTCAGCCGGTTCATGTCGACGTACGAGGAGAAGAAGGACTACGCCCGCATGTTCGGCGCCATGCTGCTCGCGGGCGCCACCATCGCAGTCACGAGCACACTGGTGCTGGGGTCCCTTGCGCTGTTCTCCGGGCCGCATGCTGGGGGCGGCGTTCAACGAACCGCAGGCACTCCACGTGCTGCTGGTGCTGATGTTCCTGGCCCCCCTCGATGCGCTCGACCAGGTCTTCGTGTCGCTGTTCGCGGTCTTCTCCAAGCCCACTGCCATCTTCTTCCGGAAGTACATCGTCACGCCGGCGCTACGGCTCGGCGTCGTCGTCATCATCGCGCTGACGACCAAGGACGTGCAGCTGCTGGCGCTCGGGTACGTGCTCACGAGCGCGCTCGGAATCGGCATCTATGTCGTCCTGCTGCGCCGAGTACTGGTTGAGCGCGGCATCGCCCACCACCTCCGTCGCGACAACATCATCATCCCGTTCCGTGAGGTCTTCTCCTTCTCGATCCCCACACTGACGAGCGAGCTCGTCTACATCGCCACGAACCTCGGCAGCGTGATCATCCTGGGCGCATACTGGGGCGCCCGACAGGTCGCCGACTTCCGGGCGGTGCTGCCCGCGGCCCGGCTCAACCAGGTCGTCTACCAGACCTTTGTCACGATGTTCCTGCCGATGACGGCCCGGCTGCACGCCCGGGACGACCACGACGGGGTCCGCGACACCTACTGGCACACGTCTCACTTCCTGGCCGTGTCGACGTTCCCGGTCTTCGCCATGACGTCGGTGTTCGCGCACACGACGACGGTGACGCTGTTCGGCCACCGGTACGCCTCGGCGGCGTCGGTGCTGCTCGCCCTGTCGATCGGCTACTACGTCAGCATCGCGCTCGGCTTCAACACCTATGTCCTGCAGGTGTACGGCAAGCTGCGCTTCCTGGTGATCTCCAACGTGGGTGTGGCCGTGGTGAGCCTCGGACTGGCCTTTGCACTGACCCCGAAGTACGGAGCCACCGGTGCGGCAATCGCGAACGGTGCCACCATGGCCGCCCAGAACATCGTCAACCAGTTCGTGCTCGGTCGCACGATGAAGGTCAGCGGGCATCGGATGAAGTTCCTGCGGCCCTACCTCGTCATCGCCGTGGTGCTGGTGCCGCTGATCCTGCTCGAGGTGGCGGTGCGCCCCGGCTTCATCGTCGCTGCAGCCGCCTGCACCTTGGGTGGCCTGGTCGTGCTCCGGCTGACGCGCGACTCCCTGGAGCTGACCACCATGTTCCCCGAGCTCCGGAAGGTCCCTCTCCTCGGCTACTTCATCGTATGAGGTGGGCGACGTCGAATCGTTCAGACTGGGAGGTTGTGCAGGTCTCGAACCATGTCGACCTGCACAACCTCCCACCAGACCCCGCCCGGAGGTGCCTGCCGCTCACCGTCCCCACGGGAGGCGGTACTCGACGAGCACGGGGTGTGGCGGGAACGACGTCTGGGTGCGCTCTCCCGTCAGGCGCCAGCCGAGCTTCTCGTAGAAGCGGCGAGCTCTGAGGTTGTCCTCGAACACCCATAGGCGCACGTACACCGTCTCGGCGGGCGCTGTCTCGGCCAGACGCTCGAGCACCGCATCGTGCAGCTGCTGCGCCAGGCCGGTGCCCCACGTCTCCAGCGCCGTACCGAAGTGGAGCAGCTCGCAACCCCGCGTTGCCGCGAAACCGTTGACCGAGCCGTCCTCGACGCTCACATAGGCATACACGTCGGGGTCCTCGATTTCGGCGAGCCACCGACCCCTCACCACGTCACGCGGGAACGGATGAGTGTCCTGCGGGAAGATGTGCGCCAACCCCGCGACTGCTCCGGCCTCCTGGATGCCCAGCAAGCTGCCCAGGTCACCGACGGTGAGAGCTCGTACGTTCACCCGTTGAGCCTGGCCGTACGGTGCGTGGCTGCGCAAATGCATTCCTCAGCCGTGCCCTGGACGACCAGTGGCGTTCCCCGGACAGCCGAGCGCCCGACCGACAATTGCCGATCGGGCGCTCGACTGCAGGAGGGGTCCTGCACGTGTTGCGGTGCCAGTGCTCAGATGCCGCCGAAAGCAGTCAGGTAAGGCACCTTGTTGCTCGGCGTACCCGCGCCGGTGAAGTCGCCGCCACCGTAGAGCACACCAGGAGCTGACGTGATCGTCCACATGCCCGGGTAGGTGCCGTACAGGCGTGGGTGGAAGTTCGGGTCGACCTGACCGGAAGACGCGTTCACCGCCGCCATGATGGTGCGCGAGATCGAGCTGTTGCCGACGTACTGCCCGAAGTGCCCACCGATGTAGATCAGGCCGTCACCGGTCATCCCGACCGCCTGCACGTCACCGTCGGCGTGCACGTAGCGCCAGGGGTTGTTGCCCGTGACCAGGTTGAAGGCGCCGAGGTTGCCGCCCGGACCGGACGTCCCGACATACGCGTTGGTGCCGTCGACCACGACATCCCAGTAGGAGTTGCAGCCTGAGCAGAGTCGCCGCGGTGCCCAGCTGGTCAGCTGGTTGGTACCGAGGTCGATCGCCGCAATGGACGACCGGGCCTGACCGTTCACAGCCAGGAAGTTCCCCGTGATGATGAGCGACGAGGGCGTCAGTGCCATGCCCCAGACGTTCTTGTCGGTGAAAGCGGTGAACCCGGGCAATGACTTGCCTGTCGACGCGACGATCGCGCCCAGACCCTTTTCGCTGAGGCTGTTGATCTTGGCGAACGTGCCACCGACGTAGAGCGTGTCACCGCGGACGACCATGTCGCGGACCATGCCGCCGGTGCTGGCCTTCCAGGAGGAGACCACCGTGCCAGTGGCCACGTTGACGGCCGCCAGGTGGCGGTGGGTGGCACCGCCGGCAGTGGTGAAAGCGCCTCCGATGAAGAGGGTCGCACCATCGGACGACAGGGCCAGCGCCCGGACGTCGCCGTTGGTCGGCAGCGTCCAGGACGCAGCGCCAGTGGCCGGGTCGAGAGCCGCGACCCCACCCCCGCCGAGGAAAAGGCCGCCGACGAACACCTTGTTGGCGGAACCGAGCGAGCTGTGGACCGGGCCGTCAGCGACGAAACCGCGAGACAGCGGGTTGTCGCTGTTGTAGGCCGCTGAGGCCGGCAGTGCCAAGCCCACCGAGCCGACGATGGCCAGTACCAGCCCACCGACGGCAGCCAAAGACCGAGAAACCTTCATAACGGACCCCTCCGAGTATGTACACCTGTTGAGGGAAGATTAGGAGGCGGTGGGACCGTTTCGCGCCTGGATAACCCGATTGACCTGCGACCATCACCTTGGGTGATGACGCTCAAAACCCGTCACGCTCGTGATGGAACCCGCCGCAGCGCCGATCTGGCCAGCGCGCCGACCCGGCCGTGCCGGATCGCGAGGTAGGTGTGCGACGACTTGACGGCCAGCACCCGCGGTCGGTTGCCTCGGTGGATGCCGACCCGCGGCACCGCAAACGGACCTGGTTCCTCCGGGCCTTCCGGGAGCGCGAACCCATGCGAGTAGCCGGCCTGCTCGGTCGCCTCGCGCACGCGCTCGTCGTGCAGTCCGCGAGGGTACGCGAGGAACGGGATCGGCTTGTGCAGCAGGTCCTCGAGAAACTCGCGACTGCGACGAAGGTCTTCGACACACTCCGAAAACCCGAGCTCGGGGAGATCGCGATGGGCCCAGCTGTGCGACTGGAAGTCGACGCCGGCCTCGTGCATCTCGAGCACCTGCTCCGTGGTCAAGGTCGTGAGCGGCCACGACGGTGGCGTCCGCACCCAGTGCACGTCCAGGCCTTCGTCGGTCAGCGTCTGCGCCACGAGGAACACCGTCATCGGCAGACCGTGGCGGCGCAGGATGGGCCAGCCGCGAGACAGGTTGTCGGCGAAGCCGTCGTCGAACGTCAGGGCCGCCGTACCCCGGGGCAACCGTCCCTTCCGGTCCATCCTGCTCACCGCTTCGACCAGCGGAAGGACCGTACGCCGACGCGCTATCCACTGACAGTGCGCCTCGAGCTCCTCCGGCCGGATCGACAGCGGGGACTCCCACCCAGGATCGACCGAGTGGTAGCAGAGGATGGTCACAGCGGAGCCTCCAGAGTCTGCGGTCACGGTTCCGCGCCGGGCGTGGGCTCCCGAGGTTAATCGATGTCGGGGCCGCCGAACGGCCCATCCCCACCATCCCAACGGTCAGTATCCGAAGGTCATCGCGCCTTTTGGCCGCCGGAGACGGCAGAATTGAGCTATGGGCGACGTCCCGGACCGGTTGCACGCGCTGGCGCACGCCACGCGCGCCGCCGGCGATCTCGAAAACCTCCTCGCCGTGGTCATGGAGTACCTCGAGACCGAACTGCCTGCCGACGGCGCATATGTAGGCAGGATCGACCACCGGCACGGTCGCGTCGACGTCATCGCCCGCATGGGCGCCCTGGCCGCTCAGGACCTCTGGGAGGGACGCAGCTCGTTCGCCGTCGCCGAGCAGACCCGTACCCAGGCTGTCTCCGAGGAGGCGCCGCTGTGGACCGGCAGTCTCGCCGACGACCTCCAGGACTACGACCGGAACCTGCTCACCTCATCGGGGCAGGGCTCCGCTGCCAGTTTTCCCATCGTCGTGGCCGATCGGCTGTGGGGGGCGCTGTACCTCACCCGGAAGAGCGAGGAGGGCTTCGACGACGCAGCGCTGACGATGAGCGCGCTCGTCGGTGAGTACCTGGCGGCCGGCATCTCCCGCGTCGACTACCACCGTCAGCTCCACACTCTCGCCTACACCGACCCGCTCACCGAGATGGCCAACCGACGAGCCGTCGACGAACAGCTCCTGACCTGGGCGATCGATCCCGTGCTCGCGCCGCGTCTCACCGTGGTGTTGTGCGACGTCAACAACCTCAAGGCGGTCAACGACCAGCTCGGTCACCCTGCCGGCGACCGACTCCTGCGCGAGATCGGCGTCTTGGTGTCGACCTCGGCGAGCCGCTTCCCGGGTGCCCTTGCGGGCCGGATCGGCGGAGACGAGTTCGTGCTGGCCATTCCCGACGCGGCGCCGGAAGACATCGAAGAGGCGATGGGGCACCTCCTCCAGGCGGCCTCCCTGCTCGGCCAGGGCGATGGGCTCTCCTGCGGCGTCGCCAGCAGGGCGGAGCTCAACCGGCTCGATCTGGACCCTGCCGAGCAGGTCCGCGCGTTGCTCCGTCTGGCCGACGCCGAGCAGTACCGGCACAAGCTGGCCGGACGAGACACCACATTGCCGACCCGCGCCCGCGTTCCTGGGTCACGCCGAACCGCAACCGACTTTCGGGAGCTCGCTGATGCCGTCACCGGGTTGACACAGGGCATCCTGGCCGAGCCGGGCCGGATGGGGCAGCGCCTGGCACGGGTGGCCGCAACCGTCTGCGAGACGTCCAACGGCGCTGCCTGGTGGGTCAGCGAGGTCGACGGTGATCTGATCCAGGACCGCTTCTGCGGCACACCGCGCGACGAGGAGACCCGGGACGGTCAGTGGCAGCCCACCACCTTGGACTCCAAGGGCTACCGCCTCACCGACTTCCCGGCGAGCGCGCAGGCCATCGACGGCGGCTCGTACGTGGCCGACGCCCTCCAGGGCGACGACGCCGAGCGCCGGTTCCTCGTCCAGACCGGCTTCCGAGTAGGAATCGCCGCCGGTGGCGTCGATCCAGCCGGTACGCCGTGGCTCGTCGAGGTGTTCGGTGACGCGTTGACGCCCGAGCTGCACCACGCGCAGGCGCTGCTGCTGGCACTGGTGAGCTTCGCGCTGCAGATCCCCGACCACGACGGCGCCATCTACGGGTGAGCCGGCTCGTCGGCCAAGCGTCCGGCCGATGCTCGCGGTGGGCAACAGGCCTCACTGGTGCGCCTGTGGCTACGGGTTCGTGAGACGTGCGGAGGGTGTGTTGAGTCGGGTGTGGCCGTCAGGCCGCGACGACCTGGTCGCCGCCGGCGCCGAGCGCCAGCGCGAGGGCCTCGTCCGCGCGTGCCATGAGTGAGTCGGCCGCTTCCTGGCGATCCCAGACGGCCCAACCGACGGAGCAGGTGTCACCCTCCCCCACCGACGTCCGGATGCGCTCGAGGATGCTGGCTGCGACGAGGCGAGGACACCGGGAGAGCGCCACGACGAGTGTGCGCCCGTCGAGGCGGGCGAAGACATCCGCGTTGCGGACCACGCGGCGTGCGCGGCTGGCGAATGCTGTCACGGGGAAGGTCGACGCCCCCAGGTGGTCGTCACTCCGGTCGAGATCGATGCGGGCAACCACCAGAGGGGTCCGGGAGCGGGCGGCCGAGAACATGGCCTCGTCGAGGGCTTCGTCCCACCCGATGCGGTTGTTCAACCCCGTCAGGCGGTCGGTACGCAGCAGCTTGGCACGCTCCGCCCAGACTTGCTGGTGAGCGTGGGCCGGTTCCTGACGACGCATCACGTCACTGGCGACGTCTCGCAGTGTCATCGCTCCCCTCCGTTCGCTCTCATGAAAACGAGGGTTCCATGCCCAGATGCGGCGTGAAACCCGTTTTCCCCCGTTCGAACCGAATGACTAGGTGGGATCAGCCGATTGGTCGGACAGCCCATGCTTTCGACCGATCCGCTGACAGATGCCCGGCATCTAGTTTGGTGACCAGGTGCTCGACCGCCCCGGCGGTCCCGGTTCCGCCACCGTCTCGGTGGTGGCGGACCGAAGCACCTCACGGCGTTGCAGCCGCGCACCCGGTTGCAGCCAAACCCCCCAGAGGGAGTGGGGCCCGAGGCCACGGGGGGTTGTGGTCTCGGGCCCTTCTGGCGTGCGCACACATGGCGGCAGCCCACGCGAACCTCTGCAGCGCGATCTCGGCCGTTGACCACGGGTTTAACCCGGCTGACCCTGGGTACTCCGCGGGCTATGAAGGCATTTCCTCAAGAGCTCCGGCTCGTTCGAAGGGAGATGTGACATGGCGAACCTCAGCCGTCTCCCCACTCCCGTCATCGACAACTGGGAATGGCAGTACGACGGGGTGTGTCGGCAGATCGACCCCGAGGTGTTCTTCCCCCCGGACTCCGAGCGTGGCCCGGTACGGCAGCGGCGCGAGCTCCAGGCCAAGCAGTACTGCGAGCACTGCCCGGTCCTGGCGCGGTGCCGCGAGCACGCGTTGATCGTGCAAGAGCCCTATGGCGTCTGGGGCGGTCTCACGCCCCGTGAGCGCGACCGACTGATTCATGCTCCCAAGACCCCGGCCCCGGGGCAGCGCGTGATCAAGCACGTCACGAAGGGCTGAGCGCACGCAGCGGGTCGGTGGCTAGGTCCAGAACACCCGGTCGACTGCGCCCTTGGCCCGTCGGGCAACCCGCCGGTAGTCCTCACTGAGTCGACCGGCGTCGTCCACGGCATACCCACAGAGAAAGGCAACCCCGCGGCGGTCCGCCGCCTGCGTCGGGAGGCTGTCAGAGGGGCGGCCGCGTACCAACATCGTTGCGTTGCGGATCTTGCTGGCGGAGCGCCACGCCGCCGCTAGTTCACTGGCGTCCGCGCGGATGATCAGCTGGTCGTCGACGGCGGCTTCCAGCGCTTGCAGGGTCTGGGTCGTCCGCAGACCGGCGTGATCACCACCATGACGCATCTGCAGCAGCTGCACCGTCCACTCGACGTCCGCCAGCCCGCCTGACCCGAGCTTCAGGTGGGTCGACCGGTCGGCTCCCCGCGGCAGCCGTTCGGCATCGACCCTTGCCTTGATCCGACGAACCTCGGCGACGTCGGCGGCGCAGAGCCCCTCGGCCGGATACCGCAGCGGGTTGACGAGAGCGATGAACTCCTCCCCCAGCTGAGCGTCCCCGGCCACCGGGGTGGCACGGAGCAGCGCCTGCGCTTCCCAGACCTTCGACCAGCGCTCGTAGTAGGCGGCGTACGACGCCAGCGTCCTCACCAGCGGCCCCTGGCGCCCCTCCGGGCGTAGGTCGGCGTCGATGTCGAGGGCGGGGTCCGGCCCTGGCACCGCCAGCAGCCGGCGCATCTCGTTGGCCACCGCGAACGCAACCTCGGACGCCTCCTGCTCATCGGCCCCGGGAAGCGGGTCATGGACGAACAGCACGTCGGCGTCGCTCGCGTACGACATCTCCAGGCCGCCGAGACGGCCCATCGCGATCACCGCGATCCGGGTGGGCAGGTCGCTGCGCCGCTCGGAGGCGATGGCCGCCTGCGCCGCGGCCAGCCCGCCCTCGAGAGTTGCGCGGGCGATGCCGGAGAGAGTGCGGCCCACCGTCTCGACGTCCACCAGCCCGAAGATGTCGGCAGCGGCAACGCGGAAGAGCTCGCGCCTCCGCACGGCACGGATCGCCGTGATCGCCTCGACGGGGTCGTCCTGACGGAGTGCTGCGCGGCGGCATTCAGCAACCAGCGTCGCAGTGTCGGTGATCTTGAGGTCGGCATCGTGCGCCAGCAGTCCGCTCACCTCGGGGGCACGCATCAGCAGGTCGGTGGCGTAGCGGCTCGTCGCCAGCAAGGTGGCCAGCCGTTCGGCGGCAGCGCCTTCGTCCCTCAGCATGCGCAGGTACCAGTGGGAGGACCCGAGTGCGTCGCTCAACTGGTGGAACCCCAACAGCCCGATGTCCGGGTTCGGCGCGTCGGCGAACCACCCGAGCATGGCCGGGAGGAGCGTCCGCTGGATCGCGGCGCGTCGCGAGACCCCTGACGTCAGGGCCTCGAGGTGGCGCAGCGCGGCACCGGGGTCGACGTACCCGAGTGCCTCGAGACGCTGCCGGGCCGCGTCGGTCGTGAGCCGCGCCTCGGTACCAGGAAGTGCCGCGACGGCTTCGAGCAGCGGCCGGTAGAAGAGCTTCTCGTGGAGCCGGCGGACCTCCCGGGCGTGCGCCTTCCACTGACGGGTCAGCGCAGCCACCGGGTCGCTCATCCGCCCCAGCGAGCGGCCCAGCGCCCGCAGCGACTCGTCATCGGACGGCATCGTGTGGGTGCGGCGCAGGTGGATCAGCTGCAGCCGGTGCTCGAGGGTGCGCAGGAACCGGTAGGCGTCGGCCAGCGCCGCACCGTCGTCCCGACCGACATACCCACCGGCGGTGAGCGCCGAG
The DNA here is from genome assembly GCA_963750495.1 of uncultured Actinomycetota bacterium. Classification (GTDB taxonomy): domain Bacteria; phylum Actinomycetota; class Actinomycetes; order Propionibacteriales; family Nocardioidaceae; genus JANLYC01. The sequence goes on from CAVVQV010000004.1 coordinate 501,182, forward strand.
AGCGCCACCAACGTGTTGGGCGAACGCAAGCTGGGATCGGTGCGTCCGTGCACCAACTGGAGCAGCTGGACGGCGAACTCGATGTCCCGCAGGCCGCCGGGTCCGAGCTTGATCTGTCGGTCCGCCTCGGCCGAGGGGATGTGGTCGAGGACCCGACGCCGCATCGCGCGGACGTCGGCGACGAACCCCGGTCGTTCGGTGGCGGACCACACGAGCGGGGCGATGGTGTCCATGTAGCGCTGGCCCAGCTCGACGTCGCCGGCGATCGGCCGCGCCTTCAGCAGGGCCTGGAACTCCCACGTCTTCGCCCAGCGCTCGTAGTACGCCGCATGGCTCGCCAGGGTGCGAACCAAGGGGCCGGACTTCCCTTCAGGACGCAGCGCCGCGTCGACCGGCCACAACGTCCCTTCGCGGGTGTGGTCGGAGCAGATCCGCATCATGGCCGCGGCCACCGCGGTGGCTCCGCGCATCGCGGTGAGCTCGTCCGCCCCGTCGACGGGTTCGTACACGAAGATCACGTCGACGTCGCTCACGTAGTTGAGCTCGCGCGCGCCACCCTTGCCCATGCCGATCACGCTGAGCCGGAAGGCGTCGGTCGGCTCACGGACCTCGCCAGCGGCGATCGCCAGCGCGGCGTCGATGGTCCCGCCGGCCAGATCGGCCAGCTCGGCGGCAGCATCCTCCATGCGCAGGTCCATCGACAGGTCACGAGCCGCCAGCCGCAACAACAACCGCCGATAGATCCGCCGCAGCTCGTCGCGGTCCTGCGCCTTGGCCAGCTCGGCGGCGAGCCCGGCGGCCGTCGGCCGGACGACGTCCAGGTCGGGGTCAGCGAGCTGCGACCAGTCGTCGGGATGCCGCATCAGATGGTCCGCGAGCGCTGTGGACGCACCCATGACGAGCGCCAGCCGGCGTCCCACCTCCGGACGTTCGGCGAGGGTGGCGCGCAAGGCCGCCTGGTCCGCGACCTTGACGATCAGGTCGGCGAAGGACGCGAGCGCCTGGTCCGGGTCGGCCGCCGAGGCGACGTTGGTCAGCAGCTGCTCGTCGTCCGGACAGCCCAGGGCCAGCCAGTGGCGCGTGGCCGTGCTGGCATCGGCGAATCCCAGCCGAGCCATCCGGCCGTCCTCGCTGCCCCGACCGGAGCCGTTCCTGGACGGAGGCGGGACGCTCACGATGTCGGTCGCGCCGACACCAGCTCGGCGAACCGGACCGCCAGCGGGCGCCAGTCGCGACGGAGCTGGTCCTGGCTGGATCGGATCAGCTCGGCCGTGCGGCGCTGGTGCGCCCGCTCCTCGTCGTCGCCCCGGGCGGAGTTCGTCCAGTCGTCGAACACGTCCGGGCCCGCCTCCGGGTGGAACTGCACCCCCCAGGCTGCCGCACCGAAGCGCACCGCCTGAGCCGTGCCGTCCGGTGCCATGGCGAGCACGGTCGCCCCCACGGGGAGCCGCCGGACCACGTCGTCGTTCCACTGCACCGCAGGCGCACCGACGCGGACCACCTTCATCAGCTCGTCGGCCGCTCCCGCCTCGGTCAGCTGCACAGGCGTCAGCCCGTTGGCCCGCCCGTGAGGGTTCGAGGTCACCTCACCACCCAGCGCAGCGCCGGCCAGCTGGTGACCGAGACAGATACCGAGGAAGGGCAGCCCGGCCACGACCGTGGTGCGGATCAGCGTCTTGGTCGGTGTCAGCCAAGGACACGCCTCGTCGTCGTTGGCACCCATCTCTCCCCCGAGGACCACCAGGGCGTCATACGGCCCCAGGTCTGCCGGCACCGTCTCACCGCGATGTCCGAGGACGACGTCGTAGCCGAGGCCCGCCTCGCGAAACCAGGCGCCGAACCAGGCAGGCGGACAGTCGTCCTCGTGCTGGATCACCAACGCCTTGGTCACGAGGGGAGGCTACCGCGGCTTCGCCGCTGGGCACCGTCGACTAACTATCTGCAGGTGGTTTTTGAGCCGGTGCCCGCGGCTTCGCCGCTGGGCACCGTCCATTACATGATCGGCAGCATCATGGCGCGCTCGAACGGGGTGACCTGTCGGCGGTAGTCATCCCATTCGGCACGCTTGTTGCGCAGGAAGAAGTCGTAGACGTGTTCTCCGAGCGTCTCGGCCACGAGCTCGGAATGTTCCATCACCTGGATCGCGTCGTGCAGGTTCTGCGGGAGCGGCTCGATGCCGAGGGACCGGCGCTCCGCCTCCGTGAGGCTCCAGACGTCATCCTCGGCACCGGGCGGGAGCTCGTAGTTCTCCTCGATGCCCTTCATCCCGGCTGCCAGCATCACGGCGAACGCCAGGTAGGGGTTGGCCGCACTGTCGACGGACCGGAGCTCGATGCGGGTCGACTGGCCCTTGGTCGGCTTGTACATCGGCACGCGCACGAGCGCGGAGCGGTTGTTGTGCCCCCAGCATACGTATGACGGCGCCTCTCCTCCGCCGGCGAGCCGCTTGTACGAGTTGACCCATTGGTTGGTCACCGCGGTGATCTCGGCCGCGTGCTGGAGCAGTCCGGCGATGAAGGCACGGCCCGTCTTCGACAGGTGGTAGTCCGCCCCGACCTCGAAGAACGCATTGCGGTCGCCCTCGAACAGCGAGAGGTGGGTGTGCATGGCGGAGCCGGGGAACTCGGTGAACGGCTTCGGCATGAACGAGGCGTGGACGTCCTGGCTGAGCGCGACCTCCTTGATGACGACGCGGAACGTCATGATGTTGTCGGCCGTGGAGAGCGCGTCGGCGTACCGCAGGTCGATCTCCTGCTGTCCGGGTCCGCCCTCGTGATGGCTGAACTCCACGGAGATCCCCATCGACTCGAGCATCGTGATGGCTTCGCGACGGAAGTCGTGCGCGACGCTCTGACTGGTGTGGTCGAAGTAGCCGCTGCGGTCGACCGGCTCAGGCGCGGTACCGTCGCGCGGCCGGTCCTTGAGCAGGTAGAACTCGATCTCGGGGTGGGTGTAGAAGGTGTAGCCCTGGTCGGCCGCCTTGCTGAGGATGCGTTTGAGGACGAAGCGCGGGTCGGCGTACGACTGGGCCCCGTCGGGCATCACGATGTCGCAGAACATCCGGGCCGTCGAAGGGCCTTCGCCCCGCCACGGCAGGATCTGGAACGTCGAGGGGTCGGGCTTGGCCAGCATGTCGGCCTCGTAGACCCGCGCGAAGCCCTCGATCGCCGAACCGTCGAAGCCGATGCCCTCGGCGAACGCCCCCTCGAGCTCTGCTGGGGCCACCGCGACGGACTTCAACGAGCCCAGCACGTCGGTGAACCACAAGCGGACGAAACGGACGTCGCGTTCCTCGAGCGCGCGCAGGACGAAGTCTTCCTGTTTACCCATACCGGCATTCTGCCCGTTCCATGTTTCCGCCGCGTTAACCGGAGGCACGCGCCCGCAGATGTCGCTCTAGGCTGAGGTCGTGCCCCAACTGCGTGTTGCCCTCGCCCAGGTGAACCCGACCGTGGGAGACCTGGCCGGCAACGCCGAACTCATCGCGGATGCCGTGCGCCATGCCGCAGCCGCCGGCGCCCACCTGGTCGTCGCACCCGAGATGTGCCTGACGGGATACCCGATCGAGGACCTGGCGTTCCGCCCGTCGTTCGTGAACGCATCGCGCGCCGCGATGCAGACGCTCGCCCGTCGCCTGGCCGACGAAGGGCATGGCGAGGTCGCGGTCGTTGCCGGCTTCCTCGACCGTGCCGACCCACCCGTGACCCGGCTGGGCAGCCCGAAGGGCTCTCCCCAGAATGCCGTTGCGGTCCTGTACGCCGGTGAGATCGTCACCACGCAGGCGAAGCACCACCTCTGGAACTACGGCGTCGGGGACGAGATCCGCAACTTCGTTCCCGGTGACACGATGTCCGTCATCCAGGTGCGCGGCGTCGATGTGGCCATCGCGATCTGTGAGGACCTGTGGCAGGACGGGCCGTCCGCCGTGGCCGACGCTGCCGAGGCGGGGCTCCTCATCGTTCCCAACGGGTCGCCGTACGAACGCAACAAGGACGACGTCCGCTTCGAGCTGTGCTCGCGCCGCGCCCGAGAGGGAGCGTGTGCTCTCGCGTACGTCAACCTGGTGGGTGGCCAGGACGAGCTCGTGTTCGACGGTGACTCGCTCGTGGTCGACTCGTCCGGTGAGCTGGTAGCGAGGGCGCAGCAGTTCGTGCCCGAGCTGCTCGTCGTCGACCTGGACCTGCCCGCGGCGACCGAGCCGATGCCCGACGCCGAGACGCGTTTCGACGGGCTGGCCGTGCGCCGCTTCGTGCTGTCGCCGGAGCCGGTGACGGCGTACGACGCCGTGGCCACCCCGATCGCAGCCCACCTCGACGACCTCGCCGAGATCTACCAGGCGCTGGTGCTGGGCCTGCGCGACTACGTTCGCAAGAACGGCTTCCGGACCGTCCTGCTGGGTCTGTCGGGTGGCATCGACTCGACCCTGGTCGGCGCCATCGCGTGCGACGCGCTGGGGGCGGAGAACGTCTTCGGGGTCTCCAACCCCAGCGAATGGTCCACCGAGCACTCCCGGACCGATGCCGCCGAGCTGGCCCGTCGGACCGGGCTCAACCTCGACACGGTGCCGATCGCGCCGATGGTCGATGCCTTCCGGGCGGCGGTCAAGGTCGACGGTCTGGCGGAAGAGAACCTGCAGGCCCGCATCCGCGCCGTCGTGTGGATGGCGCTGTCCAACCAGCACGGCCATCTGGTGCTCGCCTGCGGCAACAAGAGCGAGATCGCGGTGGGCTACTCCACGATCTACGGCGACGCGGTGGGCGGGTTCGCCCCGATCATGGACGTGCCGAAGACGCTCGTGTGGGAGCTGGCCCGGTGGCGCAACGCTGACGCCGAGCGTCGTGGGGAACAGCCGCCGATCCCGGAGAACGCCATCACCAAGCCTCCTTCGGCAGAGTTGCGGCCAGGCCAGCTCGACAGTGACTCGCTGCCGGACTACCACCTGCTCGACGACATCCTCGACGACTACGTCGAGGCGGATCGCAGCGCCCCGGACCTGGTCGCGCAAGGATTCTCCGCCGAGATGGTCGAGCAGGTGCAACGCCTGGTCGACCGGGCGGAGTACAAGCGGCGTCAGTATCCACCCGGCCCCAAGATCTCGGCCCGCAACTTCGGCCGGGACCGCCGTCTCCCCATCACCAACGCCTGGCGCGAACACCTCTGACCCCTGATGACCCGTGATACACCCCTGCCCCTGATACACCCCTGCCCCTGATACACCCCTGCCCCTGATACCCCTGCCCCTGATACACCTGCCCCTGATACACCCCTGCCCCGCCGTCCCCGCCGTTGCTGCTCGCCTGGCCCTATGCGTTTGCCTTGTTCACAAGCCAGGTGGCTACTCACGTAGGCAGACCCGCCTGAGTCAGTGAGCAGGTGGCTTGTGAACAAGGCAAACGCGGGCGGCCAGCCTGGATGTGACGGACGAGACAGGGGGGAAGAGTCGCCGGGGCGGTTGGCGGCGTGTCACGCTGAAGGCTGGTCCGGGGACTTCACCAGGGAGCCTCGAGAGCTGACAACGAGGTCGACATGAGCGAGACGCCTGCGCCGTACGGCACCGGCCCGCAGCCCGCCGGCAACCCGACCGGGGTCAAGCGGGTCCGCATCAACCACCTGCTCGAGATGAAGCGACGCGGCGAGAAGTGGGCCATGCTCACGGCCTACGAGCAGTACGCCGCCCAGACCTTCGACGAAGCAGGGATCCCCGTCCTGCTCGTCGGCGACTCCGCCAGCAACAACGTCTACGGCAACGAGACCTCGCTGCCCGTCACCGTCGACGAGCTCATCCCGCTCGTCCGGGCCGTCACCCGCTCAGCCCGGCGAGCGCTCGTGGTGGCCGACCTCCCCTTCGGCTCCTACCAGGCCAGCCCCGAACAGGCCTTCCACACCTCGGTCCGGTTCATGAAGGAGGCCAACGCGCACGCGGTCAAGCTCGAGGGAGGCCTACCGGTCGTTCCCCAGGTCGACAAGCTGACCGAGTCGGGAATCCCCGTGATGGCGCACATCGGCTTCACCCCGCAGTCCGAACACAGCCTCGGCGGCTACCGCGTCCAGGGCCGGGGCGACGCGGGTGAACGCGTCATCGAGGAGGCGCTGGCCCTCCAGTCAGCGGGGGCGTTCGCGGTCGTCATGGAGATGGTGCCCGGCGACGTCGCGGCCGAGGTCACCAAGCGCCTCGAGATCCCCACGATCGGCATCGGGGCCGGTGTGAACTGCGACGCGCAGGTGTTGGTATGGGCGGACATGGCCGGCCTGCGCACCGGCCGGCTGCCACGGTTCGTCAAGCAGTACGCCGACCTGCACGGGATCCTGCGCAAGGCCGCCGAGGACTTCGCCGCCGACGTGGCCGCGGGCACCTTCCCCGGCGACGAGCACACGTTCTAGCGAGTCAGGCCGACCAGCCCCACCATGCGCCGCCGGCGCTGACGATCCCGACCCAAGCGAGCATCGCCACGATCGGGGTCAGCAGCGCCACGAGCGGTCGCCTTGCGAAGCTGTGTACGGCCACCCCGAGCAGCGCTGCCCACAGCAACAGCATGAGCGGAACGACCCACCACGGGGCCACCAGGGCCACGAACCCGTAGAACCACAGTGCGACGACCATCCCCGCCATCGCAGCCCAGGGGCCCCAGCGTCGCCAGCCGGTGGCCGCCGGCACCGAGGGGAGGTTCACGGTGACCGTTCCGGTGCAGGCACTACTCATCGTTCCAGTTCGGGTCGCTGTCCCATTCCTCGTTGCGCTTCTTGGCCGTCTCCAGCGCGTGCTCGGCTGCCTCACGCGTCGAGTAGGGGCCGAGCCGGTCGATCGCCGTACACCCGTCCGCCCCTTCGACGGCATGGTGCTTGACGCAGTAGTAGTAGCGGTCTGCCATGCCCCGAAACTACACAACTAGACTCGCCCTCGTGAGTGTCCTGACTGCCGCACCCGTCTCGCCCCGTCGCGCCGTGCCTGCGGAGATCGAACGACCGGAGTACGTCGACAAGCCCCGGCCGGCGCCGCACCGGGGCGGCGACGTCCAGTCAGCCGAGACCATCGAGAAGATGCGGATCGCCGGCCGGATCGCCGCACAGGCGCTCCGCGAGGCGGCCTCGGTGATCGCACCCGGCGTCACCACCGACGAGGTCGACCGGGTCGGTCACGAGTTCCTGTGCGACCACGGCGCCTACCCGTCGACGCTGGGCTACAAGAACTTCCCCAAGTCGCTGTGCACGTCGGTCAACGAGTGCATCTGCCACGGCATCCCCGACGCCCGGCGGCTTGAGGACGGCGACATCTGCAACATCGACCTGACGGCGTACATCCACGGCGTCCACGGCGACACCAACGCGACCTACCTCGTCGGAGACGTCGATGACGATAACCGCCTGCTCGTCGAACGCACGGAGGAGTCGCTGCGGCGCGCCATCAACGCCGTCAAGCCAGGGCGGCAGGTCAACGTGATCGGCCGGGTGATCGAGTCGTACGCAAAGCGGTTCGACTACGGCGTCGTCACCGACTTCACCGGACACGGCATCAGCACGACGTTCCATTCCGGGCTCGTCATCCCCCACTACGACGACCCGCGTTTCGACACCGTGATCGAGCGGGGTATGACGTTCACGATCGAGCCGATGCTGACCCTGGGGTCCATCGAGTGGGACATGTGGGACGACGGGTGGACCGTGGTCACGAGGGACCGCAGCCGCACCGCTCAGTTCGAGCACACTCTGGTCGTCACCGACACCGGTGCGGAGGTCCTGACCCTTCCTTAGCCCATCAGCCCCCGCGCCGGCTGTCAGCCGACCGCGGCGCCTAGGCGGACTTCTTGCTTCGCTTGCTCCTGGCGCTGCTCACCTTGCGGGCGGCCGCCTTCTCGGTCTTGGCGCCGCTGGTTTCGAGGTCGCCGGCGGTCGACTCCAGGTGCGCCCGCAGGAACCACTGGAACTGCTCGAGCTCGGCGGTCTGCCCGATGAGCATGTCCTCGGTGATCGGGTCGATCTCACCGACCATCTCGATGGCCTTGCGATGGTCGTTGATAACTCCGGTGTAGACGAGGTCGAGGGCAGCAAGGTGCTCTGCGGTGCTCGCACGGCCGAGCGAGTAGTCGTCCCAGCTCCGGTCCCGGACGATGGCACCGGGCGTACCCATCGGGGCGATGCCCATCGTGGCCATCCGTTCCGCCGTGGCGTCGACGGCTGCCCGGACGAGCTCGATCTGGGGGTCGAGCATCTCGTGCACGCCGATGAAGTCGCGCCCGACCACGTTCCAGTGCGCGTGCTTGAGGGTCAGCTGGAGGTCGTTGAGGGCATGCAGCCGGTCCTGCAGGGCCATCGCCACTTTGTGACCCTCGCGGAGCGAGAGTCCAGGGACGGTGAAGGTGCTTTCGTTCATGGGGGTCATCCCTTCACGGTAGGCGTCAAAATCCGCGTAATCACGTCTCAGGGAGTGGTGCCCAAGTTTGGTCCCTCGGAAACGTGCGTCTCCTCACCCAGCCTGCGCAGCAGGTTGGCCAGCCCGTCAGCGGCCCGGCCGTCGTGCCGCCCGCTGGTGCTCACGGTGATCTCGCGGGTCCGGAGCACGCGCGCCCCGGTCTCGACGAGGCGGTCGACCAGCTGCTGGTCCTCGCCGTGCGGAATGTGCGGGAACCCCCCGATCGCGAGGTAGGCATCCGCCCGCACCGCCAGGTTGGCGCCGTACACGTGATCGTGCTGGTGCAGCGGGTCGTCAGCGCGCATCTTCGAGGCGATCAGCTCGTCGTACGACGCCCGCGCAGACGGCGTACCCCTGAACCGGTCCAGGGCGGCGAGACCGACGACGGCCGAGGCCTCGTGCCGGGCGGCTGCCGACAGCACGCGCGCCACCCAGTCACGCGGCACGCACGTATCGGCGTCCGTGGAGAAGACCCAGCTGGAGTGCGGCGCCCATGGCAGCCGGACCAGGCCCTCCCGCGCACCACGGTCCCGGACCTGTCCGATCGTCGACGAGGTGTCGTCGACGAGCACATGGGCACCGCGGACGAAGCGCAGCCGGGCCCGCGCCCGCTGTGCCGTGTCATCGGTGCACCGATGGGCCATCACCCGGATCGCTGTGGGCCCCACTACGCGGTGCCGGCGCGCGTGGCGCAGCGCTCGCACCACGCTGTCGACCGTCGGACCGATCATGTCTCGCTCGTCGTGGGCGGGAACGACCACGACGACCGATGCGGGCGGCGTCAACCCCCGACGGTTTCGTGGCTCGTCATCGCAGCCTCGCCGAGCGCGGTCAGGGCGGCGTCGACATGGTGTTGACGGATGTAGATGGTCAGGTCGTCGAGCACGCGGGCCAACCGTGCATTGCGGCTCAGCCCTGCGGGTCCCACCACCTGGCGAGCCTCGTCGAGCACGACCTCGGCGGCCCGGACGACCGCGGTCCGGGTCAGCCCGCACTCGCGAGCGACTGAGTCCTGGGAAAGGCCGTCGATCCTCCCGACGGTCCTGGCCAGCAGGCTGCGTGCTTCCCAGACCAGCTGTTCGACCACGCCGAGCCGGCGCAGCTGATGGGGCGTCGCGGTGAAGTCACGCAGACTCGTCGAGACGACATCGAGCACCTGCTGGGCACCGCCGGCCCACACCGCGGCGACGCAGAGACCACCCACCAGGAAGCCGGGCCGGTCGACGTAGAAGCCGTCGTCGCCGACCTGGCGGGCGTCGCGGACCTGCGAGTCGACGTGGATGGTGTAGGTCCGTGCCGCGTCCATGCCGGAGCTGCGCCATGCGTCACGGTCCGGCTTGCCCAGGTCGGCGGCCACGTCGAGCAGCACCCGCTGCTCCCCCACCTGGGCCGGCACGAGTGCACGGTCGATGAGGTCGACGCCGGATGCAAAGCGCAGCTCGCCGCGTAGCTGCCAGCCATCGTCGGACCCGCCGATCGGACGTGCCACCAGACCCGTGCCGACCGAGCGGGAGGCCCAGACGCCGTACACCCCCGGTTGCGGCTGCAGACCGGCCTGGTCCAGGATCCGTAGCCCGTCGCTGTGGCCTTCGAGCAGCCGGGCCAGACAGAGGTCGGTACGACCCAGCTCGACCAGGAGATCGACCAGACCGGTCAGCGATCCGGTCCACACGTCGCGCCCGCGCTCGGCGAGCTCGGCAACACAAGCGCCCATCGACGCCCCAGATGTGCGGATCTTGTCCACGGAGACGTCGTCGCAGAGACCGAGGCCAGAGGCTGTCACGACGTCGCCTCGTAGATGTCGAGCGTGAAGTTCTGGTCGGCGTGGGACACCAGGCGGAGCGCGTCCCGGTCGACGGCGTCGATGGCGATCTGGGCGTGCATGTCAGGCCCTGACCGGAACGCATCGTCGGGGCGATGCGCCCAGTGCATGAACACCACGTGCGCACCCGGTGCGGTGACCGACCACAGCGACTGGAGGGCCGCTCGGAGGTCTTCGACGTAGTACAGGAACTCGGCGACCACCACGAGGTCGACGGGTGGGGTCACCGGGACGTCCGGGAGGACCGAGCGTTCGACAGTGACGTGGCTCAGCTCCTTGCACCGTTCGGCGGCGAGCCCGACGGCGGCCTCGGAGCTGTCGGTGGCGACGAGCTCGCCGGCCCGCTCGGCCAACGCCATCGTCGTGATGCCGGGACCGCAACCCGGCTCCCACACCCTGGGATAGTGGCTGTGCGGGAGCGACGCGAGCAGGATGGCGAGCTTGCGCTGCTCGTACCACGTCGAGGAGACCTGCCAGGGGTCCGGATCGGCCCGGTAGAGCGCGTCGAAGTCAGGAAGACGGGGGGACGGCTGGTCGACGAGGCTCATGGCGCCACCAGCAGCTCGAGGTCCCAGGCCAACATGTCAGCGGGCAGGATGGCCTCGACGTCGTCGGCCAGCGGCTGAGTCTGCGAGGAGTAGCAGGCGGTCGCGGTCGCGCGCGCGTCGCGGGCGGCCTGCGTGGTCATCGACAAGGTCACTGAGGTGTCTTCCGTGAGGAGGGGTGCTGGGTCGGACCAGTGCTGTGCCCAGATCGGGTATCCGAAAACGCCACACCCGGTGTCGGCTGCGACACGGCAGGCGACCTCTCCGAGGACAGCGTGGTCGCCGTGCGGGTCACGCCACCAGGTGGTGAGCAGCTGTGCGGGAGCGCGCTCGCGCACGTGGGAGGTGACGACCGCGGAGACCTCATCGGCCCGATCGACCAGTCCCGCGTCGGGCAGGCCGACGATCGTGCAACTGGCGGCGCCGAGCCGGGAACACGCGCCGGTGTACTCGGTTTCCCGCCGGGCGGGCAGCCCGGGCAGCTCCTTGCCGAGGTGGCTCAGGGCCGCTTCCCCCGCGGTCATCGTCACGATGTGCACCTCCACCCCGTCAGACGCCAGCTGGGCGATGGTGGCTCCGAGCCCGAACGTCTCGTCGTCCGGATGGGCACCGAGCACGAGGGCGACGTCCCCCGCCTGCAGACCGAGGGCCTCGAGCGGTGACAGACCGGCGAAGCCGGCTGCCCGCTGACGCCACGACGCGGCGTACTCCGACGGCGGGGTCACCGCGAGCCGTCCTCCGTGCGACGTCATGCGGCCCGCCGCGACCGCACCGCGCGATCGCTGGAGCTCGGAGCGCGGGACAGCATCCGCAGCACGGCCCGCTCGATGTGCTCCTGGCGACGCTGTGGCTGCTTGGGTGCCCGGCGGAGCGCTGGAGCGATGGTGGTGCCGTCCTCGTAGAGGTCGAGCACGCGCGGGTCGACGTAGGAGTTCCTGGCGATCGCAGGGGTGTTGCCGAGGTACTCCGAGACCTCGACGACGGCCTGCCGGATCGCCTTGCGGCGAGCGGTCTTGGTGGCGCCCGGGCTGGGGTCCTCTGCGAGCACGGTCGCGGCGATCACGGTGGCGTGCCAGGTGCGGAAGTCCTTGGCCGTGACGTCGCCGCCGAACAGCTCGAGCAGATAGGCGTTGACGCCTTCAGCGGTCACGTCTCGCCAGCGACGCCCGTCCTTGAACGCGAGCAGCTCCTCGCCGCCCGTCCGCCGTCTCCGGAGCAGATCAACCACCCTGCTCACATCCGGGTCGTCGACCGCGATCTCATGGGCGATTCCCGACTTGCCGGTGAACGCGAACACCAGCGCGTTGTCGCGTCGTCGTACGTGCGACTTGAGCAGGGTGGTGAGGCCGTAGCTGCCGTGCTCCTCGGCGTACGAGTCGCTGCCGATGCGGAAGTAGCCGATGTCGATGAGCCGCACCGCACACGCCATGACCCGTTCGCGGGTCATCGTCGAGGCACCCTCCTGGTCCATCAGATGGGCCGCTACGACGGCTCTGGCCTTCGGCAGCTTCCTGGCCATCTGCAGGATCCGGTCGAACTTCGCCGCGTCGCGCTGCTGCCGCCAGACCGGATGGTAGAGGTACTGACGGCGGCCGGCGTCATCGACGCCGACCGCCTGGATGTGCCCGTTGGGGTGCGGACAGATCCACACCTCACGCCAGGCCGGCGGTATCACCAGTGACTTGATCCGCTCGAGGTGCTGACCGTTGAGGCGGGCGCCCGACTCATCGCGGTACACGAACCCTCTGCCGGCACGCTGACGCGTCCAGCCGGGCTGGTTCGGTGACACCGTGCGCAACCTCACGCGGTGGTAGTACCCATTGGCGGGCAAAACTCTCGCCTCGGGCGCCGGCCACCGGGCGCCGCGCGGCTCAGTTCAGGTCGCGGCTCACCCAGGCAGGCACTCTGATGCAGCCAGCCGACCGGCCCATCTTCTTCAGGCCGACCCGATCCCCCTTGGCGTAGCCGTCCCGGGTCGCGGTGCTCAGGCTCGGGTACATCAGCTGACGGCTGTTCGTCACATGAAGCAGCCCCATCACGTGGCCGAGCTCGTGCAGCAACAGGTTGCCGCGGGTGACCCCGGGGCCGAAGCCCTTGGACCACGACGCTGTTTGAGGAGCATCGATGACGACGTAGCCGCGGGTGGCCGCCAGCTTCCAGCGGTTTCCTGCCTTCCAGTACCGCCACTGGCTGCCACCCTGACCGGCTGTCGATCCCGCCAGGGAGAAGTCGGTGCTGCGCGGCCGTACGAACGCCACCACGATCTCCGCAGGGAGCTTGCTGATGTTGTTGGAGCGCGGCACCCTCGTCGTGCGACCTTTCACCGTGAAGTCGATGCGGGTGGCGGACTGCACCTTGGCGAACGCCTTCTTCACCTCGCGGACGGCGGCGTTCTTCGCGGCCTTGCCGCGCAGGGCCACCGGGTTGACCCGGACGGTGACGGTGGGCTGGCACGGATTCCAACGGGTCAGGCGGTGCGTACCGTCCGGCAGCTTCGCCTTCTGCAGCTTGTAGGTCGCAGGCGCGGTCGGGGCAGCTGGGCTCGCCTGCGCACCGCTCACGGCCAGCACGGCCAGCACGGCCGCCACGGCGACGGTCACGACGCCCGCCAGTGGGCGCGAGGTCCTCACGAGAGATATCCCTTCGAAGCGGGTGGGATGGACGCGCGACTGGTGGGGATCGGGTGTGCGCCCGGGCCCGGCCAAGGATAGGCGCTTGCGGCCCCGTTCGCGGCAGGACCGCGGTTTGGGCCGTCCATCGCGAGGAGTAGGTGCGGGCGAGCCGACTCATAGGCCGGATTCTGTTGGGGGCCCGCCTTCGCAGCCGGGCCCTGAGCAGCCATCCATCTGGGCGCACCGTCACCGGTACGCTCGTGCGACCTACCCGCAGACTCGGGTGGGCTGCCCGGCCCGACCGCGAACGGTCGGTGCGTCTGCGCGGGCCACCGACCAGTAGCCGGCAGCCCTTCTTGGTCTTGCTCCAGGTGGGGTTTACCCAGCCGCTCCGGTCACCCGGAGCGCTGGTGGTCTCTTACACCACCGTTTCACCCTTACCCGCACCTCGACTCGAGACGAACACGAGGTCCGCACCAATCGGGGCCGCTGGCGGTCTGTCTCTGTGGCACTGTCCCGCGAGTCACCTCGGGTGGGCGTTACCCACCACCTTGCCCTGCGGAGTCCGGACCTTCCTCGAAACCTGCGCGTCGTACGACGGTCAGGTCCCGCGGCCGCCCGGTCGGCTCGCCCGCGGCCCCAGCGTATCGCGGCTCCGGCCGCGTCGTACGCCCGCTGCCATCGGCCTTGACCTCGCAAAGATCCGAGTCCGGCAGTGCCTGAGCGCTGCCGGACTCGGATCACTCGGTGGGCGGCGGTCCCACACGAGCCCCAACCGACGTGATCTGGGGGAGGCACAGGGGGGAGGCCTACCGCATCACGTCAGCTCAGTCGTCGCTGCCGCCGTGCCCGGAGCCGCCGTCGTCGTCGCCACCGTGTCCGGAGGTGTCGCCGCCCCGGTCATCACCCGGCTCGGCGTGGTTGCCCCGGTCATCACCCGGCTCCGCGTGGTTGCCCCGGTCATCACCCGGCTCCGCGTGGTTGCCCCGGTCATCACCCGGCTCCGCGTGGTTGCCCCGGTCATCACCCGGCTCCGCGTGGTTGCCCCGGTCATCACCCGGCTCCGCGTGGTTGCCCCGGTCATCACCCGGCTCCGCGTGGTTGCCCCGGTCATCACCCGGCTCCGCGTGGTTGCCCCGGTCATCACCCGGCTCCGCGTGGTTGCCCCGGTCATCACCCGGCTCCGCGTGGTTGCCCCGGTCATCACCCGGCTCCGCGTGGTTGCCCCGGTCATCACCCGGCTCCGCGTGGTTGCCCCGGTCATCACCTCGCTGGGTGACTTCGTGCCCGGACGGCGCGCCGTCGTGAACCACTGCGGCGACGATCGGCGGGCCGGCGATGCCTCCGCCGGCTAGGGCAGCGACCGCTGACACAGCGATCACGATGTTGCGGACGGTGGCGGTGACGATTCTCATGACGTTTCCCCTCAGCTCGTGAGCCCGGGGTGCGGGCTCACGTCTACGGTGGCGGAGGAGAGGTCTGTTCCGGTATGGGACCTTGGTTCTAGGACGTGCCGGGACGAGGTACTAGTCGGTCACCAGGTCGAAGCGCACCTGACGGCTTCGCAGGTCTGCTTCGACAAGTCGAACCCTGACCTCTTCGCCCAGGGGCAGGGCAGTTCCTGCCGAGGAGACGGCTGCCTCGACTGCCGGCTCCTGCAGCACCACCGACCCCGTCGTGGGTTGGTCGTGGTCGACGTCGACGATCACGCCGGTGAACGTCCGACCCTGGTGACCTGAAAGGACGCCGGCCTCGACCAGGTTGATGACGGCGCGCTCGTACTGGTGCGCCCGTCGGTCGGAGTCCTCCATCACCTTCGGGAGGTCACGCAGCCGGCTCCGCACCCAGGCCGGTACCTCGGCGTCGGCGCACAAGGCGACGGCCACCTCGCCGGCATACCGGTCTACGAGCCGACGCAGCGGCGCCGTGACATGGGAGTACTCAGACGCCAGGGCAGCGTGCTCGACGTGCTCCGGGACCCCGCCGTCGAACGCGGCATACCCCGCCCCACGCAGCAGGCTGGTGCACGCGTTGAGCATGGCCGCCCCGGTCGGGGTGTTGGGCTCCAGAGAACGGACGAAGTCGGGGTAGTCGACATCGGGGTGCCACTCCAGGTGCAGCGCGGCGGCCGTACGACGCAGCCTCGCGACCGCGTAGTCGGGCGGCTGCGGCAGCGTCCGGACGACTCCGACCTCGCCGTACAACATGATCTCCGCAGCTGCCATCCCGGTGAGCAACGAGATCTGGGCGTTCCACTGCTCGACGTCGAGCAGCTGTCGGTAGACCAGCGACCAGCCGTCGCCGTTCACGTCGACTTCCTGCTCCGGGAGCGGGAGGCTGACCCCACCGCGCTCCTGCTCGCGACGCAGCCGGAGCCGACCGACCTCACGAAGCAGCACGAACACCTCGTCGGCGCTGCCCTCGTCAAGTGCGCGCTCGACGCGGTCGTAGTCCCAGCGTCCTCGACTCCTGACCCTGGCGCGGGTCACGTCGACGTCGGTCCCCTCCCCTGTCTCATCGAGGTCGATGGTCCACAGCAGGGCCGGACGCATCTCTCCCGGCAGCAGGCTCGCGGCTCCCTCGGACAGGATGGGGGGGTGGAGCGGGATGCGCCGGTCGGGTGCGTAGAGCGTCTGACCGCGGCGGTGCGCCTCCTCGTCGATGACGCCACCCGGCTCGACGAACGCTGCGACGTCGGCGATGGCGTAGTACACCCGGTAGCCGCCGTCGCGGCGCTGGATGTGCAGCGCCTGGTCCAGGTCCATCGCGTCCTCGGGGTCGATGGTGACCAGGGGGACGTCCGTACGGTCGAGCTCAGGCAGCGTCGGGCTCGAAGCGGCATGGTGAGCGGCCTCGAGCACCTCCGCCGGGAAGTCGCTCGGGATCTCCTGCTCCGCGGCGATGGCCGCCATCCCGTCGGTGAACGCGGCTCCGTCCACGTCGTGCAGATTGACGCGACGTCGAGGCACGAATGGGGCCCCTTCCTGACTGGTGACCGGAGGCGTTTGACCACCCTAGTGGGCAAGCGGGGCTTACCGGACCGGGTGCTCCCGGATCGAGACCCCGGCGCTGGACGAGTTGTCAGCGTGATGCAAGGCTGAGGTCCCGGCCATCGAGCTGATCAGGAGAACCACGTGAGCCACTCCCCCGGTCCAGAAACGCTGCGTCACAAGATCCTGCTCGACGAGGACGAGATGCCGACCCGCTGGTACAACGTCCTGCACGATCTCCCGACGCCGCCGCCACCGGTGCTCCACCCCGGCACCGGCCAGCCGGTAGGACCCGACGACCTGGCCCCGCTCTTCCCCATGGACCTGATCATGCAGGAGGTGTCCACCGACCAGTACATCGACATCCCCGACGAGGTCCTCGACATCTATCGGCTCTGGCGGCCCAGCCCGTTGTTCCGGGCGCACCGGCTGGAGAAGGCGCTGGGCACTCCTGCCCGGATCTACTACAAGTACGAGGGTGTCTCGCCGGCCGGCTCGCACAAGCCGAACACCGCAGTTCCGCAGGCGTTCTACAACGCCAAGGCGGGCATCAAGAAGCTCACCACCGAAACCGGCGCCGGCCAGTGGGGCACGGCACTTGCGTTCGCGTGTGCGCAGTTCGACCTCGCCTGTGAGGTGTGGCAGGTCCGCGCGTCATACGACCAGAAGCCCTACCGCCGCATCATGATCGAGACCTTCGGTGGGACGGTGCATCCGAGTCCGTCCGAGTTGACCGAGGCCGGCCGCTCGATCCTCGCCCAACACCCGGACTCCACCGGGTCGCTGGGAATCGCGATCAGCGAGGCCGTCGAGGTCGCCGCGCAGGACCCGACCATCAACTATGCCCTCGGCAGCGTGCTCAACCACGTGTTGCTGCACCAGACGATCATCGGCGAGGAAGCGCTGCTGCAGCTGGCGAAGATCGGCGAGACGCCGGACCTGCTGGTGGGCTGCACCGGTGGCGGATCGAACTTCGGCGGTCTGATGTTCCCGTTCCTGCGCGAGAAGTGGGCGGGCCGGATGGACCCGGTGGTGCGTGCCGTCGAGCCGGCCGCCTGCCCCTCACTGACGCAAGGCACGTACGCCTACGACTTCGGCGACACGATCGGGATGACGCCGCTGATGAAGATGCACACGCTCGGCCACGACTTCGTGCCCGACCCGATCCACGCCGGCGGCCTGCGCTACCACGGGATGAGTCCGCTCATCAGCCACCTCTACGAGGAAGGACACCTCGAGGCCGTCGCCAAGCCGCAGACGGAGTGCTTCGCCGCGGGGGTGCTGTTCGCGCGGACGGAAGGCATCGTCCCCGCGCCGGAGCCGACCCACGCGCTGGCCGCTGCCGTCGAGGAGGCCGTGCGGTGCAAGGAGACCGGTGAGGAGAAGGTCATCTTGACGGCGCTGTGCGGACACGGGCATCTCGACCTGCCGGCGTACGACGCGTACCTGTCCGGCTCCATCGTCGACCACGACTGGAGCGACGCCGAGCTGCGTGACGCGGTCGCAGCCGCGCTGGAGAAGCTGCCGGCCGGCGTCGGCTGACGCGGCGGGGTCAGGCGCCGGAGGGAGCAGCGGCCTGCGGCTGCGGCACCGATCGCAGCGCGAACGCGATCGCCGCGGTGCCCGGCACTGCCAGCATGACCAGCGCCCCGTCGACCTGCACCCATCCGACCAGGATGCCGCCGAGCACGATGGCACCGCCCTGCGCCAGCTGCAGCACGGCGTTGGCGAGCCCGAACAGCCTCCCTCGAAGAGCAGTCGGGATCAGCGCGCTGATCTCGGCCTGGATTGCGCTGATGTACGACACACAGCCGCCGGCCAGCACGAGCAACAGGAGCACCGGAACTCGCGCGCCGGGCAGCATCGAGGCGAAGCCGGCCAGCGCGACCGTGAGCCCGCAGCCGAGAGCGAGTGGGCTCACGAGTCGTCGTTGCTGTCCGAGCGGGAGCCGTCCGAGCAGGACCAGCCCGACCACGGTGCCCAGCGGTGGGGCGGCCATGATCAGGCCGGCCAGCGTGACGCGGCCGCCCAGCTCCACGGCGAACGGGACGGCGAGGCCCTCCGTCACGATCAGCACGGCCGGGCCGAGAGCAAGAAGCGCGTACAGCCGACGCAGTTGGGCCGAACCTACGACGGTGCGAATGCCCTGGCGAGTGGACTGCCAGGTGCCGGGTCGCGTGGTCTGCCCTGCATCGGTGGATCGCCAGGCGGCAGGTCGACGGCGGACCGCCGCGGCGATGATCGCGGCCGAGACGATGTAGCTGACCGCGTCGATCGCGAGCGTCACGCGCACACCGATCACCGCCACGGCGACCCCACCGATGGCAAAGCCACCGACCTGGAGCGCCTGCCGGGTCGATGAGACCAGCGCGTTGCCTGCTGGGAACAGCTCGTCCTGGAGGATGTCCGACAGCAACGCCAGTCGGGCGGCGCCCCAGGGAATCCGCCAGATCGCCTCGGCGAAGAGCAGCGCCCAGATCGCCGCCAGGTGGATGCCGGGAACGAGGATCAGGACAATGCAGGCCGCGCGAGCGAGGTCGCAGCCGATGAGGAGCGACCGGCGGGCGTAGAGGTCGGCCAGCGAGGCGAGCCAGGGGCTGAAAACGAACGGCAGATAGCTGACGGCGAACGTCAGCGCCGTCAGGGCTGCCGAACCGGTTCGCTGGAACACCAGGCTGGCCACCGCGACCCGCGCGAGGTAACTGCCCGTGATTGACAGCACGTCGGCAGCGAAAAGACCTCGGAACTCCCGGTGGGCGAACAACTGGCGGTAGCGCATCGAAACCTGTCAGGTGCGAAGAGGCGGCCGCGAGGTCTGAGCCGTAATGTCCAGATCTATCATGATGAGGCCGGTCAAGGAAAGCGCCGGGACGACTCCTGGTCTGCGACCGCTGCCGAGCCGCCCAGGGCGCGCACCTATGCTGCCAGCGTGCTTGTCCTGTTGCCGCCCTCCGAGGGCAAGTTCAACCCGTCCCGCGGCCGCCGGCTGGACTTGTCGACGCTGAGCTTTCCCGAGCTGTCGGACGCCCGCCGGCTCGTGGTGGACACGCTGGTGGAGCTGTGCCGGGCGGACGCCGAGGTAGCGCGCCGCACCCTGGACCTGCCTCCCGGACTGGCGGACGAGGTGACCCGCAACGCCCGGCTGCACCAGGCGCCGACGACCACGGCAGGACGGGTCTACTCCGGGGTGCTGTACGACGCGCTCGGGCTCGACTCGTTGTCGACCGCCGCCAAACGTCGCGCTTCGTCCCGGCTGCTCGTCGTGAGCTCGTTGTTCGGCCTGCTGCGGCCCGCGGACCGCATTCCGGCGTACCGCCTCTCCGGCAATGTCTCATTGCCCGGCATCGGCACCGTGGCCTCGGTATGGCGCCGGCAGACAACTGCGGTGATGGGGCCGCTGCTGGCCAGGCATCTGGTGGTCGACCTGCGCTCAGGAACGTATGCCGGCTTCTGGCGGCCGACCGCCGCCCAGGAACGTCGGGTCGTCTCGGTGCGCGTCCTGCACGAGGCCAACGGCACCCGGTCGGTGGTGAGTCACTTCAACAAGGCCACCAAGGGCCGGCTGGTGCGCGCGCTGCTCGAGGACGGAGCGGATCCACGAACCCCGGCGGCCCTGGTCACGACCCTGACCCAACTGGGCTGGCAAGTCGAGCCAACGCCCGATCGCCCCTTCAGCTACGACGTGATCGTCCGCGAGGTATAGACAACCGGACAGGTCGGCCGGTGAGGTTAGGGCAGGGCGGAGAACTGTCGCAGGGAGCACGCCCCGGACTCGAAGAAGGACAGCGTCGTGAAGGACGCCGGTGCCAGCAACATCCGGTTGACCGAGGCAAGCGGTGCGTCCAGGCAGTACCGGACGGCCAGCTTGATCGGCGTGACGTGGCTGACCACCAGCACGGTCTGACCGGCGTATGCCGCCAGCGTCCTGACCAACGCCGCCTCGACTCGGAGCCGAACGGCTGTCACGGCCTCGCCCCCGGGCGGCGCGACGTCGAAGGACGACAGCCAGGTAGAGAGCTCCTCCGGCCAGCGTTCGCGCACTTCCTGCAAGGTCAGCCCGTCCCACTCGCCGAAGGCACACTCGCGGAAGTCGTCCTCGGTGACCGGCTCGATTCCCAGCGTCTTCGCCACAGCGGAGGCGGTGTCCTGGGTGCGTTGCAGCGGCGAGGCCAGGATCGCGTCGACGCCACCGTCGGCGAGCAACGCCTTGGCGGCCCGATGGGCCTGACTCCAGCCTTCCTCGGTGAGCCCGGGGTCGTCCCCGCCGGGGCCGGAGAACTTCCGTTCTGCGGTGTGGACGGTCACCCCGTGGCGCAGGAAGATCAGCGTTGTCGCCGTACCTTCGTGGCCGGTCCAACCCAGCACCGGGCTGTGCACCGGTAACCCGGCAGGCGCGGTGTCGGTCGACGGACTGTCATCCCACAGCGGCTCCATCGCCAGCGGGGTTGGGTCTCCGGGCCTGTTGTCGGACGACTCCCCCGTGTCAAGTCCGTCGAGCACACCCTCGGCGTGGAAGGCCTCGCCGCGCGCGGCCGCATCCATCGCCAGGTTGGCCAGCCGGTCGGCGGCCTTGTTGTGCTCACGCGGCACCCAGGTCCACACCGTTCCGAACGGCGCGAGCCGCTGCGCCTGGATGGCCAGGGGCCGCATGTCCGGGTGCTTGACCTTCCACCGACCCGCCATCTGCTCGACGACCAGCTTGGAGTCCATCCGGACCTCGAGCTCGGCATCCGGGGTGTGCTCCAGGAAGAGCTCGAGGCCGGCGATCAGCCCGCGGTACTCGGCAACGTTGTTGGTGGCCCGACCGATCGACTCGGCCGCCTCGGCGATGAGCTCGCCGGTGTCGGCATCCCGGATGAGAGCCCCGAACCCAGCGGGGCCTGGGTTGCCCCGCGAGCCGCCGTCGGCCTCGATGACGACGTGGGCGTGATCGCTCCTCGGTGTCACGGGCGTACTCAGATTCCTGACTCGGGCGTCCGAACGAGGATCCGGTTGCACTCCTCGCAGCGCAGGACCTCGTCGGACGGCGCCGCCGCCATCCGCGCCAGGTCCGCTGCCCCGACGTTGAGCTGACACCCACCACAGCGCTTCTGGTGCAGAGCGCCGACGCCGACCCCGCCGAGCTGGGCCCGCAGCTTCTCGTACAGGGCGAGCAGGTCGGCGGGCAGGTCGGCCACGAGCGCATCCCGTTCGGCCCTCGTCTCCTTCTCCTGGAGCGAGATGTCGGCGGCTGCGGTATCCCGGGTTGCCAGCTGGTCGGCTCCGGTCTTCTCGATCTCCGCGAGCTCGGCCGCGAGCTCGTCATATTCACGTTGGGCCGTCTCGAGGCGCTCCATGACGACCAGCTCTTCGTCCTCGAGGTCGCTGATGCGCTTGTCGAGTGCGATGACCTCGTGCTGCATGGCCTGCAGCTGCTTGGGGTCACTGACCGCGCCACCGTCGATCCGCTCCCGGTCGCGGGTCCGCCGCGCCTTGACCTGCTCCACGTCGGCGTCTGCCTTGCGCTGTTCGCGAGCGAGGTCGGCGACCTCGGTCTCGGCTCGGCCGAGCCGCGAGGACACGTCGGTGCGGCGGTCGGCGAGCGCGACCAGGGCAGCGTGCTCCGGAAGGTTCTTGAGCCGGTGGGCGAGCTGGTCGAGCCGTTGGTCGACAACCTGCAGGTCGAGCAGCTTGAGCTGGGCGAACGGGTCGGCTTTCAGCGTCTTCTCCTCATGCGTGGGTGATGGACGTTTCGAGACTTGGGGCTCGATGGTTCCACGGATCGGTGCAGATACGCGACACGGAGGTCGTGACGGCAAGGCTGCGAGCTGCCAGATCCGCTTCCAGCACCTGTTGGGCGACCGGCAGCCACGTCCACTCCGCGGCCCAGTGGGGTACGTCGATGAGCGCCGGCCCGTCATACTCGCGGAACTCCGAGGCCGGGTGGTGCCGCAGGTCAGACGTGACGTAGACGTCGACTCCGGCATGACGTGCGGCATCGAGGCGGAAGTCGCCCGAGCCTCCGAGCACGGCCACCCTCTGCACCGGCCGGTCGAGGTCCCCGGAGACCCGGGCACCGATGGCCGTCGACGGCAGCGCAGCCGCAACCTGGGAAGCGAAGTCGCGGAGTGTCTGCGGGGCGTCCAGGGTGCCGACCCGTCCGTCGCCTCGGCCGCCCGGCAGGCTCGCCATCTCGACGAGGTCGAAGGCCGGCTCCTCGTACGGGTGCGCCTGCCGTAGTGCCACGACGACGTCGTGGCGCCGGTCGCGGGTGAGGACCATCTCGATGCGGGTCTCGGCGACGACCTCGACCCGGCCGGCGGTCCCGATCGTCGGGTTCGCGTCGGCTCCGGGGCGGAACGTCCCCTGCCCGGAGGTCAGGAAGGCACAGCGGTCGTATTCGCCGACCTGACCCGCTCCGGCGGCTGCCAGGGCATCGATGACCCGTTGCGCGTCGGCGACCGGCACGAACGTGACCAGCTTGTCGAGAGGGTCGGATGGGTCCGCATCCAGAGGTCTGAGGTCGGACAGTCCCAGCGCGAGAGCCATCGACTCCGACACGCCCTGACGGGGAGAGTCCGCGTTGGTGTGAGCCACGTAGAGCGCAACTCCATGCCGGATCAGGTCGTGGATGAGCCGGCCCTTGGGAGTGTCAGCAGCCACCGAGTGAACCGCCCGGTAGAGCAGCGGGTGGTGCACCACGAGCGCATGCGCTCCCAGGGTGATCGCCTCGTCGACGACCGCACGAACAGGATCCACCGCGAACAGGGCCCGATCGACCGTCGCCGACGGGTCGCCGACCACCAGCCCGATCGCATCCCCATCGGCGGCCCATGCACGGGGATAGCGCCGTTCGATCACGTCGACCAGCTGGGCCACGGTCGGTTGGGTCGTCACACCCGCACCCTATCCAGCGATCCGGAACGCCCCTGACGGCGAGGCCGACCGGCCCTACAGCGTTTCGGTGACCTTGCGCAGGCCGCGAGGCGCATCGGGATCCGAGCCCCTCGTCAGCGCGAGATGGAGCGACAGCTGCTGGAACGGCAGGATCTCGAGGAGCGGTGACAGCTCCTCGGGCACGTTGGCCGGGAGCTGGACGTCGGGGGCGGAGTACGCCGACGGCCCGTGCGCTCCGACGCACACCAGATCAGCTCCGGTGGCCACCAGTCTCTCGAGGGTGGGTTGCAGCGCCTCTCCCCCACGACCCGCAGCGGTGATCGCCAGCACGGGCACCTGCGCCTCGACCAGCGCGAGCGGTCCGTGCATGAGGTCAGCACCCGAGAAGGCCTGAGCCGACACATAGCTCGTCTCCATGAGCTTGAGCGCAGCTTCTCGCGCGGTCGCATACGAGTAGCCCCGACCGGTGACGACCAGTCGATCGGTCGACCGCAACCGCATCGCCAGGTCACGGACCGCGGGTTCCTCGGCGAGCACCTGCGTCCCCCACTCGGGCAGCCGGTGCACGTCGGCTGTGTCCCGCCCGGCCAGTCGGGCCAGCAACCGGTACAGCGCGAGGAGCTCGGCCGTGTAGGACTTGGTCGCTGCGACCGACCGCTCCGGTCCGGCAGCCACGTCGATCTCGAGCTCGGCCGCCTGGTTCAACGCTGAGCCGGGCTGGTTCGTGACGGCGAGCGTCACGGCACCCTGAATCCGCGCCTGCTCGACCGTGCGGACCAGGTCCGGTGACCCGCCGGACTGGCTGATCGCGACCAACAGGACGTCGCGCAGGTCGGGTCGTGCGCCGTAGACCGTCGTCGTCGACGACGACACCAGCCCCGCCGGCAGACCGAGCCAGATCTCGACGAGGTACTTGGCGTAGAGCGCGGCGTGGTCTGACGTGCCTCGGGCGGCCAGCAGCACGAACCGCGGCCGCCGGGCCAGGATCTGCTGGGCAACCTCCGCCATCGGGTCACCGGCGGTCCCACTCGGCTCCAGCACCCGCCGCCATACGTCCGGCTGCGCCGCGATCTCCGCGGCCATGTCCACACCCTTGGGTGCGTCAGACATTGGGTCAGCCTCCCTCATCAGGTCGTCGGGTCGAAGTCCGGAACCTACCAGTCTGCCCCACCCTCGTCGGTGCTCTGCGTCCGTGACACAGGCTGGGCCCCGACCGCGACGTCCGGGCCCAGCACTGTCGTGGCGCTCCTACTCGGTGTCGGTGACTGTCAGCGTGATGTCGGCAGCGGCGCCGGCGTACAACGAGGTGAGGATGTACGCCGTTCCCGAAGGAATCGACCCTGCCTCGTTGGCCGCGGCGGTGCCGTACGACGTGATCAGGCTGCAGTCCTCGTCACACAGGTAGAAATCAGAGTCCACGTTGGTGGGACCCGAGGTCATGCTGAACTCGTGCAGACCGGCGTCCTGCTCACCGGTCAGGACGGTGACGTGCCCGTCAACGTCCTGGCTGAGTGCGGGAACCAAGCAGGCATTCTCGAACTCCGTACCGGTCACCCCCGGGGACACCAGGTTGTTGGGGTTACCCACCGCGATGATGAACGAGTCGTCCACCGGGGCATCCGGCGGCGGCGGGCTCACCGGACGGTTGTCCCCGAGTGTCTTGACGATCGCCTCGCGGCGTACGACGGCCTGCACGACCGCCGACAGGGCGAAGCCCAGGATCAACGACC
This sequence comes from uncultured Actinomycetota bacterium, assembly GCA_963750495.1. Lineage (GTDB taxonomy): Bacteria > Actinomycetota > Actinomycetes > Propionibacteriales > Nocardioidaceae > JANLYC01. Next base: position 526,164 of record CAVVQV010000004.1, read on the forward strand.
AGGCGATCTGCCACGTCATCGTGCCGGTCAACGTCAACGCGTCTCCGACGGCATGGACGACGTTCATCCGTTCTCCCCTCTGCGCCAAGGCCCGTGTGCCGCCGGCGAGCAGCTCCTTCTGAACTCATACCCGAAGGGGGTAACTGCTAACCAGGGGAACGAGGCGGCGACGCGTCGATGACGCGTCTCTCCGACCTGCGTCTAGGACCGAACCGTCCGGGTACTGAGAACACCGGTATCAGCTGTCGCTCCGCGGAAAGACTCGCTCGATCGCGGGAAGGATGAGTGGGAACCCATGGACACCAAGAGCCGTTCCGTGACGCGCATCGCCAGCGTCACGACCTTCGCTGCTGTGTTCGTCGTCGGGCTGGGGATTCTCGTCTTCCAGTACTCCGGCCACCTCGACCGGAACCCGTGGGCCTACCTCGGGATGGTCCTGGGCGTGGTCGGCGCCCTCGGGCTGAGCATTCTCGCGGTCGCGAAGGCCGCCGACGCAGACCGACACGGGTAGCCACAAGCCCGCTGATGGGGTTCGACCTCTTGTCGAACGCGTTGCTCGCCAGCGACGGCTCCGGAGCGCAGAACCCGGGAACCTTGCACGGACGGACGAACCAGTAGTAGGCGTCGCCCGCCTGACTGTCCGGCAGCATGTCCGTCGGTGTCCACATGGTGTTCTGGGTCGTGACAGTGCCGACCAGGTTGGTCATCTCTCGGTCGTGCGACAGGTAGACCATGTAGTAACCCGCCTGGGGTACCGGACCCCAGCGAAGGATCGGCGTCTGCTGCAGGTTGCCGCAGAGCGTCGGGCTGCCCGGCGGATCGTTGAGCCCGCGGTCGCAGGACGTGGCCGGATCTGCCGATCCGCCACCCGAGAGCGACAGTCGCTGTCCGGCACCGTCATCAGGTTGTCGACGTAGAAGGTGTTGATCGCGCCGGATGACAGCAGGTTGTTGTTGGCGTCGAACGCCTGGACGAACCACTTGTAGCGACCCGGGCTGAAGTAGGTCGGCGTGATGTCCGTACCGGCGCTGTACCAGTACGTATCGACATTCGCGAAGGTGTTGCCTGCGTACGGACCCACCCAGACCTGATAGTGATCGGCCGGCGTACCAGCACTGAAGTACGGCTCCCAGCTGAGACTCGGGAACCGGGTGCTGTGCTCATCGGTCGACGGCGTCAACGCCGTGAGGTTGGCTGCCGGTCCGTCCGGGACCACGCCGGACAGGGTGAACGTCCGGTCGAAGCCGAAGATCTTGGTGGCGGAGCGCTGACCGCTGCCGTCGATCGCTGCCACCGTCCAATGGAACGGTCCGTCGGCCGGGTTCAGCATCCGGTTCGGCGTCCACGACAACGAGTGGGTCTGCACCGATGCGACGGTGGCGCCGGTGCTGCTCTTCACGGTCACCTCGTACTTGACCGCGTCGTTGGCGGCTTCCCACGTCATCGTGGGGACGTCGACCGTGTTGCCCTCCAGCGGCAACAACTGGTTCACCATGGTCTTGTCGTAGATGAACGAGCGGATCGAGGAGTAAAGGCTGTTGACGTTGGTCGGTCCGTCGAAGGCACGCACACGCCAGTACACGACGGTGCTCGCGGTCGGGGAGCAGCCGGTCCCGTCCGCGCGGGGCGTGTAGGTCGTCTGGACCGTCGTGCAGCTGACGTAGGTGTTCGGCGAGAAGTTGGGATCAGTACCCACGTCGATCCGGTACCACGACGCGTGACGGACCGGTGCCCACTGGTAGAAGAACGGGTCGCCGACCATGTCGCCGTCCGCAGGGTAGGTGAGAAGGACGGGATCCGGCCAGGATCGGCGCAGCTGCCAAACCGGGCTGTCGCTCCACGGCGCCTTGTCGCCCTTGACGTCTACCGAGCGCACCTGCCACCAGTACTGGTCGTTGTTGTAGGTGCTCGGCGGCGCCCAGCGGGTCGACTTGACCGTCACCTGCTCGGTGATCGTGTTGAACTGGTCGTCGGTGCCGATCCGAAGCTCGTACGCGATTGCTCCTGGTACCGGGTCCCAGTCGAGCACCGCGTCGGTGATGGTGGCGCTGGGGCTGTTGGCCGGGCTGCGCAATGTTGGAGCAGGGAGCCCGTCGACCGAGAACGTCCGGACCGATGCCCAGCGGCTGAAGAAACCGCCGGCAAAGTTTGCGCGGACGCGCCAGCTGTACTGCTCAGACGGCCTGGCCGAGGGAAACAGCAAGGTCTCGGTTGCAGACCCGTACTCGTACGGCAGGATGAACTGGTCGTCCGTGTCGACCTGGACCGTGTAGTTGACTGCGCCCCGGACGGGCTGCCAGACAAGGACCGGCGGCTCAGTCGGCTGCGACAGGGTGGCGCCGTCTGCCGGCGCCTGCGGCAGCGGCGCACCGAAGGCGGACTCCTTGAAAGAGGCGGTCGCCCAGCGTCCGATGGTGCCCTTGGTGTCGGAGATCGCCCGGACCCGCCAGTACAGCGTCCCGGACGGCAGCGTCGCGGTCGGGGTTGCGTGCCGACTCGTCGTACTCAGCGCATAGATGGGCGTGCTGAAGTCCTTGCTCGTGTCGAGCTGGACGTCGTACCGGGTTGCGCCCTTGACGGACTTCCACGCCAGGACAGGCATTCCGGAGATGGTCTTGTGTGACGGCGACAGACCGTGTGGGGCGGCAATGGCCGCCTCGGATGGCGAAGTGCTGACGATCTGGGTCAGCGTCGCCAAAACGGCGACGGCAAGAAAGCGACAAAGTGTGCGGTGCGGCACGGAGTCCCCCTGGGCTCGAAGTCGCGTTGAACCTACGGGTTTTCTCTCCCTCTTCCGCTCTTTTCATGACTAAAGCAGCCAAACGGCTGACGCCTCGCTGGGCCGATCGGCCCCGCTTGACGCCAGCCATGCTGAGTCACCGCAACGTGTGCGCCGAGAAGAGGTTCCCCGGTAGCACCGATCGTCCCGAGGGCGGCCTCCTCGTCGGCGCCGTGCTTCCGCTCGAGCAACGACCCGCGGAGGACGTGGATGTGGAGGCGGACCCGTGACCCGGCTGCTCGTCGCCGACGACCATCCCGCATTCCGGCGGGGACTCGAGCTGCTGTGGGCTGACGTCGACGACATCGAGATCGTCCAGGCGATCCGCGCCGCCGCCGCGGGCGAGGCGATCACGCAACGGCCTGACCTGCGGCAACTGTCCGACCCTCCGCCAAGAACTGCTTCAGCCGAAGGTGAGTCCGTACTTCTCGATGATGGGCAAGGTGGCTTCGAAGTCGCCCTCGCAGCCGAAGGGAGCCACGATCGGGCCGAGGTCGACGTCTTCGGTGGCGGTGTCGATGATGCGGAACGCCTCCTCCAGCCCGCCTGGCGAGATCAGCTCCAGGATGCGAGCGGGCTCGTCGGCCGCGTTGAAGAAGGTATGCCACTCGCCGCGTGGCTTGAAGACCAGGTCGCCGACCTGGGCGACGTGTTCCTCGTCGTTCGCGACGAACCAGACCACGCCTTCCAAGATGAGGCTGAACTCGTCTTCCTTGGTGTGCCGATGGAGGGGGGCGGCGATGGCGTGGGGAGCCAACAGGTGCTCGACGACCGCCAGATGGCCACCCCAGTCCTTGGAGTCGACCAGGAATCGGTCTCGGCATCCCAGCGGTGAGCCGAGGATCTCGCCTTCGCCGGCGCGGATGACTCGTGTCTTCATCGGACGAGCATCCTCCATCGCGCGCCCATCCAGCCAGTGCAGAGACTGTGAAGACGCCGATGCATCCGAAGGCCGGCGTGCGTCGGTGCCGACCCAAGCAGTCAGCACGTCGCCGCTGCGATCAGGAGTGCCCGTCGCCCTGTCGGACCCGGGATGGCGAAGCCTGGGGTCATCGGTGGGCGCAGCAGGGATCGAACCTGCGACCGCCTGCTTGTAAGGCAGGTGCTCTACCGCTGAGCTATACGCCCCGAAAGCGCGGAAAGCCTAACGCCCTCAGCAGCCCGCGGACAAAAGACAACGACCGCCAACGTCTCGGTTCGCTGGCGGTCGTGTCATGGACTATCGAACACTGACACGGCCGCTTGCGCTATCGCTTTACCCAAACTTGAGTGAGAACTTACGTCCCCGCATCGCCGGACCTGCCGGGCGTGTCCGGAAAGCGGAGGTTGTCCACTCGATGGGGGTCAGCCGAGCCCGGCCAGCACCTTCCGGTACTCGTCGAGATCCCGCGCCTTGCCGATGGCGTTCTCCACCTGCCAGCGAAGGATGCCGTTGCGATCGATGATGAAGGTGGCGCGACCTGAGCAGCCGGCCCTCTCGTTGAAGATGCCGTACGCCGACGAGACCGCGCCGTGCGGCCAGTGGTCACTCAGCAGTGGGAACGGGTAGCCGTCGCGGTCCGCATAGGCACGCTGGGAGAACATGTGGTCGCACGACACGGCCAGCAGCGCCGTCCGTTCGTTGGAGAAGTCGGACACGTGGTCGCGAAGCTCGTGCAGCTCGCCGGTGCAGACGCCGCTGAAGGCGAACGGGTAGAAGACCAGGACGACGTTCTTCGTGCCCGCGAACTCCCCCAGCTTGACCTGCTGGCCGTGCTGGTCCGTCAGGCTGAAGTCGGGCGCGGGTGCGCCGATCTCGAGGGGCATGTCTACGAGCTCCGAATCTCCTGGGTGCGGGAAGGTAACCGGCTCGATCGTAGACTTGCCGGCCGCATTTCCCCAGGTGGCCGCGCCATGCTGCAGAAGTTCGCGTCAGCGGCGGTTGGAGCGATCTGTCTTGGGCGAGACCAGCTTCGTCGCGGACCACTCGGGACCGGCAGCGAGGCTGGTCGTGGTGGACAGCCCGGCGGTCGGTGCAGCCTCGGCGATGTCACTGGCGTCGACGTAGTTGTCGCGCCCGACCTTCGGGGTGAGCAACCAGATCGCTCCACCGTCGGCCAGGTCGGTCAGGGAGTCGACGAGCCCGTCCACGAGGTCGCCGTCGTCCTGACGCCACCACAGGAGGACCGCGTCGACGACGTCGCCGTACCGGTCGTCGACGAGCTGGCCGCCGATGGCCTTTTCGATGGAGGCCCGCAGATCCTCGTCGATGTCCTCATCCCAGCCCAGTTCCTGGACCACCATGCCTGACTCGAATCCGAACCGGCTGACCGGTCCGCTGGCCGCGTTGTCCGCGGTCGCGCTCACCCCTGTACCCTCCTCGGCCCATGGGCGCTGCGCCTGACTGGCGCGCACCCTCGACGCAGGGTAGTCCACCGCGAACTGGACGCATCCGCAAGTCATTCCGGCAATCTGGCCCAGATGGGCCAGGCGCCTAGGCTGGAACCAGGGATAGGAGTCCCCCGGTCAACCTGCGAGGATGAAGGCATGAGGGAAGATCAGGGATCCTGCCCCTCGCCCTGCCCGCCGTACGACGAAGAGGACACACGTGGCCATGGCTAGTGACCGTCCGCCGGTGATCCACGAGGGTCTGCCGACGCAGCTGCCCGACATCGATCCCGACGAGACCCAGGAGTGGCTCGACTCGCTCGACGCCCTGCTCAACGAGCGGGGTCGAACCCGGGCGCGCTACGTCATGCTCAAGCTCCTGGAGCGGGCCCGCGAGAGCAATGTCGGCGTCCCGGCACTGCGCAGCACCGACTACATCAACACGATCCCGCCGGAGCGTGAGCCCTGGTTCCCCGGCGACGAGGACATCGAGCGCCGCATCCGTGCTTTCATCCGGTGGAACGCCGCGGTGATGGTCTCCCGCGCGAACCGCAAGGGCCTCGAGGTCGGCGGCCATATCGCCACCTACCAGTCCGCGGCCAGCCTCTACGAGGTCGGCTTCAATCACTTCTTCCGCGGCAAGGACCACCCCGGCGGCGGCGACCAGGTCTTCATCCAGGGCCACGGCTCCCCGGGCATCTACGCGCGGGCGTTCCTCGAGGGCCGGCTGAGCGAGGACCAGCTCGATGCCTTCCGCCAAGAGGTCTCCAAAGGCCCGGGCAAGGGACTGTCGTCCTACCCGCACCCGCGGCTGATGCCGGACTTCTGGGAGTTCCCGACCGTGTCGATGGGTCTCACGGCCCTGCACTCGATCTACCAGGCGCGGTTCAACCGGTACCTGCAGAACCGTGGCATCAAGGACACCAGCGAGCAGCACGTCTGGGCCTTCCTCGGTGACGGCGAGATGGGCGAGCCCGAGTCGCTCGGTGCCATCGGCGTGGCGGCCCGCGAGGAGCTCGACAACCTCACGTTCGTCATCAACTGCAACCTGCAACAGCTCGACGGACCCGTCCGCGGCAACGGCAAGATCATCCAGGAGCTCGAGTCGACGTTCCGCGGCGCGGGCTGGAACGTCATCAAGGTCGTATGGGGCCGCCAGTGGGACGAGCTGCTGGCGCGTGACGTCGACGGCGTACTCGTCAACCAGATGAACGCCACTCCGGACGGCCAGTTCCAGACGTACTCCGTCGAGACCGGGGCGTATGTGCGCGACAAGTTCTTCGGCGGCGACCCCAGGCTGCGGGCCATGGTCAAGGACCTCAGCGACGAGGACATCCAGCTGCTTCCCCGCGGTGGTCACGACTACCGCAAGGTCTACTCGGCGTTCAAGGCGGCAACCGAGCACGTCGGCCAGCCAACCGTGATCCTCGCCAAGACCATCAAGGGCTGGACGATCGACGCGCTGGAAGGCCGCAACGCGACCCACCAGATGAAGAAGCTCACCAACGACGACCTGAAGAAGTTCCGCGACCGGCTGCGCCTGCCGATCAGCGACGCCGACATCGACAACAGCGAGGTCGCGCCGTTCTACCACCCCGGCAACGACTCCCCCGAGATCCAGTACATGCTCGAGCGCCGACGGCTGCTCGGCGGACCGCTTCCGCAGCGGCGCGTCGACCCCACGCCTCTCAAGCTCCCCGGCGACGAGGTGTACGCCGAGCTCAAGCAGGGGTCGGGCAAGCAGGCCATCGCCACGACGATGGCGTTCGTTCGCCTGCTGCGTGACCTGATGAAGGACCCCGAGATCGGCCACCGCATCGTGCCGATCGCACCGGACGAGTACCGGACCTTCGGGATGGACTCGATGTTCCCGTCGGCGAAGATCTACTCCCCGCACGGCCAGCAGTACGAGAGCGTCGACCGCGCGATGCTGCTGACCTACCGCGAGTCGGCACAGGGCCAGATGCTGCACGAGGGCATCAGCGAGGCCGGGGCGATGGGCTCGACGATCGCGGCCGGCACGTCGTACGCGACCCATGGCGAGCCGATGATCCCCGTCTACATCTTCTACTCGATGTTCGGGTTCCAGCGGACCGCCGACTCGATCTGGTCGTTCGCCGACAACCTCGGCCGCGGTTTCCTGATCGGCGCCACGGCCGGCCGTACGACCTTGACCGGCGAGGGGCTCCAGCACGCCGACGGGCATTCACCGTTGATCGCTGCCACCAACCCGGCGGCCATCCACTACGACCCGGCGTTCGCGTACGAGATCAGCCACATCGTCCAGGACGGCCTGCGCCGGATGTACGGCTCGAGCGACGAGCACCCGCACGGCGAGAACGTCTTCTACTACATCACGGTCTACAACGAGCCGACCGTGCAGTTGCCGGAGCCCGAGGGCGTCGACGTCGACGGGATCCTGCGCGGCATGCACCTGGCCAGGCCGGCCGAGACCGGCTTCGGCGATCCGCGACCGCAGATCCAGCTGCTGGCGTCGGGCGTCGCGGTCCCGTGGGCGATCAAGGCCCAGCAGTTGCTGGCCGAGGAGTGGCAGGTCCGGGCCGACGTCTGGTCGGTGACGTCCTGGAACGAGCTCGCCCGCGACGCGGTGGCGGTGGACGACTACAACATGCTGCACCCGACGCAGGACCCCAAGATCCCGTACGTCACGTCGAAGCTGGCTGACACGCGGGGACCGGTCCTGGCGGTGAGCGACTACATGCGCGCGGTGCCGGACCAGATCTCGCACTGGGTCAAGGCGGAGTGGCACGCGCTCGGAACCGACGGGTTCGGCTTCGCCGACACGCGGGCAGCCGCTCGGCGCTACTTCAAGGTCGACGCCGAGTCGATCGTGGTCGGCTCGCTCGAGGCGCTGTCGCAGCGCGGTGAGGTCGACGCCTCCCGCGCGGCCGAGGCGATCCGCCGGTACCGGATCGACGACCCGACCGCGGTCGCCGACGTCAAGCAAGAGGGCGCGGGCGCTTAGCCGCCCGCAAGATCCGAGAGTTGCCTGGCCCTGGCATGGCAACTCTCGGATCTTTTTTTTCGTGTCAGCCACCCCACCCCCGCCGCCGGAACACAGCCAGGAGTTGCGCCGCGATCCGGTCCTGGCGGTGCCGCACTGCGTACGACGAGAAGATCAGCAGCCCGCCCTCGGCGACCAGGTCGTTCTGTCGGAGCAGGTCGTCGTCCCAGTTGCCAACGTGGGAGTGCGGTATGCCGTGGATCTCGACGCGGACGCCGAACTGTGGCCACTCCGCGTCGAGGAAGTAGCGACCATCCCGGCGACGGAGGATGCGTTGACGGCGCGGCTCCGGCAGGTGCAGCCGCCGTCGCAGGACGTCGAACTCGTGCTCGGGCAGGGACTGGATACCGCCGTCAGCGTCCCGGCTGGACTCGGCGATCACCGCTCGGTTGCGACAGCGTCCCCGCCTGCTCAGCGCGTCCGCAACTGGCGCGGGAGTACGAGCTGTTGCTGCGCCGATGCCAGCACGATCACCCTGGCCCGGCGGACTGGTACTCGCTCGCTGGCAGCGTCGACCACGCTACGAGCCACGCGGGTTCTCGGCGGCAGCACCAACGGGTTCACGTCCTCGGGCCCGAGCTTGGTCGACCACCGGAGGGCGACGTCCCAGCCAGGCGGCGTCGCGAGCTGTCTGCTCCCACGTCCAGCAGACGATCCCGCGATCACGACCGTGAGTCGGTCCGGTGACAGACCGCGCAATCCATCGAAGGTCAGGCCGGACAGCCCGTGCAGAAGAGTGCCGGGCGGGCCGCTCGTGAGGACCGCCCCGAGCCGCTGGTCGCCGGACAGCGGGCCGTTGTGCTGGACGACGACGTGCGGGAGCGCGGCCTGCCAACGTCGCGCGTCGACCTGAGCCTGCACGTACGCCTCGCCGTACCGAAGACACAGGTCGTGCCGGCGCCAGACCCGACATCGTCGGGCCGCGAGCAGGGCAGGCGATGGCTCACCCGCGTGGGGCTCACGCTTCGTCGACATGAGGGCAGCAGATCGCGAAGACGAGTCGACCGGGTTCGGGTCCGCGGCTTTGTGGACGCGGACCCGGTCCCACGCGTCCTGTGGACCGGCACGCTCCACCCGCACGATCCGAGAGTTGCCTGGCCCTGGCATGGCAACTCTCGGATCTTGGGGCGCTGTCACTAGGGTGGCGCAGGTGGAGTCCGACGACTGGTTCGAGCTGCGCGTCGAGCGCTGGCAGGCCGAGCTGGACGACGGGCTGCGTGCGGTGTACCCAGCGCACGCCGTCGACGACCTGGTGCTCCGACTCCTCACGCTCGCCCGGCAGACGCACGCCGACCGCAGCTCCGCCCTTCGGCGACTCGACCTGCAGCGGACGTTGCGCCCGGACTGGTTCCAGGACAGCAGCATGCTCGGGTACGCCGCCTACACCGACCGTTACGCAGGGACGCTGGGCGGCGTACGTCACCGACTCGGCCACCTCACCGATCTCGGGGTCACCTACCTGCACCTGATGCCGGTGCTCGAGTCCCGCGCCGGCGAGAACGACGGTGGCTACGCCGTGACCGACTACCGCACGGTGGCACCGAAGCTCGGCACGATGGACGACCTGCGGGCGCTGTCGGACGACCTGCACGAGCGCGGCATCTCGCTCGTGCTCGACCTGGTGCTCAACCACGTGGCGCGCGAGCACCCGTGGGCGCAGCGAGCCCGGCAGGGCAACCAGGGTTACCGCGACTACTTCTGGACCTTTGCCGATCGAGAGCTCCCCGACCAGTACGAGCGGTCGCTACCGGAGGTCTTCCCCGCCACCTCACCAGGCTCGTTCAGCTGGGACGAGGAGCTCGACGCCTGGGTCTGGACGACGTTCAACTCCTACCAGTGGGACCTCGACTGGACAAACCCCGAGGTGTTCTACGAGTTCGCGTCGATCGTGGGCTACCTGGCCAACGCGGGGGTGGATGTCCTACGACTCGACGCGATCGCGTTCCTCTGGAAACGCATGGGAACCGACTGCCAGAACCAGCCGGAGGTGCACGACATCACGCAGGCGCTGCGGGCGTTCGCGCGGATCGCGTGTCCGGCGCTGCTGTTCAAGGCCGAGGCCATCGTGGCGCCCCGCGACGCCGTGCGCTACCTCGGACAGGGTCGGCACCATGCCAAGGTCAGCGACCTCGCCTACCACAACAGCCTGATGGTCCAGGTGTGGTCGATGCTGGCCAGCCAGGACGTCGGGCTGACGGCGACCGCGCTGAGCGGGGCCCCACCGATCCCCAGCACGACCGCGTGGATCAACTACCTGCGCTGCCACGACGACATCGGCTGGGCCGTGTCCGACGAGGACGCCGCGTCAGCGGGACTGACGGGGTACCTGCACCGGCAGTTCCTCGCCGACTTCTACAGCGGCGGCTACCCGGTCAGCTTCGCCGAGGGACTCGTCTTCCAGGAGAACCCGCTCACCCATGACCGCCGGATCAGCGGGATGACGGCCAGCCTCGCGGGTCTGCCTCGAGCCGTCGCCACCGGTGACCCCGACCAGGTCACGTCGGCGATCGCCCGCATCCGGTTGGCATATGCCCTCGTGCTCGGCTGGGGCGGGATACCCGTCATCTGGATGGGTGACGAGATCGGCCTGCCGAACGACGACGACTGGGCAGCCGAACCTGGGCACGAGGCCGACAACCGGTGGCTGCACCGCCCCCGGATGGACTGGGCCGCCGCTGACCGGCGCCATGACGGGGCCACTCTCGAGGGGCGGGTGTACGCCGCGCTGAGGTCTCTCGTTCGCGTACGCGCCGAGACGCCCCACCTCCACGCGTCGGTGGCGACGGAGGCGCTGACCGTTATGGACCCCGGCGTGCTGCCCGTGGTGCGCCGCCATCCGCTCGGCCCCTGGGTCGGGCTGTACAACGTGACAGCGCAGTGGCGTCCCTATCCCCTCGACCTGCTGCACGAACAGGGCATGGCCGATCCGTACGACACGCTGACGGCGGAGCGCCTCACCGTGTCGGACGACGACCGCCTTTGGCTTCCACCCTGGTCCGCCCACTGGCTCACCCCCTCCCCTCGTTGAACCGTGAGTTGTGGCTCCTTGAACCGTGAGTTGTGGCTCCTTGAACCGTGAGTTGTGGTCCCTTGAACCGCGAGTTGTGGCTCCTTGAACCGTGAGTTGTGGTCCCTCAGCAAGCCAGTAGCGCCGTGATGGCGGCAATCGACTCGGGCGTCGAACGGTGCAGCAGCGCATGAATGCCCACCGCCGCAGCACCCTCCACGCAATACGGCACGTCGTCGAGGAACACGAGTTCGGCCGGCTCGACGCCGAGCCGGTCGCAAGCCAGTTCGTAGATCCGAGCGTCGGGCTTCGCAACGCCAACCTCGTGCGAGTAGACGATCTCGTCGACGAGCTGCTCGAAGCCGTATCGCGCCTGCTCCTCTCGGCGAGCGCCGTCCGCGGAGTTGCTGATGATGCCGGTCGTGTACGCCGGTCGGAGCGCCCGCACGAACTCGACCAGGTCAGCGTCGAGCTCCCCGCAGTACCAGTCCCACATCGCCGCCATGAACTCATCAGCCTGGGCCGCGTCGAAGCCGAACGCGTCGATGTAGCCCTGCCGGAACTCAGCCTCCGACATCCCTCCGGTCCCGATCAGTCCGCGCGGATCGACCGTGCTCAGCCGGGCCTCGAAGTCAGCGCCGCTCATGCCGATTCGCTCTCGCCACGCCCCCAGCCAGGCATCGACGTCGCCTACTCGTTCGAGCACTCCCCCGATGTCGAAGGCGACCGCCTTGATCGTCATACGCCGACTCTGCCACCACGTTGACCCTGGAGCCGGATCCGTGCGGCAGCCGCCGGACGATTGCCCGGTTCAAGGAGCCACAACTCACGGTTCAAGGAGCCACAACTCACGGTTCAACGAAGCAAGGGGTGGGGGTCAGGGGGCGGGGACGAGGCGTTGGCGCTGCTGGCCGAGACCGGTCACGGAGAGGTCGACGACATCCCCCGCACGCAGGTATGCCGTCGGGGTCCGGCCCATCCCGACCCCGGGTGGCGTCCCCGTGTTGAGCAGGTCGCCCGGCTCGAGCACCATGAACTGGCTGACGTACCGCACCACCTCGAGCACGCGAAAGATCATCGTGGCCGTGGTCCCCCGCTGGCGTGGTTCGCCGTTCACGTCAAGGGTGAGCTCCAACGCCTGGGGGTCTGCTACCTCGTCCGGCGTCACCAGCCACGGCCCCAGCGGGTTGAACGTCTCGCAGCTTTTGCCCTTGTCCCACTGTCCCCCTCGCTCGAGCTGGAACTCCCGCTCCGAGACGTCGTGCGACACGCAGTACCCGGCTATCACGTCGGCCGCGGCCCGGTGCGAGTCCAAGTAGCGCGCGGTGTTCCCGATGACGACGCCGAGCTCGACCTCGTAGTCGGTCTTGGTGCTACTGCGCGGGATGCGCACATCGTCGTACGGACCGACCACGGTGTCGGCGCCCTTCATGAAGACGACCGGCTCGGTCGGCACGGCCATCCCCGACTCCTCGGCGTGGTCGGAGTAGTTCAGCCCGATGCAGACGATCTTGCCGGGCCGGGCTATCGGCGGGCCGATCCGCGCGTCCGCGGACAGCAACGGCAACGATCCGCCGTGTTCGTCGACCCACTTAGACAGGGCCGCCAGATCACCGGAGGCGAAGAAGTCGCGGTCGTAGTCGCGCACGTAACCGGATACGTCCACGACGTCTGATCCGCGCAGCAAACCGGGCGTCTCAGCCCCAACCTCTCCCACCCGAACCAGCCTCATGACCCCGCCTCGAGGACCGCCGTGGCATCGATCTCGACCAGCAGGCCCGCGGGCAGGCCGACGTACACCGTCGTACGAGCCGGGTACGGCGCAGAGACCATCGACTCGTACACCGCGTTCATCTCGGCGAAGTGAGCCTGGTCGGTCAGGAAGACACGCACGCCGAGGATGTCCGTCTCGGCGGCACCCCCAGCAGCCAGCACGGCGAAGACGTTGCGCAGTGCTTGCTCCGTCTGAGCCGCGACACCCTCGGTGAGGGTGCCATCGGGTCGTAGGCCCACCTGACCGGCTGCCATGACGGTCGCACCGATACGCACATGCTGGCTGTAGGGGCCGCCAGGCGCGGGCGCCTGGTCGGTGGGTGAGGTACTACGCGGCATGGTTCTCTCCTTGGACGCTGGATGGATACGCTGTCGGTCGCTGACCTGGCATGAGGGGACGACACGTGGATCAACCGGGGCCGCCGCTCGACGGCCGCAGCAAGGGAATCCCCCTGGATGTGTCGGTGACACCGGAGCTCGTCGCGCAGCGTGGGTGGCGGCTCCTGTCGGGAGACCTGCCCACTCCCGTGGCGGTCCTCAAGACGAGCGCGATCGAGCACAACATCGCCGTCATGGCGCACTTCTGCGCGACCGCAGGAGTCCGGCTCGCGCCGCACGGCAAGACCACCCTGTCGGCGGAACTGATCGGCCGGCAGCTGCGTGCCGGGGCCTGGGGCATCACGGTCGCCACACCGCATCAGGCGGCGACGGTGCTCGACACCGGGGTACGCCGCATCCTGCTGGCCAACGAGGTCGTCGACCCCGCGGCCCTGAGGTGGCTGGGTCGACGGCTGCACGCGGACCAGAACTTGGAGGTGCTCTGGTACGTCGATTCCCCGGCCGGTCTGGCGCGGGCGGAGCAGCAGCTCGCGGCCGTGGCAGCCGATCACGGCACGGCGCCCTCGGTCCGGCGGCCGGGCCTGTTGGTCGAGCTCGGACACCCAGGTGGTCGAACCGGGCTGCGCGGCGATGCCGACGCGATCGGCCTCGCTCGGGCCGTCCACGCATCGCCGGTCGTCGACCTGGTCGGGGTCGCCGGTTACGAGGGCACGATCGGAACCGACCGCGACTCGGCCACCCTGGCCGCGGTCGAGAGCTTCGTCGGCAGACTCGGCGAGGTGTTTGCACGGCTCCGCGTCGAGCAGCTGCTGAGCACCGAACGTCCGTCCGTGGTCACGGCCGGAGGCAGCGTGTACTTCGACGTCGTGGCCCGGGTGCTCGGCTCGCTGGCTGACGTCCACACCGACGTCGTACTCCGCAGCGGCTGCTACCTGACCCACGACCATGGCCTGTACGCGCGGAGTACTCCGTCCACCGAAGCGCAGTGGGACGGGCCTGCCTTCCAACCAGCGCTCGAGGTCTGGGGCCGGGTGCTGTCCCGCCCTGAGCCGTCGCTGGCCCTCGCAGACCTCGGTCGCCGCGATGTCTCGCACGACGCGGGACTGCCTGTGCCGTTGTGGCACGTTGCCGAGGGCGACAACGTCCGTCGAAGCCTGGCGGGCGCCGCCGTCTCGGCGCTCAGCGACCAGCACACCTTCGTCGACCTCGGTGACCACTCCGACGTCGCGGTCGGCGACCTCGTCGGCTTCGGGATCTCGCATCCGTGCACGACCTTCGACCGGTGGCCGCAGCTGCTGGAGGTCGACGACGACTACGTGGTCACCGGGATTGTCCGGACCCGGTTCTGACCGGCCCTCCACCCGGACCGCGGTCACCGCTCCCACGTCCGACACGTCAGCCCTGCCAGCTGAAGGCACGCCGGCCACGCACTCCGGCGTGGCACCGGAACAGTGAGCCCGAGAGCGGTGCCGCGGCCAGCGCCGCCGCGTCGAGGCCCTCCCGGGCGGTCGTGATGTAGAGGTCGGTGAGATCGGTTCCGCCGAAGGCCACGCTCGACACGTGCGGCGCCGGCAGGGTGATCTCCGCGGTGACGGACCCATCCCGTGAGAGCCGTACGACGCGGCCGCCGCCCCAGAGTGCGACCCAGATGCCTCCCTCCGCGTCCACCGTGAGCCCGTCCGGACTCGTGCCCGACGGGAACGAGACCAGCGTGCTGCGTGCGGTCACCTGCCAGCCACTCGGCCCCGCCGCCGGACCGGTATGCAGGACGTCGACCGTGCCGGCGCCGCTGTCCACGTAGAAGTGGTCGCTCCCGTCGAGTGACCAGTCCATCCCGTTGGAGATCGAGACCCCGTCGAGCACGGGTGAGAGGACGAAAGCCTCGCTGTTCCGGTCGACGGCGGCTGCGACGGCACCCTGCGGAGGCAGCCTGTACAGCGCTCCGGCCCCGTCCCGGTCATGGCTGAGACTGCCGATCCAGAAGCTTCCGTCCGGAGCTGCTGCACCGTCGTTGAAGCGCACGTCAGCGGCCATGTCGTCGCCAACAGCGAGCTCACCCAGGACGCGGAACCCCCCATCGCACGACACGAGATACCGCTCGAGCGACAGCAGGTAGCCGCCCGACTGTCGCAGCGCGACCGCCGTCACCGGACGACCGATGTCGAAGCGTGCTGTCGCGCCACTGCTCGGGTGGAACGTGTGGACCTGGCCTGGGTCGATGTCGACCCACACCAGGAGGTCGCGACGGTGGTCCCACACCGGTGACTCAAACAGCCAGCCCGGGCCGGCCACCTGATCGTCGGCGGTCAACGCTCGCGTCCACACGCTCACATCACCGCTGTCTGCCCGCCATCGACGACGAGCGCCGTTCCGGTGATGAACGCGGAGTCGGACGAGGCCAGGAACGCATAGGCCGCCGCGACGTCGGCTGCTGCCCCGGCCCGACCGAGCGGGATCGAGCTCTCGATGTAGCGGTCGACGAACCCCGCATCGTCCATGTCGTCGACGATCTGGCGGTTCAACGGGGTGTCGATGTACCCAGGACACAGCGCGTTCACCCGGATGCCGTAAGGCGCCAGCTCGATCGCCATCGTGCGCGTCAGCTGCAGCACGCCGCCCTTGGACGCGTTGTAGTGGGCGTAGTCGGCCTCGCCGCCGATGGCGTTGGTCGAGGCCATGTTGATGATCCGGCCACCACGGCCGGAGTCCACCATCGCCCGGGCCACCGCCTGGGCGACCAGGAACATGCCGCGCAGGTTGACCGCCAGGATCTCGTCCCAGTGGTCTGCGGTGATCTCCAGGAACGGCTCGCGCCAGGAGATGCCGGCGTTGTTGGCCAACACGTCGATCGGTCCCCCGTGCCGGGTGACCTGGTCGACCAGGGTGATCACGGCTTGTTCGTCGGCCACGTCGCACACCGATCCGGCCACGACCCCCACCGGCGAGAGCTCGGCCACCGCTGCATCGACGTCGGCCTGCACCGGGCCACAGAGATGGACCCGTGATCCCTCCTCGAGGAACCGGCGCGCCGTGGCGTGTCCGATCCCGCGCGTCCCGCCGGTCACCAGGACGTGTGCCTCACGCAGTCCGCGCATACTCGGCTCCTCCGGTTGTGCTCAGGACGGCCGGATCACGGCCCGGACGATGTCGGACCGGCCGGCCGCGAGGTCCAGGAAGACGGCTGCGGAGTCCTCCAGGTCGACGCTCGTGGTCCAGGACAGGTCGACCGACTCAGCCAGGGCGACGGCCGCGGCGAACTCGGTGTCGGAGTACGCGAACGAGCCCGCCACACGTTTCTCGTCCCGCACGATGGCGTTGCCGTCCAGCCGCACCTCGGGTTCGGCCAGACCCAGCCACACCGCCTGTCCGCCCGGGCGTAGCAGACGCAGTGACTCAGCCCGGGTATGCGCGGATCCGACGGCATCGATCAGGACGTCGTACTCACCGTCCAGCTGTGCCGCTGTCGTGGTCGCCCCAACGGCGCTCGCCACTGCGAGCCGGTGCTCGGACGGGTCGGCGACGGCGAGCTTCTCAGGCGCTTCCAACGCGGCGACGGCGGTGGTGAGCAGCCCCAGGGCACCGGCTCCGATCACGCCCACACGTCCACCCGCGAGCTGGCCCGCCAGCCCACAGGCGTGCAGCGCGTTCGCCAGCGGCTCGATGAGCGCGGCCGCCGCCCAGTCGATCGACTCCGGCAGCACATGGAGGGCCGAGCGGGGCACCGCAACCTGGTGGCTGAAGCCACCGGGACGCTGGACGCCCAGCAGCTCGCGGTGCCGGCAGAGGTTCGCTCGGCCCAGCCCACACAGGTCACAGGCGCCGCACGGGATCAGTGGGTTGACGGCGACGCGGCGACCGTCGGGATCGACACCCACGACCTCGTGCCCCATCACCAGCGGCGGCTGGCGCCACCCCGTGCCTGCGATGCCGTGCAGGTCGCTTCCACATACACCGACAGCCTTGACGTCCACGATCACATCGTGGTCAGTTGCCTCCGGGGCGTCCACGTCCAGCACCTGCACCTGATGCGCTGCGGTGAAGACCAGAGCTCGCATGGCCACCTCGCGGTCGGGGGTTTACAGCGGGTCTGCAGAACCGTAGCATGATTCCTGTCAGCAAACCATTGTTCCGCTGAGCGGAATTCATGGCGACTGGTCCGGGAGGCTCTCATCGTGACGACGGGACTTGAAGGCGTCGATCGTGCGCTGCGTGTGCTGATGCTGCTCGGCCAGCGCGGCGACGGCTGGAGTCTCGAAGAGCTGGCCGCCGAGACACGGCTGCCGAAGAGCTCGCTGCACCGACTGCTCACCACCCTGAAGCACCGCGGTTTCGCCGTCCAGGCGCAGCCCTCGGGTCCGTATCTGCTCGGGCCTACGGCGTTGGAGGTGGCCTTCGGGTTCCACGCGCGGCTCGACGTACCCGTGCTGCTCGCTCCCCTGCTGCAGGAGCTCGTCGATCGACACCACGAGACCACCCACCTCGCTGTCCTCGCCGGCGCGGAGGTTGTGTACATCGACAAGCGCGAAGGCACGCACCCGTTCCGGCTGTCGTCCACGATCGGTGGTCGCAACCCCGCGTTCTGCACCGGCGTCGGGAAGGCACTGCTGGCGCAGCTGCTTCCCGACCGTGAAGCCGTTGACGCCTGGGTCGCCGAGCACGGGCCGCTGATGCGCCACACCGACCAGACCACGATCACCGCCGCGGCCTTCGACAGCGAGCTGTCCCTGATCCGGAGCCGCGGCTACGCGCTCGACCTGGAGGAGAACGAACCCGGCGTGCACTGCGCTGCCGTCGCGGTGACCCTCGGCACCGGCACCCCGATCGCCGCGGTGAGCGTCACGGCCCCTACCAGCCGGGTGACGCGCGCCGAGCTCGACGACATAGGCCGCGACCTGCTCCGCCTGACCGAGCACCTGACACCGCAGCATCCCGACAAGGATCCGAGCCCGGAGGCCCCCTCATGACCGTGGTGACGTTCGTCGGGGCCGGCAGCGTGGAGTTCACGCGCGACCTGCTCGCCGACCTCTTCGGGTTCAGCGACCTCGGTCCGCTGACGATCCGTCTGCACGACATCGACCCGGACCGACTGGCGACCGCCCACGGAATCGCCCTGCAGGTCCGCGATCGCTTCGACTCGCAAGCAGTCGTCACCACCCATGCAGAGCGAAAGGCGGCCTTCGACGGGGCCGACTTCGTCGTGAACATGATCCAGGTCGGCGGCCTCGCCTCCACGCGCGTCGACTTCGACGTGCCGGCCCGGCACGGTGTCCGGCAGACGATCGCCGACACGCTCGGGATCGGCGGGATCTTCCGCGGGCTGCGTACGTTCCCTGCGCTCGACGGCATCGCCGCCGACATGCTGGCCGTCTGCCCCGAGGCGTGGTTGCTCAACTACACCAACCCGATGGCGATGAACCTGACCTACCTCGCCCGTACGGCGCCGAGCCTGCGAGCCGTGGGGCTGTGCCACTCGGTGTACTGGACCGTTCACGACTTGTGCGAGCTCATCGGCGTACCGCTGGAGCAGACGCAATGGTGGTCAGCCGGCGTCAACCACCAGGCCTGGTTGTTGCGCTGGGAGCAGGACGGGCGCGACCTCTACCCCGTCCTCGACGACCGGATCGACGCCGACCCCGAGTTGCGGCGCCGCGTCCGCGTCGACATGTATCGCCGGCTCGGCTACTACCCGACCGAGACGAGCGAGCACTCCGCCGAGTACGTCGGCTGGTACCTGCCTCACGACGGCGAGGTGTCGCGACTGCGCCTCGAGATCGGCGCCTACGTGGGCATCAGTGAGGACAACGTCGCCACCTATGAACGCACGCGGGCCCAGCTGGCTGCGGGCGAGCCGATCGACCTCGATGCGACCGCGACGGAGTACGCCCCGCAGGTCATCCACAGCATGGTCACCGGCCGGCCGCGACGCATCGTGGGCAATGTCAGCAACACCGGGCTGGTGACCAACCTGCCCCGAGACGTCTGTGTCGAGGTGCCCTGTCTCGTCGACGGTCAGGGGGTGGTCCCGACGCACGTCGGGGATCTGCCGCCGCAGTGTGCCGCCCTCAACCGCGCCTACCTGAACGTCGTCGACCTCACCGTGCGAGCAGCCACGGACGGTGACCCGCTGCTGCTGCGCGAGGCCGCGATGGTCGACCCGAACACCAGCGCGACGTTGTCTCCGCCCGCCGCGTGGGACCTCGTCGACGACATGGTCGCGGCGCACGGCGACCTGCTCCCCCCTGCACTGCGTTCGTCACTCCAGCCAAGCCGGCGCACCCCATCGGCGTCCACGACTCCAGGAGGTCGTCCATGAACCGCCGCTGCCCCCCGACCGTACGCGCGCGCCGGCTCGCCGTTGCCGTGACCGCTGTCCTCCTCGCGACCCCGGCCGTCGTCGCGTGCGGCGGAAGCGACAAAGCGGGACCGCTCGACACCAAGGCTGACGTCAAGCTGACCTGGTGGACCGGCCAGTCCGACGACGCCGAGACCGTCATCGAGGGGCTCGCCAAGGAGTTCGAGGCTGCTCACCCCAACGTCTCCATCAACGTGTCCTCGGGGGCGCCCACCACGGATGACCTCCTGCAGAAGCTGTCCGCAGCGTTCGCGAGCAACACCTATCCCGACATCTCCTACGCCTACGGGAGCTGGGCCGGCCAGCTGGCGAAGTCGAAGCGGCCGCTCGACCTGACCGAGGCGGTCGCGGCGCCGGACGTCAAGTGGGATGAGTTTGCCGAGGCCGCGCGTGACACCGCCACCCCGAACGGCACGGTCATCGGGTTCCCGGCCATCGTGGACAACCTCGCGGTCGTCTACAACACCGAGCTGTTCTCCCAGGCGGGCCTCCCTGCGCCGACAGCCGACTGGACCTGGGACGACTTCCGGGCGGACGCGAAGGCGCTGACCGACCCGACCAAGGACGTCTACGGGACCGCCTATCCGGTCAGCGGCGGCGAGGACACGACGTGGCACCTGTGGCCGCAGCTGTGGCAGGGCGGCGGGGACGTGCTCTCCGCCGACCAGAAGTCGTCCGCCTTCGACTCCCAGGCCGGTATCGATGCCCTCGAGCTCTGGCGCCAGATGGCGGTCGAGGACCACAGCGTCTACCTCGACCAGACCGACGAGCGTTACGGGCCACTGTTCGCCTCCGGCCGGGTCGGCATGGTGGTCACCGGTCCCTGGCAGCTCTACGACTTCGTGAAGGCCAAGACGCCGTACGCCGTCGTCCCGCTGCCCGGCACCGACGGGAGCCACCAGACCGTCGCCGGCCCCGACCTGTGGGTCGCCTTCGACCACGACGACCCCAACCGCGCGTACTGGTCGACCGAGCTGCTGAAGTGGCTCACGTCGCCGGCGATCGACGAGCGCTGGAACCTCGGGCTCGGCAATCTGCCGCTGCGACCGGTCGAGGCGCAGTCACCGGCGTACCAGAAGTTCGTCAAGGAGTATCCGGGCATCGAGGTGTTCGTCGAGAACCTCGACAACGCCACCACGGCGCGGCCGACGATCCCGCAGTACGTCGAGCTCTCCCGCTATGTCGGGACCGCGATCTCGCAGGTGCTCCAGGGCAAGTCGAGCTCGTCGGAGGCGCTGTCCAAGGCAGCCGAACAGGCCGACCAGGCGCTCTCGTTCGGATGACGAGGCTGCGGAGGTCGCTGACGGGATGGGCGTTCGCGGGTCCGGCGACCGTTTTCGTCCTGGCCTTGTCGATCTTCCCCAGCCTGTGGGCGTTCTACCTGTCCCGGCGCAACTGGGACGGCATCTCACCGTCCACGTCGGCCGGGTGGAGCAACTACCAACGCCTCGCCGACGACCCGCAACTACGCTCGGCGGTGGAGCACACGCTGGTCTTCACGGTCATCTTCGTTCCGGTGTCGATCGTGCTCGGACTGCTGCTGGCGACGGCTCTGAACCGGCCGATCCGGTTCATCGCGTTCTACCGGACGGCGATCTTCGTGCCGTTCGTGGCGAGCGCGGCCGCGACCGGCATCCTCGCCAACTACGTCTTCAGCCCGCAGTTCGGAATCGCCAACGGCATGCTGCGCGGTCTCCACCTGCCGCCGCAGCAGTTTCTCGAGAGCGACCACCAGGCGCTGCTCACCTTGTGCCTGATCTCGTTGTGGGGAGAGGTGGGATTCACCGTCGTCATCTACCTGGCGGCGCTGCAGGACATTCCGCAGAACCTCGTCGAGGCGGCCGCCATCGACGGGGCATCGCCGTTCCGTACCTTCTGGCACGTCAAGGTGCCGCACCTGGCCCCCGTCACCGTCTTCGCGTCGGTCTGGCAGACGATCACGGCGCTGCAGCTCTTCGACCTGGTCTATACAACGACGAAAGGTGGCCCGCTCGGAGCTACCCAGACGGTCGTCTACTACGTCTACTACCAGGCCTTCCAGCTCACGCACTACGGCTACGCCTCGGCGGTCGCCTACATCCTCTTCGGCTTCACGCTCGTGATCACGATCGGCGTGGTGCTGTACTCCCGCCGGGTGCAGGTGGAGGCGTTTTGATGGCCCTGTCCGTGGAGCGGTCGACGGGTGCAGCGGTTGGTGACGTCGCGGAGCGCAAGCCCGCCGGCCGGCCGAGAAGATGGCGGCTGCCCTTCAGTGCCTGGCACCTCCTGCTGATGCCGACGGCACTGTTGTTCCTCCTTCCGCTGGCGCAGATGATCCTGGCCTCGTTCATGGCCGACGAGGACCTCAACCGCTTTCCGCCTCGGTTCTTCCCACGGACGCTCACGTTGCACGGCTATACCCAGCTGTTCGAGCAGTCGTCGATCGTGCGCTGGTTGATCAACTCCACCATCGTCAGCACCGTGGCCGTGCTGTCTCACCTCGTACTGTGCTCGCTGGCGGGCTACGGGTTCGCGCGACTCTCGTTCCGGGGCCGGACCGTCGGGTTCTTCCTCATGGTGTCGACGATCATGATTCCGACCCAGCTGCTGATGATCCCGACCTTCATCATGTTCGCGAAGGTGGGCCTGATCGACACGCTCGGGGCCGCGATCGTTCCCTGGCTAGCCTCCGCCTTCGGCGTATTCCTGATGCGACAGTTCTTCCTGTCGCTGCCGTCCGAGCTCGAGGACGCGGCACGCATCGACGGGTGCTCCGCGTTCGGGGTGCTGTGGCGCATCGTGCTTCCGCTGGCCAGGCCTGCGCTGGCGACGTTGACGGTGTTCACCCTGCTGGGCTCGTGGAACGACCTGGTGTGGCCGCTCATCGCGATCAGCAACGAGGACCACTACACCGTCCAGCTCGGCCTCGCGAACTTCCAGGGTGCTCGGCGTACGGACTGGTCACTGCTGATGAGTGGCAACGTGGTCGCGACCGCGCCGCTCCTGATCGCATTCCTCCTGGCCCAACGCCATTTCGTCGCCACGATGAGCTTCTCGGGACTCAAGTCGTAGTCGCCACAACTCACGGTTCAAGGGCCACAACTCACGGTTCAAGGAGCCACAACTCACGGTTCAACGTTTGGCGTGGGTCCAGGCGAGGAGGCGGTCGAGGGGCCAGGTGTTGACGATCCGCTCGGCGGGTACGCCGTTGGCCACCGCCCGGGCGCAGCCGTAGTCCTGGAACGCGAGCTGGCCCGGCGCATGCGCATCGGTGTCGATCGAGAACAGGCAGCCCGCCTCCAGCGCAAGCTGGATCAGCCGTGACGGTGGATCGCGCCGTTCAGGCCGGGAGTTGATCTCGACCGCCACGTCGAACTGCTCACAGGCCGCGAAGACGACCTCCGCGTCGAAAGTCGACTCCGGCCGCGTGCCGCGCCCGCCCTCGACGAGCCGGCCGGTGCAGTGGCCGAGCACGTTGGTGAAGCGGTTGGCGATCCCACCGACCATCCGCGCCGTCATCGTCTCGGAGTCGGCTCGCAGCTTGGAGTGGACGCTGGCCACGACCACGTCGAGCTGGTCGAGCATGGCGGCCGACTGGTCGAGCTTGCCGCTCTCGAGGATGTCGACCTCGATTCCCGGCAGCAGCCGGAAGTCGGCGCCCTCGGCCTTGACCTGTGCGTTGATGTCGGCCACCACCGCGAGCTGCTCGGTCAGCCGCTCCGCGTTGAGCCCGCGCGCCACCGTCAACCGTGGCGAGTGGTCGGTCAGCGCCTGGTAGTCGTGGCCCAGCCCGCGGGCGGCGCGCACCATCTCGTCGATGGGCGAACCCCCGTCGGACCAGTTCGAATGCGCGTGCAGGTCGCCCCGGATCACGGCGCGCAGGTCCTCGCCACCCTCCGCGAGCGGCTTCTCCCCCTTCTTGCGCAGCTCGGCCAGCTTGGCCGGTACCTTGCCCGAGGCTGCCTCCATGACCACCGCCGACGTCGAGGGACCGACGCTCGGCACCTCCGTCAGCGTCTTTGCCGCGATCCGCTCCTCGAGCTCGCCGGCGGGCAGGTCGGCCAGCGCCCACGCCGCCTTGCGGTAGGCCTCGACCCGCCGAGTCTCCTCCCGCCCGCGTTCCTTCCAGTAGGCGATCTCCGACAGCGCCTCGATCCCGTCCATGCAGCCCATCCTGCCGTAGCCGGCCGAGGGACTCGGACCCGTACTGCTCACCTCCGCTGCGGTTCCGGACGGTCGTTCACGGACTCCACGTCGCGTGGTCGTGCGCGAAGACCACGCGCTTCGGGTCGAAGGCGAGCAGGCGGTCCATCCAGGGGCTCGGGCTCGGGAGCGGTGGCTCGTGGCCGAGCTGACGAGCCCGGGCCGCCAGGACGTCCGCCGACCAGTGCGAGGCCAGGTCGTGGGCCTGACCCGCGAGAACGATCGAACCGTCCTCACACTCCAGGACGACGGACTGGTGCCCGTCCACGTGCCCGGGCGTGGGGATGACATGCACGCCCGTCGTGATCTGGGTCTCGCCGTCGAGCAGCTCGTACTTCGCTCCGGTGAAGTCGACGAGCGCAGGCACCGTGTAGTCCGTCGTCAGCGCCGTCTCCAGTTCGCGACGCTGGCAGAAGATGGGCCGACCGGCGAACTGCGGGTTGGCGCCGATGTGGTCGAAGTGCAGGTGGCAGTTGAGGACGAGATCGATATCGACTACCGACAGGCCCACCGTGGCCAGGGCCGCTTCGATCGTGACCCGCTTCGGCCGGTACCACTGCTCGGTCTCCTCATCCGGCCTCCCGACCCCGGTGTCGACGAGGAGCACGCCGGCGGGGGTCCGAACGACGTAGCCGAGCACAGTCTCGACCCGACCGCCGTCCGCACCGGTCTCTTGTGGCGGCCTCACGAAGGAACCCAGCTCGATCCTCGCAACGTCGTCGACACGCATGAGGTCAACCTAGACGTGTCGTCCGATCGGGGGGAATGTTGTCCAGAGGCTCCCGCCCG
Source organism: uncultured Actinomycetota bacterium (assembly GCA_963750495.1). Classification (GTDB taxonomy): domain Bacteria; phylum Actinomycetota; class Actinomycetes; order Propionibacteriales; family Nocardioidaceae; genus JANLYC01. The sequence goes on from CAVVQV010000004.1 coordinate 550,777, forward strand.
TCCTCCGGGATGGTGGGATCCACCTGGCCAGCCGCCGTGTCCGACTGCTGTCCGCCCAGGTGGGCGGCCCGCCCGTGGTTGTTGAAGCCTCACAAAGGGGGTGAGTACGCTCACATCATGGTGCAGGGCAGCGCAACGGCGATCAGGAGACTCGAGCAGTCGGTCGGAACGCTGACGAATGCTGCCATCGCCAAGATGAACGACGATCTTCCCTGGTTCCGTGCGCTGGCCGCAGAAGACCGTTCCTGGATCGGTCTGATCGCCGGTGCCGGCATCTCGTCGTTCGTCGACTGGTTCCGCAACCCGACCTCCGGGCACGCCGTCACCGCCGACGTCTTCGGCACCGCACCCCAGGAGCTGACGGGTGTCGTCACGTTGCAACAGACGGTCGAGATGGTGCGTACGACGATCGGGGTGGTCGAGACCCACGTCGACCAGGTCGTCAGCGCCAAGGACGCACCGGGCGTGCGCGAGGCCGTGATGCTCTACTCGCGTGAGATCGCCTTCGCCGCCGCCGAGGTCTACGCCCGTGCCGCGGAGCAGCGAGGCGCCTGGGACGCCCGCCTCGAGGCGCTCATCGTGGATTCCGTGCTGCGTGGTGAGGCCGACGAAGCGGTCCGCTCACGGGCTACCGCGCTGGGCTGGGCGTCCACCAGTGGCGTCTGCGTCGTGCTGGGCCTGACTCCCGAGGGCGATTCCGCCACGGCAGTGGACGCGATCAAGCGCTCGGCCCGAGCCCATCGCCTCGACGCCCTCTGCGCCGTCCAGGGCGACCGCCTGGTGGTGGTACTCGGCGGCGTCGACGACCCCGACAAGGCGGCAAGCCCGATCGCCGACCACTTCGGCGAAGGTCCGCTCGTCACCGGTCCCGTCGTCGGCGACCTGCTGGCCGCGAACCTCTCGGCACGCGCGGCCATCGCCGGACTGCGTGCCGCACCGGCCTGGCCGGAGGCTCCCCGTCCGGTGTCGAGCGACGATCTGCTCCCCGAGCGGTCGCTCGCCGGTGACGGTCACGCCCGACGCCAGCTCGTCTCGACGGTCTACCAGCCCCTGGTAGAGGCCGGCTCCGGACTGCTCGAGACCCTGACGGCATACCTGGACAGCTCCGGATCGATCGAGGCGACCGGGCGTGCGCTCTTCGTCCATCCGAACACCGTGCGCTACCGGCTTCGGCGGATCGCCGACGTCACCGGCCTGTCCGCCTCGGAAGCGCGCGACGCCTACACGCTGCGGGTGTCGCTGACCCTGGGCCGCCTGCTGGCCGACTAGAGCCCTTTTGTAGGAACCCAACAAAAACACACCCGCAACTTTCGTGCCGACAGGACCGCGGACCCGTCGACGTGACACGGCAAGATGGGGGTGTGCTCGTCATCGTTGCTCCTGGACAAGGTGCCCAGTCCCCCGGTTACCTCAAGCCCTGGCTCGAGGACCCCGACTTCGCCGACCGCCTGAACTGGCTCTCCGCCGTCAGTGGCGTCGACCTGGCCCACTACGGCACCGAGGCCGACGCCGAGACCATCCGTGACACCGCCGTCGCCCAGCCGTTGCTCGTGGCGTCGAGCCTGTTGGCGGCCCTCGCCCTCTATCCGCACCCGGCTGATGCGTTCGGCCGCATCGGCGCGGTCGCCGGGCACAGCGTCGGCGAGATCGCGGCCGCTACCGGCGCGGGGGTCATCAGCGCTGAGCAAGCCATGGTGTTCGTCCGCGAGCGGGGTCGCGCCATGGCGGCGGCCTCGGCGCAGACCCCGACCGGCATGACGGCGGTGCTCGGCGGCGACCGCGACGAGGTGCTCAGCGCACTGGAGCGTGAAGGGCTCATCGCCGCCAACGACAACGGTACTGGTCAGATCGTGGCCGCCGGCACTCTCGAGCAGCTCGAGAAGTTCGCCGTCGACCCGCCCGAGAAGGCCCGTCTCATCCCCCTGAGCGTCGCGGGCGCCTTCCACACCGACCACATGCGACCGGCCGTCGACGTGTTGGCCCGGCTGGCTCGCGCCATGTCCACCCACGACACCCGCACCCGGCTGATCTCCAACCGTGACGGACAGGTGATCCACTCCGGCCGTGAGGTGCTGGGTCGACTGGTCAGCCAGGTCAGCTCGCCGGTGCGCTGGGACCTGTGCATGCAGTCGATGGCTGACCTCGGCGTCACGGGCATCCTCGAGATGCCGCCGGCCGGCACCCTGACGGGCATTGCGAAGCGGCAGCTCAAAGGGGTCGAGACGTTCGCATTCAAGACGCCCGACCAGCTCGACGACGCCCGTGCCTTTGCCGACAAGCACGGCGACGCCTCCCCCATGGACTCCACACCGACGTGGCGGATGCTCGTCTCACCGTCCAAGGGAACGTTCCACCAGTCGCCCGACATCCCGCTCGGCACCCTGCTGCACGCCGGTGTCAGCGTCGGACACGTCGAGAACCTGCGCGGCAAGACGCCGGTCGAGGCGCCGTACGGGGGCACCATCGTCGAATGGATCGTCGAAGACGGCGACCTGGTCTCCCCCGGTCAGCCGTTGGTGCGGCTGCACCCCGAAAGCGAGTGATCATGACTGCACAGATCCGTACCGGGTCGGGCGCCGCCCACGCCAGCATCCAGGGCATCGGGGGCTACCGCCCGAGCCGCGTGGTGACCAACGAGGAGATCTGCCAGCACATCGACTCCAGCGACGAATGGATCCGTACCCGGTCGGGGATCATCGAGCGCAAGTGGGCCGAGCCGCACGAGACCGTGCAGATGATGAGCGTCGCCGCGTCGCGGAAGGCGCTGTCGAGGGCGGGTGTCGCGCCCGGCCAGGTCGACTGCGTCATCGTCGCCACGGTGTCGCACCTGCTGCAGACACCGGCCGTGGCGACGTTGATCGCCGACGAGCTGGGCTGCACGCCGGCGGCGGCGTTCGACATCTCGGCAGCGTGCGCTGGCTTCTGCCACGGAGTCGCGCTGGCCTCCGACATGGTGCGCTCCGGGAGCGCCAAGTACGTCCTCGCAATCGGCGTCGAGCGACTCTCGGACATCACAGACCCGACCGACCGTGGTACCGCTTTCATCTTCGCCGACGGCGCCGGGGCAGCCGTGGTCGGCCCGTCCGACGTCGAGGGCATCAGCCCGGTCGTCTGGGGTGCCGACGGGTCGAAGTTCGACCACATCCGGCAGAACGAGACGTGGAACGACGTGCTGGCGACCGAGCGACCCGAGATGCCCACCCTGCGTATGGACGGCAACCCGGTCTTCCGCTGGGCGTCGTACGAGATGGCCAAGATCGCGACCGAGGCCATGGACCGGGCCGGCGTCACCGTCGACGACCTCGACGTGTTCGTGCCGCACCAGGCCAACATGCGCATCACCGACGCGATGTCCCGGGCCCTGAAGCTGCCCAAGGACGTCGTGATCGCGCGCGACATCGCCTACCAGGGCAACACGTCCGCCGCCTCGATCCCGCTCGCCACCGAGGCGTTGCTCGAGTCCGGCGAAGCCAAGTCCGGCGACCTCGCGCTGTTCATCGCCTTCGGCGCCGGGCTCGCGTACGCCGCCCAGGTGGTCACGCTGCCGTGACGACTCCGGTACGCCACCACCACGAGTTTCCGCAGCGTCGCTGCGGACGCCCCCGACCCGTCGGGGACCACCCTGCATCATCACGACCCCAACCACGAAGGAGCCACACCCATGGCCAGCACTGAGGAGATCCGCGCCGGTCTCGCCGAGATCGTCAACGAAGTCGCGGGCATCCCGGCCGAAGACGTCCAGCTCGACAAGTCGTTCACCGACGACCTCGACGTGGACTCTTTGTCGATGGTCGAGGTGGTCGTCGCCGCCGAGGAGAGCTTCGGCGTCAAGATCCCCGACGACGAGGTCAAGAACCTCACGACCGTCGGCGACGCCGTCGCGTACATCGAGAATGCCCAGAACTCCTGAATCACCCACCGACAATGGCAGACGGATGGTCCGCAGTGGCGACTCGCGAGACTCCTCGCGACAGTCCAGTGCGGTCATCCGGCTGACCGGTCGGCCGAAACCTACGAGGTGACCACCTGATGACTTCCCAGCGCGTCGTCGTAACCGGACTTGGTGCGACGTCCCCTGTCGGAGGTGACGTGCCCACGACCTGGGCCGCCCTCCTGGCAGGAACTTCCGGAGTACGCCCCCTGACCGAGGACTGGGTCGAGCCGCTGCCGGTGCACATCGCCGCCCGCGTCGCCGTCGAGCCGATCGAGGTGCTCGACCGTGTCAAGGCGCGTCGACTCGACCGGTCCGGCCAGTTTGCGCTGGTCGCGGCCCTGGAGGCCTGGCGCGACTCCGGGCTGGCCGAGGCTGCAGAGTCCGGTGACGTCAACGGCGAGCGCCTCGGCGTCGCGATGGCGTCCGGCATCGGCGGCGTCACGACGCTGCTCGCCAACTACGACCTGCTGCTGGAGAAGGGGCCGCGGCGCGTCTCGCCGCTGGCGATCCCGATGCTCATGCCCAACTCCCCCGCCGCCAACATCGGTCTGGCCATCGGCGCCAAAGCCGGCGTGCACACACCGGTCTCGGCCTGCGCCTCCGGCAACGAAGCCATCGCCCAAGGCATCGACATGATCCGGCTCGGACGTGCCGACGTCGTGGTCGTGGGCGGCACCGAGGCCGCGATCCACCCGCTGCCCCTTGCGGCGTTCTCACAGATGATGGCGCTGTCCAAGCGCAACGACGACCCCGAGAAGGCCTCTCGGCCATGGGACATCGACCGCGACGGCTTCGTGCTCGGCGAGGGCAGCGCAGCCCTGGTCATCGAGAGCGCGGAGCACGCTGAGCGGCGCGGAGCCCGGATCTACGCCGAGGTCACCGGCGCCGGCGTCACTGCCGACTCCCACGACATCGCACAACCCGACCCGGCAGGGCTGGGCGCCACGCGGGCCATGAAACAGGCCCTGACCGTCAGCGGCTTCACCGCCCGTGACGTCGTCCACATCAACGCGCACGCCACGTCGACCCCGCAAGGCGACGTGGCCGAGTGCCTGGCCATCACCAACGCGCTCGGCGGCGAGATCGACCACGTCGTCGTGACCTCCACGAAGTCGATGACCGGACACCTGCTCGGTGCGGCGGGGGCCCTCGAGTCCGTGGCCACGGTGCTCGCGCTCCACCACCGCGTCGTACCTCCGACGATCAACCTCGACAACCTCGACCCGAGCGTCAAGCTCGATGTCGCCACCGAGCAGCGCACGCTGCCCAGCGGTGACATTGCAGCGCTGAACAACTCCTTCGGCTTCGGCGGCCACAACGTCGCCATCGCCTTCCGCTCCGTTTAAGGGGTCACCATGACCACGACCGACAACGCTCCCGCCAACGCACCGCAGCAGGCCGGACCGCCGGCACAGGCGACGCCGGAGCAGAAGGCGCCGAAGCTGCCTCGAGACCAGGACCCCCGCAACCCGAACAAGCGGCTCGCCGCGCTGTTCGACGAGGGCACCCTGGAGCTGATCAGCGCCGACGACGACTCGGGCATGCTCGCTGCGGTCGGCATGATCGACAGCGTCCGCACCGTGGCCTTCTGCTCCGACGCCACCACCATGGGTGGGGCGATGGGCAACGAAGGCTGCAAGGTCGTGGTCAACGCCTACCAGCGCGCCATGGCCGACCGGCTGCCGATCGTCGGCCTGTGGCACTCCGGCGGCGCGCGGCTGGCCGAGGGCGTGCTGTCGCTGCACGCGGTGGGGCTGATCTTCCAGGCCATGACGAAGGCATCCGGGAAGATCCCCCAGATCTCCGTGGTGCTCGGCCCCGCAGCCGGTGGCGCGGCGTACGGTCCGGCGTTGACCGATGTGGTCATCCTGGGTCCCGAGGGACGGATCTTCGTCACCGGGCCTGACGTCGTACGGTCGGTGACCGGTGAGGACGTCGACATGCTCCGTCTCGGTGGACCCGAGCCGCACGGTCGCCGCTCCGGCGTCGTCCATGTGCTGGCGGAGTCCGAGGCGCACGCGTTGGGTGAGGCGCGCCGGCTCGTGAGCCTGCTCGGCGACCAGCGCACGTTGGACGTCGGGTCGGTGGAGGACGTCGACCTGTCCGACCAGATGCCGGAGTCGAAGAAGCGTGCGTACGACGTCCACCCGTTCGTGGCGACGCTGCTCGATGCCGACTCCATGCTCGAGCTGCACCACAAGTGGGCGCCCAACATCGTGACCGCGCTCGGCCGCTTCGGGGGTCGCACGGTCGGCGTCATCGCCAACAACCCGCTCCGGCTCGGCGGGTGTCTCGACTCACCGTCAGCCGAGAAGGCGGCGCGCTTCGTGCGGATGTGCGACGCGTACGGCGTACCGCTGATCGTCGTCGTCGACGTGCCCGGTTACCTGCCCGGTGTCGGCCAGGAGTGGGACGGCGTCGTACGCCGTGGTGCGAAGCTGCTGCATGCCTTCGGTGAGGCGCAGGTCCCCCGGGTGACGTTGGTGACCCGCAAGGCCTACGGCGGCGCGTACATCGCGATGAACGCTCGTTCGCTCGGCGCGACCCGGGTGTTCGCGTGGCCGGGCGCCGAGGTGGCCGTGATGGGGGCGATCGCCGCCGTCCGCGTGCTGCACCGGCGCAAGATCGCCGCGGTGGCGGCCGACCTACGGCCGACGGTCGAGGCCGAGCTGGCGGCCGAGCACGAGAAGATCGCCGGTGGAGTGGAGAAGGCCGTCGAGATCGGGGTGATCGACGAGGTGGTCGAGCCGAATGCGACCCGGTCTGCGCTCGCCGCCGCCCTGGCTGCCGCCGACACCAGCTCGAGAGGCCACCACGGCAACATCCCCCTCTAGTTCGTTCAACCGTGAGTTATGGCTCCTTCAACCGTGAGTTTTGGCTCCTTCAACCGCAATACGAGCGCCACTACTGACGGCTCAAGGGACCACAACTGACGGCTCAAGGGACCACAACTCACGGTTCAACGAAGACGGTCAGACGACGTGGTGGAGCCAGCGGACGGGGGCGCCGTCACCGGCGTGGCGGAAGGGCTCGAGCGCCTCGTCCCAGGCCTTGCCGAGCAGCTTGTCGATCTCGACGAGCAGCGGTAGGTCGCCGATGGCCGACTTCACGACGGCGGCCTTCAACCGGTCCTCCGGGATCATGATGTCGCCGTGCAGCCCGGTCACCGCGTGGAAGAGCCCGAGCTCAGGGGTGCACGAGTAGCGGGCGCCCTCACTGGTCGACGTGGCGTCCTCGGTGACCTCGAACAGCAGCTTCTGCCAGCCGCGCAGCGCGGAGGCGATCTTGGCACCCGTGCCGACCGGCCCGGTCCACGAGTACTCCGCCCGGTACGTCCCGGCGCGCGCGGGCTGCGGGGTCCAGGACAGATCGACGCCGACGCCGAGAACGCCGCCGACCGCCCACTCGATGTGTGGGCACAGCGCCGACGGCGATGCATGGACGAACAGGACTCCTCGGGCCGCTGCGGCCGCTGAGCCTTCCGTGTGTGTACTCCGGTTCACCGATCCTCCTCAAGGCTCGAGCGTCGCCTTCCCCAGCTGGCTCGATCGCGAGGATCACGGGTGAACTCAGGCTCCATTGTGCCTCATTCGTCCCACCGGCACCACATCTTCGCCTCCGCGAAGCTCTGCGCGTGTCGCAAACGGCGACAACCCGACACGAAGCGTCAGGGCCAACGGGCCGCGACGCTCAGCCCCGCCCCTGTCGACAGCAGAGCCAGCACCACCAGCACCCCCATGTATTCGGAGGTGGCATCACCGCGCCGGGTCACGTAGCTCATCTGCTTCCCCACCGACGAGTACGCCTTGACGAGGTCCTTCGGGGTCTCGGCGACGTACGCCCGGCCGCCACTGATCTGCGCCACCTGCTGCAGCTGGGCTATCTCGACCGGCACGGCGATGGTCTGGCCCTGCGTCCTGATCGTGGCCGTCGGCGTCCCGAGCGCCACCGTGTAGATCGGGATGCGCTTGGCCTTGGCTGCCTGCGCCGCAGCCACCTGGGAGCGCCCGATCGTTCGGGCACCGTCACTGATGAGCACCATGAACGCGGGCGGTTTCGAGTCGTTCTGCTGACCGATCGACGTCAGGTCCTGCTCGATGACCGCGAGTGCGCTGTAGATGCCCTCCCCCGTCGCGGTGTACTCCGACAGGCTCAGCCCGTCCACGGCGCGCACGGCCGCCTCATGGTCCTTCGTCGGAGGGATCTCGACACTGGCCACGCGCGAGAAGCTGACGACCGCCACCTTGAAGTTGGCCGGCAGCTGCTGGATGAAGTCCTTCGCCGTCTGCTTGGCCGCCCCGATGCGGTCCGGCGGCACGTCGGTGGCCGACATCGAGAGGGACGTGTCGATCGTCAACACGACGGTCACCTCGCTGTCGAGGCTGAGTGGCACCTGGAGGACCTTCGTGGGCCGGGCGAACAGCACGATCCCGAACGCCAGCGTGAGCAGGGCCAGCACCACCGCCACCTGCTGCATCCAGTTGACCTGGCGCTTGACGACGACGTCGATGAGCGCAACGTTCGTGAAACGCACGGCCTGCCGGTTCTTGCGGCGCTGCAGCACGAGGTAGACCGCCACCAGCACCGGCACGATGAGCAGGTACCACAGCCGACCGGGCGCCAGGTAGTCGGCGCTGGAGAAGAAGTTCATCGGCGTACGCCGACCCGCCGACGCCGCAGGTCCGCAGCGACGCGACGGTGCGTCAGGGCGAACCGGGCAAACGCCGGCAGCCACGGTTCGTCGGTCCGGAGCACGAGGTGGCCCACGCCGGTACGTCGCATGGCTCTGGCCGTGCGTTCGCGTTGCTGTCGCGCGGCAACGGCGTAGGCCTGGCGGACCCGGCGACTGGACGTGCGCAGCTCACGCACCTGCCCGGTCTCCGCGTCTCGCAGCAGGATGGTGCCGACGTCGGGGATGTCGAGCTCGCGTGGGTCGATGATCTCGACGGCGATCACGTGGTGTCGGCTGGCGAGCTGTCGCAGGGGGCGCTCCCAGGTCGGCGCGCTGTCCAGGTCGTCAGCAGCACCGTCGCCCGCATCGGCACGGTCGAGGAAGTCGGACACGACCACGCGCAGTCCGCGGCGTCGCGGTGTCCGGGCCATCGTCGTGAGGCCCTCGGCCAGGCTCATCGACGCCGCGGCATCACCGGCGACAGGTTCGCGCAACAGTGACCGCAGCAGGGCGAACAAGGCCGGCCGACCCGATCGCGCCGGCCACCGCCGCAGCTGACCGTCCCGAAGCACCAACGCCCCGAACCGGTCCCCCACCCGGAACGTCAAGAGCCCCATCGTCGCGACTGCGGCGACCGCGAGATCGCGCTTCTGGAGCGACGCCGTGCCGAAGTGCATCGACGCGGACAGGTCGACCAGGCTCCACGTCTCGAGCTCGCGGTCGGCGATGACGTCGCGGACGTGCGGCACGGTGGTGCGCGCGGTCACGGCCCAGTCCATCCGGCGTACGTCGTCCTCGCCGGGCACGTAGCTCCGCGCCTCGGCCAGGTCAGTGCCGGGTCCGGGCAGCAGGCCCAGGTGGTCACCGTGCAGGAATCCCTCGAGCCGCCGCACGATCTGCAGCTCGAGCCGCCGTAGGGCCGCCTCCGGCGCGAGCTCGGAAAGGGACAGTGCCGGTGCGGGGTCGGGCTTCGCCACGATCAGCGAAACTCCAACTGGTCCGTGCCGCTCCAGACAGGCTGCGGCGGAGGTATGGCGGCGACGATGCGGTCGATGATGTCGCCCGGATCGACTTCGTCGGCGACAGCGTCGAAGCCCAGCACCAGCCGGTGGGCCATCACGTCCCGGGCAACACCGGCCACGTCCTGCGGGAGGACGTAGTTGCGCCCGTGGATGACTGCGATGGCCCGGGCGGCGGCGGCCAGACCCAGCGTGGCGCGCGAGGAGGCGCCGATCTCGATGACGCCGTCGAGCTCAGGCAGGTGGAACTCGACCGGAGAACGGGTCGCGAGGACCAGCCGCACGATGTACTCCGAGACGAGGTTGTGAAGGAAGACACGGTCGGCGGCCGCGCGGAGCTCGAGGATCGTGGCCGGGTCGAGCACCCCGACGGCCCGGGGCGGGTCGACGCTCATCCGGCGCAGGATCTCGAACTCCTCGTGACCGCGCGGATGCTTGATGTCGACCTTGAAGAGGAAGCGGTCGCGCTGCGCCTCAGGGAGGGGATAGACACCCTCCGACTCGATGGGGTTCTGGGTCGCGATGACAATGAACGGCTCAGGCAGCGTGAAGGTCTGGCCGCCGATGGACACCTGGTGCTCGGCCATCAGCTCGAGCATCGCCGACTGGACCTTGGCCGGCGCGCGGTTGATCTCGTCGGCGATGACGAAGTTGACGAACACCGGACCCAGCTCGACGTCGAAGGCTTCCTTGCTGGGTCGGTAGATGCGGGTGCCGACGATGTCGGACGGCACCAGGTCCGGGGTGAACTGGATGCGGGTGAACGTGCCGCCGACCACGTCGGCGAACGTCCGGACCGCGAGGGTCTTCGCGGTGCCCGGCACACCTTCGAGCAGGCAGTGCCCGCGAGCGATCAGCGAGACCATCAGCTGCTCGACCATGTGCTCCTGGCCGACGATGACCCGCTTGACCTCGCCGATGGACTGCTGCGTGAGCTGGGACAGGCGGGCGAGTTCGGAGGCGCCGTTGCCCGCACCGTCGGATGGTGACGCCGCAGACCCGGTGGGCCGGGTCGCGCTGGTGGTCATGGTGGCGTCCCCTCGGAGTTCTGTGACGTCGTAGGCTCGTCGTGCGGGCGAGGTCTCCTCGTGCGAGCCAGTGTTACAGACCACTCCAAGCGCGCTGACAGGCGCATGCACGCGACCACCACAGCGTGGGGGTGCCGGGATCACATGGGCAGGAGGGCGATGTCGGACAGCGCAGACCCCACGGACGACGTCGCGACGAGCCCGTTGCTGCGTCGCGACCCGCCTGCACTCGGTGAGGTCACGCTGACCGGGCGCCTCTCCACCGACCACGACGCCGGCCTCGTGTATGCCGGACTGCTGGACGGCCGGGACGTCACGGTGGTGATGTTGAGCGACGGAGCGGAGACCGACTCGTATGCGCGCGCACGGTTCCGCGAGGCGGCGAGCACGCTGGCCGAGGCCGAGCCGACCGCGGTCGTCGCCAGCGATGACGATGCCGAGCTGGCGCCCTGGGTGGCGCTGTCGGCACCGTCACCGGCGGGCGGTCACGTGTTGAGCCGTCGGCTCCTCGCCGCGGTCACCCTCGAGGACCGGCCTTCCGTCGGCGTCGTCCGCGGCCCGTCGTACCGACCGCACTGGTGGCACCGGGTCGGGGTAGGACGCTGGCGACTGTGGCCGTTGCCGTGGCCGGCCAGGCTGACGTCGGCAGGACGGTGGACGTTCGTCGCGTCGTTCGCCCTCGCCTGTGCCATCGCGACGCTGGCCCTGTGGCTCACCGTCCTGGTCTTTCAGAACCAGCCACCGCCGCCACCTGGGCCGGGTCCCGGACCCGGACCTGTTCCACCACCGACGATCACGCCGACCCCCTCGCCGAGCGGGCCGGTGCCGACCGGTCCGCGGGGAACGGCGCCCGGACAGCCCGTGCCGCCGATCGTGTAGACGTTCGCGTCAGGCCGGGCTCCGGTCGACCCCGAGCTGCGTCTCCGACGAGGTGAAGCCCAGCCCGCGGTACAACCGGATCGCGAGGTACTCGGGGTCGGCCACCATGACCAGCGTCTGCACACCGAGCGTCTGGAAGCCGTACTGACTGACGTGGTGGACGAGTGTCCCGGCCAGCCCCTGGCCGCGAGCCGCCGGATGGGTCTCGACGTTCTGGAACCGCGCCAGATCCTCGTCGGCCCGGACCAGTCCCATCGACGACAGCAGCCGTCCGTCCACGAAGGCACCGAACCAGGCGCCGTACCCTGCGTCGGTCAGCTGTCTGGCGGTGCGGGCTCTGGCCTCGGCGAAGACGCGATAGCTGACCTCCTCGTGCCGCTCCTCGACGGCCACCGCAAGCTCCACCAGTTCGGCCCAGTCCTGGTCGGAGCTGAGCGGGCGGTATGACGCCACGCGGTTGGGATGCGGCGGCTGGTGGACCGACTGCGCGGTCATCACCGAGGACATGTCGGCGCTCAGCCCCAGCTCCACGAACCCGGCGAGGTCATCACCCGTTCCGCCCGCACCGTCGACGCCGATCGCCAGATGCGCGGCGTCGGGGAAGGCGTCGGCGAACACGTCGAGCCACCGCTGCGCAGCTTCCGGCCCGGGCTCCGGCGGCCGGTCGAGCAGCACGAAGTTGCCCCACCAGAACGTGGGGTTGTCCGGCGATCGGACCACCAGGTGGTCGCCTCGATCTTCGACCTCGGATCCGCCGTACCGGAGCAGGGCGAGGTCGGTGCGGTAGCCGAGCGAGCGCACGTCCATCAGTCGTCTCCTTGGGCCTGTGGTTGACGGGTCGGAGCGGAATCGGGGCCGCCGTCGTGTGACGGCAGTGCTACCAGGCGACGCAGAACCTGCTTCGGTGGTAGCGCGGATGTTCGACCTCGTCGAGCACCGCCACCGCGAAGTCCTCGGCACTGATCTGCTCCCCGAGCACGGTGTCGCCACCGCGGCGGTAGGTGCCACGCCGCTCCCCCGGGGCCGTGAACGGCGCGGGAGACACGTACACCCAGTCGAGGAGTGCTCCCGTGTCCTTGAGCAGCTCCAACGCGGCAAGCTGGGTCAGCGCCTCGGCGCGCGCCGCCGCTGGGTACGTGGGTGTATCGAGGAGGCGCAGGCCGGGAGCGGCATACAAGCTGCCCGAGCCGCCAACCACGATGAGCCGTCGCGACCCGACGTTCTCACCCAGCGTGGCCAGGGCGTGCAGGAAGACTTCGTGGCGTACTCCGGTGCGGCTCGGGCCGATCGCGGAGATGACCAGGTCGTGCTCGGAGGCGATACGTGCGACGTCGTCTCCGTCGGCAGCGTCACCTGTGCGCGGCGTGGCTCCGACGGGGACGTCGGTGCTTCCGGAGCGGGTGATGGCGGTGACGTCGTGGTCGCGTGCCAGTGCTTCTGCTGCGATTCGCGAGCCCAGCATGCCGGACGCGCCGTACAGGGCGATCTTCACCGCTCCCCCCTCTCCTGTGGTGAGCCTGCGGCCATCCTAGGAGGGCGCGTCTGTTGCGGGGGTGGAACGGCGTGGCCGCAGACGTGACATGATCTGTGCGGTTCAGGGGGCGGTAGCTCAGCTGGTCAGAGCAGAGGACTCATAATCCTTGGGTCGCGGGTTCGAGCCCCGCCCGCCCCACCGAAGAGCAGCCCTCGGCTGATACCCGACCAAAAGGTGCCGCCGATAAAGGCGCCGCTCGGCGAGAAAGTTTCAGCGACCCTCGTGGGAGTCGTTGTCCAGCAGCAGCGTCGAGCGCCGCTCCGTGCCTCGGAGGTAACCCTCCAGGTCGCCTTCCCAGCATCCGGCTGAGCATCGGCCACCGAAAGCCAAGGACAGGTCCGGCAGCCACGGTGCTCCACACGCCAGGCAGGGGGCCACTCCATCCGGTCCGGCAGGTTCCTTCATAAGGAAAATGTAAAGGTCGGCGGCACCGCGCCGATACTGCCCTTAGGTGCTAGCCCCGGAGACCACCATTCCGACCAGGAGTGCGGTATGGGCCAGCCGGGGCGACGCCGTGTACTGATCAACGCAGCCGGACGTCGACGAGCTCCGGCTCATGTCTCAGGTCGGCGGCGCAGGCGAGCTCGTCGAGCACGAGATGCCGCACCTCCTCGGGCCCGGCCAACGTCAGCGCCTGCTTGGCGACCAACGCACAGCGCTCGAGGTCGAGCTGCCTGATGGTCGCTTTGACGCGAGGTACGGCGGACGGCGAGACGCTGAGGTGACGGATCCCGAGTCCGACCAGCACCGGCACCGCCACCTCGTCCGACGCTGCTTCACCGCAGACCGACACCGGGATCCGATCGCGCGCCACCCTACTGACGTGGTCGATCAGCTGGAGCACCCCTGGATCGAGCGCGTCAGTCAGCGCGGCCACGGAACTGTTGCCGCGCTCGGCAGCCATCGTGTACTGCGTCAGGTCGTTGGTGCCGATGCTCACGAAGTCGAGATGAGGCAGAAAGCTCTCGATCTTCAAAGCCGCCGCGGGGACCTCCACCATCATGCCGACGCGGAGGTCTTCAGGCACTCCGGTCGTTCCCGCTGCCTCCGCAAGGACCTGACGCGCAGCCAGCAGCTCGGCGAGCGTGGAGATCATCGGAAACATGACGCTGGTGGGAAAGCGTCGGGCGGTGGCACAGATGGCGACCAGCTGCTCGCGCAGCACGTCCCTTCGGTCCAGGCTGAGTCGTATCCCGCGGTGTCCCAGGAACGGGTTCTGCTCCGACGGCATGCGCAGGTAGGCGATCGGCTTGTCGCCGCCGGCATCGAGCGTCCGCAGGGTGACCCGTCGACCGCCGATACCGGCCGCGATGGCGTCGTACGCCGCCTGCTGCTCGTCGGCATCGGGTGCCTGGTCCCGCTCTTGGAACAGGATCTCGGTGCGGACGAGCCCGGCGCTGTCGGCCCCGGCGGTCAACGCCGACCGGGCGTCGGGCACCGAGCCGAGGTTCGCGCCGACCGATACCGCGACGCCATCGCGCGAGATCGCGGGCTCCTGCGCGCTGACCAGATGGAGCGCTCGCCGGTTGGCCAACGTCTGCGCTTGACGCCTGAAGTCCTCGACCAGCGCAGCCGACGGGTCGATGTGCAGATCGCCGGTCTCCCCGTCGAGGATCACGGTCGTCCCCTCGGGCAGCCTGAGGACGTCGCGCCCTGCACCGACCACGACGGGGATGTCGCGGGCACGAGCCAGGATCGCCGCGTGCGAGCTCGCGCTTCCTTCGGCGAGGATGACGCCGAGCACGACGTCCGGATCGAGCTCAGCCGCCTCGGCAGGCGTCAGGTCACGAGCCACGAGGACTCCTCGGGTCAGGACCAGCGACGGCGGTGACCCGGTCAGCTGCCGCAGGACCTGGTCAGCGACAGCGCGCACATCTCCGGCCCGCTCACGCAAGTACGGATCGGGCAGGGACGACCACTGCTGCTCGACTCCTGCCAAGCAATCCGCCCAGGCCGCCGCCGCCCCGGTCCCGGCGTCGATGCGTTGCTCGACGTCGGCGAGGACCTCTGCATCACCGAGCAGCGACAAGTGGGCGTCGAAGATGCCGGCCTCGTCGTCCCCGAGCGCCTGCGCCGTGGTCCTGCGCACCTGTTCGATGTCGCGTTGCACGGCGCGGATGCATTCGCTCAGGAGCCGACGCTCCTGCGCGGGCTCGCCGACGACGATCCCCTCCAGGTCGAGTGGTGCGGTCGTGGGGCGGCTGACAGGTCCGATGGCGATGCCCGGCGACGCAGGCTGTGGACCTGCCATGGCGTCAACCGCAGCGGGCAGCGCCAGGTCAGCGCTCTCCGGCTCGTCGAAACGGCGCGCCGCGAGGTCGAGCAGCTCCTCCACCGCTTGCGTGGCGCCGCTCCCCGCCGCTCGTATCTCGACCTCATGTCCGTGCAAGGCGGCCAAGGTCGCGACACGGCTCAGGCTGTTGGCCGGGACAGGGCCGGCGCCGGTGGTCAGGTTGCGAAGCCGGATCGATGCGCTCAGGGAACGTACGTGCGTGACGAGCCTGGCAGCCGGCCTGGCGTGCAATCCGTGCCTGTTGGTCACGGTGAAGACGGCCACCAGCTCGCCTGCCTGTGTCGGCGTCGTCACGGCTTCCTCGACTTCAGGAGCGACCAGGTGGCCGAGCTTACCGAGCAGTGCCGCCTGAGCCTCGGCTGCGATCTCCGCCCGGTCGGCCCCGCCGGCCGCGGCGACCACGGCCACGATGAGACCCTCCACGATCGGAGCGGGTGAGAGGGTCACCCGGTCTCGGCCGGCCGGGTCGTCGAGCAGGTCGAGCGCCAGCTCGGTGCTCAGCACGGCACTGCCCAGATCCATCAGAACGACCACGCCCGCCGGCCCGTTGACGCGTTCGATGGCCTCTTTGATGTGCAGGGCGTCGGTCCCGAACGTGGTGTCGTCCAGGCCGGCGGCAACCTCGATCGTGACCGGGGCGCCGTGCAGCATCTCCGATGCGAGCGCGACAGCCGCGGTGGCCAGTGCTCGACTGTGTGAGACCACGACGATGCCGACGCCAGTGACGTCCTGGCCGTCCGTCTCATGGCCTCCGGTCTCTGGTTGAACGTGTGCCATCAGGCCTGTTCTCCTCTCGTGCTGCGCCGTCGCCCCACGTGCGCGGCACCGGGATGGTTCAGAAGGCTGATTCGGTCGCTGCTCTGAGCAGGAGGGCTACGGTGGTGGCACCAGGATCCTGGTGGCCGACGCTGCGCTCCCCCAGGTAGCTGGCGCGACCCTTGCGGGCGAGCATTGGTGTGGTCGCATCACGCCCGGCCTCCGCGGCATCTCTGGCCTGCGCCAACGCAGCCGCCAGCGATCGGTCGTCTGAGAGGGCGGCCTCGAGGGCCTCGGCGGACGGCGCCAGAGCGTCGTACATCGTCTTGTCGCCTGACTCAGCCTTGCCCCGCGCCACGACACCCTCCAGGCCGGCGCGCAAGGCTGCCGCGAACTCCTCAGCAGAAACGACGTCGGCATCGCCCAGGCAGCTCCCCATGCGGAGGAACAAGGTCCCCCACAAAGGTCCGCTGGCACCTCCCACCGTGGAGATCAACGTCATCCCGACACCGCTGAACAGTGCTCCCACCGTTGCCGGCTTCGTCTCGTCCAACGCGACCACGGCGGCCTGCAGACCCCGATCCATGTTCGACCCATGGTCGGCATCACCGATGGCCGCGTCGAGCTCGGTCAGGTAGTCCCGTTGCGCCGCAACGAGGTCAGCGAACTTTCGCATCCAGTCCTCGAGGACCGCCGTGGTCACGTTGTCGGTCATGCGCTCAAACTCCCCACCTGAGGGCCGGAGTGGACACCGGGGCGTCCCACAGTGACAGCAGCTCCTGGTCCACCTTGAGGAGGGTGACCGACGTACCGGCCATCTCCAAAGAGGTGATGTAGGAGCCCACCAATGAACGCGCGACCCGGACGCCGTGTGCGCTGAGGATCTTGTTCACCTCGTTGTACATGACGTATAGCTCGATCAGCGGAGTCCCGCCGAGCCCGTTCACGAACGCGATCACGTCGTCTCCCGAGGAGAACGGCAGGTCAGCCAGGATCGGCTCCACCAACAGTGACGCGATCTCCTTGGCTGGAGCCAACGGCAGACGCCGCCTCCCCGGCTCACCATGGATGCCGACACCGAGCTCCATCTCGTTGTCTCCAAGGTCGAAGGTGGGCTTACCGGCCGCGGGCACCGTGCACGAGGTGAGCGCGACGCCCATGCTCCGGCCATTCGCGTTGACCGCACTGGCCACGTCCGCGACCTCGGCCAGAGAGCGATTCTGCTCTGCTGCGGCTCCGGCGATCTTCTCGAGGAGCACGGTGACTCCGACTCCGCGTCGTCCGGCCGTGTAGAGGCTGTCCTGGACGGCGACGTCGTCGTCCGTGACAACCGCGACGACCTCGATGCCGGAGTCCGCTGCGGCCAGCTCCGAAGCCATCTCGAAGTTCATCACGTCACCGGTGTAGTTCTTCACCACGTGCAGGACTCCGGCGCCGCCGTCCACAAGCTTGGTTGCAGCCAGCATCTGGTCCGGCACCGGCGACGTGAACACCTCCCCGGCGCACGCCGCGTCGAGCATGCCGACGCCTACGAAGCCACCGTGCAGGGGCTCGTGCCCGGAGCCACCACCGGAGATGATGCCGACCTTGCCAGGCCTGGGTGCGTCGCCGCGGTAGATGATTTTGTTGTCGTGGTCGACCTTCAGGTCCGCGTGGGCCGCCTCGATTCCGTGCAACGCATCGGACACCACATCGTTCGGGTCGTTGATCAGCTTCTTCATGGGATTCCCTTCGTCGACAAATCGTTGAGGTTGAGGCTCAGACGGACGTGGTGTCGCGGGCGAGCACGTCTTCGGGGTCCCCCAGGTCCACCCCGACGCCGGCTGTCTCGCGGTCTGCCGGAGTCCGCGTCATGAGTCCGTAGAGCAGGGCCGCTGCAACCCCGGCGAGGATCTCGGCAATGACGTAGACGGGCAGCTGCTCCCACTTGATCGAGCCACCGGCAATCTGCTGCACCAACATGGGGCCGACCGTGCGCGCCGGGTTGATCGAGGCCCCGGTCGCAGGCGCGACGGGGATGATGGCCGCGAACACGACCAGGCCGATCGCGACACCTGCGAAGCCGGCAGCCGCCTTACGGTGAATGACCCCGAAGATCGTGAAGACCAGGATGAAGGTGCCGACGAACTCAGCCGTGAAGGCCTGCACCCAACTGATGTCCCCGTAGGCGGCGACGCCAAGTCCGACGTCGCTGGCCTTCATGCCGAGGACGCCGATGATCGCGGAGGCACCGAGGATGGCGCCCGCAACCTGCGCCGACAGGTAGGCCGGGACCTGCGACCACGGGAACTTGCCCGAGGCAGCTAGACCGACCGTCACGGCCGGGTTGATGTGATTGCCCCCTACGTGACCCAGGGCGTAGACCGTCGCCACGACGATGGTGCCGAAGGCGAGCGAGATCATTCCGAGGTCGGCCATCGTGAAGGGTGCGTCCCCGTTGACGATCAAAGTGGCGGGGACAGCCCCGACACCGACGAACACCAGGAAGGCCGTCCCAATGAATTCCGCGACCATCCGTTGGTACAAAGTTGTCTCGTCCAACATGAGCAGATCCTCCTCAGACCCGAATGTCATTCGATAATGTCGAATGTGTCGTGGAGATTACGCCCGTGATTCACTAGTGCGCAAGGGTCTTCGCGCGAAAATGGCCTACCTGTGCTAGGGAGAAATCGTGATTCAGTCCGTCGACCGTGCAATTCGCATCCTCACGGCGCTTCAAGGTGCCCGACGGATGAGCCTGTCCGAACTCGCCAACCGGCTCGAGCTCGCACCGTCGACGACACACGGAATCGTGAAGACGCTCGTCGAGCACGGCATGGTGGTCCAGGAGCACGGCTCGACCCGCTACCAGCTCGGACCGGCCGTGCTCCGTCTCGGCAACGTCTACCTCGACACTCTCGAGCTCCGCTCGAAGGCCATTCCCTGGGCCGAGGACCTGGCTCGCCGCACCGGGCTGTCCGTGCGCACCGGAGTGCTGCTCATCGACGACGTCGTCATCATCCACCACGAACCCCGACCCGACGGCAGCCGGCAGATGCCCGAGGTCGGCATCGTCATCCCCGTCCATGCGAGTGCGCTCGGCAAGGCGCTGCTCGCCTTTCTCCCCGACGAAAGTGATCGCGTGCTGGAGTCGGGAAAGCTCCGCAGCATGACCGGCGAGACGCTCACGACCCCGGACGCGCTGCGAGAACAGCTGACCGAGGTCCGTGCAACGGGGTCAGCCACCGAGCAGGACGAGGCGGTCATCGGCGAGAGCGGGGTTGCCAGCCCAGTCTTCGACGCAACGGGGACTGCGGTCGGCGCGATCGCTGTCGTGATTCCCTCGGGCAACTCGTCGCAAAGCAGCGACGTACGGGACGCCGTACGGGAAACGGCGCGGGCGATCTCACGTGAGCTCGGCGCGGCAACATGGCCACCCCGGCTGACCGACGCGTAACTCTGGGCGCCGCCGAGAAGCGCAGCGCCGGCCAAGCCGTCAGTTGCTCGTCTGCAGGTCAGGTCGCCGGATGGTGTGGAACGGCCACGCCACGAGAGTGGCGTGGCCGTGCCAAGGATGGGCGCGTTGTCAGGAGTCGCCTCCACCCCCGCCGGGCTCGCCGCCACCGGGCTCGCCGCCGGACTCACAGGCCTGAACCCAGAACACCTTGTGCTTCGTATCCGCTCCGATGGAACCGGGAGCATTGACGGTGAGCTTGATGTGGTAGCCCTGCTTGGGATGTGGGGTGTAGCTGTTTCGCAGCAGTGGCATCAGACGGTAGGTCTTGGAGGCGTCGAGGTCGGACCCTCCGCCCGCTGCGTCCTCACCGATGAAGACGGAGTCGGTCAGCAGCACCGTGCCACGGCCGGTGGGCGGCTGGACCTTGAACGTGACCTGTGCGTTGTAGTTCCCCTTGTCGAAGCCGTAGAAGTCGACCTGGAAGTTGCAGCCCACGTGGGGCTCGTTGTCGGGAGCGTCGTCGAAAGGACGAGCATCGATCTTGATGGTGCCGTTGTTGCCGGCCGGGTCTGCGGGGCGAGCGAACGCTGACCCCGGTGCGGCCGCGAGACCGCCGGCGAGACCCAGCACCGCGAGGGCAACCCGCGCATTTCTGGCTGCTGACATACCAAGCTCCTCAGTTAAGTTCGGTCCGGCTGCACGCTGCCTGCCGGTTGCGTATGTCACACCGGGCAGCCGACTGGTGGCTGACATTGGAAGAAACGTTAGGCTCACATGTCCGTATTTGCCGCCCGAAGCATGGCGCACTAGTCCATATATCTACAGGTTCGTCTTGACCAGTTACCTTCTGTTACCTTCGGATCGGAGTCCGAGCCCGAACCTGCATGGCACTGCTTGGCGGCCCACTCAGCGGCACTTTCTAAGCCACTCGTCAGCGTTCAGACAGAAGCCGGTCAGAGCTTCGAGGGGTCCAGCTTGAAGACGAGCCCCTGCTCGAACGACGAGACCCACAGCGCGCCGGCGAAGTCGATGACGTCACCGCCGCTGATGCGGCCGGACCGCTCGACGATCTGGACCAGCTGTCCTGTCGAGGTGTCGATTCGACTGAGGAAGGGCGACGTCCGCCAACCCGTACGAACCCACAGCTCCTCTCCGACGAGACGGAGCGAGCAGGCAAGCCCGGCCGGCATCCGTTGAACGGTCGCCACACTCATCGTGGCGACATCCACCTGGGCGAGGCCCGTCTTGGTGCAGACCCACACCGATGACTCGCCGGCGACGGCCGCCGACGCCTTCGCCAGGCCGTTGATCTGTCCGGTGACCTTTCCGGCCCGAAGGTCGACCCGGAGCACAGCGTCGTCGAACGGGCAGGCGACCCACAGGATCTGCTTGACCGGCCGGTCGGCCACGTCGGTGCAGAAGCTTCCGAGAGGGATCGTCGCCTCGGGTCGGTTGGTGCGCTCGGACAATCCCACGAGTTGGTCTCCGTCACCGGTCAGGAGCCAGACCCGTCCGTCGTACGCCGGGATCCGACCCTGCTCGTTGACCTTGGGTATGTCGATGATCGCTGCCACCTTGTTCGTCCGCGGGTCGATGCGCGCGACCTTGCCGGGGGCTGCGCAGCCCCAGACCGCGTGCTCGCTGACTCCGAGGCCCTGGCAGACCGGCTCCGCGAAGACACCCGGGTCGATCGTGGCCAGGATGGTCCCGTCGGGCGCGATCCGGGCCACCACGTTGTTGTCGCGCTTGACCCAGAGCGAACCGAAACCGACAGTCATCCAGTCGGGCCCTCCGCCACCTTTCAGCGAGACCTGGCGGTCCACCGCACGTTCCAGGGGCAATGAGCTGGTCTGGCCATCAGGCGGATAAGTCGTGGGTGGCGGCGAGTCAGTCGTCGACTCCGCCGAACCGGCGGGTGTCGTCGGCAGGCTGGTGGACGCGGACGAGGGCGGTCCCGGGGCAGCACTATCGGAGGAGGAGCAAGAGGCGAGCGTCACCGCCACCGCTACGACGACGAAGCCGCGCCACCAGCGCAGCACGCGCGTTGAATGCCTCCTGGCCACGGCGATCGTCCTCCCGGACTTTGAGCGAGTATAGGGAGCGACCGCGACTGCCGCCAGCACGTTGCGCGGGCGCCAACCGGTTGCCACCAGACGACGGTTGAGGCGTCGCGGCCGGCGCACCGGGTTGTCAGACTGACGGCATCAACAAGCGAGGCGACATGAACGAATCGAAGCCGACGTTTCCCGACCCGGACGTCGTGATGACACAGATCCTGGTCGTCAGCGACCTCGACCGGTCACGTACCTGGTGGGTCGATGTCCTCGGCGCTGCCCTCTACCGAGAGTACGGCGGCACCAGCGCGGTCCTGACGTTCGCGGGCAGCTGGATCCTCCTGGTCACCGGCGGTGACCCGACGGCCGACAAACCTACCGTCAGCTTTGCCGCACCGACCGATCCCGACCAGGTGAGCCACGCCATGACGCTGCGGGTCAGCGACTGTCGATCGGTGTACGAGACCCTGCTGGCCAGAGGGGCGAGCTTCCTGACGCCGCCACACGACTCGGGCGCTGAGGTACGTGCGTTCATGCGCGACCCCGACGGACACCTGGTCGAGATCTCCGAAGCCGTGACTGGCTGACTCAACCGCTCCCGGCCCGCGACCTGACCTGTTCGAGTCGTGCCCGTGTCTCCGCCGCAACCGCTTCGGTCGTTGCGTCCGACCAGGTCGACACGCCTTCGGCGGCTTCGCTGAAGAACGCGTCGAGGGTCTCGAGCAGCTGGTAGTCACATCGATCGCGAGCGCCACCACCGGCAGCCGCTCGGGAAGCTCCTACCCCGGCGAGTCAGCGTTGATCGACTGGGCCGTGATGCAGGACCCGTTCGGAAACGAGTTCTGCCTCGTCACGATCCTCTCCCAGGAAGAGATCGACGCAGTCGACACCGCGGCCGCCGCAGGCAATGGGGATGACGAGCACTGGCGCTCCGTCGTTGCCCACGTTCGTCAGCAGTGACGAGATCCAGCCAACACACCTTGACGAAAAAGCAGCAGACCATGGGACGTCGATCAGCAACCTGCCCCTCGCGGATGGCTCCGAGGAGGTGACCGGTGCGGGCGATGTCTACCACTGGCCGGCCGGACATACCGCACACACCGATGAGGCAGTGGTGTTCGTCGAGATAGGTCCGGTGGGACCGATGCGCGAGTTCAACGCTCACGTGCGCCAGCTTCTTGGCTGACCCCCTGAACCGCGGATCCTGCGATGGCGGCCCCCAGCGCACTTGGCTCGACACTGGGGTCCTCAACCATCGCAACTCCGCGGGGTCTCGACGGTTGTCCTGACACCGTACCCCGCGTGAGCGTCAATACACCTCGTGATGGGTCACTCGGCTCCCCCGCCTCAGGCGTAGGGCGACGACGGACCGCGATAGTGCGGCAGGTTGAGGAGCAACAGTCCGGCCACCGCGAGGAGTCCCTCACCGACCAGGACCTTGGCCAACACCGTCTCGAGCTTGTCCTTCTCCTCGCCGCACGGCGTCACGGACCTGGCCGCAGCCGGGAAGGTCGACGCGTCGTATGTGCCCTTGAAGGACAGCACCTTGCCCACGGCGAGATCCCGCATGGTGAAGCGCAGCTCGGCGGGATCGGGCATCCGGTTCGTCGCCACGACCAACACCAGATCAGCCTGGGGTGAGATCGGGCGCGCCAGCTCCTGGCCGACCGTCATTCCTGGCGGGGCGTCCCCGATCGTGATGGGCTGGGCAGCCGAGGTGTCACCCAGGGCAGACCACAGCAACGCTTGCGATGAGCCGCTCGTCGCGGCGCGGCTCACCGCGACGTGTTCGATACGTTCCCCGGCACACGCGGCGTAGACGATTTCAGGAGCCGCCGACGTTGCGTCTGTGAGCGTGACGCCGGCCCTCGGCTGCGGCTTGTCACCGTGCAGGATGAACAGCAGACCGATCACCGGCACGAGCATCACCTGCGCGACCAAGACGACGCCGACGACTTTCTGCCAGCGTGGTCGGAGCGGGTCCTTGACCTCTGCCGGACCGTCCCCGGCGAGGTCACCCCAGCCTGGACGCCAGTACCGGAACTCGTGGCGACCCGTCGGGTCTGGGTACCATCCCGCTGCTTGCACGGGAGAACGCTAGGGCCTCCGGCTGAGCAACCGCTGAGCCACCCCTCGAAGGAAGCTGAAGCAAAATCTGCGACAGCGACGCCACACCATCAACCCTTCGGACGATCTTTGCCCAAAAACGTGACAATGCGTGCCTCGCGAGGCATAGTCGGGGCTGCCGGGCTCTCACCCGACAAAGGCAAACCCGTCGCGAGGCGGGGACGCAAAACCAGGGGCCTCTCGTAGGTCGCCCAGTTACCGAAAGAGACTCCGATGAGCTTCTCACTCGCGGTGGTGCACCGTGGCGTCGGCATACCTGTCCGCCGACCGTTGCGTTCTGCACATTCTCTCTTTCCGTACGCCGCTCGAGCCGTCCTGCTGGCTTGTGACGTCGTACGTCAAGGCAGTGCTCCACGCTGCCGGAACGAGGGGGTGGACGTCTCCTAGTCGAGGATCGGTTGCACCGAGATCGTCAACCTCGTCGCCTAGTTCCACCCCGACCCGCTTCCCCCCAGCGGGGTAACGAGCGTCGCAGGTCTTTGTCCCAGGACCTGGCGGCGCTCGTTGCACGTCCGGGACCACCCGCGACCGCCTAGGCCCCGGCCGGCGCGGATCGGAGACCTGCCGTCCGGCTGCTAAAGTCGAGGCCGCCAGCTGCCACCGCCAGCTGATTCGCAGGGACCTGCTCGCCGCATCGCACGCTTGCGGCGGCTGACCGCAGGCGCCCAGGACCCGTGAAGTAGGACACCATCACGTCACGTTCGTTGTCCGGCCATGAACCGATGGCTGCCGGCCTGCCAGCGCCCCGCAGTCGCGACTACCGCTGGATCATCGGCATCTGGGCCGTGGTCGTGGTGTTCGCGATCGTCACGGCACTGCGGTCCTACCAGGTCGACGTGCCGCTGCGCGATCCCGGCGGACGGCTGTTCCGGAGCCGGTTGCTTGGCTCGCTGACCTTCTTCGCAGTCCTTGCCCTGATCGACGCGGCGGTGCGGGTGGGCCGCCGTGGGTGGAGCGTCCCCAAGACGGTGACCATGCTGCGCAGCCGCTGGTCGCTGTCACGGCTGGGGCTGGCGCTGAGCGGTCTGCTCGGCTATCACATCGTCTACGTCTGCTACCGCAACCTGAAGAGCTGGGACGTCTTCAACACCCCGCTCGACCACGACCTGCTGCGCATCGACTCATGGCTGTTCTTCGGACACAGCCCGGCTGTGCTGCTGCACGACCTGCTCGGTCGCGACCTCTCCGCTCACGTATTGGCAGCGATCTACGAGTCATTCGCCAACCTGGTCTCGATCACCTTCGTGGCCGCACTGGTCTTCGCCGACCGGCTTCGTGACGGCTTCGTCTTCCTGGTGTCGGCGATGTGGGTGTGGATCCTCGGCGTCGCGTCCTACTATTTGGTCCCCTCGCTCGGCCCGTTCGCGTCGGCACCGCACGAGTTCGCCCAGCTGGCGCAGACATCGATCTCGTCGACCCAGGACACCTATCTGCTGCAGCGCACCAACATGCTCGCGGATCCGTCAAGGCCCACCTCGTTCGCAAGCATCTCGGCCTTCGCCAGCCTGCACGTCGGCTACACGTTCATGGTGCTGCTGATGCTGCGGTACTACGGCCTACGGCTCCTGGCGCACGCCGTGACGGTCTTCCTCGTCGCCACGATGCTCGCCACCATCTACTTCGGCTGGCACTTCGTCACCGATGACATCGCGGGCCTCGCGCTCGCCTACATCGCGGTCCGGCTCGGACGGCTGATGGTCTACCCCAACGGGCGACCTCAGTCAGACCTCAGCGAGAAACCCACCACCGACGCGCCCGAGCCAGCGTCGACGTGACCTGCCGCGACCGCGGCGCCGCGAGTCGCCGCATCGTGTGGTCGATGCTCGCGTTCCAGACACCGTCGGAGTACGTCGGATAGGGATGAGTGGCGCTGGTCAGGTCACCGGCGCGTAGCCCGTGCCGGACTGCGACGACGACTTCGCCCAACGACTCACCGGCACGAGGTCCGACGATCGTGGCACCGACAATCCGTCCCTTCGCATCGAGGACCAGCCGCGAGAACCCGGCCGTGCGTCCTTCGGCCTGTGCCCGGTCGAGCCCGGCGTGCTGCGTCGTGATCACCTCGAACTCCTCGCGCTCGGCAGCGATCCCGGTCACTCCCACGGCGGCGACTTCAGGTTGCGTGAACGTGACGCGTGCCGGCCCGGCCTCGTCGATGGTGCGGCGCAGACCCAGCACCGCGTTCGTCGCCGCGATGCTGCCGTGCACCCCGGCGGTGTGGGTGAAGCGTGAGTACGCCGTCACGTCCCCAGCAGCCCAGATGTGTGGGTTGTCCGTCTGCAGCCGGTTGTTGACGACGATGTAGCCCGAGCGGTCCACGGTGACCTCGACGACATCCAGGCCGAGATCGGCCGTTCGCGGCCGTCGCCCAACAGCGATCAGCACGTCGTCGAACTCGACGAGTGTTCCGTCTGACAGGCGTACCCGGCCCGACCCAGCCACCGTCGTGAACTCCACAGCGTCGGACCCGGTGCGGACGTCGACACCGTCCTCGCGCAGCTGTCGGGTGACCAGCTCCGCAGCCTCGGGATCCTCGCCCGTGAGCAGCCGCGAAGCAGCCTCGACGAGAGTCACCTGCGAGCCGAGCCGGGCAAAGGCCTGCCCGAGCTCGCAGCCGGTGGTGCCCCCTCCCAGCACCACGAGACGGGTCGGCAGCACCTCGAGGTCCCAGACGGTCTCGCTGGTCAGCGGCTGCATCTCCTCGAGACCTGGGATCGACGGCACGACCGGGTCGGCCCCGGTGGCCACCATGGCCTGGGTGAAGCGAACCTCGTCAGCACCGATCACGGCAGTGCCGGGTCCCGTGAACCGGGCTGCTCCGGCGACCAGCTCCACCCCGGCTGCGCGCAGCGTCTCGGGCGAGTCATCGGGTTCGATGGCAGCAATCGCGCTGTGCACGTGGGACATCACGGCGGCGAAGTCGACGTTCACGGAGTCGACCTGGATGCCCAGTCGCGCCGCCGTGCGGGCGTCGGCTGCGGCATGGGCCGCGCTCAGCAGGGCCTTGCTCGGAACGCAGCCGGTCCACAGACAGTCACCGCCCGGCCGGTCTCGCTCGACCATCAGGACGCGGGCGCCCAGAGCGACGGCCGTCTTGGCAGCGATGATGCCGGCCGTCCCGCCGCCCACGACCAGAAAGTCCCAGACACCGTTGCCCGGTCCGTTCAACGACCTGGACGAGCGCGAGCTGGTGGAGAAGAACATGTGGCCTCCGGTGCGACCGTCGAACCTGGACCCACAACGAGGGACAGCTTGAACGACCCGGGTCCGGCGTCGTTTGCCGATCGTAGTCCGCGCTGGGGGACTGCCCCGACGACGCGAGCCGACGGCAGGTCAGACCAGCGACGTGAGAATGGCCTCCCAGCGGGTGAGGAGCGCGCCCAGGTGCGCGGTCCCGTCGAGCTCGACCAGCGCGGCGCCGGGGATGCGTTCGGCGAGCCAACGGCCGTGGCGCACGGGGTGGTTGCAGTCCAGCTCGCCGTACCAGAGCGTGGTCGGGCACGTCACAGCCTCCGGCCGGAACGTCCAGGTGCGGAACGTCACCGCGGCATCGCGCAGGTAGCCGTCGGGGTGCTCGAGCGCCTCGCGCACGGACTCGGCCAGCTCCGCGTCGGAGAACGACGCCAACAGGCCGGCGTCGACCGGATCGATGCCTGGCATCCACCGGCGGATGAGCGCAGCGTCGTCGGCGTCTCCCGGGTCGAGGTGGTCGACGTACATCTCGAAGTCGGGCCTCATCAGGTCGATCGCGTCGTCGACGCTCCCCGCGGCGAGCCTGGCGAAGAATGCCCACTGATCAGGGGTCAGGTCGTCCCGGTGACAGGGCGGGTCCATCTCGACGGTCATGCCAGGAGCCGAGACCACGGCGACCGAGCTGACCCGGTCCGGGTGGCGAGTGGCGCACGCGAGCGCGTACGGCCCGCCCACCGACATACCCACTGCCGCGAACGTGTCGATGCCGAGCAGGTCGGCGACCGCAGCGGTGTCGTCCGCCACCGAGACGTGGTCGGAGTCCGTCGGCGTCGAGCGTCCGTAACCGGGTCGGTTGACCGCGACCAGCCGCACCCCGAGGTTCTGGGCCGCCGCGGCCCCGCTGCGCGCAGCGTGGCGCGTGTCGGGACAGCCGTGGAAGAAGAAGACGGCCGGTCCGCGCAGATCGCCCCCCTGCCACCACTGGGCCTGCCTGCCATCGGGCAACGTCAGATCGTCGTCCAGGTCGCCCATCGTGGGAGCCTAGGCCTTCGGGACGGACCAGTCGACCGTGTCGCTGCGCTGTGGTCACGGCCGTGGCGATTTCGTCAGACGAAATATAGAGTTCACTCCACGGGAAATGATGCAGTGCTGGGACGACGACAGGACAGGGTGACATGACCGACCCGACCCGGGCGCTCGGCGCCGACGACCTCGCCGAGATCGACGCCCGGCTGGCCGACACCGACCGTGGCCTCGCCCGCCTCTACCCCGGCGACCGCGCGGCCCGCCAACCCGTGCACACCGTCTACGTGCCCGGCGACCTGTTCACGCCCGGGACCGTCACGACCTGGGGTTCCGAGGCCCGCGCCGCGCTGGCCGCTCATGCACCCACCAGCGCTGCCCTGGCCGAGGCCACCGGCCTCGCCGACGACGCCGTGGATGCGGTTTACGACGCGGTCGTGGCGAAACTCGGCGACGAGCCGGTCGAGGACCTGCGGGTCGACTTCGAGGACGGCTACGGTCCCCGGCCCGACGACGAGGAGGACTCCGCCGTGCTCGCCGCAGCAGACACGCTGGCGGCGGCTGCGGAGAACGGCGACGCCCCGCCGTACTACGGCATCCGGTTCAAGTGCTTCGAGCAGCCGACCCGGGCCCGCGGCCTGCGCACCCTCGACCTGTTCGTCACCGCGATGGCCGACTCCGGCGCGATCTCCGACCGGCTCGTGCTCACGCTGCCGAAGGTGACGTCGGTCGCCCAGGTGAGCGCCATGGTCTGGGCCTGCGAGCGACTCGAGCAGGCGCATGGCCTGGCCACCGGGCAACTCCGCTTCGAGGTCCAGGTCGAGACGCCGCAGGCGATCCTCGGCGCCGACGGCTCAGCGTTGGTGGCCCCCATGGTGCACGCCGGTCAGGGGCGGGTCAGCGGCTTCCACTACGGAACCTACGACTACAGCGCCTCGCTCGGCATCGCCGCGGCGTACCAGAGCCTCGACCATCCAGCGGCCGACCACGCCAAGGCAGTGATGCAGCTCGCCGCCGCCGGCACCGGCGTCCGACTCAGCGACGGCTCGACGAACGTGCTTCCCATCGGTACGACCGATCAGGTGCATGCCGCCTGGCGGCTGCATGCGCGGCTCGTACGCCGATCGCTGGAACGCGGCTACTACCAGGGCTGGGACATGCACCCTGCCCACCTGCCGACCCGCTACCTCGCCACGTACACGTTCTTCCGGGACGGGCTCGAGGCAGTCACGACGCGGCTACGTTCCTACCTCGAACGGCGAGCGGGCGCCGTGCTCGACGAGCCGGCCACGGCGGTGGCGCTGGCCGGGTTCCTCGCTCGGGGGCTCGACTGTGGCGCGGTCGGCGAGGCCGAGGTCACCGAGCTGGTGGGTGTCGACCCGGCCGGGCTGCTGTCGCTCGCCCGCCGCGGCCCGCGCACCTAGAGACCGCTGGCGGGGGAAATGAGAGGCGTTCGACTTCGATCGTCGGGCAGGATGTCCGCCATGCTCGCCGACTTGTGGCCTCCGTTCGGACTCTCCCTGACCACTTATCGGCTCGTGCTCCGGCTGCCATCGGATGCCGAGCTCGAGGAGCTGGCCCACCTGGCCGCCGTCGGTGTGCACGGTCCCGATGAGCGTCCCTTTCTCACGCCCTGGGCAGAGGGTACGCCGGAGGAGCGCGCGCGCTTCGTGCTGCGCGGGCACTGGTCCAGGCTCTCGTCCTGGACGCCCGAGAACTGGCAACTGGGGCTCGGCGTGTTCCTCCACACCGGGCAGCCACTCGGCATCGCGACGCTGCGAGCTCGCGACTTCCGCGTGAACCGCGAGGTCACAACGTCGTCCTGGCTCGGCCTCGCACACCAGTCGCAGGGATACGGCACCGAGGCCCGCACGGCGCTCCTGACGCTGGCCTTCGACCATCTCGGCGCCACGGACGCCACCACCGAGGTCTTTCAGGACAACCACAAGTCGCAAGGCGTCTCCCGCAAGCTCGGCTATCTGCCCGACGGCATCTCGCGAGACCGGCGCGGCGAAGAGGTCCTCGTCTCAGACCGGCTCCGGCTGACGGCTGAACGGTGGGCAGCGAGCACCCCTGACGTCGCCGTCCAGGTCTCTGGCATCGACGAGGCTTTCTGCATGTTCGTGTGAACGGTTGTCTGCTCGGCCGCGGTCGAGAGATTCTCGAGTTCCCTTGTGGATAACGGGTTCTGGTGTCGGGCGCTGATCCGAAGAGTGTCGGTGGGCTGTTCTAGGTTTGATCCATGAGCACGACGCAGGGACCGCCACCGGCCGTGGGCATCGATGATGCCTTCGGTCGTGGTTTCGCTGGCGTGTGTCACGAGCTCGCTGAGCTGGTCGACACCCCGACGTGGTCGTTGGACGACAGGAGGCTCGACCGCCGGATCGGTGAAGCGTTAGCTGCCAAAGCGGCGCTCGATGAGGTCGTGGCCCGGCTGGTGGCTGAGGCTGGTGACCGCAACCTGCCGCACCGGCACGGCGCGCCCTCGACCCGGGCGCACCTGATGACCGCACACCGGTTGTCAGCCGGAGAAGCGTCCCGGACCGTGCGGACCGCCAAGCAGCTGCACGGCACCGGTGTCACCGAGCCCACCCGTCGCGCGGTCGCCGCCGGTGCCGTGTCGGCCGAACAAGGGGTGGTGGTCGCGGCCGCGGTCAACCGGCTCTCACCCACGGTCGAGCCGGACCGGGTCGACGCCGCCCAGCAGGATCTGCTGAAGCATGCGCGGACGTTGTCGTTCAGCCAGCTGCAGGTGGCGGCGAACCATCTGGTCGAGGTGATCGACCCCGACACCGTCGACGAAGCCCTGGAGCAGCAGCTCGCCGCCCAGGAGCGGAAGGCGTTGGCGTCGGCGTGGTTCACCGGCCAGTACGGGTCCGACGGCATCGCCCGCGGCAGGTTCGCCCTGCCGAACCTGATGTTCGGGATGCTCACCAAACACCTCGAAGCCCACACCTCACCGCGCCGGGTCGCCACCGGCAGCGACGGTGTCGAGTCGCCGACGGACCCACGGGCTGAATCCACGATCGAGGAGCTGCCGTATGGCAACCGGCTCGGTCGGGCGTTGTGTGAGCTGATCGAACACCTCCCGATCGACGGCCACCCCCAGCACGGGGTCACCAACGCCACGATCGTGGTCACCGTCGACGAGGAGAAACTCCGAGCGGGAGCCGGGGAAGCCATGTTGGACACCGGCAGCGCGATTTCCGTCGGGGAGACCCGGCGGCTGGCCTGCAACGCCGGACTCCTGCCGATGGTCTTGTCCGGTGGGTCGAAGATCCTCGACCTCGGCACCAGCCGCCGCCTCTTCGACCGCTACCAGCGCCTCACTCTGGCAACTCGTGACCAAGGCTGCGTGTTCCCCGGCTGCGAACGCCCACCGGCCTGGACTGAGGCACACCACCGCATCCCGTGGAGCGAGGGCGGAGCGACTGACATCGACAACGGCTGCTTGTTGTGTTCCTTCCACCACCACCTGATCCACCAGGGCGAATGGGACCTGATCCTCGCTCCTGATGGGATCACCGAAGTCATCCCACCGACACGCATCGATCCGCAACGAAGACCGATCCGCCACCAACGCTTCAAACCCCGACCCGGTTAGCCCACCTGATCTCGCTGAGCACGACTCTCTTCTTCGGACAAGCTGCTTGGCCCCCGAAGACGACACGGGCAGGGGATACAGCCAGTGACGGGTGCTCCCATTCGCCCCGATCCCGAACGCGGTACGACCGCGCACAATCAGCGTGGGCTGGTCGAGCACGACTGGGCCAAGTGCTGGGATAATACGTGGTTAGTCCAACCACCCTTCGTCAGTACGAGGTTCTCCTGCACGGCCCAACCGCAACGCTGATAGAAGCCCACAGCATCGTCTCCCGTGGCCACCCAGACGTCGGCGAAGCCTCGCTCCCTCGTCAGATTCTCCAACGCAGCGACCAAGCGACGTCCAATGCCCTGATGTCGACAGCCACGATGAACCACGAGCCCCAGGAGCCAAGGCGTGCGGAAGCGCCGTTCCTCGTCAGTAAGCGCGGCATCTGCTGCTCCGAGGCCTACAGCGCCGACCGCCCGCCCGGACGCATCTAGTGCGACCAGAGTCACCGGCAGGTCTTCACGACCGTTCTCACGAGCGGTCACGTCGATCCACTCGGCGAGAGCTGTCTCGCCATCACCCCACTCTCTCCAACGCATCTCGCCGACCTGTGGCACCAACGTGACATGGTCCGCGAGGAGCACTATCGAGGACTCGGGGGCAGGACACATCTCAGTGAGACTAGGCGAGAGCCTGCTCGTCCTGTCATCGGCATGACGGTGGGGCCAGGAGAGCCCGTCTGAGCGAAACCCGACGTCATCCCGCCGAGTAGGGACACCCCCGCTAGAGCGGGAAGGCTCCGATCACGGACCGGTGCTCGTCGGTGAGCAGGTCCCACCACCGCTGCCCGAGGTCCGCCAGCGCGGCCGGCTCGATCTCGCCGCGGCAGCGCAGCCGGGTCAGCCCGCCGTCGGGATAGACGTCCAGACGCAGGTGGGTAGCCGGCCGGCGGTCAGCGGCCAGGAAGCGATGCCGGGTGTCCGGCTGCACGCGGACCCGCGGGACGACATCCCACCACGAGCCCTCGTCGTCGAGCGAGCCCGCGGTCTCATCGGCGGCGGCCACCCGGACCCAGCCCGGCGCGTTGCCGACGAAGTACGACGTGTCGATCTCGAGGTCGCGGGGCATCCCCTTGGCGGCCAGGGCGAAGACCGCGAAGTCGTTGCCACCGCCACGGCGGCGGGCGTTCTCCCACCCCTCCCCCATGATCCGGGCCCGGCCAGGCTGGATGATGTTCGCCGGCGAGGAGTAGAACGCGTCGGACGTCTCGACCAACCGACCGCCGTTCTCGGCAGCCGCCAGGTCGATGGTGCCGTCGAGGAACCGCGGGTCGGGCAGCGCGACCCCGTGCACCCGGAACCGCGCGACGCCGCCGTCGGGGTAGATCGACAGCCGCACGTGCGTCCACCGTCCCCGGTTCGACACCTCGTAGCTGTTCTGCGTGTGTCCCTGGGCGGCCGACTTCTCGACAAGGGCCACCCAGGTGGCTGCCTCGAGCTCGGCCGGACTGGGGTACCCCTCGATGGAGGCGCCTTCGACAGAGATCTCGGGCGGGTAGTTGCCCTTGAAGTACGACGTGTCGACCACCACGCCGTGCACGACCCCGGCCACGCCCAGTCGTACGATCGCCCAGTCGTGTCCGGCCTCGCGGCGCCGGCGGGTCTCCCAGCCGTCATACACCTTGCCCTTGTGGCCGAAGTCCTCGACAGCGTGGGTGGGAGCAGTCGGCAGGATGAGGTTCTCCCGCTCGGCGAACAGCTCGTCGTTGGCGCACACCACGCTTCCGGCAAGCGCCCGGGAGGCCAGGTCTGTCAGCTCGGTGAAATCTGCCATGTCAGGTTCCTTCTCGTTCGATGAGGGCGCCGCGGGGTTGCTGGCCGGTGACCTGCCTGCCACGCAGGTACGTCCGCCGGACAACCCCACGGAGCTCGAGTCCGGCGTACGGGCTGATCGCGTTGCGATGGTAGAGCGTGGCGGGGTCGACCACGAACGTCTCGTCGGGCGCGAGCACCACGAGGTCGGCCGGCGATCCCTCGGCGATCCGGCCGCGCTCGGGGAGGCCGACGAGCCCACTGGTCCCGCTCGACATCCACCGCAGCACCTCAGTCAGGTCATGGCCGCGCCGTGCCGCCTCGGTCCAGACGAGGGGAAGCCCGAGCTGGAGCGACGAGACACCGCCCCACGCCGTGCCGAAGTCCCCGGTATCGAGGCACTTGAGGTCGATGGTCGACGGCGAATGGTCCGACACGACCACGTCGATCACGCCCTCGGCCAGCGCGGTCCACAGGGCGTCGCGGTTGCCGGACTCGCGCACCGGTGGGCAGCACTTGTACTGCGTCTGCCCGGCCGGCACCGACTCGGCGTCCAGCGTCAGGTAGTGCGGGCAGGTCTCGACGGTGATCCGGACCCCGTCGGCCCGCGCGGCGCTGAGCCGGGGCACCGCCTCGGCGCTGGACAGGTGAACGATGTGCGCCCGGCAACCGGTCTGCCGGGCGGCGTTGATGACGTGGTCGATGGCGACGTTCTCGGACTGCTTGGGCCGGGAGCCGAGGAACCGCGCGTAGTCAGCTCCGGCCGGCGGTGGGGCGGCCTCGATGACGGCCCCGTCCTCGGCATGGACGATCAGCAGGCCGTCGAAGTCCGCGATCTCCGCCATCGCCTGGTCGAGCTGGTCGCCGAGCAGCGGCGGGAACTCCGGCACTCCGGAGTCCAGCAGAAAGCACTTGAACCCGAACACCCCGGCTTCGTACAGCGTCCGGAGCTGCCCCAGGTTGGCCGGCACCGCCCCACCCCAGAAGCCGACGTCGACGTGACACTGACCGGCGGCCGCCTGCTGCTTCACGCGCAGCGACTCGGCGTCGAGCGTGGCCGGGATCGAGTTCAGCGGCATGTCGAGGATGGTGGTGACTCCCCCGGCTGCGGCCGCTCGGGTCGCTGTCTCGAAACCCTCCCACTCGGTGCGACCGGGCTCGTTGACGTGCACATGGGTGTCGACGAGACCGGGGATCAGCACCTCGTCAGCGGCGAGAACGACCTCCTCCCCCGCGTCGATGGTCGCGTCGAGCGGCCCCACCGAGACGACGCGGCCGTCCGTCACCGCGACACTGCGGGACTCGAACCGGTCGCCGACCAGCACCTGGCCGCCGCGCATCACCAGATCGGCCCGGTCGGCCCGGTCGACACCTTCATCGCTCATGTGAGCCACTCTGCCGCAATACGCTCGCCGACCCGACGGAGCAGGGTCGCCGCTTCGCGCATGCTCACCTCGACGTCGCTCTCGAGGTCCGTCAACGGGTAGGCCGTGGCGATGTCGTGGGCGGCCAGGGTCGCGTCGTCGAGCAGGCAGCGGCCGGCCACGGCGACGACGGGGATGCCCGCTGCCGCGGCGGCCGCGGAGACGCCGACCGGCGCCTTGCCGGCCAGCGACTGCTCGTCGAGCGACCCCTCCCCCGTGATCACCAGGTCGGCTCCGGCCAGTGCGTCGGAGAACCCGACGAGGTCGAGCAGCAGGCCGATCCCCGGCCGCAGCTCGGCATCGAGCAGTGCCAGGGCGGCGTACGCCGTCCCGCCGGCGGCGCCTGCACCGGGTGTTTCGGCGCAGTCCGAACCGGTCGCGGCGCCGACCACCTCCGACCACTGCCGGAGCCCGCGTTCGAGCGTCACCACCTCGTCCGGGCCGGCACCCTTCTGCGGACCGAAGACCGCGGCCGCACCCCGACTCCCCAGCAACGGGTTGTCGACGTCACTGGCAACGACGAACCGGGTGCTCCCGACCCGTCGACGCAGCGCGTCGAGGTCGAGGCCGGCCACGTCGACGAGCGCCCCACCCCCGCGCACCAGCGGCTGTCCGGCCGCGTCGCGGGCGTCCGCGCCCAGCGCCTGCACCATCCCGGCGCCGCCGTCAGTCGACGCGCTGCCCCCGACCCCGAGCACGATCTCGCGTGCCCCGTGCTCGATGGCGTGCGCGATGACCAGTCCCAGGCCGTAGGTGGAACTGCCCAACGGGTCGGGCGCTCTGCCGGGCAGCAGGTCGAGGCCGACCACCGCCGCGAGCTCGACGACCGCACGCATGCCGGAGACGGCGTACGACGTCGTGACCGGCCGCCCGGTCGGACCGACCGAGTCGAGGGCTACCCGTTCGAACCCGACCGACACGACGGCGTCGACCGTGCCGTCGCCACCGTCGGCCACCGGACGAGCGACGACGTCGACGTCGGGACGCACCCGGGCCAGCCCGTCCGCCACTGCCGCAGCAACCTCGGCGGCAGTGAGCGAGCCCTTGAACTTGTCGGGAGCGATGACCACCCGCACGGGCTCGTCCTCAGTCCAGCATGGAGATGGCCGTGGGGGCGTCGTCGGCTGAGATCGCCAGCTCCTCGAACTCGGTGACGTTGTCGAGCTCGGTGCCCATCGAGATGTTCGTGACCCGTTCGAGGATCACCTCGACCACGACGGGCACCCGCAGGTCGGCCATGATCTTCTTCGCCTCTTCGAATGCCGGCGCGAGCTGGTCGGGCTCGAACACGCGGATCGCCTTGCAGCCAAGGCCTTCGGCCACCTTCACGTGGTCGACGCCGTACCCGCCGAGCTCGGGTGCGTTGACGTTCTCGAACGACAGCTGCACGTGGAAGTCCATCTCGAACCCCCGCTGCGCCTGCCGGATCAGCCCGAGGTAGGCGTTGTTGACGACGACGTGGATGTACGGGATCTGGAACTGGGCACCGACGGCGAGCTCCTCGATCATGAACTGGAAGTCGTAGTCGCCCGACAGCGCGACCACGGTCGCGTCCGGGTCGGCGACGCAGACACCCAGCGTGGCCGGGATCGTCCAGCCGAGCGGTCCCGCCTGGCCGCAGTTGATCCAGTGCCGCGGGTGGTAGACGTGCAGGAACTGCGCACCGGCGATCTGGGAGAGCCCGATCGTGCTGACGTAGCGGGTGTCGCGACCGAAGGCGCGGTTCATCTCCTCGTAGACCCGCTGCGGCTTGATCGGCACGTTGTCGAAGTGGGTACGCCGCTGGAGTGTCTGCTTGCGCTGGGCACAGTCCTTGGCCCAGACGCCCCGGTCGGGCAGCCGCAGCGCCGCGGCGTGCTCGCGGCCCACCTCGACGAGCAGTTCGAGCGCGGCGCCGGCGTCGGACACGACCGCGTAGTCCGGCGCGAACACCCGCC
The DNA here is from genome assembly GCA_963750495.1 of uncultured Actinomycetota bacterium. GTDB lineage: Bacteria > Actinomycetota > Actinomycetes > Propionibacteriales > Nocardioidaceae > JANLYC01. The sequence continues at coordinate 587,488 of CAVVQV010000004.1, forward strand.
CGATCTGGGTGGGCTCGATGTCGATGTGCACGAACGTGCGGCCCTCGGTGTAGGTGTCGATGCCGCCCGTGTGCCGGTTGGCGAACCGGTTGCCGATGCCGAGCACGAAGTCCGACGCGAGCATCGTGGCGTTGCCGTAGCGGTGGGACGTCTGCAGCCCGACCATCCCGGCCATCAGCTCGTGGTCGTCCGGCAGGACGCCCCAGCCCATCAATGTCGGCACGACGGGGACGCCGGTGATCTCGGCGAACTCGACCAGCAGGTCGGCGGCGTCGGCGTTGACGATGCCGCCACCGGCGACGATCAGCGGCCGTTCTGCGGCCGCGAGCATCGCCAGCACCTTCTCCATCTGGGCCCGGCTCGCCTTCGGCTTGTACACCGGGAGCGGCTCGTAGGTGTCGGGGTCGAAGTCGATCTCGGCCATCTGCACGTCGAACGGGAGGTCGAGGAGCACGGGACCGGGACGCCCCGAGCGCATCAGGTGGAACGCCTGCTGGAACGCGCCCGGGATCTGCGCCGGCTCGAGCACGGTGGTGGCCCACTTGGTGACCGGTGCCGCGATCGAGGCGATGTCGACTGCCTGGAAGTCCTCCTTGTGCAGCCGGGCGACCGGCGCCTGGCCGGTGATGGCCAGGATCGGGATCGAGTCGGCGATCGCGGAGTACAGGCCCGTGATCATGTCGGTGCCGGCCGGCCCGGACGTACCGATGCAGATGCCGATGTTCCCGGCCTTGGCGCGGGTGTAGCCCTCGGCCATGTGCGAGGCGCCCTCGACGTGCCGGGCGAGCACGTGCGCGATGCCGCCGTGCCGTCGCATCGCGGCGTAGAACGGATTGATCGCGGCCCCGGGCAGGCCGAAGGCCTGGGTGGCGCCTTCGAGCTCGAGGATCTTGACCGCCGCGTCAGCGGCCTTCATGCGCGCCATCAGGAGTCCTTGTCGCCGGAACGCCCGGACAGCTGCTCGACGACCTTCAGCAGTGCCGAGTGGTCGAGGCCGCCATGACCCTGGGCACGCAGCGACGCGATCAGCTGGGCCACGACGGCACCGAGCGGGATCACGACGCCCTTCTCGCGAGCAGACGCGGTCACGATGCCCATGTCCTTGTGGTGCAGGTCGATCCGGAAGCCGGGCTCGAACTCACGCCGAAGCATGGACGCGGCCTTGCGGTCGAGGATGCGGTTGCCGGCCAGGCCGCCGGCGAGCACGGCTACGGCGGCCTCGGTGTCGACCCCGTAGGCCTCGAGGAAGACGATCGCCTCGGCGACGAGCTCGATCGTGCCGGCGACGATCAGCTGGTTGGCGGCCTTGACGGTCTGACCGGAACCGCTGGGCCCGACATGGACCACGGTCTTGCCGACCGCCTCGAGGATCGGCTTGACCTCCTCGAAGTCGTCGGCCTCGCCGCCGACCATGATCGACAGATTGGCCTCGATCGCCCCCGCCTCTCCCCCGCTGACGGGGGCGTCGAGCGCCCGGAGTCCGCGCTCGCGCGCCTGCTCGGCGACGTGGGCTGCGACGTCGGGGCGGATCGAGCTCATGTCGAGGTGGATGGTGCCGGGCTTCGCGTGTGCGTAGATGCCGTCCTCGCCAAGCGCGACCGACTCGACGTCGGCCGAGTCGGGCACCATCGTGATGACGACGTCGGCGCCTGCGACCGCCTCGGCCACGCTGCCGGCACCTCGGCCGCCGGCCGCAACGAGCCTCTCGACGGGCTCCGGGTGCAGGTTGTAGCCCACGACGTCATGGCCCGCCTTCACCAGGTTGGCGGCCATCGGTCCGCCCATGATGCCGAGGCCGATGAATGCAATGGTGGTCATGATGTCTCCTTCGTCGATGCCGGCCGGTCACGCAGAGGCGGCGCTGGAACGCCGCTCGGGGGTGAGCCAGCCGAGGCTGTCCGTCGTGGTGGTGGTCGGGTTGTACTCGAGCGCGACCCAGCCGGTGTAGCCGGCCGCCTCGAGCTGGGCGAGGTAGCGGTCGAGGTCGAGCTCGCCGCTGCCCGGCTCGCCGCGGCCGGGTGCATCGGCGATCTGGACATGGGCCACCTGGTCGGCGTACGCCGCGATGGCCGCGTCCACGTCGTCGCCATTGTTGGCGAGGTGGAACACGTCGAACAACAGTCCGACGTTGGTGGCGCCGAGGGCGCGGACCCGGTCGAGGACCTGGACCACGTCGGTGGCGGTGCGCAGCGGGTAGGGCTTGGGCCCGCTGACCGGCTCGACGAGGACGGTGGCCCCGATCGCCCCGGCCGCAGCCGCCGCCCGGGCGAGGTTTGCCGCTCCGACCTCGTCCTGCTCCTCCGGGGAGGCGTCATCGACCCGGTTGCCGTACAGGGCGTTGAACGCGCCGACCCCCAGCTGCTCGCCGATGGCCACCGTGACGTCGATGTTGTCGGTGAACTCCGCGGACCGAGCGGGGATCGAGAGCACGCCACAGTCGGGACCGGTCAGCTGGGCGGCGAAGAAGTTGAGGCCGATCAGCTGCACCCCCGCGTCGCGCACCGCTCGCACGAAGGCGTCCACCTCGGCGTCCGCCGGAACCGGCTCGTCTGGCCACGGCCACCAGAACTCCACCGCGTCGAAACCGGCCGCCTTGGCCGCTGCAGGACGCTCGAGCAGCGCGACCTCGGTGAACAGCAGCGAGCAGTTCACCGCGTAGCGCAGCTGGTGGGTCATGGCGCCCTACCTCTCCATTATTTCCATATCGTGGAAGAACTATTCTGTTTTACGGAATCCTAGGAGCGGTGTAGGGCGTCGTCAAGTTCACACCGTGACCCGGGGGCGCCGCGGGCGGGCACCACGTCGTATTCTGGGATCGTTCCGTCCAACGGAATGACTACTCCACCCAACGGAGGTTCGATGGCGACCGAGCGCGTGCAGTCGGTGGACCGGGCGTTCAGCCTGCTCGAGCATCTCGCCGACGCCGGCGGCACCCTGACCCTCTCGGAGCTGGCCACGCGCTCCGAGCTCCCGATGCCCACCATCCACCGCCTGATGCGGTCCCTCGTCAACCAGGGCTACGTCCGGCAGGAACCCTCCCGCCGCTACGCACTGGGCCCCCGGATGATTCGGCTCGGCGACGTCGCGAGCAAGATGCTCGGGTCCTGGGCCGAACCGCGCCTGAGCCGGCTCGTCGACGAGTTCGGGGAGACCACGAACATGGCGATGCTCGACGGCGACTCCGCGGTCTACGTCGCCCAGGTGCCGTCGACGAAGTCCATGCGGATGTTCACCGAGGTCGGCCACGCCGTGATGTTGCACTGCACGGGCGTGGGCAAGGCCATCTTGTCGATGCTGTCCGACGAGGATGTCGTCGCGATCGTCGCACGCACCGGGATGCCGGCCCGCACCGAACACACGCTGAGCACCCCGGACGCCCTGCTTGCCTCCATGGTCGAGATCCGAGCACGCGGGTACGCCGTCGACGACGAAGAGCAGGAGCAGGGCGTGCGCTGCGTCGCCGCGCCGATCAACGGCCTCCCGTTCCGGGCCGCCGTGTCTGTCTCGGGTCCGGTCAGCCGGGTGACCGCCGACCAGACCGAGGCGATGGCACAGGCGCTGCAGGCCACCGCCAAGCAGCTGCGCGACGGCTTCGTCGCCGGCGTCTAGCCTCACGTCGTCACGTCCCCGTGATGTGCTCCGGACGGACGGGGACCCGGGTGAGTGCCAGTCCCGTCGCCTGCCGGATCGCAGCAGCCACGGCGGGTCCCGACGAGATCGTCGGCGCCTCACCGACACCGCGCAGTCCGTACGGCGCGTGCGGGTCGGCGTACTCCAGCACCTCGATCGGCATCGGTGGGGTGTCGAGGATGGTGGGAATCAGGTAGTCGGTGAACGACGGGTTCTTGATCTTCCCGTCCCGCACCACGATCTCCTCCATGATCGCCAGGCCCATGCCCTGGGTGCTGCCGCCCTGGATCTGCCCGACGACCGCATCGGGGTTGAGCGCCTTTCCGACGTCCTGGGTGCAGGCCAGCTCCACCACCTTGAGCAGCCCGAGGTCGACGTCGACGTCGACGACGGCCCGATGGGCCGAGAACGAGTACTGCACGTGGGCGAAGCCCTGGCCGGTCTCCTCGTCGATCTCCTCGGTCGGCCGGTGGTGGTGCTCGCGGGTCTCGTTGATCACCTCGTCACCGAGCGCGTCCACGATCGACATCAGCACCGCACCGGAGGCAGACACGAGATTGCCGCCTGACAGCGTGACGTCGTCGCCGAGCGGTGAGTCCGACTTCTCGCTGGCGATCGTGATGAGGCGGTCGCGGACTGCCTCGCACGCCAGCTTGACGGCGCCGCCGGTCATGTAGGTCTGACGGGACGCCGAGGTCGAGCCGCCGGAGCCGACGTCGGTGTTGATCGGGTGCACGATCACGTTGTCGACGCCGAGCTCGGTGCGACAGATCTGCTGCTCGATCGTGATCAGTCCCTGGCCGACCTCGGCCGCGGCGGTGTGCACGACGGCGACCGGCCGGTCACCAGCCACCTCGAGCTGGACCCGCGCGGTCGAGTAGTCGTCGAAGCCCTCGGAGAAGGCGACGTTCTTGTACGTCACGGCGTACCCGACCCCGCGCTTGACGCCCTCGCCGTGCGTGGAGTTCGCCACGCCACCGGGGAGCATGCGCAGGTCGTGACCGCCGTTGCTGTCGCGCTCCGGCGGCAACGGGAGCGCCCGCAGCCGGTCGAGCAGCTCGGCCACCGGGGCCGGGCTGTCGATGACCTGACCGTGGGGCGTGATCTCGCCTTCCTTCATCGCGTTGAGCTTGCGTAAGTCGACCGGGTCCATCCCCAGTTCGACGGCCAGCAGGTCCATCTGGGCCTCGTACGCGAACGCCGTCTGCACCGACCCGAAGCCACGCATCGCACCGCACGGCGGGTTGTTGGTGTAGACGCCGTACGCGTCGACCTGCACGTTCGGTACGACGTACGGGCCGATGCCCATCGTGCCGCCGTTGCCGACGACGGCCGGGGTGCTCGACGCGTAGGCGCCGCCGTCGAAGTAGAGGTCGCAGTTGACGAAGACGAGCTTGCCGTCCTTGTTGACGCCGTGCTCGTAACGCATCTCGACCGGGTGGCGGTGCACGTGGCCGAAGAACGACTCCTCGCGGTTGTAAACCATCTTGATCGGCTTGCCGGTGTGCAGCGCCAGCATGCAGCCGTGCACGTGCATCGACAGGTCCTCGCGTCCACCGAAGGCGCCCCCGACGCCGGCCAGCGAAAGCCGCACCTCATCGGGGCCGAGTCCGAGCGCCGTACAGAGCTGGCGCTGGTCGACGTGCAGCCACTGGGTCGCGACATAGAGGTCGACGCCGCCCAGCCCGTCCGGGACGGCGAGTCCTGACTCCGGTCCGAGGAACGCCTGGTCCTGCATGCCCACCGAGTAGTGGTTCTCGATCACGATGTCGGCAGCGGCCTCCGGGTCGCCCTTCCGGATCTTCAGGTGGCGTACGAGGTTGCCCTTGGGGTGGATCGGCGCCGCCGAGCGGCTCATCTCGGTCGACTCCGCCGGGTCGTCGTGCAGCCGGTTCCAGTTCGGATGGCCGAGGGCCTCGCGAGCGTCGGTCACGGGCTCCCACACCTCGAAGTCGACCCGGATCTTCTTCGCGGCCTGGCGAGCGATCTCTGGATGGTCGGCAGCCACCAGGGCGATGGCCTCGCCCTGGTAGCGCACGATGTCCTTGGCGAGAACCGGCTGGTCGGAGAGTTCGAGGCCGTACACGTTCTTGCCGGGCACGTCGTCCGCGGTGAGCACCGCGAAGACCCCCGGCGTCGCCAGCGCCTCCCCGATGTTGATGGCGCGGATGCGTGCGAAGGGGTGCGGGCTGCGCAGCGTGACACCCCAGAGCATGTCATCCATCCAGAGGTCGCTGCTGTACGCGAACTCTCCAGTGACCTTGAGCGTGCCGTCTGGCCGCAGCGGATTGTCGCCGATGCCTCCGGTCGCGTCGTTCTCGAGCCGACCCGGCGCGCCGGTCGGGGTGCGCGGCGTCGCCTCGGTGGGCGTGGACATGCTGCTCAGCTTGCTCATCACAGTGCTCCTGCTTTGGAGAGAAGGCGGGTGGCTGCCTGCCGGACTTCTTGGGCGACGGAGTCCTCGTCGACGTTGACCAGCTCGTCGCGCTCGACGACGGGTGCGCCGTTCACGAGCAGCAGCTCCAGCGGTGGCTGGCTGCCCAGGACAAGAGCCGCGACCGGGTCGGCGATGTCGATGTGCGGGAGGGTGTCGAGCCGCCACAACGCGATGTCGGCGAGCTTGCCGACCTCAAGGGAGCCGATCTCGTCCTGCCGACCGAGGACGGCCGCGCCGCCCATCGTGCCCATATCGAGAGCGTCCCGGACGGTCAGCTCGCGCGGACCACCTCTGGCCCGTGCGAAGAGAACGGCGTGGCGTACCTCCTCGAGCAGCGCGCAGGCCTCGTTGGAGGCGGCTCCGTCCACGCCCAGCCCCACGGCGACGCCGGCGTCCCGCATGTCCCGCGCCCGGGCGATACCGGAGCCGAGGCGAGCGTTCGACGACGGGCAGTGGGCAGCGCTGGTGCCGGTGGCGGCCATCTTCGCGATGGAGGCGTCGTCGAGGTGGACGGCATGGGCGTACCAGACGTCGGGTCCGAGCCACCCCACGCTCTCCATGTACTCCACCGGCGTGCTGTTGAAGTGCTCGCGGCAGTAGTCCTCCTCGTCGAGCGTCTCGCACAGGTGCGTGTGCAGCCGGACGCCCTTGGCCCGCGCCAGCTCGGCGGCCAGCTTGAGCAGGTCTCCGGTCACCGAGAACGGCGAGCACGGAGCCACCCCGATGCGCAGCATGGAGTCGAACGACGTGTCGTGATGGGTGTCGATCGCGGTCTCGGTCGCGGCCAGGATCGCGTCGATGTCCTCCACGACATGGTCCGGTGGCAGTCCGCCCTTGCTCTTGCCGAGGTCCATCGACCCCCGCGTGGGGTGGAAGCGCAGGCCGATGGTGCGGGCCGCGTCGATCTCGGCCCCGAGCAGGTCACCACCGTCGTGCGGGAACACGTAGTGGTGGTCGGTGCTCGTCGTGCACCCGGTGCGCGCCAGCCAGCCGAGCGCGCCGGTCGCTGAGGTGCGCACGATGTCCTCGTCGATGTTTCCCCACACCGGGTAGAGGGTGGTCAGCCACTCGAACAACGTGCCGTCCACGGCATGCCCGCGCGTGGTCCACTGGTAGAGGTGGTGGTGGGTGTTGACGAGTCCGGGCGTCAGCAGGCAGCCGGTCCCGTCGACGTACCGGGCGCCCTCGAGTCCCTCAGGACCCCGGCCCTCTCCCACCGCCGTGATGCGGTTGCCCTCGATCACCACGTGGCCGGAGGTGTACTCCGTCTTGGCGCCGTCGACGGTCGCCACGTGACAGCGGTCGATGACGACCTTGTTCGAGCCGCTGTCGGGGCTCATGCCGGGCTCCCGGCCGTCCGCTCGGCGGCCAACCGGACGGCGTCGAGGATCTTCTCGTAGCCGGTGCAACGGCACAGATTGCCGGCCAACGCCTCCCGGATCTCCGGGTCGGACGGCGACTCGACGCGCTGGAGCAGGTCATGGGTCTGCACCAGCAGCCCCGGCGTGCAGAAGCCGCACTGGACCGCGCCCTTCTCGAGGAACGCCTGCTGCACCGGGTGCAGCCCGTTCTCGTCTGCCAGCCCCTCGACGGTGACGATGTCGCGTCCCTCCGCCTGTCCGGCGGCCACCAGGCAGGCGCAGGCGGTCACGCCGTCGAGGTAGACCGTGCAGGACCCGCACTCACCCTGCTCGCAGGCGTTCTTCGAGCCGGGCAGACCCATCCGCTCTCGGAGCATGTAGAGCAGGCTCTCGCCCTCCCACACGTCGTCGACCTTGTGCCCCTGGCCGTTGACCGTCGTCGTGATGCGCATGTCACGCCTCCTTGGTGCTGCTGTAGTCGTTCCAGGCCCACGTCAGTGCGCGCATGGCCATCACCTTCAGAGCATGCAACCGGTACGCCGCGGTGCCCCGGACGTCGTCGATCGGCGTACCGGCACTGCTGACCAGGTCGCCGAACTCGGTGACCACGGACTCCGGGATCGCTGCCCGCGACTCCCACAGGCCGGCGCTCTCGAGCTCACCGCTGAGGAAGTCCTCGGCAGCGGTGGCCCGGCGCGGTGTCGGGGCCACCGACCCGAGTCCGGTCCGCACGACCTTGCGGTCGGGATGCAGGGCGAGTCCGAAGGCCGCCACCGAGATCACCATCGCGTTGCGGGTGCCGATCTTGCTGAACTGCTGAGGTCCGGACGGTGGGGTGATGAAGATGGCGGTGATCAGCTCGTCCGGACGACCGGCATGCCGCTTCACGCCGAGGTAGAAGTCCTCGGCTCGCACGACGCGCGTCCCGTCGAGCGACGTCAGCTCGATCTCGGCTTCGGCCGCCAGCAGCGCCGGGTGGGAGTCCCCGGCGGGCGAGGCAGCGCCGAGGTTGCCGCCCACGGTCCCTCGGTTGCGGATCTGCGGCGAACCGACCGTGCGGGACGCCATGGCGAGCCCGGGCAACCGGTCGCCCAGCTCGGTGATGACGCGGGTGTAGGACACACCGGCCCCGAGCCGGACCTTGCCGTCGACCATGTCCCACTCGGCGAGCTCACCGACCCGGGTCAGGTCGAGCAGGGCCGGTGGCCGGTGCTTGTCGAAGTTCATCTCGACCATCACGTCGGTGCCCCCGACGATCGGGATCGCCCCGGGGTGTTCGGCCCTGGCACTCAGCGCCTCAGCCATCGTGCTGGGCTGCAGGAATTCCATCGCGTCTCCTCAATCTCGCTGCGGGGACAGGTCAGCAGAAGCCCGGGACGGTGTCCCAGGCCAGCCCGGCGGGCGGCGCGTCGTCGCGCTCGACGGTGGCCTCGATGAGGCCGTAGGGCCGGTCCCCGACCTGGAAGACCTCGTTGGGGTTGTCCAGCCCGAACGGGGACAGGTCGTAGACGTAGTGGTGCTTGTTCGGCGCGGAGAACTTGATCTCCGCGACGCTGTCGTGGGCCTCGAGCACAGAGCGACCCATCTCGTACAGCGTCTGCTGCAGGGCCAAGCTGTGCACCTCGGCGAACTGCTCGAGCAACAGCTGTCGGATGCTCGTGTAGGTCTTCCCGAAGTCCACGTCGGTGCCGACGTACCGCCAACGGGCGACCAGCGAGGTCGACATGATCCGGTCGTGCGTCGGGACCAGGGTCGTGTACTTGTCCTTGAGGAACCCGTGGAACTCCGAGCCGGTCGACTTCAGCAGCACGAGGTCCTTCAACCCGGACACGACGTACTCCGCACCGCCCTTGCCGTCGACCGTCACGGCAGTCGTGCGGGTCTCCTGCCCCATGCGCACCCAGCTGTGGTCGTGCTCGGCACCGTTGACGGCGATCCGCTCCCAGGAGAACTCCTCGACGTCGATCTTGGCCCCTACGACGGGATCGGTGTCGTTGACGAAGTGGCGGGCCAGCTCGAGCGCGAACTCCTCGATCTCGCCGACCCCCTTCTCCTTCGCGTAGGCGTAGACGGTCTGCTTCTGGGTGTCGGTCGGCAGGACCTTGGCCTGGTCGCCGGCCAGATGGGCGTCACCGAAGTCACCGCGCAGCGAGGTCGAGACGTTGAGGTCCTTGATCTCGTGCCGGTCGCTGTCGCGGTAGATCCGAACGAGGCGGTTCTCGGCCTTGCCGTACTGGTTCTGTCCCAAAACGATGCTCATACGTCTAACTTCCTCTGTAGATGCAGAATGCGGAAGGGTTCGTGAGCCGCGGATGATCGCTCACGCATTGCCGTCCTTCCCTACCACTGCCGATTCGGTGACCAGCTGGCCGAGCCGGAGGACCGCGATCTCACCAAGTTCGCGGACCACCTCCCCCACCTCCTTCGACGGCGCGTTCGCCAGCCGGCGACGCAGCTCGGCCAGTATCTCCTCCGCCGACCGGCCCGCCGCCCGGATCAGGAACACCCGGCCGAAACGCCGCTCGTACTCGACGTTGCCGAGGGCCATGGTGGCCGTCAGGTCGGCGTCGTCACGGTCGACGCCGGACTGCTCGCGCTCCGAGAACTCGGCGTCATGCCCGGCGCCTGCCCGTTCGCCGATCCGAGGGTGTCGCGCGAGGGCAGCCTCGACCTCGTCGGCCGTGAGGGTCGCCGCCCGCTCCCCTGCCGCCACAACCAGCGCTGGTGCCGTGGCGTACGGCCGGCCGCTCAACACCTCGTCGACCCAGCGAGGGACAGCCAGGCAGGACGTGAGGAGTGCGCCGGCGGCGTCGTCGGTGAGCCTGTTGAACTCGTCGATGTCCACCGCTGCGCTCCTTGTCCCGTACTGGCCTGGCCGTCCTCCGACTTCGGCTACCCGGTCGACCGACCGAATCACGTGAGGTCACGGGCTCAACTGGTCGAACCTGTTGGTGCGAGCCGAATGGATCGGGTTGGCGTCGGCCACGAGGTCGTCGAACCGGTGGTTGACGATCTTGCCGACCTCGATCAGAGCGGTGGCCCGCTCCTGGTGAATCGAGTGATCCATCCGGTCCCACCCGTGTTCGAGCACCTCGTGACGCTTGACCAGATCGCGCACCGAGATGATCAGTGGGAACCCGAACTTGTCTTGATAGGCGGCGTTGAGATCCGCGAACTCGTCATAGTCCTCGTCGTTGAGTCGGTCGAGACCGAGCACCGACTGGTCCCTGGTGGACTCCTCGCGCTCGAGCTGGTCGGCACCGAGGTTCGGGAACGAGGACAGCAGGGTGTCCCGCTGATCCGGGTCTCCGGAGAACAGGGCGTCCTGCATCGCGGCCCGTAGTGCCCGCGTGTCGGCGAACGGGCGTTGCGCGTATGCGCCGTCGACGGCCCACCGTGAGCCCTGGAACAGCCCCTGGAAGGTGTTCGCGAACTCGTCCTGGCTCATCTTGTTCACCTGGTCGAGACGGATGACGCCGGTCCCGGGGGCGCCGGCAACAGCTGGTCCGAAGCTCTTGCCCACGTGGAAGAAGACGAGATTGAGCAGGATCGCCGTGATGGAGCCGAGCGTGATGCCGCTGTTGAAGAACATCTCACTCCAGCGGCCACCAGGGACCACGGTGTACAACGTGGGCTTCATCGTCACCAGCATGGCCAGCCCGACGCTCGTCGCCACGATGACGACGTTGCGGTGGTCGTTGAAGTCGACGCGACCGAGCACCTGGAAGCCCACCACGGCGACCGTGGCGAACATCGCGATGGCAGCCCCGCCCAGCACGGAGTGCGGAATGCTCGCCGCGACGGCGCCGGCCTTGGGGATCACACCGATGACCATCATGATCGCACCGGCGGTGGCCACCACCCACCGGCTCTTGACCCCGGTGAGTCGAACCAGCCCGACGTTCTCGGCGAAACAGGTGTAGGGGAAGGAGTTCAGCACGCCACCCAGGGTGGTCGCCAGCCCGTCCGCGCGCAGCGCGGCGGAGACGTCCTCTGCTCCAACCTTCTTCTCCACGATCTCACCGGTGGCGAACACGTCACCGGTGGTCTCGACGGCGGTGATCAGCATGACGACGATCATCGAGATGATCGCCGTGATCGCGAACTTCGGAGCGCCGAAGAAGAACGGGGTGGTCACGCCGACCCAGTCGCTCGACCCCACGCTGCTGAAGCTCGCGTAGTCCTTGCCCTCGAAGATGAACGCAGCCGCCGTACCCAGCACCAGGCCGGCCAACACGGCGATCGTCGCCATGAAGCCCTTGAAGACCCGCTGGATGATGACGATCAGGGCAAGCGTTCCGATCGCGTAGAAGAAGTCCTTCTTGACGGGATCCCCGAACCCCACGGCATCGTTGATGGCAACGGGCAGCAACGAGATGCCGATGATCGCGATCACGGAGCCGGTCACGACCGGCGGGAAGAAGCGGATCATCCGGCCGAAGTACGGCGCCATGAAGAACGTGAAGATGCCGGCGACGATGACCGATCCGTAGATCGTGACCAGGCCCTCCTTGCCCCCACCGGCTGCGCTGCCGATGGCGATCATCGGTGCGACGGCGGTGAATGTCACGCCCTGGAGCAGGGGCAGCCGGACGCCGACCTTCCAGAAGCCGACGGACTGGATGATCGACGCGATGCCGCAGGTGAACAGGTCGGCATTGATCAGGTGGATGAGTTGTTCGTCGCTCAGGCCGATGGCTCCCGCGAGGAGGATGGGGACGATCACGGCGCCGGCGTAGAACGCAAGGACGTGCTGAGTGCCGTAGATCGCAAGCTTCTGGGGTGGCAGAACTTCATCGACGGGGTGCTTGACTCGTCGCTGGCGGGAGGCCGCGGGGGACGGCGAAGTGCTTGATGACATGGTGGAGCCCCTAACCCATACTTCCGCATGGTGGATACTAAGTTCCGTCTTGCGGGAGACAATAGGGGACGGTCACGGGGCCGTCAAGAGTCGAAACGGGCTATTGCCGTAGCCCTCCCGCTACCATCAGGGTGTGCCCGAGCCGCTCGCACCCGTCCGGCTGCCGGATCAGTCCCGGGACCGCCACCCGTTCGTCGCCGTGCTCATCCGTGCTGGCCTCGCTCTGGGCATTGTGCTCGTGAACTGGGTCATCGTGCTGCTCGAGCGAGGCGGCTACACCGATGCGCACGACGGCAACGTCTCGGTGATCGACGCGTTGTACTACACGACGGTCACCCTGACGACCACCGGCTACGGCGACATCATCCCGATCACCGACCGCGCGCGACTGGTCAACGCACTGGTCGTCACCCCGATGCGGGTGGCGTTCGTGGTCCTGCTGGTGGGTACGACACTCAATGCCCTGACCCGGCAGTCACGCTATGAGTTCCGTGTCGCTCGATGGAGGAAACGCATGCATGACCACATCGTGGTGCTCGGGTTCGGCACCAAAGGACGCAACGCCGCGCGCGCCCTGGAGCTGCGCGGGACCCCCGCCAACCAGATCGTCGTGGTCGACACGGATCGGGCGTCTGTGGACGCCGCTACCGTCTCGGGCCATACGGCCGTCCAGGGCAGCGCCACCAGCGAGGACGATCTGCAACGTGCGCTCGTCACCCGCGCGCGCGTGGTCATCGTGGCGCTCGACCGCGACGACAGCGCGGTGCTCGCGACGTTGACGGTGCGACGGCTGAACGCGCACGCGTCGGTCATCGCGTCCGCCCGGGAAGCGCAGAACGCCGAGCTGATGCGCCAGAGCGGTGCGGGTTCGGTGATCGTGTCGTCGGAGACGACCGGTCGGCTGCTCGGGCTCGCCTGCGACAACCCCGAGACCGTCGACGTGGTCGAGGACCTGCTGTCGTTCGGCCAGGGTCTCGACCTCACCCAGCGTGTGGTCAGCGCCGACGAGATCGGCAAGAATCCCGCGGCGCTGACGATTCCGGTGCTGGCGGTACTGCGCAACGGTGCGATGCTTCGCTACGACGATGCGGCGGCCTCTCCTCTGGTCGCCGGCGACTCGGTGATCTACGCCGGAGTCGCGCCTTAGGCGGGTGTGTGTGAAGCTGGCTCCCGCGATTGGACTCGAACCAATAACCTGCCGGTTAACAGCCGGCTGCTCTGCCAATTGAGCTACGCGGGATTGCGCCCGCACAGGTTAGCAAGCCTCCCGGCGTACGACGAAACTCGCCTCCCCACTTGTTGCGGGCGAGCCTAGACTCGTAAGGCAGAAGACCGGGGCTCGGTCGTCGCTTGGCCCCGACGAGCGCGGTCCGGGGAGACGGTCATGACGATCGAGTTGCAGATCGAACTGTTCGAGCAGGACGCTGACGCGGAGCGCCTGGACATGCTCACCGACACGCTGCGCCAGGACTTATTGACGCTCGATGTCGACTCCGTGTCCCGCATCTCGCGCGGCGACGCACCCGAGGGCAGCAAGGGATTGGATCCCGCGGCCGTGGGAGCGGTCCTCGTGGCTCTCAAGAGTTCAGTCGAGCTGGTGGGACAGGTCGTGTCGGTGCTCCGCTCCTGGCTCGGTCGTGGCGGCGCGTCGACGGGATCAACCCAGAGTCTGAAGTTGACCATGAACGGGCAGACCCTGGAACTCTCGGCCGCGACGGCCGATCAGCAGCAACAGATCCTCGACGCGTTCGTCGCAGCCGCGGCACCCGATCGAAGCCGGTCACCGACTGCCCCACGCGAGTGACTGCACCTGCGCGAGGCCCGGGAACTGGTGACGATTCGTCCCGTCCGGATCCGCCACGATCAGCGATTGATCGCGCAGGCGCACATAGGCGATCTGCTCACCGGATGGGCGACCACGCCACGTTCTGCGCTCCCAGGATTCCGATTGCCTTCGGGGAGCCGTCGAGTGACTTCAGGACGAAGGGCGCGCCACCCTGCTCCTGGGTGCGCTCCTGGTTCCACTGGAAGAGCAACCCTGCGTTGCTCCAGTCAGGCTCGAAACTTGCTCCGCCGCTAGTCCGTGATCGGAGTGGGCTCTGTCGGATTGGCGGGGTCGACCCAGTACAGATTCACGGGGCCGTCCCCACGGATCGTCCATTCGAAGACGATGACCTCCCGGCCGTCCAGCCACGCCCAGGTCGGCGACCCCGCGAAGGACCCCGCCGCTGGCATTTCGACCGAGTACGGACATGAGGTCCGACCCGTCTGACGCCAGCTGTCCACAACTGGTCGTTGCAGATGACGGCAAGCTCCTGTCCATCCGACCTCCACGCCGGCCTCGTCGAGTATGCGCACGCGGAGTCCGGGGGGAACAGTCGCTGGTCACGGCTGCCATCGACCCCGATGCGGTGCGCCACCCTGGTCTTCGATCCGTGCCCGTCAGGTAGATGATCGTCGTGCGATCCGGCGACAGCGTGGGCTTCGTAGCCTGCCCGGGTGTCGAGAGCGGCTGATGACCTGGTCGGTCCAGACATCGACCACCTGGAGCTTGCTGCTGGCACGGGTCACCGGTCGCCACGACGAGCTGACTGTCGGCAACCCGCCAGCTGGGCACCTGCTCGTGGCAGGCGGAGTCGAGGACCGTCCCCCGCGGTCCACGAGCGGCGAGGACGATGGCCACGATGGCGACGACCGCGGCTGCCGAGCCTGCCACGATCAGCCCCCTTCGAGTGAGGCAGCCGCGGCCACGGGGAGGGCGTCGGCAGGTCCTCCTCAGGCGGAGCGGCAGGTCCTCCTCCGGCGGAGCCGGCAGGTCCTCCTCCGGCGGCGCCGGCAGGTCGTTCTCGGGCGGAGCATGCAGGTCGTTCTCGGGCGGAGCATGCAGGTCCTTCTCGGGCCGAGCATGCAGGTCCTCCTCCGGCGGAGGAGCGTCCTTCTCCTCCGCGTCGGCGACCGCTGTAGCGCCCAGGCTGAGACGAGGCGGTGCTGAAAAGGTCGCCAACGCCGCGGACGCCGCTGCGGCGACGGACCGGCTGTCGTCTCCCGCTGAGTTGCTCGAGCCCATGCCGTGCTGCCAGGGAGAGGCCTGCGTGGCGACCGCGAAGCAGCCGATCGAGCTCACGAACGGCGCCGGACCTGACCGAGGCGAACGAGCTCTCCATCGCATCCAGGAGGTCTTGGGGCAGGTCCGACGGGATCGTGATCGGACGGCTCCGCCGAGCGAGATACAACTCCCCCTGGATGCCGAGCGACCACTTGCTCGGGGTCTGGTTCGGCGTGACGCGCCGGACCGCGCCGTAGACGTACTCATACAGTTCGTCCAGGCTGATCATGCCGTCCTGGTCCTGATCGGCGTCACCGCTCGAGAGCCCCTCGACGACCGCACTCGTGAATACGGACGGCGCTCCCTCGGGCGAGTCGGTGAGGTCCTGGCCTTCGAAGGCATACTCCATCGCCGTGGAAGCCGTGATCACGGCGCGGCCGCGGCCACTCAACCGCTCCTCGAGCTGGAGAGCGCTGTCTCCGCGAGAGCTGAGCCCTCGCTCGAAGGCACCCGCGTAGCAGCAGTCCAACAGCAGCACGACGCGACGCGCGCGGGTGCGATTCATGAGCCGGTTGACGAACTCGGAGGGGACCGCCGTGGCCGCTAGGTACTCCAGTTCGGTGTCCGTAGCAGCGAAGTAGAGGTCACCGCTCTCGTCCTTGACTCCGTGACCGGAGTAGTGCACGAGGAGCAGGTCATCGACGCTTCGCTCCGAGAAGAAGCGTTCCATCGAACGGGTGATCGCATGCGCGGGCTCGTTGATGACCGTCGTGATATCGAACGCGCCGATCTCCGGGTCTCCGAGCACGCCCGCAAGGGCCTCGGCATCTCGAGCCGGCGCACGCAGCTGGCGCAACCCCGGATCCTGGTAGTCATGGGTCGCAACGATGAGTGCGCTACGGCGCCGGACATCCTCGATACCGGCCCGCATACCGGTGCGGGCGGGCCGACCCCTCTCGACAATCACAGCTGCCACGGCGCGCCTCCAGGTGGCGGGATCCGGTTGTGACCCCTCACTACCCACGGTGCTCGCGGGCGGACAGCCTGTCAACGACGAGTTAGAGGCCCGGACAGCTCGCGTTGCGCCTCGGTCAGCGTCCGCTCGGCGACGGCGGTCACCTCGGGGTCGTCGGGGTCCAGGCCCGCCGAGAGCAGGTAGGACCAGACGATCGGACCCTGTCCGACCGGGCGAACGCCGGCCGACCACGCTGAGCCCGGCCTTTCCGCGGACGCGGGCATACATCGTCGCGACCACGCTCTTGGTGACCCGCTCGCGGAGCAGCTCGAGCAGCTGGCCGGCATCATCGACCTCGATCACGGTGCGGGGCTCCGGCTCGCCCCAGGAGCTCACTTCGACCACCGCGAGGCGGCCGTCCTCTTGCTGCCAGTCGGCGCGCTCGACCTGCTCCCAACCGAGACGGCGGAACCCCTCGTCGGTGGCGAGGTGCAAGGCGCGGTCGGTGCCGACGTACCAGCGTCCCTCCCGGTCGGTGGCCCACGCGAGTGGGCGTTCACCGGCTTCGAGAACGAGCTGCTCACGGGTGGCGGCGGGCAGCCGGCTACGGCGACGACTGGAAGGCATGCCGCCATCCTCCCAGCCCCGGTGAAACGCCGTCCGTCCAACCGGCGTGGAACGGCAGGGCAACGCCCCCGGACGCAATGTCCCCAAGGCAGCCCTGCAGTCCTGGCCGCACGTTTGCCTAGTTCACAAGCCAGCTGGCTTGTGCACTAGGCAAACGCGCTACGGCCACTGGGTATCTGGGTATGTGTGTTGGGCACTCGTCATGGTCAGTGCAGGTAGTCGCGGAAGTTCTCCAGGCCCTGGGTCAGCCGAATCCGCGCGAGCGCCTTGGCCTCGATCTGCCGGGCGCGTTCCCGGGTGACACCCAGCACGCGACCGACCTCCTCGAGGGTGTGCGTACGACCGCCCTCGAGGCCGAAGCGCAACCGCAGGACCTTCCGTTCGCGCGTCGACACCATGGTGAGCAGCCGCTCGACATCGCTGTGCAGCATGAGCATGCCCACCTCGTCGACCGGCATCGAGGAGCTGTCGTCGACGATCAGGTCGGCAAGCTGGCCCGAGTCGCCCTCCCCCACCGAGATGTCGAGCGACATCGGCTCGTCGGCCAGCTTGAGCAGCTCACGGGTGCGGTCAGGCGTGCACTCGAGATGCTCGGCCAGCTCATCCATCGACGGGTTGCGCCCCAGCCGCTGGAACAGCGCTCGTTGCACCCGCATCGCGCGATGCATCGCCTCGACCACGTGCACGGGTATGCGGATCGTCCGGCCCTGGTCGGCGATGCCACGCGAGATCGCCTGCCGGATCCACCAGGTCGCGTAGGTGGAGAACTTGTAGCCGCGCCGGTAGTCGAACTTCTCGACCGCGCGGATCAACCCGATGTTGCCTTCCTGGATCAGGTCGAGCAGGCCGATGCCGGGAGAGCCGTACCGCTTGGCGACCGCGACCACGAGCCGCAGGTTCGACCGGACCAGAGTGGACTTGGCCTGGTCGCCGGCATCTGCGAGGTACGCGAGGTCGAAACGCGTCTCCCAATCGAGGTCAGCATTGGCCTGGAGCGCCTCGGCCGCCAGGACTCCCACCTCGATGGCCTGCGACAGTCGGACCTCGTCGGCTGCGGTGAGCAACGGGATGCGGCCGATCTCACGCAGGTACAGGCGGACCGAGTCCGGCGACTCGGCGTCGCGTTGCCGCGGAAGGCGCGCGGCAACGACGGCTCCCCTTGGAGTCCCCTGTGTGGCCACTACTGGCCCTGCCATGGGGGTCAGTCTGCTGCGCCCCGGCAGCGCGCGCATGTGGTTTTCGCAAACGAGGGCGAGTCGTCCCGTATGTCATCCGGAATGTGTCAGATACCGGTCCCAATAGCTTGCTCACGAAGGGATCTGCGGTGACTCTCGAGGGCCACCAGCTCTCCGAACATGCGGTTGTAGTCCGCCGTCTGGGTCACCGGGTTCATCCGCTGGAGCGTGGACTTCACCCGCTCGATGCGGCGCAACGCGGTCAGCTCTCGCAGACGAACGACGTACGCCGACACGACGGTCTCGTCGATGTCACCGTTGACGTGCAGCGGTTCGACGGACAAGGCGGACACCAGGCTCGTGAGCGGTGGTGCCAAGGTTTCGAGCAGAGCGTCAGGCCCCGAAGCCTCGGGGCCGCCCTGGGCCACGACGACCTCGAACACCTGGCGGTAGTACGGGTGCACGAAGTCGTCGACCTCGATGTCGTCCCACGAGGTGGCGGCGACCTTCGGGTGCTGGAGGGCCAGCTTGAGCACGTCGCGCTCGATCGAGAACCGCCGCTCCCGCGGGTCGGGTACGTCAGCGGCGGTGGCGCGCCCTGCCGCTGCGGCCGACTCCGGCGGCACGGCTGACGCTGCCGGCTGACCAGGTGCGGCCCGGCCGGTCCCGCCGGAAGCCGCTCGCCCGGCCGCTCGCTTGACCTCGGCCCGCACTCCGTCGATCTCGACGCCCAGCATGCCGGCGAGCTCGCGGATGAACGCCTCGACCTTCGACCGGTCACGGATCGCGGCCACCAGCCTCGCCGCCTCGCGGGTGGCGTCGACGCGGGAGTCCGCGCGGTCGAGGTCGTACTTGGAGATGACGTTGCTGAGCACGAAGCGGTACAGCGGAACCCGCCGGGCGACGAGCTCGCGGACCGCAGCATCACCCTCGGCCAACCGCAGGTCGCAGGGGTCACGACCTTCGGGCTCGATGGCGACGTAGGTCTGCCCGACGAACTGTTGGTCGCCCTGGAACGCGCGCAGGGCGGCCTTCTGCCCGGCCTCGTCGCCGTCGAAGGTGAAGATGACCTCGCCCCGGAACTCGTCGTGGTCGAGCAACAGCCGCCGCAGGATGCGCGTGTGGTCCTCGCCGAAGGCAGTGCCGCAAGTGGCGACCGCGGTCTGCACACCGGCCAGGTGGCAGGCCATCACGTCGGTGTAGCCCTCGACGACGACGGCCTGGCTGCTGCGTGCGATCTCCTTGCGGGCCAGGTCGACGCCGTACAGCAGCTGACTCTTCTTGTAGATGGACGTCTCAGGCGTGTTGAGGTACTTCGCCTCGACCCGGTCGTCGTCGAAGATGCGGCGGGCGCCGAAGCCGACCACGTCACCGGACAGCTCACGGATCGGCCACAGCAGCCGACCACGGAACCGGTCATACGGCCCGCGGTTGCCCTGCGCGACCAGTCCGGCGGTTGACAGCTCGTCGTCGGAGAAGCCACGACCCCGCAGGTGGCCCAGCAACGCCTCACCGCCGCGTGGCGCGAAGCCGATCCCGAACAGGTCGGCGGCGTCCTTGTCGAAGCCGCGCTCGGACAGGAACTGCCGGCCGGGCAACGCGTCGGGGGTGCCGAGCTGCTCGGCGTAGAAGGCCGCCGCCATTTTGTGCGCCTCGATCAGGCGGACCCGCTGGCCGCGCTGGCCCTGGTCTCTCCGGGCCCCGGTGACACCCTCGTCGACGTACCGGAGCTGGACGCCGTAGCGGTCGGCGAGCCGCTCGACGGCCTCGCTGAACCCGACGCCCTCGACCTTCTGGACGAACGTGAGGACGTCTCCGCCCTCGCCACAGCCGAAGCAGTGGAAGAACCCGCGCGAGACGTTGACGTTGAACGACGGGGTCTTCTCGTCGTGGAACGGACACAGGCCCTTCATCGATCCGGAGCCGGCGTTCTTGAGGGTCACGTGTGACGAGATCACCTCGTCGATCCGGGCGCGCTCGCGCACCTGCGCGATGTCGTCCTCCCTGATCCGGCCTGCCACGTCGCGAGTCTACGCACCCGTGGTCAGGGCCCGATGCCTGTCCACAGCACTGAGGTCGGTCAGCGACGCGACCTGGTCGATGACGACGCGACGGCGGGCCGCTTCGTCGGTGGCGTCGGCGAAGTCGTCCCGGAACATCGGCTCGAGTGTCTCCGGTGCACCGGTCCAGATCGCCTCGACCAGCTCAGCGATCAGGGTGCGCTGGTGGTTGAGCGCGGCGACCCGGTCGTCGGCCTTCATGACCAGGTGGGCGGCGATCCCCTTGAGGAGCGCGATCTCGGTGGCTACCTCCCAGGGGACCATGATCCGGCCGGAGTACCGGACGATCGGTCGCTCGAGGCCGGACAGCTCGACCGCCTGCTGGACGTCGCTGCAGAAGCGGTTGATGAGTCGGCTGGTGAGGTTCTTGAGCCCGGCGAGGTGCCGGCGGCTCCCGTCGTAGGGCGCCTGCGGCCACGGGCCGAGGCTGGTCAGCCGGCCGAAAGCCTCCTCGAGCTCGTCGGTCGTGGTGGCCGGTGCGTACCAGTCCTGCACGGTGTCCCAGACCTCGGCGCGCAGTCCGGGGTCGGCCAGGGTGGCCAGGTCGATACGGCCCGCCACGATGCCGTCCTCGACGTCGTGGACGCTGTAGGCGATGTCGTCGGCGAGGTCCATGATCTGGGCCTCGATGCACGTCCTGCGGCTCGGGGCATCGCCGCGCATCCAGTCGAACAGCGGCCGGTCATCGTCGTAGACCCCGAACTTGCGTCCCTCCCGTGGCAGGCCGTCCGCGTGCCGGCCGGCGGGGACGGGTGCGTCCTCGAGGGGCCAGGGGTACTTGGTGGCGGCGTCGAGCACGCCGCGGGTGAGGTTCAGGCCGAGGCTCTGGCCGGGCCGGCCGTCCGGGCCGTCCGGGCGGAACGTCTTGGACTCCAGCCTGGTCAGCAGCCGGAACGTCTGCGCGTTGCCCTCGAACCCCCCGATGTCGAAGGACAGCTCAGCCAGCGTCCGCTCACCGTTGTGACCGAAGGGCGGGTGGCCCAGGTCGTGGGCGAGGCAGGCGGCCTCGACGAGGTCAGGGTCGCAGCCCAGCGCCACGGCGACGTCGCGGCCGACCTGCGCGACCTCGAGCGTGTGGGTGAGGCGGTTGCGGGTGAAGTCGTCGGTCGACGGGCCCACGACCTGGGTCTTGGCCGCCAGCCGGCGCAGCCCGGCGGAGTGCACGATACGCGCGCGGTCGCGCTCGAACGGCGTACGGACGGACTCACTCGGCTCGGGGAGAAAGCGCTCGACGTCCGATGCGGCGTACGGCGGGCGGGCGGTGTCCATCGCGCATGACCTTACTGCCCTTCCTGCCCCCTGGCCCTCCGCGTTTGCCTAGTTCACAAGCCAGGTGGCTGGTGAACTAGGCAAATCCACCTCTGGCACTGGGTACTTGCCTCTCCAACCTCGGCCCCCACCGCCGTTCCCCCAAAACCGGGGCCCGACCGATCGGGAGTATGCCGCCGGGTCAACCGCCGACGACCGACTCCTCGGACACGTCCTGCCCGGAACGCCGTCCCCGCCGCCGCGCGTACCACCAGGTCCCGGCAGCGCCGAACAGGATGAGCAGGCCGACCAGATCGCTGAGGACGAGTCCGTGGTCCTGGTTGAAGCGGATCACGTGGGGACCCTCGAAGCGCTTGTCGACCCGCAGCCAGACGAACGTCAGAAAGAGCATGGCGACCATCGCCATGGTGTCACCGCGCCGCGCCAGGGAAGCGACCAGCAGCATCCCGGCGAGCAGCGGAACACCGGTCGTCAGGAAGGTCTGCAGCACTTAAGAAGCGTAGGCGCTCCTCCGAGCATGCGGCGCCGAATGCCCGGCTTGCCCCACAGGGTCCCACCCAGGTCCCACCCAGGTCCCACCCAGGTCCCACCCAGGTCCAACCGAGAGTCCCACCCAAAGTCCCCCCCGAGCCGGCCCGCACCCATCCGCAGCGCGGCGCTCCCCCGCCGTCCGCTCCGTACCAAAGGGTGGTCAGTTCTGGCCGGCCAGCACCTGGATCACGGTCTCGCCCGGGCAGGTGCTGGACTCCCGGATGGCCCACCGACCGTGGAAGTCGGTCCCGCGCCACTCGGCCTCGGCGTCGTGCTCCTCGGTCTCACCCTGCTCGATCTCGAAACCCGCTGACACGACGTCGTGGTTCATGAAGTCGAGCACGTCGTGGAACGGCGCGGTCGTGATCGCCGTGACGATGGACCCGGAGCTGCCGCGGTCCTCGAACCCGTACACCACCGTCTCCGGCGGGAACGGCCACTCGGTCGGGAACGTCTCGCCGTACGCCGCCTGGTCCAGCGGCGTCGCCTCGTCACTGCAGGTGCCCTCGTCGGCGGCCCGGTCGAGGCCCTCTCCCGAGCCGGTGTCGCTGCTGGTGGTCTCGGCATCGGCCTCGGTCGAGGACGAGCTACCGCAACCGGCGACTCCGAGGGCGAGTCCCAGCGTCAGGACGACGGCGCTGGTCAGGGCGGCCAGGGATCGGGTCTTCACGGGGTGCTCCTGTCAGGTGGTCCGCATCAGGCGGGCCAGGTCGGGTGGAGGGAGATCGCACGACGTCGGGCCCGGGGACGTGCCCGGACCCGACGTCGGGGTGCGAAGTCGTACGGTCAGCGCAGACGGAACGAGGTGACCGCCTTGTTGTCGTTCTCGTTGGACTCGGTGATCGCGTTCGTCGGGTCGATGATCGCGGTAATGGAATGCGTGCCTTTTTTCGCCGACCACGTCACCGACTGCGTCACGCTCTTCCCGGGCTGCAGGGTGACCGCCGCCGTGGTGCCGACGACGGTGCTGCCGTCGAGCACCCGGACTCGCACGTTCCTGGCCACCTTGCCTCCGTCGTTGACGACCTTGACCGTTTCGGTGAGGGACTTCTTGCTCGACGTGACCGACGTCGACGCGAACCGCAGATTGGCTGCCGGGTCGTACGCCGCGAACAGCGTCCGCTGCGAGGACTGCCGCGCGATCGTGGCGTACGCGTCACGTCCGTTGTCGGCCGGGTCCGAGCTGGTCACGCAGGCGTTGATGCACCCGTCGGCGTACCCGACCTCGACCCGACCGTGGTCATCGATGGTGACGTCCATGAAGTCGAGCAGGTTACGGTCGTCGCCGCAGGTCGTGCCACCGGTGCAGATCGAACCGCGTTGCACCGGGTCGCTGGGCGTGGCGTCGCTCGTGACCCAGGTCTGGCCGCCGTCGTAGGTGTAGCTGACGTAGAGGTGCCAGATCCCGTCGAAGTTCGCCTCGTCCTGGTAGTTGCCGCCCGTCGGCGTGCCGAGGAAGGCGAACGCGGCGCGGTCGTCGTCACCGGCCACCATCGCCGGGAACACGGCGTTCTGGATGCCGAACTCCGTGCCGACCTGCTGGGAGTACTTCCAGGTGCTGCCCTGGTCGGTGCTCGTTGCAACACCAGGCGCACCGTCGGCGCCGACGTAACCGAAGTAGACCGTGCCGTTGGAGCCGATCCCGACCGACGGGTCGGAGTCGCCGGGCGTGCTGCCGGTGACGTGGTTGACGGTCCAGGTCGTGCCGTTGTCCTTCGACACGACGAGGGCGGCCGTGTCACCGCAACCCTTGTTGGG
Source organism: uncultured Actinomycetota bacterium (assembly GCA_963750495.1). Classification (GTDB taxonomy): domain Bacteria; phylum Actinomycetota; class Actinomycetes; order Propionibacteriales; family Nocardioidaceae; genus JANLYC01. The sequence continues at coordinate 611,198 of CAVVQV010000004.1, forward strand.
CAGGTATGCCGTGCCGTCCGGCGCGACCTTGACGTGTCCGTGCAGGCCACCACAGTCGAGGAGGCTGTAGACCGGGACGCCTGCCCCGAATGTCATACCGCCGTCGCGCGAGAGGGCGCAGAACGCCGTGGCGATGTCCTGGCTGCAGTAGTAGACCGCGTTCGGGTAGAGCGGCGTGCCGCCGATGCCGGACGCGGAGTAGTGGCCACCGCCGAGGGTCTGGTGGTCGACGCCGCTCGGGATGCCGCCGCCCTGGCTCGGCAGCCACGTGGTGCCGCCGTCGTCGGTGAAGCAGGTCAGCGAGTCGACGCCGGACAGTTGCGACTCGAACGTCCGGCCGGTCTCGTGGTCGGTGTACAGGATCGGGTCGAGGCTGGTCGTGCTGCCGGAGGGGCAGCCCTTCGCAGCACTGGCGGAGACGTCCTGCCAGCTGGCCGTTGCCGGCGACACCGAGTCGCTGAAGTCGACCTTGTAGGTCGACGTGTAGGCCTGGTAGAACGCCGAGCCGGTGTTCCAGTCGTTGCCGATCGACGGCTCGCCCGCGTTGTTGGCGTCGGCGAACGAGGACGGGGCCTTGTAGTTGGTGAAGCCGGGTGCCGGCGACGTGCCCGGGGGCGGGTTGGTCGGCTTGGCCACGATCGACGCGGTCGCGGAGTAGCTCTGCCCGAGCGGGGCGAACGGCACGACGCGCACGGTGTAGGTGCCGGAGTTCGGCGGGACCACCAGCGTCTCGGGGTCGGCGCTGGACGCGGCTGTCGAGACGACGTTGCCCTGCTGGTCGAGCAGGTAGACGTCGAAGTCGGCGGCGGCCAGCGGCCAGGAGACCTTGACCTGCAGGTTGTGGGTGCTGCCGTAGCCCGCCGGGGTGCTGACGGTGAGGCTGTAGTCGTCACACGAGTCAGGGACGTCGCAGATCGGCTGGTCGCCGGCCTGCGCGGTGACGTTAGGGGCGACGAACGGGCCGCCGGACCAAGTCTGGCTGGTCTGGGTGTCGGAGACCGTGCCGCTGCTCGGGTTGGAGGCGTCGGCGGGTCCTGGGATGATGCCGGCGAAGACCAGCCCGACCAGGGCGGTGAGTCCGGCGGCGCTGGCCCAGACCTGCCGGGTGCTGGCATGACGTGGGCGGTGATGACGGGTGCGTATCAAGATGTCGTCCTCCGTGACAGCCCGGGGAGCCCAGGCGACCAAACGATTCAACGAGTGAACATGACGTGAGTTACGCCACTCGGTGAAACCCTTGTCACAACTAAACCGGCTTCTGTGGTTCCGCACGCGATGCTCTGGCCCTCCGCGTTTGCCTAGTTCACAAGCCAGGTGGCTTGTGAACTAGGCAAACGCGCCTTGGGAACTGGGTACTTGCCTCAGCCACCCGGCCACCACGGCAAACCCCGCCGGAGTACGCCGGAAAGCCCGACGAGTACGCCGGCCACCCACGGCAAAGGCCGACGAGTACGCCGCGCCGGACCCGCTTGCCTCAGCCGCCGGACACGCCGATCTCGGCAGCCGCGTCGATGACCAGGTCGTCCCGCTGCGCCAACCACCCCTCCGGCAGCGCCACCCGCCGCGGGCTGCCCTGCCGACCCCGTGGGCTGCCCAGCTCGGCCACCGGGAACTCCTCCGTCGGGTCGAGCCGGCTCAGCAACCCGTCGAGCGAGGCCAACGTGTCGACCAGCCCCAGGGACTGCCGCAGCTCACCCCCGGCCCGGAACCCCTTGAGGTACCACGCGATGTGCTTGCGGAACTCCTTGCAGCCGCGCTCCTCACCCATGTAGTGCACCAGCAGCTCGGCATGCCGGCGCATCATCGCCGCCACCTCCCCCAGCGTCGGCAACGGCGGCGCCGGGTCCCCCGCAAACGCAGCCGCCAGGTCGCGGAACAGCCACGGCCGCCCGAGGCAGCCCCGGCCCACCACCACGCCGGCGCATCCTGTCTCGTCCATCAGCTGCAGCGCGTCCGACGCCTCCCAGATGTCGCCGTTTCCGAGCACCGGGATGTCGACGTGCTCGACGAGCGCGGAGATCGCAGCCCAGTCGGCCGAGCCGCTGTAGTGCTGGTCAGCCGTCCGGCCGTGCAAGGCGATCGCGGCGCAACCCGACTCCTGCGCGATCCGACCCGCCTCGAGATACGTCTCGTGGTCGGCGTCGATGCCCTTGCGGGTCTTCATCGTGACGGGCACGCCGAAGGGCGCAGCCGCCGCCACCGTGGCCTCCAGGATCGCCGCCAGCAGCCGCCGCTTCCACGGCAGCGCTGCGCCACCACCCTTGCGGGTCACCTTCGGCACCGGACAGCCGAAGTTGAGGTCGATGTGCGAGACGCCGTACTCCTCGCAGAGGATCGTGGCCGCGCGCGAGACGTACGACGGGTCGACCCCGTACAGCTGGACCGACCGCACCGACTCGTTCGGGTCGAACACCAGCATCGACTCGGTCACCTCGTCCCGTTCGACGAGGCCGCGGCTGGTGATCATCTCGCAGACGTACAGTCCCGCGCCCTGCTCCCGGCACAAGGAGCGGTACGCCGCGTTGGTGACCCCCGCCATCGGCGCCAGTACGACGGGCGGATCGACCTCGAGCGTCCCGAGCTTGAGCGCGGGAGACGTGACTACGTGACGGTCCATGAGATCGGCAGCTCGCCGTTGGCCGGACGCCACTGCACCTCGGTCATCTCACCGTGGTCGGGCGCCAGCATGACCATGCAGCCGTTCACACTCTTGCCCGTCACGAACTTCGCCGGCAGCGGCCTTCGGTTGCACTTGGAGAACGTCGACCCGAACTTGACCGGTGGCACCACCAGCGTCTCGGAAACCTTGCCGTACAAGGTGATCATGGCACCCGTCAGCGTGTCTGGGCCGAGGTTCTTCACCGTCGTCGACACGTAGTAGACATGGGAGCTGCGCGCGGCCTTGCCGAGCTTGAAGCGGGTGAGGTCGGACATCTTGCCCTTGGCGACCTTGGTGACCGCGATCTTGATCTGGCTGCGGTGCTTCTTGTCAGCCTTGAACGGCACGACTGCCTTCGCCCCGAGCTCGAGGGTCGTACCCGGCAGGGTCGAGCCGTCGGCAGCTGTCGTCCCCGGCGAGCCGGGGGTCGGCGTACTGTCCGACCCGGAGCCGCCGCAGCCGGCCAGAGCAGCCAGGGCCACCACGGCCACCGCAGCAACAAACCTCGGTGCACGCATGTCAGAAACCCTTCTCTCTGCCGACTTGTCCGAAGTAGAGAGGGCTCTCACCCGCTGCACTTCTGACAACTCGGTTGGTCAGCAGCCGACGAGACGTTCGGCGACGTAGGCACGAACCTGGTCGAGCGCCACCCGCTCCTGCTTCATGGTGTCGCGTTCGCGGATCGTCACGGCGTTGTCGTCCAGCGTGTCGAAGTCGACGGTGATGCAGAACGGCGTACCGATCTCGTCCTGCCGCCGGTAGCGCCGCCCGATGGCACCCGCGTCGTCGAAGTCGACGTTCCAGCTTTGACGTAGCTCGGCAGCGAGGTCGCGCGCCTTCGGCGACAGGTCGGCGTTGCGCGACAACGGCAGCACCGCAGCCTTGACCGGAGCCAGCCGCGGGTCGAGCCGCAGCAACACCCGCTTGTCGACGCCACCCTTGGCATTGGGGGCCTCGTCCTCGCCGTACGCGTCGATGAGGAAGGCCATCAGCGAGCGCGTCAGCCCGGCCGCGGGTTCGATGACGTACGGCGTCCAGCGCTCGTTGGTCGCCTGGTCGAAGTACGACAGGTCCTGACCGGACGCGGCACTGTGCGCCTTGAGGTCGAAGTCGGTGCGGTTGGCGATGCCCTCGAGCTCGTCGAACTCACGGCCCGGCAGGTTGAAGCGGTACTCGATGTCGACGGTGCGGGTCGAGTAGTGCGAGCGCTTCTCCTCGGGGTGCTCGAGGTGGCGTAGGTTGTCGCGGTTGATGCCCAGCCCGACGTACCACTCGGTGCGCAGGTCGATCCAGGTCTGGTGCCACTCCTCGTCGGTGCCGGGCTCGACGAAGAACTCCATCTCCATCTGCTCGAACTCTCGGGTCCGGAAGATGAAGTTGCCGGGCGTGATCTCGTTGCGGAACGCCTTGCCTGTCTGGGCGATCCCGAACGGCGGCTTCTTGCGCGAGGTGTTCATCACGTTGAGGAAGTTGAGGAAGATGCCCTGCGCGGTCTCGGGCCGCAGGTAGTGCAGACCCGACTCGTCCTCGATGACACCGAGGTAGGTCTTGAGCATCCCGTTGAACGGCCGCGGCTCGGTCCAGGCACCCCGCGTCCCGCAGTTGGGGCAGGCGATGTCGGACAGCAGCACGTCGTCGGGGTTGTCGATGCCCTTCTTCGAGGCCTGCGCCTCCTGGAGGTGGTCGGCTCGGAACCGCTTGTGGCAGCTCTGGCACTCGGTCAGCGGGTCGGTGAACGTCGCGAGGTGGCCCGACGCCTCCCACGTCTTCGTCGGCAGGATCACCGACGAGTCGAGACCGACGACGTCGTCGCGGGAGGTGACCATGTAGCGCCACCACTGCCGCTTGATGTTCTCCTTCAGCTCGACGCCGAGGGGACCGTAGTCCCAGGCGGAGCGTGTGCCCCCGTAGATCTCGCCGCAGGGGAAGACGAACCCCCTGCGCTTGCACAGACTGACGACGGCGTCAACGACAGAGGTAGCCATGGTGATCTCCATCCGGCTGGTGGTCGGTGGTCAACTCCCCGATGTAGGGAGCAGCCTGCAGCCTATCGGGCCGGGTCCACCGATTTGCGGCTCGGGTCACGCCGACGGGGCCGGGACCGCCGTCGTGACGACCCAGCGATGCTTGCCGATCTTCCGTGCGCGGGTGAACCCCAGCTGCTCGTACGTCGACAGCGCCCCGTTGTACAAAAAGCCGGCAGCTACCGCGTCGGCCGCCTCGGGATAGCCCTCGACGACGCCCCCGCCGAGGGACCTGATCAGGTCGAGCGCCCCGGCCAGCGCGGCGCCGGCCACGCCCTGACGCCGATGCCCCTTCCCCACGTAGCAGCAGGCGATCCGCCAGTCTGGCGAGTCGGTCTGGTCCTTCTCGTAGGCGGCGCGGCTCTTGATCCGCGGCAGCTCGTCCGGCGGGCCGAACTGGCACCAGCCCAGGCAGTCCTCGCCCTGGAAGACCAGTGCGGCACGGGCGGTTCCCGCGCGCACGCGGCTCAGCTTGCGCTCGCGGTTGACGTCCGCCGTGGTCTCCTTGCCGACACCCTCCGGGTGGAAGCCCATGCACCAACAGCCGCCGAACACGCCACCGTTGGCCTCCACCAGAGCGGCGAACGCCGGCCACGTGGACTCGTCGAGCGGTCGCACGTCGTAGGCGAAGTCCCCCATTTCGCCAACGTAGCAGCGACCTGCTCCGCCATGACTTCATCTCTTGGATGGTCCGATGTTCATGAACTACTAGACTTAACAAGGTACTCGGCATACTCTGGTCTCATGGCCACGGCACACGACTCCCAGCTCCTCAAGGGAGTGCTGTCGTTGCTGCTGCTCCAGCTCCTCGCCGAGGAGGAGTCCTACGGCTACGAGGCCGTACGACGGCTCCACGAGATCGGCCTCACCGACGTCCTGGAGGGCACCGTCTATCCGGCGCTGGCCCGCCTCGAGCGCGAAGGCCGCATCAGCGCACGCCTGGTGGCCTCGAGCTCCGGCCCGGCCCGCAAGTACTACCGCCCGACCCCCGACGGTTACGCCGCACTCGCTGCGGGCAAGGCCAGCTGGGTGTCTCTCGCCGACAGCGTCGGGGCGGTCCTGGATCGTCCCGTCCCACCCGAACCGATCGAAGGAGTCTGACATGGCTCACCCCGTCACCTGGCTGGACCGGCTCCGCATCGAGCGGGTGGTCTGGGCCCTCGACCAGCGGCTGTACGACCTGCCTCGCAAAGTCCGCATCGCGACCCGCCGAGAGGTCCGTGACAATCTGCTGACGGCTGCCGCAGACATGGGGACCGGTCCGGCGCTGGCCCGCCTCGGCAACAGCCATCAGTTGGCGACCGAGTACCTCTCCGCGCACTTCGGCGACGAGCCCCGGCCGTCCTGGTGGGCGGCGGCGGCGTTCCTGCTCACCTCGCAGCTGTTCTTCACCGAGTGGCTGCGCGAGGCGGCGGTGGCCTTCGGCGACGGTCTGACGACTGCCGATCCCCACGTCACGGGCACGTACACGTGGGGTGGCCTCGACTTCGTCCAGTCCAGCGTCACCTACACCTATGCCGACGGCCAGGGCACGTTCGTCGGCGGCGCCTGGACCCCGCTGGCCTGGGCGCTCTGGATCGTCGCCACGATCCTGGTCGGCCGGCTCTGGCGCGCCCCGCTCGCGTGGCGCCGCCGTCGCGCTGCCGGGGCGGGAGAGGCCCAGGCGCAGAGCTGAGTCAGCACCCTAGGTGCTGCGCGGCAGCGGCTGGTTGGGTTCGGTGGCGCCGCCCCCCACGATCACTTCGTACGCCGATGGCTCGTCGACCGCGTTCGACAGCAGCGGCACCACGGTGGCCTTGATCTCGTATGACGACAGGGCCCGGCGGTAGGACCCCACGTCCCGCCACGACGTCGTCAGCACCCACAGCGTCGGCTCGTCCATAGCCCGGCCGACCGAGCCGTCCACGAAGCCGGTCTGGCGGCCGAGGGCTTCCAGACAGGTCCCGAGCTCCGACGTGGCCTGGTCGACCAGGTCGTCGTCATACCGGAACCGCGAGATCACCAACACGACCGTGATTGTGCCCCACCGCCTGCCGACCCCTTCGGTCGAGCCCACGTCCGACGGTCGAGCCTGTCGAGACCTCCTCGATCAGCGGGCACCGGCGGTCGAGCCTGTGGAGACTGCCTCGATCTCGGCAAGCTCGATCAGCGGGCACGGGCGGTCCTCGCTCAGCGGGTACCGGCAGTGGAGGCTTGTCGAGACCCCTCGATCTCGACAAGCTCGATCAGCGGGCACCTCCAGTCGTCGATCAGCGGGCAGGAGCGGTCCTCGATCAGCGGGCACCGGCAGTGGAGGCCTGTCGAGACCCCCGGTCCGGACCCCGAGACGACCCCGATGGGCAGACCAGGGTCAGGTTCGGGTCGGCTCAGCAGGTTCCCCGATGTGGGCGACCCCCTCGGACGGCCACGCTGATGGACATGATCAAGGTCGAGTCACTCACGAAGAAATACGCCGGCTTCACCGCCGTCGACGACATCAGCTTCACCGCAGGATCTGGTCGCGTGACCGGGTTCCTCGGTCCCAACGGCGCCGGCAAGTCCACCACCATGCGCATCATGGTCGGACTGACCCCGCCCTCCTCGGGCTCCGCGACGATCGACGGCCAGCGGTTCACCGACCTGCCGAACCCAGGCCGCGACGTCGGCGTCCTCCTCGACGCATCCGCGCAGCACGCCGGTCGGACCGGTCGCGAGATCCTGGTGCTCGCTCAGCTCACCATGGGCCTGCCGGCGCGACGGGTCGACGAGATGCTCGACCTGGTCAGCCTGACCCGTACCGAAGCCGGCCGCCGGGTGCGCAACTACTCCCTCGGGATGCGGCAGCGGCTCGGCATCGCCGCGGCGCTCATCGGCGACCCGCAGGTGCTGATCCTCGACGAACCAGCCAACGGGCTCGACCCGGCCGGCATCCGATGGATGCGTGACCTGCTGCGCGACTACGCCAACCGCGGCGGCACGGTCCTGCTGTCCTCGCACCTGCTTCACGAGATCGAGGTCATCGCCGACGACATCGTGGTGATCGGCAACGGCCGCATCGTGGCCCAGGGCACCAAGGCCGAGCTGCTGCAGGCCGCCGGCACCTACGTACGCGCGGCCGACGCCGGCGACCTCGCCCGGGCGCTCGAGGCCTCCGGAATCAGCGCCGTCGTGTCCGGCCACGACGCGCTTCGCACCGACGCCGACCCCGACCTGGTCGGGAAGGTCGCCCTCGCCGCCGGCGTCGCCCTCGTCGAGTTGCGCCCCGCCGATGGCGCCGGGCTCGAGGAGATGTTCCTCGACCTCACCGCCGACACACAACGAGAAGGAGCCGTGGCATGACCGCCATCGCCGTACCCGAAGCACGTCTGACGCGCGACGCGCGGCCGCGGATTCCCCTGACCCGGGTGATCTGGGTCGAGCTGCGCAAGATGTTCGACACCCGGTCAGGATTCTGGTTGATGGCGAGCATCGTGATCGCCTCCGTGCTGGCCACTGGCGCCGTGATCCTGTTCGCTCCCGACAACGAGCTGACGTTCGGCACGTTCGCAGCGGCGATCGGCTTCCCGATGGCGGTCATCCTGCCGATGATCGCGATCTTGTCGGTGACCAGCGAGTGGAGCCAACGCAGCGGGCTGTCGACCTTCACCATGGTGCCGCGCCGCGGCCTGGTGGTGTGGGCAAAGGCGCTGGCCGCGGTGGGCGTGGGCGTGGTCTCGATGCTCGTGGCGTTCGCCGTGGGCGCTGTCGGCAATGTCGTCGGCACCGCGATCACCGGCACTGGCCTGGTGTGGGACATCTCCGCGGCCGACCTGCTCTACATCGTGATCGGCAACGTGCTGGGGATGCTGGTCGGGTTCATGCTCGGCGTGCTGGTCCGCAACTCGGCCGGCGCGATCGTGTCGTACTTCGTCTACTCCCTCGTGTTCCCCACGATCTTCGGACTGCTGGCGGAGCTCCAGACCTGGTTCCATGACCTGCAGCCGTGGGTCGACTTCAACTTCGCGCAGAGCGCGCTGTTCAACGGCGACGTAACCGGGGAGCAGTGGGCCAACATCGGCGTATCCGGCACGATCTGGCTACTCGTGCCCCTCGTGGTCGGTCTGGCGCTGCTGCTCCGGTCCGAGGTGAAGTAGCCGAGACCCCTCCGGCGGTCGAGCTTGTCGAGACCCCCGATCTCGACAAGCCCGATCACCCGATCAACGGCCCTGTTGTACGCCGACCGCGGCCAACGGCACGAGCCCTACCTCGCCAACCAGTCGCACCGCCACCTCGCCGGGTTCGTTGGTGATGTTCCACTCGACGAAGAATTCGTGCGCCCCCTCGTATGACTCCCACTCCGCCAACGCGTAGAACGCGGAGTCGTCGTCGGCATACCAGGCTTGATGGAACGAGCACCCGTATGCGCGGGCGCTTGCCTGCATCTCCGGTGAGATCCACCGCACCCGCTTGTCGAACAGGTCACGGGCGGTCCGACCGTCAGGCGTCGGACACGGGACCATGAACAGGAACCACATACCTCAAGTCTCGTCCTCCGGCGCAAGCCCCGGCCCTCACCTACCGGGACGTTGTGCAGGTTCGACGGCAGGGCTGACCTGCACAACCTCCCAGTCGAAGGCGGCGGCCGGCCGGACCGCGTCACGTGACGTTTCGGTGCAGGAGCGTGCCGCGACTACCATGGCCACCGTGTCGAACCCCCGTCCCAAGCGCTCCGGCAACCCCGCTCGGCAACCGCGGAGCGCAACGACCCCGCCCGCCTCACCGACGCGCGAGCGGCTGAGCGAGCTCAGCCGTCAGCCCCTGGTCCGGCTGTCCCAGCTCCCAAGGCTGGTGGTTCCGACCACGATGCTCGTGCTGATGCTGGTCGCCCTCATGGCGCCGCTGTACGTGGCGATCCCGGCGCTGGTCGTGATCGCGGCCTTCGTCTCGTGGCTGGCCTACCTGTCCTGGCCCGCACTGGATTCGGGCGGCCGGACGATCCGGGTGGTCCTGCTCGCGGCGGTGGCCGTGACCGCGATGGGTCGGCTCAGCGGCTGGCTCTGACCGGCGGATTTCCGCCGCGGTTGGAACGTTCCTGCACTCCAGCCGGGCCCTCGGCCGCAATATTGTTCCAACCGCGATCGCTCGACAGAGGAAGCGGGTCAGGCAGCGAGCTGCATCCCGCACTGGTCGGCCGCGTCCTTGACGATGACACTCACGTCGCTGAGGAACTTCGCCTCACCTGTCGTGAGATCCCGATTCGTCGGATTCTTGATGAGCACGTGCTTCGATGCGTCGGTCCACGCTGTCGTCACCGAACGCGGAGCCACTGCGGTGATCGCGTCGAGCTGGTGCGCCTTCGCTTCGCGCAGGGTCTGCTCGAGCCCGAGGCTGGTGTTGAACGACTTGAGCTTCCCGCAGTATTCCGCCCGGCTGTCCTCACCGTCGGAGCGGAACACGAAGTACGCGATCACGGCCAGCAAGACGGCGAGCAGGGCCACGCCCAGGAGCATGCGCTTGCGGTGCTGCTCCGCCTCATAGTTCCGTGGGTGGTCGAGGCGTCCACTCATCGATGCTCCCCCTTGACGTCGCCGACCCGTGTCCCCGGGCCAACCGGTGTTGCCTTGCCGCCTCGCTGAGCCGCCCCACGAGCTCGGCCGCCTCACCGACGTCTCGGTGCGGCCCGAGCCAGCGGCGGGCACCCTTCGGCATGTCGAGACACACCGTAGCGAGGCCGAGACGACGTTGCACCCAGCCTTGCCGTACCGACACGCTCTGCACGCGCGCGTACGGGACGTAGCTCACCGTCCGCGTCCACCACCCGGTGCGGCTGACCGCGCCGTGGTCGAGCAGCGTCACTCCGATCCACCGCCACGCCCACGGGTCCAACAACCGCGCCCGCTCGCCCGGCCCCACGACACTGCCGGACTCGATCGCCTCACCGGCGACGTCGCTGGCGAGGCGGACGGCGACCGCGTGGCCGGCCACCGGCATCAACGAAGCGCCCGTCGCCTCGTCGGCGCCGGCCACGTCGACACTCACGCGGGCCCAGCCGAACCGCCGCCACAGCAGCGGCCGCTCCACCCGCAGCGCCTGCACGCGGTCGACATCGATCGTCCGGTTGGTCGTGGAGGTGAGGCCGGCGCGGGTCCGGATGCCGGTCGGCGTACGCATCACGGTGAAGTCGGCGTCTCGCAGAATCGTCGTCACCTGCTGGCGCAGCTGGACCAGGATCGCGATCGACACCGGGATGATGCCGGCCGCACCGGCCGCCAGGGCCTGCCATCCGAAGAGTGTCCCGAGCACGACCACGGCCACCAACCACCCGATCAGCAGCAGCCAGACCCAGGCGCCGTCGAGCAGGCTCGCCTTGACCAGGTGCCCGGTGTCGACGTGCCCGATGACCTGGTCCGGTACGACAACGGCCGGCTCACCCGAGGCTGTCTGCGAGTCGGCTACCGCGCTCACCGACGTATGCCGCAGGATCTCTTCGCGCAGCGTCCACGCGTCCGACAGTCCCAGGTAGGCCAGGTTGACCGACGCGCCTTCGCCGGCAGCCATGTCGAGCTTGACCGCGGCCAGCCCGACCAGCCGCGGCACGAACGGCTGGTTGACGTCGACGGACTGCACGCGTTTGAGCCGCACCTGGCTGCGCTGCCGGTTGATGATGCCGCGCTGGTAGAGCAGCGTGCCGGGTTCGCCGCGCTCGGCGACGATGGCGAAGCCGGTGGTCCGCCAGGCCACCCAGCCGATCGCGACCGACACGGCAGCAGCGGCGGCCACGACGAGGAACGCCCGGATCATCACGCCCACCTCGGCGTCCCCGTGCAGGGCGTGCCAGATCCAGACGAGCTTGGACGCGTCGTCGCGGAACGCGCCGAATCCGAGCGCCCCCGCCAGCCCGACCAGCCGCCACGACTTGAACAGGGGCGTCAGCGGATGGAGCCGACGCAGGTCGACGTGCGCGCGTTCGGTCGGCTCGAAGGCAGCGGCGTCGACGCTCACAGCCCCGCCGAGAGGGCTTCGCCCTTGGCCGAGAGCCGGTCACGCAGGGCGTGTGCATCCTCGACCGGCAGGCCAGGGATGGTCGCATCGGTCGACGCCGACGCGGTGACGAGCTTGACGGTGGCGATGCCGAGTCGCTGGGCGATGAGGTTGGCCGACACCTCGATGACCTGCATGCGGCCGTACGGCACCACCGACAGCGACCGGCGCAGCCGGCCATGAGTCACCAGGAGGTCTTGTTCCCGCTCGGCGTACCTCCAGGAGGACACGACCCGCGGGATCAGCCAGAACCAGTTCAGCCCCGCCACGGCCACAGCGACGACTCCGGGGATCAGCAGCCCCAGGTAGGACGACCCGCGTGAGGACAGCACCACCGCGCCGGCCACCAGGGCGACCCCGATCAGGCCGACGACCGCCGCCGGGATCCGACGTTCGGTGACCAGCCGTGGTGACACCGGCTTCCAGTCGAGCCCGGGCTCGCGGAACAGCCGGTCGCCCATCGCATCTCTCACGTTCCAAGCCTAGGCGCGTGCCGGGCCACCGGACCAAGCGGTCGGGCCGTCCCCCTGCTGTCGAGCTCGTCGAGACCCACCCATCGACGGTCGAGCCTGTCGAGACCCCACCCATCGACGGTCGGGCTCGTCGAGACCCCACCCATCGACGGTCGGGCTCGTCGAGACCCCCTTGATCTCGAAAGGCTCGATCAACGAGTCCACTCGACAGGCTCGATCAGCGGGCTCGATCAGCGGGCTCGATCAGCGGGCTCACTCGACAGGCTGGATCAGCTGGTCCACCCGTCGGCGGCGTAGATTCCTCGCCATGCACCCTGACTCGACCGCACCCTCGTCCGCCCCCGACCCCATCGCCCCCGACCCCATCGCCTCCGTCGTCAGCCGGCTGTACGACGTCCGGACCTGGCGAGCCTTCGACATCGACGACGCCGGCCGCATCCTGGCCGGGTGGGACGACCTCGGCAGCATCCAGCTCGTCGAGATCGACACCGACGGGACCAGGACGCCGCTCACCGCGCTGCCCGGCGCCTGCCAGGGTCGGTACGTTCCCGGCCGCCGCCAGGTGATCGTGCAGCACGACCGCGGTGGCGACGAGAACATGCAGCTCTCGGTCCTCGACCTCTCCACGCCCCCCGTGGCCCCGGTCGGGCTCGACGATCTGACCCCGCTGGTCGCCGACCCGGCGTACTTCCACACGCTCATGGACGTGACGGCCACCTCGCTCGTCTACGACACCAACCGGCGCAACGGCGTCGACTTCGACGTCGTCGTCCGCGACCTCGTGAGCGGTGCGGAGACCACGGTTTACGACGCCGGCGGCTACGTCACCGAGACGACGATCTCTCCCGACCTGCGCTCGGTCGCGGTCACCCAGCTGACGTTGCGCCCCGCCTCGACCCAGATCACGGTGACCGGGCCGGCCGTTCCGGGCGAATCGTTGGAGGTGACCTCGCACGACGAGCTGGCGGGGCACGGCGACACGGCGTGGACTGCGGACGGCCGTTCGCTCATCGTGTCGTCGAACCACGACCTGGAGTACAAGGGCATCGCCCGCGTCGACCTGGACGGCCTCGCTTGGACCTGGCTCGTGGAGGCCGAGGACCACGAGCTCAACGTCTGGGTCTCGCCGGACTCGTCGGCGATGGTGGTGGGCCGCCACGAGGACGGCGTGTTCGCCTTGGCCGTCCACGAAATCGACGGTCGGCACCGGTGCGACCTACCGCTGCCCCCCAACGGCGCACCGATGGTCTCCTGGTCGCCCGACTCGGCCCGGCTCGCGGTGACGGTGGTGAGTCCCGAGGTGCCGGGCAGCATCTACACCGTCGACGCCGCCACCGGCGACGCCCACATCGTGGCGGACTCGCGCGACGATGCAGACCCGGCCGCGATCGGCCTGCTCCGCGACGCGACCGTCCATCGGATTCCGACGCCGGACGGCGAACAGATCCCGTGCTTCGTCTACCGGCCTGCCGACGGGGCCACGGCCGAGGTGGCGGGCGCCTCCGTCATCAACATCCACGGTGGTCCGGAGGCAGCCGCCATGCGCCTCTTCAACCCGACGATCGCCGCGCTCACAGCGGCCGGGTTCACGGTGCTGGTGCCGAACGTGCGGGGCTCCAGCCACTACGGCAAGCGTTGGGTCGGCCTCGACGACGTCGACCGGCGCCTCGACTCCGTGGCCGACCTCGCCGCGATCCACGCGTATCTCCCCGAGCTCGGCCTCGACCCGGCCCGCTGCGCATTGTGGGGTGGCTCGTACGGCGGCTACATGGTGCTGGCCGGTGTCTCGATGCAGCCCGACCTCTGGGCCGCCGGCGTGGACATCGTCGGGATGAGCTCGCTGGTCACGTTCCTGGAGAACACGTCGGCGTACCGCCGCGCCTACCGCGAGCGGGAGTACGGGAGCCTCGAGCACGACCGGGAGTTCCTCGAGAAGGCCAGCCCGATCACGTACCTCGCGGACATCCGCGCACCGATGTTCGTCATCCACGGCGCCAACGATCCCCGGGTGCCGTTGTCGGAGGCGCAGCAGATCAAGGCCGCGCTCGACGCCAAACAGGTGCCGTGCGAGCTGCGCGTGTATCACGACGAGGGTCATGGTCTGGCCAAGCGGGCCAACCGGTTGGACGCCTTTCCGGCCGCGATCAGCTTTCTCCGCGAGCACCTCAGCTAGCCACCCCTTGATCTCGACCAGCTCGATCAGCGACAGACCCCGGCGGTCGAGCTCGTCGAGACACCCCTTGGTCTCGACCAGCTCGATCAGCGGGTCAGCGGTTGTCGGATCAGACCAGGTCGCGTACCTCGGTAAGGCGGAAGTTGTTGCCGGAGGGGTCCCGGAAGCCGGCGTCGACGCCATACGGGCGCTCGGTCGGCTCCTCCTGGAACTCGACGCCCCTCGACGACAGCTCCTCGTAGGACTTCTGGCAGTCGTCCGTGGTGAGGAAGACCGTGCTGGTCCCGCCCTTCGCCAGCAGATCGCGGATCTGCCGCTCCATCTCGGCGTCGAACATGGGCGGCCCCATGATCGCCATCAGGACGATCGAGAAGTCGTCCTGCCCCGGAGGCGCGACGGTAAGCCAACGAAAGTTGCCCATCTCCGGAACGGTGACGTCCTGCCGCACTTCCATTCCGAGCTTGGTCGTATAGAACTTGAGGGCTTCGTCCTGGTCGTGTACCCACACCTGCGTGCTCGCGACTCGCATGCTGATCTCCTTCGTGTGCTTCTACGGTCTCTTGTGTCGACGACACTAGAGATCAGTCCAGCCGGGTGTCTTCTCGAAACGTGCGGTTCTGCGGACGCCCGTAGGCGCGTACGACGCAAGCCGGGAGGACGGCGTACGCCGACGCCGGCGGCAGGCTCTCCCGGTACGCCGTGGGCGACTTGCCGTAGACCCGGGTGAACGTCGTGGTGAACGAGCCCACACTCGACAACCCCACCGTCGTACAGATGTCGGCCACGGAGCGGTCGGACATCCGCAGCAGTGCCGCCGCCCGTTCGAGACGCCGCGTCAGGAGGTAGGCGTGCGGCGTCTCGCCGAAGGCGCGGCGGAACTCTCGGCTGAAGTGCGCAGGCGAGAGACGCGCCGCCGCCGCGAGGTCGGCCACGGTCAGCGGGTCGGCGTACCTCGCGTCAGCCAGGTCTTTGGCCCGCAAGAGGTGCCGCGTGATCGGGTGAGAGCTCATCACCAGTCATCGTCCCACCAGACCCAACGGCAGTCCCGCCACCACTGCTGCCATCCAGTTGACAATGGTTTTCATATGAGTTGATAATCGTTTTCATGAAGCGTGTCATCGGCGCGGCCGCCGCTGTCCTCCTCCCGGCCCTGTCCGGGTGTAGCGCGCTGACCGACTCGGGCAAGACCGGGATCCAGGTCGAGGCCGCGTTCTACCCCTACGCGTACGTCGCCCAGCGCGTCGTCGGTGACCACGCGACCGTCACGAACCTCACGACGCCCGGTCTCGAACCCCACGACCTCGAGCTCACCCCCCGCCAGGTCGCCGACCTCAGCGTCGCCGACCTCGTCATCTACGAGAAGGGGTTCCAGCCCTCCGTCGACCAGGCCGTCGAGCAGAACGCCTCCGGTGACACCATCGACGTCACCTCCGTCGTTCCCCTCCAGGACACCGGCGCACCCGACGAGGAGGGTCTCGACCTCGCCGGCGACCCGCACATCTGGCTCGACCCCACCCTGCTGCAGAAGGTCACCGACAAGGTCGCCGCCGAGATGGTGCAGGTCGACCCCAAGCACGCGGCCGACTACCGCCGCAACGCCGCCGCCCTCGACGACGAGCTCGCCCGCCTCGACGCCGAGTTCACGCAGGGCCTGAGCAACTGCCAGCGCACCGACTTCGTCACCAGCCATGCCGCGTTCGGCTACCTCGCCGAGCGCTACGGCCTCACGATGATCCCGATCGCCGGCCTCTCCCCCGACGTCGAGCCCAGTCCGCAGCACATCGCCCAGCTCCAGGACCTGATCAAGTCCGACGGCATCACCACCGTGTTCTCCGAGGTGCTCGGCAGCAAGAAGTACGCCGACACGCTCGCCGGTGACCTCGGCATCTCCGCCGCCGTGCTCGACCCGATCGAGGGCCTCTCGAGTGACGACCCCAACGCCACCTACCTGTCCCTCATGCGCCAGAACCTGACGGCTCTGGAGAAGGCGAACGGCTGCTCATGACCACCCCCGGCCACCACCAGACTCCCGACCAGCCGGCTCCGAGCGCGGCCGGCAGCCAGGCCCCGCGCCATCCCGCCGGCCACGACCCGGCACCCGCTCCCAACGATGTCGTCAGCGTGAGCGGAGGCAACGTCGCGCTGCTCGGGCGGCCGATCCTGCGGGGCATCGAGCTGACGGTCCGACCCGGCGAGGTCGTCGCGATCCTCGGCGCCAACGGCTCGGGCAAGTCCACGCTCGTCCGCGCCCTGATGGGCCTGACCCCGTGGTCCTCGGGCGACATCCGCCTGTTCGGTGACCCGCTGGCGTCGTTCCGGCAGTGGGAGCGCGTCGGCTACGTGCCGCAACGCATCACCGCAGCCGGCGGCGTCCCCGCGACCGTGGCCGAGGTCGTCGGGTCCGGTCGTCTGTCGCGGCGGCGGCTGCTGATGCCGATGGGTCGGCGCGACCGTGAGGCCGTCCGCCGCGCGATCGCCACCGTCGAGCTGACCGACCGCACGCACGACGCCGTCGGCCAGCTGTCCGGCGGCCAGCAGCAGCGCGTGCTGATCGCCCGCGCCCTGGCCGGCGAACCCGACCTGCTCGTGCTCGACGAACCCAACGCCGGCGTCGACCACCACAACCAGATCGGACTGGCCGACACCTTGCGCCCCATGGTCAGCGCCGGCGCCACCGTGCTCTTCGTGCTGCACGAGCTCGGTCCGCTGGCGACCCTGATCGACCGGACCGTCGTACTCCGCGAGGGCCGGGTCGCGTACGACGGGCCACCACCCGACGAGGCGACGCTCGAGTCGTTCCACGACCACCACCGGCCGCGGCTGCACCCCGATCACGTCCCGATGAAGAGCGGGTGGGACTTGTGAACCTGCTCGCCTACGACTTCATGGTCCGCGCCCTGCTGGCCGCGGCGTTCACCGGCTTCGCCGCTCCTGCGGTCGGCACCTACCTCGTGCAGCGCCGGCTGGCCCTGATGGGTGATGGCATCGGGCACATCGCCGTGACCGGAGTCGGGCTGGGGCTGCTGACCGGACACTCCCCCGTCTGGACCGCGGTGATCGTGGCCATCCTCGGCGCCGTCCTCATCGAGCTGGTCCGCGAGCGCGGCCACACCAGCGGTGACGTCGCGCTGGCACTGATCTTCTACGGTGGTATCGCCGGCGGTGTGATGGTGACCGGCCTGGCCGGCGGCAGCGCGCAGACCCTGCAGAACTACCTGTTCGGGTCGATCACCACGGTGTCCCCCTCCGACGTCTGGACGGTCGTGATCCTCGCGGCGATCGTGATCTTCGTGGCGATCGGCTTCTCACCGCAGCTGTTCGCGGTCTGTCAGGACGAGGAGTTCGCCAAGGTCACCGGGATGCGGGTGCGGGTCTACACGATCACCACGTCGGTGATGGCGGCAGTGACCGTCACGGTGGCGATGCGCACGGTCGGGCTGCTGCTGGTCAGCGCGTTGATGGTGGTGCCGGTGGCGACGGCGCAGCAGGTGGCGCGCGGCTTCAAGGTGACGATCGTGGTGGCAATGTTGCTCGGCATGCTCGCGTCGATCGCGGGTGTGGTGACCAGCTTTTACGCCGACGTGGCGCCCGGTTCGACGATCGTGCTGATCGCGCTGGCGGGGTTCGTGGCGGCGTGGCCGGTCGGGGCGCTGCTGCGGCGGCGGCGGCGCCTGGCCGAGCCGTTCCCCCTCAGCGACGAGGAGATGCCGCACGATGTGGTACCCCCCACCCATGGCCACCAGCACGGCGACGACTGCGGGCACCAGGCGGTCGAGCACGGTGACCACATCGACTACGTGCACGACGGCCATCGGCATGCCATGCATGGCGACCACTACGACGAGCACTGAGGGGGCCGGCGATGGACAAGCACGACGACACCAACGGGAGCGTCACCATCGGCGCCCGCCCGACCCGGCAGCGCAAGGCTGTGGTGGCGGCGCTCGGCGACAGCGACGTGTTCCGCAGTGCGCAGGACATCCATGCGGCCTTGCGCGAACGCGGCGACGACGTCGGCCTCACCACGGTCTACCGCACCCTGCAGGCACTGGCCGACGGTGGCGACATCGACGTGCTGCGTACGCCGGATGGCGAGTCGGTCTACCGCCAGTGCAGCACCGGTCATCACCACCACCTCGTCTGCCGGGGCTGCGGCCTGACCGTCGAGATCGAGGGTCCGGCCGTCGAGACCTGGGCCACCAAGACGGCCCACGCGCACGGGTTCGCCGAGGTGGAGCACACCCTGGAGATCTTCGGCACCTGCCAAGCCTGCGCCCAGCTCCGCTGAGCGGGGGTCCCACCCCGCTGATCGAGCCGTCCCACCCCGCTGATCGAGCCGTCCCACCCCGCTGATCGAGCCGTCCCACCCCGCTGATCGAGCCTGTCGAGATCCAGGGTCTCGACAAGCTCGACCAGCGGAAGGCCCACCTGCGTGGAAGGATGCCGGCCATGGGAGGCGACATGACTGATTACCCACAACTGCTGCACACCGCCATCGACACCACCGACGTCCGAGGGCTGGCCGAGTTCTACCGCGAGCTCCTGGGCCTGCAGTACCGACCGGGCGACGAACTGCCTGCGGACGGCGCGGCCGACGACTCCGACTGGCTCGTCCTCGTCGACTCGAGCGGCGCCCGCAAGCTCGCGTTCCAGGAGGTCCCGCGACTGGAGCGGACCACCTGGCCCGAGCATGACGTCCCGATGCAGCTCCATGTCGACTTCACGGTGTCGAGCGTCGACGAGCTCGAGCGGCACCGCAGCCGGGCCGAGTCGCTGGGCGCGAAGCTGCTGTTCGACCGGTCCGACGACCCCGACGAGGCGCTCTACGTCTTCGCGGACCCGGCCGGCCACCCGTTCTGCATCTTCGTCGCCTAGTCCGCTCACTAGGTTGCCGACATGGCGACGCATTGGACCTTGGGCTGCGACGCGGCCGACCCGCACCGGATCGCTGCCTTCTGGGCCGGCGCGCTCGGCTACCTCCCCGAACCGGGATACGACGACCCGGACGGTGCCTCCCTCGTCGATCCGGACGGCAAAGGTCCGGCCATCAGCTTCCTGCGGGTGCCTGAGGGCAAGACCGCCAAGAACAAGATGCACATCGACATCCGCGTAGCCGGCGAACCGCCCTGGGACCTGGCCGAGAGAGAGCAGCTCATCCGCGCGAAGGTGGCCGAGCTCGTCACCGCCGGCGCTACGAAGGTCCGCGAGGAGTCCTACGGCGGCGAGGTCCTCGGACACATCGTGATGCTCGACCCCGAAGGCAACGAGTTCTGCGTCGCCTAGACCGCGCGCCCCGCTGAGCCGGTTCGGAACCAGGTTGCGGTCAACGGGCCGCCTTGACCGCAACCTGGTTCCGGAACGAAAAAGCTCGCCGGAATCCCGGGAACCAGCCGTGGCTCTGAGGACTCGTGTGTTCAGAAGTTCCACACCACTGCCGTTGCAGGGGCAGAGTGGGAATGTCCGAGGAGGCCGGCATGGTCGACAGACCACGTTTGGACGAGCTGTACGACGCGTCGTACCGCCGCCTGGTGGTGCAGCTGTACGCGATCTGCGGTGATCTGTCCGACGCCGAGGACGCCGTGCAGGAAGGTTTCGTGGCTGCCTTGCGGAAGCGCCGCCAGCTTGCCACCGTGCAGAATCCGGAAGCCTGGGTGCGGACCACCGCCCTCAACCACCTGCGCGGTGGCTGGCGCCACGCAGCAGTCGTGCGCAAGTACCAGGCTCGCGTGCCAGGCCCGCAGCAGCCGGTGCAGGTCGGCCCCGAGCACGTCGCCATCGTGGCCGCCTTGTCGCAGGTCGACGAAGGCCAGCGTGAGGTGGTCGTGCTGCACTACCTGGCCGACCTGGGGACGGCCGAGATCGCCGCCGAGCTCGGTGTGCCCGAGGGAACGGTCAAGTCACGGCTGTCCCGGGCCCGAGACCGGTTGGCCAGTCTGCTCGACGACAGCGAGGAGCGCCGTCATGTCTGACCTCGACCTCCTGCGCCGCCTGGGCGACCAGATCGTGCCCCCGCCACTCGACGCACTGCGCGAGACGGCTCGGCGCCGTACGCGCCGCAATGTGACGGTGTCGATGGTTGTTGCCGCGGCCGCCGCAGTGGCCGTCGTCGGCTCCCTGCAGTCCGCCGTGTTCGACCGTGACTCCGCGCCCCAGCCGACGAACCGCCCGCCCAAGGTGGACAGCTCTCGCCCGATCACGTACGCCGAGGGGGCGACCGTGCACTACGGCGACCAGACCGTCACCCTGCCCGGGCGGGTCGTCGAGCTCGACCTCACCGACGATGGCGTCGCGGTCCGAACGGCCGACAACCGGGTGTGGTTCACCGACGGCGCAGACGTCAACGAGATCAGCGCGATCGGCGAGTCCCACTGGCCCGACGAGTCAAGCGGGGGCGACGTCCTCTGGGGCAGCTACGTGGGCCGCATGGTGTCGAGCGACACCGGTTCTGAAGTCGCCTGGTTCGAGTTCCCGAAGCCGCGCTCCGCCGAGGTCGTCGTCTACGACACTGCCTCTCGTCAGGTCGTCTACCGCGATCGCGATCCCATCGACCTGCCGTACACCGGCGTCACGTCCGGGCTCTACTCGGTCGATGCCGACGCGGTGTACGGCTTCACCGACCTGACCTTCGGCGAGGAGCTGCGGCCGACCTGGCGCGTCGAGCTCGCCACGGGGACCTTCAAGCGCCTGGACCAGCCCAAGGCTTACGAGGCGATCCTCGAGAGCAGGGGTTTGGCTCGGACTCTCCTGATCAGTGATCGCACCAACGATCCAGCGGACTTCGTGCCCTTCGACGGCGTCATGGAGTTCTCCGTCATCGGGACCCGGGTCACGGCCGAGGGCAAGGAGCCGCACTTCGTCAAGGACGGGCTGACGGGTAGGGGCTTCGAGTTCAGCGCGCCCCCGGGATATCCCGAGACCCGCTCGCTCTGGCTGGTGCAGTGGCTCGACGACGACACCGTTGTATTCCACGCCAAGCAACCAGGCGGCGTCGACCTGCTCGAGTGTCAAGTCTCGACAAGCGACTGCCAGCTGGCTCTCCGCGCCCCTGCCGACGCGGTCGTGCCCAAGATCGGCTGACCGTTTCCAAGGATCCACGGGAACCGGGCAGGACCCTCAGACCTCATGTGTACGGAGAGTTCTGTCCATCACTGGAGGCCATCATGATCCGACGAACCGCTGCCACCGTGGCAGCTGCACTCGCCGCGCTGGCTACGGTCGGCGCCTGCACCAACACCGACTCGACACCGAACACCGACCGCACCACCGCCCAGTCGTCCGGTCCAACGACCGCTCCCCCAGCGGACGAGCCGATCGATCTCAGCGAGGTCCCCGAGGGCACCCCTCTGGACCCGGGCACCTATGCCGTGCGGCTCCTCGATGACGACGGTCCGACGCGGGCCATCGTGGAGGTACCTGAGGGCTACTTTTCCGCTTTCGGAGGTTCGGTGATCGGCTCCGATACGGGTGACATGGCCTTCTGGGGCAAGGTGACTCAGGTCGACACCGATCCCTGCCTCGGTGGAAAGCACGTCACGGCCGGCGCGAGCGTGCGCGACCTAGCCTCCCTGCTGGTCGCCCAGCGACACATGAAGACCTCGAAACCCGTACCGGTTGCCATCGACGGCTACCACGGCGTCTACCTCGAGACCACCGCACCGGCCGACCTCGGCCGGTGTCGGGATGGGGGCGTCACTATCTACACCGCCGGAGGCGACTGGTTGAGCTGGGACGTGCCCAGAGCAACGTTCGAGCAGTGGATCCTGGACGTGGGCGGCCAACGTGTGGTCGGCGGGGCGCGGATCACGCCGGACGCCGCCAACCGGGCCGAGCTCATCGCCATGGTCGAGTCCGCCCGGTTCAGCGTCACCGGCTAGCCGTAGCGCCCTGGCTCGGAACGTGGTTGCGGTCAACAGGCTCTGTCGACCGCAACCAGGTTCCGAACTGCGCCCACCGGTGAGCGGGTCGCCGTCACCGCACCGACCGCAGTAGCGCGCCGAAGTCGCCGACCGGGCCGAGGTGCGCGAGCTTGTCGGGGTTGACGATCGAGCTGATGCTGGTGATCTGCCCACCGTCGACCTCGATCGCCCACACCCCGATCAGCCGCTCCTCGGCGTCGAGGAAGATCGCGCCCGGACCACCGTTGATCTCCACCGACTGCATGGACGCGCCCGGCATCCGGCCCCCCAGACGGATCCAGTTGATCAGTGTGCGCGCGACACGGCTGCGACCGTGCAGCGACCGCGCGAGCGCAGGAACCTTGCCGCCGCCGTCGCCCGTCAGCTCGACGTCGTGGGCCAGCAGCGCCTCGAGCCCAGCGAGGTCACCTTCCTGGGCGGCCGCGAAGAACAGCCGGGCCAGCTCGTCACGTTGCTCCCGCGTCGTCTCGAAGCGCGGCCGTCGCTGCTCGACATGGCGTCGTGCGCGGGTCGCGAGCTGGCGCACGTTGTCCTCGGACTTCCCCACGATCGACGTGATCTCCAGATACCCGTAGCCGAACACGTCGTGCAGCAGCAGCACGGCCCGCTGCTCGGGCGACAGAGTCTCCAACAGCACCAGCATGGCCAGCGACAACGAGTCGGCGGTCTCGGCGTGCTGGGCCGGCTCATCGCGGCCGTCGGTGATGATCGGCTCGGGCAGCCAGTCACCGACGTACCGCTCACGGCGTACCCGTGCGGAACGCAGCTCGTTGATCGCCAACCGCGTGGTCACGGTGGCGACGAACGCACGCGGCGAGCTGAGCTGCTCACCGGAGTCGAGCGTCTGGTGGACCCGCAGCAGTGCCTCCTGGACGACGTCCTCGGCCTCGGACACGCTGCCGAGCATCCGGTAGGCGATCGCGAAGGAGGTCGGCCGCAGCTCGTCGAGCAGTTGCTCCCGATCGGTCATGCCGCCACGAAACCATGCCGCCAGGTCGGATGGGCCGGCTGCCAACCCAGTTCGCGCTTCGCTTTCGCGTTCGAAGAACCGCGGGCGTCGGTCATCATCACGACACCCGCCTCTCCGGCGAAGACACGTCCGACGAGCTTCGGCACACGCATCGGCCTCTTGGCGCCGAGCTCCTGCGCCAGCGCGGGCAGCCACTCGGCCACCCGTGCCGG
Source organism: uncultured Actinomycetota bacterium (assembly GCA_963750495.1). Taxonomy (GTDB): domain Bacteria; phylum Actinomycetota; class Actinomycetes; order Propionibacteriales; family Nocardioidaceae; genus JANLYC01. Next base: position 634,624 of record CAVVQV010000004.1, read on the forward strand.
GTCGTCGTCGACGATGTTGTAGACGCCGGGCTTGCCGCGCTCGACGGCCGCCACCGTCGCCTCGGCGGCATCAGCGACGTGGACGAACGACCAAACGCCGCCACCGTCACCGACCAGGGGGAACTTGCGCCGGCGGACCAGCTCGGACTGCTCGCCGTCGACCGCCATCGACGTACCGGGCCCGTAGAACGCGCCGTACCGCAGCACGATCCCCTCGGTCCACTGCGCGCCGAGGACCGCCTCTTCGAGGTGTCGGATGGCGGCCAGGGCCCCTCGCATCTCCCGCGCCGGGTTGGGGTCGAGCGGGTCCTCCTCGGTCTTGACCGGTCCGCCCGTTCGGACGTACGGCCAGGCGCCATAGCTCTGGGCCACGAACCGGCGTACTCCGATGGCCTGCCCCGCGGACAGCAGGTGATCGGTCCCCTCGGTGCGCAGCCGGTTGGTCAGCGCGAAGTCTCGATCGAAGTGGCGTGGGTCGAGCGACCCGATCGCGGTCAGCTGGTGGATGATCACCTCCGGCTTCGCCTGCGCCACCGCCTCGGCCACCTCATCAGGGACCAGCGCGTCAGCGACCACCGGCACGGCGCCGAGGTCCTCGAGCAACGCCTGCTTCGACGCGCTGCGCGTCATGCCATGAACTTCGTGCCCGGCCTCGACCAGACGTGGCACCAACTGCCGCCCGATCGCCCCGGTCGCTCCTGCTACCAACACTCGCATCGTCAACTCCTTCGTCCAGGATTGTCTGTCACCCCTTCAGACAAGGCAGCAGTCCCGGCTGTGACACCTCCTCAGCACTCAAGGCTCGGCTCGGCTCGGCTCGGCTCGGCTCGGCTCGGCTCGGCTCGGAACACTATTGCGGTCAACAGGCCGTGCAGACCGCAACCCCGTTCCAAACCGCGCGAGTCAAACGCCCTTGGTCCACGTGGCGGGCGACGTCACGTCCGCGGATGGCCAGCACCAGCGTCAAGACGATGCTCCAGGCCATCAGGTTGTCCAGGCTGTAGACGCCAGTAGCTGCGCCGAAGCGTCTCCATCTGGCCAGGATAGGCCCGACTTCGTGCGGCCCTCGGTCACGCGGCTACCTCAGCGCGCCGGCAGCCCCTCGCAGAGCGCACGCGGGAACTGCGGGACCTGAGCGACAACCTCGCGACACCCGTCTTCGCGGCTGCTCGCGACGACGGTCCACCGCCGGTCGGGACCGAGTTCGGCGAACCAACGGGTATGGACGCCCGCGTCGTCACAGCCGGTTGGAGGTGTCGACCCGTCCACGGACTGGCACCCGGTGACCACGGCGTCCACGTCGAGGACCAGCCAGTGCTTGGTGCACGCCAGCACGTCTACGCTCTGCTCCGGCGGGAGCTCGGCCTCGGCCGTGACGAGGTGCGTCCACACCGGCGCACACCGATCCTCGGGCGGGTGGCAGCCGACCTCGGTGCTGCAGCGGACGAAGGTGCCGTCCGGGCCAGGCTTCCACGCCTCATCGTTGACCACGAGGTCCAGACGGTTGAGGTCGACCGGACTATGGACGACCGCCGTCGTGACGTCGGTGCAGTAACTCGCGTTGACCGAGGTGACCGTGGTCGCCAGGTAGAGGTAGCCGTGTTCCCGGGCTTCCACGCGGGCCCGGGGGCGGGATGCGCAGTCCGCGCCGCCGGCCGGCAGCTGCACCGTGAGGTCGAGGCCAGGCCCCGGTTGACTGCGCGCGATGGTCGACACCGAGGCCAGGACAGGCCCGGTCAGGAGCTCTTCGTCGGGCGCGGTCGGTGGAGTCGGGCCGGTCTCGCCGCAGCCACTCAACGTCGAGACCAGGGCCAGCACCAGGGCTGCCCGCACTGCACTGATTGCCCACATTCGCCCCCGTCGCATCGCAGCAGCCTACCCGCGCCCCGCGGTTGGAACGTTCTTGCACCCGGGACCGCCCTTTCGCCGCAACAACGTTCCAACCGCGGCCGGTCAGAGGAGCGTGCTGACGGGCGCCACCTCGACCACGCCCCGCGCTGCCCGGGCCAGCTTCGGGTCCCCAGTGACCAGCGCGTCCGCGTGCAGCCGGGTCAGCGCGACGTACTCCGCGTCGTAGGTCGCGGCCCAGCCGAGCTCGTCCGCCACCTGCCAGGCCGTACGCCGCAGCCGCGAGTCGCCGAGCAGCCGGATCGGCAGGGAGTTGATGCGCTCGAAGTATTCGCGCGCCACCCGGCGTTCGAGACGGCCGCCCACCACGGCCTCGTGCAGCAGCGACAACGCCTGTGACCGGATCAGGGCAGGTGCCATCAGCTTGTGCGTGCCGGGCTCGGTGAAGTCCTGGGTCACCAGCGCGATGACAGCGGGGGCATCGACGACATACGTGGCCATGGCTACTCCTCGAGAGGGGCCGGATCAAGTTCATCATCTTGCCGCGTGATCCGGTCGAAAACTGGCCGGTTCCGTGTTTAGGCTGGGCCACATGACCTCACCAGACAGCAAACCCCGCACCAGCGCCCTCCTCGTCGTCGACGTGCAGAACGGCAACACGGCAGACGGCTGGCAGCGCGACGCCGTGATCGGCCGCATCCGCACGCTGATCGACCGGGCCAAGGCCGCGGGCGCGCCCGTGGTCTGGATCCAGCACGAGGCGGGTCCGTTCAAGCCGGGCTCGGAGCCGTGGCAGATCGTCGAGGAGGTCCGGCCGGCAGATGGGGAGACCGTCATCGGCAAGCAGTACCTGGACGCCTTCGCCGAGACTCCGCTCCGCAAGGAGCTCGACCAGCTCGGGGTCGGGCATCTCGTGATCTGCGGGGCCGCGACCGACGCGTGCATCCGGGCTACGTCGGCGCGGGCGCTCATCGAGGGCTACGACACCACCCTGGTCGCCGACGGGCACACCACGGACGAGGGGCCGTGGGACCTGCCGCTGCCCGACGGGCGGGAGGTGCCGATCGGGGGTGAATTGATGGTCGCCTACACGAACTTCTTCGTCGCCGACACCGAGTACCCCGGCGTCACCACGGCCGTCATCAACGCCGACGAGGTCGAGTTCACCGTCTGACCGCCCACCGCTCCGGTGATTGGGTCCTGCGGTGATGGAGCCCCGCGGTGATGGAGCTGGTCGACATCACGGTGGTCTCGACAGGTCGACCGCCGAGGCGCCGGGGTCTCGACAGGGTCGACCGCCGGGTACGGGAGACTGGCCGCATACACCCGATCCAGGAGGCTGACCGCACGTGACCGATGACAGCATTCGCCTGGCCGTCCTCATCGATGCCGACAACACCTCGCCGAAGCTGATCAAGGAGATGTTCGAGGAGCTGGCCAGCTACGGCACCATCACGGTCAAGCGGGCGTACGGCGACTGGTCCATCCCGCACCTCACCGGCTGGCGCGACGTGCTCCTCGGCAATGCCATCTCGCCGCAGCAGCAGTTCGCCTACACGACGGGGAAGAACGCCACCGACTCGGCGCTGATCATCGATGCCATGGACCTGCTGTACTCCGGCAACGTCGACGGGTTCGCCATCGTGTCCAGCGACAGCGACTTCACTCCGCTGGCGACCCGACTCCGCGAATCGGGGAAGCGGGTCATCGGCGTCGGTCGCCGCAAGACACCGAAGGCGTTCGTCGAGGCCTGCGAGCGGTTCGTGTTTCTCGAGGTCCTGGCCGGCGAGGACGGAACGACCGAACCGGCGACGGAGCCCGCCAAGGAAGACCAGCCGCGTCCGATCCAGAGCGTGCTGACCAAGGCCCTCAACCGGGTCGACAGTGACGACCAGGACTGGGCCTCACTCAGCGCGCTCGGCAACCACCTGAACCGCACCGACCCGTCCTTCGACTCGCGCAGCTACGGGTTCGGCAAGCTCACCGACCTGGTCAAGGCCCAGCCTTTCGTCGAGACGAAGACGGCGACGTCGCCGAGCGGCGGCGAGCACCTGTGGGTGCGGCTCAGAGGTCGGCGGCCCGTCGTGGAGACAGCAGCCGCGAAGGCGGCTGTGCAGCCGCCCGCCAAGAAGGCGGCGAAGAAGGCAACCAAGAAGACCGCCCGGAAAGCTGCCGCGAAGACCCGGAACACCAAGAGCGGCGCGTAGGCGCGGCCAACACAGGCTGGGATCACCGGGTCTACGAGTCCGGCCGAGGCTTCGGGCTGTCGTGCCGCCACCCGGAAAGCGGCATGCGAAAGGCGAGGGTCAACCCCTCGCCACTTCTAACGTATAGCGCAGTAGGGGGCTTGCGGCAAGACCCCGGTCGTGGCGCAGAATCACCGGACCTGGCCACACGCTACGAACGGGAGCTGATCACGTGACCGCCCTCACGAGTATGGCGTTCGACCTTCCCGACCGCCTGGCCGCCAAGGCCGACCCGGCGATGATCGCAACAGACGAGCAGCACTTCGCAGCCATCGCGGCGAGCCTCGAGGAATCGCTGGCCGACCTCACCCAACGCCTCGACACTGAACGCGCGGCGCCCGGAGGCATGGGACAGGAGGCGATGGACCGGGACCTGGAGGTCCACCGGCTGGCCTCCCGGCTGGGCGTCCTGCAACGCTTCAGCCTGGACCTCTGCCTCGGCCGCATCGTCAGCGACCGCGACCCCGAACCCGTCTACATCGGCCGGCTCGGTCTCACCGACAGCGCGGGACGTCGGCTCCTGGTCGACTGGCGCTCCCCCGCGGCGGAGCCGTTCTTCGGCGCGACCCACGCCAACCCGATGGGCCTGGCGAGCCGCCGCCGGTACCGCTGGACCCGCGGCCGGATCAGCGACTACTGGGACGAGGTGTTCACGCTGGACGGCTTCGAGGGGCACGCCGCCCTCGACGACCAGTCCGCGTTCATCGCCAGCCTGGGCGCCAGCCGGTCGGGCCGCATGCGCGATGTGCTCGGCACCATCCAGGCCGATCAGGACGCCATCGTCCGGGCCGGATCACGCGGTTCCCTCGTCGTCGACGGTGGTCCGGGCACCGGCAAGACCGTCGTCGCTCTGCACCGCACCGCCTATCTCCTGTACTCCGACCCGCGGCTCGGTCATCGTCGCGGCGGCGTGCTGTTCGTCGGTCCGCACCAGCCCTACCTGGCCTACGTCGCCGACGTACTCCCGAGCCTGGGTGAGGAAGGTGTGCAGATCTGCACCCTGCGCGACCTCGTTCCCGAGGGGGCCGCTGCTCCGGGCGAGTCCGTCCCGGAGGTGGCCAGGCTGAAGGCGTCGGCCGACATGGTGCGGGCCATCGAGCCGGCGGTGCGGTTGTACGAGGAGCCGCCGACCAAGACCGTTGTCGTCGAGACGCCATGGTCGGACGTGGCGATCGACGCCGACGACTGGGTCGAGGCGTTCGAGGCCCCGGATCCCGGTACGCCGCACAACGAGGCCCGCGACCAGGTCTGGGAGGCACTCGCCACGATCCTGGCCGACAAGCTTCAGGCCCGGCTGGACGCGGAAGAGGTGTCGTTCGACCAGTTCCAGGCGACCCTGCGGCTCAACAAGGGCTTGGTCGAGACCGTGAGAAGGGCCTGGCCGATGATCGAGGCGACCGACCTCGTGGGAGACCTGTGGGAGGTGCCGGCGTACCTGCGCAGGTGCGCTCCCTGGCTCTCCCCCGACGAGGTCAAGGCGCTGCAGCGGGCAGACCCGCAGGCCTGGACCGTGTCCGACCTGCCCCTCCTCGACGCGGCGCGGCAGCGGCTGGGCGACGCGGAGGCGTCCCGGCGGAAGCGTCGACAGCACGCCGTCAGTGCCGCCGAGCGCGAGCAGATGGCTCGGGTCGTCGACGACTTCAGCACCGTCATCGACGACGACTACGGCGTAGGACTGGTGACGATGCTGCGCGGCGAGGACTTCCACGACGCCCTGGTCGACGAGACCGCGCTGCCCACCGCCGACCCGGACCTGCTCGCCGGCCCGTTCGCGCACATCGTCGTGGACGAGGCGCAGGAGCTGACCGACGCGGAGTGGCAGATGCTGCTGCTGCGCTGCCCGTCGCGGAGCCTCACCATCGTGGGCGACCGCGCCCAGGCCAGGCACGGGTTCACGGAGTCGTGGCAGGAACGGCTCGAGCGGGTCGGGCTGGACAACATCAACCTCGCGTCGCTCAGCATCAACTACCGCACGCCGACCGAGGTCATGGCGGAAGCCGAGCCGGTGATCCGGGCCGTGCTCCCGGACGTCAACGTGCCGACCTCGATCCGGGAGAGCGGCGTCCCCGTCGTGCACGGGTCGGTCTCCGACCTCGACTCGATCCTGGAGACGTGGCTCGCCGCGTCAGCCGACGGGATCGCGTGCGTCATCGGCGCACCCTCGTTCGAGGCGAGGTCCCGGGTCCGGTCGCTGACACCAGAGCTCGCTAAAGGTCTCGAGTTCGACCTGGTTGTCCTCGTCGAGCCGGAGTCGCCCGAGCAGGGCATCGAAGGAGCGGTCGACCGGTACGTCGCCATGACCCGGGCCACCCAACAGCTCGTCCTCCTGACCCGCTGACCCGTCGAGCCGCTGATTGAGCCTGTCGAATGCCCTCGCTGATTAGGCCTGTCCAAATCACCCGGATCGGAATAGGTTGACCGGATGAGGGCCGTCCTCGTCGTTTCCGTGCTGACCATGACTCTGACGTCGTGCACAGGGTCGCCATCGGCAGAGAAGACGCCGGGCCCTTCTCCGCCGGTCTCGTCGTCCACGCCCCAGACGACGCGAAGTCCTGCCGCAACAGTCTCCTTGCCGTGCAACCGCGGCGCGCAGAAGGGCGTCGTCGTCGGGGCCGAGCACAAGATCGAGGGCGCCGTGTTCGGACGACCGTTGGTGTCGCCCCCGGCCCGCGATCACACCAACAAGATCCTGTGGGTAGCCAAGCAGCCCGGGCGGGACGACCTCATGGTCTCTGCGTCGTTGAACGGCACAGACCTCCAGGTGCAGCGCCGGGTTGAAGGAGGCCCGGGGCCATCGATCATCAACGTGCCCAAGGCAGGCTGCTGGACCTTCTCGTTGAACTGGGGCAGCAACCACGACGTCGTGGCGGTGCGCTACGACCCGTTGCGTTGAGGTGACCATCCCGAGTTGTCAGACCGAGGCAGCGCTATAACCCGACTACGTCCTGACAACTCGGTTGGTCTAGGCGGTGCCGTAGCGGCGGTCGCGGCGGGCGTAGATGTCGATCGCCTCGTACAACGTGCGCCGGTCGACGTCGGGCCACAGCACGTCCATGAACACCATCTCGGCGTACGCCGCCTGCCAGAGCATGAAGTTGCTGAACCGCTGCTCCCCCGACGTCCGAAGCACCATGTCGACGTCCGGCAGGTCGGGCACGTACAGCGCCTTCGCCAGCCGCGCCTCGTCGATCTTGTCGGGCTTGATCTTGCCGGCCACCGCCTGACGGGCGAGCGAGGCGGCGGCGTCGGCGATCTCGGCGCGGCCTCCGTAGTTGACGCACATCGTCAGCGTGAACTTCGTGTTGTCCCGCGTCAGCTCCTCGGCGACCTGGAGCTCCTTGACCACCGACCCCCACAGCTTCGGCTTGCGGCCTGCCCACCGCACCCGCACGCCCATCGCGTGCATCTCGTCGCGCCGCCGCCGGATCACGTCCCGGTTGAACCCCATGAGGAATCGCACCTCGTCGGGTGACCGCTTCCAGTTCTCCGTCGAGAACGCGTAGGCCGACAGCGCCTCGACACCGGCCGCGATCGCCCCTTCGACGACGTCGAACAGCGCCGCCTCCCCCTTCTCGTGCCCCGCCGTGCGGGGCAGCCCGCGGGCCGCCGCCCAGCGGCCGTTGCCGTCCATGATCACGGCGACGTGGCGGGGAATCAGCTCGCGCGGCAGGTCCGGCGGCTGCTCGAAGGCAGACGAGGTCACGGCGCCAACTCTGGCACCTGCCTTGAGTTGCCGCGTCGTCAGGTGACTTATATAGTCACTCTATCTATTTGCATGGCACATCCACGTTTCCAGAGGAGCACTCCCCTTCGTGAGTGACAGCACCCCCACGCCCGCCCGTACGCCCGCCGACCCCGAGATGCCCGAGCTCACCCACCGCCAGGTGCTGACCGTGCTCACCGGCCTGATGCTCGGCATGCTCGTCGCCGCCCTCTCGCAGACCGTCGTGGCCACCGCGCTGCCGACGATCGTGGGCGAGCTCGGCGGCCAGGACCAGCTCTCCTGGGTCGTCTCGGCCACCCTGCTGGCGAGCACCGCGTCGACGCCGATCTGGGGCAAGCTGTCCGACCTCTGGGGCCGCAAGCTGATGTACCAGTCGGCGATCTGGATCTTCATCGTCGGCTCCCTGGCAGCGGGCTTCGCGCAGAACATGGGCATGCTCATCGGCTCCCGCGCCATCCAGGGCCTCGGCATCGGCGGCCTGATGTCGCTGGGCCAGGCGATCATCGGCGACATCGTCTCGCCACGTGAGCGCGGCCGCTACCAGGGCTACATGGGCTCGGCGTTCGGGCTCGCGACCGTGCTCGGACCGCTGATCGGCGGTGTCATCGTCGAGCAGACGTCGTGGCGCTGGACGTTCTTCGTCGGTATCCCGATCGGCCTGGCCGCGCTCGTCGTCACCGAGCGGGTGCTGCAGCTGCCGTTCCCCCGCCGCCAGCACAAGGTCGACTGGCTGGGCGCGTTCTTCATCGTGGCCGGGGTCAGCAGCATCCTGCTGGTGCTGTCGCTGGGTGGTGACACGTTCGCGTGGATGTCGGGCTGGACGGTGGCGTTCGTCGTCCTCGCGCTGGCCTTCCTCGCGCTGGCCGTGTGGCAGGAGCGCCGCGCCGCCGAGCCGATCATGCCGCCGCACCTGTTCCGCAACCACACGTTCGTCATCTGCGCGGTGGCGGGACTCGCGGTCGGCATCTCGATGTTCGGGGCGATGATCTTCCTGCCGCAGTACCTGCAGATCGTCCGCGGCCACTCCCCCATGACCTCGGGCCTGCTCACGCTGCCGCTGATGTTCGGCATGATCGCCGCGATGACGCTGTCGGGCCGCATCATCACCCGTACCGGCCGCTACAAGTTCTTCCCGGTCGTGGGGCTGCTCGTGCTCACGGTGGGCCTGGTGCTGATGTCTCGGCTGCACGCCGACACCTCGATGGTCATCGTGGGCGTCGACATGGCCGTGACCGGCGTCGGGATCGGTATGACGATGCAGGTGCTCGTGCTCGCCACCCAGAACGCCGTACCCCGCAGCGACCTCGGCGTCGCCACCGCCGGCGCGACGTTCTTCCGGTCGATGGGCGGCGCGATCGGGGTCGCGATGTTCGGGGCGCTGCTGCGGCACGAGAACGCCAGCACGATCCCAGACCGGATCCGCGAGTTCAAGGTGCCTGCGGACCAGCTCAGCGCGAGCAACCTGCGGATCGGTACGCCGGACGAGGTGGCGCGGCTGCCCGAGGCGCTGCACAACGCGGTGGTCAACGGCTTCGCCGACTCGATGCAGGTGGTGTTCTTCTCGGCGGCGCCGTTCGCGCTGCTGGGCTTCGTGGTCGTGCTGTTCCTGCGCGAGCACAAGCTCGACACCCGGCAGCCCGAACCCGCGCTCGTGCCCGACGAGGCGGCCCATGCGGATGCCGGTGCCGAAGAGCCAACCGGCGCGTCCGACTCGGTGCGCGCCTAACGCTCGAGGTGCAACGCCGTCGAGTCGGTCTCGGCGTCAGCCACTAAGCGGGCAGGTGTCGCCAGTGCCCTTCTGAGATGACCTCGACATCGCCGTCGACGACTTTGATGGCCGTCTGGTCGTCCATCGCGTAAGCCGGGCCTGCGACGTCGGCGGCCCATCTTTCTGCCTCGGCCATGGTGTTGTCCGGCATGAGCTCGTGACCCAGATGCGGGAAGATCGAGAAGTCGACGACCCCGAGGGCGCGGTCGCCGTCGGGGGACGTCCAGTGGACGAAGTCGTCACCGATCCGCGGGGTCATCACCATGCTCCCGGCGCTTACCCCGACCCAGACGGTGTTCGGGAGCGACGGGAGCAGGTCGGCCAGCCCTGACTTGCGCATCCAGTGAGCCAGGTATGCCGCGTCGCCACCGTCCACGAGCAGGACGTCGACCTCCCGCACCCACGGTACCCAGCGTTCCTCGCCGATCGTGGGCAGCGCGGTCAGCTCGAGGACGCCCAGCGACTTCCACTTCATGGAGGTCATGCCACCCCACGGGGGCGCGCCGCTGACCAAGCCCTGCACCGAGACCGGCCCGAGCATCGGGTGGCCCCACTGCGCCGTCGGGACGCACAGCGCGTTGGCGTCAGCGATCGGCTTTCCCAGCAGACCGATGAGCGCGTCGCGGATGCTCGTGTTCGTGACGCCCCCGGACGTGAGAAGAAGTTTCAAGATGCCTCCAGAATCGAGTGCGACGGCTGAGTGTGGCATACAGACCAGGGACCACCACCAAACTCATCGGTTGAACAGAGCAGAACTGTCTGCAACAGACCGCTCGCTCATTTCAGGTAGCTGTCGGCGGACGTGGTGAACATCCGGCCCGGGTCGAGGGGAGGACCCGCGTTGGCGCCGTTGTGCCTCAGCATGAGCTGGGGCCAGCAGGAGGTGGTCGGCAGAGAGCCGACGTAGGTGCCGTGCGGAGAGGCGAAGGTCATCGAGTACCTCTGCTGCGTCACACTTGCCGGGCAGGAGGAGACGAACGGCCTCGTCATCGCACCAGGCAGTCCGTTGAACATCTCGACGAGGTCCGCGACCGCTCCGGTGTCGGTGATGGTGCGGACGGTCGTGTGCGGCCGGGAGTGTGGTTCGAGCGACCGCTCAGTCCGCCGGATCGTCACAGACGTGGTGTCTTCCGGCACCAGCACGGTCCGGGCGAACCGCGCGCCTACGAACGTGTCCACCCGCACGACGAGCCCGTCACCGTGCGGCATGAATGCGAAGTTCACCCACCCCTTGGTGTGAGCCGTCGTGCTCGGGGCGTAGAAGTCCTGGTCCTGCTCCCAGACGCCCCTTGACTCCACCTGGCCCCCCGAGTCGGATTCCGCTCGTACGCCCTGCGGGGCATGGGCTTGGAGCCAGGAGACGAACGCCTCGCGCGTGAGCGAGACCGTCCACCAGGTCGTGCGGGTGAGGTCCGGGTCCGAAGGCCCGATGCCAACCGACGCATGTCGGTAGCCAGAGGTGGGCGAGTGGCTCCATTCCCGCGCGCTCGGCGGCATCGGTACCGCATGCAACAGCCAGGTCGAGAACTTCCGGGTCGCGAGGACATGGTCGTGTGTCGTCATCGCGGCCGCGACCGGCGATGGCGATGGCGATGGCGGCCGCTGATCGTCCGTGCACCCGCCCAAACCGAGAACGAGGAGACATCCGAGGACGCACCTGCCGAAGGGCATGCGCATGAAGCTCATGTTGCCTGTGACGCGACAGGCTCCGCAGAGGTTCCGCAGCTGCAGACCGCAGCGGCGGAGATCAGCCGAGTCGGGGTTTGAACCGTTGGTGGCGGATGGGTCTTCGCTCAGGATCGATCCGTGCTGGTGGGATGACGTCGGTGACGCCATCCGGTGCGAGAGTCAGCTCCCATTCGCCTTGGTGGATGAGGTGGTGGTGGAAGCTGCACAGGAGGCATCCGTTGTCGATGTCCGTTGCTCCGCCCTCGCTCCAGGGGAGGCGGTGGTGTGCCTCGGTCCAGGCGGGTGGTCGTTCGCAGCCGGGAAAGACACACCCTCGGTCGCGGGTTGCGAGGGCGAGGCGTTGGTGCCGGTCGAACACACGCCGGCTGGTGCCGAGGTCGAGGATCTTCGACTCACCAGCCAGCACGACCGGCAGGAGGCCGGCGTTGCAGGCCAGCCGTCGGGTCTCCCCGACCGAGATCGCAGCACCGGTGTCCAACGTGGCTTCCCCGGCGCCGTTGCGGAGTTTCTCCTCGTCGACGGTGACCACGATGGTGGCGTTCGCGACCCCGTGTTGTGGATGTCCGTCGACCGGGAGGTGTTCGATCAGCTCACACAGTGCCCGGCCGAGCCGGTTTCCGTACGGGAGGTCCGTCAGTGTCGTCTCGACCGGGATGTCAGCGGACTGACCGGCAGACGCATCGGTGCGGGTGGTGACGCGTCGGGGTGCGGACAGAGCTTCGAGGTGTTTGGTGAGCATGCCGAAGACCAGGTTCGGGAGGGCGAACCGTCCGCGGGCGATCCCGTCGGTGCCGAACTGGCCGGTGAGCCACGCTGACGCCAACGCTTTGCGTTCCTGCGCCACCAACTGCTGCTCCAGAGTCTCGTCGACCGTGTCAGGGTCGATCACTTCGACCAGATGGTTCGCCGCCACCTGCAGCTGCGTGAACGACAAGGTCTGCGCATGGGTGAGCAGATCCGTCTGGGCTGCCTCGACCCGGTCCGGCGTGACGGTCGCCGACAACCGGTTGATCGCAGCGGCGACCACCACACCTTGTTCGGCGGACACGGTTCCTGCCGCCACCGCACGACGGGTCGGTTCAATCAGCGCAGTGGTGCCATGGAGCTGTTTGGCGGCACGGACGGTCCGGGAGGCCTCGCTGGCAGACATCCGATGTGACGTCATCAGATGCGCCCTCGTCGAGGAGGCGCCGTAGCGATGGGGCAGGTTGCGGTCGTCGGCCTCTGCGACCAGCCGAGCTGCGAGCTCGTCGACCTGCGCCTTCAACGCGAGCACGTCACCGATGCGCCTGTCCAGACGGCGGTCAGCCAACGACCAGGTCGGGGTGTCGACCAACTCGGCGAGCTCACGACGCGCGGCACCAAAACCACGATCGAAGGCATCGTCGATACCCGTCGTCGGTGGCGGTCCCTGCGTCGTACTCATAGACCAAACCTAGAACCGACCGCCGACAGTTTCGGAACCATCGCCAACGCCAGGACCCTTTATCCACAAGGGTATTTCGAGAGAGGTTCACCCCTCGAGCCGGTCGGGCATCATCGGACCACGGTGGCTTGCTGGCGCGGCCGATCCGTACGACCAGCCGCTCCCCGATGAGTTCCGCACAGCGCCGTGGTCTGTATGGCCATGACCGCGACCTATACCTTCGACATCTTCTCCAGCCTCGACGGGAACGCCTCCTACGGACCGCCCGGCGACTGGGGCGGCTACTGGGGCAAGCAGGGGCCGGAGTTCCTCGACCACCGGTTCGCGGCGTACGACGGCGAGCAGCGGATGGTGTTCGGGGCCACGACGTTCGGGGCGTTCCTCCGGATGCTGCCCGCGATGAAGGACGACGAGCGGGACGCGTGGATCGATCGGATGCTCAGCTGCCCGACCACCGTCATCTCCTCGACGCTGGCCGGCCCGTTCGATTGGCCCGACGCGACCGTGGTCAGTGGTGATGCCGTGGACATCGTGCGGCGCATGAAGGAGGAGTCGGAGGTGCCGATCCGTTCGCACGGCAGCCTGTCGCTGAACCGCGCGCTGCTGGCCGCCGGCCTCGTCGACCGGATCCAGCTCACCGTCTTCCCGGTGGTCTCCGGCCAGACGGGCGACGAGCCGATCTTCGCGGGTGCGGCTGACTTCGACCTCGATCTGCTGGAGACCCGCACGCTCGACGGCCGTACTCAGGAGCTCGTCTACCGGCCCACCCTGCGCACGTGGCCGGCCGGCTGACCGCACCAGACAGGCCAGACCGCCTCGCCGGCCGCTCGGCCAGCCGCTGACGGTGGCCGTCGGGCCGACCTCCGACATGGGCCGGGCGGCCACGCTCCTCCCGATTTCGCTCCAAGGCGCCCGGCTCGCCCCTATCGTGGGCGAATGCGCCTTGTTCACAGCCTGCTGGTGACGGTGATGGCGCTGTGCCTGGGGGCCGCCGCCCTCACGGCGCCCGCGACGGCCGGCGTCGCCACCGCGACGATCACGGGCCGCGTGCTCGACCAGGACGGTACGCCGGCGAACCGCGTCCAGGTCCGGGCCGCCAACTCCACCGGGCTGATCGCCCAGGCGAACACTGGCGGCCAGGGACGCTTCACGCTCACGACCACCGATGTGTCGGAAGACGTCGTGGTCAACCTGGTCGACATCGCGTACGGGCAGCTGCGCTCCAGGACCCTCGCCCCCGTGCCGGTGGCAGCCGGCCAGACCTCTGCGGTCGGAGCCGTCACGATGTCATCGGGTGGTGCCGCGGGCCGTGCCGCGAACGCCGTCAAGACGTCGAGCCGCGCGGCGGTACGCCTCGCCTACCTGCGGAAGTACAAGCCGCTGCTGGTCGGGCAGCGGCTGTTCACGCCGCGCAGCAACCGGCCGTGCACCGTGCGGTATGGCAAGGGCTACCCGCGGCAGCGGACCCGCCAGATCACCCAGGTCAACTTCATGCGTTCCCTGGTCGGCGTCGCTCCGGTGAAGGAGAACGCGACCCTGTCCCAGCGTGCCGCGGCCGCCGCGCTCATCGAGTACCACCTCGGCTACCTCAACCACACGCCGCCGCGCTCGAGCCGGTGCTGGACGGCGGTCGGCTCCCGGGCGGCCGGCCACTCGAACCTCGCCTACGGCAGCGCGCCCGCCGACACGGTGGAGCTGTACATGGACGACCCGGGTGACAGCAACCGGGCAGTGGGCCACCGCAGCTGGATCCTGTCGCCCAGCCAGGTGCAGATGGGCACGGGGTACGTCGGCACGTTCAACGCGCTGTACGTCATCTCCAAGCAGGCCAAGTCGAAGCCGACGCCGCGCTGGGTGCGGTGGCCGAGCCCCGGCTACTTCCCGACGAACCTCGAACCGCGCGGCCGGTGGTCGTTCTCGTCCACCCGCCTGTCCGACGTCGACCTCGGCCGGGCCCGGGTGCGGGTGACCCGTGCCGGTCATCGGGTGCCACTCGCCCGCGTGACCCGCAGCTTGTACTACGGCAACATGTCGACGCTGACCTTCGACTTCAAGCGGCCGCCTGCGCGCGGCATCTACAACGTCACGGTCACCGGGATCCGCCAGCGCGGCCTGACGATCGACCCCGTCCACTACCCCGTCCGCCTCTTCTACGCCCGCTAACGCTGGTCGAGCTTGTCGAGACCCCGGTGGTTGAGCCCCGGTGGTTGAGCCTGTCGAAACCACCCAGCTCTACGCCGGCGCTACCGTCAGGCTCATCACCGTGTGGTTCTTCCCCTTCGGCCGGTCGTAGTGGAAACCCGCCTCCTCGAACATGGAGCGGCTGACGCTGTAGAGGAACGACGCCGTGATCTTCTTGCCACCGGTGTCCTGTGGGTACGCCTCCACGACGCCACCGCCGGCCTGCGCGATGAGGTCGAGCGCTCCCCGCAACGCGGCCCTTGCGACACCCTTGCGGCGGTAGTGCGTGTCGACGAAGAAGCAGGTGACGCGGTAGTCGGGCAGGCGCTCGAGCGTGGCTTCGTAATCCTTGCGGTGCTTCATGATCGGCAGCTCCACCGGTGGGCCGTACTCGCACCACCCGATCGCGACGTCACCGTCGAACACGAGCGCGGCATGCGCCTTGCCTTCGTGGACGAGCTTCTCCTTGAGGGCGCGGTTGCCCTCGAACGTGCGGGGCCTCTCGGCGTTCGACGCATGGAACCAGGTGCACCAGCAGCCGCCCCAGACGCCGTTGTGCCGCTCGGCGAGGTCGTCGAAGGCGTCCCACGTGTCGGGTGCGAGCGCCTTGATCATGTAGGCGTCGGTGGACGTCTCGGTCTCCGTCATACCGGCAGCGTAAGACGGATTACGGACGGTCGCCGTCCGGATTCAAACCTCCACCGATGATTGAGCTTGTCGAAATCAGCTCAGCGCTCGACGTGCACGAGGGAGCGCAGGCTGCGCTCGAGGTGCCACTGCAGGTACGCCGCCACGATGCCGCTGGCCGGCTTGCGGTAGCGCGGCTCGACCGCCTCGGCCGTCGACCAGTCCCCCGCCAGCAACGCCCCGAGCAGCGCGACCGTCTCGACCGTCGGGTTGGCGGTGCCGGGGATGCGGCAGTTGGCGCAGAGCATGCCGCCCGCGCCGGCGCTGAAGCTGCGGTGCGGCCCCTCGGCGCCGCAGCGGGCACAGACGTCGAAGCTCGGCGCATAGCCCGCGATCGCCAGCGACCGGAGCAGGAACGAGTCGAGCACCAGGCCGGGGTCGCGCTCCCCCGAGGCCAGCACGCGCAGGCCGCCGACGAGCAGCAGGTACTGCTGGACGGCCGGCTCCATCTCCTCGGCCACGAGCCGTTCGGCGGTCTCGAGCATGGCGGTGCCGGCGGTGTAGCGGCCGTAGTCGCCGGAGATGACCTCGCCGTAGGGCTGGATCGTCTCGACCTGGGTGACGACGTCGAGGGTGCGGCCGCGGGCGAACTGCACGTCGACGTGCATGAACGGCTCGAGCCGTGACCCGAACTTGGACTTGGTGCGGCGTACGCCCTTGCCGACGGCGCGGACCCGGCCGGTGTGGCGGGTCAGGAACGTGACGATCCGGTCGGCCTCGCCCAGCTTCTGCGTGCGCAGGACGACGGCCTCGTCACGGTAGAGGTTCACGCCTCCATTGTGCCTGGGGTGGAGTCGGTTGCGGTGCGCCTGGGCGCGCGCCTGCTGGTGGATCGTGCGGTCTTGGCAGCAGTACGCCGCGGCCGGGTGGTCTTCTTGACCGCGGTCGGCCAGCAGCCGGCCAGGAAGCCCAGCACCTCACCGGTGATGCGGTCGGGGCGGCTGCGCCACTCGATGATCGACTCGGCCTCGATGAAGGTGGCGTTGGGGAGCTCGTCGGCCAGCATCGCGGCGTCGGCGGCGGGGTGGATCGGGTCGTTGGGGTGGCCGATGACGATGGCGGGCACGTCGATGGCCTTGCGCTGCCGGGACGAGGGCGCGATGTGTCCGAAGAAGATGCCGTGGACGGTGGCGGCCATCGGGCCGGGCTGCTGGTCCATGGTGTCGAGCGCGATGCCGACCCAGAACGGCACGAAGCTGCGCGGGATCTTGCGGGTGACGGTGCTCAGCGCGGTGACGGCCCACGGCGTGACGCGGCCGAAGAACAACATCGGCCCGAACGCGACGATGCCGGCCTCGAGCGCATTGTCGAGAACCGGCATCTCCAGCACCATGCCGCGCAAGCGGTGTGGTGCGTGACTGGCCACTTCCAAGGTGACGTTGGCGCCGAGCGACGTGCCGCCCATGACGGCCTTGTCGACGCCGAGGTGGTCCAGCAGGCCGATGACCTGGTGGGAGAACGCGGTCATCGAGTAGCGCTTCGGGTCACGCGGTCGGTCGCTGCGGCCGTGGCCGAGCAGGTCGAGCGTGACGACGCGGTAGCCCTCGGACGCGATGCGCCGGGCGAGCGGGTCGTGCATCCGCCGCGGCATCAGCTGGCCGTGCATGAGGACGAGGACGCGGTCGCCGGCACCGTACTCGGTGTACTCCAGGCGCGCGCCCTCGAAGAAGAACTGTCCAATGTGCTCCGAGACCAGCATGTACCCATGGTCGCTCATCGAGGCCCGATCCGCGCGCGCCCTGCCGTGCGCTCGTCCTGTTGGCGCTGCTACAAGCTCCAAAGCCCGGCCCCTTTACTCGAACTCCTGAGTCCGGAAAGCAAGGCGCGCCTTGCCAAGCTCCCACCGAGTCGCGCCAACATTGCCGCTGGCTCGTAGGCTTCAGTCGTGAACGATCGGGGAACGCCACCGCCTGGCCTACCCCTTTTTGCGATGTTTGCAGCGGCTGCGTTGTTGCTGGGAGATGTCCTGGCCAGTGTCGGCTGGCAGGCGTTCGCAACCGTGGGAGTTGCAGCAGTGGGTTTAGTCCTGCTTCCGTACGCTTGGACATCCGCCGGGCGCGAAAGCAAGTCGGTCTCATCGCAGGGCAGGAGGATCGGCGGCGCGGAGCTGGCGTTGTGGGCGTTCGTGTTCTACTCCGGAGCCCTTCTCCTCATAGGTCCCAATAAGGAAGGACTGCAGAACTGGCTGGTCTGGCTCCTGCTACCCATGACAGCCAGACTGGTAGCATCTGCGAGCGCGCCGAACTCACCTGAGCGCTTCCTAAAATGGTGGCGACGTACCGCAGTTGTATCCGCGTCCGTGTACCTAACAAATGTTGCGCTGTTCGGTTTCGGATGGTCCGCAGGAATTTACTCTGCCCGCAGCGCAGGTTGGACAGCCGCAACGAGTTTGTCGCTGCTGGTCGCTTTCGCCGCCGTAGCTGGAGCGTCAGTGTGGCCAGCCGTCCTGGTGGCGGCCGCGTCAATCGCGAGTTTGAGCCGAACAGCGACCGTCATTTCGGCGGGATTGCTCGCCCTACTGTTTGCTGCCAAACAGCGGCGCTACCTCGGCCGAGCCCCGATGGCGCTGCTTGCGGTTCTTGCGTGTATCGCTAGCTACACAGCACTCTGGCGGTTCCCCGCGTTCAGGGATCGCTTTACTCAGGGTGATGCAGCATTCCAATTCGAAGGTATCCGTCTGAATACAAGTGGCCGAATGGAGTTATGGACCACCACCCTTAGAGGAGCGTCAGAAACTCCGCTGTTCGGACATGGCCCCGGAGCAGTGCAACACTTCGTATTGCACCATTTTGGTACTATTGAGCATCCCCATAACGAATATCTGCGCCTATTTTATGACACAGGAACTATTGGCCTCTTGCTCTGGTTGACCGGACTCTCGGGGCTGATGTTGAACTGTTGGAAACAATACAACACGGCAGTCGTTGCGATTGACAGAGCCGTGCATTTAGCAGCGCTGATTGGGCTGGCAGTCTTCCTTCTTGGATCGCTCACGGACAATCTAACCGTATATCTTGAGCGTCGTTCTCCCGTCGGCGCCGCACTAGGAATGAGCTTGGGGCGCATAGACCGAGAAGCCGCCCCCGAAGAATACGATCTGACCGAGGAGGCCCAAGAGCATGCCTAACGGTTACGAAATTGGGAGCAGCGCTTCGGGAGATATCCAACCTCGACAAATCGTGCGCGGAGGTGTCCTTAATCTCGCAGCCGGCATAGCCACCGCGGCTCTCGCCTTCGGTTTTACTGTCCTGATCTCGCGGCAGTTAGGACCCAACGGCGCTGGAGTCTTCTTTCAAGCAGTCGGTGTATTCTTCTATCCTCGCGGTCGTTTGCCAACTTGGAGCAGGCGCAACAGTTGTGCGAATGGTCTCTTCACATTTAGCGGTAGGGCGCCCGGACGGATTGGAAGTGGGCTGATTATTTCGCTGCTGCCTGCCGCTGTAATCTCGTTCGCCGTGGCTGGCGTTTTGTTCTCGATGAGTGGACGCATCTCAGAACTACTTGTTAAAGACGGAAATGCGAGAGATCTACAGACGTACTTGACTGTATTCAGTCTCTTACTTCCAATAGCGACAATTGCTGCTGTTCTCCTCGCAGCCACCCGCGGTTTTGGACGAATGGTCCCCACGGTGCTACTGGAGAACGTAGGTAAATCCGGGCTTCGGTTTCTCTTCGCGGCCCTAGGGGCCGCGGTTGGCATGTCCCCGCTTGTCACGGGCGTGCTCTGGGCAGTCCCGGTTGGCGTCGCCCTAATAGTCGCGACGCCCTCCTAAGCGCCATAATGCGCAAGGCAGGGGCAGTAACGCTCTCACCGTTACGCCCGGCGGCGTGGAAGCGAATTCTGGAAGCTGTCGATACCCCAGTGGTTCGCAGAAATCCTGCAGCTTGCCGTGCTGTGGCTGGATGTTGTACTGCTCGGAGCGCTGGCATCGTCTCAAGACGCAGGAATCTACGCGGCCGTTTCACGCTTCGTACTGGCCGGAACCGTAGGCCTTGTGGCCCAAACATCGTCTGGCGCCAGTATTGCAGGTCTCTTGTCGCAGACACGCGTACCCGAGGCTAGATCTCTTTACGGCGCCGCCGCGGTCTGGCTCGCTCTCGGATCCCTGCCAGTTCTTTTGACATGGCAATGTTTGCTCCACTTCTCTTAACGCGTCTCTTTGGCGCTAGTTACATCACGGAGCCATGGCGCTAGAGATTCTTGCGTTGGCTATGGCAGTTGACGTCGTGGTTGGCCCGGCTCTCCTCACGTTGCTGATGGGTGGATACAGTCAGTTGTTCTGCTGAATGAGAGCCTAACCTTCTGTGCAAATGTGGGGTTGAACTTCCTGTTGATTCCTTCGCTGGGTTTGGATGGCGCAGCGATTGCATGGGCCGCGAGCCTCGTCCTGCAGAACATCTTCGCCCTCTAGCCCAGGTAAACCGTTTATGGAAAATTCGCCCGAGAGGACGCCAAGTAGTTCGAATTGCCTTTGCAGCACTAATCCTGTTTGGCCTCGGAGGATGGACCGCAGTAAATCTTGCTGGACAAAGTATGGTCGCATTTTGTCTGTTATACCATCGCGGGCACTCTCTACTGCATCTTGATTTGGACTCAGCGTGAGGTTTACGTGTTTCGGTACTGCGATCAGCTCTTAGGGGTCGCGCGTGAATTACGTCTCAACCAAGCCAATACGAGGGATCTCGCAGAACGAATTCCCGTCCTTTATCTAGGTGGGGAAGGACGCAGCGGCAGTACGTTGATCTCGGCACTGATCGGGCAACGACCGGGCCATTTCTCGATCGGTGAATTCCGAGGGGTATGGCAAGCTGCAATCACCAACGAGCTGTGTGGGTGCGGCCACCCCTTCGCCGATTGCTCGTTTTGGCGCAAGGTAGGAGAACTGGCATTCGGAGGATGGGAGATACGCGGATCCAGTCCGCATGCTGGAGCTGGATGCCAAATACAATCGGCACCGACACATCTGGCGAACCGCGCTACCAGATGGCGTCGCGCCACACACGTCTGACCTGAACGAGTACCTTGAGGTACTTGGGTTACTCTACTCGACCGTTCACCAACTTACTGCGGGTGCGGTAATCGTAGACTCGACGAAAGATGCTGCATACGCGTTCACGTTGAACAGAGTCACAAGTATTGACCTACACGTTGTCCACCTGGTGCGGGACAGTCGCGGGGTTACCTATTCGTGGCAAAAACGGCATGTTGAGCGCCCCGAGTACGATAACCATCCCCATCTGCGAGGAACATATATGCGGTACCGGACACCTTGGGTCGCCGTGTTGGAATGGAATTCGAAGAATCTTCTCTTTCATTGTTTGGGCATGCTCGGCGTCCGTAGGCTTCTCGTTCGTTACGAGGCCTTCATGAGTCAACCTGCATCGGGCCTCGATCGTATTATGTCGTTTTCTGTAGATGGGCCTGTCCACGAAGAACTGTGGTGTCCCAGAAGGAGCGCAGGAATTCGAGTATCTAGCATCGCCTCATCACACCCTGGGAGGTAATCGAGTTAGATTTGCCCGGGGGGCAATAAAGGTAATTCCCGACTTTGAATGGCGAACTGCTATGTCGACTCGGCAGAGGATGCTGGTATATCTTCTTAGCGCGCCACTGTTGGTCAAATACGGCTATCACAGAAGTCGAGGTCGCTAATTGCCCCATCTTGCATCGTCACGCGTTGACGAAAACGTGAGCGCCGACCTCCAGAAACGGGTCATTCTCGCGGAAGCCTCCTTCGGGGAGAATTCTTGGGCCTTCGATGCTTGATCACGTGACACGGCTCTCAACGCCTGCGGGTCCCTCAGCAGCCGCGCAAGAATTTCTGCTATGGCGCGGTGGTCCCCCTCGGGAAACACGGCGTGCCCCGTACCTACAGTCTCAGGAAGATCCCCGCTATCGGAGACCAGGCAAGGAAGGCCGATGGTCATAGCTTCGGCTACAGCCCTGCCGAACTGTTCCGCGAGATCGGGAAGAGTCAGTGATGGTTGGATCAGGCATGAGGAGTTGGCCATCAAAGCGGCGAGCGATTCAGGCAATACATTGCCTCTAAAGACAGCGTTGACTCCAACTTCCTCGGCGAGCTACGAAGTTCAAGCTCTTGAGGTCCATCTCCGCAAAGGACAACGCGAATTCGCTCCTTGAAGCTTAGCAACGAGACAGCCCTAATGACCGAATCAAATCCTTTCATGGGCACCAGACGACCGACAAGAAGAATCGTGTAATAATCTTCCTGGGACTCTGCACCGATCCAAAGGCGCTCGCGAAATGGGCGCGGAGGAATGATTGCTGGGATAGCAAGTATCGGCAGGCTCGGGCTAGCGATGGCTTTCACGTGATTGGCTCCCCCCACGTTCCAGCTCGCGTAGCCGGCAATCCGTTTGAGCGCACGCTTCACGAGAAGATCCCTTGCCGTGGACTCGACCCGGTTGCCATGACGCCAGATGTTTTCTGCGCCGTGAATCACCACCGGGGCGGGGAGGCTGAGTGCTTCTTGCGCTGTCAATCCCCAAAGTTCGCCGTTCACATGGAGCAGATCGGGACCGAAGTCCGCGAGGGTCCGCCGAAGCCTCCGCAGATGTCGCCATATCAGCCCGCGGCCGAAGTCCAGCTCGCGCAATCCAACCGTTCCGGCCCTAAGCGATGCGTTTGACATGGACTGGCGCGAGCCGATTAGGACGAGCTCGCCCACGTGTGCCCGACATGCCTCCCACAAGTCGTTGTCGGTCTCGACAAGACTCGTACTCACCACTGCGATCCGCGCATTCCTCAGCATTGGCAATCCCAACATTCCTTGCAAAGTTCCTGCTTGCTGGCCGTTCGACAGTCAAGCATCGCAGCCAGTTGCTCGACCCACAGCCCAACGGGGTGCGGGCAAGACGCCCAGAGCAAGCGTGTCGGCGACCGGGGCCGGAGGTGTTCCCACAGTGGCGGTAAGGGCTTGAGTCAGGTTTCCCCCGCATTGACGACTTGCTACCGCCGTCGGACCCGGCATGAATAGAACATTCATGTTTCTCATCTTTCACGCCTGGCCGATTGCGTGATCCGGCGCTCTGTCAGTGCGCGGTAGGAAGATGGGCCAGGAACTGGCGGTCAGTGTCGACCATCAGGCAAGCCAGTTCTTGCGCCCGCGTGTCCGGCTTCCAGCCGAGCAGCTCCTCCGCCTTGGACGCGTCCCCGATCAGCGCGTCGACCTCGCTGGGACGCTCGTACTTCGGGTCGTAGCGCACGATGCTCGGCCCAGTCGAGACCCGCGTGCTCGAAGGCGTACTCCAGGAACTGCCGGACGCTGACCCCCTCACCGGTGGCCACCACGTAGTCGTCGGGGTGTCGCACTGGAGCATCCGCCACATCGCCTCGACGTACTCGGGGGCGTACCCCCAGTCGCGTACGGCGTCGAGGTTGCCCAGATGCAGCCGGTCCTGAAGGCCCGCCTTGATCCGGGCCACCCCGCGGGTGATCTTGCGGGTCACGAAGGTCTCACCGCGGCGCGGGGACTCGTGGTTGAACAGGATGCCGTTGGTGGCGAACATCCCGTACGCCTCGCGGTAGTTGACCGTCGCCCAGTACGAGTAGACCTTGGCCGCGCTGTACGGGCTGCGCGGGTGGAACGGGGTGCTCTCGTTCTGCGGGGGCGGGCTCGCGCCGAACATCTCGGAGGACGACGCCTGGTAGACCCGGGTCTCGATGCCGCTGGCCCGGATGGCCTCCAGCAGCCGCAGCGTGCCGAGCCCGGTGACGTCCCCGGTGTACAGCGGCGCGTCGAAGGAGACCCGCACATGGGACTGCGCGCCGAGGTTGTAGACCTCGTCGGGCTGGATGTCGCGCAGCAGGTTCACCAGCGCGACCCCGTCGGAGAGATCGGCGTGATGGAGCACGAAGGAGCGGTTCGCTTCCTCGGGGCCCTGGTAGATGTGGTCGATCCGCTCGGTGTTGAAGCTGGACGAGCGGCGTACCAGGCCGTGGACCGTGTAGCCCTTCTCGAGCAGCAGCTCCGCCAGGTACGAACCGTCCTGTCCGGTCACGCCGGTGATGAGCGCGGTCTTTGCCATGACTCCTCTCCTTCTGTGGCCGCCCTGCGGGCGTGTTCGGTTCACCGAAATCATCGCTGATATCTGATGCGTGGCAATGGCGGTTCAAAGACGTCACCTCGCGGTGCCGGGCTGCTGGCAGAATCCGAGCCATGACAGTACCGACCTCGCCGCGGCGATCGCCGTTCGCCGCAGCGGAATCCGCCCGCCCCCTGACTGCGCCCCTGCGCTCAGCCAGATATTCGTCGCGGGCCACCGCGGCCTGGTCGGCTCGGCCCTGGTCCGCCGCCTCACCGCCGACGGCCACGAGGTGATCACCCGCGGCCGGGACGAGCTCGACCTGCGCGAGGCCGGCGCCGACCGAGGCGTTCCTGCGGGACGACCCGCCCGGACGCCGTCGTGCTGGCCGCCGCCAAGGTGGGCGGGATCATGGCCAACAGCACGCGTACCCGGTGCAGTTCCTGGAGGACAACCTCCGCATCCAGCTCGCCGTGATCGCGGGCGCGCACGCCGCCGGGCGTCGAGCGGCTGCTCTTCCTCGGCTCGTCGTGCATCTACCCCAAGCACGCCCCCCAGCCGATCACCGAGGACGCGCTGCTCACCGGCCCGCTGGAGCCGACCAACGAGGCCTACGCGCTCGCCAAGATCGCCGGCATCGTGCAGGTCCAGTCGTACCGCCGGCAGTACGGCGCCTCGTACATCTGCGCCATGCCCACCAACCTCTACGGCCCCGGCGACAACTTCGACCTGGAGACCTCGCACGTCCTGCCCGCCCTGATCCGCCGCTTCCACGAGGCGAAGCGGGACGGCGCCGAGGAGGTCACCGCTGTGGGGATCGGGCAGCCCCCGGCGCGAGTTCCTCCACGTCGACGACCTGCGCCGCCGCCTGTGTGCGGCTGCTGGAGATCTACGACGGCGACGAGCCGGTCAACGTCGGCTGCGGCGAGGACCTCACGATCCGTGAACTCGCCGAGACCGTCGCGATGGGTCGTGGCTATCAGGGGGCGCTCGTCTGGGACACCTCCAAGCCCGACGGCACCCCGCGCAAGCTGCTCGACGTGTCCCGCCTGACCGCCCTCGGCTGGAAGGCAGAGATTGGGTTGCGGAGAGGGCTCGAGTCCACGTTTGCCTGGTATCTGAATCAGTGATGTCCTGTCGTCAGACCGGTTGAGGCCGACCAGGTTCCATAACCTGTTCGTACGCCCTGAGCAGTGATCCGAGGGCTGACTGTGGCGTGTGGCTCAGCAGATAATGCTGGCGACAACGAGCAGCCATATCTTCGTCGATCTGCGGGAGCACCCGCCCAAGTGCCAGGGCGAGATCGCTGGGGTTCGGAGGGACAGCCCAACCCACGTCAGGACTCACGGCGGACCCGATAGAGCCGCCCTCTGCCACCAAGACAGGCCGGCCATTTGCAAGCGCCTCGACGAAGACACGGGGCATCCCCTCGTACACGAGCGAAGGGATCACCACGAGCATCGCGGCCCCGTATTCCTCCGTGAGTGCCTCACCACTCAGCCAGCCGAGTGCCCGTACGGAGGAGTCCCGAGCAGCCAAGTCCTGGGCCGTGCCACGCAGCGGACCATCCCCCACCAGCCGAAGGGAAGCCCCGATCGATTGAACCCGAGGCCAGGCGTCGAGCAAGATCCCTGCACCTTTGGGCTCGTCCAGCCGCCCCACGAACAAGACCTGCTTGCCTAGCGGCGCGGGCGGCCCGGGATCGGGCGCCCACGTCGGACGAACTTCGATCACATCGGCAGGGATGCCAGCAATAATCGCTCGCTGACGCATAAACTCTGTGAGAGCGAAGACTCGGCTGAGCCGGCGCCAGGTCCGCCGGTGGAGATGTTGCGAGGCCACCATGGGCACGGACTGAAGCCGCGATCCGCGATAACAGCCATGTCGGATGGCCGGCCAGTTCGTACGCGTACGAAGGCAGTCGTCGCAAGGTTTGCCGTCTCGGAGGTGGAGGCCGTTAACGCATGCATGACGGTAGTTGTGCAAGGTCTGGACAACTGGGACTCCCGCGTCAGCGGCGACATTGACCACTGCTGGCGAGATCAGCGGGAAGACGTTGTGCACGTGAACGACATCAGGCTTGAAGCTGCCGAGCAACCTCTTGAACTCGTGGACGCCCGTCCTGCTGTAGACGGGGCCCACACCAGTCTCGAGCTTGCCAAGAGCGGACATACCCTCGATCGAGTCGCTTGAGGGGAGAAAAGCTTCGACTTCAACACCTGCGTCGCGCAGGAGCGCCACCTCGTCGTCGACCACCTGGTTCTCTCCCGACGGGGCCGTGGACCGGTAGCGGTTATGGGCAATCAGAATTCTCACGAACGACGCCGCCAGCACGCGGTGATGAAAACTGCGTTTCCGACCAGGTAACGCCGCCACAGTCTGCGCGGCTCGCTCGCGAAGCGGTGGAGCCATTCGAGGCCTGCACGGCTGACCCAGGCGGGGGCGCGTTGCTTGGTCCCCGCGGAGAAATCGAAGGCAGCCCCCACGGCGACAGCGGTCACTCCGGCCGACCTGGCAAGACGAACAGCCTCCACGTCCTGCTTGGGTGTGCCGAGTCCGACCCAGACGATGTCCGCGTCGGATTCCTTGATCCGCTGATCCTGCGCTTCCAGTTCGTCTTCCGTCATCGGTCTGAACGGCGGACTCTCGGCACCGGCTATCTGGGCTTCGGGGTAGCGAGATCTCAGACCTTGCTCCAGGGAAGTCAATACGGTTGGTGAGCCTCCGAGCAGAAAATGTCGTGGTCCACCAGGAGACGACGCCGCGAAGGCCGCCTCGAAGAAGTCTGGCCCGGAGACCTTAGTCAGTTTCGTACCGCCGCGTTCAAGCACACGACTGGCCCAGACCACCGACTGCCCGTCGGGAAGTCGAAAGTCAGAACTGCGCAGGAGTGCTCGATAGTCCTTGTCGCGGTCTGCGAGCGACAGGGTGAAGGCGTTGCAGAAGTGCATCGCAATGCCACGGCTGGATGCCGCCGACCGGAACAACAGGTCCACCGCGCCGGGGAGGTCGGTCGAGACCAGCGAGATGCCCGCACACTCGACGGTGCTCATTTCAAGGTCCGGATCGTCCACATGGCCTCCCTCGTGGCTGTCGGCATCGAATGGGGCAGACGCTACCGGGCTTGCGAGTGCCGTCCGTAGTCGTCCTCCAACCGGACGATGTCGTCCTCGCCGGTGTACGCGCCCAACTGAATCTCTACAATCACGAGCTCAAGTGCGCCATCATTGGCAATCCGGTGTGGCGCACCCAGCGGAACCGCCACCGCCTCACCAACGCGCGCGACCCATCGACGATCACCGACCGTGCAGGTAGCCGCCCCGGCGACCACGATCCAGTGTTCAGACCGCTGGGCGTGCGTCTGGTAGGACAGTCGCGCGCCAGGCGCGACATGAATGCGCTTTACCTTGAACCCGTCTCGCTGGTCGAGGACATGCCACGACCCCCAGGGCCGGTCGGCGGAATCCAGCATGAAAGAACCCTTCGAACTAACTGATGGTTGCCCGCTGTGCAAGTAGGTCAGTACGCGCCATGCGATGCGACCACGGCACGAATGGTCTTCATCAGGATGATCACGTCGCTGACCATCGACCAGTTGTCGACGTAGAAGAGGTCGAGCCGCACCGTCTCCCGCCAGTTCAGCTGCGAACGGCCGGAGACCTGCCAGAGACCCGTCATCCCTGGGCGGACGAGCAGGCGACGGCGCACGTCGTCGCCGTACTCCTCGACCTCTTCGGGCAGCGGCGGCCGCGGCCCGACCAGGCTCATCGTGCCGCGCACCACGTTGAAGAGCTGCGGCAGCTCGTCGAGCGAGTAGCGGCGCAGCACCTTGCCGATGCGGGTCACCCGCGGGTCGTTCTGCATCTTGAAGAGCACCCCGTCGGCCTCGTTGTGCTCGTGAAGGTCTGCACGTCGCTCCTCAGCGTCGATGCACATCGACCGGAACTTGAAGCACTCGAAGGCCTGCCCGTCGCGCCCGATCCGCACCTGCCGGAAGAGCACAGGCCCACCGCCCTCCAGCTTGATGAGCGCCGCGACCACGAGCATGAGCGGGGCAAAGAGCAGCAGGGCGAAGCAGGCGCCGACGACGTCGAACAGTCGCTTGCTCCACCGGCCGGCCGCGTCGGCCTGCGGCGGCTCGACGTGCATCAGCGGCAGCCCGGCCACGGGCCGCAGGTGGATCCGCGGGCCGGCGATGTCGGCGAGGCTGGGGATGACGACGAGGTCGATGTCTGAGCGCTCCAGCTGCCAGCCGACCCGTCGCAGGTCAGCCGACGACGCGAACGAGCCACCCGCGATCAGCACGGTGTCGGCGCCGGCCACCTCGCAGACCCGCCTGGCCTCATCGGGCGTCCCCATGACGGGCACCGGCATGTCGGTCGCATCGCCCATCAGGTGCTCGGGCACGCACGCGCCGACGACCTCGTAGCCCACGTAGCGCTCCCGACGGAGCACGTTGACGAGCTCATGGATCGCGCTGGGACCACCGACGGCCACGACGCGGTGCAGGAACTGACCCCTCGCGACGCAGCCGATGGACGATCTTGCGGGCGGCATAGCGTTCGAGGAGGAGGATCGGGCAGCCGATCACGAAGGTCAGCACGACGAACCCGCGCGCCAGGTTGTTGTCCAACAGGTAGCAGCCCATGCCGACCGTGCCTGCCGCCAGGACCGATCCGAGCAGCACGGCCTTGAACTCGTCGGGCCCGCCACCGAAGACTTTCGCGGAGTAGGCGCCGTGGATCGCCAGCCAGCCCATCCAAACGACCAGGATCGCGGCGAAGGTGTAGACCCAGGGATCCTCGTTGACGAGCACCTTGTCCCACACGCCGAGGTGGGCGCGTAACCGCCAGGCTACGAAGAGTGATGTGAGGATCACCGCCGCAGTCAGCGACCGCCAGGCGCCAGCAGCACACGATGGATCTTGGTCTGCACAGACGTCTGGGCGAATCGCCCCGTGGTCGATCGATACTCGTCGGCTAGACGTAACACATTTTCCCCTGTTGTGATGCGCGTCCGGCACATGTCAGTGCTTTCGTGCCCGGACCCCCCGAGGCTATGCCCATGAAGCCAAAAGGGCCAGACGGCATCGTATGATCCTGCTGAGGGGAAATCAGCCAAACCAAGAAATGGGCCACTGTGGAACTGCGCGACTACCTGCGGATCATCCGGCGCCGCTGGTTGCTGATCACGCTCTGCACGCTGGTCGTCGTCGGCGCGGCCGCAGCTCTCACCTACCGAGCTACTCCGCAGTACGCCTCGACCGCACAGCTGAACATCTCCACAACGTCCGACCCCTCGATCGACGCCGCCTACCAGGGCACTCTGACCTCCCAGCAGAGGGTCCAGACCTACGCAAAACTGATCACTGGGCCCCTGGTCGCGCAGCGCGTGATCGACAAGCTCGACTTGACCGAGTCCCCCGAGGCGCTGGCGAGCCAGGTCAGCAGCAGCGTCGACCCCGAGACCACGCTCCTCAACGTCACGGTCACCGATCCCTCGAGGGGGCGTGCTCGACAGCTTGCGCAGGAGACCGCCGAAGAGTTCGTCTCGTACGTCCCAGACATCGAGACAGCGCAGATCAAGGCCTCGATCACGCAGGATGCCACCTATCCGACCAGCCCGGTGTCGCCGCGACCGGTGCGCAACCTGGGGCTGGCCCTGGTGCTGGGGCTCATGCTCGGAGTCGGTCTCGCCGTCCTGCGCGACATCCTCGACACCACCGTGAAGTCCCCACACACGCTGACCGAGATCACCGGCCTCGCCGTGCTGGGTGGCATCCAGTACGACTCCAAGGCCGGCAAGAACCCGCTGATCACCAGCCTCGACTCCCACGCACCGCGGCTCGAGTCGTTCCGGATGCTGCGCACCAACCTGCAGTTCCTCGACGTCGACGAGCCACCCAAGACGTTCGTGGTCACCAGTGCGATCCCCGGTGAGGGCAAGTCGACGACCGCGATCAACCTCGCGCTCACGCTCGCCAAGGCCGACCAGAAGGTCCTGCTCATCGAAGCCGACCTGAGGCGACCGCGCGTCTCGACCTACCTGCGGCTCGAGCCCACCGTCGGCCTCACCACGGTGCTGGTGGGTGCCATCGACGTGGACAACGCGATCCAGCCCTACCGCGAGACCGGCCTCGACGTCATCACCAGTGGCACCGTGCCGCCCAACCCGGCTGAGCTGCTGCAGTCACAGACCATGCAGGCCACGCTCGACAAGCTGCGCGGCCGCTACGACCTCATCATCATCGACGCTCCCCCGCTGCTGCCGGTGACCGACGCGGCGGTGCTCGCGACCCAGGCTGACGGCGCGATCATGGTGGTCCGCTACGGCAAGACCAGCCGCGAAGAGGTCGCCGAGGCCAGAGACCGGCTGCGTGCGGTCGACGCCAAGACGTTCGGCGCCGTGCTCAACATGGTCCCGGTCCGCGGCGGAGACGGCTACGGGTACGGGTACGGCTACGGGTATGGCTACGCACCCGACAAGGGCCGCCGCAAGAAGCAGGCGCCGCTCCCTGAGATCGACTAGCCGACTCCGGGACGCTCGTCAGCTCTTGCAGGCCGGCGCCGCGACCTGGACGGCGCCCGTGTCGCCAAAGCCCGGCGTCAGGTCGACGTGCGGGGTCGCCCGCTGACCTGCCCCCGTCGTCACCGTGTAGGTCAGCGTGTGGGAGGCGCCAGGCGCCAGCTCGACGGTCTGTGCCGCCACATCCCTGCGCTCATGGCGGTAGGGCGCGAAGAACGACTTCTTGCCGTCGTACAGCGGCTTGCTGACCTTGCCGTCGAACGGCGCGTAGAGCAGCACGTTGGTCAGGATCTCGCCCGGCTTGGCGCCGAAACCAGGGCCGATGCACGGTCTCTGGAAGGTCCGCCGCGTCGCCGGGGGCGGTGGAGCTCAACGTGATCTTGACGGTGAGAGTTTGTGATCCATCGGCCGTGCAGGACTGCGAGGTCACGTCGACGTCGTACTTGAGGTAGTAGTCCATCTTGGCGCCGGTGCCGTCGTTGAGATAGATGCCCAGCTCCGGGGTCGCGGTGGCCTGCTTCGGCATCCGTCCGGCCAGCGGGTGTCGTCGCCAGCAGGTCGCGCTCAGCCGTATCGGCCGACCAGACGCGGATCCGGTGCTCCTCAGCGCCCTTCACGAGCCCGTCGAACAATGCCCGGGCGTCGCCCTGGCTGGTCGTCAGTGCCGCGAAGACCTTGCTGGCGGCGTCGGCGAAGATCAGGTTCTGCTGGTCGGGGTCCGGGACGTTCATGTAGACGTCGTGCAGCAGGTAGTCGACGGCGTTGGCGGCGGTCAGCTGCTGTGCCGTCGGCGAGCGTGACCGGGCCGGTGGCGTTCAGCAGGTAGGACATGGCCACCGGGTCTACGGAGATCACCCCGTCGACGGCCTGTCCGGTGTCGCGCAGCCACATCTCGCGCAGCAGCTCGGCGCTGCGCTCGAAGTCCGGGGTGAACGTGACGTCGGCGGCGTACTGGCCGAGGTTGCGGCCGAACAGGCTTCTCCTCGGCCTGCGTCAACGGGAGCACCGGGCCACGGAAACCGGGAAGGTCGCTCAGGCTGGCCTGCTTGGTCAGTCTGACCTTGCCGTTCTTGGCCTCCACGACTGCCATGGCGCCCGGGATGCCTCCCCCGGCGCGGACCTCGGCGTTGTTCTGAAACATCACCAGGTAGGTCCGCTGCTGCCTGTCGCCGCCCAGCATCGTCGGAAGCAGCTGGGCCGCCAGCGAGATCCGCTGCGTCACGGTGTGGGCATCGTCGAGCTTCGCACGCAGCTCGGAGACCGGGTTGGCCACCTGGCTCATCAGCGAGCTGGTGTCGATCGCATGGATCCGCTCGACCTGCACAGCGAGCCGGTCGTCGGCCTCCGTCAGCGCCGGGGAGACGTCGCGGATGCCGGCCAGGGCGATCCGGCCGTCGGTGGGTTGCAAGTCGTCCGGGGCGAGCGACTCGCTGGCGTCGATGAGGTCGGGCAGGATGCCCTGGGTCACCTCGTCAGCGACGTTGATCACCGTGCGCACGGCTGTGATGTCATCTCCGACCACCGGGACCTTGCTCGCCAGCCACCAGACCGGCCCGCTCGTGTTGCGCCGCGCCGACTCGGTCGCCACCTGGGCGTCGAACATGGCCTGCCGGGCGGCACCCGGGTCACCGGCCGCCGCTGCGTCGCTCAACGTCGTCAGCCGGTCAGAGGCCGTGTGCATGGCCGAGCGCGCCTTGAACGCCTGGTAGGTCGTGAACGCACCGACCGCCACGACCACCGCGGCTGCGATCAGGAGGCCGCGCAGCACGCGACGCTGGATTCGGCGGCGCCGACGTGATCCACGCCGGGAAGGCCTCCGGGTTTCGGGGTGCGACAACGGGCCGAGCCTTCTCGTCGTGACGGCTCAACGCCGTACGGCGCTCAGCGTGGGGGCAAGCTGATTACTGGCGGGCGGCGGCGTGCTTGTTCTTGTGCTTGTGGTGCTGCCGCGGCTCGACCGTCAGCGTGACGCTGTTGGAGTCGCTGTCCATCCACTTGGCGCACTTCTTGGGGTAGTAGTGCGCGTAGAGGGAGTAGTCGCCGATCGCCGCCCACTTCGGGATCTTGACGTAGGCGTGACCGTGGTAGACCTTGCCGTAGAGGACGTAGTCGCGGCCCTGGCCATCGAGCGCGGTCATGAACACGCGGACCACACCTGTAGGCGTGCCGGACTGCGACTCGACCGTGACATCGGCGGCGTTGTAGGTGCCACGCTCCTGCACGTACTTCCGCAGGGTGAGGGTGGTGTGCGTGTAGACCTGGCCCGGGTAGTGGCACGGCTTGTGGTGACCGTGGTCGTCGTCATCGTCGTCGCGGTCAGCCTTGGGCTGGAAGGCCGCCTTCACAGCGGCAAAGGGCGCCTTGCCCTGGGACACCCGGGAGGGCTGCGTCATCTGGGCCTGGGCGGCCGCGCCACCCACCAACGTCACCGCGACGATCGCGCCTAAGATGGTCTTCTTCAGCATGGTGTTTGTCTCCCCTGAGCGGTGCTGTAAAACGTCCCCGTATCCGTCGCGACCATACGCAAAAGGCCGAGGGACGGCAAGACAGCAAACTATCACGCAAGACTCGTCAGGCCGTCATATATCCGGCTCTGACAATAGGTTCACCTAGGGTGATCGAGGAGTGACGCACTGATGCCCGTCGTGGCCTGCTCGATGACCGTGGCGACCCGGGCGTGCACCACGTCTCCTTGCCCGTAGGGGTCGTCCACGTCGTACGCCGCGAGGGTGGCTGACCCGCGTGCCGCCGACGCCGCGGCCACCAGGTCGGCCGGTCTCCCCCACTGCGCTCGCACCGCCGGAACCGCGTCGACGAGGTGCGCGAACTCGAGCAGAGTGAACGTCCTGCGCAGCGCCTGCGGCACCTCGCGCAGGACAGCGACCCGGTGCGACGTCGTCGCCGTGAGGATCAGGTCAGCCCGCTCGATGTACTCGTTCTGCAGAGCGCGACCGCTGAACGCGTCGGGGTCTCCGCCGAGCCGGCGCAGCTGCTCGGCCGCCGACGCGTCCATCGCCGAGCCCTCCCAGCCGCGTACGCCGGCGCTCTCGACTAAGAATTCCGGGGCCCCGGCGGCGGATTCCAGATGATGAGACAGCAGTCGCTCCATCAGGGGTGAGCGGCAGATGTTCGCGGTGCAGACGGTGAGGATGCGGAACGTGGACCGCTCGACCATCACACGCCCCTTGATCCACGCTCGACCCCGGCGGCCACAGCGACCGCGAGTCTAGTGAGGGTGGCCCGCTGCGTCCGGGTCTCGACAAGCTCGACCGGCGGAAGTCTCGCGGATCGAGCCCGTCGAGATCACCGGGTCTCCCACCTAGGTCTCGACAAGCTCGACCGGCGGAGGGTCCCTGGTCTCGACCGGCGGAAGGGGCGGAGCTACTGGGTGTAGTTCAGGGACGAGGGGTGGGCACTGTCGAGCGGCAGCCAGACGTCGCTGTGGTTGAACGCAATACGGACCCTGATCGTGTGGCCGGCCAGGACTGTCCGGTTGGCACTTCCGACCGTGACGGTGCGCTTCTCCCACGTCGTCGTGGTGCTCCAGTTGTTGACGTGCACGTTGACCGTCGAGGCGATGAGCGAGCATCCGAAGAGTCCGTTGCAGTCATAGACCCAGGACGCGTAGTCGAGGTCGTGATTGGCCTGGTTCTTCAGCGAGGTCCACAGGTCCATCGAGATCGGACCGTTCATCGTGACGTCGCCGGCAGGAACCGGGAATGACCACGCCTGGAACTTCAGGGGATCCGTCTCCGTGGGCTTCATGTCGCTCGACTTGATCGTGAGTCCGGGGTTGCCATCGAGGTCGTAGTCCGCGATGCCGTTGACCGGCGACGTCGTTGTCAGGACACCGGTAGAGATCGTATCCGTGGGCTGCATGAAGAGCTGGATGATCGAGGACGGCAGCAGCGTCACGGTGATGGTGAGCGTGCCAGTCGTCGTACCTCCGTTGCCGTCGGAGACGGTGTAATTCACGACTTCGGTCGTCGGCAACACCGGCAGGTAGGTGAACGAACCATCAGGGTTGATGTCGACCGTCAGACTGTCATCTCCGGTAACAGTCAAGGTGTCGCCGTCGACGTCGCTGTCGTTGGAGAGCACACCGTTCGCAGCGTTGACGTTCAGGATCCCCAGCGTTGTCGTGGCGTAGGCGTCGGGTCCGGCCACCGGCGGGTCGTTGACCGGTGTGACCGTCACGGTCGCCATGGCCGTGGCCGTTCCACCGTTGCCGTCGGAGATGTCGTAGCTCAAGGTCTCCGGGCCGTTCCAGTCAGGGTCCGGCGTGTAGGTCCACACGCCGGGAGACTGCTCGGTGAGGGTGCCGTTGAGGGCACCCGTGACCGCGGTGATGCTGAGCGTGTCACCGTCGGGGTCGGTGTCGTTGCCGAGCAGGTTGAGCGGCGCGTCGATCGTGTCCTCGGGCATCGAGATCGTGTCGTTGTTCGCCACCGGCGGGTCCTGCACCGGGGTCACCGTGACGGTCATCGTGCCGGTGTCCGTGCCACCGTTTCCGTCCGACACCGTGTACGTCAACGTGTCGGTCCCGTAGAAGTTCAGGTTGGGTGTATAGGTCCACACGCCACCTGGTGAGGTGATCGTGCCGCTTGTCGCGGTGACCGCGGTGACCGTCAAGGTGTCGAGATCGACGTCCGTGTCGTTGCTGAGCAGGTCGAGGGTCGCCGGGCCTGAGTCCTCGGCGATCGTCAAGGTGTCCGCGTTGGCCACGGGCGGGTCGTTCACCGGTGTGACCGTCAGGGAGATGCTCGCCGTGTCCGTGCCGCCGTTGCCGTCGTCCACCGTGTAGGTCAGCGACTCCAGGCCGAACCAGTTCGCGTCCGGGTCGTAGGTGTACACGCCGGCGCTCGGGTTGCCGATGGTGCCGTGGGCCGCACCGGTCACGGAGGTGACGGTCAGGGTGTCGCCGTCGGCGTCGGAGTCGTTGTTGGTCAAGATGTTGAGCGTCAGGGGGCCGGAGTCCTCGGCCATCGACAACGTGTCGGCAGAGGCGACCGGCGGGTCGTTCACCGCGGTGATCGTGATCGTGACGTTGGCCGACGCCGTACCACCGTTGCCGTCGGAGATCGTGTACGAGAGGGTCTCGACGCCGTTCCAGTTCGCGGCCGGCGTGTAGGTCCACGAGCCAGCCACCAGCTGGACCGTGCCGTGGGCCGGCGGCGACACCGAGATCACAGTGAGCGTGTCACCATCGACGTCCGTGTCGTTGGACAACAGCAGCAGCGGTACGTCGACCGAGTCCTCCGCGGCCGTGACCGCACCGTCGTTGGCAATTGGCGGGTCGTTGACCGGTGTGACGGTGACGGTGACCGTGGACGACCCCGTGCCGCCGTGGAAGTCCGACACCGTGTAGTTCAAGGTCTCGACGCCGTTGAAGTTGGCGTTGGGTGTGTAGGTGAAGACGCCGCTGGTGGGCTCGGCGATCGTGCCATGGGCGGCACCGGTCACGGCCGTCACCATCAACGGGTCGTTCTCGGCGTCGGTGTCGTTGGTGAGCAGGTTGGCGAGCGTGATCGTGCCCGAGTCCTCGGCCATCGACGCGACGTCGGGTCTCGCCACCGGGGCGTCGTTGACGGGCGCCACCGTCAGGCTCGCGGTCGCCGTACTGGAGCCGCCGTTGCCGTCGGAGATCGTGTAGGTAAGCGTCTCGGGCCCGTTGAAGTTCAGGTCCGGGGTGTAGCCGAAGTCGCCGGCCAGGCGCGTGATCGTGCCGTTGGTCGCACCGGTCACGGAGGTGACGGTCAGGGTGTCGCCGTCGATGTCGGTGTCGTTGCCGAGCAGGCGGAGCGGCGCTTTGACAGCGTCCTCGTCCACCACCTGCGAGTCGTCGTTGGCCACGGGCGGGTCGTTGACCGGGTTGACGTTCACCGTGACCTGCGCCTTGCGCAGTCGCCCGTCGGAGTCGCGCACGGTGTAGGAGAAGTTCTCGGTGCCGTTGAAGTTCGGGTTAGGCGTGAAGAGGACGTTGTTGTCCACGATCGTCGTCAGCCCGTGGGCCGGGTTGGTGACGCCGAAGATGTCGACGACTCCGTCCAGCGTGTCGTTGGCCAGCACGTCATACACGCGGGCGGTGTCCTCGATGGTCGACTCGACGTCATCGACGAGGGTGAACTGGGCGGGCGCGGGCGGCGGCGGGGGCGTCGTCGGCTGCGGCGTCGGCTTGGTGGGCTGCGGCAGCACCGGGGTGTCGGGGATGAACGGCGGCGGGCTCGGCTTCGGCGGCGTCGGGCTCGGCTTCGGCGGCGGTCGGGGTCGGCAGCGTCACCGGCGGCTTCGCCTGCGGGATCTTGGTCGTCTCCGCGTGCGCGATGCCGGGTGACATGTTCAGGGCGACGACCGTGGCGGCCGCCCCGACGGCACCGGCAGACGCACCGATGACCTGGCCGAGGATCGGGCCAGGTCGGACCATGAAGATCTGGGCCAGCCACGCGAGCGGGCCGGACGAGCGGCGCATGCCACCCAGGGAGATGTTGAGGAAGGCGCGCACGATCTCGGGATCGAAGTGGGAACCGGCGCAGGCGGTCAGCTCCTCGCGCGCCGCCAGCGCGGTCATCGGGCGCTTGTAAGGACGGGCCGCCGTCATGACCTCATAGCTGTCGGCGACCGCAACGATGCGGGCGCCGTAGCTGATCTCGTGGCCGGCCAGGCCGTGCGGGTAACCGCTGCCGTCGTACTTCTCGTGGTGCTGCTCGATCGCCAGCCACCACGGGCCCAGCCACTCACGCAGCGGCTCGCAGATCTCCGCACCGTGGTCGGGGTGGCTGTGGAGCAGCTCCCACTCCTCCTCGGTCGGCTTGGCCGGCTTGTTGAGGACCTCGTGCGGCACCTTGAGCTTGCCGATGTCGTGGACCAGGGCCGCCCACATCAGCTTGCCCTTGTCCTCGGTGTTGAGCTTGAGCTCGTCGGCGAGCATCGTGACGAAGAGCTGCGTCCGCTCGGAGTGTCCGCGGGTGCGGGTGTCGTAGTCGCCGAGGGCGCCGACGAGGGCGAGGATCGTCTCGGCTGCTTCCTGGCGGTCCGACGCCATACCGGCCTTGGCGAGCTCGGCCGCGATGGCCCGGCTGCCCGACACCTTGCGGGCGACCTTGACGCGGGACGGCGCCCGGTCGGGGAAGAGGATGGACAGCCGCATCAGGGTGGCCAGCGGCAGCACCTTGCGGGTCACCCGGTCGGCGGCGTACACCGCCAGGGTCGACGACCCGAGCACCGCACCCCACCACAGCACGAGGCTGACCTTGGAGTGAGGAGACGGCATCAACGCGCCGACGACGATGCCGACGATGATCGAGAAGACCAGGGGCACCGCGAAGGCGAGGGTCCGCAGCGCAGCCGCGCGCACAGGATGGGACCGCCACTGGCGGCCCTCTGTCCCTTGCGAGCGCTCCACGCTCCCGCCTCTCTGCAACCCGAGTGTGCGCTGCACACACCGTTACAACGCCGTCTCAACGTGTCACAAGAAGCGTCCCAAATCACCGAAATCGTTCGCTATCAGCCGAACGGTGGGGTCGCCGCTCCACTGACCGGCGTCAGGCACCCGCCGACAGGCTCAGCCCGCAAGGCCCACGCAGGGGCAATCTGGGCCTTTGGGGCTTCCAGCCAACGTTTGGACCTGCAGTGCTGTGGCGTGCCATGCTCCGCTCGATGACCACGCCCGCCGACCCACCTGCAGCCCCCTCCGGGGCCCTGCTCGCGCGCCTCGAGCAGTACTACGACGGGGTGCCACGGGGGCGGGCCAGCGCCGAGGAGATCGGGCCCTTCACGCTGTTCGTCGCGACGACGGGATGGCCGTACTACGCGCGGCCGCGGCTGGGCACGACCGGGCCGTTCTCCGCCGACGCCGTGCGGGCGGTCCTGGCGCGACAGCGCGAGCTCGCCGTACCTCAGGCGATCGAGTGGGTCGACGAGACCACCCCTGACTTGTATGACGCTGTCGTGGCGGCCGGGGTGGCGGTCGAACGTTGCCCGCTGCTCGTGCTCGACGGACCGCCGCGAGGTGGCTCCGGGACGGCGCGGGTGCTCGACGTCTCGGTGGCCGCCGACGTGGCCGACGTGGCGACGTCGCGCGCGGCCGTGTCGGTAGGTTTCGCCAACCCGGGAACTGGCGTCGGTGCGGCTGGGGTGGCCGAGCGCGACGCGGCCCTGACGTCGAAGTACGCGGCCGTCGCGGACATCCTGCTCGACTCCCTGCGCGCCGGCCGCGTGGTGCAGGCGGCCGTGTATGACGCGGACGACCCCGGGCTCGGGCCGGTCGGTGGCGGGAGCTACTCCCCCGTGGCCGGCGTGGCCGAGATCGCGGGGGTAGGCGTGCTGCCGGCGTACCGGCGACGGGGTCTGGCCGGTCAGTTGACGCACGCGCTGGCGGAGTACGCGTTGGCGCACGGCGTGACCTGGATGTTCTGCTCGGCGCAGAGTGATGACGTGGCGCGGGTCTACGAAGCCGTCGGGTTCCGGCGGGT
This sequence comes from uncultured Actinomycetota bacterium, assembly GCA_963750495.1. Classification (GTDB taxonomy): domain Bacteria; phylum Actinomycetota; class Actinomycetes; order Propionibacteriales; family Nocardioidaceae; genus JANLYC01. Next base: position 673,235 of record CAVVQV010000004.1, read on the forward strand.
GGCGACCGCCTGCATTGCCCAGGTCCCCGACGACACCTGACCTGCCCGGCGCTCGAGCCTCCTGGCGGTCGAGCTTGCCCGGCGGTCGAGCCTGCCGAGCCCCGACGGTCGAGCCTGCCGAGACCCCCGGAGTCATTGATCTCGACAAGCTCGACCACCGAACGGCGCCTACCGAAGAATTTGCTGGGGATTTCCCGCAGCGCCGGTGGTGCCGTTCGGCGGCTTGTTTGAATGGTCACGTGACCAGGTCGAAGGCAATCGCCATCTCAGTGGCGGGCTTCGTCGTGTTCTTGGTCGAGGTGTTTGTGGAATGGCCGTTCGAGGGGCCGGTGGTGCTGAAGTTCGACAAGCAGCACGGGGTGCACGTCTCCGACCTCGTCACGCTCGCCCTGCTGGCGGCCCTGTTGGCCTGGACCTGGCGCCCGGTACGCCGTACGACACCTCCCCGCGAGCCCGCCGCCACCTCGTCCGACCGCTGACTTCCCCTCTCCCGTGAGTGAATCAACTGGCCTGGTTCGGAACGCAGTTGTTGTCATGACTGCCTTCGGACGACAAGCGCGTTCCGAATCGGCGAGCGCCTAGCGGCGTGTCAGGCTCCACGCGTCCGACCGAGGGTCGCGGGCCAGGCCTCGGGCCCGGGTCCGGGTCATCCGGTCGACCAGGGTGGCACGTGACCCGGCGAGGTCGAGGCGGGTCACCCGTACGCCGACCAGACCGTGTTCCTCGAGCAGCTCCTCACGAATGTTGTCAGCCGTGTGGTTGACGAGGTCGCGGTGGTCGTCACCGTCGTACTCCAGGAACGTCGCAGCTTCCGGGTCGAGGGCGTCCGGGATACCGAGCAGCCGCCCACCCGGTCCGTAGACCGAGACGTTGACCAGCGGCGGCGGAAGACACGCATCGAGCACCCAGACAAGCCGCATCCTGGTCTCGGGTGGGCTGCGTGATCCCTCGACAGCGAGCGAGACAGCGCGGCGAGCCTGTGCGATGCCGCGCCAGCCTGCGAAGCGGCCGAGTAGGTTGTCGAGCTCGCGCCGGCTGACCAAGCCGGCTGTCAGCATCATGTCGAGGTGCACGACGGCGTCTCGCAAGGTCGAGGCGAGACGGGCTCCATCGAGAGCCGTGCGGCCGGCGGTCGTACTCCGGATGCCTCGGACCACAGTCACGTCCGAGTCGGGCAGCCGTTCACGTGAAACCTCGATACCCGGGCGCCGCCGGAGCTTTCCGCCGACGCCGCAGTTCACCAGCACACGCAGGAGGTCCTGCCCCGACCGTCCGCCGCCGTCGAGCAACCGGACGCCCATCCAGTACGCCGCAGCCCAGCCACCGATCGCGGCGTACGCGGGCAGGCTGGCGGCCACTTCGGTGATGCGCTGCTCAGGCGTCAGCGCCGTCTCGGCTGGAACGTAACGGCCCGGGCTGGTGCGCCGCCAGCCCAGCCCGCGCAGCTGCGCATACGACGGTCGGCCGGTGTCATCACGCCGCCCCACCGCCTCCGACCACGTGGTCGGCGTGGTGCCTGGTGGCGGCGGTCGTCGTCGGCTGTCCCAGCGATGCATCGAGGGATGCAACCACGTGCGATCGGGATCGCGGGGCGCTCATCCACAGCTCACTGCTGGGCTTGCTGGTTTGGAACACCACTGTTGCCCCAGGGCCCACCAGACCACAATTCCGTTCCGAACTGCGCGCGGCGGAATGTAGGGGTCAGGAGGTGGCCAGGCTCTCGCGCAGTCGCGCCATCCCCGCGACATCACCCTTGCCCTCATGGATCCGCAACGCGGTCTCGAACGCCTCCACCGCCTCGTCCCGCTTGCCGGCCAACAAGAACGTCTCTCCCGCCAACTCGAACGTGACACCTCTGATCCAGAAGAAGTCGACCTCCTGCGCCGCCTCGACAGCCCGCCGGACGAGCCGCTCGCCATCCTCGAGATCGCCCGCCCGTGCGGCCAGATACCCCTCCAGCGCGTCGACGCCGATGAGGTTCACCACGTCCACCGCGCCGGTGGTCTCGCGCACGACCTGCGCACGTCGCCCGTGCCTCGTCGAACCTGCCCTGCTGCTTCAGCACGACGGCCAGCACCAACACGACGGTGGCGTAGTAGGCCCGGTCGCCCAACCTGTCGAGCTCCTCGACACCTTGACGCAATGCGCGTTCGGCTGCCGCCGAGGTCGCCGCTCGCCATATCGACAGTAGGCCATGCCCATCGAAGTCGAAGCGGCAATCACGAGCAGGCCCGGCCTCTCGCTGGATCGCCCTCCCCTCCGCGGCCATCGACCGTCCTCGGACGGCATCGCCCATCAAAGCCACGAGGCCTCGCCCATGAGTCCCGTGATGGAGGCGCACGTCACCTCGTGTCCGGAGTGCTGGACCAGCAGCTCTTCGGCTTTGCGGATCACGTCGACGAACGGGCCCGGCCCGTAGAACAAGGCACCCAGCGTCGACATGTCCATCACCGTGGTCAGGGCCTGGTCACCCGCGGCGCGCGCATGCCTGGCTCCGCTGACGGCGGCGTCGTACGCCGCAAGGGCCCGACACGACGTCCACGCCTCCCACCAGCGCAGCAGCGCCGTCCAGGCGAGGCCGAACTCGTCTCCTGACGGCTCAAAGATCTGGTCTGCGGCCTCCAGCCGAAGCCGGCCGCGAGCCGTGTCGAACGTGCCATCGAACAGCTCCGCCTGGCTCAGGGCCAGCCCGGCGAACGCTTGCGCGCGCGGCTGGTCCGAGGCCGCGAGCAGGTCGGCCGCCTGCTTCGCGTCTGCGGTACGGCCTGCGTTGTTCAGCGCCCACACCAGACGGATCAAGCGCCTCGACGCACGGTCGTCATCGACAGGAAGCAGGGTGACCGATCGTTCGAGCAGGCCGGACGCCGCCTTCCAATCGCTGCGTTCGGCGGCACCCTTGGCCGCGACGAGCAACACGTCGCCCGCACGTTCCCGCAGACCGTCGAGGCGGGGGTCGCGTGGGTCGAGGTCGGCCAGGTTCCGGTAGGCCTGCTCGAGGTGGTAGCCGACGATCTCCTCGAGCTCGACCAGACCCCCGCGTTCCTCGAGCCACGTAGCGAACTTCTCGTGCAGGTCGGACCGGGTCTCCTTGGGCAGGAGCTCGTATGCCGCGTCGCGGATCAGGAGGTGACGGAACCGGAACGCCTCCTCGTCGGGCAGCTCCGCCTGCTCGGGCCGGATCAGCTCCTTGCGGATGAGTGACAGCAGCCGCGTCGGCACCTCGACCTGCTCGCGCTCCGGTGCCAGCTCGAGCACGGCGCTGCGGTGGAACACCTGGCCCTCCACCGCAGCCGCGGCCGATCACGGCGCGCTCCTCGGCGGCCAGGCCGTCCAACCGCGCCTGGAGCAGCGCCTGGATCGTCGGCGGGACGGTCACCTCCTCGGCGCGACCCGCCTCCCCGACCATCGCGACCATCTCCTCGATGAACAGCGGGTTGCCGTCGGCGGTGTCGAGGATCCGGCGCGTCAGTCCTGCGGAGATGTCCAGACCAGTGGCGAGCTGCTCGAGCAGCTGCTCGCAGTCCTGGTCGGAGAGCGCCTCGAGCAGGATCGTGGTGGCGTTGACCTTGCCGCCACCCCAGCTGTCACGGACGTCGAGGAGTTCGCGCCTCGCCACGCACAACAACAGGATCGGCGCACCTCGGGACCAGTCCGCCACGTGCTCGATGAGGTCGAGGAAGACCGGTTCGGCCCACTGGATGTCGTCGAACACCACAACCTGCGGCTTGGTCACGCGCCCGCGTCTCGAGCAGCTTGCGGAAGGCCAGCTGTGTATCGGCGGGCGACCCGCCGATCACGTCGGTGGGTTCGACACCGAGCTCGACCAGGATCTCCACGAGCGGCCAGTACGTGATGTCGTCGCCGTAGTGCAGACAGCGGCTCCTGCAGACATCGGCCTCGTCGCCGACCTGGTTCAAGAACTCGGCCACCAGCCGCGACTTCCCGACTCCGGCCGGGCCGAGCATCGTGAACAGGTGGCACGACTGCTCGGAGATCGCGTCCTCGAAGTCACCGAGCAGTCGCTTGAGCTCACGGACCCTTCCGACCAACGGCGCATCCAGGTGTCGCGTGATCGCGGCCGCGTCGGGGTCGACGGCGATGAGCCGGTACGCCGCCACCTTGTCGCGCTTGCCCTTGAGCTGCAGCGCCTCGACCGGCTGGACCTTGCACGGCATCGCGCACCAGGGCCAGGGTGTCGGCGCCGATCAGGATCTCGCCCGGGTGTGGCGGCCTGCTCCAGCCGGGCAGCGACGTTGACGGCGTCACCGGTGGCCAGCGTCTCACCCTCGCCGGTCACGACCTGGCCCGTGTTGACCCCGGTCCGGAACGACAATGCCAGTGACGCGCTCCTGTCCCAGCTCGGTGAGCCGGTCGCGAATCTCAGTCACCGCCCGCACCGCACGGAGCGCGTCGTCCTCCTGCGCGACCGGTACCCCGAAGATCGCCATCGCCGCGTCCCCGATGAACTTCTCCACCGTCCCGCCATGGCGCTGGATGATGCGCCGGATCTCGGCGAAGTACAGGCCCATCGTGTGACGTAACGCCTCCGGATCCAGTTGCTCCCCCAACGCCGTCGAGCCCGAGATGTCGGTGAACACGACAGTGACGGTCTTGCGTACCTCGCGCGGCGGCGCCTCTGCGACCAGCTCAGCCCCGCAGGCACCGCAGAACCGGAACCCTTCAGGGTTCTCCTGGCCGCACGTCCCGCACACCGACATGCCCGGAGCCTAACGCCGCCTCTCCCCGGATCGAGGTCGATCAGCGGCATACCCGGCGGTCGATCGGCGGGCCATCCGGCGGTCGATCAGCGGACTCTGCTCGGTCAGCGGATACCCGGCGGTCGAGCCTGCCGAGATCATCGACAAGCTCGGTCAGCGGGGTCAGCTCGATCAGCGGGGGTCAGCGGGGTCAGACGATGCGGTTGACGGCGGAGGTGACGGCCTTGAGCGAGGCGGTCACGATGTTCGGGTCGAAGCCGACGCCCCACAGGATCTGGTCGCCGACCGCGCACTCGACGTAGGCCGCGGCAGTCGCGTCGCCACCTGCGGACAACGCATGCTCCGCGTAGTCGAGGACCCGGACGTCGTACCCGACCTCGCCGAGTGCCGAGACGAACGCCGCGATCGGTCCGTTGCCCGACCCCGTGAGGGAGTGCAGCGTGCCGTCGACGTACACGTTCACCGCGAGCTGGTCGTGCTCGCCTTCGGCGGATGACGTGTGCACCGAGTTGAGCTCGAGCGGTGTGCGACGGTCGAGGTACTCCGCCCGGAACGCGGCCCAGATCTCCTCGCCCGAGATCTCACCACCTTCTTCGTCGGTCAACCCCTGCACGATGCGGCTGAACTCGATCTGCAACCGGCGCGGCAGCTCGAGCTTGTGCTCGGCCTTGAGGATGTAGGCGACGCCGCCCTTCCCGGACTGCGAGTTGACGCGGATCACGGCCTCGTAGGAGCGGCCGACGTCCTTGGGGTCGATCGGCAGATAGGGCGCCTTCCAGTCGATCTCGTTGACCGGCCGCCCCTCCTTGCTGGCCTGGATGTCGAGCGCCTCGAGACCCTTCTTGATCGCGTCCTGGTGCGAGCCGGAGAAGGCGGTGTAGACCAGGTCGCCGGCGTACGGGTGGCGCGGGTGGACGGGCAGCTGCGTGCAGTACTCGACGGTGCGGCGGATCTCGTCGATGTCGCTGAAGTTGATCATCGGGTCGATGCCCTGGCTGAAGAGGTTCATGCCCAGCGTCACCAGGCACACGTTGCCGGTGCGCTCGCCATGCCCGAACAGGCAGCCCTCGACGCGGTCGGCACCGGCCATGATGGCTTGCTCGGTCGCAGCAACAGCGGTTCCGCGGTCGTTGTGCGGGTGCAGCGAGACCACCGAGTGCTCGCGGCGGGTCAGCTGCCGGCTGAACCACTCGATCTGGTCGGCGTAGACGTTCGGCGTCGCCATCTCGACCGTGGCCGGCAGGTTGAGGATGATCTCGCGGCCGGGTCCGGCCTGCCAGACATCGGTCACCGACTCGCACACCTCGACGGCGAAGTCGAGCTCGGTGTCGGTGAAGATCTCGGGGCTGTACTGGTAGCCGAACTCGGTGTCCTGCAGGTGCTCGTCGGCGTACTTCATCACGATCTCGGTGCCTCGGGTCGCGATCGCGCGGCACTCGTCGCGGTCGACACCGAACACCACACGCCGGAACAGCGGCGCGGTCGCGTTGTAGAGGTGGACGTTGGCGCGGTCGGCGCCGACCAAACTCTGCACCGTGCGCTCGATGAGGTCCTCGCGAGCCTGCGTCAACACCGAGATCGTCACGTCGTCAGGGATCTTGTCCTGCTCGATGAGCTGCCGTACGAAGTCGAAGTCGAACTGGCTGGCCGAGGGGAACCCGACCTCGATCTCCTTGTAGCCCATCGAGACGAGCAGCTCGAACATGCGCTGCTTGCGGGCCGGCGTCATCGGGTCGATGAGCGCCTGGTTGCCGTCACGCAGGTCGGTCGAGAGCCAGCGCGGGGCATGGGTGATCGTGCGCGTCGGCCAGACCCGGTCGGGCAGGTCGATCGGGGGGAAGGCGCGGTAACGGCCGTACGGCATACCGCTGGGTTTTTGGGGTTGGATGGCCATGAGGGCTGCTTTCGAAGCTCGAGAGGACGCCGGCGGGACAGCAGCACGTCTCCGCGGCGAGGGGTCCGGCTATCGAACCTCGCCGCGGCACCGAAGAAGCAGGCTCGAGCCTGCGACGATTGCTGGCGTCAACATCATGGTGAGGCCAGGCTAGCACTGGCATCGACCGGCCCATCTCGTTGAACCGTGAGTTGTGGCCCCTCGAACCGTGAGTTGGGCCCCTCGAACCGTGAGTTGTGGCCCCTCGAACCGTGAGTTGTGGCCCCTCGAACCGTGAGTTGTGGCCCCTCGAACCGTGAGTTGTGGCCCCTCCAACCGCTGGTGCGTGCTCATGTCGTGTTGCCGAGGTCCTGGATTGGCCGTTTGATGACACTCATGAACGTGCAGCGCGTCGACCCGCTGAGCCTCGACGCGTGCACAGCCGACCAGCTCGCCGAGTCCAAGAACGCGAGCGCGCTGGCGCTGGGCCTCCACGTCGGCACGATCACCGGCGCCAGCGTCGCCGCCGAGGCGCGGTACACCCACGACGACCGGCCGTACGACGCCATGTGGCTCGTGCGCGAGGAGGACGACGCGGTGGCGATGGCCTCCCTCGAGTTGCCGCGCTGGGACAACCCGCACATGGCGCTGGGCTTCTGCTCGGTGCATCCCAACGTGCAGCGCCGCGGCATCGGCACGCAGCTGTTGCGCGCGCAGACCGCGTGGTGCCGTGAGCAGGGCCGGACCCTGCTGCTGACGTTCTGCAACCGCGGCACCCCCGGCGAGGACCTGCTGATGGAGTACGGCTTCGAGGCGGCACAGCCGATGGCGCAACGACGGCTGTACCCCCAGCGTCTCGACTATGGCCAGCTGCGGTCGCTGGCCGACGACGCGGCCGGGAAGGCCGGGGACTACGAGCTCATCAAGCTCGACGGTCCTGCGCCCGAGGAGTGGCTGCCCGGTCTGGTCAGCCTGTTCGAGGCGATGAACGACGCACCCCAGGACGACATGGACACCACACCGGACGTCTATCCCGTCGAACGGTTGCGGGCGTACGACGCGGCGATGTCTCACCGGCGGCAGCACCTCTACCGGTTGATCGCCCGGCACCGCCCGACCGGGGAGTGGGCCGGGCACACGATCGTCTGCGTCAACGAGCTCTGCCCGGGGGTGGCGATGCAGGAGGACACCACGGTCATCGAGGCGCACCGCGGACACCGCCTCGGCATGTGGCTCAAGGCGTCGATGCTGCTGTGGCTGCGCGAGGAGCAGCCGGGCCTGGAGACGATCGACACCTGGAACGCGGAGTCCAACAGCCAGATGATCGCGGTCAACGACGAGCTCGGCTGTGTGGTCAACGCCCGCGGCAACGCGCTGCAGCTTCACCTCTGACCCGCAATTCCGGCCAGGGCGGGGCGCCTCCGAAAGGCACGGCCGGCGCTCGTTACAGTGGTCTGACCATGCTGAACCCCCTGTGTCGCACCCTTGTCACACCCGCTCGAACCGCCGTGGCCGCCGGCTTGCTGATTGTCCTGACCGGGTGTGGGTTGTCGTCTTCGTCCGGTAGCTCCGACCCCACGACCGACCCGACCACCGGCCCCGCGAAGGCGCGTACCACCGCTGGTGCGGCCGAGTCCGAGCCGGCCCCGGCGCCCCGGTCCGACACCTGCCACGAGCTGACCTTCGGCCAGATCGGCCGCTACTCCAACACGGCGGCCACCGTGGCGTGCTCGAAGCCGCACACGTCCTACACGTTCGCCGTCAAGGCGCTGCCCGCCGACGTCGCCTTCGACGGCGTCGACATCGGCAACGACGCGGTCCAGGAGAACGCGTCACTTCAGTGCCGCTCGGCATACGCGTCCTACATCGGGGGTAGCGCCGCGGTGCGCTCGCTGTCCCGGCTGTCCGTGACGTACTTCCTCCCGAGCCAGCCGGACTTCGACAAGGGCGCCCGGTGGGTCCGGTGCGACGTAATCGGTCTGCAGTCGAGCCGCGTGCTCGCCGACCTGCCGCTGGAGCTCAAGGGGTTCAACACCCGCGACACCGCGCTCGACGACTACGGCCTCTGCTCCCAGGGGGATCCCGGCACGGTGGACACCATGCTCGTGATGTGCAGCCAGGACCACACGTTCCGGGCGTTGAGCGCCCTTCGTCTCGGGTCGGACAGCGACGCCTACCCGGGTCAGAGCGTCGCGATGACCGAGGGACAGAAGCGCTGCGACAAACTGGTCTCCGACACCCTCGGGGTCGGCGGCGGGTACTCGTACGCGTGGACCTACCCGTCCCCCGACGACTGGGCCAACGGACAGCGCTTCGGGTTCTGCTGGAACAAGACGGGGAGCTGAGCCGGTCGCCGGCATACACGGCTGACGCGGATGGGGTCAGAAACCCAGCCGGCGCAGCTGTTTGGGGTCGCGCTGCCAGTCCTTGGCGACCGTGACCCGCAGGTCGAGGTAGACCGGCGTACCCAGGATGGCCTCGATCTGCTTGCGCGCCCTCGACCCGACATCCTTCAGCCGCGCGCCCTTGTGGCCGATGACGATGCCCTTCTGGCTGTCGCGCTCGAGGAACAGCTTGGCGTGGATGTCGAGCAGCGGCTTGTCATCGGCACGGCCGGCCCGCAGGCCCATCTCCTCGACCACGACGGCGATCGAGTGCGGGAGCTCGTCACGGACGCCTTCGAGCGCGGCTTCGCGAATGAGCTCGGCGACCAGCGTCTCCTCGGGCTCGTCGGTCAGATCACCGTCGGGGTACAGCGGTGGGCCCTCGGGAAGCTGGGCGATCAGCAGGTCGCGCAGCAGGTCGAGCTGGTCACCCGACACCGCGGAGACCGGGACGATCTCAGCCCACTCGATCCCGGTGTCGACGCCGAGCTTGGTGATGCTCTGCAGGTGCGCGGCCATCCGGTCCGGCGCGACGAGGTCGGCCTTGGTGGCGACGGCGACCTTCGGGGTGCGCTTGACCTGGGCGAGCTCGGTGACGAGGTAGCGGTCGCCCGGCCCGATCTGCTCGCTGGCCGGGAGGCAGACCGCGGTGACGTCGACCTCGTTCCAGGTGGTCTTGACGATGTCGTTGAGGCGCTCGCCGAGCAGGGTGCGCGGCTTGTGCAGGCCGGGGGTGTCGACGAGGATCAGCTGCGCGTCCGGGCGGTGGACGATCCCGCGCACCGCGTGTCGAGTCGTCTGCGGCCGCGACGAGGTGATCGCCACCTTCTGCCCCACGAGGGCGTTGGTGAGCGTCGACTTGCCGGCATTGGGGCGGCCGACCAGGCTGGCGAAGCCGCTGCGAAAGGCGGGGCGCGTCTCGGACTCGTGGCTCACATCGCTCACGTGGTGACCGTGTCGGCCACGACGCCGCTGGCATCGGCGCGGTACATCGGGACCCCGCTCCCGGCGAAGTCGCGAACCACTCCTGCGTCCGCGTCGGTCAGCCCGAGCCGGTCGGTGACGACGAGCGCGGCCTCGAGGCCCTTGACGCCGCTGCTGATCGCCATCGCCACCGCCACCTGGAGGGCCGACAGCTGCAGCGACGGCAGGTCGACGTTCGTCGAGCTGTAGGTGCGACCGTCGGTGTCGCGGATCGCAGCGCCTTCGGCGGTACCTGCACGGGCGCGGCTGGCGCGGGCCAGCGTGAGCAGCTTGGCGTCCTCGGGATCGGTCAGCTCGTGAGGCATACGGCCAGCCTAGTCACGCTGCGCTGCAGCGATCTCGACAGGCTCGATCAGCGAGAGGACGATGGCTCGACCAGCGGGAGGTCCGGTGGTTGATCAGCGGGAGGTCCGGCGGTTGAGCTTGTCGAAACCCCGCGGTGATCTCGACAGGCTCGACCAGCGAGAGGACGGTGGCTCGATCAGCGGGAGTCGCTGGGTCAGCGGGGTCGCTGGGTCAGGCGCTGGCGGTCTCGGGACGGGAGGAGTCGGCACCCGGTGCCGTGTCGGCCTGCTGTTCGGCATTACTCCGGTCAGCTGCCGGACTGGCCTCGTCATCGGACTGGTCGATGCGACGTACGACAACGGTGACGACCTTGTTGCGCCGGCCGGCCAGGGTCTCGGCCTGGAAGTGCAGGCCCTCGCAGACCACTTCAGCGCCCGGGATCGGGACCCGACCGAGGTGCTTGGCCATGAGTCCGCCGACGGTCTCGACGTCCTCGTCATCGAGCTCGACACCGAACAGGTCACCGAGGTCGTCGATCGGCATCCGGGAGCTGACGCGGACGGCTCCTCCGGTGAGGCGTTCGACCTCGACCGGCTCGACGTCGTACTCGTCGGTGATCTCGCCGACGATCTCCTCGAGCAGGTCCTCGATCGTGACGAGGCCGGACGTGCCGCCGTACTCGTCGACGACGATGGCGACGTGGGTCCGCTTGGCCTGCATGTCACGCATGAGCTCGTTGGCCGGCTTGGTGTCGGGCACGTAGATGCACGGTCGCATCACGGTCTCGATGCGTTCGGTCGTCTCGGCCTCGTGCCGGTCGAAGACCCGCTTGGTGACGTCCTTGAGGTAGGCGATGCCGACGATGTCGTCGAGGTCCTCCCCCACCACCGGAATGCGCGAGAAGCCACTGCGCAACGCCAGCGACATCATCTGCCGCAGCGTCTTGTAACGCTCGATGAAGATTATGTCAGTGCGCGGCACCATCACCTCACGCACGATCGTGTCGCCGAGCTCGAAGACCGAGTGGATCATCCGGCTCTCGTCGGACTCGATGACCCGCGACTGCTCGGCGAGGTCGACGAGCTCGCGCAGCTCCGCCTCGGTCGCGAAGGGGCCTTCGCGGAACCCGCGGCCGGGCGTGATCGCGTTACCGATCATGATCAGCAGCTGCGGGATCGGGCCGAGCACGGCGGTGAGCATGGAGATCGGCCGAGCCGCCATCAGACCGACGCGTTCGGCGTGCTGGCGGCCGACGGTGCGTGGGCCGACCCCGATCGCGATGTACGAGGTCACGATCATCACGCCGGCCGCGATGACGACCTGTACCCAGGTGGGGTTGAGCAGGTCGACGATGACCAGGGTGACGAGGACGGTGGCCGACGTCTCGCACAGGATGCGCAGGAACAGCGCGGTGTTGAGGAAACGCGGAGCATCGCGCAGGATCTCGACGAGACGATGGGCGCCGCGGCGGCCGTCACGCGCCAGCTCTTCGGCGCGGACCTTCGAGATCGTCGAGATCGCGGCATCGGTGCTCGCCAGCAAGCCGGCCAGCACCACCAGGGCCGCGGCGATGACGACGAGGTACAGATGGTTGGTGGTCATTCGACCTGGTCACCGCTCTTGACGCCAAGCCACTCGGCAAGCAGTCGGGCCTGCAGGGCGAACATCTCACGCTCCTCGTCGGGCTCGGCGTGGTCGTAGCCGAGGAGATGAAGGATGCCGTGGATCGTCAGCAGGTGCATCTCGTCGTCGACGGTGCGTGAGTAGGTCGGCGCCTGCTCGGCGGCGTACTGCGGGCACAGCAGCATGTCGCCGAGGATGCCCTCGTCGCCGGACTCACTCTCGCTCCCGGGTCGAAGCTCGTCCATCGGGAACGACAGCACGTCGGTCGGACCGGTCTTGTCCATCCAGCGTTCGTTGTATTCGGTGATAGTCGGCTCGTCGACCAGGCGTACGCACAGCTCTGCCTCGGGATGGACCCGCATCCGGCTCATGGTGAACCGGGCCAGCCTGGCGAACTCGGCGACGTCGAGCTCCATGCCCGACTCGTTGAGCACCTCGACGCTCATCGGCCCTCGATCACCGACGTCGGTCCGTGGGGGCGGCCGGGCTGTTGCTGCGCTTCGTAGCTGTCGTAGGCGCCGACGATCTTGCCGACCAGGCGATGTCGTACGACGTCCTGCGCGGTGAGGCGGTTGAAGCTGATGTCCTTCATGCCCTCGAGGATCTCCTGCACCACGCGGAGCCCGCTCTTGGTGCCGGTGGGGAGGTCGACCTGCGTGACGTCTCCGGTGACGACCATCTTGGAGCCGAAGCCCAGGCGCGTGAGGAACATCTTCATCTGCTCCGGCGACGTGTTCTGCGCCTCGTCGAGGATGATGAACGCGTCGTTGAGCGTGCGCCCGCGCATGTAGGCCAGAGGCGCGACCTCGATGGTGCCGGCGGTCATCAGCTTGGGGATCGACTCGGGATCGAGCATGTCGTGCAACGCGTCGTACAGCGGTCGCAGGTAGGGGTCGATCTTCTCGCTCAACGTGCCCGGGAGGTAGCCAAGGCGCTCACCGGCCTCGACGGCAGGTCGGGTCAGGATGATGCGGTTGACCTGCTTGGCCTGCAGCGCCTGCACGGCCTTGGCCATCGCGAGGTAGGTCTTGCCGGTGCCGGCCGGGCCGATGCTGAAGATGACTGTGTGCTTGTCGATGGCGTCGACGTACCGCTTCTGGTTCAGCGTCTTGGGGCGGATGGTGCGGCCGCGGTTGCTGAGGATGTTGAGCGTGAGGACGTCGGCGGGGCGTTCCTCGGTCTCGGCGCGGAGCATGCCGATGACGCGCTCGACGGTCTCGGCGGTGAGGCCCTGACCGGTGCGCACCATGGTGACCAGCTCATCGATGAGCCGCTCGATGAGGGCCACCTCGCCACGGTCGCCGAGCAAGCTGATCTCGTTGCCGCGTACGGCGACCTCGGCGCGGAACTCGCGCTCGATGATGGTGAGGAACTCGTCACTGGGGCCGAGCACGGACACGACGGGGACACTGGGGGGAATCACGATCACATGTCGTGGTAGCTGCGGTTGGGTCATCGTGGCGTCCATGCTACGGGTTCGAGGTGGGGCGCTTCACCGCATATGCGGGATACGGCCTGTTCGGACGACCGGGCCTTTCCGGCATTTGCGGGAAAGTTCAGGCCGACACGCCGTATTCGGCCTGCCCCTTCCCGCACGAGGCGCGGTGTGCGGCCGTACGGCCCGGGGAAGCCGCGGCCCAGCCGGGTGGCCTCGTGAACCCGCGCCTGAGCCGGACGCCGTACCTCAAGGTTCAAGGAGCCACAACTCACGGTTCAAGGGACCGCAATTCACGGCTCAAGGAGCCGCAATTCACGGTTCAACGAGCCACAACTCACGGTTCAACGAGCCACAACTCACGGCTCAACGAGAACGGGCGGGTCAACCGGGGGCAGGTAGCTGCAGCCGGACGCCACAACTCACGGCTCAAGGGGCCACAACTCACGGTTCAACGAGAAGGCGGGTCAGCCGGGGGGCCAGGTGAAGGGGCGACCGCCGAGGACGTGGATGTGGGCATGGAAGACACTCTGCTGAGCGGGGGCACCGTTGTTGCAGGCCAGGCGGTAGCCGTCGCCGACCCCGTCGTCGATCGCCACCTGGCGGGCCATGGTCAACACGGCAACCGCATGTTCGGGGTGTGACTCAGCGAGCTCCGGAAGGGTCTCCACGTGGACCTTCGGGATCACCAGGATGTGCGTGGGCGCCTTCGGGTCGATGTCGCGGAACGCCAACACCTGGTCGTTCTCCGCCACCACGTCACTCGACACGTCTCCGCTGACGATCCCGCAAAACAGACAACCGTCCATCCGTCCCCTCCTCCTTCTTCGTTGAACCGTGAGTTGTGGTCCCTTGAACCGTGAGTTGTGGTCCCTTGAACCGTGAGTTGTGGCTCCTTTGAACCGTGAGTTGTGGTCCCTTGAACCGTGAGTTGTGGTCCCTTGAACCGTGAGTTGTGGCTCCATGAACCGTGCGTTGTGGTCCCTTGAACCGTGAGTTGTGGCTCCTTGCGCCGCGTTTTGCTGAGTCCTGAGCTACCCCTTGCGCCAGCAGCCAAGCCGTGTTGGTACCACGTGGCCCGACGTCGTACATCGAAACTGGACTCGACCGTGTCAACCAGAACGCCGTACTGCACGTGTCTACGGTATGACGACCTTATCGGGACGACGCGAGCTGGCCGGGCGCACCGACCGCCGCGACACGACCCCGACGTGGAGAGGGGCGACAGTGGCAGAGAGCCGCTGGGACGCCGACGACGCAGTCACCCAGCTGTACGCCGCCCACTACACCTCGCTCGTCCGCCTGGCCGCGCTCCTGGTCCGCCACAGTGGAGAGGCCGAGGAGATCGTGCAGGACGCGTTCGTCGCGATGCACGACAAGTGGCGCCGGCTGCGCGATCCCGACAAGGCTCTGGGGTACGTGCGGCGCACGATCGTCAACCGGGCTCGGTCGGCGCACCGCCACCACCTGGTCGTCGTCAAGCACGCCCCCGACCCGCACCAGGACGCCGCCAGCGCCGAATCCCACGCGATGGCTGCCCACACCAGAGCACAGGTGATGGCGGCTCTCCACAACCTGCCCACCCGGCAACGCGAGGTCCTGGTGCTGCGCTACTACAGCGACCTCACCGAAGCCCAGATCGCCGACACCCTGGGCATCAGCCCGGGCGCCGTCAAGAGTCACGCACACCGGGGCATGTCCACGCTCCGTACGACGCTGGAGGAGCACCGATGAGCACCGACAACCCAACGCCCAACACAGGCGACGGCCGCGACCGCGCGGCCGAGTTGCTGTCCCGGGCCCTGAACGAGGAGGCCGCCATGGTCCACACAGACCCGTCCGCTCTGCACGAGATCCAGCAGCGCACCCAGAAGCCCAGCCACCCGCGACGCCCCTGGATCTACGCCGGTGTCGGCGCAGCTGCCGCCACCGCAGCGGTTCTCGTAGGCGTCGCCGTGCTCGGCGACCACACCCAGGACTCCTCTGGCGGTCCCGCAGCGACCGGCAAGTCCACCACCAGCGCCCCCACCACCGCAGCGGTGCAGACGCAACCGGTCGATGTCACCGTGACGTACCTCGGCGCGGCCGACAACGACTACCGACTCGTCACCGAGCAGCACAGCGTCGAAGCCCCGCAGGGCGTGTCCGGGCCCCTGCTCGCACTGAAGGAGTTCCTCGACGCCCAGCCCGCCGACTCCGACTACAGCTCATCCTGGCCGACTGGCGTCGAGGCACCCGGGGTGAGCACCTCCAGCCACAGCGTCCAGGTCGACCTCACAGGTCCGGCCGGGGCACTTGACAGCGTCGACCCGTCGTACTCCGCTGCGGGCCGTGAGCTGGCAGTCCAGGCGCTCTTCATCAACGCGGGCGGCCAGCCAGGCGACACGGGCACGGTTACGTACAACGGGCAACAGCTCAGCGCGGCGCTCGGCGTGCAGCTGCCGGTGACGGTCGCCTCCGATGACGCGACTCGCGCCTGGATCTCGATCGACAACGTGACCGACGGCCAGACGATGACCAACCCGGTCTCCGTGCAGGTCTCGGGCAACGTCTTCGAGGGCAACGTCAACTGGCAGCTGCTCGACGACGCCGGCACCAAGCTCGACGAGGGTTTCGTCACCACCACGATGGGCCAGCGGGCGCAGGCTTCGATCGACCTGGGCACCCTCGACCCCGGGACGTACACGATCCGCTGCCTCGAGTACAGCCCCAAGGACGGCAAGCCCGGCAACGTCGACGACAAGACGTTCACCGTCAACTGACCCACTTGTCAGAACCCAGTAGCGCTCCAGGCCTACTGGGTTCTGACAACTCGGTCTAGGGCCAGCGGGTGCGCGAGAGTATGACGGCCGCCGCCGCCAGCCCCGCCGACGACGAGCGCAGTACCTCGGGGCCGAGCCGCACTGGTTCGCCCCCCGCCGCGGTGAACGCCGCCAGCTCCTCGTCGGTGATCCCCCCCTCGGGCCCGACCACGAGCACCACCCCGTCGGTCAGGTCATCGGCCATAGGTACGCCCGCAAGCGGCGTGCGGGCCGTCTCGTGCAGCGCGAAGGACGCAGCGGCCCCGGCCATCAGCTCGAGCACCTCGGCGGTGGAGTGCAGGTCGCGCACCTCCGGGAACCACAGTCGTCGGGACTGTTTCGCGGCCGCCACCGCGGTCGAACGCCAACGCTGCAAGGCCTTCTCGGCCCGGTCGCCTTTCCACGAGACCACGTTGCGCGCGGCCGCCCACGGCACGATGACGTCGGCCCCGACCTCGGTGAGGAGGTCGACGGCGCGCTCGGCGTGCTCGCCCTTGGGGATCGCCTGGACCACGACCAGCTGGGGTACGGCGCGGGCGACGACCCGGCGTACGAGCACCTTCGCGTGCAGGGACGCCTTGCCGAGCGTTGTCACCTCGCAGTCAGCCGCCTGACCCCGGCCGTCGGTGAGGACGAGATGTTCGCCGACCCGCAGTCGGCGTACGACGACCGCGTGGCGGCCCTCGTCACCGGCGAGCTCGACCACGTCACGGCCGAGGGCGTCGGTGTCGACCACGAAGACGGGCAGCGTCATACCCGCCACCCTCTCACCGGCGGCAGCGGGTCACCGGCGGCAGCGGGTCAGCGACCGCCTCCGAACGCGTCGCGGAAGCGGCCGAACATGCCCTTGTGGCGGTTCTCCTCGACGGCGGCGACCGGGTTCTCCTCGTCTCGTAGCGCGGCGAGCTGCTTGATCAGCTCGGTCTGCTCGCGGTCGAGCCGGTTCGGTGTCTCGACGACCACTGTCGTGATCAGGTCGCCGCGGCCCGTGCCGCGCAGCCGAGGCACCCCACGACCACGCATCACGAGCTGCTCGCCGGACTGGATGCCAGGCCTGATCTCGAGATCGATCGAGCGTTCGACGTCGGAGCCCTCGAGGGCAACCACATCGGCCTCGAGCGTCGGCAGCTCGACGGTCGTCCCGAGCGCGGCCGCCGTCATCGGCAGCGTGATCGTGCACAGCAGGTCTTCGCCGCGGCGGTTGAACACAGAATGCTGGGCGACCTCGATCTCGACGTAGAGATCACCAGCGGGGCCACCGCCGGGCCCGACCTCACCCTCGCCGGACAGCTGGACGCGCGTGCCCGTGTCGACGCCCCCCGGGATCGTGACGTTGAGGGCGCGACGCGACCGCACCCGGCCGTCGCCAGAGCACTCGGAGCACGGGTCGAGGATGACCGTGCCGAAGCCGCGGCAGGTCGGGCACGGCCGCATCGTGCGCACCTCACCCAGGAACGACCGTTGGACGTGGCTGATCTCACCCCGGCCGCCACACGTCGTACAGCTCGTGGGCGACGTGCCCGGCGAGGTGCCGGCGCCGTGGCACAGCGTGCACGTGACGGCGGTGTCGACCTTGAGCTCCTTGGTGACGCCGAACGCCGCCTCGCCGAGCTCGAGCTGCAGCCGGATCAGCGCGTCCTGGCCCCGGCGCGACCGCGGCCGCGGGCCACGCGCGCCGGCACTCTGGCCGAAGAACGCGTCCATGATGTCGGTGAACGAGAACCCCTGGCCGAAGCCCTGCGCACCGGCCGCGGACAACGGGTCGCCGCCGAGGTCGTACATCTCGCGCTTCTTCGGGTCGCTCAGCACGTCGTACGCCCGGGTCACCTCCTTGAAACGCTCCTGGTGGGCGGCGTCAGGGTTGACGTCGGGATGCAGCTCGCGGGCCAGTTTGCGGTACGCCTTCTTGATCTCCTCCGGACTTGCGTCGCGGGAGACTCCGAGGACGTCATACAGATCAGTCGACATGCTCCGACATTCGTTGAGAGTGGCTGGTGGTCAGGTGCTCGGGCGTGGCCGTGAAGCGGTTCGGTCTGGTGCTCATCGTCGTCATCGTCGTGGTCAGGCGTCGGAGAGGATCTGACTGACGTACCGGGCCACGGCGTTCACGGCCGCCATCGATCCCGGATAGTCCATCCGGGTCGGGCCGACCACCCCCAAGGTTGCGAGGGGGTGCTCGTCTGGGCCGTATGACGTCGCGACCACTGAGGTCGCCGCCAGCTGGGCGTGGGGCACCTCGTGGCCGATCCGCACCGTCACGAGGCTGGGACTGGTCGCCTCGCCCAACAGTCGGAGCAGGACGACGTGTTCCTCGAGTGCCTCGAGGAGTGGCTTGATCGAACGGTCGAAGTCTTCGCCGAAGCGGACCAGGTTGGCCGTGCCGCCGATCGCGACCTTCTCGTCGGACCGCTCGTCGGCCACGGCTCCGGCGAACGCCGCCACGACCTGCGTGACGATCGCCTTGTCGTCGCGGTGGAACGCCTCCGGCAGGGAGGTGACGCGGGCGGCCGCGTCGGTCAGCGGCTGCCCGACGACGGCGGTGTTGAGCCGGGCGCGCAGCTCAGCGACGGTCTCGTCGTCGAGGACACGGGGCAGCTCGATGACGCGTTGTTCGACACGTCCGGAGCTGGTGATGAGGACGAGGAGCAGCCGGTCGCTCGTCAGCATGACGACCTCGACGTGACGCACCGTCGACCGCGACAGCGTGGGGTACTGCACGATCGCCACCTGCTGGGTGAGCTGGGCGAGCAGCCGGACGCTGCGGTGCACGACGTCGTCGAGGTCGACCGCACCCTGCAGGAAGGTCGCGATGGCGCGCTTCTCGGCGCCCGTCAGCGGCTTGAGGCTGGTGAGTTTGTCGACGAACAGCCGGTAGCCCTTGTCGGTCGGGATGCGGCCGGCGCTCGTGTGCGGCTGGGTGATGAACCCCTCCTCCTCGAGCACCGCCATGTCGTTGCGGACGGTGGCCGGGGACACCCCGAGGCTGTGGCGCTCGACCAGCGTCTTGGACCCGACGGGTTCCTGCGTTCGGACGTAGTCCTCGACGATCGCACGCAGGACGTCGAGCTTGCGGTCGTCGAGCATGCACACCTCCGCGGTTATCGGTTGTCGTTCGACGGTTGTCGTCTTGGCACTCAGGTTCCGTGAGTGCCAATGCTACTAGCCCGGTGGCCGGATGGCGGCGGCTAGTGTTCGCGTATGACGTATGAGTCCGGCGGTGGGTTCGTCGAAGTGGCCGCCGGGGTCTTCGCCGGGCGTTATCCACAGTGGGACACCACGATCGGCGTTGTCCGCGGATCCGACGGGATGCTTGTGGTCGACACGCGGGCGGCGTACCTGCACGGGGTCGAGCTGCGCGACGACGTACGTCGGTTGGCGCCTGACCTGCCGATCCGCTGGGTTGTCAACACCCACGAGCACTTCGACCACGCGATGGGAAACCTGGCTTTCGAGGGCGCGACCATCCATGCGCACGAGAACGCGGCGGCCGGGATGGTGGCAGCGGGTGACCGGGTCAAGGAGGCCATCCGGGCTGACCCGTCCCTCGACCCGGACGAACCGAGCGTCACCGCTGAGGTGCTGCAGGCGGTGCTCGACACGGAGTACCGCTTGCCGGACGAGACGTTCTCCTCCGTCTCGGCGATCGACCTGGGCGACCGGTTCGTCGAGCTGGCGTACCTGGGGCGTGGGCACACCGACGGCGACATCGTGATCCGGGTCCCGGACGTCGAGGTCGTCTTCGCCGGCGACCTGATCGAGCAGTCGGCACCGCCGGCGTTCGGGGGCGACTGCTATCCGCTGGAGTGGCCAGGCACGCTCGACCTGGTGATCGGCATGCTGACGCCGGGGACGGTGGTGGTGCCGGGACACGGGACGCAGGTCGACCGGGGGTTCGTGCAGGACCAGCGGGCTGACGTGTCCGACATCGCTGAGCTGGTCCGGTCGTTGTACGGCCAGGGGGTGCCCGAGGCTGACGCGTTGACGGCTGGTGGCGACCGGTGGCCGTGGGAGCCGCGCCGTCTCGTCGAAGCGGTCGCGCGTGGGTACGCCCACCTGGCCGCCGAGTCGGCCGCCGCCGTGGCCGCCGGAAAGCCTGATCCCCACCGCATCTCGGCCCAACCCACCCCCGCCCAACCACCCCTCAACCTCCTCCCGTAGTCGTTGAACCGTGAGTTGTGGCTCCTTGAACCGTGAGTTGTGGTCCCTTGAACCGTTAGTTGTGGCTCCCCCAACGCGTGAGTCGTGGCGCCGTTGGCCGGCGTACGGCGTTGCACCGCCTCGCAACGGAAACGGCTGACTAGCGTTAAAGGATGTCCTTCGACCGGTATGGCGCTGACGTCCTGCAGTCCGACTGGCGCGCCCCCAAACGCGGCCGCTCGACGCCCATCGTGGCCGACCTCGGCCTGGTCGTCGAAGAGGTGACGACGGGCTGGTGTGGCGAGATCGTCCGCGTCGACCGTGATCTCGACACCGTCGAGCTCGAGGACCGGCGAAGCAAGCGTCGTACTTTCCCGCTCGGGCCTGGCTTCCTGCTCGAAGGCCGACCGGTGATCCTGAGCGCGCCGCCGCGCAGCGCACCGAAACGACCGACCCGCACGGCATCCGGCTCGGTCGCGGTACCGGGCACGAAGGCACGCGTCGCCCGGGCCAGCCGCATCTACGTCGAGGGCCGCCACGACGCCGAGCTGGTCGAGCGCGTCTGGGGCGACGACCTGCGTGTCGAGGGCGTGGTGGTCGAGTTCCTCGAGGGCGTCGACGATCTCTCCGACCACCTCCGAGACTTCCAGCCCGGACCCGAACGACGCGTCGGTGTGCTGGTCGACCACCTCGTGGCCGGGTCCAAGGAAAGCAAGATCGCCGCGGCGATTGCCAAGGGCCCGCTCGCCAAGCATGTCCTCGTCGTGGGCCACCCGTACGTCGACGTCTGGGCGGCCGTGAAGCCGGAGCGACTCGGCATACCAGCGTGGCCAACCGTGCCACGCACGATCTCGTGGAAGCACGGTGTGTGCCAGCAGCTCGGCTGGCCCCATCGTGACCAGGCCGACATCGCCCGAGCCTGGAAGCACATCTTGTCGCGAGTCGATTCGTACGCCGACCTCGAACCGGCGTTGCTGGGCCGGGTCGAAGAACTCATCGACTTCGTGACCAGCTGCTGATCGAGGAGCCACAACTCACGGTTCAAGGGACCACAACTCACGGTTCAAGGAGCCACAACTCACGGTTCAACGACTACGGGAGGAGGGTGCGGACGACGGCGTCAGCGAGGAGGCGGCCGCGTCGTGTCAGGACCAACCGCTCCCCCACCGGCTCGGGCGGCTCCGCCGACTTGGCCACGGCGGGCGGCTCCCGCTCCGCCACTGCCACGTCCGCCACTGCCACGTCCGCCACTGCCACGTCCGCCACTGCCACGTCCGCCACTGCCACGTCCGCCACCGCCGGCTCGGGTGGCTCCGCCGCCGCCACCTCGACCGCTGCCGCGGTAACGTTGGGCGAATCGGTCAACTCGGCGAGGTAATCGGCGACCACCGCGGGTAGAGCGGCGCGGCCGGCGGCGTCCAACACCTCCACCGGCAGGCCGGTCACCAGCCGGGTCTCGAGCAGCACCCGCTCGACCCGACGCGTCTCGGCGTCCAAGACCTCCCGCGCCGCCGCCGGACTGACCCCGGACGCGATCCGCTCGGCGTACGGCGTCGGGTGCCGGACGTTCCACCACCGCACCCCACCGACATGCGAGTGCGCGCCCGGCCCCACGCCCCACCAGTCCGCACCCGTCCAGTAACCCAGGTTGTGCCGACACCAGGCAGCGGGTGACCGCGCCCAGTTCGACACCTCGTACCAGCCGTACCCGGCGGCCGCCAGCTTCGTGTCCGCCAGCTCGTACTTGTCAGCCAAGTCGTCGTCGTCCGGCATCGCCACCTCGCCGCGCGCGATCCGTCGCGCCAGCGCGGTTCCCTCCTCCACGATCAGCGCGTACGCCGACACGTGGTCAGGCTGCAGCGCCAGCACCGCGTCGACGCTCTCCTGCCAGTTGGCCAGCGACTCCCCAGGCGTGCCGTAGATCAGGTCGAGACTGACCTGGTCGAACCCGGCAGCTCGAGCCCACTCGACCACCACAGGCACGCGGGCCGGGTCGTGCGTCCGGTCGAGCACCGCCAACACGGAGGCCACCGCCGACTGCATCCCGAACGACACCCGGTTGACCCCGCCCGCCCGCAACACCGCCAGATCGTCGGCGGTCACGCTGTCGGGGTTCGACTCGGTCGTCACCTCGGCACCGTCAGCCAGTCCGAACTCCGATCGGATGGCGTCCACGACCGCCACCAGGTCAGCCGCCGGCAGCAAGGTCGGCGTACCGCCCCCGAAAAAGACCGTCTCGACCGGGACATCAACGTCCCCGAGCACCCGTCGCGCCAGCCGGATCTCGTCGATCGCTGCCTCGGCGTACGTCGAACGCGACGCGCCCCGCACGTCGCCGAGCTCAGAGGCCGTGTACGTGTTGAAGTCGCAGTAGCCACAGCGCACGGTGCAGAACGGCACGTGCACGTAGAAGCCGAAGGGCCGGCTCCCGACTTCGGTCAGCGCAGTCACCGGCACAGCACCGTCGGCGGGCGCGGCATCACCGGCAGGCAGGGAGGAAGGCACCAACCCATCCTGTCAGCCCCCGCCGGCCCCCCGGAACGGACCGGAACCTACGCGTACAGGGCGTCGAGCTCGGCCTTGTGGTGCTCCTCGACGACCTTGCGCTTGACCTTCATGCTCGGCGTGATCTCGCCGTCCTCGACCGACAAGTCACGGTCGAGCAGGATGAACCGCTTGATCTGCTCCCAGCGGTTGAGCTTGAGGTTGAGCTGGTCGACGTACCCCTGCACCATCTCCTGCGCCGCGTCGGACGTCACGATCTCGGCGTACGACTTGCCGCCGAGCCCGTGCTGCGCGGCCCACCCCTCGATGGCCTCCTCGTCGAGCGTGATGATCGCGGAGACGAAGTTGCGCTCGTTTCCGTGCACGACGAACTGGCTCGCGTACGGACACACCGCCTTGAACTGACCCTCGATGATCTGCGGTGCGACGTACTTACCGCCGGAGGTCTTGAAGAGGTCCTTCTTGCGGTCGGTGATGCGTACGAAGCCGCCGTCGTCGATCTCCCCGATGTCGCCGGTGAGGAACCACCCGTCCTGCATCGTCTCGTCGGTGGCCTGCTGGTTGTTGTGGTAGCCGTCCATCACCCCGGGGCCCTTGATGAGCAGCTCACCGTCCTTGGCGATCTTCATCTCGGTGCCGTCGAACGGCATCCCCACGGTCCCGATCTTGTATGCCGTCGGGCGGTTGACGCACGTGCCGGCCGACGTTTCGGTCAGGCCGTAACCCTCGAGGATGAGGATGCCGGCGGCGTCGAACCACTCGGCGATGTCAGAGCTGAGCGCCGCCGCACCTGACACGAAGAACCGCAGCCGACCACCGAAGCGGTCGCGGATCTTCGTGAACACCAGCCGGTCGAACAGCGCGTGCTGCAACGACAGATGCGGGGGCACCGACTTGCCGGCCCGCTTCCGACGCGACACCTCCAGCCCCACCCGGAAGGCCTGGTCGAAGATGATCTTCTTCAGGCCACCCTCGTCGGCCGCCATCGTGTTGACGCGGGCGTGCGCCTTCTCGAAGATGCGCGGGGCGGCTCCCATGAACGTCGGCTTGATGACCGCCAGGTTGTCGATGATCTTCTCGACCCTGCCGTCGACGGCGGTCGGGAACCCGATCGCCAGCTGCGCCGACAGCAGCACCTTGCCGAAGGAGTGCGCGAGCGGCAGCCACAGGTACTGCAGGTCGTCGACCGAGAGGATGTCAACCGCGTCGACGGCGTACCCCTCGTAGGTCCAGGCGGAGTGCCTCAGCCGTACTCCCTTGGGGCGCCCGGTCGTCCCGGAGGTGTAGATCAGGGTGGCCAGGTTGTCGGGCTTGATGGCGTCGATCCGGTCGGTGACAACGTCGCTCTGCTTCGCCAGCAGGTCGGCACCGAGCTGCTCGAGGGTGGCGAGGGTGATCACCCAGTCGTCGTCCGCGCTGCCCTCGAACGTCACGACCTTGGTCAGTGCGGGCAGGTCGGCGCGCCGTTCTCGCAGCTTGCCGATCTGGACGTCGTCCTCCGCGAAGACCACGCGTGAGTCGGAGTCGCCGACGATGTAGGCGACGTCCTCGGAGATGCTCGACTGGTAGACCGTGGTGGTGGCGGCACCGGCCGACATGATCGCCAGGTCGGCCAGGATCCACTCGAAGCGCGTGCCGGACGCGATCGCGACGCGCTGCTCGGGCTCGACGCCCAGTGCGATGAGCCCGGCGGCCAGCCGCGTCACCCGCTCGCCGGCCTCGCCCCAGGTCATCGAGGTCCAGCTCTCGCCGCTCGGGTAGCGGTAGGCCTCCCGGTCGGGAGTGGCGGAGACGCGGTCGAAGAACATCCGCCCTACGGAGTCGGGGCGGGTTTCCAGGGTCGCCAAAGCGCCAGAGGGGTCAGCCATGCACAGCACCGTAGAGGAGTTTGCTACCGATCGGTAGGCCGACACCACTTCTGCTCATGGCGTACGACGATGGACGCTCACGGCGTACCCCGCGTCCTCCACGTACGGGTCGCGACTCCAGGTACCGAAGCGTTCGACCAGCTCGAGACCGGCTGCGCGACACCAGGAGTCGTACTCCGCCAGCGTCACCGGCGCGTCGTCCAGGGGCAGGTGCGCCGCGTCCAGCCCGAACCCGACCACCAGGTGTGCGCCCGGTCGCAACGTCCCCGCCAGCCGGGTGATCGCCACCTCCTCGGTGCCTTCGGCGAGCAGCGGGACGACGTTGCCGGCCATCAGCACCACGTCGAACGACCCGCCCAACGCGGGGTCACCGGGTTCGAGGGCGGAGAGGTCACGCTCGAGCCACACGAGGTCCGGCTCGGTGCGTCGCGCGGTGGCGAGCATCGAGCCCTCGAGGTCGACGCCGACCACCTCGTATCCGCGGCGCGCGAGCTCGATACCGACCCGGCCCGTGCCGCACCCGGCGTCCAGGACCCGCGCACCGGGATCCACGAGTGCGCAGGCGAAGTCGGCCTCCCCGTGCATGTGCTTGCCACTCGCCGCCAGGTCGTCGAAACGCTGCTGGTAGTCGTCACCCGAGGCGGCTCCGGCCACGGCGGACCATCGCGTCATACGCCGGACACGTACCTCTCGGCTGCGGCGCGGGGTTTCGGCGGCATCGCGTCACCGGCCTCCAGCAGCCGGGGCAGCAGCTCGCGCTCGGTCGTGAACGCCCGGAACATCAGCTCGACCGTGATGTCGTGGTCGGGACGGTGCACGACCTCGATCTCGTCACCGGTCGTGATCTCGCCCGGCTCGACCACCTGCAGGTAGGGGCCGGGGCGTCCTTCGATGGTGAAGCGCTTGACCCAGGCGGTCTCGTCGTACCCCGACAACCCCATCCAGCCCTTGAACACGCTGCACGGGATGCGCACCTCGGCCACCTGCAGCAGCGTGCTGCCGATCCGCCACTGCTCGCCGATCAGCGCGGCGTTGACGTCGATGCCGACCGTGGTGAGGTTCTCGCCGAACTGCCCATTGCGGATCTCCATGCCGAGTCGTTCGACCCACGTATCGACGTCCTCACGGGCGAAGGCGTACACGGCCTGGTAGGTGCCGCCATGGTCCTTCGTGTCAGCCACCTGGTCGCCCTCGACGCCGAGCTCGCCGACCCGGACGGGTCCGGTGACGGCGTGCTTGTTGATCGCCGTACGGCCTAGCGAACCGGCCCAGTCGGCGTCCACGGGAGTACCGACGTTGATCGAGAGCAACCGCGCCGTCATACCCCCATCCTCCCACCCGACCTGTCAGAAGTGGAGGCGGCTACAGCCCTCCCGGGTCTGACAGCTCGTTGGGAGGGTCAACCGGCGTAGGCACTCTCGAGGTCGGCCACGACGAGCCTTTTCATGCCGAGCATGGCCTGCATCGCGCGTTGCGCTCCCGCGGCGTCGTCACCACCCAGGCAGGCGAACAGCTGGCGCGGGATGACCTGCCAGGACAGGCCGTAGCGATCCTGCACCCACCCGCAGGCGTCTTCCTGTCCGCCCTCGACGAAGGCGTCCCAGAAGTGGTCGACCTCGGCCTGGTCGGCGCAGTCGATCTGGAACGAGATCGCCTTGTTGAACTCTGCATGCGCCGGTCCGCCGTTGATGGCGGTGAAGGGCGAGCCGTCGAGCGTGAACGACACGGTCATCACTGATCCTGCCGGGGCGGGCCCGGCGTCGCCGTACCGTGAGATGCCAGTGATCTCGGAGTTCTTGAACAGCGAGACGTAGAAGCTCGCTGCCTCCTCTGCCTGGGTGTCGAACCACAGGAAAGGCGTGATCGTGACCATGGTGTGTGCTCCCTCTTCGTCGGTCTCGTGCGGTCACCAGGTATGACGGTTGAACCCGGCCAAACTCACCGAGTTGTCAGAGCCCAGTCGGGCTATGGCACTACTGGGTTCTGACTACTCGGTCGGAGGGGATCAGCCGTCGACGGTGAGGTGAGGCATCGTCGCGAGCCGGACGGCAGGCGTCGGCGCAGCCACCTGAACCGGGTCGCCCCAGTGGTCGAAGTCGATCACGAACTGTAGGTGCGCGGAGTAGTCGTCCATCTCGAGCTCGACCGGGCGTGCCCGCGCATCGGCGGACACCCACAGCGTCACCGTCGAGTCCGGGCCGTCATCGGCGTTCGGTGACGCTCCGCGGACACCGGTGACGCGCACACCGTTGCGCACGGTCGGTCTGAGTACATGCAGCGGCTCGACCGGCAGCCGCGCGCGCACCTTGGCCACCAGACTGGGCAGCGTGACCCCGGACGTCGCATCGTCGAATCCCGGATCACCGTCCAGGAGCAGGTACCACCGGTTCTCGAGCCGCTGCGCCGTGCTGTCCGGCAGGCCGAAGTATCCCGTCAACGACGGCCGGTCACCACGCGCAAAGGTCTTGTTACCGACGACCCGGATGGCGGCGTGCATGCCGTTGAGCGTGATGTCCTGACGCCCCCGATCGGCAGCGGAGTGCGTGATGTTCCGAAGGCGAATGCCATGGTCTGAGAAGTCCAGGGCCGTCCGAACCGAACCGCCCCGGCTCAGGGACTGCATGGCGTGCTCGAGCACGGCGGCTGGGTCAGTTCCGGACGGCGCACCCGTCGCCTTCGGCGCGGGCGTCCCGCCCGACCTCGAGACGGCGGTCTCTCCGGAGCATGCCGGCGTGACCGAGACCGACATCGTCAGGAGGATGGCACCGAGCCAGCGGTAGAGGGGGCGCCGCGCCCGCCAACGTGCCGGCGGTTCCCCGGTGAGCTGCCCCCTGTCCATGAAGGCACTCTAGGGCCGGGACCCGAAGATGCGCCGGTTTCGGGCATATCAATCCGGGAGGCTGTCCATCACGCGAGAAAACCCCCGCACACACGAAACGGCCGCCCCTCCCTGCTCGAGGGAAGGACGACCGCGCGTGGATCTCAGCAGGGCTGGATCAGCGGACTAGTGCCCCGATCACCGACACTGCCGGGTCAGTGAAACGGTTGGGTCAGCGACGCCCTCGACGGCCACTCGCACCGGACGAGAACGCCGCGGCGCTGCCCGATCCGGATCGGTTGCCGTTGGTGGACTGGCCATGTGACGACCCGCCCTCGCGGCGGGCCGACGAGCGCCCCGAGCCACGCTGCGACGAGCCGCTGCCTGACCGGTTCGACGTCGTACGACGGTTGCCGCCGCCGCCCGAACGGCGTGGGCCACGGCCGCCACCGCCGTCTCCGCGACCGTACTGCCCGGCCGGCACCGGAGCGGGGGTCACGAGCGTCCGCTCCCCCGGAGCGATCTCGGCGAGCAACGGATGACCGGCACCCAGCTTGGTGATGGTCGGCTTGATACCGGCCCGGCGCGTCAGGTCGCGCACGTCGCGGACCTGTGCGTCGGTCATCAGGGTGACGACCGTGCCGGAGTTGCCGGCGCGCGCCGTGCGACCCGAGCGGTGCAGGTAGGCCTTGTGCTCGACCGGCGGGTCGGCGTGGATCACCAGGGCGACGTCATCGACGTGGATGCCGCGAGCCGCGATGTCGGTGGCGACCAGCGTCGGTGCCGTGCCGTCGGAGAAGGCCGCGAGGTTGCGGGTGCGGGCGCCCTGCGACAGGTTGCCGTGCAGCTCGACGGCCGGCGCACCGGCAGCGGTGAGCTTGCGCGCCAGCATCTTCGCGCCGTGCTTGGTGCGCGTGAAGACGAGGGTGCGGCCCGGTGCCGTCACCAGGTCGACCAGGACGGGCACCCGGGTCTCGTGCGCGATGTGCAGCACGTGGTGGTCCATGGCGCTGACCGGCGACTGTGCCGAGTCGACGCTGTGGGTGACCGGGTTGTGCATGAAGCGCTTGACGAGCACGTCGACGGCCGCGTCCAGCGTGGCCGAGAACAACAACCGCTGACCTTCGCGGGGCGTCTGGTCGAGCAGGCGTCGTACGACGGGCAGGAAGCCGAGGTCGGCCATGTGGTCGGCCTCGTCCAGCACCGTGATGGCCACCCGGTCGAGCTTGACGTGGCCGCTCTGCAGATGGTCGGCGAGCCGGCCCGGGCAGGCGATGACGATGTCGACGCCGTTGCGGAGCGCGCTGATCTGGGGGCCTGCGCCGACGCCGCCGAAGACGGTGAGGGTGCGCAGGTTGAGCGCCTTCGCCAGCGGGGCGAGGGTCGCGTCGATCTGGCTGGCGAGCTCGCGGGTCGGCGCCAGGATGAGAGCCCGCGGCCGGCCGGGAGCACGCTGGCCACCGTCGGTGGCCAGTCGCTGCAGGACCGGGATGGCGAACGCGTAGGTCTTGCCGGAGCCGGTTCGGCCGCGGCCGAGCACGTCGCGACCGGCGAGCGAGTCCGGCAAGGTGGCCGATTGGATCGGGAACGGGGAGGAGATGCCGGCCCGGAACAGGGCGGCGGTGAGACGGGGTGAGACGCCGAGGGCTTCGAAGCCGAGGGCGGACGTGGCTGGAGTGGCTGAAGTGATCTCAGTGGTCGCAGCCGTGCGTGCATCGAGTGTTGTAGTCATCAGTGGTACGGCGAGCAGGAGCCCGCCGGGATACTCCGAACGTGAGAAAGGTCGTCCTGCCCGGCGCGGGCGCAGGAATGCGTGGCATTCCGTGCCCAGCGGCGCGTGGTCGGTGTGACGACTGAGTCTTGAAGTCGAGGCCCCCCGACCAATGTCTGGGCGGGCTCGGTGCGAAGAAACAGGGTGGCCCGAGGCAGAACTGTGCGGGCCAACGAGGTCCACACTACCCGAGTCGGCCCGGTTACCTTGCATCGCCTCCCCTCAACGGCAGGAATGTGAAGGGCGACACACCGTCGATGACCTGCGCTTTCCCGCCATGCGCGGTCGGTGGGAGGCCCCTGCTACTCCTGCACGGCCTTGGCTGTGGTCACGCACAGGGTGACCCACTCGCGCTCCTCGTCGTCGAGGTCGCGACCGGCACGAACGGCATCCTGGATCGACCAGTGGGCGTTGATGATGCTGCGTACGACGACCCAGTCACGGGCGCGGTGCTCGTCGAGCCGGGCCGCGTCGACGAGGGTGTGGAAGCGACGCCGGACTCCCTCGCGCACGTCGCCACCCGCGACCAGCTCCGCCCAGCGGTTCCAGAGCATGGGGGCTGGTTCGTAGTGCGGGTCGCCGGACATCGGCTTCGGGTCGATCACCAGCCAGGGCTCGCGGTCGGCCGCCAGCACGTTCTCGTAGTGCAGGTCACCGTGGGTGAGGCGGCCGGTGCTGGCCGGATCGACCACCAGGTCCCGCCCCACCGACAGCGTCTGCTCGACGAGCCGGCGCGGCAGCGGAACGTCCCCGGCCGAACCCGACAACGCGTCCAGCCACTCCTCGACGTACGACGTCATGGTCCGGAGCTGCGGCAGCGCCGGGATGTGCAGCCGTGCGTAGAACGCCGCGACGATCTCGCACGCCTCGACGTCGTCGAGCTCGGTCAGGTCACTTGGATGGAGACGCTCGAGGAGCAGCGCTCGACGGCTCGGGTCAGCGCGGAGCAGCCGGACGGTCCCCCGACCACCCCAGTGCTGCAACGCCAGCCCCTCGTGCAACGACTCGTCGTCACCGTCGAAGGTCAGCTTCAGCACCGCCTGGTCGCCGGACTCCGTCCGCACCGGCACGACCAGTGAGCAGAAGCCGTTCATGGCCGCCCCGTCGACGTCGAGCTGCCACGCGTCGAGCATGGTGGCGACGAGCGCAGGCAGCCGCTCGAACCACGAGGCCCAGTCCGGCCCCAGACCCTGTTGGGACGACACCCACCGCGTCGGGATCACCACAGTTGACGGCTGAGGCGCCATCGCTGCGCACTCCTCTCGCCCGCACATGCGGGAAACCTCAGGTCCAGACCGGGTGTCGCCCTGCACTCTCCCGCAATTCGCGGGGAAGCGCGTGGACGCGAGGCCTGGCTACTTCTTGGCCTTGTCGGCTGACTCGGAGGTGTTGAGCGCGGCGATGAAGGCCTCCTGCGGCACCTCGACGCGGCCCACCATCTTCATCCGCTTCTTGCCTTCCTTCTGCTTCTCCAGCAGCTTGCGCTTACGGGTGATGTCGCCGCCGTAGCACTTGGCCAGCACGTCCTTGCGGATGGCGCGGATCGTCTCCCGCGCGATGACCCGCGCACCGATGGCCGCCTGGATCGGCACCTCGAACTGCTGGCGCGGGATCAGCTCCTTGAGCTTCTCGGTCAGCCCGACGCCGTACGCGTAGGCCGCGTCGCGGTGCACGATCGCCGAGAACGCGTCGACGGGGTCACCATGCAGCAGCACGTCCACCTTCACGAGGTCGCTGGCCTGCTCGTCGATGGGTTCGTAGTCGAGCGACGCGTAGCCCTTGGTGCGCGACTTCAGCGCGTCGAAGAAGTCGAAGACGATCTCGGCGAGCGGGAGCGTGTAGCGCAGCTCGACCCGGTCTGCGGAGAGGTACTCCATACCCTGCATGGCCCCGCGTCGGGTCTGGCAGAGGTCCATGATCACGCCGATGTAATCCGAGGGGCTGAGGATCGTGGCGCGCACGACCGGCTCGAACACCGATGCGATCTTGCCCTCGCCCGGATACTCGCTCGGGTTGGTGACGGTGACCTCCGAGCCGTCCTCCATGACGACGCGGTAGACGACGTTCGGCGCGGTCGAGATCAGGTCGAGGTTGAACTCGCGCTCGAGCCGCTCGCGCACGATCTCCATGTGCAGCAACCCCAGGAACCCGCAGCGGAAGCCGAAGCCCAGCGCACCGGAGGTCTCGGGCTCGTACATCAGCGCCGCGTCGTTGAGCTGCAGCTTGTCGAGGGCGTCGCGCAGCGTCGGGTAGTCGTCGCCGTCGATCGGGTAGAGCCCGGAGTAGACCATCGGGTTGGGGTGTCGGTAGCCGCCGAGCGCCTCGGTGGCACCGTGCACCGACGAGGTCACCGTGTCTCCGACCCGCGACTGCCGGACCTCCTTCACCCCGGTGATGAGGTAGCCCACCTCTCCGACACCGATCTCGGCTTCCTTGCGCGGCTCGGGCGAGATGACCCCGACCTCGAGCATCTCGTGCACGGCGCCGGTCGACATCATCTTGATCCGGTCGCGGTGGCTGAGCCGACCGTCGACCACGCGAACGTAGGTGATGACACCGCGGTAGGTGTCATAGACGGAGTCGAAGATCAGCGCCCGCGGCGGAGCGTCCGCGTCACCGATCGGCGCCGGCACGGTGGCCACGATCTCGTTGAGCAGCTCCTCGACGCCCTCGCCGGTCTTGGCCGATACGCGCAACACCTCATCGGCATCGCAGCCGATGATGTGCGCGAGCTCGGCGGCATACTTCTCCGGCTGGGCATTCGGCAGGTCGATCTTGTTGAGCACCGGGATGACGTCGAGGTCGGCCTCGAGCGCGAGATAGAGGTTCGCGAGCGTCTGTGCCTCGATGCCCTGGGCCGCGTCGACCAGCAGCACGGCGCCCTCGCAGGCCTCCAGCGAACGGCTCACCTCGTAGGTGAAGTCGACGTGGCCTGGGGTGTCGATCATGTTGAGCACGAATGTCGTCCCGGCGTCCGGGCCCTGGCTCGCCGTCCACGGCAACCGGACCGCCTGGCTCTTGATGGTGATCCCGCGCTCCCGCTCGATGTCCATGCGGTCGAGGTACTGCGCACGCGCGTTGCGGGCGTCGACGACCCCGGTGAGCTGCAGCATCCGGTCCGCCAGCGTGGACTTGCCGTGGTCGATGTGAGCGATGATGCAGAAGTTACGGATGATCGACGGATCGGTCCGGCCTGGCTGCGGCGCAGAGTCGAGCGGCTTGGACGGGTTGGCCACGGGGCGGGAGATCTTCCGTTCGGTGAGCGGACCAGCGCGGTCGGGTCCGGAGGGAACCCGACGAGGTCCGTTGCGGGACGATGCCTCGAATGCGACGGCGCAGCCGACGCACCAGGTGTCGAGGCTCGCCCATCATCCCACGCTTGGAGACCGGCTCGTGCCGGTCACCCCTGGATCGGTGGGTCGGACGGGTCCTGCCGGGCGGAACCGCTCGGGACTAGCCCTGCTCGTCCTCGTCCTCGTCACCGTCGGCCTCGGACGCGGCCACCGGCACGTCGACCTGCGGCTCCTCGGCCTGCTCGGCTTCGACATCGGCCTCGGCCGCCGGAGCCCCAGCGGCGCCGCCGGCCGCCGGGGCAGCCTGACCTTCACCCTCGGAGAGGCCGAAGAGGAGACCACTGGGAGCCGCACCCGACAGGGTGGCCAGCATCTGGCGGACGTTGCTCAACTGGGCGTTGATGCTGTCGCGGCGCTGGGTGGCTGCGGTGAGCTCCCGGTCGGACTCGGTGCGGATCCGGTCGGCGTGTGCTTGCGCCTGGGCCACCATCGCCGCGCAGCGCTGCTCTGCGTCCTCGAGGAGGCGACGCGCCTGCACCTCGGCGTCGGCGCGCTGCTTGTCGACCTCGCCGCGAGCCTGCTCGACCTGGGCCTCCATGGTCGCCAGCTGCTCGTGCGACGCGCTGAGCTGCTGGGTGAACTCGTTCTCTGCCGACTCACGTCGCTGGGCAAGGGTCATCTCGAAGTCGGCGGCTGCCGCGGCGGCCTTCGCTCGTTGTGTCTCGTAGACGGCTTCGGCCTCCTGGCGGCGTGCTGACGCGTCGCGGTCGGCTCCGTCGAGCAGCTCCTCGGACTGTCGGCGGGCCGCCTTGAGCACAGACTCGGCTTCGGCGTCGGCCGTGCCGCGACGGTGTTCGGCGTACTTGTCGGCGTCGCTGCGGATCCGCTCGGCGGCCTGGTGGGCAGCGTGCTGGAACGCGTCGGCCTCATCCTTGGCGCTGGAGCGAAGCTCGGTGGCTTCTTCGTCGGCAAGGGACAGCATCTGCCCGATCCGGCTACCGAGCTCCTCGTACTGCGGCTTGTCAGACACCTGGCCACGCTCGAGCTGCTGGACGAGCTCGGCGTTGGTCTGCTCCATCTGGTGGAGTCGGTCGGTGAGCTCCTGGATGTGAGCGCGCGCGACCTGCTCGGCACGTCCGAACTCCTCTAGCCGCCGGTCGACTTCGGAGGGTTCGTAGCCACGCAGGACCTGCCGGAACTGCTCACTACCTGCGTTCATCAGTTTCACCCATCCTCGAACGGTCGAAGCGGTCCTCTTGCGTCGCACCGTCATCGGCCACCGAGTCCGCTGGGGACTCAACTGCTGACTCTACGTGATCGTTTCGGGTGCGTTGACGAACATTAGCGTTCGGAGTTCCCAGCCCTGCGGTGGGTACGGCGAGGGCGGCGATCACGCCGGACACCTCACCGAGCTCGTGCACGATGTCGTCGCGTCGCTGCGTCAACGACATGACCTCGGCCCGAGCTTCGTCGAGCATGGCCCGGGCCCGCTGGCGCAGTCGGTCGGCCTCCTGGGCCGCGTCCTCGGTGATGCGGCGCGCCTGCTCGCGGCTGTGCGCCAGCATCTCCTGCGTCTCACGCTGGGCCCGCGCCACGTCGGTGGCCACCTGCTCACGCAGCAGCCGCGCGCCCGCCTCGGCCTCGGCGACGCGGGCTTCAGCCCGGACGTCGGCGTCGTCGCTGACCTTCTGCGCAGCGGCCCTGATCTCGAGGGCATGGTGACCGGCCTCGGCCCGCAGCCGCTCGGCGTCGGACTCCGCCTGCGACATCGTGCCGAGAGCACGCACGTGCAGCTCGTCGTTCTCACGCCGGGCTTCCTCAGCCTGGGCGGCCAACCGCTCGGCGACGGAGTGCAGGATCGACTGAACCCTGTGGTGGATGCCCGCCAGGTGGCGGGCCGCTCGCCCATGGCCCGCCGCCACGATGTGGGTGGCCTCCTGCTCGGCGGTCCCCAAGAGCGCGTCGACGGTGCGCTTCGTCCACTCCATCTGCTCAGCCGCTGCGGCGAGCTCGCGCTCGACGTCGGCGCGGGTCTCGGCCAGCAGCCGTTCGACCTCAGCCGTGGCGAAGGCCTGTCGGCCCTCTTCTTCCTCGAGCAGCTTCGCGGCCCTCGCGCGCGCATCGTCGAGGATCGACCCGGCCTCGGTGTTTGCCTTCTCGCGCACCTGGGCGGCCTCGGCGATCGCCGCGTCCAGATGTGCCCGCGCGGCCCGGTCGGCCTCGGCGAAACGCGTCTGCTCCATCTCTTCGAGACGGGCGTTGACCTCCGCCTGTTCACGCCGGGACGCCATCAGCGCCTCGTCGACCTCAGCCCTGGCCTCAGCCCGGAAGAGGGTGGCCTCCTCGCGGGCCTGGTCGGCCTCGGCCTTCGCGGTGTCGAGCATCTGCGCAGCCTGGTCGCGGACGCCCGCAAGGATCTGCTCACGCTCGTCACCGGCGGCCTTGATGAGCATGGCGGCCTGCTCACCGGCGTCACGGACCAGTCGCCCGGCCTCCGAGGCGGCGTCGAGACGTGCGGCCTCGGCCTGCTCCTTCAGCTGGGTCGCTTCGGCGTGCATGGCCCTGGCCTCAGCGCGAAGCTGGGTGGCCTCGGCCTCGAGGCGCTGGGCCTCGTCAGTGGCTCGGCGGGTCTCCCGCTCAGCCTGCTCAGAGAGCTGTTCTGCCACCTCTTGTGCGCGCTGCAACACGAGAGCGGCCTGGGGAGCCGGGCCAGCCAGGGCGCCTCCCCCCGTCGCGAACCGGTCCCCAACCTCCATGTCCGTATCATGTCAGACGCCGCCTGGATGTTGCTGCCTCCGTGCCCAGCTGCTGAGCGGATTCTTCGGCACTGTTCCGGTCAGGTCCGCGGTCGAAACCCAGTGGAGCCCGGGCACCGCGTCATGAACAATGAGGCGACATGGAGACCCCACGCGCCGTTGCCAGCGAACGCGCCTGGGAGAACGACCAGGTCAGCCTCCCTTCCGGCGTCACGGTGCCGGTCCGCGCGACGGCCCGACGTCGGCAGTGGGACACGATTCCCGAGGCCGTCAGGCTGGCCATCGCCGAGACCGCGGGCGCCGACGTCGTGTCTGCCACGACC
The DNA here is from genome assembly GCA_963750495.1 of uncultured Actinomycetota bacterium. Lineage (GTDB taxonomy): Bacteria > Actinomycetota > Actinomycetes > Propionibacteriales > Nocardioidaceae > JANLYC01. The sequence continues at coordinate 708,809 of CAVVQV010000004.1, forward strand.
GCCGGCACCGGATTCACCCCCGGCTTCGCGTCACGACTCGACCTGGCGAACGGACAGGTCATCTTCGCCAAGGCCGCATCGACGGTGGACGACCGGCTGCACGGCTGGTCGCTGAGTGCGGCGTACCGGGTCGAGGCACGCAACCTGCGACTGCTTCCTCCCGGCGCGGGCGCCATCCCCCTGCTCTGGTCGCTGGAGCTGCGGGACGGCGACGACGACTGGGTCGTGCTCGGATTTCCGCACGTCGCCGGCCGTCCGCCCCGGCGACCCTGGCGGGCCGACGAGCTACGCCGGGTGACCGACCGCCTCACCGAGACCGCAGCCGTCCTCGCCTCGGCACCGCTGGGGCTCGACCTCGAGCCGTTCGCCGCCGCGTTCGGTGAGTTCCCTGCGTGGATCGACCGGGTCCGCGAACGGGACGGCGAGAGCAGTTGGCTCGAGGTGGTCAGCGCCCTCGCCGCGGAGTCGCCGGCGCGGTGCGGAGGCACTGCGGTCGCGCACCTCGACCTGCGCGACGACAACCTGCTGCTCGGCGACGACGGCGAGATCTGGATCTGCGACTGGAACTGGCCGATGCTGGCAGCACCCTGGCTCGACCTGCTCACGGTGCTGATCGCGGCGTACGGCGACGGTCTCGACACCGACCGCGTCATCGCCGAACACCCCCTGACGCGCGACGTGGAGCCGCGCTCGGTCGACGCCTTGCTGGCCAACCTCTGGCTGTACTTCACCACCCGCATGGAGGACGACGTTCCCGAATTCTCGCCCCACCTCCGTGACCACCAGGCCTGGTATGCCAATGCCACCCGCGACTGGCTGGGTCATCGCCTGGGCGACCCGGCGGGAGCCACCCGGTGACATCCGCGCCGGGCCATCCGAAACGACTGGCCGGCGTCCGGACCCCGTATGCCGAGATGCCGTCCCACGTACGTGCCTGGGTCGACGAGCAGCTGCGGTCACCGGTGGCAAGCGTGATCCCGAGGACCGGAGGTATGAGCCCAGCGGTGGCGGCGACCGTCGTCACCGCTGACGGGTCACGCGGCTTCGTCAAGGCGGTCAGCGCCGACATCAACCCCGACACCCCGTCACACTTCCGGAACGAGATCGCCGTACTCAGCCGGATCGGACCCGCGCCCTACCGCGCCGACCTCATGGCCACCTACGACGACGGCCACTGGGTGGCGATGCTGATCGAGGACATCGACGGCGACCATCCCGACTGGGACGACCCTGTGGTCGTCGACGCCGTGCTCACGGCTGTGCTGGCCCAGGCTCGGGAGCTGACCCCGGCGCCGCGCGGGCTCGACACCGAGTCCGTGGCCGACTTCATGGACAATCACCAGCGTCGGCTGCTGGGCGACCCGCCGGCCGATCTGCTCCGGTTGTTGCCGGCTTGGGCCCTCGACCGGCAGGACGAGCTGCTGTCGTTCGTGCGCGACGGCGACCCGGTCGACGGCGACACGCTCTGCCACTGGGACATCCGGCATGACAACCTCCTCGTCCGACACCGCGACCGTCAGGTGGTGATGCTCGACTGGGGGGTCGCACGCCGGGGACCGTGGTGGGCCGATGTCTTCGTGCTCGCTGCGGAGTGGGCGGAGGCAGACCTGTTCGACGACCTCCTCTCCCGGGCCGGTCTCGACGACGCCGAGCAGCGCGAGGCGACCCGGCTGCTCGCCTCAGTCGGCCTGTATGCCGTCATGGCCAGCGGGCTACCAGCACCGCCAGGTCTGCCGCACCTGCCGGCGTTCCGGGCCGAGCTCGGGGCCCGCTGCCTGAACGGAGTACGCCGTCGCCTCCACCTTTGACCGGCACCCCCGCCGTTGCAGGCCGAAGCCCCTGTTGAACCGGGAAACGGGATTCTGGTGACTAGCCGGCCGCGCAGTCCAAGGGGCACCAGGGATCGCGGCCGAGGGCTGCGACCAGACGGTCCCCCGGTGCGGCCCAGGGCGGGACGGTCACGACCGGCGCGAAGCGCGTGCCCCGGTCCAGGTCGGAGACCAGGTGCCTCGCGAGGGGCAACAGCGCCTCCGCGAGAGCCCCCGGGAGCGGTAGCTCGCTGCCGCAGGCGCGGGCCACGTCCCACCCGTGCACGGCGACCTCGAGCGCGCCTGCAGCCACGAGGGTCCGGGCGGCGAGCGGACTCCCCGCCACCGAGACGAGCTCGGCGCCGTCGTTCGCGGTCCACGCGCCCAGCAGGGCACAGGCCCGCCACTTCAGGCTCAGCACCAGATGGTCGGGGTCATCAGGCTCAGCCGGAGTCATCGTGACCCGGCCGACGTCGGCGGCGACCTGCAACGTACGGAGGGAGTCGTCCAGGTGCGCGAGCAGCTCACCGAGGTCCCAGCGGCTGCACGGCGTCGGTGCGCGCAGCGCGTCCGAGGTGACCTCCTGCAGCGAAACCCGGGTGTACGACACCGAGCGCTCGAGCAGCTCCAGGACGTCGGTCAGGGGCGGCAGCGGCCGCGCCGCCGACGGTTTCTCTGCCATGAGAGTCGGTCAGTCTGCGGCGTCAGGCGGTGTCTGCCGGCAGGCTCGGCGGCAGGCCGAACTGCGCGAAGAGGCCGACGTCGAAGAACGCCGCCACGTGGCTGACTCCCGCCCGACCGAGGGTGAGCACCTGGAGGTGGAACGGCTCGAACGTTCCCTCAGGGGTGCGCATGTACAGGCCGAACGCGGGCTGGCCGTTGGCGCGCGTGGGCACCAGGCGCATGTCGTGCGTCTCGCCCGGGCACTGCTGGTCGATGAGCCGGCTGATCGCCTCGCGGCCCTGGTACCAGCCGGTGAACGGCGGCATCTCCCATACGGCGTCATCGCTGAACATCGATGCGATCGTCTCGATGTCCTTCTCCCAGAACGCGTCGACCCAGCGATCGAGCAGAGCACGCTGCTCGGCTGACTCCGGCTCGACGATGGAGTCCTCGGTGAGGTTCGCCTTGGCCAGCTGGGCATGGGCTCGCTGCAGAATGCTGTTGACGGCTGCCGTCGAGGTCTCGAGCGCCTCGGCCACCTCGGCCGCCTTCCAGCGCAGCACGTCGCGGAGGACGAGCACGGCACGCTGTCGCGGCGGCAGGTGCTGCAACGCGGCGATGAGAGCGAGCCGGATGCTCTCGCGGGAGGTCACGACAGATGCCGGGTCGTGGGGGTCGTCGGTGAACAGCACGTCGGGCGCGGGCTCGAGCCACGGGACCTCGCCCTGTTCGACCAGCGGTGCGTCGGGGCCGGTGCTCGGCTGACCGAGCCCGGTCGGAAGCGGACGCCGCGCCCTGCCGTCGAGCGCGGTCAAGCAGGCGTTGGTCGCAATCCGGTAGAGCCACGTGCGCAAGGACGAGCGGTTCTCGAACTTGTCGTAGCTGCGCCAGGCCCGCAGGTAGGTCTCCTGCACGAGGTCTTCGGCGTCGTGCACCGAGCCCATCATGCGGTAGCAGTGCGCCAGCAGCTCCCGGCGATACGGGTCGGTCAGCTGGGGAAAGTCCGCGAGGAGCGGCCGCGCCGGGCGGGTGCTGTGTCGCTGTGTCCTGGCTCATCGCGGCCACTGTAGGGCTCACGCCGCCACCACCGAAAGGACATTCCCCGCCGGATCGGTGAACCAGGCGATATCGGGCCCGTGTCCGCGCATGATGCCCTTGTCGTCCTGGGGGAAGCCCGGGTAGCGCAGCATGGCGACGCCCTTCGAGGTCAGCCCGTCCACGGCGGATTCTACGTCGTCCACGGGGAAGTTCAGCACGGTGAACGTGGCTGGCACATGGTCGTCCTTCGGGTAGAGCAACACGTTCGTGCCGCCGCCCAGGTGGAGCGTCAGCAGGCCGTGCTCCTCGGCGACGGACACCCCGAGCACCTCGTTGTAGAAACGACGGGCAGCCACGACGTCGTCGACGGCAAACCCGCTGAAGGCGGGTGAGTCGGTGAACATGGGCATCCTCTTCTCGGTCTGGGTGGACAACGGCTCACCCGTTCTGACCGCCAGTCGCGCCCGAACTCATCGCTCGGCCGGAAAGTCGTCCCCGGCTCGATCCTCCGACTCGGCCCTGCTCCGGATGCGCGGCGCGCACGTCAGTGCGACGGGCTCTCCAACGACGCCGTGAACCGCTCCAGCAGATCGGCGACGACCGCGTTGGTGGCGAGATCGGGATCGGAACGCTCGGCGACCGCACGCTGCCGGGTGGCTCCGGTTCCGCGTGCCAGCAGCGCCTCGGCGGAGCTCTCGACCAGATCGAGGTCGCCGCTCGCCGCCAAGGAGCTGCGGCAGTGCCCGATCACGGCCTCGACCACGGCCCGGGCCTGCGCCGGCTCACCGGTCAACGGGTGGAGCAGCTCGCGGCTCAGGCCGTCGCGCGACGCTCGCCAGTGAGCGGCGCGGACCAGATCGGTACGCCACGGCACCGCACCGGAGGTTGACCCGTCAGCTCTCGCAAGCGTGTCGACGAGGGCCCGGGAGAGGCCGGCGAGCAACCCGATGTCGGCGACTTCGGTCACCACGTCGAAGACCCGTAGCTCAACCGTCGGATAGGACTCGGACGGCCGCGCGTCGAGATACAGCATCCCGTGATCGAGGGCTGCACCGGACGCGATGACGGCCTCGGTGGCACGGCGGTAGCCGGCCAGGTCGCCATACGGCTCGGTAGGGCCGGCGCTCGGCCAGCGGCCCCAGACCTGGGTACGCCAGCTCGCGTAGCCCGTGTCCCCGCCGTACCAGTAGGGCGAGTTGACGCTGAGCGCCCGCAGCACCGGCAGCCAGGGACGCAGACGGTCGATCACGCGGACCGCTTCCTCGTCGTCGGTCACGTCGACGTGCACGTGCATGCCGCAGACCGAGCCCTGTCGACCGATCTCGCCGAACCCTTCGACGATCCGTTGGTAGCGCGCCTTGGGCGTCACCTCCCGGTCCTCGCCACCCAGCACCGGGGTCGCCACCGCAACCAGGCCTGCCCCCGCGGCCAGTGCCGACTCTGCGGCTGCCTGTCGGCAACGCCGCACCTCGGCCATGAGCTCGGTGATGTCGACGCAGGGCGCGGTGCCGGTCTCCAGCTGCTGCAGGAACAGCTCCTGCTCCAGCTCTTCCTGCCCGTCCGGGCCGGGCGAGGCCGCCTTCTCGCGGTGCGCGGAGACGGCCTGGTGCGAGACAGCCCGGAGCCGTCCGGTGTCGGGGTCGACGAGCATCAGCTCTTCCTCGACGCCGACCTTGCGTGCGGGGTGGGTGGGTGCGGCCACCGTCGCAGTCTGCCCGACCGCGCACGAGTCCGCCCGCGCCCCCGTGGCACGCTTGGCCGCATGACCTCTCGCGCCGTCCGGACGTCCGTGCTCATCACCGGCTGCTCGACAGGTATCGGCCGCGCCTCCGCCATCCGGCTGGCGGCCCGGCCGGAGCTCAACGTCTACGCCACCGCCCGCCGGCTGGACTCCATCGCGGATCTCGGTGAGCTGGGCTGTACGACACTGAGCCTCGACGTGACCGAGGAGGACTCGATGGCGGCGGCCGTGGCGGCGGTCGAAGCGGCCACCGGCTCGGTCGGCGCCCTGGTCAACAACGCCGGCTACAGCCAGAGCGGCGCCCTCGAGACCGTGTCGATGGACGACCTGCGCCGCCAGTTCGAGACCAACGTGTTCGGGCTGGTGCGGATGTGCCAGCTCGTCCTGCCGGGCATGCGAAAGGCCGGGCGCGGTCGCATCGTCAACATGAGCTCGATGGGCGGGCGGCTGACGTTCCCCGGCGGCGGCGCCTACCACGCGACCAAGTACGCGGTCGAGGCGATATCCGACGTGCTCCGCTTCGAGGTCAGGGACTTCGGGGTCGACGTCTCGATCATCCAGCCCGGCCTGATCCGGACCAGCTTCGCCGAGACCGCGGTGGACTCCGTGGCCCAGGACGACGGTCCCTACGCCGACTTCAACGCCGCCGTGTCGGCCAGCACGGCCGGCGCCTACGAGGGTGCCTTCGGCAAGCTCGGCGGCGGCCCCGACGCGGTGGCGAAGGCGGTCGAGAAGGCCGTGACCACCCGCCGACCCCGCACCCGCTACCCCGTCACCGCATCGGCCCGGCTGTTCATGGGCCAGCGTGCGTTGCTGCCCGACCGGGCCTGGGACGCTGTCGTCGGCTCGTCCTTTCCCCGTCCGTCTTGACCGAGATCCGGATCGGGATCTCGGGCTGGGTCTACCCGGCCTGGCGCCGCACGTTCTACCCCAAGGGGCTCCCCCATCGCCGCGAGCTCGAGTACGCCGCCGAGCACCTCAGCTCGATCGAGATCAACGGCACGTTCTACGCGCTGCAACGGCCGAGCAGCTTCCAGCACTGGCACGACCAGACGCCGGACGACTTCGTCTTCGCGGTCAAGGGCGGCCGCTTCATCACCCATCTCAAGAAGCTGGCCGATCCGGAGACGCCGTTGGCCAACTTCTTCGCCTCGGGCGTGCTGGCGCTCGGCCGCAAGCTCGGACCTGTGCTGTGGCAGCTGCCACCCACGCTCGGCTTCGACGAGGAACGCCTGGTCCGCTTCTTCGAGACGCTCCCCCGTACGACAGCAGCAGCCGCCGCGCTGGCCGGGCACCACGACGACCGCCTCGGCGATGACCGGGTGCTGGCGTCGACGTCGGTCGACCTGCCGATCCGGCACGCGCTCGAGGTCCGTCACGACACCTTCGCGACCGAGCGGTTCACCGACCTGCTCCGCGCACACGATGTCGCGGCCGTGCTGGCCGACACCGCAGGGCGCTGGCCGATGCTCGACGCGGTCACCTCGGACTTCGTCTACGTCCGGCTGCACGGCGCCGACGAGCTCTACGTCAGCGGCTACACGGACGAAGCCCTGGACGCCTGGGCCGACCGGGTATGCCGCTGGCGCGACGACGGTCTCGACACCTACGTCTACTTCGACAACGACGCGAAGGTGCGTGCGCCGTACGACGCCATGGCCCTCACCTCGCGACTGGGCTGACCAGCGGCGACGGCGACGGCTCAGGCTCCGAGTGAGAAGGCGACGACGAAGCCCAAGGCTGTCGCCAGCCCGACCCACCAGCCCCCTTCGCGGTAAGCCTCCGGGATCAGCGAGTCCGTCAGCACCGCGATCGTTGCGCCGCCGGCGACACCTTGGGTCGACGCAATCGCGTTGGTCGACACGATGTCGGCGGAAGCGTTGCCCAGCACGGTGACGCCGACGAGGACTGCGGCTGTCACCAGCCACATCAGCAACACCGTGCGGTGGGACAGCTTGTGCTGGTCACGCATCTGCGCCGCTCCGCTGATCGCCTCGGGGAGATTGCCGATGGCGACCGCCACGAGCAGCACGACCCCGCCGGTGGCGGTGAGCGAGACCCCCAGCGCCGTGTTCTCCGGAACCCCGTCGAGCACGGTGCCGAGCATCAGCGCCCAGCCCAGTGAGGCAGGGCCGAGGCGCCGCTCGATGAGCTTGTCCGCGCCGACGTAGACGCCAGCCCCGGCCAGCAGGGTGAACGACGCGACCAGCCCGCCGAGCTCGTCGAACGCCGGCTGGAACAGCTCGGACGACACGGCCGCGATCATCGTTCCCGCACCGAACGCCATGAGGGCCGCCAGGACTGGTCGCGGCAGCTTCCAGCGCAGCCCTATCGTCGCTCCGACGACGAGCGGCGCCGCGGTTCCCACGCCATACAGCGCTGCCCTCAGCATGCTGCTCTCACACGAACTGCGGGAAGGTCGGCGGCGGGAGCGCTCCCCCGGCGGCGTCGCGGGCCTGCTCGTAGCCGTGGCCGATGTTCACCAGGGTCTCCTCGCTGTTGCCGGTCCCCCAGAACGAGACACCGACCGGGAGGCCGTGCGACAGCCCGGCTGGGACGGTGAGGATCGGGTACCCGGCCATCGCCGACGGCTGCGTGCAGGACCCGTGATGCAGCTCGTCGTTGACGAGATCGATCGGGATCGCGGGGGCGTACGCCGGCGTGACGAAGGCGTCCAGCCGGTGAGCCCGCAGGACGGCGTCGATGCCGTCGTCGCGGCCGGCCCGCAGACACTTCGCCCGAGCCTCGGCGTACTCCGGGGAGTCCGGTCCCGGTGCCGTGAGCGCCTGCTCCAGGAACGACTGGCCGAACCACGCCAGCTCGGTGTCGGCGTGCTCGCGGTTGAACGCCACCACGTCGGCCATGGTCTTGGGACCGTCGCCGACCCGGGTGGCGAGGTACTTGGCCAGCTCGACGTTGAACTCGGCGAGCAGCACGACGAGCTCGTCATCGAAGCCGTACTCGACCATCGACTCGAGGTCGGTGTCGTCGACGATTACGGCACCGGCTTCGGAGAGCACCGACAACGCCTCCTCGACGACGGCGTCCGCCTGCGGGCTGTTGCCCCAGAAGACCTTGCGGGGCACACCGATCCGCTTGCCGCGCAGCCCACCGTCGAGGAGTCGGTAACGGTCAGCACCCGCGCCGCTGAGCACCCCGAGCAGTGCTGCCGCCTCGGCCACGGTCGCCGTGAGCGGGCCCGGGGAGTCCTGCGACGACGAGATCGGCACGACGCCGGTGGTTGGGACGAGCCCCACGGTCGGCTTGAGCCCGACGCAGCCGTTGAACGCCGCCGGACACGTGATCGAGCCGTCCGTCTCTGTGCCGATGGCATACCGGGTGAGGCCGGCACCGACGGCGGCCCCGCTGCCCGACGACGAACCGCCGGCCGACCGGTTCAGCGCGTACGGGTTGCGGGTCAGCCCGCCGTACGCGCTCCAGCCCGACGTGGAACGCGCGTCGCGCAGGTTGGCCCACTCGCTGAGGTTCGTCTTGCCGAGCAGCACCATGCCGGCCTCGCGCAGGCGGTGGACCAGCGGCGCGTCGGTCACCGGCGGGGGTATCTCGGCCAGCGCGAGCGATCCGGCCGTAGTGGCCAGCCCGGCCGTGTCGATGTTGTCCTTGACCAGGATGGGCAGGCCGTGGAGCGGTCCCCGGGACCGGCCGTCGACAGCCTCGGCGTCGCGGGCGGCGGCCGTCTCGAGCGCCGTCGGATCGAGCGTGCAGACCGCGTTCGTCAGCGGGTCGACGGTCTCGACGCGGTCCAGGGCGGCTTCGACGAGCTCGGAGGAGGACAGGGTGCCTGAGATCATGGCGAGCATCTTCGCACCCGGACGATTTGGCCGCCCCTCGGCGCCGCTGGTAATCTTGGCGGTCGCGTCTCGGCGCGCTCAGCAGGCACGTCCACGCTGAGTCCCGAGTCGATCACCGATCCAACTCCGACGTCGAAACAAGAGGCATGACCCCGTGGCCAATATCAAGTCCCAGATCAAGCGCAACAAGCAGAACGACGCTGCGCACGAGCGCAACAAGTCGGTCAAGTCTGCGCTGAAGACCTCGATCCGCCGCTTCCGTGAGGCCGCCGAGACCGGCGACAAGGACCAGGCCGCCGAGCTGGCCAAGGCCGCCAACCGCCGCCTCGACAAGGCCGTGTCGGCCGGGGTCATCCACAAGAACCAGGCAGCGAACAAGAAGTCGGCCATCTCGAAGACGGCCGCCTCTCTCTGACTTCCTCCGCAGCGCCGGCTCGCCTCTTGCAGGTGATACGGCGGTCGGAGCACCGCGAACGACGGGTTGATCTGGATCGGGTCAGCCCGTCTTTGCATGTCCGGACCAGGTCGGTGGCTGCGACGGGACCCAGTTCCGCTCAGTCCCAAGGGGTCTCTCGGGGCGTGTCCCAGGCGATCTGATCATCCGGGTCGGGGTTTGAAGCGTTGGTGGCGGATGGGTCTTCGCTCCGGGTCGATGCGGGTGGGTGGGATGACTTCGGTGACCCCGTCGGGAGCGAGGGTGAGGTTCCATTCGCCTTGGTGGATGAGGTGGTGGTGGAAGGAGCAGAGCAGGCATCCGTTGTCGATGTCGGTCGCTCCGCCCTGGCTCCAGGGGAGGCGGTGGTGTGCCTCAGTCCAGGCGGGTGGGCGTTCGCAGCCGGGGAAGACACAGCCTTGGTCGCGGGTGGCGAGTGCGAGGCGTTGGTGACGGTCGAACAGGCGGCGGCTGGTGCCGAGGTCGAGGATCTTCGACTCACCTGACATGACGATGGGGAGGATGTCGGCGTTGCAGGCCAGCCGTCGGGTCTCCCCGACCGAGATCGCGCTGCCGGTGTCGAGCGTGGCTTCCCCGGCTCCCGCTCGGAGTTTCTTCTCGTCGACGGTGACCACGATGGTGGCGTTCGCGACCCCGTGCTGGGGGTGTCCGTCGACCGGGAGGTGTTCGATCAGCTCACACAAGGCCCGGCCGAGCCGGTTCCCGTAGGGGAGGTCCGCAACGGTCGTCTCAGCCGGTAGGGCGGCGTCCTTGTCGGTATGGGTGCCGGTGGCGACCCGACGGGGTGAGGTGTGGGCTTCGAGGTGTTTGGTGAGCATGCCGAACATCAGGTTGGGCAGGGCGAACCGGCCGCGGGCGATGCCGTCGGACCCGTACTGGCCGGTGAACCAGGCTGAGGCCAACGCCTTGCGTTCCTGGGCGGTCAGCTGCTGCTCCAGCGTCTGGTCGACGGTGTCGGGGTCGATCACCTCGACCAGATGGTTCGCCGCGACCTGCAGCTGCTGTACGACAGTGTCTGGGCATGGGCGAGCAGGTCCTGCTGGGCTGCGTCGGCCCGGTCCGGCTCGACCGTGGGTGAGAGCCGGTTGATCGCGGCCGCGACCACCACCCCTTGTTCGGCCGACACGGCACCGGCAGCGACCGCACGACGGGTCGGCTCCGTGACGGCCGACGTGCCGTGCAGCTGCTTGGCGGTGCGGACGGTCCGGGACGCTTCACCGGCCGACATCCGGTGCGCCGTCATCAGATGTGCCCGGGTCGAGGAAGCACCGTATCGGTGGGGCAGGTTGCGATCGGCTGCTTCAGCGACCAGTCGGGCGACCAACTCATCGGCAGCGGCTCGGACCGCGACCGCTTCACTGATCCGGCGGTCGAGCCGGGCGTCGTCCAAGGACCAGGTGGGGGTGTCGACCAGGTCAGCGAGTTCACGACGCACGCCAGCGAAACCACGACCGAAGGCATCGTCGATGCCCACGGCCGGTGGTGGTCCCTGCGTCGTACTCATGGATCAAACCTAGGACAGCCCACCGACACTTTCGGATCACGCGCCCGACACCGGAACCCGTTATCCACAAGGGTTTCAGGAAGATACTCCGTCCAGCGCGAATCGCACGGTCGGACACTCTCGCGATCGGGTCGGCGAGCACAACACTTACGGTGTTTCCGTGTCCGCTGGCCTCGACACCAGGCACGCGCCGCGCGCGGACAGCGGCGGATCCGGACACCCGAATCTCGTCCCTCAGTACCCGTCGACGGCTGAGTGTGGGATCCCGAGGCGCCGTAGAGGTGTTCAGGTCTCGGGTGAACTGGAACGATGCTTGGAGTGAGTTGGCGCTCCCTTCCGTGAAACGAGGGCAACGATGTCCAGACAAGAGCTACCGAAGGTGCTCCTCCGTGGGCCCGATGATGGCGACCGCATCATCCTGCCGATGGGTGGCCTCCAGGCGCGAATCATTCGCAAGGCATCTCGCACCGAGACCGGTGGGCATTGGGCCCTCGGAGAGGCATGGCAAGACCCCAACTTCGACAACCCGCCGCACACCCACGACGAAGCAGAAGCGTTCTACGTCCTCGAGGGCACGTACACGTTTTACACCGAGGCCGATCCCGCAGAGGGAATCGGGCCAGGCACTTTCGTATTCATTCCGCCAGGCGCGGTGCACGGGTTCCGCACCGGGCCCGAGGGCGGCAGACTCCTCTGCGTCTGGCCGTCGACGGTCGAGGGCGCGTTCTTCGGCGGGGCACCGGCCACTGCGGACTGACCTCCCGATGACCCGGACCGCCGATCGCGGCAGATACGAAACGGAGCCCGTCGCTCAACGCCTCCTCGACCTCTGAGCCACTCAACGCTGACGACGAGCGCCCTCACATGAGAGTGCGTATCGGTTGTCATGGCTGGCAGGAGCGGGCCCGACATCGTCCACCGATACGGACACACCCCGTCAGTGCAGGGCGCGGGCCCGTAGCACCGAGATGACGAGCCGCTCACAGGCCCAGGAGGGGTCACCACCCGCGCCCTTGACGTCGGCATCGGCCTGAGCAGCAGCCTGGATCGCCTGCGCCAGCCCTCGTGAGGACCACCCGCGGGACTGCGCACCGATCGAGCGCAGCTTCCACGGGGGTACGCCGACCTCGCGGGCCAGATCGCCCTCACGGAGTCCGCGCGGCGCCGCCTGGTAACGCGCGATGGCGCGCAGCCCGCTGGCGAAGGCGCTCGTGATCAGAACGTGGGCGACCCGACCGTTGAACGCCCAGCGCAGTTGCTCCATCGCCTCGGTCGTCTTGCCTTCGATGGCCGCGTCGGCGATCGCGAAGCCCTTGACCTCGGCCCGGCCGCCGAAGTATGCGCGGACCGTCTGCGCGGTGACCGTGTCGTCGGGGAAGTCGGTCGCCAGCTGACTGACCGCACCGGCCAAGGCCCGCATGTCCTCACCGAGGGCGTCGACGAGAGCGGTCGCGCCGTCCTTCTCGATCTTCTGGCCGTGGCTACGGAACTCGGTCTGCACCCAACCCGGGAGCTCATACTTCTTCGGGCCCTGTGCCTTGACCTCGGTGACTCCCTGCTTGCGCAGCTTGTCGAGGACGGCCTTGCCCTTGATCCCTCCCGTGTGGTGCAGCACGAGCGCGACGTCTCCGGCCGGCTGTCCGACGTACTCGACCAGGGGGGCGACGGCATCGTCGGGCAGGTCCTCGAGCCGGCGTACGACGACACAGCGGATCTGGGCGAACAGCGACGGGCTGGCGATCTCGGCGAGTGCGCCGACCCCGAGCTGGGCCGCTTCGAGTTCGGAGAGGTCGGCGTCGTTGTCGGCGGCCGTCACCATCGTCTTGAGGTCTGCGATGGCACGCTCGGCGATGAACTCGTTGGTGCCGGTGATCAACGTGGTCGTGCCGAGGACATCGGCCGCTTTCTGCTTCGCCATGATGGCGACAGCATGCCACGGAGCAACGACGACCCCCACGCCGCCGAGGGCGCCGGACCGCGGTCAGGGACTCCACCATCCCGCGATTCGCGGGTGACGCGGGGCTCCAGCTGAGGAAATGCCGTGGCTGTGAGCGGGCCGCTCTGTCACCATCTTCACCGTGACCTGGAAGGAGCGGCTGCGGAGGCTGCGCCTCGATACGACCCCCCTGCGTGAGAGTCGTGACTTCCGCCTGCTGTTCTGGGCCGGCAGCGTCTTCTACCTCGGCGCGATGGTGTCGTACGTCGCGGTGCCCTACCAGCTCTACCACCTGACGGGATCGAACCTCGCGGTCGGCGCCATCGGCATCGTCGAGCTGGTGCCGCTCGTCGTCTTCGGCCTCTGGGGCGGTGCCCTGGCCGACCACGTCGACCGGCGTCTCATGCTGGTCACGACGGGCCTGGCCCAAATCGCGCTCACCGCCTGCCTGATGCTCAACGCCTTCCTCCCCGACCCGCAGGTCTGGCCGTTGTACGTCATCGGTGCCCTGCTGTCGGCGGCGCAGTCGCTGCAACGGCCCTCCCGTGAGGCGCTCGTTCCGCGCACAGTCCGCCACGACCAGCTCCCGGCCGCCGTGTCACTCGCGTCATTCGGCATGCAGATCGGGCTGTTCGCCGGCCCGACCATCGGCGGAGTCCTGATCCAGTGGGTCGGCCTGCCGTGGTGTTTCGCCGTCGACGTCGGGGGCCTGGTCATCGCCACCGCCTTGTTCGCGAGGCTGAAGCGCTACCGGCCGCAGGGCGAGACCACACCACCATCGCTGCGCGGCATCATGGACGGTCTGACCTACGCGGTACGCCGCCGCGACCTCCTCGGGACCTACCTCATCGACATCATGGCGATGTTGATGGCGATGCCGATCGTGCTCTTTCCTGCGCTGGCGCAGGACATCTTCGAGAAACCCAGCATCCTCGGCCTCCTGTACACGGCGGAGACGTTCGGCAGCCTGCTGGCCACGGTCACGTCCGGATGGACCTCGCACGTGCACCACCATGGTCGCGCGGTCGTGATCGCTGCCATGTGCTGGGGTGGTGCGATCGCCCTGGCGGGGCTTGCGCCGTCGGTGTGGCTGCTGCTGGTCTTCCTCACCATTGCCGGGGCTGCGGACATGATCAGCGCCGTGTTCCGCGGCGTGATCTGGAACCAGACCATCCCCGACTCGATGCGTGGCCGGCTCGCCGGGATCGAGATGCTGTCGTACTCAGTCGGCCCGCTCGGCGGCCAGGTCCGGGCCGGCGTCGTCGCCGACGTGTGGTCGGTACGCACCTCCATCACTTCCGGCGGCATCCTGTGCGTCGCCGGGGTGGCCATGACCGCCGCCTGGCTGCGGGACTTCTGGTCGTACGACGCTCGTACCGACGAGCACGCGGTCCGCGAACGGGAGATCCGGGCAGCTGCATCCGCCCAGCAGACGAAGTGACGGTCGATCAGTGCTCGGTGGCGACGGCGAGCTGTTCGGCCCGCTCGACTACGGCGATGTCTCCGTCCCGGTCGGTGCGGTAGGTCAGGGCTCCGAGGTCGTCGAGCAGACCGAGGGTCTCCGGAGCAGGGTGGCCATAGTCGTTGTCGGCACCGACCGAGATCAGCGCCAGCCGGGCGCCGGTGCCCAGCACGAAGTCGGGATCCTGGTTGGCCGAGCCGTGGTGCGCCACCTTGAACACGTCGACGCCGAGGTCGAGGTGCTCGGCGAGGAGGTCCACCTCTTCCTCGGGCTCGGCGTCACCGCTGAGCAGGAACCGGTGTCCGTGGGTCTGGAGCATCATCACGACAGAGGCGTTGTTGGGGCCGGACCCCTCCGTGCTGGTGCCGTCCGGTGACGGGATCATGACCGGGCCGAGGACGGTCCAGCTGAGCGTGCCGACGCTTCGCGTCTCGCCCAGGGTCGCCACCGTCACCGGCACACCGGCGTCGGCCGCCCAGTGATCGACCGCGGCCGCGCCGTCGGGTGGATCACGCAGCGGGCTGGTCTCGATCTCGGCGACCTGGCGACCATCGAGGACACCGGGCAGGCCGTCGACGTGATCGGCGTGAAAATGGGTGAGCACGACGAGAGCGATGCGGCGTACTCCCAGCTGGTCGAGACACTGGTCCATGGCGACCGGGTCAGGGCCGGTGTCGACGACCACGGCTGTGCCGCCGCCGGCGTCGAGCACCAGGCCGTCGCCCTGGCCGACGTCGCACATCACCATCACCCAGCCTCTCGGCGGCCACCCCAGGCGGCCGATCGGGTGCACCACGACGACGACGAGCAGGACACTGCTGGCCACGGCTGTCACCGGGCTGGCCAGGATGCGCGGCAGCACGAGCACCAACGCGAGGCAGACCACCGTGAGGGCCGTGAGAGCGACGGGACCGACTGGCCAACCGAGGCTGGCGCCGGTGTACGACGCACAGTGGCGGGCCGTCCAGACGATCCACCACGCCGGGATGCCGGCCAGCCGTCCGGCCAGATGCGCTGCCGGATCGTTGACGAGGGCCACCAAGCCGGCGACGAGACCGCTAACGGTCGCAGGTCCGACCGCCGGCGCTGCGAGCACGTTGGCGAACACCGCCACCAGCGACACCTGGCCGGAGATCGCAGCGATAGCCGGCGTGCAGGCGAGCTGGGCCGCGAGCGGCACGGCCACGGCCTCGGCCAGCGGCCTGGGGAGCCATCGCTCCAGGCTGTCCCGCCAGCGTGGGGCGAGCAGCAGGATGCCCGCGGTCGCCGTCGTCGAGAGCAGGAAGCCCACCGACCGGGCCAGACCCGGATCGAGGAGCACGAGACCGGCCACCGCCACCGACAGCGCGCGCGTACCGCGGGCGCGAGCCCCTGACGAGAGTCCGGCGAGTGCCACGACGCCCATCGCGGCGGCGCGCAGCACGCTGGGCTGGGGTCTTGCCAGCAGCACGAAGAACACCACGGCACCCGCACCCACGAGTCCCGTCCACCGTCCGCGCACCCCGGCATACCGGGCGACGACCAGCACGAACGCGAGCACCAACGTCAGGTTGGACCCGCTGACGGCGAGCAGGTGCGTCAAGCCGGTCGCCTTGAAGTCCTGCACCGCGTCGGCCGGCATGGCCGAGTCATCACCGTCGACCAACGCCGGGACCAGCGCCCGTTCGGTGGCCGGCAGTGGCGACGCGGCCTCGAGCAGACCGTCGCGCACGGCCCCGACTCCCCGTTGCACCCAGGAGGCGGGACGCGTCACCTCTGGCCGCGGATCGGCCACGAGGACAGCCGCCAGGTCAGACCCCAGCGCCGGTCTGAGCCGGCCACGGGCACGCACCTGCTCACCCAGCCGGAGACGGAGCCAGGAAGCATCACCGATGACCAGCACAGGTGAGCGCACCCGCGTGACGAGACCTCCCGACTCGACCGTGACGACCCGGACCTGCACCAACGTGTACGGCGCGAACGTGCCCGGCCGGCTGACCGGATCGCTCGTCACCACCGCCTCGACGCTGACGCGGGACTGCCGGACTGCCAGCTCGTGGAGCGGTCCGGCGTCCACGGCAGACGTGCGCAGACCGGCGACGGCGAAGCCAGCGGCCCCGGCCAGCAGGACAGCGAGCACTGCCGAGCGGTGCGGTCGACGGCGGCGGCCGGTACCTGGGGGCGCGACCGACGGGTGACGGCCGGCGTCAGGACACGACCTGCCGCGGTGGCCCCCGAACCAGCTGACCGCCGCGGCACCGGTCAGCAGCAGTGCCCCGCCTGCCATCGCATGGGCCGGTGTCCATCCCAGTCCCAACGCAGCCGCGGCCCACACGCCAAGGGCGCTCGGCGCGAGCCGCAGGTCGAGGGGCTCGCGCGTCATACATGGACGTAGGGCTCGATGTCGGCGAGGGTCGCGTCGCCGATGCCGGAGACGTCGAGCAGGTCGTCGACGCTGGAGAACGGTCCGTTCTCCGTGCGCCAGTCGATGATCGCGGTCGCTGTCACCGGACCGATGCCCGGCAAGGTCTCGAGCTCTGTCTGAGTGGCGGTGTTGATGTCGACGCTGATCAGCGTGGTTTCTGACGGAGCCGCAGCGGGAGGTGGCGCCGCGCCGAAGTCGGCCGGACCCACGACGATCTGCTCACCGTCGAGCAGCAGTCGCGCAAGATTCAGGGCAGCGGTGTGGACACCGGGACGCACACCACCCGCAGCGGCGATGGCGTCGACGACGCGCGAGCCGACAGGCAGCTCGACGATGCCCGGATGTCGCACCTTGCCGGCGACGTCGACGACCAGGGTGCTTCCGGTCGTCGACACAGCGGGCACGCCGCCGGAGGGGGTCGAAACCGGCGGCGTGCCCGGGCCTGGCGGTGTCGCGGTCAGCGCGGGCGCGCTCAGCGACGCGCTCGTGAGCGGGACGGTGTGGACCTCGGGAGCCGCCCTCAGCGCCCACCACGCCGCCGCGGCGACGAGGACCGCGATCAGCAGGGACAGGACCGCGACGTGATGGAGGGTCAGTCGCCGGCGTCCCCACTCCCACGCCCCCGTCTCCCCGCGGTGCCGGCCGCCTTCGAAGCCAGCAGGACCGGGGAGGGGCGCGGGCCGCACAGCCGGCGGGGACGCCGACGAACTGCCCACGTCGGGTCGCGGACCTCGATCGAACTCAGCAGCGATCACCGCCAGCCGCCGCCGCGCTACCGCGGCCGCATCACTGTCCCGGGTGGTCCGTCGTCCCAACATGCCGCCACGTTAGGAAGGTGGAGCGACGGCATGACACCGTCGACCCGTGCCCTGTGGACAGCGGCCGGCCGTCGCCGGAGCTGTGGAGGGGTTTAGCGCGGGGCGATGACGACGGCGAGCATGCCCGGTCCGACGTGGGCGCCGATGACGGCTCCGACCTGGTTGACGACGAGTTCTCCGACCCGAGGCACGCGGGCGCGAAGGCGTTCAGCCAGGTCGTTGGCGTTGGCCGGACTGGCCAGGTGCGACACGGCCAGGTCGACATCGCGGTCGCCGGCAGCAGCCACGGCCAGCTCCTCGAGCCGGGCCAGTGCCCGGGCCGCCGTACGCACCTTCTCGAGCGGGACGATCGTGCCGTCCTTGATCTCGAGGAGTGGTTTGACGGCCAGCGCCGAACCCACGAGTGCCGCGGCTGCTCCGACCCGGCCACCGCGACGGAGGAACTCCAGCGTGTCGACGTAGAACAGGGCGGTCGTGGCGCGGGCGCGGTCTCGGGCTGCGGCCGCGGCCTGCTCGGCCGTCGCGCCGGCATCGAGGGCGGCCGCAGCGGCTGCAACGGCGAACCCGGTGCCCATCCCGAGGTGGCGGCTGTCGACGACGTGGACCGGGATCGGGGCGTCCCGGGCGGCCAGCTCGGCCGACTCGACGGTGCCCGAGACCTCGCCGGAGAGGTGGATCGAGACGACCGCCTCGGCGCCGTTCCGTGCGGCCTGCTCGTAGACTCCGGAGGAACGCCTGCGGCGCGGGCCGACTCGTCGACACCGACCGGCGGGCCACCAGGGCGGCGGCCACGTCGTCGGGAGTGGCTGCACCTCCCTCGTCGTACGCCGTGGAGCCGATGACGACCTGCAGGGGTACGACGGTGACGTCGAGCTGCGCGGCGAGCTGCGGGTCGACCGACGTGGAGTCGGAGACGAGGGCGGCAGCGCGAGTCATGCAGGGAGATTACCGGCTCGAAACCTCGGGGCCGGAGGCGTCCCGTCGACGGCCCGGCGTACCGGCAGGTGCGAGCCACGAGTCAACAAGGCAAGCACCCAGTCCCCTAGCCGCGTTTGCCTTGTTCACAAGCCAGGTGGCTTGTGAACAAGGCAAACGCCGAGGGCCAGATGTGGTGCGACGCCCGGCACCGGGTCAGGAGGTGACGATGTTGACCAGCTTGGGGGCGCGAATGATCACCTTGCGGATCGTCGCGTCACCGACCGCCCGGACGACGTTCTCGTCGGCCCGCGCCATCGTCTCCAGCTCGGACTCGGACACGTCGGGCGACACCTCCAACCGGGCACGCACCTTGCCCTGGACCTGGACCACGCAGGTGACCGAGTCGACCACCAGCAGGGTCGGGTCCGCGACCGGCCAGCCGGCATGGGCAACCGTTGGCTGGTGCCCCAGCCGCTCCCACATCTCCTCGGCGGTGTACGGCGCGACCAGGCTCAGCACGATCGTGACGGTCTCGACCGCCTCCCGCACGGCCGGGTCGGCCGGGCCGCAGCCGGAGTCGATCGCCTTACGGGTGGCGTTGACCAGCTCCATGACCCGCGCGATCACGACGTTGAACCGCTGGATCTCCAGGAGCTGGGTCGCGTCATGGATCACCCCGTGGGTGATCTTGCGCAACCCCGTGTCACCTCCCGTCGGATCCGTGCCCCGCTCACTCGTGACGTCGCCGGACAGCCGCCAGGCGCGTTGCAGGAAGCGCAGCGACCCGCCGGGCGACAGTGCGGCCCAGTCCTTGTCGTCCTCGGGCGGACCGGCGAACACCATGGTCAGCCGGATCGCGTCGACGCCGAACTTCTCGATCTGCTCGCCCAGGTCGACGCCGTTGCCCAACGACTTGCTCATCCCCTTGCCCTCGTTGATGACCTCGCCCTGGTTGATCAGCGCCGTGAACGGCTCGATGAAGTCCAGGTAACCCATGTCGTGCAGGGCCTTGGTGACGAAGCGGGAGTACAGCAGGTGCAGGATCGCGTGCTCGACCCCGCCGACGTACTGGTCGACCGGGCCCCAGCGGCGGACCGCCTCGACGTCGAACGGCTGGGTGTCGTCGTTCGGCGTCGGGTAGCGCAGGAAGTACCACGAGGAGTCGACGAACGTGTCCATCGTGTCGGTGTCGCGCTTGGCCGGGCCGCCACACCGCGGACACGGCACCGCGACCCAGTCGGTCGCAGACGCCAACGGCGACACGCCCTTGGGCCGCATGTCGACGTCGTGCAGCTCGGGCAGCACGACCGGCAGCTCGTCCACCGGCACCGGGACCTCCCCGTCGACCGGGCAGTAGACGATCGGGATCGGCGGCCCCCAGTAGCGCTGCCGGCTGATCAGCCAGTCCCGTAAGCGGTAGATCACCGTGCGCGTGCCGGTGCCCCTCGACTCCAGCCAGTCGATGATCCGCGTCTTCGCCTCGTCGACGTCGAAGCCGTCCAGGCTGATCTCGTCGTTGGCGGAGTTGATGGCCGGGCCTGCGCCGACATACGCCTCGCCCTCGAAGTCAGGACTCGGCTGGACGGTCCGCACGATCGGCAGCCCGAACTTCATGGCGAAGTCCCAGTCGCGCTGGTCCTGGCCGGGCACGGCCATGATCGCGCCGGTGCCGTACTCGGCCAGCACGTAGTCAGCGGCGTACACCGGGATGCGTTCACCGGTGACCGGGTTGGTCGCGTGCACACCCAGGAACACGCCGGTCTTGTCGCGGCCCTCGGACATCCGTTCGACCTCGGTCATCCGCCGAACATCGGCCAGGTACTGCTCGAACGCCTCGCCCTGCGCGTCGGTGACCAGCTCGGCCGCCAGCGCAGCATCTGCGGCCACCACGAAGAACGTCGCGCCGAACAACGTGTCGGGCCGGGTGGTGAACACCCGCACCGGCTCGTCACGACCCTCGATCGCGAAGTCGACGTAGGCGCCCTCGGAACGGCCGATCCAGTTGCGCTGCATGGCCAGGACACGGTCGGGCCACTTGCCCTCCAGCGCCGCCATGTCGTCCAGCAGCCGCTGGTTGAACGCGGTCGTCCGGAAGTACCACTGCGTCAGGTTGCGCTTGGTGACCTCGGCTCCACAGCGCTCACAGTGACCACCCACGACCTGCTCGTTGGCCAGCACGGTCTGGTCGTTCGGGCACCAGTTGACCGGCGAGTCCTTGCGGTAGGCCAGGTCGTGCTCGTACAGCTTCAGGAACAGCCACTGCGTCCACTTGTAGTACGACGGGTCGTGCGTGTGCAGTCGCGTGGACCAGTCGAAGCTGACCGCGTACCGCCGGAACGACTCGGCCTGCGTCTCGATGTTGGCGTCGGTCCAGAGGACCGGGTTGACGTTGCGCTTGATCGCCGCGTTCTCCGCCGGCAGCCCGAACGAGTCCCACCCGACCGGGTGCATGACGTCATACCCCTGCTGGAACCACCAGCGCGCGATCACGTCGGCGATCGCCCACGCCTCGGCATGGCCCATGTGCAGGTCGCCGGACGGGTAGGGGTACATGTCCAGCAGGTAGCGACGCTCGGCGCTGCCGTCGTCGCGGATCTTGAACGGGTCGAGGTCGGCCCAGATCTTCTGCCACTTGGTCTGGACGGCGTCGACGTCGTACGCGGCGGGCTCGGACGGATCGACGGACTGGTCGGTCTGCTCGCTCATGGCTGCTCTCCTGTGCGGGGGTTTCCTGCTCTCGAGGACGGGCCGGTCCGCTGCCGGGCCGGTCGGTCGGACCGGGCCGGCACTCGTGCACCGCGACGGGTTCTCATCGGGGCACAAAAAAGCCCCTCAAGCATGAGGGGCTGCCGCGCTGAGGTGGACCGTGATCAGCGCGGCGATCTAAGGAGCAGGAACTTCTGCATGACACCAGCGTACCGCAGGCGCCTACGGCCACGCGAGCGCGTTGATCAGTCCCCGGACGCTGGCCGGATCCATCGGCGGTCGAGCTCGTCGAGACCGTGGATCTCGACAAGCTCGATCAGCAGGGCGACTCGACAGGCTCGATCAGCGGTTTACTCGACAGGCTCGATCAGCAGGGCTACTTGTGGGTTGGGTCGCCGACGACACCCTCGAACAACGGCACCCCGGAGTCGTCATGCACGATGGCGTAGGCGAACGGGTGGTCGGCATTGACCTGGATCTGTACCGGGACGGGTGCCGACGTCTCACCGACGATCGCAGATGCCGCCGCGGCGACCGTGCCCTTCTCGCCGACAGTGATGTTGGCCTGCTGGACTACCTGCGAGACGAAGAAGGACGGGTCCGGAGTGATGCCCGGGAACTCCCCGGTGGCGTACGTCTTGCGCAGGCCGAGCCTGCCCAGCACGTCGGTCAGGTCGGCCATGGTCTCGGTGCTCCAACGCGGCAGGTTGAGCTCGACGCTCGTCACGGCCTCGTTCTTCAGCGCTGTGGACAGCACGTCGGGCGCCAGGAGCGCCTTCGGATCACTGTTGCCGGTCGGGACGAGCACCCACATCGACAGCCGGCCACTCGCATACGGCAGCCGGATGGCCTGCCAGCCGTCCCCCTCCGCATAGTCGTACCGCGTCTGTTGGTGCATCATCTTCACCGGCACCGTGTCACCGGCCGCAGTCCTGAACGGCAGGGATTTCGTCTCGGTGGGATCGAACGGCTGCTCCCACTTCGCGTTCAGGTAGATCGTGTTGACCAGTGCGAACACTGCCGACGGGTCCAGCTGGTCGAGCAGACGCGGGATCCGCCCGTGCGTCTGGGCGTTGACCCAACCGTTGATGTCGCTCAGCGCCGGCTCGGGGAACTTCGTCTGGTGCAGGCCGGCGCCGTACCACCACTTGATCGCGTCGAGGTATGGCGACCTGACCGCGAGCGAGGGGTCGAGGAACAGCGCATCGTTGACCTCGAGCTTGTCGCCTCCACGCACGGTGGCGAACTCGTGCGCCAGCGCGTTGTACGCCGCTTGACGATTGGTGGGCAGCCCGATGACCTTGTCGATCTCGTCGGCGCTGGCCGCTCCGGCTCCTTCGCGCAGCATGGCGAACGCGATGGCCAGGCTGACCGGGGAGAACACCTGGTTACCGCCCTGGCCCGTGTCGGCCGGGAGGTGCGTCGACAGGTCGTGCCCCAGGCGTCGCAGTCCCCTGGCCGAATCGGTGAAGTCGACGGACGGCGTCGCTGCAGCCCAGGCGAGCTGCGACTCGAGGAGCTCACCCCCAGCGCCCTGATCTGGCCCCAGGCCACCGTCCGTGTGTCCGCCCCCGCAGGCAGCGAGCGCGACGAGGCCGAGACCCACGGCGGCGCGGAGGCCGGCGCGACGGGTGCGGCGAGGAAACATCCGAGAGCAGCTCCTTCGTCTGATGACGGTGAGACGCGCCCGGAACGCAGCGGGTTCCCCCGACTCCTCTACGTTACGACGTCGGGGTGGCAGTCGTCGGCGTCGGGGTGGGTGTGGGGGTTGGAGTGGGAAGCGGCGCCGGGCTCGTCTGCGTGGGTGCTGTCGGCGTGGGTGCCGTGGTATCGGTCGGCGTCGGTGTCGTGCTACCACCGGGACGGGGCGACCCCGGGTCGGTGCCGTTGTCGGAGCCGGTCGAAGGAGCCGGGTCGCCCCCACCCTTCACGATCTCGACGATCGTCGGGGTGCTGCCGCCACCCGTACCGGCCAGCGACGCTGCCGACTTGCCAACAATGAGCTCGAAGCCCGTCAGCGCGACCGCGGCGAGCACCAGGATGGCCGCCGTGGAGACCGCGACGGTGCGCCAGGCGATACCGGCTCGTGCCGGCGGCTGGGCAGGCGTTGTCGGGTGGTCGGGCTCCCCGGTCGGGCTGAGCGCGGGCAGCACCGCCGTCGCGCCGGCCAGGTCGGCCTTCCCGGAGCGCAGGCTACGGATGGGGACGACCGGCAACGTCTGCCGGATGACCGTCGTGCTGCGCCGCAGGGAGTGGGTGTAGACGGCGCCGCCGATCGAAGCGACCAGGCTGACGATGACCGCACCGATGACCGTGCCGGCAAGACCGAGCCACGACGAGGCGACCGCAGCCGAAGCAGCGGCCAGCGCACCACCGATGATCTGGGCGGGGCTCAGCTCGAGCTTGCGACGGTCATCAGCCATGAGTCCATTTCCACACGAAGGGGGCGTCACGCACGGACGCCGAGGATGTTTTAGGGCTTGTCGTGCCGATTCAGGCACCCCTACAGGCTATCGATCCACCGACCGCAGGCCCAACCCAGAACGACGTTTGAGAGAGTGAGTCCGCCCACATGCCCGCGACAGGACCCGGAGGAAGCAGATGGATCACCTCAAGCTCGGCTCGACCGGCCTCGACGTCTCGCGGGTTGCCTTGGGCTGCATGAGCTACGGCGTACCCGATCGGGGTACGCATCCCTGGACGCTCCCCGAGGACGAGAGCCGCCCCTTCATCAAGCAGGCGCTTGAGCTCGGGATCAACTTCTTCGACACCGCCAACATGTACTCCGACGGGACCGGCGAGGAGATCGTCGGGCGCGCCCTGCGTGACTTCGCCAATCGCGACGAGGTGGTGATCGCCACGAAGGTCTACATGCGCATGCGACCGGGACCCAACGGCGCAGGGCTGTCCCGCAAGGCGATCATGACCGAGATCGACCACTCGCTGCGCCGCCTCGGCACCGACCATGTCGACTTGTACCAGATCCACCGCTGGGACTACGACGTGCCGATCGAGGAGACCCTCGAGGCGCTGCACGACGTGGTCAAGGCGGGCAAGGCGCTCCACATCGGCGCATCGTCGATGTACGCGTGGCAGTTCTCCAAGGCGTTGTACACGTCGGCTCTGAACGGCTGGACGCCGTTCTCGACCATGCAGAACCACTACAACCTGCTCAACCGCGAGGAAGAGCGCGAGATGCTTCCGCTGTGCGAGGACATGGGCGTCGGGGTCATCCCGTGGAGCCCACTGGCGCGCGGCCGGCTGACTCGGCCCTGGGACGAGGACACCACCCGCTCGGGGCAGGACGAGGTGCTCAAGTCGCTGTACACCCGGTCGGTCGACAGCGATCGGCAGATCGTCGAGGCGGTCGCGCGGATCGCTGAGCAGCGCGGTGTTCCGCGTGCCCAGGTCGCGCTCGCCTGGGTCGCCAGCCGCTCCCCCGTGTCGGCGCCGATCGTCGGGGCCACCAAGCCCCACCACCTCCAGGACGCCGTGGCCGCGCTCGACATCGAGCTCAGCGACGACGAGGTCGAGGCGCTCGAGGCCCCGTACGTCCCCCACCCCGTCGAGGGCTTCGTCTAGTCGCGTCCACCGATGACCGCTCCGACAAGACTTGTGCGGCGACGCCCTACCCAGCAGGCTGAACAGGTCAGGGACTCGAGGCCAAGGAGCAGGTATGCGCGTCGTCATCGCCGGTGGACACGGTCAGATCGCCTTGCACCTCGAGCGACTGCTGGCCGAGCACGGCGACCAGCCAGTCGGGCTCGTCCGCAACGCCGACCACGCCGACGACCTCGCCGAGGCGGGCGCTGAAACGGCCGTCGTCGACCTCGAGTCCGATACCGTCGAGGCGCTGGCCGACATCCTGGCCGGAGCCGACGCAGCCGTGTTCGCCGCCGGCGCCGGACCCAACAGTGGGGTCGAGCGGAAGAAGACGGTCGACCTCGGGGGCGCGATCCTGCTGGCCAACGCGTGCGAGCGCGCCGGCGTACGTCGCTTGATCGTCATCTCGTCGATCGGCACCGAGCGGGCCGACACCATGGACGACACCGACGACAACGGCGAGCCGAATGTCATGAAGGTCTATCTGGAGGCCAAGGCTCAGGCCGACGAGTACGTGCGCGGCACCGGGCTCGACTGGACGGTCATCAGGCCTGGCGGTCTCACCGACGAGGCGCCCACCGGCAAGATCGCGGCCGCCGAGCACGTCGACCGCGCCCAGATCCCGCGTGCCGACGTGGCGGCCGTGGTGTACGCCGCGTTGCAGGACGACTCGACGATCGGCAAGCAGTTCGAGGTCGTCGGCGGAGACGCTGCCATCGCGGCGGCCCTCGCCGCCCTCTGACCTGCAGTCCGCGGTTCAGGCTCGGCGCATCCCTTCCTCGAAGAAGGCCAGCACGCCGGCCTCGTCGCCGAGCTCGCGGATCGTGCGGGACGCTCCGAACGGCGCGTTCCAGAAGGCCGCGTCCTCGTCGCTTCGCGCGACCCGGTCCGAGAAGTTCCACGGGCCCACGTACGCGTAGGGCTCGGGACAGAACGCGTCCCCCGGCGACACCCCGTAGTTGACCTCGTCGCGGTCCATGCCCACGTCGAAGTGCTCGGGCCACAGGACACGCGGACGGTCCGGCGCCACCGTCTGCATGGCCTGGTCGCCCACCGCGAACGCGCGGGCAATCTGACGGGCCGCCGCCGCGTCGATCTCGAGCCGGTCGTCCGCGTCCAGGTCGGGCCCAGCGGCGTACACGTCGCGCAGCGGCCGGACGGTCACGCCGGCGTCTGCGGCCACCTCCGCCACCGACCGCCCGTGCAACGGGATCCGTCGTTGGCCCGCGACCAGGGTGTCCGCGTCGATGCGGAGGTCGGGGTCGCGGCTGGTCGTGAAGCCGCCTTCGCAGACGCGCAGCTCGATGCTCTGGCTCCGGTCGAACTGTGGCCCTGCCATGACCAGCTCGGCAACGGCGTGCAGTGACCGTCGGGTGCGCTCGAGGCTCTCGCTCGTGACGTTTCCCGGGTCGTTCATAGGGGTACTCCTTCGTCCGTCCGGCCGAACGCCTCGATCATCGCGACCGGATCCTGTAACGCGGTGCCGTCTCACAGGACTGTTCCTGGCGATGCAATGGTCTCGTCCGAGCAGGAGGCGTTACAGATGACCACCCCCGTGAAGCCCGCCGACCCCGAGAACCCGACGGACCCGACCGCGTCCACGCCCGGCGGCCCCGGCGGTCCGAGCGGTCCGAGCGGTCGTTGGCACCGGGTCGACCCGGTCGACGTGCCCGACGAGGGTCGCGTGCGAAGCGTCGTCGTGGACGGGAACAGCGTCGCGCTCACCCGGTGCGGCGGTGTGCTCGGCGCGCTGGAGAACCGGTGTCCTCACCAGGGCGGTCCCGTCGGTGAGGGGTCGATCGAGAACGGCTGGCTGCGCTGTCCCTGGCACGGCTACGACTACGACCCCACGACCGGGACCCCACCTGAGGGTTTCAGCGATGCGGTGGCCGCCTACGCCATCGACGACCGCGACGACGGTCTCTACGTGCAGATCCCCGACCGACCGACCGGGATCCGAACGGTGTCCGACGTCATGGTCGAGACCTTGGTCGCCCACGGGATCACGCACGTCTTCGGCATGGTCGGGCACTCCAACCTCGGCTTCGCCGACGCGATGCGCAGGGCCGAGGAGCGTGGCGACCTCACGTACATCGGGATCCGGCACGAGGGCGCGGCCGCATTCGCCGCGAGCGCCTACGGCAAGCTCACCGGCCGTCCCGCCGCCTGTTTCGCGATCGCCGGTCCGGGTTCGACCAACCTGCTCACCGGCTTGTACGACGCCAAGCTCGACGGTGCCCCCGTGGTGGCCATCTCGGGCCAGGTCCCGTCCAGCGTGCTGGGGCGGGGCGCGTTCCAGGACGTCGACCTGAGCGCAGTCTTCCGCGACGTCGCCGTGACGACCACGACCGTGCTGTCCGGCAGCGACCACGCCGAGCTGGCCGCGCTGGCTGTCAAGCACGCCACCGACGGACGCGGCGTCGCACATCTCGTCCTGCCCGACGAAGTCCAGGAGCAGCCGAGCGAGGAGGAGACGGGTGCACCGGCGGGACGGTATGCCGACCTGCGGGTTCGCCCAGGGCAGGAGTCCGTCGACGCCGCCCTCGAACTCATCCGCACGGCGCGACGGCCCGTCATCGTCGCCGGGCACGGGGCTCGTGGCGCCGAAACCGAGCTGACCTCGCTGGCCGAACGTCTGCACGCACCGGTGCTCACGACGTTCAAGGCCAAGGGACTCGTGCCCGACATGCATCCGCTCGGGGCCGGCGTGCTCGGCCGCAGCGGCACTCCGGTGGCGAGCTGGCTGATGAACGAGTCCGACCTGCTGATCGTCGTCGGGGCGTCCTTCTCCAATCACACCGGAGTCGCGTCGTACAAGCCGATCGTGCAGATCGACGACCGACCGCAGGCCGTCGGCCGCTTCCACACCGTGACGGCCTCCGTGCTCGGCGACGCCCGGCTCGTGCTCACCGAGGTGTCTGGCGGTCTCGGTGACCACCCGGCCGCGGAGGACCAGACTGCGGACGTCGCCGCGCGCTGGGCGCTGTGGCGGGCCGAGAAGCAGCGCCGGGTGGACGACGACCGTGGCCAGGGCGTCTCAGCGGCCGCGGTCTTCGATGCCCTCTCACGGCACCTGCCTGCGGACGCGGTCGTCGCGGTCGACGTCGGTAACCACGCCTACTCCCTGGGCCGCTATCTCGAGTCGAAGGGCCAACCGGTGCTGATGTCGGGTTACCTCGGGTCGATCGGGTTCGGCTATCCCGCCGCCATGGGCGCCTGGGCGGCGGCGCCGGACCGTCCGATCGTCGCGGTCACCGGTGACGGCGGGTTCGCTCAGTACGCCGCCGAGCTGACGACCGCGGTCAAGTACGGCATCCCCATCAAGCACCTGCTCCTCGACAACCACGCGCTCGGCAAGATCGGCAAGGAGCAGCTCGCCGGCCACTTCCCGGTCTGGCACACCTCGCTGCACAACCCGGACTGGGCGGCGTACGCGGAGCTCTGCGGGGCGACCGGCATCCGGGTCGAGCAGCGCGACGAGCTCGAGGACGCCTTCGTGGCCTGGCTGTCCGCGGACGGTCCCGCCTTGCTCTGCGTCCAGCAGGACGTGGAGCTGTTGTGAGCCTGGCGCGGCCAGTCATCCTGTCCGAACGGTCCATCGCCTCCGGTGCCCGATCGGGTCTACGGTGGCTCCGAGACCCCATGGGGAGGTGCGCGATGGACAGCCCCCAGCCGGGTCGCACCGCACCACGCCCCACCGGGCGCGCGACCGGACTGCCCGACGACGCGACGCTGCTGACTGGGTTGCGCGCCGGGGACGAAGCAGTCTTCGGCCAGCTGGTCGACGCCTGGGCCCCAACGATGCTGAAGCTCGCGCGTGGCTACGTGCACAGTCAGGAGTCCGCCGCCGACGTCGTCCAGGAGACCTGGCTCGCGGTGCTGCGGGGAATCGACGGCTTCGAGGGCCGCTCGTCACTGAAGACGTGGGTGTTCCGCATCCTGTCCAACATCGCCAAGACGACGGGGACCCGTGAGAGCCGCGTCGTCATCCGCCCGTTGCTCGGTGAGGACGCCGTGGGAACCGTGCCGCCGCATCGGTTCCGCGGCGCCGATGACGACTACCCCGGCCACTGGCGTACGCCGCCGGCGCCCTGGCCCGACCTGACCACCACGCCGGAGTCCGAGCTCGTCCGCAGCGAGCTGCGTCTCACGATCGCCGCCGCCATCCGTTCCCTGCCGGCGCGGCAGCGGCTCGTCGTGACGTTGCGCGACATCGAAGGCTTCGCCGCTGACGAGGTCTGCGAGCTCCTGGGGCTCTCGGCGGCCAACCAGCGGGTGATCCTGCATCGCGGCCGGGCCGCGGTCCGGACCCTGCTCGAGAACCACTTCGGCCGGGCGACGCACTGGAGGGCCGCGACATGACCGCTCCCCACACGCCGGCCGACCTGACCTGCGCGGAGCTGATCGAGCTCATCACCGACTACCTCGAGGGATCGCTCGACCGGGACACCGAGGCGCGTTTCGTGCTGCACGTGACCTCGTGCCCCGGCTGCGAGAACTATCTCGCGCAGTTCCGAGCCACGATCTCGGCGCTTGGCACGTTGCCGCCGGAGACGCTCGACGGGCAGGTGCGTGACCAGCTGCTCGCCGCGTTCCGTGGCTGGCGGGACACCCCGGACAGAGAGGGACAGTTCCGCCGACCGCTGTAACACCGTCGCCGCTGCACGGACTGTTCTCGGACACCCCCGCTGAGGAGCGACCGTGCCTGAGACCGACTTCGTGAACCTGTTGATCATCCTGGCGATCGCCGTGCTCGCCCCGCTCAGTCTCGGCTTCGTGCCGCGGCTGCGGGTGCCGGCAGTGGTGCTCGAGATCGTCCTCGGCGTCATCGTCGGACCATCCGGGCTGGGGTGGGTCGAGGTCGACCTCGTCGTCGAGATCGTCGCGCTGCTCGGATTGGCGTTCCTGCTGTTCCTGGCCGGCCTCGAGATCGACGTCCGCGCCCTGCGTGGGCCGGTCCTGCGCGGGGCGATGGTCGGGTACGCACTGACGCTCGTGATCGGCTTCGGGGCCGGTGTGGCTTTCGACGCCGCGGGCTGGCTCAAGAGCCCTCTGTTGCTGGCGATCTGCCTGTCCGCGACGTCACTCGGACTCGTCGTACCCCTGCTCAAGGACGCCGGGCAGGTCGACAGTCCCGTCGGCCAGACCACGATCGCCGCGTCATCGGTCGCCGACTTCGCCGCGGTACTGATGTTGTCTCTGCTGTTCTCGTCGTCGGACTCGAGCACCGGCAGCAAGCTGGTCCTGCTCGGGTTGTTCGCCGGTCTGGTGGTCGTCACCGCCGTGTCGATCTCGTTGACGGGCCGGTCGATGCGGCTCACCGACGTGCTGCTGCGCCTGCAGGACAGCACCGCGGAGATCCGGGTCCGCGCAGCCGTGACCCTCCTCATCGCCTTCGTCGTGCTGGCCGAGCGGTTCGGGCTGGAGAGCATCCTCGGCGCGTTCATGGCCGGTGCCGCGGTCGGGCTGCTCGACCGCGAGTCGACGTCGCACCCGAACTTCCGGGCCAAGCTCGAGGCGATCGGCTACGGGTTTGTGATCCCGGTGTTCTTCGTCTCCAGCGGCGTCCGTCTCGACATCACCGAGCTCGCGTCCAGCCCGTCGGCGCTGGCCCGGGTTCCGGTGTTCCTGGTCGCGCTGCTCGCCGTCCGAGGGCTTCCGGCGCTGCTGTACCTCCGCCGGCTGGGCGCGCTGCCGACCGTGGCGGCGGGGCTGATGCAGGCCACGTCGCTGCCCTTCATCGTCACCGCGACCCAGATCGGGGTCCTGACCGGGCTCATGCGGCCGGTGACCGCCGCTGCCCTGGTCTGCGCCGGGCTCGTCTCGGTGCTCATCTTCCCCGCCACCGCCCTGTCACTGCTGACCCGGACGAAGGACCCGGCCGAGTCCCGGACGGCCTGACGTCCAGCCCCTCCCCGCAATGGTGGGAAGGTTCAGCTCGACACTCCGGTCGCGGTGCTCATCACTCAACCATCGGATGTCCGACGCCGTACGCGGACCGCCGCAGATGCGGACGTGCTAACGGCGCTCCAGGGGAGGCCATCGAGGACGGTGCTTCGCTTCGGGTCGAGGAATGCCACGAACGTGCTGTCGAGCGTGTTGATCCTGTTGCGGACCGTCGGCTGCATCGGACCAGAGACAGTTGCGGTCCCGCGGGCGCACCGGCAGTTCCGTGCGCCCGGCGCGGTCGATGGTTAGATCACGCCGCCGCTGCCGCTGCCGCCACCCTTGTCAAGGCCACCGCCGGCTTGACTACGCCGATGTTCCTTGACCTCCCTTTGATTGGGCCCTGGCATGCCCCTCGTCAGGACGAAAGCGATCGCCAATAGGACGGCCAAGACCACAAGCACCCATACCCACCACACGGCGCCTCCTCAACGGCTTCCTCTGCTGGGTGCGAGCACCATCATGGTACGCCTGTGGACGAGCTGTCTTCCCCACGCGAGCACGCACGCTCATCGCCATGAAGAGCGTGCAACCCTGGTGGTTGCACGTGCACGCAGCGGCGGCGCGTAGTGCTCGATCGATCATGGCCCCGGTCCGGACCTGCACGGTCCCGCAATTCGCGGGGGAGTCAGGTGGTCGGCAGGAGACCGCGGATGTACGCCGCCTGCCCGGCATGCTGGAGACAGTCACCCAGCACGCTCACCAGCCGGACACTTGCGGTGACCGGCGGGTCCCAGGCGTCGTCGACCACCCGGGTCAGCTCGTCGGCGTCGACGGTGCCGATGTAGGCGAGGGTCTGCTGGTGCACCGCGGCGTGGTAGCGGTCGAGCAACTCGGGCTCGACGCGGACCTTGGCCACGTCGGCCGGGCTGTGGCCGTAGCCGTGCGCAGCGGGCTCGAAGGGCAGCCCGAAGCGCTCGTACCAACCGTCTGCCGTCCATACCTGTTGCGCTCCGGTGATACCGCACAGGTGGTCGTCCTGGATGCGGGTCAGGTGCCAGACCAGCCAACCGATCGAGTTCGCATCCGGAGCGGGCCGGTAAGCCGCTCCGTCTCGCGTCAACCCGTCACAGACGTCGGCGACGAGCTCGCGGATCCGCGCGAACGAATCCCGCAACAGCTCCTGCATGGCCGCCCGCTCGTGGTTGTCCTGATCGCTCATGCCGCTCCTTGGTGAGATCCCATCCCGAGGTACCCACCCAACCACTCCCCCGCGCATTGTGGTGAAGTGCGGCCTGACACGCCGGTACGACGGTGTACATCCCCGCTCCCGGACCCGCGGGGACGCCCGCTCCGCCACGACGCCTCCCTCGAGGGCCCAAAGATGGGGCAGCTGCCTCACGACGGCGGAGCAGATGCCCGCGTATCCATGAGACATGGACATGGAGACCCGCACATCCGATGCGTCGGACACCGGCAGATTCGCACTGGCCGGCACCTTCGTCGAAGGCATCGCCGCGCAGAACTTCGACCTGCTCGCCGCTACTCTCGATCCGCACGTCGTCATGCGTGCTCTGCTGCCGAGAGGCTTCGTGGAGTACGCCGGGGCCGGAGAGGTCACAGCCGCGTTCAGGGGCTGGTTCGGAGACGTCGAAGCCTTCGAGCTGGTCGACGCCACCATCGGCGACATCGCCGGCCGTACCGTGCTGCGATGGCGCGCCCGGGTCATCAAGCCCGCGAAGGGCGACGGCTGGCTCGCCATCGAGCAGCAGGCCCTGGCCGACCTGACCCCGGGCGGCGCCATCGGACAGCTGGACCTGATGTGCAGCGGCTACCGCCAAGAACCGCAGACCACCACCCACCCGAGGAAGGACCTGACATGAGCAACAAAGCAGCCATCAGCCTGACCACCGGACTCGAGGATCCCGAGCGCGTCACGGTCGCCCTGCTCGTCGCGGTGGGAGCCGCCGAGGCCGGTCGTCCGACGCTGATGTTCCTGACCAAGGAGGCCACCCGGCTCGCCACCGACGGAGTCGCGGTCGGTACGGCCTGCGAC
Source organism: uncultured Actinomycetota bacterium (assembly GCA_963750495.1). GTDB lineage: Bacteria > Actinomycetota > Actinomycetes > Propionibacteriales > Nocardioidaceae > JANLYC01. Next base: position 741,618 of record CAVVQV010000004.1, read on the forward strand.
GGCTGCCCCGACCTGCCCTCCCTGATGAAGCGGTTCTCGGCTGCAGGCGGCGTGCTCCAGGCTTGCCCGATCTGCTTCGACGCCCGCTCGCTCGACCCGGACACCCTGGTCGAGAACGCCACCCTTGGTGGAACGGTCCAGCTCTGGGAGTGGATCGGCGACGACGCCGCGACGACGTTCAGCTACTGACACGGAGAGCTCTCCCCGATCTCTGGGACCCGCCGGCCGGTCGGTGGCACGATGGGCGGATGGAGCGGGTCCCGGTGTCCGCGCAGAACCCAACAGCTCCGCGACGTGCTGAGATCCTGGGCGCGCTCTCACTGGCGATCGACCTCGGACTCGGGCAGCCCCTGGAGCACGTACTACGCAGCGCACTGATCGCGGACCGGCTGGCGGACCGGCTGGGCTGCGACGACGAACAGCGCGCCGCCGCGTTCTACGTGACGCTGGTGATGTGGGTGGGCTGCCACGCCGACTCCCACGAGTACTCGCGCTGGTTCGGCGACGACATCGCCGTACGCCGGGACTCCTACCTGGTCGACTGGAACGGCCTTCCCTACGCGCGGTTCCTCCTCCAGAACCTCGGACGTGGTCAGCCGTTCCCGCACCGGATCATGATCGCTGGGGCGTTGCTGCGCCATACCCGGGGCAACCTCGCCCGGATGGTGGGGTCGCACTGCACCTCGGCTGGACTCCTGGCGGAGCGGATCGGGCTGGGCACCTACACGCGGGACGCGCTGACGTTCACGTTCGAGCGATGGGACGGCAGGGGGCTTCCGCAGGGAGTCAGTGGCGATGCCATCCCGGTGGCGATGCGGATCGCCCACGTCGCCGACGTCACTGAGGTCCACCACCGCGTGCACGGCGCAGCCGGCGCTGTCGAGAACGCCCGTCGACGGAGCGGTGGCCAGTTCGACCCGGCAGTGGTGGACGCCCTGGTCGTCTCGCCGGAAGAGGTCCTCGTCCCGCCCTCGACGGACATCTGGCGGGAAGCTGTCGACCGGGCACCCGATGGTCAGCACCCGGTGCAGCCCCATGAGCTGACCGAGCTGATGACCGCTCTCGGCGACTTCGTCGACCTCAAGAGCCCCTACACCGCTGGTCACTCCCGCGGTGTCGCGGAGCTCGTCGCTGCCGCGGGGAGCAAAGCCGGTCTGACCCCTCACGACTTCGAGCTGCTCGGACGCGCCGGGCATGTGCACGACCTCGGCCGCATCGGAGTCTCGAACCTCATCTGGGAGAAGAGTGCTCCACTCGGGGCCGCGGAGCGCGAGCGGATCAACATGCATCCCTATCTCACCGGCCGGATCCTCAGCAGGGTGACCGGCCTGTCGACAGAGTCCGCGCTCGCCGCCAACCATCACGAGCGCCTGGACGGCAGCGGCTATCCGCGAGGCCTGTCCGGGGGGCAGCTCACCCTGCACGACCAGCTGCTGGCAGCGGCCGAGCTCTTCCAGTCGTCGCTGGAGTTCAGACCGTACCGACCGGCATACGACCGGGCCGGGGCCATCCGACGGCTGCGCGACGCCGTGGGAGCCAAGCAGCTGCGCGGCGACGCGGTCGAGGCGGTGCTGACAGCCGCAGGCGAGTCGCCACCACGCCGGGGCACGTGGCCGGACGGCCTCACCAACCGAGAGGTCGAGATCCTCCGGCTGGTCGCCCAGGCGCAGAGCACCAAGGACATCGCCCGGTCGTTGTCGCTCTCGGAGAAGACGGTTCGCAACCATCTCGAACATGTCTTCACGAAGGCCGGCGTGAGCAGCCGGGTCGGCGCCAGCCTGTACGCCGTCGATCACGGGCTCGTGGGCCGTGCTGCGGCTGGAACGCACGAGGGCGACGCATGAGGGCAGTGACGTTCAACCGCTACGGGCCTCCGGAGGTGCTGCGCATCGAAGACGTCAGGCGTCCGGTGCCGGAGGACGACGAGGTCCTGGTCCGCGTGCGGGCGAGTACGGCGACCAGGAGCGACGCAGGACTGCGCAGCGCTGAGTACTTCGTCGCTCGCTTCGTCACCGGGCTCCGCCGGCCCAGGCGCGGACGCATCGGGACCGAGTTCGCAGGTGAGGTCGAGGCCGTGGGCGCAGCGGTCACCGACTTCGCCGTCGGCGCTCGCGTCTTCGGCATCCGGTCCGGTGCGAATGCGGAGTACGTGTGTGTCCCGGAGACGGGCGCGATCGCGCACATCCCGGAGACGGTGACGACCGAGGAGGCCGCCGCGGTCGCCGACGGAGCCCTCAGCGCCATGTCGCTCCTGCAGCAGGCACACGCTGAGAAGGGCGATCACGTGCTCGTCCATGGTGCGTCGGGCTCGATCGGGGTCGGTGCAGTGCAGGTGGCCAAGCATCTCGGCGCGCGCGTCACCGCCGTCTGCAACACCAAGAACGTCGAGCTCGTGCGTTCGCTCGGCGCGGACTCCCTGATCGACCACCTGACCACCGACTTCACGACGAACGGCGAGACCTACGACGTCGTCCTCGACGCGGTCGGCCGGCACTCGTTCCGGCGCTGCCGTCGCTCGCTCGCGCCGGGCGGGACCTACCTCACGACCGATCCAGGGTTCATGTGGCACGACGCAGCAGTGTCGTTGTTTGCGAAGCGGGCCAAGTTGGGGATCGTGCGGTACCGCAGAGACGACATCCTCGTGATCGCGGACCTGCTCGAGCGGGGCGAGTATCGCGCGGTGATCGACCGCACGTACGCGCTGGAGGACGTCGTCGACGCACACCGGTACGTCGACACGCACCAGAAGACCGGCAACGTCGTGCTGATGATCCGCTGAGCCGCCGCCGCCGCGCTGCCCGCCGACCGGCGGCTGTCGGTGTCCGCGGGTAGCGTGCCGAGCATGGCTATCGCACGTTACCCATCCTTCGTCCTCGACTGTCCGGACGCCGGCGCACTCGCGACGTTCTACGGCGCCCTGCTGGACTGGGACGTCAAGATCGAACCCGACTGGGCCGAGGTCCGCGCCGACTACGGCCAGTGCATCTGCTTCCAGCAGGTGATGGACTACTCAGCACCGGACTGGCCGGGGCAGGAGGTGCCGCAGCAGATGCATGTCGACGTGATCGTCGACGACCTCGACGCCGGCGAAGCGGCCGTTCTCGAGCTCGGTGCGACCAAGCACGCGCATCAGCCCGGCACGACCTTCCGGGTGTTCCTCGACCCGGCCGGGCACCCGTTCTGCCTCTGTGTCGACTGAGTCAGCGCTCGGTGCAAGTCAGACGTCGACGTCCAGCCGGACGGTGACAACGTCGCCGACCTCGATGCCTTCGGCCTGCCGCACCGAGGTCTTGACCGGCACGAGGTACCGACCGTCCTTGGGGAACAGTGCCGTCTTCCACGCGGTGGCTCCGACCTGAGCGGAAACCGGGATCATGCCCCAGCCGTAGGTGACGAAGGCCGACGTGGCTTCGAGCTCACCGCACTCGTCCTCGGGCACGGTGACGAAGTGCCAGGGCGCCGGACCCTTCCAGAACCACACCGGGCCGCTGAACTGCAGGTTCATGCGACCACGATAGGCGCGGCCTGCCGGTAGCGCGGGCGACGAGATCGGCGGTTGTCCGTCATGGCTGCCAGGCTAGGATCCATTCCGGACGTTCGGCCTCCGGATTGAAGGGAGCCTGCGGTGAAACCTGACGCGAGCCCGGCGGCACGAGCCCTGCTGGCGCTGGAGCTGATCCAGAGCAGCCCCGGCATCACCGCCGACCGCTTGGCAGACAAGCTCGGCGTCTCCGAAAGGGCTGCCCGGCGCTACGTCGGCATCCTGCGCGAGGCCGAGATCCCGATCGACTCGGTCCGCGGACCCTACGGTGGCTACCGGCTGGGCCGCGGGCTGCGGCTGCCACCCCTCACGTTCAGCGCCGCGGAGGCGCTCGGCCTGGTGATGGCCGTGCTCGACGGCCATCACGCCGCGAGCGATCCCACCGACCTGGTCGGCAGTGCACTCGCGAAGATCGTGCGGGCCCTCCCCGAGCCGGTGGCCGCGCAGGCCGATGCGGTCCGCCGCCATACGGCGCCGGCACCTGACCGCTCCGCCGCCCGGCCCGATCCGGCCACCACGACAGCGCTCGTGCAGGCCTGCTCCAACCGCCGGCGCGTACGCCTCGACTATCGCTCGGAAGTTGGGTCGGAGTGGTCCGCCGAGGTCGAACCCTGGGCCGTCGTCGTGCGACACGGCCGGTGGTACCTGCTGTGCCAGACCTACCCCGCGGGGGCGCGACGGGCGTACCGGGTCGACCGGGTCCGCGACGTCGAAGAGCTCGATGCCGGCTTCACCATGCCCGCCGACCTCGACCCGGTCACCGTGCTCGAGGAGCACCTCGCCGTCGGCTGGGAGTACGACGTCGAAGTCGTCATCGACGCGCCGTTCCGTACCGTGGTGCGGTGTATTCCGCGAGCCATCGGACGACTCGAAGCGGTCGATCCACAGACGGCCCGGCTGGTCGGCAGCACGAGCAACCCCAGCTGGTACGCCGAGCAGCTGGCCCGCATCCCGGCGCCCTACCGGATCGTGAGGTGTCCCGAGCTTCAAGAGGCGGCGCGCACGATAGGGCAGCGGTTGCTCGCCGCCAGCAAGCCCGCCGCCGGCTGACGCGTGAGACGGGTTCGAACTTCGCACTCCATGGCTCGGAGACGACCAGCCGCCGCCGGCACGAGTCTGTCGGCGTCGAGGGCGCCCGCATTTCGAACGTCAATCCACTCGGCACCTTGTCGATGGGGGAACGAGCGATCGCTACGGTGGCGCAATGGATTGCGACGACTACCAGCGTGCCGCGCTGCGCACAGCCCGCGAGACGGATGCGCCAGACGAGTTCATGCACCTCGTTCTCGGCTTGGTTGGTGAGGCGGGCGAAATCGCCGAGAAGGTCAAGAAGCTCGTCCGTGACCACAACAGCGACCTCGCTCAGCTCGACCGCGACGACATGGCCGCCGAACTCGGCGACGTGCTTTGGTACACCGCGGTCCTGGCGAACTTCTTGGGTCTCTCCCTCGATGACATCGCACAGCGAAATGTTGACAAACTCGCCGATCGGCAGCGCAGAGCCGTCCTCGGGGGCACCGGCGACAACCGCTGAGAAAACGCCCTTGTCTGCTGCGTTGAAGAAGGCGCTGGGCCGCACAGGCATGCGACAGGTTGATGTTCGCCAGTCATACTGCTGAGTGGAGCTAAGGGGATTCGAACCCCTGACCTCCTCCATGCCATGGAGGCGCGCTACCAACTGCGCCATAGCCCCGCTGTGCGGTGCGCCCGCAGGTTCCGGCGGGACCGGAACCCTGGTGGGCCAGACGAGTTTAGCGGGCCCGTGTTGGCATCGCGAAATCGAGGTACCCGGCTCAGCCGAGGGTCACTCCGGAGACTCCCCGGCATACATCCGCGCCATCAGGCTGACGAAGTGGTAGACCCCGTCCTCCTCCGGCGCGAGCGGCCCGGGAGTGAAGCTCGGGGCCTTGATCCCCCGCTGCACGCCCTCGCAGGCGTTCCAGTCCTGCTTGTTGGTCAGGTCCCAGAAATCCACCGCGTACGACGGGTCGAAGCCCTCGGCGTCGACGGCGTCGGCCGGGAACGACCACGAGCACGAGATCCGCGTCAGGTCCGGGGTGATCGGGACGAGCAGGTGGCTCATCACGTAGTCCGGGTGGAGGCTGATCAGCAGGTTGGGGAGCACCGCGATGTACATCACGGTGTGCTGCTCCTCCTCGTCGAGGCGAGCCATCATCGCGCCCCCGCTCTTGCCGTCCAGCGACATGGTCTCCGCACCCTCGCGCAGGTCCATCCAGCCACCGACCCACGCACCCTTGCGGTCGATGTTCTCACCGCTCGTCGGCGGGCTGACCTTGCACAGCTCCGGGTGGATCATCGAGCAGTGGTAGCACTCCTGGTAGTTCTCGACGATCACCTTCCAGTTGGCGGCGACGTCGTAGGTGTGGGTGACGGGAGTCTTGAGCGTGGCTCCGTCGTAGTGGGTGACGACGTCCTCGAGCTCACCGACGTGATCGGCAAACGAACCCGCCTGGCCGCTGGGGTCGACGAAGAGCCAGCCGTGCCACTCGGTGACGGGCATCGAGAACAACCCGAAGTCGGCCTTGTCGAAGTCGCCGTGGTCCTTGAAGTGCGGAGCGTTCTTCAGCGACCCGTCGAGCTCGTAGGTCCAGGCGTGGTACGGGCACATGATCAGGCGCGGCTGGGCGGTCGAGCCGCACGGGAGGAGCTCGTGGCCACGGTGGCGGCACGCGTTCTCGAAGGCCCGCAGCACACCATCCTCGCCGCGGACGACCAGGACGCCGGACTCCCCCAGGTCGAAGGCTTTCGAGCTACGCGGCTCGGGCAGGTCAGATGCGCGCCCGATGCAGATCCAGTCGGAGAAGACGTGCTGTCGCTCCCACGCGAGGACGTCGGCGTCCACGTAGGCCGCCTTCGGGAGCATGCGGCTCGACCCGAAGGGCTTGAGCGCCAGGGCGAGGTCGTCCTGGTCCATGGGAGCAGGCGTCAGTCTCTGATTGAACATACAGTCAGACTACGCCAGGACCTGGGGGCTCGTAAATATCCACGCCTCAGACTTCCCCGGTGAAGACGTCCAAGGACTGAGTCCCGCGCTCACCTCTCGTGAGGCGGCGATAGACGGCATATCCGATGACAACGGACAGCAGAGACGCCACGAGGAGGAGAGTCGTCAAGGCGTTGAGCGCCGGCGTCGGCGCCGCTCGCGCACTGTCGTACACCTTCACTGACACCGGTTCCGTCGACGAGTCTCCGGAGAGGTAACGGACGATCACGAAGTCGTCGATCACGTCGGCGAAGACCAGCACGGTGCTCGCGAAGATCGCCGGCAGCAGCATCTTGAGCAGCACCCTGCGCAACGCACCGGCGGGCGAGGCACCGAGGTCGATCGCCGCCTCCTCGTAGTCGCGTCCGATCGTCAGGAGTCGGCTTCGGACGATGACCACCGGGTAGGACAGCTGGTAGGTGACCAGGCCGACGACCTGCCCCCACGTCCCCAGGTGCAACGGCGTCGACATCACGGTGGCGACGAACAGCAGGGCCACGGCCAGCAGGATCTCCGGCAGCACGAACGATACGAGGACCGCCAGGTTGGCACCGGCCGGGATCCGGCCACGCCATCGGTCCAGACCCAGCGCCATCGCCACCCCGAGAGGGATCGTGATGAGCGTGACGAGGACGCCGAGCCAGAGTGTGTGGGTCAGCGCCGTGTGCAGGCTCGCGTCGCTCCAGACCGAGCGCAGGTCGTCGCCGTAGTACCAGCGCGTCGAGAAACCCTGCCACGTGGTCCGTGACCGACCCGCGTTGAACGAGAACAGCACCGCGATGAGCACCGGAAGGAGTGACCAGGCGACGTACAGCAACGTGACGATGAGCAGGATGCGCGGCTTGCGCCACGGGTCGCGCCACCAGCCCAGGACGCCGCGCGACGACCTGGGGGTCCTGCCGGCGGTGACGGCGGCGCTCACGACTTCACGTCCGAGGCATTTCGTCCAGCTCGTACGTACATCACCATGGGCACGATCGAGACCAGCACGATCAGCAGCACGAACGCGCCCGCCTGGCCGGTCTGCCCGGGCTGCAGGACCGAGTTGTTGATGAGGTTGCCGACCATCGTCGTGTCGGGTGAGCCGGACAACAGGTCGTTGGTGAAGTAGTCGCCCAGCATGGGCAGCGTCGTCACCAGCACCGACACCACGACGGCCTGCCGGCTCAGCGGCCAGGTCACCCGCCGGAACGTCTCGAAGCGGCTCGCGCCGAGATCACGGGCGGCTTCGAGGGTGGCCTTGGGGATCCGGTCGAGACCGGCATACAACGGCAGGATCATGTACGGCACGTAGCCATAGACCAGCCCGAGGATCACGGTGGAAGGTCGACCGGACAGCCAACTGGTGTGGACGTCGAAGATCCCGCCGAAGCTGAGCGCCTTGTTGAGCAACCCCTCGTTCTGCAGCAGGTTGACCCACGCCAGCAACCGCATCATGTACGAGATCCAGAACGGCGCGATCAGCGCGGCAAGCAGCAGTCCGCGGTACGGGCCGGCGAACCTCGCGGTGTAGTAGGCGACCGGATACGCGATCAGCAGGCAGAGCAGGCTGGCGATCGTGACATAGACGACGGTCCGCCACAGAGCGGGACCGAAGTAACCGTTCGCGCCCGTGATGTGGTCGAGCACGTACTTGAACTGCGTGGTGTCCCAGTTCAGCGGGTTCCAGATCGGTACCGGCTGCCTGAGAATCGGGTCGACCCCGCCGAAGAGGATCGCCAGCACCAGGTACATCGGCGCGACGAAGAAGACCGCCAGCCATAGCGTGCCCGGCAACGCGAGGAGGGGCCACAGTCGTCCTGACCGGGGCCCGCGGCCCCGCTCAGCCACCGGCCTTGAACTCCTGCCAGATCTGGTGCCACTCGGTGTCGGTCGCCGCCGGCAACTGCAGCAGGCGCAGCCCGTCGGTGAAATAGCTCGGGAGGACGGTGGCGGTTGCGAGGTTCTCCGGAACGTACCCGTCCTTGACGAGCGATTCCGCCGTGATGCTGTTCTGTGGCGGCTGGTAACCGGTGAAGCCGAAGTTCTTCAGGGCGTTGGCCTCGTCGAGCAGGTAGTTGATGAAGTGGTGTGCTGCGACCGGGTTCTGTCCCTGCGCCAGCACGACCATGAGGTCGTTGTCGACCATGCCCTTCCCGTCCGGGGGGTACCAGTACCGAAGGATGTCCGACGACTGACCCTTCGGCAGGTAGTACTGCGCGTTGACGATGTCGCCGGACCACATCTCCGACAGCCCGTACTGACCGGCCGGGAGATCGTTGTACATCGACACCGTCACACGAGGCTTGGTCTTGCTACGAAGCTCGAGGAGCTGGGTGCGTATGAGCGCGATGTCGTCGGGGTTGGTCGTGTTGAGGTTGTCGATGCCGTTGCGCAGCAGCACCAGCCCCATCGTGGTGTGGAAGTCGTCGATCACGGCCAGCTTGCCGGAGTACTGCGAGTCCCAGAACACGTCGTACGGGTTGTCCAGGGCGGCGATGTCCTGATCGATCATGTCGGTCCGCCACCCGATGCCCGTGGTGTAGATCGTGTACGGGACCGAGTACTCCCAGCCCTGGTCGTACCAGGGGTCCTGGAACTCGGCCCAGACGTTGTCGATGTTGGGGATGTAGTCGTGGTTGAGGGGTCGCAGCAGGTCTGCCTGAACCAATCGGCCCAACGAGTCGTAGCTCGGCAGGTAGATGTCGAACTTCAGATCTCCCGAGGCAACCTTGGTGAGCGCCTCATCGGCATCGTTGAAGGTCGAGACCCGGACGTCGACGTCGAACTTCTTCTCGAAGGCCTTGATGACCCCCGGCGACAGGTACGCCGCGTAGTTGTAGATGCGGAGGGTGCTGCCCTTCTCCGGCATCAGGCCCGACTCGATCGGCGGGTTCTTCGTGCTGATCGGCCACTTCACCGGGTTGTCGGGGGCGGCGATGGTCTCCTTGACGCCTCCCGGCGACGAGCTGTTGCTGCTCCCGCAGGCCGAGAGGAGGCCGGCCACTCCCGGCGCGGCGATCCCCGCGAGCGCTGCCTTCAGGAGAGTACGTCGGCTGAGCTGACCACCCAGCGACGCTTGTGCGAAGAAGGCTGGATCTGACGGTCTGTTCGGACGTCTCATCGGAGCCATGCCAACACTCCTTGCCGTCTCGAGTCCTTGTCCCTTCTCAACACCGTCGCATAGACTGAACGATCAGTCAACGACATCGTGAACGACTGTGACCGCATCGTTCTCCATGACTACGAGGAGTTTCCGTGACCGCGTCGACGACGCACATCATCCGCAGTTCCGCGCTCGACGACGTCATCGCGGAGGAGACCAAGGTCTTCGTCGATCGCCAGCCGCGCAGCCACGAGGCGGCGGCCCGGGCCTTGCACGTCCTCCCTGGTGGGGCGACGTCGAACTGGCAGATCGCGGAGCCCCAGGCTGTCTGGATGAGCCACGGGCAGGGCCCGCGCATCTTCGATGTGGACGGCTGCGAGTACAGCGACTTCCACGGCGGCTACGGGGTCAACCTAGTCGGTCACGCTCACCCGGCGATCGTGGCCGCAGTCAGCGCCCGGGTCCGGCTGGGGACGCACTTCGCCCAGCCCACCGAGGACGCTGTGGTCGTCGCCGAGAACCTCGCTGCCCGCTTCGGACTCCCCCAGTGGCGGTTCGCCAACTCCGGCACCGAGGCGACGATGGACGCGGTCCACCTGATGCGGGCATACACCGACCGCGACCTCATCATCAAGGTCGAAGGCTGCTACCACGGCCACCACGACTCCGTGCAGGTCTCGGTTCTTCCCGAGGCGGACGAGGTCGGTCCCGTCGACGCCCCCTCCAACGTCGCCGGCAACAGCGGCATCCCCCACCAGATCCGGGACCTCGTCTGCGTCGTCGGCTTCAACGACCTCGCCGCGGTCGAGCGGGTGCTGACCTCGCACCCCGGACAGATCGCGGGCATGATCGTCGAGCCGATCATGATGAACGCGGGGATCATCCACCCCGACCCCGGCTATCTCGCCGGCCTGCGCGACCTCCTGCACGCACACGGTGCCCTGCTGACGTTCGACGAGGTGAAGACCGGGCTGACGGTGGGTCCGGGCGGCGTCACGCGACTCCACGATGTGCAGCCGGACCTGATCTGCCTGGCCAAGGCCGTCGGTGGTGGCATCTCGACCGCCGCAATCGGTGGAACCGACGAGGTGATGGGGCTCATCGCCGACGGACGCTACGAGCAGGTCGGCACGTTCAACGGCAACCCCCTCGCGATGGCGGCGGCACGGGCCACGCTGACCGAGATCATGGACGATGCGGCGTACGAGCACATCGCGGCCCTGCGCAGGCGGATGACGGCCGGCATCGACGCGGTGATCGAGCAGCACCAGCTCCCCTGGCACGTCACCACGGCAGGCGCGAAGGGATGCATCACCTTCCTGGCCGAACCCACCCGGAACCTCCGCGACTTCCTCACCGTCGACGACCGCTACGGCCATGCGCACTGGCTGGTTCAGCACAACGGCGGCGTGTTCCTGCCGCCATGGGGCAAGATCGAGCAATGGTTGATCTCCGTCCAGCACACAAACGAGGACGTCGACCGCTTCGTCAGCAACGTGGCGACGTTGGCGGATCGTCTGGTCAACGCCCCGGACGAAGGGTGACGCGATGACGGGACTCGGCCAGCTGAGCATCAAGAACCTCGTCAAGCGGTTCGACGAGGCGGTGGCCGTGGACCGGCTCAGCCTGGACATCGGCGCCGGCGAGTTCTTCTCCTTGCTCGGCGCCTCGGGCTGCGGCAAGACGACCACGCTGCGCATGGTGGCGGGTTTCGAACGGCCGGACGAGGGCCACATCCTGCTCGACGGGGTCGACCTCGTCGAGTCACCGCCGCACAAGCGGCCCGTCAACACCGTCTTCCAGTCGTACGCACTCTTCCCGTTCCTGACCGTGGCCGACAACGTCGGGTTCGGGCTTCGCTACCACGGCGTCGACAGAGGCGAGTCCAAGCGTCGCATCGGTTCGGCGCTCGAGCTCGTGGAGATGTCGGAGTACGCCAAGCGCAAGCCGCACCAGCTGTCCGGCGGGCAGCAGCAGCGGGTGGCCCTCGCCCGGGCGCTGATCCTCGAGCCGACCGTGCTGCTGCTCGACGAGCCGCTGGGCGCCTTGGACGCCAAGCTGCGTCGGCAGCTCCAGCTCGAGCTACGACTCTTGCAGCGCCGCGTGCAGACGACCTTCGTGTACGTCACACACGACCAGGAAGAGGCGATGACCATGTCCGACCGCCTCGCGGTGATCCGCGACGGCAAGGTCGAGCAGATGGGTACGCCGAGCCAGGTCTACTCGCAGCCCGCGACGGCGTATGTCGCCGGCTTCCTCGGGACAGCAAACCTCTACGAGGCCACGGTGACCGAGGTCCACGCCACCAGCGCACGTTGTCGGATCGGCGACCTCGACGTCGAGGCCAGCACGACGGTCACTGTCACGCCAGGGCAGACGGTCAGCCTCGCCGTCCGACCGGAGCGGGTGGAGATCAGCCCACCGGAGGAGGTTCGATCGACGCTGGACGCGAACGTCTACTCGGCGCGGGTAGAGCACCTGGTGTTCATGGGCGCCCACACGCACGTCAACGTACGGATCGGCACCTGTCTGGTGATCGCCGAGCTGCCCAACGTCCATGGTGAGCTGCAGGAGTGGCTGCACGAGGGCCGGGACGTGACCGTACGGGTCTCGACCAGTGCTGTGCGGCTGCTTCCACCCGATGCGGCGTCGGCCGACGTCGAGCTGACCGAGGGCAGCAGCGTCTAACGTCGCGCTTTGGCTCGCGTCGGTTTCTTGCTCTGCCTGGCGGGAATCCTGGGCGGCGCGAGGTCGAGTGCCTGCTCGGCGAAGGTCATCGCGATGTCGAAAGCACGTTCACTGTCGACGATCGGATCCTCCAGGGCGACCTGGATCGACAGTCCGTCGAGGAGCACCGCCCACGTGACCGCGAAGTCCTCCGCGTCGACCTTCTTGATCTCTCCCGCCTTGATGCCGTCGGCCACGACGCCCTCGATCGTCGACCTCCAGCGTCGCTCGAGCTCCAACCTGTCCTTGGCCACCAGCGGATGCCGGAACGCTTGCGACCAGAGGTCGAACCACAGTCCCCACGCTCCCGGGAGCTGGTCGTCCCCGTCCGGCACACAGGTCAGCCGGACCAGACTCTCGAGCCGGTCGCGCAGCGACGTCGTGCTCGCCAACATCTCGGCGCAGACGATGTAGAACCGGTCCTCCGAGTAGCGCAGCGCCTCGGTCAGCAGGTCATCTTTGGTGCCGAAGTAGTAGATGACCAGGGCCGGTGATGCGCCGACCCGCCGAGCCACGTCGGCGATGCGCGTCTCGGAGAAGCCCCGCTCCGCGATGATTTCGGCAGCGGCGTGCAGCATCTGTTCCCGACGTCGGTCGACGATTTCTCCTGCCGACTCGTTCTCGTCGCTCCTTGCTGCCATGGGACCTCTCACTTCGGCTGAACCTTGTCGAAAACGCTATCACTTACTTAGACTGAACAGTCAGTCAGCATCGTAGCTTCTGCCGAGAGGTGCCGCCGGATGTCCATCCCGGAGTACGACGTCGGAGCCGGCGCGACGAGCACCCGTGGCGACTGATCGGGGCGGCCGCCTGCGACAGCTCCTGGAGCCTCGTTCGATTGCCGTCGTCGGCGCCAGCGAGCGCCCGGGCTCGTTCGGTGACCGCATGACGACCGAGATCCTGCGCAGTCCGTCCAAGCCGCGGGTCTCGCTGGTGAACCCGAACTACACGTCGGTGCACGGCCACCCCTGCGTCCCCTCGCTCCTCGACCTCGACGAGCCGGCGGATCTCGTCGTCCTCGGGGTACCCGACGTCGTGCTTCCCGAACAGCTTCGCCAGGCGGCGCAGCGTGGCGACGGCGCCGGACTCATCTTCGGTAGCGCCCACGGACTCGGGTCCGAGCTGGCATCGATCGCCGGCGGAGCGGGGATGGCGCTGTGCGGCGGCGGCGGAATGGGCTACGTCAACGTCGCCCGTGGCATCCGGGCCATCGGCTACGTCGAGCGGTTCCCGCTCAGTCCGGGCGGCGTGGCCTTCGTGACGCACTCCGGGTCGATCTTCTCGGCACTGCTGCGAACGCATCGTCGGTTGGACCTCTCCGTGGCCGTCTCGGCAGGGCAGGAGCTCGTCACCGCGACGGCCGACTACCTCGACTACGCACTCGGGCTCGACGAGACCCGTGTCGTGGGTTTGTTCGCCGAGACGATGCGGGACCCCGAACGCTTTCAGGCTGGGCTCGCCCGGGCCGCCGGGCTCGACATCCCCGTGGTCGCCCTCACGGCGGGCGGCTCCGCGACGGGACGGTCCCTCGTCGCGGCCCACTCCGGTGCCATCGCGGGTGACGACGCGGCGTGGGAAGCGCTGTTCTCGGCGTACGGCGTCCACCGGGTCCAGAGCCTCGACGAGCTCGTCGACACGCTCGAGATGTTCGCCATCGGCAGACGGGTACGGGCCGGATCACCGCGCACGCTGGCGACCGTGCACGACTCCGGCGGCGAGCGGGCTCTGATCGCCGACCGGGCCGACGCCCTCGGGGTCACCTTCGCGGACCTCTCCCCCGTCACCCAACAACGCATCGCCTCGGTCCTCGACCCCGGCCTGGTCCCGACGAACCCACTCGACGTCTGGGGGCGTGGTGCCGAGACGGAGCGACTCTTCGAGACCTGCCTGAGCGCGTTGGCCGACGACGACGGCGTCGGCGTGGTGGGTGTCGGTCTCGACCTGATCGAGGAGTACGACGGCGACGACTCCTACCCACTGGCGATCCAGGCTGTGCTGGACACGACGACCAAACCGCTGGTGGTGCTCTCCAACGTGGCGTCCGCATTGGACCAGGTGCAGGCGGCGGGGCTGCGCGCACTCGGCGTGCCCGTGCTCGAAGGGACCGAGTCCGGGCTGCGCGCACTGCGCCACCTCTTCGACCAGTCGGTGCCGGTGGCGAGTCGTCCGCCGATAGTGGTGGACGAGACACGTCGCGCTCGCTGGCGAGCACGACTGGCCGTGAGCGACCTGGACGCGCGCACGAGTCTCGACCTGTTGCGCGACTACAACATCGCCGTGACCCCATCGACCCCGGCGTCGACCGAGGAGGAGGCCCGCGACGCCGCCGAGACGTTAGGTTTTCCGGTCGTGCTCAAGACCGACGCGCCCGGCATCCAGCACCGCAGCGACGTCGACGGCGTACGGGTCGGGTTGCGCGACGATGCCGCTGTGACGCGCGCCTATGACGAGGTCACGAAGCGGCTTGGTCCGAACGTGGTGGTGCAGCCACAGGTGGATGGTGGGGTCGAACTCGCGCTGGGCCTGGTCAACGATCCGCTGCTCGGTCCACTCGTCGTCGTCGCAATCGGGGGCACGCTCGTCGAGGTGCTCGCCCAGCGCCAGGTCGCCCTGCCACCACTGTCACTGGCCACGGCGGCCGCCGTGCTCGACGGTCTGCCTGAGCTGCCTGCCCTGCTCCGGGGATTCCGTGGACAGCCGCCGGCCGATCGTGTTGCTGTGGAGCGCGCCGTCGTGGCTGTCGGCCAGCTCGCGCTCGAGCTCGGTGACTCGCTGGAGGCTCTCGACGTCAACCCGTTGATCTGCGGAGAGGCGGGTGCGGTGGCGGTGGACTGCCTCGTCGTACGTCGCGTGACCGGCTGACTCAGCTGGTCACGGCCTGTTCGACCACGTCGGGGAAGGGCAAGGCGATCGGATCGGCCGCCAGCTTGCTCCGACCGTGCTCGTCGAAGCGGTCGAGGCCCAGGTCAGTGGTGTCGACGACATCGGTCCAGCCGGTGAGCGCCAGGTCGGCGGCGGCCCGACTGACGCCGGGCCCCCACATCATCCCGTGCCCGCCGGCAGCGGCCACTGTCGTGCCTGACACTGGTCCCTCGGGGGTGATCACCGGGCCCAGGATCGGCAGGTGGTCAGGGGTGAAGTCGATGGTGGCCGCCCACGCGCGGCGCAACCCGAGGTGCTCGGTCACGGGCAGCAGCGTGGCGATGCGCTGGCGGACCTGTTCGTAGTACGCCCAGTCGAACTCGTGCGCGACTCCGGGCGACTCCGACGGGTTGCTCATGCCCCACATCAGTCCGCCCTCCTCCGGGCGCCAGTAGATCCCGGACGCAACGTCGAACACCATCGGGAGCCGCTCCGGTGCCAGGTCGGGGTGATCCTCGGTCACCACCACCTGGTGACGGGCACCCCCGGAGGGAATCTTGGCCCCGACGCTGCGACCGACGGCGGCCAGCGTGGGACCGCCCGTGAGAACGACACGCTCGGTGGCGATGTCACCTGCCGTCGTGTGGACGCTCGTCACCGCAGCCTGCCGGGTGGTGAGCCCGGTGAACGTCGTGTGTTCGTGCACGTCAACCCCCGAGGTGACGAGGGCAGCCGTGTAGGCGAGGACGTTGGTGGGTGGGTCGAGGTAGCCGTCGTGGGCGGCGTACGAGGCTCCGAGCGTCCTGCCCGCGGCCATCGCCGGATTCATGGCGTCGACCTCGGTCGGTTCCACCCACCGCACGTCGAGGCCGAGCCCCTGTTGCATGGCGATCCTGGCCTTGGCGACCCCCACGTCGTCAGGACTGAAACAGGGCATGAAGTAGCCCTGCTCGACGAAGCCGGAGTCGAGCGGCAGCACATCGCGTTGCCTGCGGTAGAAGTCCTGGGTGTACATGCCGAGGCGGACGGCGGTCTCGGTGCCACCCTGCGCCCGCACCATGCCGGCGGCGCGTGAGCTGGCGCCCTTGCCCAGCGTCCCCGCCTCGAGCAACACCACGTCAAGGCCCTCGCGGCGCAGGAACCAGGCGCACCAGGCCCCGATGGTGCCACCGCCGACCACGACGACGTCCGCGGAGCTCGGCAGTCCGTCCGTGCTGGTCACAGGACCCAACGCTGACATAGACTGAACAGTCAGTCAAGCCATCAGGAGTGGCCGCCCATGAACGAGATCGAGGTGCCCATGTACGGGTTGTCAGACGCCGACCTCACCCTCCAGGCGACGGCGCGAGCCTTTGCCGACGAGCTCATCCCGTTCGAGGTGGAGGCAGAGCTGAACCATGGCGAGCTGGCCGACGGAATGGTCGAGCAACAGCGCGCGCGGGCGATCAAGCTCGGCCTGTTCGCGACGAACATGCCGACCTCGGTCGGAGGACAGGGTTGCACGACGGTGCAGCAGGTCCTCGTCCAGGAACAGGCCGGCCGGGTCACCAACGCGCTGGCCTGGGTGATGGGTACGCCCCCGGCGTGGTGGCCAGAGGTGGCCAGCGACTACCAACGAGACCGGTGGCTCATCCCGACCGTGCGCGGTGAGATGGCGGAGTGCTACGCGATCACGGAGGCCGACGCCGGGTCGGACGTGGCCGCGCTCGAGGCAACCGCCCGGCGCGACGGCGACGACTACGTGCTCAACGGTGAGAAGTGGCACGTGACGTCGTACAACGAGGCGGCCTACGTCTTCTTCCAGGGGATCTTGACCGACGGCGACCACGCTGGCGAGCACGCCCTCTTCGTCGTCGACATCCCGACGCCCGGCCTGCGCGTGGTCAGGACTCCGGAGTACACGCACACGATCGCGCACCACCACCCGATCGTGGCGTTCGAGGACGTGCGCGTGCCGGCCTCCCACCTGGTCGGGGGCGAGGGCGACGGGATGGCGTTCTCGTACGAGTGGTTCCGCTTCGAACGACTGATGATCTCCGCCCGCTGCCTCGGCGCGGCCGAGCGACTCATCACGGACGTCACCGCGTTCGCCCAGGAGCGCCTTGTCGGCGGCGAGCCGCTGTACTCCCGCCAGCTCGTGCAGGCCATGGTTGCCGACAGCCTCACCGAGCTGTTCGCGGCGCGTTCGATGGTCTACGAGACCGCCCGCTCGATCGACGACGGAATCGATCGCAAAGCGGCACATGCACGCTGCTCGATGGTGAAGCTGTACGCGTCGGAGATGGCCGGCCGCGTTGCCGACCGAGCGGTGCAGATCTTCGGTGGTCGGGGCTACATGCGCGAGAACGTGGCCGAGCGGTTCGCCCGCGAGCTACGGGTCGAGCGCATCTGGGAGGGCGCCAGCGAGATCCAGCGGATCGTGATCGCCGACCAGCTCGCCAAGCGTGGCCTCCCGGCGCTCGTCTAGGCGGGGGAATCAGTGCGCGAGCGGCGAGTCGTCCAGCGACACCGCTTCGGGCAGGTTCTGTGCGTTGTAGTCGACGATCTGCCAGCCGTACGACGGATGCTGCTCGAGCACGGTCCACGCGCAGTTGGCCATACCTGCGAGCATCTCGCGACGACGTCCGGCCGGAGTGCTGTCGTCGCCGCCCACCTCGACACCGAAGAACGCCAGCACACTGGTACGCAACGAAGCACCGTGTCCGACGATCACTCCGGTCTGTCCCGGGTCGAGGGCCTTCGTGGCGGCCTCGAGGACCGCCAGCATCCGGGTGCGAACGTCTGCGGTGATCTCGGCTCCGGGGATCTGCACCTCGTCGTCGCCGGCGAGGTAGCGGGCGAACAGGTCGGGGAACGCGGCCTGGAACTCGTCGCGGGTCATTCCCTGCCGTGCCCCCACGTCGTACTCGCGCAGTCGTGGGTCGAGCACCAGCTCGAGCCCGGTCAGCGTGATCAGCTCGCCCGCCGTCTGCCGGGCGCGTAGCAGGTCGCTGGACCACACGAACGCCGGTCGGTACGTCGCGAGGAGCGCTGCCGCGCGTTGCGCCTGCGCCTGCCCCAGGTCGTCGAGAGGAACGTCGGCATGGCCCTGGGCCCGCCCGACCTTGTTCCATTCGGTGCGCCCGTGCCGCCACAGCACCAGCCGACGAACTTCGTGTCTCTCGGCGGCGAGTCCGATCACGTCGTCGACGAGGGCGTGGGCGCCTGACCGGCCTCTGCCGGTGCCGCGGCGCTCTGTCCGCTGGTGACCGAGTCGGGCAGCGGGATGGCCGGGCAGTCGCGCCAGATCCGCTCGAGGGAGTAGTAGGCGCGCTCCTCCTCGTGCTGGACGTGCACGACGATCTCGCCGTAGTCGATGAGCACCCAGCGCCCGTCTCGTTCGCCCTCCCGACGAATCGGCTTCGCGCCGACTGCGCGCAGCCGGTCCTCGACCTCGTCGACGATCGACTTCACCTGTCGGTCGTTGGGGGCCGAGCAGAGGACGAAGGCGTCGGTGATGACGAGCTGCTCGGAGACATCGAAGGCGATGATGTTCTGGGCCAGCTTGTCGGAGGCCGCCTCGGCGGCGATGACGACGAGCTCGACGGCCCGCTCGGTTGCGGTCACGGGGTTCCTTGGGTTGCTGGTGGGGTGCGGTGTGCGGGAGTCGTGCGGGTGGAGGTGGTCGTCGGCTCGGCCGCTTCGGGCGCGGGAGTCGTGGGCTCGCTGGGTGGCTGGTAGAGGCCGCGCTTGGCGATGTACTGCACGACGCCGTCAGGGACGAGGTACCAGACCGGCTCTCCCTTGTGAGCGCGGGCGCGGCATTCTGTGGACGAGATCGCGAGCGCAGGAATCTCGAGGATCGTGACCCGGTCGGAGGGGAGGCCGTCGAGTGTCGAGTCGTCGATCGTCGTACCCGGCCGGGTGCAACCGACGAACTGGGCGAGCTTGAACACCTCTTCGGCGTCGTGCCAGGTGAGGATCTGTGCCAGCGCGTCGGCACCGGTGATGAAGAACAGCTCCGCGCCCGGCCTGGACGCGCGGAGGTCGCGCAGCGTGTCGATGGTGTACGTCGGTCCACCGCGGTCGACGTCGACGCGCGAGACCGAGAAGTGCGGGTTGGATGCGGTGGCGATCACGGTCATGAGGTAGCGGTCCTCGGCCGCAGAGACCTCGCGGTCGGACTTCTGCCACGGCTGGCCGGTCGGGACGAAGACCACCTCGTCGAGGTCGAACCAGGCCTGCACCTCCGATGCTGCCACGAGGTGACCGTGATGGATCGGGTCGAACGTGCCACCCATCACCCCCACTCGGCGGGGGCGCTGGTCCATCAGGACACGTCCATCAACGTGGGTCCATCAGGAATGAGGTCGCCCTTTGCCGAACATCAGCAGACCTGCCATCAGGGCGAGCAGGACCGCGAAGGCGACGAGCCCGATCACGATCGGCGGAGCCGGGAGGTCGCGCAGCTTCTCTTCAGCCGCCAGCGAGATCAGTGCCATGCCCCCAGGCTATCGGTTACCCCTTTCCCCGCCCCACCTACCTGCCCTTCCCTGGCCCTCCGCGTTTGCCTAGTTCACAAGCCAGCTGGCTTGTGAACTAGGCAAAGCTGCCTTGGCAACATCGCATTTGCCTCGGGGACTTCTCCCCCGCGGTCGTATGGCGGAAAAGCATCGACAGGGTGAGCGATAGAGGTCAGACTGCTACGCGATGACCCGGACCGACGTACCCACAGCCTGGGACGAACGCACGACTCTCCTCGCCTTCTTCGACTACACGCGAGACACCGTGCGGGCCAAATGCGAGGAGCTGGCAGCGGCGCACGTCATCGCCGCCCCCTTGCCCACGTCTCCTCTCATGTCGATCGGCGGCGTGGTCAACCACATCCGCTGGGTCGAGAGCTCCTGGATCGAGACCGACTTCATGGGGGGCCCCGGCGCGGGTCCGTGGACCGACGATGAGCCCGACAAGGAGTTCTCGATCGGTGCGGCCACGCCCATCGAGCAGACTCTCGCGGAGTACGACGAGCAACGCGCCAGGAGCGATGCGATCATCGCGAAGCATGACCTCGACGACCTGGCAGCCAGACAGTTGAACACGGGCGAGCGGCCAACCCTGCGATGGATCATCCTGCACCTCATCGAGGAGAACGCCCGGCACAACGGCCACCTCGACATCCTGCGCGAGCTGGCTGACGGCGTCACGGGCGACTGAGGGCGCGCCGAGCGCTGAGGCGACAGAGGCAAACCCGCGGTCCCCAAGGCAGATCTGCGTAGTGCACCAGCCAGGTGGATTGTGAACTAGGCAAACGCCGACGGCCAGCGAGTCACCCTCGGGTGGGGAGGGTCTCGGGGAGGCCGAAGGCGGCGCATAGGCGGGCGTCGAACGTCGTGATCTCCCGGATCTTCCCGTCGGCCACGCGCAGCACGTCGAGCTTGAACGCGCGGAACTCCGCGTCGCCCGGACGACGTAGATAGCTCAGCGCGGCCGGCTGACGGTTCGCCCACGCCGGGACCAGCCGCCACTCCCCCATCCCGTCCGCACCGAAGGCCGTCTCCAGGAGACCACCCATCGCCGCGACACCGTCGTAGACCATCGGCATCGGCGGCATCGTCACGCGGATGTCCTCGTGCATGAGCGCGATCGAGGCGGCGAAGTCACCGCGCTGGTGTGCGTCGACGAAACCCTCGAGCAAGCGCTTCTCGTCCGTGGTGGGCTCCCACGCGCTCCCAGCACTGTCTCTTTCGAGCGGGTTCTGCCGCAGCGTCGCGCGGGCCCGTTGCAGCGCACTGTTGGCCGCGGCCACCGACATGTCCAACAGCTCTGCCGTCTCCGCCGCCGACCAACCCAGCACGTCCCGCAGGACAAGCGCGGCCCGCTGCCTCGCCGGCAGGAGCTGGATCAGCGCCACGTAGCCGAGCTCGATCGTCTCCCGGGACAGGGCGGCCGCCTCGGGCTCGTTGTCGGTGACCAGCTCGTCCAGCAACCGGTCGGGGTAGGGCTGCAGCCACGGCACCTCGGCAAAGGAGTCGAAGGACGTCACGCGTCGGCTCGACGATCCGCGCAGCGCGTCGAGGCAGGCGTTGGTCGCGATCCGGTACAGCCAGGCCCGGAAGTTGCCCCTGGCCCCGGACGCGGTGCCCCGGTCGAACGACCCCCTCGATCGCCAGGCACGCAGCAGCGTCTCCTGGACCAGGTCCTCGGCCTCTTCGAAGTTGCCCACCATCCGGTAGCAGTGCACGTGCAGCTCCCGCCGGTGCCGATCCGCGGCGTCGGTGAACGTCCGCTCGTCATCGAACGCCATGGCTTCCACGTCGCGATTCTCGTTCATCGCGCGATACCCCGAGCCTCGCCCCGTCGATCGGGTCACGGCCGGGCCCCCTGCGCTGGTGTTGTCGTCATGCTCGTATGACGACGGCCGGCCGCCGGACTCATCGGCATACCGACGAGTCGCAGCACCACGGTTCGTCGAGCGTCAGGACCGGGTCTGGCCGTCGCCGGTGACGATGTACTTCGTCGACGTCATCTCCTGCAGGCCCATCGGCCCGCGCGCGTGCAGCTTCTGTGTCGAGATGCCGATCTCGGCGCCGAAGCCGAACTCGGCACCATCGGTGAACCGCGTCGATGCGTTCACCACCACGGCGGCCGCATCGACAGCTGCCGTGAAGCGCCGGGCGGCCTGCTGCGAACGTGTGACGATCGCCTCGGTGTGGCCGGTCCCGTAACGCCGGATGTGCGCGACGGCCTCATCGAGCGATCCGACCACCGCCGCCGACATGTCGAGCGACAGGTACTCGGCCCCGAAGTCCTCCTCCGTCGCAGGTACGACGTCGGGGCTGGCGCGCCGTACCCCCTCGTCCCCGTGGACCGTGACACCTTCGCCGGTCAGCGCCTTGACGATGCGCGGTACGAACTCGTCGGCCACCGCAGCATGAACGAGCAGCGACTCGGCGGCGTTGCAGACGCTCGGGCGATGGACCTTGGCGTTGACGACGATGCGTTCGGCCATGTCGAGATCGGCGTCGGCGTCGACGTACACATGGCAGTTGCCGACCCCGGTCTCGATGACGGGGACTGTCGACCCCGTCACCACTCGCTCGATCAGCCCAGCGCCGCCCCGCGGGATGATCACGTCGACGAGGCCACGGGCCTGCATCAGATGCCCGACGTCATCTCGATCACCCGTCACCAGCTGGATCGCGTCAGCCGGCAGACCGGACTCCTCGACGGTCGCACGCAAGGCGGCGACGATGGCGACATTGGAAGCCCGCGCCGATGACGAGCCGCGGAGCAGGACGGCGTTGCCGCTCTTGAGGCAGATCCCGGCAGCATCGGCGGTGACGTTGGGACGGCCCTCATAGATCATGGCGACGACCCCGAAAGGCACCCTGAGCTGGCGCAGTTCGAGCCCGTTCGCGAGCGTCGAGCCGCGGACGACCTCGCCCACCGGGTCGGCAAGCACCGCAAGGTCGCGCAGCCCGGTCGCCATCCCCGTGAGCCGGGTCGGTGTGAGGCGGAGCCGGTCGATCATCGCCTCGGGTGTACCGGCCGACGTCTGCGCGGCCACGTCCTCCTCGTTGGCGGCCAGGATCTCGTCGACGCGAGCGTCGAGGCCGGCCGCCATCGCATGCAAGGCGGCGTCCTTGGTGGCTCTGGTCACCGTCGCAAGGGTCAGCGACGCCTCGCGCGCTCGCTCGGCAGCACCGTGGACGTCGGCTTGGCTCATGACTTCAGGGTACGGCGCTCGGTCTGGCGCACGAGAGACGTCTCAGCAACCACGGGGGCTCGTTGAGGCGCCATACCTGCCGGTTCAACGAGCCACAACTCACGGTTCAAGGAGCCACAACTCACGGTTCAAGGAGCCACAACTCACGGTTCAACGGGTGAAGCGGCGGGGGCTGGCATCGGCGGTGGCGAGCGGGGTGACCACGTTGCGGGTCTGGTAGGTCTCCTGCTCGACGACCTCCAGCCCCACGACCTTCCACGGCGGCAGGGCGGCGGACTCCCGGTGCTCGTTCCACAGGCGCAACGCGAGCGACGCGGCGTCCACCATCTCCTCGCCCTCCTCCCAGTAGCTGAGCTCCGCGCGGTCGGTGTCGTAGCGCAGTGAGGACAGGAAAGGACGCTCCTGGACCAGCCGCGTCAGCGCGTCATGGGTCTCAGAGAGCGGGTAGGGCTCGCCGGCAACGGTCACAGTGACGTGCCACAGGCGAATGGGGAGGGTCACGAAGACTCCTGGCCGGAGGGGGTCGGGTGCCCGTCAAGTCTGCCGTTCCGCGGGGCTCAGTGCACCCGAATTGGCCAACTCGGTGTGCTGAAAGCGACTCGGCGCGTCAGGAACGCCGTACGAGGACCAGGTCGTCGCGATGCACGAGTTCACGCTCGTAGGACTCGCCCAGCGAGGCAGCAAGCTCCGACGTCGTACGCCCCAAAAGTACCGGAATCTCCCCCGAGTCATAGTTCACGAGGCCGCGGGCCACGGCGAGGCCCGACTCGTCGACCAGGTCGACCGGGTCACCGGCGACGAACGTCCCGCGCACGCCGACGACTCCGGCCGGCAGCAGCGAGGTTCCCCGCGTGGTCACAGCACGGACCGCACCGGCGTCGAGGACGAGCTCACCGTTGGCCTCGGTGGCGTGCGCGAGCCACAGCTGTCGGGTGGAGCGCTTCTTGCCGGTCGGCGCGAACCAGGTGCCTGCGGCGCCCTCGAGCACGAGTGCCACGTCCTCGGCATGTCCGACCACGGCTGGTATGCCGGCACCGGTGGCGATTCGGGCGGCTTCGAGCTTCGTCGCCATCCCGCCGGTCCCGAAGGCGCCCACCGCCGCCACGTCGACGTGGGCCAGGTCGTCCTCGGCTCGGACGACGTCAATGCGCCTCGCCTCCGGATGCGCCGGGTGACGGTCATAGACCGCGTCGACGTCCGACAGCAGCACGAGCGCGTCCGCATGGACCAGGTGTGACGCGAGCGCCGCCAGCCGGTCGTTGTCGCCGAACCGGATCTCGGAGGTCGCGACCGTGTCGTTCTCGTTGACGATGGGCAGCACGCCGAGCTCGAGCAGCTTGGCGAAGGTGCGATAGGCGTTGCGGTAGTGCGCTCGGCGGGTCACGTCGTCGACCGTCAGCAGCACCTGTCCCACCCGGATGCCGTGGTCCTCGAACGCTGCCGTGTAGCGGTGCATGAGCAGGCCCTGCCCCACGCTGGCCGCAGCCTGCTGGCGGGCCAGGTCACGCGGCCGGGTGCGCAGGCCGAGGGGGGCAAGGCCGGCCGCGATCGCTCCCGACGAGACCAGCACGATCTCGAGACCGGCCAGGCGTCGTACGGCCAAGGCGTCGACCAGCGACCGCAGCTGCGCGTCGTCGATGCCGCCGGCAGCCGTGGTGAGTGAGGACGAGCCGACCTTGACGACCACGCGACGCGCACCGGCCATCGCCTCGACGCCGTACGACGACACGGTCAGCGCCCTTCGAGCCGCAGGTCCTGACCGCGTCGGCCCAATAGCGTCTCGGCGCCGGCCTGGACCTGGGGGTCGAACTCGAACACGACCGCGTTGTCGTCGTCGCCGATCACGACGTCGTCGCCGACCTGGGCGCCGAGCGTGAGCAGCTTCTCTTCGACACCGAGCCGGTTGAGGCGGTCGGCGAGATAGCCGACCGCTTCGTCGTTACCGAAGTCGGTCTGCTTGATCCAGCGCTGCGGCTTCTCACCGCGCACATGCCAGGCACCGTCGACCTGGCGGATCGTGAACTCGTCGTCGGCGTCACCAGCGGGCCGCAGCACGATGCGCTTGGGCGCGATGTCGCCGGGGACGGTCCGGGAGGACGCCACGAGCTCACCCATCGCGTACGTCAGCTCGCGCAGCCCTTCGTGCGATGCGGCGGAGATCTCGAAGACGTCGAGACCGCGCTTCTCGAGCTCAGGGCGGACCATGTCCGCGAGCTCCCGTGCATCGGGGACGTCGATCTTGTTGAGGGCGACCAGGCGTGGTCGGTCCTCGAGACCGCCGTACGCCGCCAGCTCGGCCTCCATCACGTCGAGGTCGCTCAGCGGGTCGCGCCCGGGCTCGAGGGTGGCGCAGTCGATCACGTGCAGGAGTGCGGCGCAGCGCTCGATGTGGCGCAGGAAGTCGTGCCCGAGCCCGCGTCCCTCACTGGCGCCCTCGATGAGGCCCGGCACGTCGGCGACGGTGTAGGTGACCTCACCAGCGGTGACGACTCCGAGGTTGGGCACGAGGGTCGTGAAGGGGTAGTCGGCGATCTTGGGCCGGGCCCGGGAGACCGACGCGATGAGGCTCGACTTCCCCGCGGACGGGTAGCCGACGAGTCCGATGTCGGCGACGACCTTGAGCTCGAGGACGACGGTGCGCGACTCGCCCACCTCGCCGAGCAGAGCGAAGCCGGGTGCCTTGCGCGACTTGCTGGCCAGAGCGGCGTTGCCGAGGCCGCCGCGTCCACCTGCGGCGATGACCAGCTCGGTGCCGGCCCCGACCAGGTCGGCCAACACTGCCCCGGACTGAGTCGAGACGATCGTTCCGTCAGGCACGGGCAGCACGAGCGAGGATCCGTTGCCACCGGCGCGGTTGTCGCCCATCCCCTGCTTGCCGTTGGTGCCGGCGCGATGAGCCTCGTGGTAGTAGTCGACCAGCGTGGTGACGTCGGGGTCGACGCGCAGGATCACGTCACCGCCATGTCCGCCGTTGCCGCCATCTGGACCGCCGAGCGGCTTGAACTTCTCCCGGTGTACCGACGCGACGCCGTTGCCACCCTTGCCGCCCGAGACGTGCAGGACGACCCGGTCGACGAACGTAGGGATGGCCACGACCTGCCTCCTCTGGTCTCGGTCTCGGTCCCGCTCCGCGAACTCCAGGAAAGCTCAGGTCGACACGCGGTCGGACCCTGTACCTTCCCGCACTTCGCTGGGAAACGGCTGGGAAATGCGACGAGGGGCGTCCGCTCCCGCGGCACGCCCCTCATACGTCGTACGGGCGGGTCAGTCCGCCGCTGGAACGATGTTGACGACCCGACGACCACGCCGCGTGCCGAACTCGACGTTGCCACCGATGAGCGCGAACAACGTGTCGTCACCGCCGCGACCGACGCCGGTGCCGGGGTGGAAGTGCGTGCCGCGCTGGCGGACGATGATCTCGCCCGCATTGACGAGCTGGCCGCCGTACCGCTTGACGCCGAGGCGCTGGGAGTTGCTGTCGCGGCCGTTCTTGGTGGAGGCCGCGCCCTTCTTGTGTGCCATGACTGAACCTCGCCTCGGTTACTTGGAAGACTTCGTGGAGCCGGACGCAGTGTTGATGGCGGTGACCTTCACCTGCGTGTAGTGCTGACGGTGACCCTGGCGCTTGCGGTAGCCGGTCTTGTTCTTGTACTTGAGGATGTGGATCTTCGGGCCTTTGGTGGCCCCGAGAACCTCAGCCGTCACATCGACCTTCGAGAGCGCGTCGGCGTCGGACGTCACCGTCTCACCGTCGACGACCAGCACGGCCGGCAGCGACAAGCTCTCACCGGGCGCCGTCGCTACCTTGTCGATCTCGATGACGTCGCCGACAGCGACCTTCTGCTGCTGGCCGCCACTGCGCACGATCGCGTACACGCCTGGACTCGCTCTCTTCGGTAGGACGTCGAACTTCGTTGGAACCTGAAAAACTCTGTGTGGGTCGGCACCGGCCGCACTTTCGGGGTGCTACCCGAGAGGTACGACGGGCCGGTCCCTGCGCCCGAGGGCACGAGGCGTCTGGATGGACGGGCATGCCATGGCACACCGAGGGTCAAGTCTACGGATCGGACCCCACTGCGGTCAAAACGGTGGCCAGCGGCCGGCTACTCCCCGTCCGACCCGCCGACAGCGACGACCGCCTTGGTCGAGCTCTCCGTCTCGGGAGCGCCGGTCGGGCGTGATGCCCGCCGGCGCCGACGGCCTCGCGGCGCGGTGGCCGTGGTGTCGGAGGAAGCGTCCTGCGTCTGCTCCTCCGGCGCTGTGCCGGACCCGGATGCCACGTGATCGCGCCCCGAGCCGTTGGGGCTGGATCCGTGGGCGTCCGCGTGCTGCTCGGGGGCCTGGTCGGCTCCGTGGTCGTGCTGGGCAGACGGATCGGCGGACGTGGCCGCTGGCTCCGCAGGTGCAATGGGAACGGGGGTGCCGCTCCCGCCGCCTCGGCGCCCCTGCCGGCCATCGTCCTGACCGTCGCCCTGACCCTGGCCCTTGTCGCGACCGTCCTGACCGTCCTGACCGTCGTCCTGGCTCTTGTCGGCGTCCCGGCTGTCGCCCTTGTCCTGGCCGCTCTCCTGGCCGCTGTCCTGGCCCTTGTCCTGGCTTTTGTCGTGGTCAGCGGCATGGTCGTGACCGTTGTCGTCGTTGCCACGCTTGCCGCCGCGACGACGGTTGCTCGACCGCTTGGAGCCGCGCGAACCGTTCGAGCCCTGCTGCTGGTCGTCCTGGCGTGCTCCGACCGGCTCGCCCTCGATGACCACGCCGCGGCCCTGGCAGTGCTCGCACGCGTGGCTGAACGCCTCGAGCAGCCCGGTGCTGATGCGCTTGCGTGTCATCTGGATCAGGCCGAGCGAGGTGACCTCGGCGACCTGGTGACGGGTGCGGTCGCGACCCAGGCACTCGACGAGCCGGCGCAGCACCAGGTCGCGGTTGTTCTCGAGCACCATGTCGATGAAGTCGATGACGATGATGCCGCCGATGTCGCGGAGCCGGAGCTGGCGGACGATCTCCTCGGCAGCCTCGAGGTTGTTCTTGGTGACGGTCTCTTCGAGGTTGCCCCCGGAGCCGGTGAACTTTCCGGTGTTGACGTCGACGACTGTCATGGCCTCGGTGCGGTCGATGACCAGCGACCCCCCGGAGGGCAGCCATACCTTCCGCTCGAGCGCCTTCGCGATCTGCTCGTCGATCCGGTAGCTGGAGAAGACGTCGCCGTCTCCTTCGAACCGCTCGAGCCGTTCGATCAGGTCAGGCGCGACATGCTGCACGTAGGCGTCGACCATGTCCCAGGCGTCGTCGCCGGAGATCACGAGCTTGGTGAAGTCCTCGGTGAACAGGTCACGGACGACCTTCAGCGTGGTGTCCGGCTCGGCGTACAGCAGCTGCGGCGCCTGTCCGTTGGCGGACTTCTTCTCGATATCCTCCCAGCGTGCCGTGAGTCGGGTGACGTCGCGCGTCAGCTCCTCCTCGCTGGCACCCTCGGCCGCCGTGCGGATGATGACGCCGGCTTCGTCAGGAAGGATGTCCTTGAGCAGGTTCTTGAGCCGGTTGCGCTCGGTGTCGGGCAGCTTGCGGCTGATGCCACTGGTGCCACCGCCGGGCACGTACACGAGGTAGCGGCCGGGAAGGCTGATCTGGCTGGTCAGGCGGGCGCCCTTGTGTCCGATCGGGTCCTTGCTGACCTGCACCAGCACGGACTGTCCGGGCTTCAGCGCGTTCTCGATCCGCCGCGGCTGGTTCCGGTCGTCGCGCAGGTCCCAGTTGACCTCACCGGCGTAGAGCACCGCGTTGCGGCCCTTGCCGATGTCGATGAACGCGGCCTCCATGCTCGGCAGCACGTTCTGCACGCGACCGAGGTAGACGTTGCCGATGATCGAGCTCTGCGACTCCAACGCGACGTAGTGCTCGACCAGGATGTTGTCCTCGAGCACGGCGATCTGGGTGACCTCGCCACGCTGGCGGATCGCCATCACCCGCTCGACGGACTCACGGCGAGCCAGGAACTCCGACTCGCTCAGGATCGGCGGACGCCGGCGGCCGGCCTCCCGGCCTTCGCGTCGTCGCTGCTTCTTGGCCTCGATCCGGGTCGACCCCTCGACCGAGGTGATCGTCTCCTTCTTGGCGCGTGGTTGGCGGACTCGCGTGGTGGTCCCGCCGGAGTCGTCAGCCGCATCCTCGCCGCTGCGGCGCCTGCGACGGCGACGGCGGGAAGTACCGCCTTCGTCACCGGCGGCGTCGTCAGCCGGCTCGTCGCTCTTGCTGTCTCTTGAGTCCGCCTTGCTGTCCGCCTTGGAGTCGGCCTCGGAGTCGGCCTTGCTGTCGGCCTTGGAGTCGCTGCCACCCCTGGTTGCGGAACCGTCCGGCTCGCTCTCGCCACCGGGCTTGCGCCGATTGCGTCCGCCACGGGAGCGTCGGCGGCGGTTGGAGCCACCCTCGTCGCCCTGGTCGTCTGACCGCTCGGCGCTCGGCCCGGAGGCGTCATCCGCGCTGGCGTCGCCGGTGTCCCTGGTCTCGGAAGGCTTGTCGGAGGTCTTCTCGGAGGTCTTCTTGGCGGTCCGCTTGCGCGGAGCGGCGGCCTCGGGGTCAGGCGCCTTGAACAGCGGCATGCTCAGCGCGCTGACCGTCGACTGGCCGACTCCGGGCTCGAGCGTCGCGCCCGCCTGGGACTGGGGGGCAGACCCGTCCGTGGCGTCGGCGGTCGCTGACTTCTTGCTCGTCTTCTTGCTCGTCTTCTTGGCGGTTTTCTTCGCCGGCTTACGGGCCGTCTTCGATTCTCCCGCCCCATCGGCGTCCTCAGCCGTTGGTTCGGCGGACTTCTTGGTGGCGGTGCGCTTGGCCGTCTTCTTGGCGGCGGTGCGCTTGGCCGGCGCCTTCTTGGCTGCGGGTGACCCCGATCCGGAGTCTGCGGTCTGTTCGCCGGCAGGTGCCGTGGGTTCAGACGTGGTGGTGGGTTCTTCGTTGAGCACGTGCGCTCCTCAGGTGCCTCCGGGCGCAGAGCGCCGCGCGAAGGCGGTTCGGTCGCTGCGCCGTGGTCGTCTCGACCGCGTCGCAGCGCAAGCTTGCGATGGTGTCCCGGTCGTGCGCGAGTCGCGACGCGACCCACTCGTTACCGAGGCGACGACGACGTCCGCCGGTGTTGGCACGCGGTGATCGTCCGACCGTTCAGCGGTCGTCGCCCGGAACTGCGGCGGCGTCGCGATCGTGACCGAACGGATCATCCACGTGGCCGGACTGGGTGTCGAGTGGACCCTGCGCAATCCGGGTCTGCAAGGGCGGAACCGGTGCGACGAGGCCAGCGATCTCACGGAGCCCGGCAAGGATGTCGTCGGGTCGTACGGCAGGTGTTCCATGACGTACAACCAGGTCCAGTATCGCACACTCCTGCCCCTCGTACTCGCCGCCGCGCGTGGACAGCGACACGACGGCAGCACGGCAGTCGAAGCTGCGGACTCCCTTCTTCGTCATCCGCTCCACTTGCACGGCCTCGCGCGCCAGGAACTGTTCGACCGCCGCGGCGGCGCCGGATTGGCTGACGCCGGGCAGCGTGACGGTCCACTGCCCCGCCTCGAGCCGGTCGGAGAGCGCGCCGGGGGCAGCGACCACGACCTCGAGGATGTCGAGACCGTCAGGCATCGCCTCGTCGAGCGCGCGGCGTACGTCGTCGGGGTCGCAGGTGCGCGTGACTCCGATCTCGAGGTACTCGGCCTCACTGGCAGCACCAGTGGGCGACGCGTTGGCGTAGGAGATGCGCGGATGCGGGTTGAACCCCGAGGAGTAGGCGATCGGCAACCGGGCCCTGCTCACCGCCCGCTCGAACGCTCGCCCGAAGTCGCGGTGGCTGGTGAAGCGCAACCGGCCGCGCTTGGCGTACCGGATGCGCAGCTTCTGCACCGGAGGGGGCTGCTGCTCGGGTTGGTCGCGCACCTGGCGACGATAGCCGCGGCCGACGGCGGGACGGTAACCGGACGCTACGCCGACGCGGGTTGCAGGTCGTCGACGGTGCGCACGTGCGGGATGGGCGAGCCGATCAGGAACACGATGCTGAGCGCGCCGCCAACCGCAGCCAGCACGAACGTCTCGCGCAATCCGATCGTGCTGCCGAGCACGCCACCCAGCAACGCCCCGACCGGACGGCACCCGTAGTTGACGGTGGTGTACGCACCGGCCACCCGGCTGCGCATCCTGTCGGGAGTGATGGAGGCCTGGATGGAGTTGAGGTTGATGTCGAACACCATCACCCCGAGCGCGGAAAGGAACTCCGCCACGGCCAGCACCAGCGCGGACAGCCAGGTGCTTCCACCGGCCAGGGCGATCAGAGCCAACGGCGCCGGGAAGAGGACCGCGCCCAGCACCACCATCGGCCCGGCGCCGAAGCGCCTCGACAACCGTGGCGCGACGACGGCACCGAGCAGACCTCCGACCGATCCCACACCGAAGACGAGACCGATCACCCCGGCGGACAGCCCGAGCTCGCGGCTGGCGAACAGCACGAGCAGGGCGGAGGACATGAACGTGAAGAAGTTGATCGTGGTCGAGCAGCCCAGACTCGCGCGCAGGTAGCGGTTGCCGAGGACGAACCTGGCGCCCTTGACGATGCGCTGTCGCCAGGACTCGCGAGACGCGTCGATGGGTCTGTCGACGACGTCGAGCCTGCCGATGACGAAGGCGGAGTACACGAACGAGACGGCATCGACGACTACGGCGACCGGGGCCGTCAGAACCTGGATCAACGCTCCGCCGGCCGCGGGTCCCGCGATGAACGAGGCCGAGCGGCTGACGCTGAGCTTCGCGTTGGCGTCGACGTACTCGCGCCGTTCGACCAAGCTGACGAAGAATGACGGGTAGCACGTGTTGAAGAAGACCTGACCGAGACCCGAGGCGAGCGCGACTCCGAAGATCAGCGGCAACGCGAGCACGTCGAGGGCGTAGGCCACCGGCACGATCAGGAGCACCAGCGCGCGCGCCAGGTCGGCGTACACGAGGATCCGACGCTTGTGCAGCTGGTGGTCGGCCCAGCTGCCGACGACGATCGACAGCAGGCTCGGCAGCCACACCGCGGCGGTCAGAGCGCCGACCTGGCCCGGAGTGGCATCCAGGATCGCCACAGCAATGAGGGGCAGGGCCAGCTCGGTGACGCGGTCGCCGAACTGCGAGACCGAGTGGCCGTACCAGAAGCGGCGGAACAGCGTGTTGCGCCACACGGACACCGGCGGCGCGGCGGCTCGTTCGCGGGGCGTGGCGGCGGTCTCGCGCTCAGTCGACATCGCCGGCGGCCGGCATGTAGTAGCGAACGAACCGCATCGGGCGCGCACCCGATGGCAGGTCGGCGTCCGGGCGACTGACATACGGCACGAGGATCTCCTCGATCTGGTTGATGATGTCGGCCGCCTCCGTCGCTGTCACGTCGACTCCGGTGTTGGACGCCCCTGCGACCCGGTCCCAGGTCGCATCGAGGTATGGCGCCGTCTGCTGCGACCACGTCAGGATCTGCTGGAGGTTGGCGGCCTGCATCGTCTCCCTCAGCTCGTGGCCCGCGGCGCGGCCGGCCGGATCGTCGGGCATCTCGAAGCGGAAGCCTCGCGACACCGCCCGCCAGTAGCGCTGCCGGTGGTCGGGGCTCTCCGCCTCGGTGATGAGGCCAAACTGCGCCAGGTGACGTAGGTGCCAGCTCGTGACCGAGGGCGTGGCCTCCACGTGAGGGCTCAGCTGAGTCGCGGTGGCCGGCCCGTTGCGCTGCAGGTGGCTCAGGATCGCCAGCCTGACCGGGTGGGACAAAGCACGCATCGTGCGTGGATCGGTGATCTCGACGTCACCCATCCGATTCGTGAGAGACATCTTTCGAGAGTAACCTCTCATATCGTGGCTGGCAATGGTCTCAGGCACGAGATTGCGCCGTGACCTACGCTCGGCACGTGACTGACCAGCCCCCGGACCTGCCGGCGTCCCCGGAGCCGATCCAGCCCTATCCGCAGGACGAGGGGGACTCGGCGTCCACCGCCGTCCGCCCGCCGACCGAGCAGCCGCCCTCGATCCGTACGGCGGTGATGCTGATGCGCGCGGGCGCCCTGCTCAGTGCCATCTTCTTCGTGGCCACGCTGGCCTACATCGCCATGCACCGGGACGAGATCCGCCGTGACATGCAGAAATCGGAAAAAACGTACACCCCGTCCCAGCTCGACAGCGCCTACACGGTGTCGCTGATCTCCGTGGTGGTCCTCGGAGTGCTCTTCGTCAGCCTGTGGCTGTGGATGGCGTCGGCCAACGGCAAGGGCAAGCCATGGGCCCGAACGATGGCGGTGATCCTGGGGGTGTTCAACATCCTGTACTCGCTGGTCGTCCTGGCCCTGGGCAACAGCACTGCGCTTCTGACGCTCTACACCCTGCTCAACCTGGGGATCGCGGTCGGCACGCTCGTGTTCCTGTACAGGGCCGACGCGAGCAGGTACTACGGCGTCCGCGCGCGCGCCTGAGGGCAACGGCAGGAGACCATGGATGAGGAAGGCACCGAGCAACCCCGCGTTCAACGCAACGTCGCCGCCGTCGCCCTCGCTGTCGTGGCCGCAGTCGTCGCGGTGGTGATCATCTCCGTCATGGTCCACTCGAACACGACAAGTGCGCTGACGAACGGGCCGATCGGTCAACGGCGAGGGTTTGAACACGTGTGGACGCCAACAATCGAAGTAGGGGCCACCAAAACCGATGGCCTCGAACGACTCGTGGTGAGCGGCAACGCACCTGCAATCATCACCGACGTTCAATGGGTCGGGGATGACAAGGCCATGAAGTACCTCGGCACCATGATCGCTGGACCAACTCGGAAGGGTGGGCAGACGCAGCTGTTCGATCAGTACCCCCCAGTAGCTCCTCGCAAGTTGGGCCCGATCGAGCCAGCTAGGGGGGCGGTGCTCAAGCCGAACGACGCGGGCTATGAGTTGCTGATCGGCTTCAAGTACGTCAAAGACGTCGTTGGCATCCGCAATACGGTCATCGTCTCGTACCTGGTGGAGGGCAAGCAGTATCAGGTGGATCTGCACGCTGCGCTCTACGCTTGTCCGACGACCATGAAGCTGAACACGTGCACCGATGAGTCGACGAAGCTGATCGACTAGCAGCACACACAGCGCCCTCGAGGGGCTTGGCGAAGCCAGCGGTCTCCAGGTGCTCGCCCAGGCTCAGCACCCCGGCCGAGAGCTCGGCGCCGGACGGGACGAGAATCGTGGATCGTGATCACGCGACGAGCTGAGCAGCTCCTCCTCCTCGTCGGGCTCACCGTGCTGGCCGTCAACCTGCGACCTCCGGCCGTCAGCGTGGGGCCGGTGCTGGACGAGATCCGGTCGGGGCTGTCCATGGGGACGACCACGGCCGGGCTCGTGACAACGCTGCCGGTGTTGTGCTTTGCCGGGTTCGGCGGCCTGGCGCCCTGGGCCGGTCGACGGTTCGGGATGCACCGGGTGATGCTCGGCTCCCTGCTCCTCACCGCCCTGGCCCTGTCGTTGCGCTCGGCCGTCGGCTCGTCGGCCCTGTTCGTCGTGACAACCATTCCGGCGCTGGCCGGGATGGCGACGGCGAACGTGCTGCTCCCCTCCCTCGTCAAGCTGCACTTCCCGAACCGGATCGGTTTCGTCACCGCTATCTACACGACGGCCTTGTCGGTGGGGCTCACCTTCGCTTCGGTGCTCACGGTGCCGGTCGCGGACGGCCTCGGCTCCTGGCGGTGGGGGCTCGCGATCTGGGCTGCCACCGCCTTGGTGGCCGCCTTGCCGTGGCTGGCGTTGCTGCGGCATGACGTGCGACCGGAGTCCGGACGGAGCCGGGGCATCAGTGCTCGCGAGACGGCACGCTCTCCCCTGGCCTGGACGATGGCGATCTTCTTCGGCGCCCAGTCCATGCAGGCGTACGCCGTCTTCGGCTGGCTTCCGCAGATCTTCCGCGACGCGGGGTTCTCGGCGCAGACGGCCGGGCTGCTGCTGGGAACGTCGACCGCGATCTCGATCCCGATCTCGTTCGTCCTACCCTCTGTCGCGGTCCGGCTGACGAACCAGGCCCCGCTCATCCTGTCACTGTGCGCGAGCTATGCGGTGGGGTACGCCGGTCTGATCCTGTGGCCGTCCGCAGGTGCGCTGGCGTGGGCACTGCTCATCGGCATCGGGACGGGAATGTTCCCGCTCGTCCTCACCTTGATCGGCCTGCGTTCGAAGACCAGCGACGGGACCGCAGCCCTGTCCGGCTTCACGCAGAGCGTTGGCTACCTGCTCGCCGCGATCGGCCCGTTCATGATGGGCGCGCTGTACGGCGTGACCGGCGGGTGGACCGTGCCCTTGGTGGTGCTCGTCGCTCTTCTGGTCCCCCAGGCCGTCGCCGGCCTCCTCGTCTCGAAACCCCGCTACCTCGAGGACGAACTCGATCTCCCCGCGCCGACCCCCCTGCCCACCTGACCGTCGCGCGTTTGCCTAGTTCACAAGCCGGGTGGCTTGTGAACTAGGCAAACGCGCCTTGGGAACAACAGATCTGCCTTGGCCAGTCAGCTCCGCAACAGCCCGTGCTTCGCCGGGCCACGGGTATGGGGGCTGAAACCCCGGGCGTCGTCGGCGCGTCGGCTCGGCAACTCGGTGTATGCCGGTCGGCCAGACCTGCTCAGTCGGCGGAAAGCGGCCGGATCATGAGCGAGGTGGCCGGCACGAAACCGCCCCTGGCGTAGATCGGGACCGAGAGCTCAGTCGGGCTCAGCACGATCCGCACGAAGCCGTGCTCGTCGCCATACTGCACCGCGGTGTCGAGCAAGGCCCGACCGACGCCGTCGTTGCGCCAGTCCGCCTGGACGAAGAAGTTCGCGATGTAGCCCCACTGTGACGGCCGCAGCTCGCCGGGACGACGTGGTCGAGGCATCCGGGTGAAGACCAGCATGTTGAGCATGCCAACCGGATCGACCCCCTGCTCGGCGAGCCAGATCACGCGTTGGTCGGCCTCGCGGGCGAACCAGGCGTCGAACTCGGCGTCGAAGGTGTCGTCGGCGATCGCCTCGCCGGCATACTCCTCGGTCCAGGCGCGCCGGAGCGACGCGATCGTCGGGGCGTCAGAGCGACTCGCAGTCCTGATCCGGAGGCTCACCAGTGTTCGACCAGGTGTTCGCGCCCGGCAGGCGGCTCGTACGGTTCGGGCCAGAAGTCGGTGACCGTGCTGATCAAGCCGTCGCGGAAGGTGAAGAACGCCATCGCATCCTCTTCAGGCTGGTCGCCCACCCGCCAGCGAAACCAGCCAACACCGTTCTCGTCGTCGGCTATCACGACCTGCGATCGGAGATGCCAGTCGCCCGGGAACTCGCGGTTGAACTCGAGGTAGGTGTCGCGTCCTCGGATACGCTCACGGGTCTGCGGGACTTCGTACACCACATCGGGCTGCATCGTGGCGATCCAGCTGTCCCAGTCACGCGCGTCCAGCGTCGAGATGAAGCGCAGGACGAGATCTCTGGTCCTCATGGCGGTACCGTACCGACCGCGCCGGACAACGTCGGCGGCTCTCCGCCGGGGTCACACCACGGACAGCGGCAACAGCTGGTGGCCGGTGGGGCCCATCTGGATCTCGGTGCCCATCTCAGGGCAGACGCCACAGTCGAAGCACGGCGTCCAGCGACAGTCTTCCACCTCGACCGGATCGGGGTTGAGCGCGTCCTGCCAGTCCTCCCAGAGCCAGTCGCGGTCGAGCCCCGAGTCGAGGTGGTCCCACGGCAGCACCTCCGAGTACTCGCGCTCGCGCACGGTGAACCAGTCGAGGTCGACAGGCTCAGCCGCCAGCGCACGCCCGCAGGCCGTCACCCAGCGGTCGTACGAGAAGTGCTCGCTCCAGCCGTCGAACCGACCGCCGTCGCGCCAGACCTCCTCGATGATCCGACCGACGCGACGGTCACCGCGGGACAGCAGTCCTTCGATGATCCCGGGCTTGCCGTCGTGGTAGCGGAAGCCGATCGCACGGCCGTACTGCTTGTCGGCACGCACGTTGTCGCGCAGCTTCTGCAACCTCGAGTCAGTCGTCTCGTGGTCGAGCTGCGAGGCCCACTGGAACGGCGTGTGCGGCTTCGGCACGAACCCACCGATCGACACGGTGCAACGGATGTCGCGCTTCCCGGACACCTCGCGCCCGACGGCGATGACCTTCTTCGCGAGGTCGGCGATCTCGAGGACGTCCTCGTCGGTCTCCGTCGGCAGACCGCACATGAAGTACAGCTTCACCTGCCGCCAGCCGTGGGAGTACGCCGCCGAGACCGTCCGGATCAGGTCTTCCTCGGACACCATCTTGTTGATGACCTTGCGCAGCCGCTCGGACCCGCCTTCGGGGGCGAAGGTGAGCCCGGACCGACGACCGTTGCGCGAGAACTCATTGGCCAGCGTGATGTTGAACGCGTCGACCCGGGTGGACGGCAGCGACAGTGACACGTTTGTGCCGTCGTACCGGTCGGCGAGGCCCTTGGCGACCTCGGCGATCTCACTGTGGTCGGCGCTCGACAGCGAGAGCAGGCCGACCTCCTCGAACCCGGACTTCTCAAGACCGTTCTGCACCATGTCGCCGATGGTCTTGATCGAACGTTCGCGGACCGGGCGGGTGATCATGCCCGCCTGACAGAACCGGCAACCCCGCGTGCAGCCGCGGAAGATCTCCACGGAGTACCGCTCGTGCACGGTCTCGGCGAGCGGGACGAGCGGCTTGCGGGGGTAAGGCCACTGGTCTAGGTCCATCAGCGTGTGCTTGTGGACGCGCCACGGCACTCCGGACCGGTTGGGGACAACCCTCTTGATCCGGCCGTCGGGGAGGTAGTCGACGTCGTAGAACCTCGGGACATAGACGCCGCCGGACTTGGCCAGCCGCATCAACACCTCGTCGCGGCCGCCCGGGCTCCCCTCGGCCTTCCACTCGCGGATCAGGTCGCTGATCGCGAGCACGATCTCCTCGCCGTCACCGAGAACCGCAGCGTCGATGAAGTCGGCGATCGGTTCCGGGTTGAAGGCCGAGTGGCCGCCCGCGAGCACGAGCGGGTGGCTGTCGTCGCGGTCGTCGGCTCGCAACGGTATGCCGGCCAGGTCGAGCGCCGTCAGCATGTTGGTGTAGCCGAGCTCGGTGGCGAACGAGAGACCGAGCACGTCGAAGTCACCGACCGGACGGTGTCCGTCGACGGTGAACTGCGGGATGCCGTTCTCACGCATCACCTGCTCCATGTCGGCGAACACGGCATAGGTCCGCTCGGCCAGGATCCAGTCGCGCTCGTTGAGGATCTCGTAGAGGATCTGCACGCCTTGGTTGGGCAGCCCGACCTCGTAGGCATCGGGGTACATCAGGGCCCAGCGAACCGAGGCGGCGTCCCAGTCCTTGACGGTCGAGTTGAGCTCGCCGCCGACGTACTGGATCGGCTTCTGCACGGTCGGCAGCAGCGGCTCGAGCTTCGCGAAGACGGACTCGACAGGCATGAGGGCGCAGACTCCAGGTGGTGGGGGGACAACACCTCAGGGTACGCGGGCGGGTGCCGGGTCTTCAAAACCGGCGCGGCGAGGCGGTTGCGGTCGGCCGAGGGTCAGGCGCCGGAGTGGATCGCCCAGTTGAACCGCGGGTTCATGCCGCGGGTGGCCAGCACGCGGAGCCACAGGGCCATGAGCATCTCGACGGCCGGGGCCGTGTCGATTCCACCGAGGTCGATGACCTGCTCCGAGCGCCAGCCGAAATCGGACAGGAGAGCGACGACGGCGTCCTTGGCTTCGGCATCATCGCCGCTGAGGAACACGACATGGTCGCCGGGGACGCTGGCCGGCTCGACCATGACGTTGCAGTTCATCGTGTTGAGCGACTTGACCACGCGAGTGTCGGGTAACGCCGCCTGGATGCGCTGGCCGACCGAGTCGTCGCTGGTCGCGACCGGCTTGGGGAAACCCCCTTCGACGGGCTCGAGGTCGTTCGACACGTCGAGCAAGGTCTTGCCGGCCAGGCTGTCCGCACCGGCCAGCTCGAGGGCGTCGAGCGAACGCTGCCCGTTGGTCGCGTTGATGACCAGGTCGCCGAAAGCCGCAGCGTCGGCGAACGACCCGGTCTGCACGCCGGCGATGGCGGTGAAGGCGGCCAGGCTCCCCGAGTCGCGGGTGCGCGCGCCCACCAGGACGTCATAACCCAGTCCGGTGAGGCGTCGAGTCAGGGTCTGGCCCACGTTTCCGGTGCCGAGCACCCCGATCTTGCGCTTCGTCATGGCCGTGCCCTTCTCGTCGTACGCCAGATGACGCCTTCAGCGTACGAGTGCGGCGCAGCAGGTGACGAGTACGCGAGGCAAACACCCAGTGCCCAAGGCGCGTTTGCCTAGTTCACAAGCCAGGTGGCTTGTGAACTAGGCAAACGCGGAGGGCCAGCTAGATGCGGCGGGATCGGGCGATCCGGCCGCGGAGGACGACCCCGACGCCGAGTGAGCGTTCGGTCCGCAGGTGGATGTTGAGCAGCAGCCCGACCGCCATGAGCGAAGCGAACATCGACGTTCCGCCGTAGGACACCAGCGGCAGGGGTACGCCCGTCACCGGCATGATGCCCAGACACATGCCGATGTTCTGGAATGCCTGGAAGCCGAACCAGCAGACGATGCCGGCGCCGGCCAACCGGCCGAACATGTCGTCGGCCAGCGAGGCGATCCGGACCGCGCGCCACAGCAGCACGAGGTAGAGCGCGATGATCGCGCCCGCGCCGACCAGGCCCAGCTCCTCCCCCGCCACGGTGAAGACGAAGTCGGTGTGCTGCTCGGGCACGAAACCGGACTGCGTCTGCGACCCGTGGAAAAGCCCCTGCCCGAACAGTCCCCCGTTGCCGATCGCGATCCGGGCCTGAGTCGTGTTGTAGCCGGCCCCACGCGGGTCGAGCGTCGGGTCGATGAACGCCTCGAACCGCAGCAGCTGGTAGCCCTGCAGCACACCGAGCTGGAGGGCGGCGAACGCCGCCAGCAGCGCCGCGCCCGCCATTCCGAACAGCCAGCGCTTGGGCGTCCCCGCCACCGCCAGTAGTCCGAACACGGTCACGGTCAGCACGAGCATCGTGCCGAGGTCGGGCTGCGCCATGATCAGCGCTGCCGGGACCGCCACGATCAGTAGGGCAGCCACGACGTCCCGGTCGCGCAGCTGCGAGAGTCCCCTGCGGTACTCCGTCTTCTCCGCCAGCACGAGCGCCAGGCCCACCACGACGCCGAGCTTCGCGAACTCGGCCGGCTGGATCGACATGCCGCCGATCAGAATCCACGATCGCGACCCGTTGATCACCGCGCCGACGGGCGACAGCACCAAGGCCAGCCCGATGACGGCACCGGCATACACGAGCGGCGCCCACAGTCGCACCCACCGGTGGTCGGTCGCGGCGACGAGGAAGGCCAGCGCGAGGCCGATCGCGACGTTGATGACGTGTTTCGAGACGTACGCCGTCGGGTCCCCCGCCGTCAGCGCGTCGTTGCCCGCGGTGGCAGACCACACGAGCATCGTGCCGGTCACCAGCAGCGCCGCGGCCGAGGTCACGAGCGCCCAGTCCAGACGGCGCCAGGTGGACCGGCGCTCCGTCACGTTCACCCGACGAGTCGTCCGGTTCGTCGCCACCGGGGCGGTCATCACCATGGCGGGCCTCTCCGGTCTCGACCGGTCGATCCCGTCGTTGACCCGGAGGCCGACGCGGAGGCCGACGGACCCGGCCGGGCGTCATAACGGCGGGTGGGTGACCTGAGGACCGGCGGGGTGATCTCGCCGTCCTTCCGGAACACCGGCAGCCCGACCGGCGGCCGCGCGCCCGGCTCCGCTGCCTTGGCGATGTCGACCTTCTCGCCGCGCACGCCGTAGAGGGCCTCCCAGATCTTGCGGACGGAGTCGCCGGAGGTTCCCGATCCCGTTCCGCCCTGGGAGATCTGCATGATGACGACGTACTTCTTGTCGTAGCTGGCGACCCAGGACGTGGTCTGCTTGCCGTAGACCTCGGCCGTTCCGGTCTTGGACCGGACGTGCACCTTGTCGAGCGGGAAGCCAACCATCTTCCACGCCATCGTGCCCACCTTGGCGGTCCCCAGCAGCGCCTGGTCGATGTAACGCAGGTCCTTCATCGGCACCGGCACGTGACCCTTGGCCTTGGCGGGGATCCGCTTGACCACCCGGCCCTTCGCATTGACCACGGCCTTGGCAACCCGGGGTTCCCAGAGCGTGCCGCCGTTGGAGATCGCGGCATACGCGACCGCGAGCTGCAGCGGAGTGAGGACCGTGTCGCCCTGCCCGATGGCGAAGTTCACCGCGTCACCGGCGCGGTAGCGGTAGCCGTCCGTACAGAACTCGCGGGCGAACACGTGCAGGAAGTCCGAGCCCGCCTTCTTGCCGAGGGCGCAGTAGTAGCTCTTGTTGGCCTTCCAGTAGGCCAGCTTCCACTTCCGGTCGGCGATGCGACCGCTCACCTCGCCCGGCAGGTCGATGCCGGTCTTGCTGCCGAAGCCGAAGGACTTGGCGTTCTCGACGAGGTCGTCCTTGATGTGGACGTTGTGGTCGTTCGCTCCGGAGGCGAGCCACTTCGCGTAGGCGATCCGGTAGAAGAACGTGTCGCAGCTGAGCTGCAGCGCCTGAGCGAAGCTGAGCGGCCCGTACGCCGCGGACTCGTAGTTCTTGAAGACGCGGCTCCCGACGGTGAGGCTCGACGAGCAGTCCAGCCGGTCACTGGTGCTGTAACCGTGGGTGAGCGCGCCAGCCGTGGTGAACGGCTTGAACGTCGACCCCGGTGCGAACAGGCCCTGCATCGGCCGGCTCAGCAGGGGGGTGTTCGCGGACGCGCTGTACAGCCGCTCGAGGTCGCCGGACGAGATGCCGCCGACCCACAGGTCCGGGTCGTACGTCGGGTAGCTGGCCATTGCGACCACGCGGCCGTTCTGCGCGTCCAGCACCACGACCGAACCCGAGTCGGCGACGTACTTGCGGTTCGTCACCGGGTCGGTGGTCTGCCGGGCCACCATGATCGAACGCTGCAGCTCCTTCTCGACGACGAACTGCACTTTCGCGTCGATGCTCGTCACGAGCGTGTCGCCCGGCTTGGGTGCGACCCGCCCGTCGTGCCCGAGCACACGGCCCATCGAGTCGACAGCGACTTTCTGCACCCCGGTCCGACCCCGCAGGTACCTGTCGTACTCCGACTCGAGTCCGGAGCGACCGACCAGTGACAGCGGGCTGACGGTCGTGTCACCGTCGTTCTCGGCCTTGGTCAGCTCCTTCTCGGTGATGGGCGAGATGTAGCCGAGCACCTGGGCGGCGTTGATCCCGAACGGCGACGGGTAGGCCCGCACCTTGCTGGGCGCGGCGGTGATGCCCGGGTAGTCCTCGCTCTGCTCGAGAATGCTGGCCGCCAGTGACTGCGTGACGTCCTCGGCCACCGGCACCGGCTCGTACGGCGACCCGTTCCAGCACAGCGGGGGCTTCGCGGCGCCGTCCTCACCGCACGTCTTCGTACGCCGCTCGAGCTCGTTCTGGGTCAGCCCCAACCGGTTGGCCAGTCGCGCGAGCACCGCGTTGCTGGTCGTGTCGCCGAGCTTCTGCAGCACGTCACGGTCGACGGTGACGACCCACGAGGTGCGGTTGGCGACCAGCGGACGACCCATCGCGTCGACGATCAGACCGCGCGGTGCCGGCACCTCGATGTCGCGGACCGCGTTGTCCTGCGCGGCCGCCTGGTAACCCTCGCCGCCGACGACCTGGATGTACCAGAGGCGGGCGAACAGCGTGATGAAAAGCGACAGCACCATCACCTGGACGACTAGCAGGCGCAGCCGGGACCGGGTCTTCAGCATCGGGTCTCCGCGCCGCTCACCAGCGCTCCGCCGGTTCGAGGCGGCGGAACAGGATCAGCACCAGCGGGATGACCAATGGTGTCAGCACCACGTCGTAGAGCACAGCGACCGGCACCACCTCCAGGGCGCTGCTCACCGACACCCCCGGGTCGCGCAGGACCAGCCCGGTCAGTGCGAAGACCGAGGTACCGATGAAGGCGCCCGCGGCCACCGTCATGATCGTGCTCAGGGCGTGGGTCGCCTCGCCCTTGACCAGGCCGGTGAGGTAGCCGACGATCACCAGCGAGAGCGCCCACCTTCCGGCGGTGTGGTCGGCGGGCGGTGCCAGGTCGAGGACCAACCCGGCGCAGAAGCCGACCAGCGCGGCGTAGTCGGGTCCGCGGACGAGCGCAGCCGCGATGACCAGGAGCAGTGCCAGGTCGGGCACGACATCGTCGATCGCGAAGTGGCTGAACGTGCTGATCTGAAGCGTGACCGTGAGCACGACGAGCGCGGCCACGGCGACGAGCCGGAGGCCGGCGTTCATCGGCCACCTCCCCCGGTGGCGCTGCCGGCGTTGGTCTCCACCGCACCGCGGGCCTGGTCGGTGGATCGATGCGGAGCCCGGGTGACCACGGCCACCACGTCGAGGGCGGAGAAGTCGACGTAGGGGTCCACCGCCGCGGTCTCGGTCAGCTCGGCCGGTGATGAGTGCACGCTGACGACGCGCCCGATCGGCACCCCGGCGACGTACGGTGCGTTGTTGCGGGAGCCCCAGCTGACGACCTCATCTCCCACCTGCGGGGACGTGGTGTGGTCGACGAGGCTCAGGGCGA
The DNA here is from genome assembly GCA_963750495.1 of uncultured Actinomycetota bacterium. Classification (GTDB taxonomy): domain Bacteria; phylum Actinomycetota; class Actinomycetes; order Propionibacteriales; family Nocardioidaceae; genus JANLYC01. The sequence goes on from CAVVQV010000004.1 coordinate 785,158, forward strand.
GGGATCCGCCACCGGACAGGCTGCCGTCGCCATCGAGGAACCCGAGCTCCATGGACTCGCCCAGCCGGCCGCCGACCGTCGACTTGCGGTCGACGATCAGCAGGACGGTGGCGGTGTGGCCGGTGGCCTCGAGGACGCGGCCGACGAGGCCGTCGGCGTTGATGACGGTGAGGTCCGGAACCACCCCGTCCGCCGTACCGGCGTCGATCGTGACCGTGCGCGAGAAGGACTGCGCGGACGCGAAGCCGATCACCTGAGCCGGTACGACGTCGAAGCCCGAGGTGTCAGCCAGCGCCGAGATCCCGTCCATCTCGGTGGACCGGTGCACGTTGGCTTGCGCAGCCCGGAGCTGGAGCGTGAGCTGCTTGTTGGCCTCGCTGAGTGCGGCGTTGTCGCTGCGCAGACCGTCGACGGTGCGGAAGTGGTCGGGAATGTTGGTGAACGGGCGCAACGCATCGGTCGCCGTGCGCTCGACCGGGCCGATCACCGAGCCGACCGCTGACCGCAAGGGGTCGACGGGCGACGCCTCGGTCTCGTGGCGGGCGTCCAACGTGATGATCGTGACGGAGGCCAGGACCAGCAGGCCCAGCAAGGTTCGCGACCTTCCGGGATCGGGAGCCATGATCAGCGCCTCGGCTCGGAGACGAGCACCTGCTGCAGAGCCTCGAACTCCTCGACACATTTGCCCGCGCCGAGTGCGACCGAGTCGAGCGGACCGTCGGCCACGTGGATCGGCATACCTGTCTCGTGGCGGAGCCGCTCGTCGAGCCCCCGGAGGAGGGCGCCGCCACCGGTGAGCACGATGCCGCGGTCCATGATGTCGCCGGCGAGCTCTGGCGGCGTCTGGTCGAGCGTGGACCGCACCGCGTCGATGATCGCGTGCACCGGCTCCTCGACGGCCTGGCGGACCTCGGCGGATGAGATGACGACGTTGCGCGGCAGACCACTGACCATGTCGCGACCGCGGATCTCGGCCTCCGGCTCGTCGGGCAGCGGGAAGGCCGAGCCGAGGGCGATCTTGATCTCCTCGGCCGTGCGCTCCCCCAGCATCAGGGAGTACTCCTTCTTCATCCACGTGATGATCGCCTGGTCGAGGTCGTCACCGGCCGTGCGGATCGAACGGCTCGTGACGATGCCACCGAGGCTGATGACCGCCACCTCGGTGGTGCCGCCGCCGATGTCGACGACCATGTTGCCGGTGGCCTCGTGCACAGGGAGCCCGGCACCGATGGCGGCCGCCATGGGTTCTTCGATGATGTAGACGCGGCGGGCGCCGGCCTGGTACCCGGCCTCCTTGACCGCGCGCTGCTCGACCGGGGTGATGCCTGAGGGCACGCAGACGACCAGCCGGGGCTTGGCGAAGGAGCGACGTCGGTGGACCCGGCGGATGAAGAAGCGGAGCATCTGTTCGGTGGCCTCGAAGTCGGCGATGACACCGTCCTTGAGCGGCCGGATCGCCGTGATGCTGTCCGGCGTACGCCCGATCATCCGCTTGGCCTCGGCGCCGACGGCGAGGATCTCGCGGGTCTGGGCGTTCATGGCCACGACCGACGGCTCGTTGAGCATGACGCCGCGACCCCGGACGTAGACGAGCGTGTTGGCGGTACCCAGATCGACCGCCATGTCGCGGCCGATGATGTTGCTTGCCATCGGGTTTGCCGGTCCCTTCCGCTCCCTTGTCGTCCAGGCGGCCGCCGCGCACCGGGACGTCACTGAGGGACACCCGAGCTCGGAGGCTGTCGCCACCGCGAGTTCAGGCTAGGTCGAGCAGTCCCTCAGATGAGGGAGACACTTCGACACGACCGTAACTTTGTCCCCAACCGCCCCAGTCGTTGAACCGTGAGTTGTGGTCCCTTGAACCGATGAGTTGTGGTCCCTTGAACCGTGAGTTGTGGCTCCTCGAACCGTGAGTTGTGGTGGCGTTTAAGCGGTGGCCGACGTCAACAGCGTGCGCCTAAGGTGTGCACGCGCCTCGTTCTGAGCCCTCGCCGGTAATCCTGCTTCGAAGCCCTGACCTCACCGACCGTGTCGAGTACGCCTACGCGTCCGCTGTCGACACCAGGTCGCGCATCGTGTTCACTGCTGGCGCTTGCCCCCTCGACGCAGACGGCAACACTGTCGCGCCCGGTGACTTCGTCACGCAGGCCCGTCGCACGTTGCAGAACCTCGACGTGACGCTGCGGGCCTCTGGCGCGGTCACCACGGACGTCCTCAAGACCACGGTGTATGTCGCCTCGTCGTCGCGCGCTGACCTGGTGGCCGTGTGGCACAAGAGGTCGCGGCATGCTTCGGCGACGACGATGCGCCCAGCACGCTCTTGGGGTGTCCGTGCTGGGGTATCCCGACCAGCTGGTCGAGGTGGTGGCCGTGGCGGCAACCCCGTCGAGCAACTGAGCGTTAGGCCTCGCGGCTCAAGCAACCACAACTCACGGTTCAAGGGGCCACAACTCACGGTTCAAGGGGCCACAACTCACGGTTCAAGGGGCCACAACTCACGGTTCAACGAGGTCAGAGGTCGGGGAACCAGAGGGCGATCTCGCGGGCGGCGGACTCGGGAGAGTCGGAGCCGTGGACGAGGTTCTCGCGGTTGGACAGCGACCAGTCACCACGGATCGTGCCGGGAGCAGCCTTGCGGCCGTCGGTCGCACCGTTCAGCGCGCGGACGACCTCGACCGCCTCGTCGCCCTCGACCACGAGCGCGACCATCGGACCACTCGTCACGAAGTCGCGCAGTGGCGGGTAGAAGTCCCTGTCGACGTGCTCGGCGTAATGCCGGTCGGCCTGCTCGCCCGAGATGTGCCGCAGGTCCATCGCCACGATTGCCAGGCCCTTCGCCTCGAACCGGGACAGCACCTGCCCCACCAGCCCACGTCGAACGGTGTCGGGCTTGAGGAGGACGAGCGAGCGCTGAGTCATGGCGTGCAGCCTAACCAGGCCGGACCGAGGCGGCGTACTCGACCTGCGAGGCTCAGCCGCGGCCCGACCCCGCGGCGAATCCAGCCTGCTGGGCCTCGATCTTGCGCCCGAGCACGTACGCCGTGGTCCACAGCGCACCGAAGACCAGTCCGAGCACGATCATCACCGGCAGCACGAAGCCCACGGCCAACGCCGCGACCTGGATCGCGAAGCCGAGGTAGTACGCCCACTCGAAGCGCAGCAGTCCGGCGACGACCAGGGCCGCCACCGCCAGCCCGACCCCGATCACCACTGCCGCCGCGGTCGAGACGTCCTCGACCGTGATCAGCACCGGCGTCATGAGTCCCAGCGCGACGCACTCGAAACCGAGCACGGACGCGCACATCATCCGACGGGGCGATCGCATCAGCGGCCTCCACCCAGCAACGAGCGCGCCTCACCGGCGGTGATCACCGACCCGGTGACGAGGACACCTCCCCCGCCGAGCGCGAAACCCTCGCCGCCGGAGTCCTCCGCCATCCCGATCCCGGCCTCGATAGCGTCGTCCAGTCGCGTCTGTACGTCGACCCGGTCCGCCCCGAAGATGCCGCGGGCGATGTCTGCCAGCGTCTCGGCCGCCAGCGCCCGGGACGTGGAGTTCTGCGTACAGATGATGTGCGACATCACCGGTTCGTAGGCCTCGAGCACCCCTTCGACGTCCTTGTCGGCCATCACCCCGACCACGCCGATGAGTGGGTTGAACACGAACGCCTCCTGCACGGCTTCGGCGCTCGCCCGGGCGCCGTGCGGGTTGTGCGCCGAGTCGAGGACGACCGTGGGCGAGCGTCGTACGACCTCCAGCCGACCGGGGGACGTCACCTGCGCGAACGCCTGCCGCACGAGCTCGAGGTCGAGGCCGCCCTCCGCGCCAGCACCGCCGGCAAAGGACTCGACCGCGGCCAGTGCACAGGCCGCGTTGTGCGCCTGGTGGGCGCCGTGCAGCGGCAGGAACACCTCGTCGTACGTCGCTCGCAGCCCCTGGAACGTCACCATCTGGCCACCCACACCAGGCACTCGCTCCTGGACGCCGAACTCCAGTCCTTCCCGCGCGACCGTGGCCCCGACCTGAGCCGCATGGCGCAGCAGCACCTCGGCTGCCTCGACGGGTTGCTGCGCGATGATGCCCACGGTGCCGGACTTGAGGATGCCGGCCTTCTCGACGGCGATGTCAGCCGGCGTGTCGCCGAGATAGCGCTCGTGGTCGACGCCGATGGGCGTGATGATGCCGACGGCCGCATCGGCGACGTTCGTCGCGTCCCAGGTCCCGCCCATGCCCACCTCGATGACTCCGACGTCGACCGGCGCGTCGGCGAACGCGGCGAAGGCCATGGCCGTCACGAGCTCGAAGAACGACATCGAGATCCCGCCGGAGCGGTCGATGATGGCGGCGTACGGCAGCACCTCTTCGTAGACCTCGGCGAACCGCTGCCTGGTCAACGGCTCACCGTCGATGCTGATGCGCTCGGTCATCGACTCCACGTGCGGGCTGGTGAACCGGCCGGTGCGCAGGCCGAGGCCCCGGACGAGCGTGTCGACCATCCGCGCGGTTGTGGTCTTGCCGTTGGTGCCGGTGAGCTGGATGACGGGGTAGGCCCGCTGCGGCTGGCCGAGCAGGTCGCAGAGCGCGGCGATCCGGTCGAGTGACGGGTCGAGCTTGGTCTCGGGCCACCGGCTGAGCAGGGCGTGTTCGACCTCGCGGAACAGCTCGTCGGAGTCGGCTGCTGCCGACGATTCAGGGGAGGTGGGCATCGTGCGGGGAAGTCTATCGACGCTCCGGTCCCGACTCTGCAGCCGCCGGAGCAGCGTGCGTCAGGCGCCGATGGCGGGCGACCAACGCGTTGACGACGTCTGCAGCCTCATCAGCGTGGTCGAGGGAGATCGAGTGGCGCCCTCCGCTGTGCAGCATGAGCGACAGCGCCGGCCCCGGTCGCACCCGGAACTGCGTCACCTCCGGATCCTTCTTCTCCCAGTCCACGCGGCTGTACTCCTGCCAGGCCGTGAGATGGTTCGTCACCACCGCCGACGCGATGGCTCCGAGGGGGATGTCTCTGCCTCGGGACCTCAGCCATCGCGATCGTGGGTGCACACCGTTGCCATCGATTCGCACGCGGACCCTGCTGGTCTCGGCGGCTCCGAAGGCAAAGATGGCGGCGATCACGAGGACCGGCCACACCAGCGTCAGAGCCGCGGACACGGCCAACACCATCATGGCCAGCGCAAAAGCCGGCCTCGAACATGCGGTTCCGCTCCAAACCGCACGCTCCGAGTCCGTGAGGTGCAGTGGTGAGCCCGGCGTCGGCAGGTTGCTGTCGTAGATCGGGACAGTTCGGATCACGTTGTGCGCGTAAGAGCCCGTGGCCAACACGAGCAGGATCTCGATCGGAAACGCCCACCACCTGCCGACGGCGGCCTCATAGCTGGATGCGCCACTCGACGCGATCAGCGTCGCCACGACCGGCGCTGCCATGAACCACGACACGAATGTCGCGCCGGCCATCCACGGATATCCCGCACTGGCTTTGAAACCTGCGAGATACATCGTGATCACGGCACCGATCGCGACCACGCCCCAAACCAGTCCGGACACCGCCACTGATGCCGGCCGTTCGGGAGACGACATCGTCGACCACAGGCTCGGGTCGTGGGGGATGCGGTCCGGCAGGGTGCCGCGGACGAAGAGATACGTGAGCGCCACGGTTACCGGAGCGGCGGCCATCAGCGTCAGAGCGATCAACAGCCTCGAACGAGGCACATCGTCTGTCATGTGGTCTCCCCCGTGATCCGGGCGGCCAACTGGTCGCGTGACATGCCGAGCCGCCCGGCGGACCGCAACAGCTCATCGATCTGTTGCTCGAGCTCGGTGACGCCGAGGTCGATGCCGGCGCGTACCTGCGCGCCACGGCCCCGTCGCACATCGATCAGGCCCTCATCGCGCAAGGCGGAGTACGCCCGGAGGACGGTGTGCATGTTGACGTCGAGACCCGCGGCCAGCTCACGGGCCGGTGGCAACCGCTCCCCCGCCTCGATCTCACCGGCCACGAGCGCCCCTCTGATCTGACCCGCGATCTGCTCGGCGAGCCCGATCGGGCTGTCGGGGTCGACGCGGACGAGCATAGTTCGCATCGTACTAGAACAATGTCGAGTTGGGAATGGGTTCGCGATGCCGCTGGCGTGGCACGTAAGATTTCCGGCTATGACTGACACCCTCCGCCCGAACGCTCCTGACACGACGGCCGCCCCCACCGCGGCCGTCGTACCTGAGCGCCCGGCGCTGGAGGGTCTCGAGGCCAAGTGGTCGGCGGCCTGGGACGACCAGCAGGTCTACGCCTTCGACCGCAGCAAGACCCGCGACGAGATCTACTCGATCGACACGCCTCCCCCGACCGTGTCGGGCACTCTGCACTTCGGCAGCGTCTGCTCTTACACCCAGACAGACCTCATCGCGCGCTTCCAGCGGATGCGCGGCAAGGAGGTCTTCTACCCGATGGGCTGGGACGACAACGGCCTGCCCACCGAACGCCGCGTGCAGAACTTCTACGGCGTGCGTTGTGACCCGTCGCTCCCGTACGACGCCGACTTCACCCTGCCCGAGAAGCCCGATCCCAAGCGTCAGGTTCCAGTGAGCCGGGGAAACTTCATCGAGCTCTGCGAACAGCTCACCTCCATCGACGAGGTCGCGTTCGAGGAGCTCTTCCGGACCCTCGGCCTGTCGGTCGACTGGTCCTACCTCTACACGACGATCGGCACCGAGGCTCGCGCCATCTCCCAGCGCGGCTTCCTCCGCAACCTGGCCCGGGGTGAGGCGTACAAGGCTGAGGCGCCGACGCTGTGGGACGTGACGTTCCAGACCGCGGTCGCCCAGGCAGAGCTCGAGGCACGCGAGTATCCCGGTCACTACCACCGGATCGTCTTCCACGGAGATGGCGGCCCGATCCACGTCGAGACGACCCGCCCAGAGCTCGTCGCAGCCTGTGTGGCGCTGATCGCCCACCCCGACGACGAGCGGTACAAGCCCCTCTTCGGCACCACGGTCCGCTCGCCCCTCTTCGGTGTCGAGCTGCCGGTGCTGGCTCACCCCATGGCCGAGCCGGACAAGGGCGCCGGCATCGCGATGTGCTGCACGTTCGGCGACCTGACGGACGTCCAGTGGTGGCGTGAGCTGCAGCTCCCTGTGCGGGTCATCATCGGGCGGGACGGCCGCATCCAGCGCGAGGCCCCGGTCTGGATCACCGACGCAACCGGTCAGGCGGCGTACGCCGAGCTCGCCGGCAAGACAATGTTCAGCAGCCGAGAAGCCATGGTCACGTTGCTGCGCGACTCCGGCGACCTCGACGGCGAACCGACACCGACGACCCGGATGGCCAACTTCTACGAGAAGGGCGACAAGCCGCTCGAGATCGTGGCGACCCGGCAGTGGTACATCCGCAACGGCGGTCGCGAGGCCGAGCTGCGCCAGGCGTTCGTCGACCGGGGGCACGAGCTCACCTGGACCCCGCCCTACATGGAGCACCGCTACACGAACTGGGTCGAAGGTCTCAACGGCGACTGGCTGATCTCGCGCCAGCGCTTCTCGGGCGTGACGTTCCCGGTCTGGTACCGCGTGGACGTCGAGGGCGAGATCCGCCACGACGACATGCTCGTCGCCAGCGAGGACCGGCTCCCGGTCGACCCGTCGACCGATGTCCCCGACGGGTACGACGAGTCACAGCGGGGCAAGGCCGGCGGGTTCGTCGGCGACACCGACATCATGGACACCTGGGCGACGTCGTCCCTCACCCCGCAGATCGGTGGTCACTGGGAGCAGGACTCGGATCTGTTCGAGCGGGTCTTCCCGATGGACCTGTGCACACAGGCACACGACATCATCCGCACCTGGTTGTTCTCCCGGGTCGTGCGCTCGCACTTCGAGCACGGCGTCGCCCCGTGGCGGCACGCGATGATCTCCGGGTTCGTCCTGGATCCCGACCGCAAGAAGATGTCCAAGTCCAAGGGCAACGTGACCACGCCCGCGGAGCTGCTGGAGCAGTACGGGTCAGACGCCATCCGCTGGCGCGCGGCGTCGCTCCGGCCCGGGCAGGACTCCGCGTTCGACGAGAAGCCGCTGAAGGTCGGTCGCAAGCTGGCGATGAAGGTGCTGAACGCGTCGAAGTTCGTGCTCAGCATGGGAGCGGCGCAGGGCGACACGATGAGCATCACCGATCCGGTCGACCTGGCGATGATCCGGCGGCTTCGCCAGGTCATCAAGGAGACGACCCGCGCCTTCGAGGCCTACGACTACACCTCCGCCCTCGAGACGGCCGAGAAGTTCTTCTGGACGTTCTGCGACGACTACCTCGAGCTGGTCAAGGAGCGCGCGTACGGCGGACGGGGTGACGACGCGGCCAACTCGGCCCGGGTGGCCCTCACGGCGGCCTTGTCCGTACAGCTCCGGCTGCTCGCGCCGTTCCTCCCCTTCGTCACCGAGGAGGTGTGGTCGTGGTCCAACACCGGGTCGATCCACCGCGCTCCGTGGCCGGTCCAGGATGACGACCTGCCCAGCGTCCCGCAGGACCCCGACTTGCTGGTCGCGGTGGCCGAGGCGCTGGCCGGCCTCCGCGGCGCGAAGTCGACCGCCAAGGTGTCGATGCGCACCGAGGTCTCGGCCGCCACGATCACGGGTCCGGCCGCCCGGCTGACTCTGGTCGAACGCGGACTGGGCGATCTCAAGGCCGCGGGTCGTATCGTCGGTGACGTCGTCCTGACGCCGCGCGAGGACGACGACGACCGGCTCGTCGTCACCGCCGAGCTGGTGCCAGCCCCCACCACGTGACCGGCGTGCCGGCGTGGACGTTCCCCCGCAACGCCCACGCCGGCACGACCTGTGGTCATCGACCGGTCAGACTGCGTCGAGCACGGGCTCCGGCTCCGGCTCCGGCTCCGGCAGCACGATCGGCGCCAGCTCCTCGTCGCGCACCAGGACCAGCGCTGCCACGAAGCCGACGGCGGCGATCGCCGCCCCCACCCAGAACGCAGCCTGGAAGCCAGACACCAGCGCGTCCGGCACCGGGACCCCCGACGCGAGCTTGTCGTTGGTCGCCGAGATAGCGATCGACGACAGCAGCGCGATACCCACGGCTCCGCCGATCTGCTGCGACGTGTTGATCAGACCAGACGCGAGTCCGGCCTCCTCCTGACGTACGCCGGCCAGCGCGGCGATCGAGATCGGCACGAAGCACAACGCCATGCCGAGCGCCACGACCAGGAAGCCGGGCAGCAGCGCCGTCGCATAGGAGTCGCCGACGTCGATCCTGGTGAACCACAGCAACCCCGTCGACAACAGGGCCATCCCGGCGGCGATCAGGGGACGTACGCCGACCCGACCGACAAGCGCGGCTGCGACGTTCGCCCAGATGATCGACGTGCCGGCCACCGCCAGGTAGGCGAACCCGGTCTTCATCGCCGAGTAGCCGAGCACCTCCTGCATGTACAGGGTCAGCATCAGGAACATCGAGAACAGCGCCGTCCCCAGGATGAAGCCCGCGACGTTGGCTCCGAGGACCGTCCGCGTCCGCAGGATGCCGAACCGCATCAACGGCTCCGCGACCCGACGCTCACGGCGGACGAAGCCGACGAGCAGCACCGCAGCGACCACGAACGTGCCGAGCGTCCTCGCGGCACCCCAGCCCCACTCGTTGCCCTGCGTGATGGCCAGCACCAGCGTGCTGAGCCCCGCGGTGATCAAGGCCGCGCCGAGGGTGTCGAAGCCACGCACGCGCGAGTCGCTGCTCTCGCTGAGCAGCACAGGGATCAGTCCCAGCGCGACGAGCCCCACGGGGATGTTGACGAAGAAGATCCACTCCCAGGACAGCGAGTCCGTGAGCACGCCCCCGAGCAGGACTCCGGCCGCGGCGCCGAAGCCACCGACGGCGCCCCAGACTCCCAGCGCGATGTTGCGGTCACGCCCCTCCTTGAAGGACGTCATCAGGATCGATAGGGCAGCCGGCGAGATCGCAGCGGCGCCCAGGCCCTGGAGAGCGCGGGACCCGATCAGCGAGGGCTCCGACCAGGCCAGGCCGCACAGCAACGAGCCGAGCGTGAAGACGAGGATGCCGCCGACGAAGACCCGCCGTCGGCCGAGGATGTCGGCGGTCCGGCCGCCGAGCAGGAGGAAGCCTCCGAAGACCAGCGCATAGGCGCTGATCACCCACTGGAGGTTGGCCTGCGAGAAGTTCAGGTCCGTCTGGATCGAGGGCAGCGCGACGTTCACGATGGCGACATCGAGCACCACCATGAACTGCACCGCGCTGAGCAGTGCCAGCCCGAACCATTTGAGGTGAGGCGAGGTGATCATGGCTTGAAAACTTTCTCTTGAAGAGCGACGGCTTCCGAAGTTACAGCCGCTACTTTCAAAAGACAAGTGATTAATTTGCAATTCTGTAGTGCCCGATGCAAACTAGAAAGTAATGAAGACCTACGACCAGTACTGCCCGATCGCCCACTCGCTGGGGCTCGTCGGCGAGCGCTGGACGCTGCTGGTGGTGCGCGAGCTCTTCTACGGCCCGAAGCGCTACACCGACCTCGTCGACAGCCTGCCCGGGATCGGCACCAACGTCCTGGCTGCCCGCCTCAAGGAGCTCGAGACGAACGGGCTCATCGAGAAGCGCCGTCTCCCGCCGCCGGCCGCCTCGACCGTCTACGAGCTGACCGATGAGGGCCGGCTGCTGCGCCCGGTGCTGCACGAGCTCGCCCGGTTCGGCGCCCGGCTCATCGGACCCCCGCCGGCCGAGGTCCTCAACAGCAACTGGCTCCAGCACGCGCTCGACCTGGGCCTGTCTCCGGTGTCTCCGGGCGCCCGGATCGGCTTCCGGATCGGTACGGACGAGGCCTCGCTCGTCGACGGCGAGGTCGTACCCGGCATCGTCGACGACCTGGACCTGCTCGTCGAGGCTGACCCCGACAGCTTCTACTACCTCGTCGTCGAGGGCCGCCGTGACGGCGTGCACGTCGAGGGCGACCAGGCGATCCTCGACGAGCTCATCCGCGCCTTCTCACCACGTACCCCGGCGCTGTCTCCTGCCACCTCCTGAGCGAGACCCGCTGTCGGTGCGTGCAACGGCTTCGGAGGGTTGGCGGGCGTCCGGCCCGGCCCTAGGCTCGGCCAGGTGCGCACCATTGGGCTGCTGGGCGGCATGAGCTGGGAGTCGACCGCCCTCTACTACCGCCTGCTCAACGAAAGTGCTGCGCGCCGACTCGGCGGCCTGCACTCGGCACCCGTGATCGTTCACTCGGTCGACTTCGCCCCGATCGAGGCGATGCAGGTCGAAGGGCGGTGGGACGACGCCGCCCTGGTGCTCGCGACGGCAGCGAAGGGACTCACGACTGCCGGGGCCGAGCTCGTGGCGCTGGCCACGAACACCATGCACAAGGTGGCCGCCCCGATCGAGGCCGCTATCGAGGTCCCGTTCGTCCACCTGGTTGACGCCACGGCCGCCGCGCTCGTCCGGGCCGGCCGCCGACGCGTCGGGCTGCTCGCGACCGGCTTCACGATGCAGGACGGTTTCTACCACGACCGGATGGCCGGACACGGTGTCGACGTGCTCGTGCCCGACCAGGAGGAACGCGATGAGGTCCACCGAGTGATCTACGAGGAGCTCTGTCTCGGCGTGATTTCGGACCAGTCCCGCGACCGCTACTTGCAGATCGCTGCCGGCCTCCAGCGGTCCGGCGCCGAGGCTCTGGTGCTCGGATGCACCGAGATCGAGCTGCTGATCCGCCCGGGAGACACGACGCTCACTCAGTTCCCGACCACGACGATCCACGTCGAGGCGATCCTCGAGGCCGCGCTCTCGTGAGCCGAGACCCGATCCGCCGCAGGGTCGTCGTGCACGGCCGGGTCCAGGGCGTCTTCTTCCGCGACAGCTGCTCGCGGGAGGCCGATGCGGCCGGTGTCACCGGCTGGGTGTCCAACGAGCCGGACGGCAGCGTGCAGGCTGTCTTCGAGGGATCCCCCGACGCCGTACTCCGCTTGGTCGACTGGTGTCGAACCGGTCCACCCTCGGCGCGGGTGGCTGCGATCGAGGTCGAGGATGAGCCACCACGCGGTGAGCGGCGATTCTCCGTCCGTTGAGCGGACAGCCGACACCGGAAGCCGCCGCCGGCGACTCCACGTAGGCTCGACGGCATGACTCGGATCGCGGCTGTGCACCCCGTCCTCCCCGAGCACGCCTACGACCAGGCCGAGATCACCGAGCGGTTCGCCGACTACTGCCTGGGTGCCGGGCCGGCAGCAGCCGCCACGAAGCACGCCCTGCTACGCCGACTGCACCGAAGCGCCTCCGTGACGACGCGCCACCTGGCACTGCCGATCGACCGCTATCCGGAGCTCGACGGGTTCGGGGCCGCCAACGACGCGTTCATCCAGGTCGCCGTCGACCTGGGCAGCCAGGCGATCCTCGGCGCCCTCGACGAGGCCGGGGTGCGACCGGACGAGGTCGACTACGTCATCTCCACCACCGTGACGGGGGCGGCCGTCCCCTCGATCGAAGCCCGCATCGCCACCAGGATCGGTCTGCGCCCCGACGTCCGTCGCATCCCGCTGTTCGGTCTCGGCTGCGTTGCCGGCGCATCGGGGCTGGCCCGTCTGCACGACCTGTTGCGTGGTGACCCCGGCGCTGTCGGGGTGCTGCTGTCGGTCGAGCTGTGCTCGCTGACCGTGCAGCGTGACGACCCGTCCACGGCCAACCTGGTCGCGAGCGGTCTCTTCGGCGACGGCGCAGCAGCCGTCGTGGCCGTGGGCGACGACCGAGGCGAGCCCGGCCCCGTCATCGTCGACAGTGTGGCGCACCTCTATCCCGACACCCAACGCGCCATGGGCTGGGACATCGGCGGCTCCGGACTCAAGATCGTGCTCGGTGCCGAGGTCCCTGACCTCGTCACCGAGTACCTCGGTGAGGACGTCCGGCAGTTCCTGAAGTCCCACGACCTCTCGATCGACGACGTCGCTGCCTGGGTAGCCCATCCCGGCGGCCCCAAGGTGCTCGACGCCATGCGCGACTCACTCGGTCTCGTCGACAACGAGCTGGCCCTGACCTGGCGCTCGCTCGACCGGATCGGCAACCTCTCGTCCGCATCGGTCCTGCACGTCCTGCGAGACACGCTCGACCAGCGCGACCTGCCGCCAGGGTCGCCGGGGGTGCTGCTGGCGATGGGGCCTGGCTTCTGCTCCGAGCTGGTCCTGCTGCGATGGTGACACGATCCGGAGCGGCGGTGCGGCCATGACGGTCTACCAGCTCCTCGTGCTCGCGGTCTGCGTCGAACGCCTGGCTGAGCTGGTCATCTCCACCCGGCACGCGAAAGCGATGCGGGCCAGCGGTGGAGTGGAGTACGGCGCGAACCACTACCCCGCCATGGTGGTGCTGCATGCCGCCCTGCTGGCGGGCTGCTTCGTCGAGCCGACGATCGCCGACCGACCCTTCGTCCCCCTCCTCGGCTGGCCGATGCTGGCCATAGGGGTGGTGGCGATGGCGCTGCGGTGGTGGTGCATCGCGACGCTGGGCGAGCAGTGGAACACCCGGGTCATCGTCGCTCCGTCCCGACCTCTCGTCAGCGGCGGCCCCTACCGATGGATCCGCCACCCCAACTACGTCGCGGTCGTGCTCGAGGGCGTCGCCCTGCCGCTCGTCCACACCGCCTGGGGCACTGCCGTGACCTTCACGGTGCTCAATGCCGCCCTGCTGACGCTACGAATTCGCGTCGAGAACGCCGCGCTGGCGACCGCCGCTCCCGAGGCGGCGCATGCGTGACCTCATCGTCGTGGGAGCCGGCCCGGTCGGGCTCGCCACCGCGTTGTACGCCGACCGGGCCGGACTTTCGGTCATCGTGGTGGAGTCACGCTCGACCCCCGTCGACAAGGCCTGCGGCGAGGGGCTGATGCCCGGCGCCGTGGCCGCCCTGCACGACCTCGGTGTCATGCCCGAGGGGCACGCCTTCCGCGGCATCCGGTACGTCTCCGGTTCGTGGTCCGCCGAAGCCAGGTTCATCGCTGCCAGCGGACTCGGCGTCCGGCGTACGACCTTGCAGGCCTGCCTGGTCGACGCGGTCAACGACCGCGGCGTCGAGATCGTGCGAGCCACGGTCGACACCGTCGAGCAGAGCGCAGATTCGGTGCGCGCGGGTGGCCAGACCGCGCGCTACCTGGTCGGTGCCGACGGGCTGCACTCGGCAGTACGTCGGTTGAGCGGCCTCGCCCTGCCACCCGCCACGCGACCGCGCTTCGGTCTTCGTCGGCACTTCGCCGTCCCACCCTGGACCGACTTCGTCGAGGTGCACTGGGGCCGTGACCTGGAGGCCTACGTGACACCCGTCGGCGACCAGCTGGTCGGCCTGGCCCTGCTCACGAGCCGCCGCGAGCCGTTCGAGCACCAGCTCGCGGCCTTTCCGGAGCTGGCGGCCCGCTTGAGCTGCGGCCGGGACCCGGTGACCACGACCCGCGGCGCCGGTCCCCTCCGGCAGCGCAGCCGTGCCCGGGTGGCCGGTCGGGTGCTGCTGGTCGGTGATGCGGCCGGCTACGTGGACGCTCTGACCGGAGAGGGCATCGCGGTCGGGCTGGCGTCGGCTCGTGCCCTCGTCGAGGCCGTGACCGCCGGTGACCCAGCGACGTACGAACGGACCTGGCTGAGCGTGAGCCGTCGCTACCGCTGGATCACCGAGTCGCTGCTGTGGATGCGCAACAACCGGGTCACGGCCGGTCTCATCGTCCCCGGCGCTCAGCTGGTGCCACCGGCCTTCGGGGCGGCTGTCCGCGCCCTCGCACGCTGACCGCCGCCCCGCCCCGGGTCTCTCCTAGCCCATCGCCAGCTCGGGCCGGTCCCGCCGAGCCCGTCCGAACCTGAGGTACAGCGACGGCAGCACGAACAGGTTCAGCAGCGTCGACGTCAACAGTCCGCCGAGAATGACCACAGCCATCGGATGCTCGATCTCGTGACCGGGGATGCTGCCGGCCACAGCCAGCGGAACCAGCGCAAGACCGGTCGCCAGCGCCGTCATCATGATCGGCGCCAAGCGCTCACTGGCGCCCCGTAGGACGAGCTCCGGACCGAACGGCACGCCGTCCTCACGTTGCAGCCGTTCGAAGTGGCTGATCATCAAGATGCCGTTTCGGGCCGCGATGCCGAACACCGCCAGGAATCCCACCAGCGAACCCAGGGACAGCACACCACCGGTCAGGTACGCCGCAAGCACACCACCGACCAGCGCCATGGGGAGCAACAGGAAGGTCAGCAACGCGAGCCGGAAGCTGGCGAAGGCGGCATGGAGCAGCAACAGAATCGCCAGCAGCGCCAGTCCGCCGAACAGGAAGAGCTTGTCCTGGGCGGCGTTGAGCTCCGTCGACTCCCCCAGCACCTCGGCGTGGTACTCCTGCGCAAAGGTAACTCCGGCCAGCTTGTCCTCGACCTCGTCGACGACAGAGCTCAGGTCGCGGCCCTCGACGTTCGCCCCGACGTCGATCCGGCGTGACTGATGCTCGCGCTCGATGGCATTCGGGGTCGGGGCCACCCGGACGTCGGCCACGTCGGACAGACGGATGCGCCGGCCGTCGGGAGTGTCGATCCGCAGGTTCTCCACGTCGGTGATGCTGTCCCGGGCCGTTGGGATCGCCGTCACGTGGACGTCGTACGCCCGGCCACCCGAGTAGATGTCACTGACCTCCTCTCCGGCGATCAAGGTGGCGGCCTGCCGACGAATGTCACCCGGCGTGAGCCCGAACTCCCGCGCTGCCCTCAGGTCGGGCTCGACCTCGATGTGCGGAAGGTCGGTCTGCAGAGAGGCGTGGGCGTCGATCACGCCGTCGACGTCGGCGATCACCGCCTCGATCTCGTGGGCCTTCTCACGCAGGACGGCGAGGTCGGGACCGTAGATGCGGACCACGATGGACTCACTCGTCCCGGTGAGCACCTCCTTGATGCGCTCGCGCAGGTAGGTCTGCACGTCGCGGTAGATGCCGGGGTACCCGTCGACGGTCCGCTGCACGGCGGCCAGTGTGTCGTCGTAGTCCACGGACTTGTCGACACTGATCCAGTTCTCGCCGAAGTCGACGCCGTACACTTCGTCGGCGAGCAGCGCCTGCCCGATGTGAGATCCGCAGTTGCGAACGCCGGGGATCTCCTGGAGGTCCTTGCACGCCCGCACCGAGATACGCGTCTCCTCCCCTACCGACGTACCCGGTTGGGACAGCCAGTGCATGAGGAAGTCGCGTTCCTTGAAGTTCGGCAGCAGCTGGTTGCCCAGCGTCGGGAACGCTGCCAGACCTGCGACGGACAGCACCAGGGCCGTGGCCATGGCGGGTGCCGGGCGGCGCATCAACGGCGTGAGCATGCCGCGGTACCCGCGCTTCAGCACCCGCAGCAGCGGCGACTCCCGCAACACGAGGCGGCCGCGCGACAGCATCACCAGACAGAGCGCCGGCGTCAACGTCAGCGCAACCACCATCGAGACCAGCACCGCGAGTCCGTACGAGAGCGCCAAGGGCCGGAAGAACGAACCCGACAGTCCCTCGAGGAAGAACACTGGAACAACCGCGATGATGTTGATCACGGTGGCGTACGTGATGGCCGTGCGAACCTCCACAGAGGCATTCAGCACCACACTGAGCGTGGAGACCTTTCGACCTTCGGCACGGGCCTGTCTGAGTCGTCGGACGATGTTCTCCACGTCGATGATCGCGTCGTCGACCACGACCCCGATGGCGACGACGAGGCCGGCCAGGATCATCACGTTGACCGTTGACCCCGTCATGTCGAGCACCAGGATCGCCGACACCAGCGACAGTGGTATGGCGATGAGGCTGATGAAGGCGGTCCGCCACTCGAACAGGAACGCAACGATGATCAGGATCACCAGCAGCACGCCGATGAGCAGCGCGCGCGTCAGGTTGTCGATGGACTGCTCGATGAACGTCGCGGGCCTGAAGATGGTCGTGTCGACGGTGATGTCGGGCAGCCCCGGAGCCATGGCGGCCATCGCGTCCTCGACTCCGCGCGTCACCTCCATCGTGTTGGCGCCGCGGAACTTCTGGACCACGAGCATGAGCCCCTGGCCGTCGTTGATGACCGCGTCACCCCAGATGGGCCCCGAGTCCACCACGACGTTGCCGACGTCAGCGAGCCGGATGGTCTTGCCGTTGCGCTCGACGACAGGGACCGCCGCCAGCTGCTCGGGACCGGTGATCGGCTGCACCAGACGGATGTTGAAGCGGTCGCCACCGGACTCGACGAACCCGCCGGTGCCGACGACGGCGCCGTCGGAGTACTTCAGCAGGCCGGCGTCGAGCGCGTTCGCTGCGGAGTCCATCACCTGCTGCAGGGTGACATCGTGCTTGTCGAGCAGCTTCGGGTCGACCTGGACGTGCCGCTGCGGCAGTCGCTCCCCCCAGATCGCCACCTGGGCCACACCGGGCACCCGCAGCAACCGGGACCTGATCTTCCAGTAGGCGATGGTCGACAGGTCGATCAGGTCGTACTTGTCGGAGGACATGCCGATCTTCATGATCCTGCTGGTCGCCGAGAGCGCCGGCATCATGAACGGAGGGCTGGCCCAGGTCGGCAGGGTCGCGGTGATCTGGCTGATCCGCTCGGAGACCAGCTGCCGGGCCCGTAGCTCGTCCGTGCCCCGTTCGAAGATCAGCGTGATCGACGACAGCTGGGCCACCGACTTGGAGCGCATCTCGTCGAGGCCCTCGATGCCGTTCAGCTGCTCCTCGATCGGGACGGTGATCAGCTGCTCGACCTCGTTGGACGAGTTGCCGAGAGCGATGGTCTGGATCTCCACCCGTGGCGGTGCGAACTCAGGGAAGACGTCGACCTTGGTCTGCTGGGCCTGCGCCGCGCCGAACACCAACGCGGCCGTCGCGGCAAAGATGACGAGCCACCGGAACTCCAGGCTCTTCCCCACAATCCAGCGCATCATCGCAGCTGCCCCCTCTGTCGCGTCCTTGCGCACGCGGTCCCGGGCTCCCGGCCCTCGCGGCTGTCCATGTCAATCACGTCAGTGGCTCCCATCGATGCCGAGCTCGGCGCCATACACCTCGGTGGAACCGGTCGTGACGACCTCGGCACCCTCGTCGAGACCGTCCGAGACGTACGCCCGGTCGCCGATCGCCCGGTCGACCACGACCTCGACCCGCTGGTAGACGAGTCCGCCGTCCGTGCGGTAGACCCAGGCAGCGCCGGTGGGGTCGTAGATCAACGCCGCGTACGGCACCACCACGTCAGGTCCCTTCCGGCGGACCGACGCCGTCTCCAGTCCGAGGCGGTCTGCACCCTCCTGCGTGAAGGTCACCACGACTCCCCCGTCGTCGAGTTCCTCGACCGTGGCCGGCTGGTACCCGGCTGCCTTGGTGGTCTCGACCTCCTTGCACCCGACAAGGCTCACGACGACCAGCGGGACGATCGATGCGAGACCGATCAGTCGGCGCGCACCCGAGTTGCGGGCCATGTCACGACTCCGCGATCTCGGTACGGGTGACGACGTAGTCCGAACCTCGCTGCTGGATGACACGTGGTTCCTCGGAACTGCGTGTCGGCTCGGTCGGTGCTCGTTCGCCCGGCTCGGCGCGCTCCTCCTCCATGACGTGCAGGTAGAGCGACGGAAGCACGAACAGGGTCACGAACGTCGTGGTCACCAGACCGCCGATCATGGTCACGGCCATCGGATGCAAGACCTCGAACCCTGGGCGCGTCCCCAGTGCGACGAAGGGCAGCGCGAGGAACGTCAGGGCGGCGGCAGAGGCACCAACCGGCCCCAGTCGGGCGCGGGCGCCTCGCAGCACCTTGTCGGTCCAGGAGTCGTCGCTGAAGTCACGTTCACGCCAACGGATCTCCTCGATCAGCAACAGGTTGGCCCGCACGGCCAGCCCGAACACGGCGAGCAACCCGACCAGCGCACCCAGCGTGAGCTCGGCACCGAGGAACAACGTGGCCACCACGCCTCCGACCAGCGACAGCGGGAGGAGAGCCAGGACGAGCGACGCCAGCCGCCAGCTCTTGAAGACTGCCTGCAGCAGCAGGAAGACCGCGATCAGGGCGGCCACGGCGAAGCCGATCACGCGGCCGTACCCGACCTCGTCACCGGTGGTGCCACGCATGACCTCGGCGTGGTACTCCAGGGGGAAGCTCAGCTCGGCCAGCCGCTCGTCGATCTCGGTGAGGACGGAGGCGACACTTCGACCACTGACGCCGGCCTGGACGTCGAGCCGCCGCGAAACTGCGTCCCGCTTGATCACCGAGGCGGTCTCGGCAACCCTGACGTCCGCGACCTGACCGAGCCGGAGGTAGCCACCACCGGGGCGGTCGATGAGCAGGTTCTCGATGTCGCTGACGCTGCCGCGTGTCGCGGGCGAGCCCTGGACGACGACGTCGAAGACCTTCTGCTCCTCGAAGACGCTGCCGACCTGGATCCCTTGCAGCAACGTGGCTTCGGCACGACGAACGTCACCGGGGGTGATCCCGAATCCCTGGGCCTTCTCGAGGTCGACCTCGATCTCGACGGTCGGCTCGGTGGTCGGCAGGTCGATCGTGGGGTCGACGACGCCGTCGATGTCGGCGATCATCTGCTGCACGCGCTCTGCCTCGCGACGCAGGATGTCGGGATCCTGTCCGAACAGTCGCACCACAACCGGGTCGCTCAGGCCAGTGAGCAAGCTCAGCCCGTCACCGGTCACGTCGTTCGCGCCGAGCCGGACCGCCCCGACGTCGCGGACCTTCTGGGCTGTGTAGGTGACGACCTCGTGCTCGACTCCCCGGGTCGTGGCCAGCGTGTCGCGGATCGCGTCCATCGTGCCGTCGAAGTCGGCGTCCGAATCCAACGCCACCCACACGTCGCTCGAGTTCACGTTGGTGAGGCGGTCACCGGTGACCGAGCGTCCGACGTGTGCTCCGACGTTGGCGACGCCTGGCACCGCCTGGAGCTTGTTGCTCACGTCGGTCGTGATCTCGGTCATCCGCGGGTTGGAGGTGCCGGGCGGCGCGTCCAGCCTTACCAGCACGTTCGGGTCGTGGAACGTGGGGATCAGCGACGTGCCGAGGAAGGGCAACGCCCCCAGTCCCACGACGGCGATGGCCAGCGTCGCGATCAGCGTGATGCGCAACCGACTGCTGAATACCCGGAGCCCCGCCAGGTATCGGGCCCGAACCTTCTGGTCGGCTCGCTGCAGCGCACGCCCGGTCACCGTTGGTTGGAGCGTGGGCAGTCGCGGCGAGAACAGCAGGACGGACAACGCCGGAGTCACCGTCACCGCAACGAGCAGGGCGGCCAGCACCGCGAGGACGTAAGCCCACACCAGCGGCGCGAAGAACGCACCGGGCCGGCCGGCCATGACCGCCACCGGCACCACCGCCAGCAGGACGATCACCGTGGCGTATGTCAGTGGCCGGTGCACCTCGCCGGTCGTCTGGCGCACCACGGCCGTGACTCCCGCATCGGAGCTGCGTCGGTCCGGATCAGCCAGCCGCCGATGGATCATGTCCGTCGGCACGATGGCCGCATCGACGATGATGACCACCGCGGCGGCGAGCCCGGCCAACGTGATCGCGTTGAACGACTGCCCGGTCAGGTAGAGCGCCAGCGCTGCAGCCACCATGGCCAAGGGAACCGTGATCGCGATGATGACGAGCGAACGCCACCGGTGACGGATGGCCGTCAGGGCGAGCAGCATCAGACCGCCGCCGATGAGCAGTCCGATCCCGAGATTGCGGAGCGAGTCCTCGATGTAGGCAACCGGGCGGAACACCGAGCTGTCCATGGACAGCGTCGTGAGGCCAGGCTGCAACGTCTCGAGCGCGTCCTCGACACCTTCGGTCACGGCTGCCGCGCTGGCCTGCGGAAGCTTCTCGACCACGAGCAGGACGCCTGGCCCGCCGTTGACGATGGCATCGCCGATCAAGGGCTGATGACCGACGACGACGTCAGCAACCTGTGACAGCCGGAGCCGACCTCCGGTGCCGGCGACCGGCACCTTGCCGAGCTCCGCTGGGTCCGCGATCTTCTCGATGAGGTGACGCACCTGAAGGCGCTGCTGCGGCGTCTCGATGTAGCCGCCTGTGCCCGGGGTCGAGGCCTCCAGGAAGCTGAGCGGAGAAACGACCTGCGCGTTCCCGGCGGTCTCGATGACCTGACCGAGCGTCACGCCGTTGTCCCGGAGCCGTTCCGGGTCCACCTGGACCTGCAGCTGCTGGTCACGCATGCCCCACACGGCCACGTTGGCGACGCCCTCGACACCCATCAACCGGGGTCGGACGGTCCACCGGGCAATCACCGACTGCTGGATCTCGTTCAGCTCGTCGGATGACAGACCGATCATGAGCACGCGGTTGGACGACGACATGGGCTGAAGCAGCGTCGGGGGCTTGGACACGTTCGGCAACGCGTGCGCCTGAGTCAGTCGCTCTTCGATCAGCTGCCGACCCCGGTAGACGTCCGTGCCCGAGGCGAAGACCATCGTGATGGACGAGAGTCCGGGTAGCGACTCCGACCGGATCACCTCGACGCCTTCGACGCCGTTGAGCAGGTCTGCCTCCAGCGGGACGGTGATGAGCTGCTCGACCTCTTCGGCGGACAGGCCCAGCGCCTCCGTCTGCACCTCGGCGTACGTCGGGCTGAACTCGGGCAGCACGTCCACCGATGCGCGTTGCAGCAGGACGAACCCGGTCGCCATCACCCCCACCGCGGCTACGACAACCAGCAGCCTGAAGCGCAGTGCCCATCCAATGAGCCAAGTCATCTCATGGCCTCCCTCGTCGGCGTTTCCTCGACCGGGGCGCGCAGCCAGAAGATTCAGATTTTCTTGAAATAACCTTTAAGTTTTCTTTAATCTAGGTTTCGAGGGTGCCTGCGGAAGTCGAGGGTGTCAAGCCCCCAAATGTGTCACCATGAAGACACAATGCGTGTGCTCGTGGTGGAAGACGACGCGAAGCTCCTGCGCGCCCTGAAGCGGGGACTCGGGCAGGAGGGTTACGACGTCGACGTCTCGACCAGCGGCGACGAGGCACTCACCCGCGCCACCGAGACCGACTACGACGTGATCGTGCTCGACGTGATGTTGCCGGTGATGGACGGCTTCGACGTCTGCGCGGCGCTACGGCGCGAAGAGCGGTGGTCTCCGGTGCTGATGCTGACCGCACGCACCGACATCAATGACCGCATCCAGGGGTTGGACTCCGGGGCCGACGACTACCTGGTCAAGCCCTTCGACTTCGGCGAGCTGCTGGCCAGGCTGCGCGTACTGACCCGTCGAGGACCCACCCGACAGGCCTCTCTCGTCACCGTCGGAGAGCTGCACCTCGATGCGTCCACGCGCATCGTCACGCGCGGCGGACGGCAGATCGAGCTGACCGCGCGCGAGTTCGACGTGCTCGAGGTGCTCGCCCGCCGCCCCAACGAGCTGGTCACGAGGGCGGAGCTCGTCGAAGCGGTGTGGGACGCGGACTTCGCGGGGGCGGCCAACATCGCCGACGTCTACGTCGGGTTCCTCCGCAAGAAGCTCGAGCGCCCGCGTGGCCGCCGGCTCATCCGGACCGTCCGCGGCAAGGGCTTCGTGCTGGAGACACCGTGAGGCTTCCGATCCGAATCCGGCTGACAGCCTGGTACGCGGCGCTGCTTGCCGTGATCATCGCCGTGCTCGGTGGGTTCGTCGTCTGGCAGCTCAGCAGTGACCTGCAGAACCAGGTCGACGGCGAGATCAGGGCGACGTCCGGAACGCTGATCCGGGCCGTGCGCGCGGAAAACGCTGACACCCCGCCGTCGCAACCGATCACCTCCCCGGAGTTCCGGGAGGACTTCGCCGGCGCCGCACGTGCCGCGCTCACCCACCGAGCCGCTGCTGCCCAGGTCGTGGACCAGAACGGCGACGTGTTGATGCGGTACGGCCCAGCGGCCGAAACTGGCTCACTGGTCACCGAGCAAGCACGTATCGCCGCATCGGCCGACAACTCGATGACGTTCACTTCCGGCCTCGGCGACGGGGGTGAGCGCTACCGGGTGCAAGTCACACCTTTCACGCTGCGAGACGAACAGCACTACATGGTGATCGCCGAGAGCCTCGACCCGGTGGACGAGGCCGTGGAGCGCGCCCTCCTGCTGCTGCTCATCGCCGGGCCGGCCGCGCTCATCGCGACGGGAGCTGTCGCGTACTGGCTCGCCTACCAGGCCATGCGGCCGGTCAAGCGGATGACGTCAGACGCGAAGGCGATCGGATCCGGGCAGCTCGCGGAACGGGTCGCCGTCCCCTCGGTCCGCGACGAGATCGGACAGCTGGCCGTGACCTTGAACGACATGCTCGACCGCATCGAGCACGGGGTGTCCGCCAAGCGCCGGCTCGTGGCGGACGCCTCACACGAGCTGCGCACGCCGCTTGCGGTCATGCGGGCCGAGATCCAGGTCAGCCTGCGCGCGGACGAGCTTTCCGAAGACGCCCGCCAGGTCCTGGAGAGCACGCGGGAAGAGGTGGAGCGGATGAGCCGCACGGTGGACAACCTGCTCACCCTCGCCGAAGCCGACGAGGGAAAGCTGGGTCTGCTCACGAAACCCGTCGAGCTCAGGGCCACGGTCGAGGACGCCGTGCGTCAGCTCGAACCCCTCGCAGTTGCCAAAGATCTCACGATGCACATCGACGGGGATCCCGTGGTGGCCCGGGCCGACCTCCAGCGGATCAACCAGGCCGTCGTCAACCTGCTCGAGAACGCCGTCAAGTTCTCGCCGCTCGGCGGCACCGTGCGCGCATGGACCTGGCGCACCGGCGACGAGGTGGGGGTGTCGGTGAAGGACGAGGGGCCTGGCATCCCGGCCGAGGCGCGGGAGCGGTTGTTCGACCGCTTCTACCGGGTCGACGCGGCCCGGGGGCGCGCGATCGCAGGCAGCGGGCTCGGGCTGGCGATCTGTATGGAGGTGGCGATGGCCCATGGTGGGCGGGTATGGGTCGACAGCACACCTCCGCATGGCAGCACCTTCTCGTTGGCCCTGCCGGGATCGCGTGCCCTGCCCGCGGACCCGCCCTCTCCGGCGGCTGAACCCGGTGCCCTCGCGCCGGCGGACCGAGGCACCGCGCGGCTCACGGACTAGGGGGACTAGGCGGACTTCTTCTTCTTGGCCGGCTCTTCGCGAGGGACCAGGGTCGGGTTGACGTTGTCGGAGACGACCTCGCCCGTCACCACGACCTTCGCCACGTCCTCGCGCGACGGCACGTCGTACATCACGTTGAGGAGTACTTCCTCGAGGATGGCACGCAGTCCACGGGCCCCGGTGCCCCGCAGCATCGCCTGCGCGGCGATCGCCTCGACGGCGTCCTGGGTGAACTCGAGGTCGACGTTGTCGAGCTCGAAAAGCTTCTGGTACTGCTTGGTCAACGCGTTACGCGGCTCGTTGAGGATGCGGATCAGGTCGACCTCCTGCAGCTTGTCGACCGTGGCGATCACCGGAAGTCGACCGACGAACTCCGGGATGAGCCCGAACTTCAGCAGATCTTCGGGTCGCACGTCGGCGTACAGGGAGTCGATGTCGGAGTCGGTGCTGCGCGCCTTGAGGTCGTTGCTGAACCCGAGCGACTTCTTACCGGCGCGTTGCTCGACGATGTGCTCGAGCCCGGCAAACGCTCCGCCGACGATGAACAGGATGTTCGTCGTGTCGATCTGGATGAACTCCTGGTGCGGGTGCTTGCGCCCGCCCTGCGGGGGCACCGATGCGGTCGTGCCCTCGAGGATCTTGAGCAAGGCCTGCTGCACTCCCTCACCGGACACGTCACGGGTGATCGACGGGTTCTCGGACTTGCGGGCGACCTTGTCGACCTCGTCGATGTAGATGATGCCGGTCTCGGCCTTCTTGACGTCGTAGTCGGCCGCTTGGATCAGCTTGAGCAGGATGTTCTCGACGTCCTCACCGACGTAGCCGGCCTCGGTCAGCGCAGTTGCGTCCGCGATCGCGAACGGGACGTTGAGCATCCGGGCCAGGGTCTGCGCGAGATAGGTCTTGCCACAGCCGGTCGGCCCGATCATCAAGATGTTGGACTTGGCCAGCTCGACGGCCTCTTCTTTGCTCCGGCTGGCCATCGCCGAACCGACACCGGCCTGGACGCGCTTGTAGTGGTTGTAGACCGCGACGGCGAGGGACTTCTTCGCGGCGTCCTGGCCGATGACGTAGCCATTGAGGAACTCGTAGATCTCGCGGGGCTTGGGCAGCTCCTCGAGACCGAGCTCGCTGCCCTCGGACAGCTCCTCCTCGATGATCTCGTTGCACAGGTCGATGCACTCGTCGCAGATGTAGACGCCGGGGCCGGCGATGAGCTTCTTGACCTGCTTCTGGCTCTTTCCGCAGAACGAGCACTTCAGCAGGTCGCCACCGTCACCAATCCGTGCCACGTGCGACGTCTCCTTCGCTTCGGATCGGGCGCCCTGCGCACCCTGGCCTGTTGTCCATGTTGACCGTACCTGCCGGGACCGTCAACAACGGGTAGAACGGCTCAGACGGGTGTCGGTGTCGTCTTCTGCGACTCCAAAATGGCGTCGATCAAGCCGTACTCGATCGCCTGCTCGGCGGTCAGGATCTTGTCGCGCTCGATGTCCCGGCTGACCTCCTCGATCGACTTGCCCGTGTTCTCGGCGATCATCTGCTCGAGCAACGAGCGCATCCGCAGGATCTCGTTGGCCTGGATCTCGATGTCGCTGGCCTGTCCGTAGGTGCCCTCGGTGTACGGCTGGTGGATCAGGATCCGACTGTTGGGCAGCGCCATCCGCTTGCCCTTGGTGCCGGCAGCGAGCAGCACGGCCGCTGCGGAGGCGGCCTGGCCGAGGCAGACGGTCTCGATGTCGGGCTTCATGTAGCGCAGCGTGTCGTAGATCGCGGTCAGCGCGGTGAACGAGCCACCGGGTGAGTTGATGTAGATGCTGATCTGCCGGTCGGGATCCATCTGCTGGAGGCAGAGCAGCTGTGCCATCACGGCGTTCGCGATGTCGTCGCTGATCGGCGTACCGAGGAAGATGATGCGGTCCTCGAACAGCTTGGCGAACGGGTCGATGCGTCGAACGCCGTAGGACGTGCGCTCCTCCCACTGCGGGATGAAGTACTCGGCGCGAGGGGCGGTCTGCTGGTGCAGCGGCACCTGCGGGTCACTGGTCATGTGGGTGGCTCCTCGGAGAGGGACGACTGGGGTGGGGTGAGATGGCGACTGGCTCATTCGAAGCCCCTGGGGCCACCCTGCTTGCCGCCGGCGCCGACCTCGGCGCCCTGAGCCACGACGTTGTCGATGAAGCCGTACTCCTTGGCCTGCTCGGCGGTGAACCAGCGGTCGCGGTCGGCGTCCTGCTCCACCTGCTCGAGCGGCTGGCCGGTGTGCGTGCTGATCAGGTCGAAGAGGATCTTCTTGATGTAGAGCGACTGCTCGGCCTGGATCTTGATGTCGGAGGCGGAGCCACCCATGCCGCCCGACGGCTGGTGCATCATGATCCGCGCATGGGGCAGCGCGTAGCGCTTGCCCTTGGCACCGGCGCACAGCAGGAACTGGCCCATGGATGCAGCCAGCCCCATCCCGACGGTGGCGACGTCGTTGGAGATGAACTGCATGGTGTCGTAGATCGCCATGCCGGAGTCGACCGAGCCACCGGGTGAGTTGATATACAGGAAGATGTCGGCGTCCGGATCCTCGGCGTTCAGCAGGAGCATCTGGGCGCAGATCGCGTTCGCGTTCTGGTCCTTGACCTCAGAGCCAAGGAAGACGATGCGCTCCTTCAGCAGTCGCTGGTAGATGTGGTCGTCGAGGCCGGCGCTGCCGTTGGCCCCGTTCATCTGGATCGAGTCAGTGAAAGTCACGTCGTCGACACTAGCGGTCACAACGGACGAAGCCACGAGAGATCGGGCCGTGTTCGCTGTGGGCGCACTCTGCTCCGCTCGTTGCCTAGAATGCCGAGCGTGTCCGAGAGATCCGACGAAACCCCGGTGCAGCCGCGCCCGTCGGCCGCCGACGCTCCTCCGGACGGGCTACGGATCCGGCCCGCAGCCAGGGCCGTCGTGATGGACACCGACCAGCGCGTGCTGCTCGTGCACTTCGACTTCGGCCCCGACAACCTCCCGACCGGACTCTGGGCCTGTCCGGGTGGCGGCATCGACCCCGGCGAGACCGTCGAGCAGGGGCTGATCCGCGAGCTGCGCGAGGAGATCGGGCTGGTCATCGACGACACCGGACCGGCCGTGTGGTGGAAGGAGCACGTGTTCCCGATGACGCGGTGGGACGGGCAACAGGACACGTTCTTCTGGCTGACCGTCGAACCGTTCGAGCCTCGCCCCGCCTTCACCGAGGCCGAGCTGCGTGCCGAGAAGCTCGACGGAATGCGGTGGTGGTCGTACGACGAGATCCAACGTGCGCAGCGGCTGTACGACGACCAGCGGGTCGACGACCCGGCTTACACGACGTTCTCGCCGAGGCGGCTCGGACACCTGCTCGAGGACCTGCTCCGGGACGGTCGTCCCGGCGAGACCATGCTGCTGCCGCCGGAATAGCCGGCTGCGAAACAGAGCCGGGAGACAGGGCCGTGCGACCGCCAGACGAATGCCGAAAAAAGGGCACGCACGTTTTGTCCGATGAGTCACTACCACGGTGAGAAGTCCTTTATTCTGGTGGCTTTCCGTCACCTGAGTCTCACCCTGTGGTGACTTATGCCGCGTGTCCTTGCGGGACGGTCGGCACCACGTCACCATGCAAGAACCATGACGAACGGTTGGCTCATCCCCACGGTCCTGGTCGTCGCGTTCGCGGCGATCGTGGCCGTGCTCGCGGTGCGCAAGAGAATGCGGCGCAATGCGATGGCTCGAGTCGCCAAGGCGCTCGGCCTGCGTTACAGCGCGGGCGACCCGCTGGGTCTCAGCCGCGGGCTCGGGGCTGATGTGTCCGACACGATCTGGGGGCGTTTCGAGGGTGCTGACATCGCCATCGCCACCGCCTCGCGGAGCATCGTCCGACCCGACAGCGAGAGCTGGGTGACGAGCTCGGTGGGGGTCAGTCTCAAGGTCAAGGTCGTGCGCGGACTCGAGATCGCGCAGCAGGCGGCCGGACCAGCGGCTCAGGTCGGGCTGACGACGGACGGGCGGCTGGCTGTGCGTTCGCGCGTACCCAACCAACGGTCCGCCTCGCCTGTGGTCAATCCCCACGATCTGCCCACCCTGCTGGAAGCCACCGCGCGCGCCGCGCGCTCGCAGTCGCTGTGATGGATCGCTGCTGACCGTGCCGGCTCGCCGGCGGGTCGACCCCCGGAGCCTTCAGGCGCTGAGGGCCGCCGAGACCACGTCGGCAAGATCGCGCCGGGTCCACCCGGGGCGGCATCCCGGCCTGGTGAGCAGATACTCGATGATCGCGGTGCCATCGAGGCCGTGCGCCTCCGACAACCCGCGCGCCATCATCGTGACGTAGGCAGGGCGCGGCGCATTGAGCGTGAGCTCGTCGGAATGGTGGGACGAGAACGTCACGACCGGTACCTCGTCGATGTCACCCACGACGTGCAACGTCTCGTACCGGCCGAGGCCAAGCTCGAGACTGCCGGTCGCCGCGAGCGCGATCAGGTCGAGCGGGTCGCCTGTGGGCTGGCGGTGCATCTCCTGGCTCGCCACGTCGGCGAACTGCTCGACCGTCAGCTGGTAGGCCCGGGCATACGTCGTGCCTTCGGCGTCGGGGTCGTAGAAGGCGATGCCGCCGCCCCAGGTCGGCGACTCCCAGGCGAAGCTGACCGAGCCGTCGAGCACGACCGACATGTCGCCGGTCGGGTCGGCCGGGTTGCGGGCCCCGGGCAGGACCCTGGCCGCTCCGTCGGGACGCCCTCCCCTCAGGTAGCAGCTGAACCGCGTCCAGGACAGGTTGGAGCCGTAGCCGGCGTACCACACGCGATCCATCGGTCTCCTCTTCACACCGGTTCACACCTTGCCGTACGCCGGCCGGGACCGCGACGTAGGTAGGGTCACGAGGTACTCCGACAGCAGTTGCTCACGGTCGGCGGCTCGGACCGAGGAGAGCCATGGACGCACCCGACGACCAGCGCCAGGACGACCGGACGTCGCGGATCGGACGCCGCGACCTGACGGCCTGGCCCAGCGCGGTCGGGCGGGCTGCGGTCCGGATCACGTCGAAGGCATCCTCCGCGTCCCGACGTTGGCTCGACGAACGGTCGATCCCTCTGGCCGTGCTGCTGGTGACCGCCGCGATCGGTGTCCTCATCGCGGGCATCTTCACGGTGTTGAGCGCCAAGATCTACGAAAGCGTGACCGACCGGGGTGGCGTGGCCGGGTTGGACCGCCCGGTGCTGGACTGGATGGTCGACCGCCGAAGCGCCGGCCTCAACACCGCCGTCAGCGACTACACCGACCTGGGTGGGACGGTTGTCATGCCGGTGATCGCCACAGTGGCAGCCGTGGCGCTGGCCCTGTGGTGGCGGCGGTGGACGCCGATCCTGCTGATGGCCGTGGCCGCCGGCGGCTCGGTGTTGCTGACCGTGATCGGCAAGCAGAGCATCGACCGCGCCCGGCCACCGCAGCAGTTCGCCGTGGCGCCCTTCGAGACCTCGCCGTCGTTCCCGAGCGGCCACACCCTGAACAGCTGGGTCATCCTGCTGCTCATCGCCTACCTGATCAGCTGCCGCGTCGAGTCACGTGGCTGCCGCATCTCCGTGACAGCGGTCGCCGTAGTGCTCGCCGTGGCGATGGGACTCAGCCGGGTCTATCTCGGCCATCACTGGCTCACCGATGTGCTGGTCGGCTGGACCCTCGGCTCGGCCTGGCTCATCGTGGTGGTGACGGGTCACCGACTGGCGCTGACGATGGCGCGACGACCCCCGGACAGACCTGTGGCTGAAGGTCCGGGCGATGGGGCGCGCGGACCTTCAGCCACAGGGTGAGGTCAGACGGGTCTACTTCGTCTCGTCGTCGGCGTCGACCAGGTAGTCACTGGTGGCCACGACATCGGCGGCCGCATCGGTGGGCGGCGCCGCGGCAGCAGCCTGAGCCTGCGCTGCCGCCTCGGCCTGGGCGGCAAGCTCTTCGGGGTCGGCGTAGGTGCCGTCGGGCTGCAGGGTCTTGAGCTCGACGACGTTGCCGGAGGCGTCCTTGACCGTGGCCGCCTCGACGATGTGAGCCAGGGCCTTGCCGCGGCGCACCTCGGACACCATCTCGGGCACGTGGTTGTGCTCCATGATGTGCTTGATGTACTCCTCGGGGCTCTGGCCCGACTGCTGCGCCCGGCGCAACAGGTGCTGCGTGAGCTCGCCCTCGTCGACGCCGAGCGCCTCCGCGGTGGCGATCTCGTCGAGGATGAACTGCGCGGCCATGGCGTCGCGGACTCGCTTGTCGAGGTCGGCGGCGAACTCGTCCTCTGTCTGGTCCTCCGACTCGAGGTAGTCGGCCTCGGTCATGCCGGCGTACGCGAGCTGCTGCTCGATCGAGTCTCGGCGGGACTGAAGCTCGTCGGCGACGGCCGCGTCGGGCAACGGGATCTCGACCATGGTGAGCAGCTTCTCGAGGACGGCGTCGCGGGCGGCGCTGGCCTGTTCGAGCCGGCCGTTGCGGGTCAGCCGGTCACGGAGGTCGGCACGCAGCTCGTCCATCGAGTCGAACTCGGAGGCCTGCTGGGCGAAGTCGTCGTCGAGCTCGGGAAGCTCCTGCTCCTTGACGGCGGTGACCTTGACGGTGACGTCGACGCTCTGATCCTTGAACTCACCACCGACGAGCGTCGACTCGAACGTCGCTTCGTCGCCGGCGGACATGCCCATCAGAGCATCGTCGAGACCTTCGAGCATGGTGCCGCGGCCGACCTGGTAGCTCATGCCGGTGGCTTGCGCCTCCTCGATGGCCTCGCCGTCCTTGGCTGCGGAGAGGTCGATCGTCACGAAGTCGTCCTGACCGGCGGCGCGCTCGACCGGGTTGAGGCTGCCGAAGCGCTCGCGGAGGTTCTCGAGCTGCTCGTCGACCTCGTCGTCACCGATCGAGA
The DNA here is from genome assembly GCA_963750495.1 of uncultured Actinomycetota bacterium. Classification (GTDB taxonomy): domain Bacteria; phylum Actinomycetota; class Actinomycetes; order Propionibacteriales; family Nocardioidaceae; genus JANLYC01. The sequence continues at coordinate 816,098 of CAVVQV010000004.1, forward strand.
TGTCCTCGACCTCGACCTCGATGCCGTTGTACTCCGGCAGGGTGATCTCGGGCTTGGTGTCGAGCTCGGCCACGAACGTCAGGTCCTTGCCGTCCTCGACGTCGCCGACCTCGAGCTCCGGCTGGCTGAGCGGGACGATGTTGTTGTCCTGCAGCGCCTGGAAGTACAGCTGCGGCAGTGCCTCGTTGACGGCCTCACCGATCACGGCTTCGCGACCGACCCGCTGGTCGATGACCATCGCGGGGACCTTCCCCTTGCGGAAACCGGGGATGTTGATCTGCTGCGCGATCTTCTTGTAGGCCGCGTCGAGGCTCGGCTTGAGCTCCTCGAAGGTCACCTCGACGGTGAGCTTGACCCGCGTCGGGTTCAATGTCTCGACGGCGGTCTTCACAGGCGTGTCTCCTTGATACGTGGGGTGATACGGCGAGGGCAGCGCCCGGATGCGGCCGTGCCAGGGCGCGGGCGGTCTGCTGAGGCAGACGCCCAGCCTATCGGGGCCTCAGCCGAGCGAGAAATCGTCGGCGTCCGCTGTGACGGAGGTGACGCGAGGGGCGCGTCCACCTCGCGCTTGGAACGATCTTGCGGTGAAATACGCCCACGAACAGCAAGAACGTCCCAACCGCGGAGCCGCCAAGGCATGGTCGGGGCGACAGGACTCGAACCTGCGGTCTCCTGCTCCCAAAGCAGGCGCGCTAGCCACTACGCTACGCCCCGGTGTCAGCCGGCCGGGTCGGTCCGACTGAACGCCGCACGAGTCTAGGCCATCAACACGTGGCCTCCCGCCGTCGCGGTAGCGGTCGTCAGCCGGACTCCAGCTCACGGACCAGGCGGAGCTCCTCCAACGGCGTCCCCGCGTCGTCCCATCGACTGGTGGTTCCGTCTGCTCGCCAGCCGTGCGCGGCGTACCAGCGTCGGCTGCTCTCGTTGTCGCGCAGCACCCACAGGGCCACGCGCCGGGAGCCGTGCTCCCGCAGCCAGTCAAGCGCCACATCGTGGACCGCTCCCCCGGCACCACGACCCTGCAGCTGTGGGTCCGTGTAGAGCGCGTACACCTCGCCCCACCCGGTCACGTCCTCGGCGGGGTCGGCGTCCTGCTGGGGGCGGTAGGGACCGACGATCGCGTAGGCGGCGACGCGGCCATCCACGTCAGCCACCCACGACGAGATACCCGGGCGGTCAGTTGTCAGCCGCTCCCGCCACCGGTTCTCGAAGTCGTGCACGTCGAGGCCGTCGAGGTACGCCGTAGGGACGATGCCGGCATATGCAGCGCGCCAGGTGTCGACGTTGATGCGGGCCATCCGGGGCACGTCGTCGAGCCCAGCCCGTCGGACGAACACGGTCACGCCGGAATCGTCTCAGCAGCATGGAGCACAGGCACGTCGACCCGTCGGAGAGGGTTGAATTCGCCCGGCCAGGTCACGCCATGGCACCATAGACGCCGCGCCGGGTATGTCGCTCGGCGCACGCGGGTGTAGCTCAATGGTAGAGCCCCAGCCTTCCAAGCTGGCCATGCCGGTTCGATCCCGGTCACCCGCTCCAGCTCCCCTCACACCTGGTCGATCCCCCGGCCCGTCACACGAAGTTCGCGACGCGGTGGGAACGTCCTGGCAGTCCCCACCAGGCGAGAGCCACGATCGTTCCACCTCGATCCGGATTCGTCGCAGATGCGGGGAAGTATCCGGATCGCTAACGTCGGAGGCGATCGCACCCACTTCGACGTCAGCGTGCGCCGAGACCACGGCCGCTGACGCCGCGCACCCGGCGGAGGTACGCATGACCGTTCAGCTGGTTCGCTCCTTCTTGTCCCGAGGCCGCGTCCTGGTCGCCCTCACTGCCCTGGCCGTGACGAGTGCCGGCGTGGTGGTGACCGATGGGACCGTCGCCACGGCCGACACACCTACGTCGAGGCCTGCGCAGCAGGCGACCCAGCCGGCGTACCAAGACCCGAAGCTGCCGGTTCGCCAGCGCGTGGCTGACCTGCTGTCCCGGATGACGCTCGAGGAGAAGGTCGGGCAGATGACCCAGACAGAGCGCTTCCAGGTCTTCGACGACGCCACCCCCATCACCACGTGGAAGCTCGGCAGCATCCTCTCCGGCGGTGGCTCCACCCCGCCCGGCAACACTCCGCAAGCCTGGGCCGACATGGTCGACCGGTTCCAGAGCGCTGCCCTCGACACCCGGCTCGGCATCCCGTTGCTGTACGGCGTCGACTCCGTCCACGGGCACGGCAACCTCGAGGGCGCCACCGTCTTCCCCCACAACATCGGCCTGGGTGCCACCCGCGACCCCCGGCTGGTCGAGCAGATCGGGCACATCACGGCCGAGGAGACGCGCGCGACCGGGCCGCAGTGGGCGTTCGCGCCCTGCATCTGTGTGGCCCGTGACGACCGATGGGGACGCACCTACGAGAGCTTCGGTGAGTCACCCCGCCTGGTAGCCCGGATGGAGACCGTCATCGACGGGCTGCAGGGCCGACCCCGTGATCTGGACGACCCCGACCGTGTCCTCGCCACCGCTAAGCACTTCGCCGGCGACGGGCTCACCCGCTACGGCACCGGCAGCGGTGACTACCCCATCGACCAGGGCGTCGACATCGTCAACCGTCGGGAGTTCGCCCGGCTGGCCCTAGCGCCGTACCGACCCGCGATCCGCGTCCACGACGTCGGCTCGGTCATGCCGTCGTTCTCGAGTGTCGACTGGACGAGCGACGGTGTCGGCAACCCGATCAAGATGCATGCCAACCGCCAGCTCATCACCGGCGTTCTCAAGCAGGGCATGCGGTTCCACGGGATCGTGGTCAGTGACTGGGAGGGCATCCACCAGATCCCCGGCGACTGGCAGACCCAGGTGCGCACAGGGGTCAACGCCGGCATCGACATGTTCATGGAGCCGAACTCCTACCAGGACTTCATCACCGCGCTGATCGACGAGGTCCATTCCGGTCGGGTGTCGATGCAGCGCATCGATGACGCCGTCTCACGCATCCTCGCAGCGAAGTTCGAGCTCGGGTTGTTCGAGCACCCGTTCACCGATCGGCGGCACATCGACGACATCGGAAGCCCGGCCCATCGAGCCGTTGCCCGCCGGGCCGTCGCCGAATCGCAGGTCCTCCTGAGGAACCGGCACGCCACACTCCCCCTCGACGCTCCGCAGTCGATCTACGTGGCCGGGTCCAACGCCGACAACATCGGGAACCAGGCCGGCGGCTGGACGCTGACCTGGCAGGGCGGCTCGACCAACACCTTCCCGGGCACGACCATTCTGGACGGGATCGAGGCGGCCGCCGGTCCGGGCGCCGGCGTCACGTTCAGCGAGGACGCCTCGACCCACGTCCCGGCCAACTCCGTCGGCATCGTCGTCGTTGGTGAGACGCCGTACGCCGAAGGGTTCGGAGACGTCAACGGACCCCGCTGGGCCTACGATCCGGGCGACAACGGTGTGCCACGCCCCGAGAAGACCATGCAGCTCTCGTCCGACGACCTGCAGGCCGTTGACACCGTGTGCGCCCAGGCGTCGTCCTGCGTGGTCGTCGTCGTGTCGGGTCGCCCCATGGTCATCGCGCCGGAGCGACTCGCACGGATCGATGCGCTTGTCGCCGCGTGGCTGCCGGGTAGCGAAGGAGCCGGGGTTGCGGACACGCTCTTCGGCAAGCGTCCCTTCACGGGTCGCCTGCCCGTGTCATGGCCGCGGTCGGTGGCGCAGGAGCCCATCAACGTCGGTGACCGGCATGACAACCCGTTGTTCCGCTTCGGCTTCGGTCTACGAGCTCCGCATCACGGCTGACCACCGTCCACGTGGCGGAGCGCCTCGAGCACGGCCAGCACGCGTCGATGATCCGTGGGTTCGTCATGCAGCCCTAGCTTGTTGAAGATGTTCGCGATGTGGCTCTCGACCGTCTTGACCGAGACCACGAGGCGTTGTGCGATGGCGGCGTTCGATCTGCCCTCTGCGATCAGCGTGAGCACGTCGCGCTCGCGCTCGGACAGCGCCTGCACCGGGCTGCGTTGGCCATGGCCGCGTAGCAGGCTCCGGACGATGTGCGGGTCGAGCACGGTGCCACCGGCGGCGACCGTCTCCAGCGCCTGCGTGAGCATCGACACGTCCACGACCCGGTCCTTCAGGAGGTAGCCGAAGTGTGCGGCGTGCTGTTCGAGGAGCTGGGCCGCGAAGTGCGTCTCGACCGCCTGCGAGAGCAGCAGGATGCCGAGATCGGGATACGTCGCCCGTAGCTCGATCGCCGCGACGGCACCCTCGTGGGTGAACGTCGGCGGCATCCGGATGTCGACGACGGTGACGTCGGGGCGGTGCGTGTGGACCGCCTCGGCGAGCTCCGACGCATCGGCCACCGTCGCGCACACCTCGACCCCCGACTCCGTGAGTAACCGAGCGAGGCCCTCGCGCAGCAGGGCCGAGTCGTCGGCGATCACGACACGCATGGCAGCGTCGCTTCGACGATCGTCCCGTGCGGCTGGTTCTCGCGGACTCGCAGCAGGCCGTCCAGAGCCGCGACCCGGTCAGCAAGACCCTGCAACCCTCGACCCTGCGGTTGGGCGTGCCCGACCCCGCAGTCGGCCACCGTCACACGCACGCCGGCTTGCTCGGCCCTGACCGCGATGGTCACCTCGTTGACGCCCGAGTGCTTGACCGCGTTGGCGACCGCCTCGGAGATCACGAACCAGGCGGCGCCCTCGACGCCCGGCGGAAGGCGCTGATCCACCACGTCGTACGTGATGGCCAACGGGATCCGGCCGGCCAGGTCGACCACAGCCGCCAGCAGGCCACCACCAGCGAGTGCGGCTGGATGGAGCCCCGCTGCGAGGTCTCGCAGCTCCTGGACCGTGAGCCCCAGATCGACCACCGCGCGGTCGATCTCCGCCCGGAGAACCTCCGGACGCCCGTTGACCTGTGCCGACTGAAGCTGGAGCGCGATGGCGAGCAGCCGCTGCTGAGCACCGTCATGCAGGTCACGCTCGATCCGTCCCCGCTCCTCGAGCTGGGCCCGGGCAATCCTCGACCTGGACTCGCTGATCAGCTCCAGCTGCTGTGCGAGCTGTGCTCGCAACGCCACGTTGTCGATCTCGGCCGCGGCCTCCCGCGCGACCGAGTCGACGAGGTTGCGATCACTGACGCTGCTGTCGTACTCGATCCTGGCGGTCAGCTCACCGTGTCGTCTTACGTCGACAGCCCCTTCGGCAGTCGTCGTGACGGCTCGCCCATCAGCGGTCACCCAGGTCCCGCCCTCGGTCGGGTAGAGCACCCGTGCCGTGGGGTCGTGCAGCGCGCGGACCAGGAGCTGATCGAGGTCCGGCGCCACCTCGGCCAGTCCTGTCCGGACGGTCTCGACCGCGTCGAACTGCTTGCGGTTGACCCGGCGACCCACCGCCTGGCGACTCCAGATGTAGGAGATCCGCGCCGCCCCGGCACCCGCCAGGGTCCCCAGGATCGTCGGCAGCTGGGAGCCGGGATCGATCGGTGTGGTCCGGCTGATGACCACAACCACGACGACGAAGATCACGATGACCGCCGCCGACGCCAGGGCGTAGGCGGCGGAGTCGGTCACCACGCGTTCAACGTCGTACAGCCGATAGCGCAGCACCGACAATGCGGCTCCGGCCGCCAGGGCCACGATCGCCGCACTCATGAGGTAACCCGCCGCGTCGTCGTGACCCGCGTACGACGCCGCGAAGGACGCAACGACGCACGGCGCCAGGGGCAGTGCGCCAGCCACGAGCCACAGCAACTGCTGTCGAAGCTCGCCCTGTGCACGACGCCAGCCACGCACCAGTCCGACCGCAGACGCGATCAGGCACAGACCGGTGATGATGATGGACACCGACGCCACGACCGCTACCGGCCCGCTCAGCGACTCGACCGCCCAGGGGCTGCGGAGGCGGTCGTAGGGCGGGCTCAGTGCAGCCGACCGAAGGAGAGCTCCTCCCTGGTAACCGATCCCCGCTGCGATCGTGACCGCGGGCAGCCTGCGCCGAAACCTGGTGCGCGCCACCTGATCGGCGGGAGTGAACTGCAAGGCCAACGCGAGGAACACGAACCACCACACGAAGCTCGTGTCTCCCAAGGTCGCCCACAGGGCCCCGGCTGGCAGGTCCGAACGCGCGGTCAGAGCTTGCTCGGCGTACGTATCGCACCAGCCACTCCACGCCAGGGCGGTCCCGAGACCCAGGAATGCCCACCCAGCCGGCTGGTCGACAGCCCGTCCCGTCAGCACCACACCGACCAGCCAGCATGCGACCGTCGCGACGAGGAAGGGGACATCACCTGCACTGACGAGTGGCGCGGCTGCAGCGTCTCGAGAGCCGGGCAGGACGCTGGCGGCTACCAGCAGCCCAGGCGCCAAGGGCCACGTCAATGCCCTGCCCAGCACGTGTGCCTCCGGCCTCATTCGTCCATCGTGGCAGGCCAGGACCCCTGAGCACTCAGGGTCAGCCCTGATTCGAAGACCGGTGCCTGCTCCGTCGCATGACCACCGTCGGGCCGGGACGCTGGACTGACAGTCCTCCACACCACAAGGAGCTCACCATGTCTGCCACGCAAACCCGCCCACCCACCGACGTCGACACCCGTACATCGTCCTCGGCCCGCGCCGTTGCGGCCATCGCGGCCGTGCTGTTCGGAGTCGCTCTCTTCATGACCGTGGCCAGCGTCGACGTTCCGCACGAGCCGACGGACGCCGAGCTCCTGCAGTGGTGGCAGCAGTCGGGCAACCGCATGTCGGGTCTCATCTCCGGGATGTCGGCCATCGCTGCCGCCATCCTCCTACCGATCGTGCTGAACCACCTCCGCACGCTGAGCCGAGCAGCGAAGGCCCCGCAGTGGCTGGCCTTCGCGCGCTCCATGGGGGCCGCCGTGACCGCCGTCTGGCTGGTGACAGGGGCCGCCCGCGCCGTGGTCAGCCACCTCGTGGACGTCATGAACGAGCCGCTGCCAGGCGTTGACGTTCTTCGGCTGGCCACCGCGCTCAACTACACGTTGCTCGGGGTGTCGGGCACGACGGTACTGGCCCTGTGCATGCTCGCGGTGTCCGTGGTCGTGCTGCGCACTCAGATACTCGGTCGCTGGGTCGGCTATGTGGGACTGGTCTGCGGCGCGATCAGCATGATCGCTGCGTTGGCCCAGCTCGGCGCCTTCGCGACCCCGGTCGAGATCCTCTGGTCGTTCTGCCTCGCGGTCGCGATCTACCGCCAGCCTGCTGACTGACCAGGGCCGTCAGGGGATCCGGATGTCGGGGTGCGCCGCCGCGGCGGCCGCTCCGCCTCCGTCGGATCGGCTTCGCGTACCGGAACGACGAGGCTCCAGTGGTTGCCGACCGGACATCGTTGGAGCCGGTACCAGCCGAGCCGGATCGCCTTGAACGACGCTCCGGGGACCCAGATGGTCGTGAAGACGTGACCTTGCCGGCAGCGGACGGTGACCCTGCCACCGATCCGGAGCCGAGCCGGCGCGCCACCAACGTCCCTCCCGCGATCAGGACCACGAGGCTCAGGACCACCAGCGACTTGGGCGTCATGGTGTCAACCTTGCCCGCCGGTTCGCTGTGCACAAGGCCACGGACCCGTTCACGGTCTCGATGCCCGGGCTGCGACGGCATCCAGAGCACCTGAACCCCGGCACGGTAGACGTCCTGGTCCTGGCCCGCCTGGCTCATCGCGCCGATGATGACCTCGCCGTCCGCGAGCCCGCGAGCCGGGTCCGCCACGGCGCGTCGGGTCGACCCGCAGCTATGCTCCCCGACAAACCATCCCCGGCAGCGCACCCGATCGGCGCCTTCTGCAGGAGGAAACGCATGAACGACAGGATCGACACGCTCTTCGTGGGTGGATCCGTGTTCCACCCCGGTGCCGCATCCACTGTCCCGGCCGACGTGGCCGTGACCGACGGTCGCCTCTCGGCGGTGGCCACTCCGGGCGAGCTGCGCAACCTGGCCGGCGCCACCACCGAGGTCGTCGACCTGACCGGACGGCTGCTGCTCCCCGGCTTCCAGGACGCCCATGTTCATCCGGTCATGGGCGGGATGGCGATGCTGCAGTGCGAGCTGCACGGCACCGGCTCGGCCCAGGAGTGTCTCGACATCGTGGCCACGTACGCCGCCGCCAACCCGGACAAGGACTGGATCGTGGGCGGAGGGTGGTCGATGGAGTTCTTCCCCGGCGGCACTCCGACACGAGCGGCGTTGGACTCCGTGGTGCCGGACCGTCCGGTTTACCTGACCAACCGGGACGGACACGGGACCTGGGTCAACACGAAGGCACTCGAGCTCGCCGGGGTCGACGCGTCGACCCCGGACCCGGCCGATGGCCGCATCGAGCGCGAGGACGACGGGACCCCGTCGGGCACGTTGCACGAAGGTGCCGAGGCTCTGGTGGGGCGGCTGCTGCCGAACACGAGTGACGACGAGCTGCTGGCCGGCCTGCTCAAGGGCCAGGAGCTGCTGCTCTCACTCGGTATCACCTCGTGGCAGGACGCCGCCGTGGGCGGACTGTTCGGTGGCTCCGACATCCTGTCGACGTACGTGGGAGCTGCGCGGTCCGGTGCGCTGAAGGCTCGCGTCATCGGTGCCCTGTGGTGGGAGCGCGACCGCGGCGCCGACCAGATTCCGAAGCTGCTGGAGCGCCGTGCCAACGGACGGGCCGGTCGCTTCGCTGCGACCAGCGTCAAGATCATGCAGGACGGCGTGGCCGAGAACTTCACGGCGGGGATGCTCGAGCCGTACCTCGACAAGTGCGGTCACGCGAGCGACAACGCGGGCCTCAGCTTCGTCGAACCAGCACAGCTGCGCGAGCACGTCACCCGGCTCGATGCCGAGGGCTTCCAGGTGCACTTCCACGCGCTGGGTGACCGGGCAGTCCGCGAGGCACTCGACGCGATCGAGGCGGCCCGCGACGCCAACGGCCCGACCGACGGCCGGCACCACTTGGCCCATCTCCAGGTCGTGCACCCCGACGACATCCCTCGGTTCGCACAGCTGGGTGCGGTGGCCAACATCCAGCCGTTGTGGGCCGCCCACGAGCCGCAGATGGACGAGCTGACCATCCCGTTCCTCGGTGACCGCCGCGCATCGTGGCAGTACCCGTTCGGTGACCTGCTGCGCAGCGGAGCGAGGGTGGCGGCGGGCAGCGACTGGTCGGTGAGCAGCCCTGACCCGATCATGGGCATCCACGTCGCCGTGAACCGGGTGGCGCCGTTCACGGACAACGAGCCGTTGTACGCGCACAACCGCATCACGCTTGCCGAGGCGCTGACCGCCTACACCGCCGGCAGCGCGTATGTGAACCACCACGACGACGTCACCGGGCGACTCGAGGTCGGGCACCTCGCCGACCTCGTCGTCCTCGACCACGACCCTTTCACCGGCCCGCCGGAAATGATCGCCCACACGCGGGTCGTCTCGACGTATGTCGAAGGCGAACTCGTCCACCACACCGACTGACCCATCTTCGACACAGTCGCAAGTCCGGAGCCAGCTGCAGGTGCCGGGCCACGACCTCGACGCCATCGCGCGGCTTTGTGCGCAGGCGCAGGCGCAGGCGCAGCCAGAATCCTGACTCTCGCGCTTGGTGCTGCGCTAGCCCCGATCGTCCCGGCGAGCCAGCCCGACCACCAGCAGGCCGATCCCGAGCGACATGAGCAGCGCGAACGTCGACCCGTTTCCCTCGAGCCAATTCGTCGACCGGTTGAACTGAACCAGTTGCAGGATCCCGGCAGCGACGTAGGCCGCCCCGGCTGCGACGACCAGCAGCCGCTGTTTGAGGTAGACGCCCACGAGCGCGACCACGCCCAGCAGCGGGAAGACCAACAGCGCCGGCCCGGTCACCTTGACGAAGTTGTTGTTCGCGCTGGTGGTCAGGGAGAAGACCAGGCTGGCGATCCCGGCGACCCCGAGCGCAGCCGCGGCCTGATCCAGTGGATGCCGTGTCGTGGCAATCATGAGGCCCTCATCAGCACACGTGACACCCGGCTGTCCGACGCTCGCCAGATCGGTCGCATCACCGCGTCCAGACCGTAGTAGCGGCCGGCCGCCGTCGCGAGCAGCGCTACATGGGCCAGGAACATCAGGTAGTACGACCACTCCCACTCGTTCGGTGCGTTGAGCACCGACATCGTGATGGCGAGCGTCTGGACCATCCCGACCAGCGCCCAGAAGCGGGTTGCCAGCCCGATGAGCAGGAAGGCACCGATGGATGCCTCGAGAAGGAGAGTCATCCAGGCGAAGAAGGTGAAGTTCGGCAGGATCACGTGTTCGACGAGCCAGGTGAACGGTCGCACCACGGGGTGCTCGACAGCGTCGTTGGTGAAGCCGCGGAGCGATCCGAAATCAGGTGGTCGCTTCCACGACACGTTCTCGATCCACAGGATCGCGACACCGACGCGGAGGAAGGCGAACAGCACCCTTGTGGTGCGCGAGTCCAGGGCGGGATCTGTCTCGGCCTCGCCTCGGTCGACCTGAGTCGTCATTGCCGTCCCTCCGTCAGAGGTGTCCACCCATTCAGCCTAGGTGCCACATTCCTCCGGGGCAGGGTCCCGGTCGGGAACGTCACCGTTGCGTAAGACTGCGGGGATTGCTGGCAGGGCGAAGCGGACCGGCGTGCAGAGCGACCAGGTCCACCGAGAAATTGCACACCTCCAAACGATGCGCCCGCTAGTCTCCTGCAGGGACGCGTCGGGCTGTGGGCGCGCATCACGACGCGGGCGCCGGGGCGTAGGCTCTGCGTGAGGATCTACGACCAAACGGGCACGCCGGACACCTGCAACAGTCGACAACGAGGGACAAGGACGACGATGACGAGCAACCCCAACCGCGCATTGAACGCTGACGACCTGGAGCGATTCACCAAGCAGTTCGAGTCCAACCCCGCATACCGGCTGGCTCAGAACGCTGTCACCACGACGAGTCTCGAGGACGTCGCACTGGACCGCTCGGTGGTCAACCAGATGGCGACCTCGATGTCCACGCTCCTCGACGACTGGGACGCCACCAACCAGAAGCAGAGCGGCCGCTGCTGGCTCTTCGCCGGACTCAACCTGCTGCGCGCCGGCGCCGCCAAGGCCATGGACGTCAAGGACTTCGAGTTCTCCCAGAACTACCTCCTGTACTGGGACAAGCTCGAGAAGGCGAACTTCTGGCTGGAGGCGATCATCGAGACCGCCGACCGCGACGTCGATGACCGCACGGTCGGTCACCTGCTCGAGAACCCGGCCGAGGACGGGGGCCAGTGGAACATGTTCGTGGCGCTGATCCGCAAGCACGGACTCGTCCCGAAGGCGGCGATGCCCGAGACCCACTCGTCGTCCAAGACGGGCAGCATGAACCGCACGATCAGCGAGCTGCTCCGCCGAGCCGCTCGTGACCTGCGCCAGCAGGCTGCGAACGGTGCATCGCAAGAACAGCTGCGCGAGGTCAAGCTCAGCGCCGTCGAGGCGATGCACCGCGTCCTCTGCATTCACCTCGGGACGCCACCGACGACCGTGCAGTGGCAGTGGAACGACAAGGAGAAGGTCTTCCACCGCGACGACACCGTGTCACCGCAGGAGTTCGCCGAGAAGTACGCCGGGCTGCCCCTCGACGACTACGTGTGCATCGTCCACGACCCGCGTGCGTCCAGCGAGGAAGGGCGCACGTACACCGTCGAGTACCTCGGCAACGTTGTCGGCGAGCCGCCCGTGGTCTACCTCAACGTCTCGATGTCGCTCATCCGCGAGCTCACCATGGATGCGCTCCGCGGCGGCGAGCCGGTCTGGTTCGGCTGCGACACCGGCAAGATGGCGCACATGGACCTCGGCTACTGGGACGAGCGCCTGTTCGACTACGACAGCGTGTACGACGTCGACCTCTCTCTCGACAAGGCCGATCGCCTGTTGCACCACGACACCTTGATGACCCACGCCATGCTCTTCACCGGCGTCGACGTGGTCACCGGGCCTGGCGGCGTCGAGGTTCCGCGGCGCTGGCGGGTCGAGAACAGCTGGGGCACCGACAAGGCTGACAAGGGCTTCTGGACCATGAACGACAACTGGTTCGGCGAGCATGTCTTCGAGGTCGCCGTGCGGCGCTCGGCGTTGCCGGCCGAGCTGCAGGAGGCACTCGAGCAGGAGCCGGTCGTGCTGCCCGCCTGGGACCCGATGGGTGCGCTCGCCCGGGGTTGACCGTTGCCTTGCCTCGGTTGCGAGGTCGGTGCAGCTCGCTAAGTTCGGTGCATGGCACTGAGCTACCAGGTCACCTTCGACTGCACCGATCCGCACCCGCTCGCCGACTGGTGGGCCGACGCGCTGGGTTGGGAGGTCGAGGTCTCCGACGAGGGGTTCATCCGCGACCTGATCGCCCAGGGGCATGCCACTGACGACGACACCGTCACGCACCGCGGTGTCCTCGTGTGGAAGACCGGCGCGGCGATCCGTCACCCCGACCCCGATGCCCGGCCCGGGGCGCGGATCCTGTTCCAGCAGGTGCCCGAGGCCAAGACCGTCAAGAACCGGTTACACCTCGACGTACGCCTCGCCGGTGCCGATCTCGAGTCGGCGGTGTCCCGGCTCACCGAGCATGGAGCCACGGTGCTCCACCACGGGAGCCAGGGACCGCACACGTGGATCACGCTCGCCGACCCCGAGGGCAACGAGTTCTGCCTCGGCTGATTGAACAGCGCCGATGGTCGGGCGGAGCGCAATCAGCGGCGGTGGAGGAGCAGCAGAGCTCGGTCGTCCCCCTCGGACTCGACGCTGGCCACGAGCTGGTCGGCACCGTGCATGAAGCCGTGCTGCACGAGGCGTTCAGCCTCGCCGAGGAGCTTGTCGATGCCGTAGGTGATGTCCTGCTTGGGAGTCTCGACCAGACCGTCGGTGTACAACAACAGCGCGTCGCCGGGCAGCATCCGACCACGGTGTGCCGTGAAGTCCGCCCGGCTCACGACGCCCAGCACCGGCCCGTCGGTCCAGTACACCGCCCAACGCCCGGAGCCCGCGTGGAACTGCAGCGCCGGAGGATGGCCCGCCGTACGCACCTCGAACACGCCGTTGCGCAGGTTGATCGACAGGTGCACCGCAGTGGCGAAGCCTTCGCTCCACTCCTGCCGCATCAGGTACTCGTTGGCGGCTGGGAGGAACTGCTCCTGGGCCAGCGAGCCCAACAGCCCGCCGAACGCACCGGAGAGCAGCAGCGCGCGCGACCCAGCGCTGACCCCCTTGCCGGAGACATCGACGACGGCCACCTCGAGGACGTCCCCGTTGAGTGACTTGGCCGCCACGATGAAGTCACCGGCGAACGACGCTCCCCCGGCGGAGCGCATGACCGCCTCCGCGTACCACGACCTGGGCAGTGCCGGCAGCTGGCTCTGGCTGGCCAGCCGGTCGCGCAGATCGATGAGCATCGACTCACCGCGCGTCGAGGCGACCCCGAGCCGCTGGCGGTCACGGGCGTACCACAGGACCAGCAGCATCACGAGGGCGATCACGCACAGCGCGCCGAACCGGAGCTTCGTCAGCGGCTCGACGAAGAGCACCGAGGCGGTCACGGAGCCGACGACGACGACGTAGAGGAGCAGCAACCGGCCGAGCGACAGCACGCGCACCGACAGCACGACGGGGAGCACGAAACCGGTCAGCGGCCACCAGTCGGGGATGGCGGCGAGCAGCAGCGTGTTGAGCACCGACACCGCGCTCAGCAGTACCAGCCAGGCGGTCTCGGCCTCGCGCAGCGCACGGCCGAGCGCACCACGAACACGGCGGACCCCCCGCGCAAGCGGGTTCCGCGTGATCCGGACGGCTCGTGGAGTGCTTGCCACGGTCAGACAGTAACCAACCAGTAGGTCCCACGGACCTGAACCCCACAGGTGTGACTCAGACCTCGCCGGTGCTGGGCCAGCGCGTCTGGCTCGACAGCGCAGGTCATCGGCGACGCTGGCAGGTCGGGCACCAGAAGAGGTTGCGGCCTTCGAGGATCTTCGTCTTCACGATCGATCCGCAGACGAAGCAGGGCTGTCCGTGACGTCGGTAGACGTAGACCTCGCCGCCGTGGTCGTCCACGCGCGCGTCCCGACCCATCGCCTCGGGCTCGTGCTCCGGGCGGACCGTGTCGATGCGACCGGTCTGGACGCCGTACTCCATGAGGTCGACGAGGTCGGCCCAGATCGCGTCCCAGCGACGCCGCGTCACCTTGAGCCCCGGTGTGAGCGGGTTCAGCCGAGCCCTGAAGAGCGACTCGGCCCGGTACACATTGCCGACGCCTGCGAGAACGTCCTGCTGCATGAGCAGGGCTCCGATCGCCTTCTTGCTCTTGTGGATGCGATGGAACGCCTTGTCCGGGTCGGCGTCGGCCCGCAGCGGGTCGGGTCCGAGCTTGGTGAGGAGCGTCCGCCTCGTGTCGTCCGAGACCAGCTCACACGTGATCGCGCCACGCAGGTCCGCGTACGCATCGGTGCCGGCGATGCGCACCCGAACCGCTCCGACGGCCGGCGGCGCCGCCCCGTCCTGGATCGTGAATGTGCCGATCAGTCCGAGATGGACGTGCAGGATGGTCAACGAACCGGGGTCGTTGGCGGCGTCGGCACCCAGATCGAAGCGCACGAAGAGGTGCTTTCCGGCCGACTCGGCGATCTCGAGCACGTGGCCGTCGAGCAAGGCGGCTTCCTCAGCGAACCTGCCCTGCGGGCTCGTGACCTCGACGACCTGTCCTGCGAAGGCGCTGCTCAGGTCTGCTGCGAGCCGGAAAAGTGTATGTCCCTCCGGCATCAGCGGGTGGGGTTGCTCGTCGGGCTACCCTGGTCGGGAGCCGCTGCGGGCGGGAGCACTCCGGTCGCTTCGTAGCCGGCGAGCAGGCCGATGCGGCGTACATGCCGCTCCTCGCCGGTGAAAGCCGTGGTGAGGAACACCTCGACGAAGCGCGTGGCCTCGTCTGCCGGATGCATCCGGGCGCCGACGGACATCACGTTGGCATCGTTGTGCAACCGGGCGAGCTCGGCGGTCTCGTCTGACCAGGCCAGCGCAGCGCGGACACCCCGAACCTTGTTCGCCGCGATCTGCTCTCCGTTGCCCGAGCCGCCGATCACCACACCGAGGCTGCCGGGGTCGTCGACCACCGACTGCGCCGCTCGCAGGCAGAACGGCGGGTAGTCGTCGTCGGCGTCGTACTCGTAGGGACCGTGGTCGACCGGCTCGTGGCCGTGGCCGGAGAGCCAGCTGACGAGGTGGTCCTTCAGCTCGAGCCCGGCGTGGTCCGAGCCCAGATGAACGCGCATACCGCCGATCCTGTCAGACGGGTCAGCCACCCCAGCAGGGTGCTGCGGCTGCGTCACGCACCGGTGGCGGCAGTCCGGCCGGCAACGCCGTCCAGGAACCCGACGAGGTGTCCGAGAGCGACGTCTGAGGCGTCGAAGAGCTCCGGCCACCGCCAGAAGCCGTGGATCATGCCCAGGAAACGCACGGCGGTCACCGGGACCTGCGCTGCCGCCAGCCGTTCGGCCAACCGCTCACCCTCGTCACGCAGCGGGTCGTGCTCGGCGGTCAGCACCAGCGTCGGTGGCAGACCCCGCAGGTCTGCCGTCAGCGGATGCAGCTCCTCGCTCGACAGGTCTGAACCCGTGAAGGACTGCCAGTACCAGTCCATCTCGGCCCCGGTGAGGCCCCCGGTCTCCGTGCGGTACGACGGCTGAGCCCCTCGGGGATCGACACAGGGATAGACGAGAGCGACCGCGGCCAGCCCAGGATTACGGCGGGCCGCTGCCAGGGCCAGCTGTCCGCCCGCGCTGTCGCCGACCACGGCGACGCGTGACGTGTCGATGTCGAGTGCTACGCCATGGTCACGGAGCCAGCCGAGCACGGCGTCCACGTCGTCACTTGCCGCCGGGTAGACGTGTTCGGGCGCCCGGCGGTAGTCGACAGCGAGCACCGCCCAGCCTGTCCGGTTCGCCACCCGCCGCCAGTGTGCGTCGTGGGTGTCGAGCTCACCGAGCACCCATCCGCCCCCGTGCAGTGCCACCAGGGTCGGCGCCCCCACCCGAGGGCGGTACAGCCGGCACCCGACGCCGTCGGCGTCCACGTCGGTCACCGTGTCGACCTGCTCGCGCTTGTCGAGCTGAGCCGCGGCGCGAGCCAGCGCCCTGCGTGCGTCGAGGTCGAAACCCGCCTCGCCGGGCCTGGGGTCCAGCGTCCAGAGGGCCATCGCGAGCTCAGCCTGGGGATGCAGCATCGGGGTCAGTCGAACGCCGGGCCCACGACGCGGGACCGTTTCAGCTCGTAGAACCCCTCGACGCTCCCGAGCAGCCGGAACCCGTCCCAGAGCCGGCCGGCCTCCTCGCCACGCGGAATCGGTGTTACGACCGGACCGAAGAAGGCGACTCCGTCAGTGGCGATGACGGGTGTGCCGACGTCGTCCCCCACCTGGTCCATGCCGGCCTGGTGCGACTTCCGCACGGCGTCATCGAACTCGGTCGAGTCCAGGGCGTCGACGAGGTCGGCGTCGAGACCAGCTGCGGTGAGGGCCTCCGTGATCGTGGCGGCGTCGGTTTCACGGCCCTGGTTGTGGAATCGCGTGCCCAGCTCGGTGTAGAGCCGATCGAGAACGTCTTGGTCCTGCTCCCCGTGGCGAGCCACTGCCGCCTCGAGGACGCGAACGGGGCCCATGACCGTGGCCAGGAAGGATCGGTCATTGTCGTTGAGGTCCCGTTTCTCCTCGTTCAGCACGGCCAGGCTCATCACATGCCAGGAGACCTCGATGTCGCGCACCTTCTCGACCTCCTTGATCCACCGGGAGGTGATCCAGGCCCACGGGCAGGCCGGGTCGAACCAGAAGTCGACGCGGGCGTGTGCAGGGGCGTGCTGGCGATGGCTGGTGGTTGTCGCGGGTGCGGTCGACATGGAGTCTCCTCAGCTGTACGGATAACCCGGCCCACGTGGGGCTCACGGGAGTGCTCTCAACTTGGTTGCAACTGTCAAGCCCGATTCTTCATTCCCCGTACCTCATGCAAAGATTGCCCCCATGCCTGGGATCAACCTCACTCGGGACGAAGCCGCCGAGCGTGCGCGTCTCCTCGAAGTTTCGACATATGACATCACGCTCGATCTGACCACGTCGGACACCACGTTCGGATCGACCACCGTCATCCGCTTCGGCTGCCGCGAGCCAGGCGCGGCGACCTTCGCCGACCTGGTCGATGCCCAGGTGCACGAGATCACCCTGAACGGTCGGATGATCGACCCTGCGGCGTACGTGGACAGCCGGATCCCGCTCGACGACCTGCAGGCCGACAACGAGCTGCGCGTCGTCGCCGACTGTCGCTACAGCCACAACGGCGAGGGACTGCACCGCTTCGTCGACCCCGCCGACAAGCTCGTCTACCTGTACACCCAGTTCGAGGTGCCTGACGCACGTCGCGTCTACACGACATTCGAGCAGCCCGACCTCAAGGGCGAGTTCGTCTTCCACGTGACGGCCCCTTCCCACTGGCAGGTGGTCTCCAACTCCCCCACGCCCGAGCCAGAGGTCCTCGGGCTCGGCAAGTCCGTCTGGCACTTCGAGCCGACCAAGCGCATGTCCACCTACATCACCGCGCTCGTCGCTGGTGAGTACGCCGTGGTCCGCGACGCCTACGAGGGCACACGCGGCGAGATCCCGCTCGGCATCTTCCTGCGTGAGTCGTTGCTGCAGCACCTCGACGCCGACGACATCTTCGAGGTGACGAAGCAGGGCTTCGAGTACTTCGAGGACCGCTTCGACATGGCCTACCCGTTCGGGAAGTACGACCAGCTGTTCGTGCCGGAGTACAACATGGGCGCGATGGAGAACGCCGGCTGTGTGACGTTCCGCGACGAGTACATCTACCGCAGCCGGCAGACTCGCGCGGCGTACGAGGGCCGGGCGAACACGATCCTCCACGAGATGGCGCACATGTGGTTCGGCGACCTCGTGACGATGAAGTGGTGGGACGACCTCTGGCTCAACGAGTCGTTCGCCGAGTGGGCCTCACACCAGGCCGCTGCCGACGCGACCCAGTACGACGAGTCGTGGACCAACTTCTGCAACGCCCGCAAGACCTGGGCCTACCGCCAGGACCAGCTGCCGTCCACGCACCCGATTGCCGCGGACAACGTCGACCTCGAGGCCGTCGAGGTCAACTTCGACGGCATCACCTACGCCAAGGGCGCCTCGGCGCTGCGGCAGCTCGTCGCCTGGGTGGGCCAGGACGAGTTCTTCGCCGGCCTCCGCGCCTACTTCCAGCGGCACGCCTACGGCAACACCGAGCTCGACGACCTGATGAAGGCGCTCGAGGAGACCTCCGGTCGCGAGCTCGGCTCATGGACGAAGGAGTGGCTGCAGACCTCAGGGGTCAACATCGTCCGGCCCCGTTTCGAGGTGGACGCCGACGGCACCTTCACGTCGTTCCACGTCGAGCAGTCGGCGCAGCCGGAGCACCCGACGTTGCGACGTCACCGGCTGGCGGTCGGCCTCTACGACCTGGCCGAGTCCGGTCTCGTGTGCCGCTCCAGGATCGAGATCGACGTCGCAGGCAGCGACACCGAGGTCCCTGCGCTGGTCGGCGAGAAGCAGCCTGACCTCGTCCTGCTCAACGACGGCGACCTGACCTACGCCAAGGTGCGGCTCGATGACCGCTCGCTCTCGACGATCGTCGAGCACATCGACAGGTTCACCGAGTCGTTGGCCCGCGCCCTTTCGTGGAGTGCCGCCTGGGACATGACGCGCGACGCCGAGATGCGAGCCAGCGACTGGGTCGACCTCGTCCTGCGCGGCATGCCCATCGAGACCGACCTGTTCGCTGTGCGCTCTCTCGTGGCGCGCACCGGTCAGGCGGTCGACGAGTTCACTGCGCCCGAGAACCGGGCCGAGGTCGGCGCTCGCTGGGAGGCCGGACTGCTCGCGCTCGTCCACGAGGCCAGACCGTCGAGCGACCAGCAGCTCGCGTTCGTGCGCGGACTCGCCCAGGCAGCACGGCACGACGACGCACTCGACCTGATCAGCGGGCTGCTCGACGGCTCCCGCACGCTCGAGGGGCTCTCGGTCGACACCGACCTGCGCTGGCAGCTCCTGCACGGCCTGGCCCGCGAGCGCCGCGCCGACGAGCAGGCCATCGATGCCGAGCTCGACCGCGACATGACGATCTCCGGCCAGGAGTACGCCGCTGCAGCCAGGGCTGCCATGCCGACGCCCGAGGCGAAGGCACACGCCTGGCGCGAGGCCGTCGAGAACGTCGACGTCGCCAACGAGACGCTGCGCAGCATCGCCCTCAGCTTCAACCAGCCCGGCCAGGCCGACGTCCTGCGGGAGTACCTCCCCCGCTATCTCGAGGTCGCGGACACCATCTGGGAGAGGCGCGGGGTCCACGTCGCCGCGACGATCCTCGGCGCGATGTACCCGTCCGCCCTGGCCTCGCAGGAGATGCTCGACGTCACCGACGCGTGGCTGGCGACGACGAAGGCCAACCCGGCGGCACGTCGGCTGGTTTCGGAGAACCGCGATGACGTCAAGCGGGCGCTCGCAGCGCAGACTCGCGACCGGCAGGGCTGAGCGCAACCGCAGCGCCCTCGCCGACCATGCTGACTAGGGCGTGTCGGTGTGCAGCGACCGCACCGGCTTCGCCAGCGCACCCAACTGCTGCAACCCGGCCATCAGCCCACGGGTGAGATCACCGGTGGCGAAGGCGGACTGCATGTTGATGGCAGCCAGCGCCGCCTGGTGGTTGGTGAGGCTGCGGCGTACGTGCGAGCCGGTCACGATCTCGAGCACGTGGGCTGCGGGGTCGACGTGGATCAGCACACTGGTCGGCGGGTCGTGCAACGCCGCGTGCAGCCGTTCCGCGTACGAGCGCGGGTCGCCCTCCGAGGCGCCGACGTGCACCGAGAACGTCCGACCCGAGACCCGCTCGGCGTCGGCGATGGCCTTGGCGATCTCCTGACGCTGTAGTGCCGTGAAGGCGTCACCAGCTGGCACTGGCTCCCCCTACCTCGTCATGCGGCTTGTCGGTCGCCGACTGCCCGGCGGCGATCGTCCGCTGTTCGGGGTCGGTACCCGCACCACCGGGGGCTCCGAACCACTCTGGCTCGGCGTCCCACTGCTGGCTCGGCCGGTAGCGCGGGCCCTTGGCCAACGAGGGGGCCATCACGAGCAGGGTGATGCCCACGATGATCGCCAGGGTGATGCCCCCGAAGAACAGCAGGGCGTGCAGGGGCGACATCGGGTGCGGGTCGTGCCAGCTGTCGGTGATTTCGGCGAGGGTCACGGCGCACACATTACTGCGTGAGCGCGGCCGCCCCGACTCCGACCGGGGCCGACACCCCTCGGTCGTCGACTCTTGTACGGTCTAGTGGTGTCACCTCGGAGTGACCGTCCGGATCGCCCCCTGAATGACGAAGGATCACCGTGGCTGCAACTGATGCCTGTGACACCGGCGACGACCTCTGTCGCTACGTGGCCAAGGTCACCGGAAGCGAGTGGCTGGCAACGGCGTCCAACTGGCTGATCGCCAAGCCCGCCGCGATTCTCACGCTGATCGTCGTGGGCGTCGTCGTGCGCTGGATCGTGCACCGCGCGGTCGACCGGCTGGTCCGGCGCGCCGCCGAGGCCACGGTGCCCGGCGTCATCGCCCGCGGACGCGTGCCGCAGATGTTCCTCGAGCACAACGTCGCGCTCGCCGAACGGCGTCAGCAGCGTGCCGAGACCATGGGCGGCATGCTCAAGAGCGTCACGACGGGCGTCGTGATGACGATCGTGGTGTTCATGGCGGTGGCCCAGCTGGGCTACGACATCGCGCCGTTGATCGCGAGTGCCGGCATCATCGGGGTCGCGCTCGGATTCGGTGCGCAGAGCCTGGTCAAGGACTTCCTGAGCGGCATCTTCATGATCCTCGAAGACCAGTACGGCGTCGGTGACTCGGTCAACCTCGGGACCGCCAGTGGCATCGTCGAGGCGGTCGGGCTGCGGGTCACGAGGATCCGCGACGTCAACGGCACGGTCTGGTACGTGCGCAACGGCGAGATCCTCGCGGTCGGCAACATGAGTCAGAACTGGGCACGCACCGTGCTGGACATCCCGGTCGCCTTCTCCGAGAACCTCGCGCGTATCCGCGAGCTGTTGCGCGAGGTCGCGCACGACCTGTGGGAAGACCCGGACTACCGGGGAGACATCCTCGAGGAGCCCGAGGTCTGGGGGGTGGAGCGGTGGGACGCCGACGCTGTCGTGGTCCGGGTCGTCCTCAAGACGGCACCGCTGCAGCAGTGGTCCGTGGCGCGCGAGATGCGTGAGCGGATCAAGGACAGGTTCGACGCCGAAGGCGTCGAGATCCCCTTTGCCCAGCGCGTGGTCTGGCACCGCAGCGGTGCCCCCGGCGATCCCGCGCCGACCGCTGCCGCAGAGGCGAGCCCCCGCGGCAGCGACGACGACTAGTCCTGCTTGAGGGCGGCGTCGAGGGTGATCGCCGTGGCCTTCAACGCCTGGGAGACCGGGCAGTTGGCCTTGGCGTCTTCTGCCGCCGCGACGAACTTGTCCTCGCTGAGACCTTCGACGCGGGCGCGGACCGTCAGCCGGATCTCGGTGATGCCCTTGCCCGGCACGAAGTCGACCTCCGCCTTGGTGTCGAGCTCCTGGGCGGGGTTTCCGCCGCCGGCCAGCACGTTGGACAGCTGCATGTTGAAGCACGACGAGTGCGCTGCGGCGATGAGCTCTTCGGGGCTGGTGCGGCCTTCCGGCGTCTCGGCGCGCGACGCCCAGGTGACGTCGAACGTGCCGAGGTTGGACGAGTCGAGCGAGACGGTCCCGGCGCCCTCGAAGAGGGTGCCTTCCCAGTGGGCGTTGGCGGTACGGGTCGTAGCCATGCTGATGACCTCCAGGTCGTGATGCTGCGGGTGGGTACGGGTTGACGCCGCTCAGGCCTAGCGCCTTGTCGCTGCGCTAGGGGCGCTTGACACAATGGTGCGGTGACGGCATCTGAGCAGACCGAACAGTCCTTCTACGACGCCGTCGGCGGCCACGACACGTTCGTGCGGCTCGTCGACCGATTCTATGCCGGAGTTGCCGCGGACCCAATCTTGCGACCGTTGTACCCCGAAGCGGACCTGGGGCCGGCCGCCGAGCGGTTCCGGATGTTCCTCGAGCAGTACTGGGGTGGCCCGACGACGTACTCCGACACCCGAGGACACCCGCGTCTCGGGATGCGGCACGCGCCCTTCGCGGTGACCCCTACGGCCCGCGACCGCTGGCTCAGCCACATGCACGCCGCAATCGGCGAGTCCGGCATGTCGCCGGAGCACCAGCAGCAGTTCTGGGAGTACGTCTCCCGGGCGGCGCACTTCCTCGTCAACACGTTCGAGGACGAGCCGCCGCCGGCGAGCGGGCCGTCCCTGCTCTGACGCGGGAGCCCCCGTCAGCCGACCCCGGCGTCGGCCATGAACTTGTTGAGCACCGCGCGCTCGACCTCGTTGAGCCGTCGTGGCGCTCCCGTCTCCATGTCGACGGGGGCAAGCACGGTGGCCGCGCGGCCGTAGAGAATCCGCTTGCCGTGAGGTCCCGGCTCGGC
The DNA here is from genome assembly GCA_963750495.1 of uncultured Actinomycetota bacterium. Taxonomy (GTDB): domain Bacteria; phylum Actinomycetota; class Actinomycetes; order Propionibacteriales; family Nocardioidaceae; genus JANLYC01. The sequence continues at coordinate 838,627 of CAVVQV010000004.1, forward strand.
GATCTCGTAGCTGACCGTGAACGAGGCCCCGCCGACCTTCGAGACCCACATCTCGATGGGGTACGGCTCCTGGCGGAACACCATCGGGCGGCGGTAGTCGATCTCGGCGCGCACGACCAGGACACCCTGAGCCAGCCCCTCGGCCCCACGCGCAGGCGCGTGCACGAACAACATGTCCACCCGCGCCTCTTGCAGGTACTCCAGCCACGTCACGTTGTTCACGTGGTTGTAGGCGTCGAGGTCTGACCACCTAGGCTTGAGGTTGAACACGTGTCTGGTCACGGTTCATCTTTGCAAAGCGCCTGGCAGCGGGCTACCCGGCCCGTACCACGACGGCGTACCGCGGCCGGACGACCCGCTGAGACCGGAGGCCCTCATGCCCGAAGCCGTCATCGTCGCGACCGCTCGCTCGCCCATCGGACGGGCGGGCAAGGGTTCGCTGGTCGACCTTCGCCCCGACGACCTCGCCGCCTCGATGGTGACGGCCGCCCTGGACAAAGTGCCCGAGCTCGACCCGGCCGAGATCGATGACCTCATGCTCGGGTGTGGGCTGCCCGGCGGCGAGCAGGGCTTCAACATGGCACGGGTGGTGGCGGTCATGCTCGGCTACGACCACCTGCCGGGTACGACGTTGACCCGGTACTGCTCGTCCAGCGTGCAGACCTCTCGCATGGCCTTCCACGCGATCAAGGCCGGCGAAGGCGATGTCTTCGTCTCGGCCGGCGTCGAGACGGTGTCCCGGTTCGCGAAAGGCAGCTCGGACAGCCACCCGGACACCAGGAACCCGTTGTTCGGCGAGGCCATGCAGCGCACGAAGCAGGCGGCGGAGGGCGGCGGCCAGGTCTGGTACGACCCGCGGGGGGACGGCGCCGTCCCCGACATCTACATCGCGATGGGACAGACCGCCGAGAACCTGGCGCAGTCGCGCGGTATCAGCCGGCAAGAGCTCGACGAGTTCGGCGTCAGGAGCCAGAACCTCGCCGAGAAGGCGATCGCGGCGGGTTTCTGGGAGCGGGAGATCGTCCCGGTCACGACCCCGGACGGCACCGTGGTCAGCCAGGATGACGGCCCGCGGGCCGGCGTCACCTATGAGGCGGTGTCGCAGCTGAAGCCCGTGTTCCGACCCGATGGTCTCGTCACGGCCGGCAACTGCTGCGCCCTCAACGACGGTGCCGCAGCTGTGGTGATCATGAGCGACACCAAGGCAGCCGAGCTCGGGGTCACACCGTTGGCTCGCATCGTGTCGACGGGCGTGACGGCGTTGTCGCCGGAGATCATGGGCCTGGGGCCGGTCGAGGCGAGTCGGCAGGCGTTGGCCCGGGCCGGCATGACGATGGACGACATCGACCTGGTCGAGATCAACGAGGCGTTCGCGGCGCAGGTCGTGCCGTCCTACCAGGATCTCGGGATCGACATCGACAAGCTCAACGTCAACGGCGGCGCCATCGCGGTGGGCCACCCGTTCGGGATGACCGGCGCCCGGCTGCAGGCGACCATGCTCAACTCGCTGGACTTCCACGACAAGACGACGGGACTCATCACCATGTGCGTCGGGGGCGGCCAGGGCATGGCCATGATCCTCGAACGCCTTCGTTGAACCGTGAGTTGTGGCTCCTCGAACCGTGAGTTGTGGCTCCTCGAACCGTGAGTTGTGGCTCCTCGAACCGTGAGTGACCAGCGACGTCAGAACGGCTGAACGCACTGGCCACCCGCGCGAACCGTGTCAGGGTTGCAGGACGGCCTCGATGGCGAGGACGACGTTGATCTTGTCGCCGATGACGAGCTTGTCGCCCTCCAGCGGAATGTTGAAGTCGATTCCCCACTCCTTGCGCGACAACGTGGTGGTCGCCTCGAAGCCGACGCGCTGGCCGCCCCAGGGGTCGGATCCGCCGCCGAGGAAGTCGACATCGAGGTCGACGGCCTTCGTGACGCCGTTGATGGCCAGCTCCCCGCGAGCGACCATCCGGTCGCCGTCGATGGAGATCTGGGTGCTGGTGAAGGTCATCGTCGGGTTGCTCTCGACGGAGAAGAAGTCGCTGGACCGCAGGTGAGCGTCGCGGTCGTCGTTGCGGGTGTCAACCGAGCTGAGCTCGATGCTCGCCGTCACCGACGACTCGAGCGGGTTGTCGGAAATGGCCAATGAGCCCTCGAACGTGCGGAACTGGCCGCGGACCTTGCTCATCAGGTGGCGGACCGTGAAACCCACCTCGGAGTGAGTCGGATCGATCACCCAGGTGCCGGAGGTGAGGCCGTCGAACTGCGGAAGAAGTGTGGTGGTCATGGGATCCATCCTTCGAGTATTTGAAAATTCAACTTCAGACACAGCGTACAACATAGTTGAAGAATTAACTATTCCAGGGCTACGATGGAGGTATGACGACCCGGTGGCTGGACTCGAACCAGCAACGCGCGTGGCGGGCCTACCTCGTCGGAACGACCCTGCTTACGGAGCGCCTCGACCGCGACCTACGTGAGAACCACGACCTGTCACTTCCAGAGTACGAGATCTTGGTCCGATTGTCTGAAGCGCCGGACCGCATGTTGCGGATGGCCGAGATCGCCGATTCGGTCAAGAACTCCCGCAGCCGCATCACGCACACGGTGGCCAGGATGCAACGGGAGGGCCTGGTCGAGCGTCGACAGTGCGCTACTGACGGGCGCGGAGTGCTGGCGATCCTCACCGACAAGGGGCTGGCGCTGTTGGCGGACGCCGCTCCCGTTCATGTCGAGTCGGTCCGGGCGAGCCTGATCGATGTGGTCGACCCGCAGGACCTCGAGGCGGTCGGTCGTGCGTTCACCAAGGTCGTCGAGACTCTCGAGTCAGGACCGTCCGACCCGATCCTCACCCCACCGAGCTGACCCCCGGCCTGACGTCAGTCGCGTGTCAGACGCCGGTGGGTGACGCGGTGCGGCCGGGCCGCCTCTGCGCCGAGGCGCTCGACCTTGTTCGCCTCGTAGGCCTCGAAGTTCCCCTCGAACCAGAACCACGTGCCTTCGTCCTCATCCGTGCCTTCCCAGGCGAGTATGTGGGTCGCCGTACGGTCGAGGAACCAGCGGTCGTGCGACGTGATGACCGCACAACCCGGGAACTCCAGCAAGGCGTCCTCGAGTGACTGCAGCGTCTCGACATCGAGGTCGTTCGTCGGCTCGTCGAGTAGCAGCATGTTGCCGCCCAGCTTGAGCGTGAGGGCGAGGTTGAGCCGGTTGCGCTCACCACCGGAGAGGACCCCCGCCTTCTTCTGCTGGTCGGGACCCTTGAACCCGAACGACGCGATGTACGCGCGGCTCGGCATCTCGAAGTTGGCCACCTTGATGAAGTCGAGGCCGTCGGACACGACCTCCCACACGTTCTTGTTCGCGTCGATCTGGCCACGGCTCTGGTCGACGTAGGAGATCTTGACGGTCTGGCCCACCTTGAGGTCACCGTCGGTGGGCTTCTCCTCGCCGATGATCATCCGGAACAGCGTCGTCTTGCCGACGCCGTTCGGACCGATCACCCCGACGATGCCGGCGCGCGGCAGGGTGAAATCGAGATCGTGCATGAGCACCCGGTCGCCGAATGACTTGCCGAGATCGCGCGCCTCCAGAACGACGTCCCCGAGGCGCGGCCCCGCGGGGATGTTGATCTCGCTCAGATCGACCTTGCGGTTGCGGTCGGCCTCGGCCGCCATCTCTTCGTAGCGCGCGAGCCGTGACTTGCTCTTGGCCTGCCGGGCCTTCGGGTTCGAGCGCACCCAGTCGAGCTCGCGTTCGAGCATCTTGGCCCGCTTTGCGTCCTTGTGACCCTCGATCTGCAGGCGCTGCTTCTTCGTCTCGAGGTACGTCGAGTAGTTGCCTTCGTAGGGGTGGGTCTTGCCCCGGTCGAGCTCGAGGATCCACTCGGCCACGTTGTCGAGGAAGTAGCGGTCGTGGGTCACGGCCAGCACAGCGCCGGGGTACGACGCCAAGTGACCCTCGAGCCACTGCACCGACTCGGCGTCGAGGTGGTTGGTGGGCTCGTCGAGCAGCAGGAGCGACGGCTGCTGCAGGAGCAGCTTGCACAGCGCGACCCGCCGGCGTTCTCCACCCGAGAGCGTGTCGACGATGGTGTCGGGCGGCGGGCAGCGGAGGGCGTCCATCGCCTGGTCGAGTCGGGAATCGAGGTCCCAGGCGTTCGCATGGTCGAGGTCGGTCTGCAGGTCGCCCATCTCGGCCAGCAACGTGTCGTAATCGGCGTCCGGGTCGGCCAGCTCGACAGAGATCTCGTTGTAGCGGTCGAGCTTGCCCTTGATGTCGTGGACCGCCTCCTCGACGTTGTCGAGGACGGTCGTGCCCTCTGTCAGCGGCGGCTCCTGCTGGAGCATGCCTACCGTGGCGCCGGGGTCGAGGATCGCATCGCCGTTGGAGGCGTGCTCGAGCCCCGCCATGATCTTCAACAGCGTGGACTTGCCCGTGCCGTTGGGACCGACGACACCGATCTTGGCGCCATGCAGGAACGACAGTGTGACGTTGTCGAGGACGACCTTGTCGCCGTGTGCTTTTCGCACGTTGCGCAAGGTGAAGACGTAATCAGCCATGATCGGCAAGCCTACGACGAGCCGGGTGGCTCGTCCCAATCCGCCTCCGCCCGCCACGGCCACGGCGGCCGGAGGTCGGACCGTCTTCAGGACACGGCGGCGAGGCCGTCACCCGCGTCGGTGTCGTCGTAACCCACCGGCTCGACCCGCTCGATCTCCTCGAGCGCCTGCCGCACCTCACGAGAGTCGTCAGTCGTGGTCTCGACCGGCCGCGGTGCCTTGCGGAAGGCGCTGACTCCGCGCGTGAGGTCATGACCGACAGTCGTCGCCTCCAACACGATCCGTGAGTTGCGGACGTCGTCCTTGGTCCACTCCTCGGTCTTGAGCCGGCCGATCACGAGCACCGGGTCACCCCGCCGGATCGAGTCGCGGACGTGAGCTGCCAAGCTGCGCCAGCACTGCACGGTGAACCAGGTGGTGGTGCCGTCGACGTAGGCCCGCTGGGTCCGGTCCCACCGGCGCGGCGTCGTCGCCAGTCGAAACGTGCTCAGGTCGGTCCCTTCGCCGACCTTGCGATGGTCGACGTCGGTGCCGACGTGCCCGACCACGTGCAGAACGGTCTCGGTCATGGCTGCTCCTGTCGCTCGATGTCCAAGGAGAGCCTGCCCAGGGGATCCCACAGTAGGCCTCGAACCGAACAGCTCTGTGGACAGTCGCCAGGACCACGCCTGACTGGGGATACGACCTTGGCTCACCCGGGCCGTCAGCGTCGCAGCGAGACCCAGACCCCGTCGCGGCAGCGGGTGTAGGCATCGACCTCGTTGCGCATCGGTTCGAGGATGAGCTGGTCGATGACCTCGCGAATGGCGGCCCGCAGTCGCGCCCGAGTTCGGGCGGCGCGCCGCCTCGCCGAGATCCGCGCGGCGTACCGACTCAGGGCTGCAAAGGCCGCGCCGGCGGCAGCCCCGCCGTACAGCATCAGGGTGGGTACGGGGACGCCCCAGCGGTTGAGGCGGCCAGGCTCGGGGAGCTGGAGGAAGGCGAAGACCGCGAGGGTCCCGAGCCACAGTCCCCCCACCACGGCCACCACGAACAGCAGCCACTGCACGGCGCGCCCGGCACGCCACCAGAACGGGTCTCGCCGTACACCGAGATCGGTGGCGGCCACTGCCGTGTCGAGCGTGGTGGCGACCTCGTCGAGCCGCGACAGGGACGCTCCGCGTACCGCGGTGACCCACGGCTTGGCCATCCCCTCGGCCACCGAGTCGGCCACCGCACGAACGGCCGCATCGACGCGGGCGCGCTGCACCGGGGACGGGGCAGGGAGGCGGCCCCGGATCATCCGGTTGCGTTCGGCCCGGGTCATCCGACTGGGTCGGACGGTCGCAGCCGCTGCGACATGCAGCCGCCGCTGCGGGTCGGGCTTGAACCGGACGAGCCACTTCGTCACGGGCCAGCCGGTCGCCGCTCGTGCCCGCAACAGCGAGGCCGTCTCGACCGCGTCGACCAGGGCAGGCACCCCGGCGGCATCGGCGCAGGCGTCGACGAGCTCCTCCCGGTCCGCGCCCGACAGGTCACCGGGCTGCCCGTCGCCCGTCTGCTCAGCGATCCGCGCGGCCGCGGCCTTGACGTCGGCCGTCAACCGTTCGCGCGCGTACTTCTTCTGCGCCACCCGCTCCACCAGGGCAGCCCGGAGGATGTCGATCCCATCTCCACGCGTGGCCGACGTGGCGTACAGCGGGACCTTGTCGAGGCCGTCTGCGACGAGCAGGCGGCGTACGTCGCCGAGAGCCGGCTCGAGCTGGTCGGCCGGGATCTCGTCGATGTGGTTGAAGACCACCATCATGACGTCGGAGTGGGTGCTCAGGGGCTTGAGGAAGCGGTCGTGGATCGCTGCGTCGGCGTACTTCTGCGGGTCGAGCACCCAGATGAAGACGTCGGCGTAGCTGACCAGCCGCTGGACCTCGAGATGATGTGACACCTCGGTGGAGTCGTGGTCGGGCAGGTCGAGGAGCACCAGGCCGGTCAGATCACGATCGTCAGCCGTCTCGTCGAGGAGCCCGACGCGGCTGATCTGGTGCCGTGGCGGGATGCCGAGCCAGTCGAGGATGTCGGCCGCGCCGTCCGGACCCCACGCGCAGGCGAGCGCCCATGAGGTCGTCGGACGCTTCACGCCGACAGCAGCGAGATCGAGACCGCAGATGTTGTTGAAGATCGACGACTTCCCCGAGCCGGTGGCGCCGGCGATCGCGACCACCGTGTGGTCACCGGACAGGCGGAGTCGGGCGGTGGCGCGTTCGACCACGTCGGCGCCGACGTCGACGAGCGAGTCATCGAGGCGGCCGCGCGCCGCCGAGACGGCCCGCTCGAGCCCGTCGAGGCGCTCGACGACGTCAGCGGGCCTGCCCACGACCCGCCGCAACGTCTCGACCACGGTGCTCATGCCTGTGTGCCTGCCCAGCGCATGTCATCGACCTGACGCGACAAGGACCGCACGAGGTCAGCCCCCTCGGGCACCACCCCAGCCAGGTCGAGGACGTCGAGGAACCGCTGCAGCTCCTGCATCCACAGCAGCTCGACGCGTCGGTGGAGGTCCTGGCGCGCCTTCTCGGCGAGCCGACGGACCGCCTGGTCGCCGAACACCGCCTCGAGGATTTTCTGACCCAGCGCTGCGGTGCCGCCGACGATCCCGATCTCGGCGCCCGTCAGGCCGGCGGTCGAGGTGAAGACCGTGATCATCAACGCGACCCCGAGACCGTTGACGCCATAGGCCAGGAATCGGGCAGACGCGCGCCGGTCGCTGCCTTCCGTACGCACCATGTCGAGAACTGCGGTCTGCCAGTCGCGGATGGCGCGCTCGGTCTTGGCGCGCAGGTCACGCGAGGCCCGGTCGATGTCGCCGGGCGCGGTCTCCAGCAGTCGCTGTCCGGCGGGCAGCGACCGCCAGGCCAGCCCGGCACGCTCGGCAGCGGACTCGGCGTGCTCGATGATCAACAGCTCGAGCCCCGACTCGACGGCGACCGCGAGCTTCTGGGCCGGCTGCGGCTTGCCGCGCGCCACGTTGAGCACCCGATCGCGCAACCTGCCGACGCGGTCCTCGAGGCTACGGGCCAGCTCGCCGGAACCGACGAACTCCTGCCACCGGGCGAGCACCTCCCCGCGGAGCAGGGTGCCGTCCTGGGTGGCCGCGTCGACGGCAGCGAGCTGATCGGCGTACGCCGTCATCGCGTCGGCGCGCAGCTGTGCCGCGATCTGCTCCTGCGTGACCAGCGCCGCCGCCACGAGGCGGGTGCGATGCCCGAGCGACCGAACGGTGCCGTCGAGCGTCTTGTGGACGACGACGGCGCGGGCATCACTGTCGAGCGCCAGTGCATCGAGCCAGCCGCGGATCGAGGCCACCGTCGACGCGGGCAGCAGCCCGTCCTCGTCGACGGGTGACTCCGCGACCGTGAACAGGGGCGAGTCGCCGAGTCCGCGCGAGGTCAGCATGCGGGCCAGGTGGCTGCTGACCTCGCGTACGGCGGTGCTGTTCGTCCGGTCGAGCACGATGGCGACGGCGGCACTGCGACTCGCCGCCTCCTTGAGGAACTCCCAGGGCACCTGGTCGGCGTACCGGGCCGCCGACGTGACGAACAGCCACATGTCCCCCGCGGCCAGCAGCTGACCGGCCAGCTCACGGTTTCGCTCCTCCACCGAGTCGACGTCGGGCGCGTCGAGCAGGGCGAGCCCGGGCGGGAGCTCGGGGGCGGACACGAGCTGGAGCGCACCGTGGTCACGTGTCGGCCGATCGGTGCGGACGAGCTCCGGCAGCAGCCGGTCCGTGCCGAACCAGCGAGCGTCGTCGGGGTTGTGGACCAGCACCGGCGACCGGGTGGTAGGTCTCAGAACGCCGGGTTCGCTGACGCGGCGGCCGACGAGGGAGTTGACGAGTGTGGACTTGCCCGCACCGGTGGACCCTCCGACGACGGCCAGCAGCGGAGCCTCGAGCTGGACCAGCCGCGGAATGACGTAGTCGTCGAGCTGCTTGATGATGGCCTGCCGCTCGGCCCTGGCGGGCTCCGCGTCGCCCGCTTCGAACGGGACGGAGTGGTCGACGAGCACCTGCCGCAACCGGACCAGCACTCCCAGGAGCTCGGTGGGCGGCCCGAGTTCACTCACGCGCTCTCCTGTCGCTCGGGGTGGTCGTGACGGCGGCGTGCGTCGGGGAAAGTCTAAAGCGTAAGTCGAGGTTGGACCGTCCGCTCACCAGCTGGATGGCGCACCAGTACCTCGGGGCAGCGGTGTTTCGGTGATTCCGGGCAGCATGACCCGTCCGCGGAAGTCCCGCATGGCCTCGATCAGCTCTCGTTCGCGCGGCAGCTCCGCCGCACCCGCCACCCCCCGCACCATGCGGTCGCGCAACAGTCCGAGCTCGACACCGGTGCGCTGGAACGAACGGACCCGGCGTACCTCCGGCTTGCCGAACTGCCGGGCATGCGCGCGGGCCCGGCGACGGCCGGACCGGCTCACGATGAACTCGATGTGTTCCGGTCGCAACCAACCGAACGTGGTGTAGTCGTGGAGCCGTGCGGTCACCATTCGCCGTTCGTGGCGCCGAGCCACGGAGACGAGGGTCAGCACCGCGACCAACGTGGGCAGCAGGATGGGGACGTAGACCGCCGTGAGGTTGCCCTGCGGCACGAACGACGCGAGCGCGTTGTAGCTCATGTGGAGCAGCACAGCGGCACAGAACCCGCCGACCGGGGCCAGGATCCGCACACCGGGGTGCCGGTAGCGAACGGCGAGGCCGATGCCGAGACCGGTCATCATCGTGAACATCGGATGCACGAAGGGCGCCGCCATTCCACGCCACCGGAACAGCTGCTGCACGGCGTCGAGCGCCTGACCGTTGGCGGCGCCGGACCGGAGGACGTTCTCGAAGACCTGGCCGTAGTAGACGATGTTCTCGGTGAACGCGAAGCCGATCCCGGCCAGGCCTGCATAGACGACCCCGGCCGTCACCGCATTGAAGTCGTGGCGCCGCCAGATCACCAGGGCGAACACGATCGCGCCCTTGGCGAGCTCCTCCACCCAGGGAGCCACGAAGACGGCGGCCCGCGGGGTGGCGCCGTAGACGTCACCGATCTGCTGGGTCAGCCAGCCGTTGAGCTTCAGCGATCCGTATGCCGCTGCGAGCGCGCCCCACAGCAGCGCCACGGCCAGCAGGGCCACCGGCTCAGGACGGAACCGGTCCAGCCAGACGAAAACGGCACCCAGCGGCAACACCGGCACGAAGGCGAACAGCAAGGCCCAGCGGAAGGCCCGCCACCCCATGGCCTGGTGGAGATCCTGGTAGAGCGCCCAGACGAGGATGGAGCAGACGATGACTCCTGTGACACCGGCGATGACCGTGCCGACGCGACGTTGCAGCTGCTCTTGGGCTGGTCCTGGCGTGGCCAACGCGCGGTCGGTCAGCGTCCCGGCAGCGGTGGTCACGCCCTCAGGCTACGCGGCGGTCCGACCCGACTCCCGCAGCAGGTTCTACGGAACGCAGCGAGGGGCGGAGGAGGCCTCATCGAGCGCGAAATTAGACCAATTCCGTGACAGATGGGGCGCGACTGGTGCACCATAGTTGGTGGACACCGGCCGAAGGTCCCCTGCTTTCGTCCGGTGTCCTCTTCATGTCCTGACGCGGTTCCGAACCGGGTTCTCGTATGATCCAGCGGAACGACAGCTTCGTTCGAACGGGATATTTCCGACGCTCGGGGAGACCCATGCACGCGTGGAACGTTCTTGCACTCCATACCCCATCGGCGGTGCAACATCGTTCCAGCCGTGGCATCGAGCCGACCGGGATGCACGAAATGGGCGTTTCGCGCCTGCCAGCCAGCTGTCGCCCGTACCATTCCGCCGTGGACCAACGAATCCTGCGCGCGTGCGCTGCCGTTGTGCTGCTGACGGTGGCTGGATGCGGCGCGGACTCAGGCCCGTCTATGCCACCACAGACGACTCCTGCGAGCCGGATCCCGGAGGCGACACAACCGTCCAGTGCGGTTGCGTGGCCAGAATCCGTGGACATCGCCGATGGCGTGGTGCTCGTTGCCGGTCCTGAGGGCAAGCTGCCGGTGAAGATCCGTTGGGTGCGTCAACTGGCTGAACCCGAGCAGATCGCCGTCGATGGCGATGTCATCTAGGTCGCTGACGAGTTCGCATGGGCGTTTCACTTGGGCGACGGCACGGCGAAGTGGAAGGTGGGCGACCCGACCGGCAACGGCCTGACTGCCGATGGCGGTGTCGTCATCGGTCTCGACGGCCCCGGCCACGTACGTGTCTGGGCTCCGTACGACTACGACCTGACCGTGGGTCGGAACACGGGTCGCCTGACTGACCTGCGACTCGTCGCCGGAGGGCGGATGCCGGCTGGGCTGCGCCCGTTGGACGGTCCCCCACCGAAGTACCGGCTCGGGCCCTATCCCGAACGGACCGTGGCGCGTGACCGGGCCGGTGCTGTCGCGTGGAAGATCTTGGTTCGAGAGCCGTGGATCCAAACCGTCGGCCCCATCGCGGTGCCCGGCGGAATGGCGTTGGTGACGTCGAGTGGGCATCTGGTCGTTCTCGACTATCGCTCACGATGTGAACCGGGTGCCAGTCGGTCGCGACGACCGGTAGCGGCAGGGTCCGGCATACTGGCCTGCGGATCATGCAGAACCGCGGGCCGAAACTGCACGGACGTCAGGGGGACGTTCCCTGCAGGCTCCGATCCCCCGCGCTCGTAGCTCAGCTGGATAGAGCAGCGGACTTCTAATCCGCCGGTCGCAGGTTCGAATCCTGCCGGGCGCACCGATTCCGACAGCGGTCGAGCCCCGTTTGGCGCTCGAGTTCCGGCCGAGTGTCCGGTTCAGGCGACCAGCAGGCGAGCGCCAAGCTCAGCCGCGTCGAGATGAACGAGGTCACGGTTGCGTTCGGCCCAGCGACCTGAGGTGAGGTCATCGTGGAGGCTGTGCACAGTTCGCTGTTCGGCGTCCGCCCCGACAGCGGACCAGACCGATACTCCGCGCCGGACATTCTCGTCCAGGTATGCCTCGGGCCGGCGCCAATGCGCCTCGAAGAAGCCGTCGGCACAGTCCCACGGGATGAGCACCGGTTCGGTGCGCGCTCCGATCGCGCCGGCCAGCTCGGGCAGCGACGCCAAGACTTGGCATGCATCTCAACGTCAGTGAACTCGGGTAGGTAGTCACGAGTCAGCCAGAATTGGGAAGTGTCGCTGGTGTCGAACAGAAACACCACCACGCGGCGAGCGACGCGCCGCATCTCGCGCAGGCCGGCGACGGGATCCTGCCAGTGATGAACGGTGCACACAGCCATGGCGGCGTCGAAGGACTGGTCATCGAACGGCAGGTTCTCGGCCGACCCTGCCAGGCACGGAGCCGCATCCGGAGGGCGCTGCGAACGCATGAGCGCTGACGGTTCAACTGCGAGGACCTTGCGGTCGGGGGGCTCGTAGGACCCGGTGCCCGCGCCAACGTTCAGTACGGTCTCGGCATCTCCGAGCGCTGCCCAGATACGGGCCGCGATGCGTGGTTCGGTGCAGCGGGTCGTGGTGTACGTGGCTCCGATGGTGTCGTACAGCTGTGCGCTGGAGTTCATGACCATGGCAGGAACCAGTATCGCAACGGCGACTTCGTGTCCGCGACCGTATAAAGATTCCGTGTGTACTGCGACAGGTTCGCCGGGTCCCGGGTGAACGTCACGCCCTCGGTGTTCTTGCACGAGATCGGATCCCTGACCGGCATGGTGGAGGTGATCGTGTCGGCCACGGTGGTGCCGGCAGAAGCGGTCCACCGGTACAGCTCGCACGGCTTCACCGCCGTCGGAGGACTGACGAGGACCACGTCGGTGCCGTTGGTGTCCGCGCCAGTGAACTTCGAGCCTGCCGAGGCCGGGACCACTCCGACGTACTCCGAGCTCGGCGCGTACGGCAACGCCGACGCAGGGTCGACCCACGCCGTCCCCGGGTCGCGCCCCGTGCTCACGTCGAGACTGCGGCTGAACACCTGCCCGCCGTTGCGAGAGACGATGTAGGCCTGGGGGGCACCGCTCGCGTCGGGGGCCTGCAGCAGGGCCTCGCTGTTGCAGCCGACCACTCCGTGCGTCCCGGCGTAGTTCTTGATGTCGAAGATCTTCCACGGCGCCCAGGACGTGACGGTGGGGTCCGTGACGTTCGGCTCCGTGAACTCGATCAGCCGGCGGGTCTGGCAGGTGATGTTCTTGCCGCTGGGGTCGCGGGCCGGGTTGGCGTTGGAGTTGCCGGTGGCGCCGATGATGATGTTGCTGACGACAGACCCGTCAGGCTTCGTCCGGGCCGGCCCGGTCGTCATGTCCTCCCAGTCGTTGGGCTGCGCGACGTACGGGTTGAGTGCCCAGCTCGGGTTGCTGATCGCAAACGACCGCACCGCCGTGATCGCGTGCGACGCCGGGTCGATCCGCAAGGCCCACACCCGGGCCCGCTGGACCTGTTGGCAGTTGTGCAACGCCACGGCGGCGAGGCCGGCGCACGCGGCGAACTTGTCGTTGTTCTTCCAGACGTCCGACACGCTCCAGAACCAGTTCGGGTACGTCGGCGACGGCACCAGGTCAGCCAGTTCCACGGCCTCGGGCGCCGCCGTGCTCGTGTACGCCAGCTCGTTGCTCACGAGATACGCCGCGTTCGCGCCGGACCACGGCACCAGGGCAACGGCGAGGACCCCGACGACCAGGGTTGCGATGATCCGGAAGTGCGCCTTGACGCCGGCCCAGGCACTGCGCTTGTGCATCTGATCTCCTCTTCGGCTGCGTGGGTGCGGACGCTTCCGGGGAGGCAGCCAAGGGGAGACCTTACGTGCGGCCGGCGTGCCGAAACATGATCAACCCGCCCCATCTTGGGCGCCGAGATGACTACTTCGTCCTAGTCACGTCTGACCTCAGCCGATGGTGAGCTGCACCTCGTCGATGCGTCCCGGCGTGCCGTCCTGCTGGCCGTACTTGGAGCCGATCGACAGGGCCGCGACGTTGTCGATCTTCTTCAGGGGCACCGTCCTGGACCGCGCCTGGCCGTCGACCAGCACGCTCCAGGTCGAACCGACGAGGCGGCATCCGATGCGGTGCCATCGACCGTCAGCCAGGGAGGTGGTGCGCGCTGGTATCCGCGCCGTCAGGCCGGACCCGTCCTTCGCGATGCACCGGGCACTGCCGCTGTGCACGATCTCGAGCTTGTACTCGCCACCCGCGGTAAAGCTGAGGCCCTTGCGGACGACGTCATAGGTCTGGCCCACCCCAGGTACCTCGGAGAAGTTGAGGTATGCCGAGAAGCTGAAGTCCCGCGAGCCGGGGTTGAGATCGGGATGTGTCGGGACCTCGATGCGCGCCTGGTTGGCGCCGAATCCGTAGGCCAGGCCAAGCTTGCCCGGCTCACCGAGCTGGGCGGAGTAGATCTGGCCGTGATGTCCGAGACCAGAGCTGTCGTGCGCCACCGCACCGTTGGTCTCGTTGAGCGACCACTTCCCCCGCAGGCTCGGGCCGAACATGGCCAAGTACGGCTCGTTGTTGTTCGCGCCGTGCGACCTCACGCCGGTGAAGCTCCCGCCGGCGTACAGCCGCGTCGAGGTCGCCGCCAACGCCCAGACGCCGGGATACGACTTGTACAGCTTCGGATGAAAACCGCCGTTGACCTTGCCGGTCGGGCGGCGCACGGCGGCCAGCAGGGTTCGTTCCGTGCTGCCGCTTCCGACGAACTTGTTGAAGTGGCCGCCGAGATAGAGCAGCCCGCCAGACCCGATGGCCAGCGCCTGCACGTCGCCGTCGGCGTGCACGAGCCACGAGCGCTTGCCCGTGGAGAGGTCGTAGGCGCCGACGTTCCCGCCGGGGCCGGACGAGGCGACATAGGCCCGGGCGTCATCGACGACGACGTCCCAGTAGGTCGTGCAGGTGGCGCAGACGCGGGCGGGAGACCAGGACGTGAGCTTCCCCCTGCTCAGGCTGACCGCGGCCAGCGAGGCCCGCAGCTTGCCATTCACCCGGATGAACCTGCCCGCCACGATCAGCTGCTTGCCGGACTTGGCCAGCGACTCCACCCGCAGGTTGACCCGTGCCTTGAATGCCTTGATCCGACGGCCGGAGCCGACGTCGACGGCGGCCAGACCGCGCTGCCGATGTAGTCCGATCGCGTCGAAGCTTCCCCCGATGTAGAGCTTCCGCTCGACGACCAGGAGGTCGAGGACCGCACCGCTCGTCGACGGCTTCCACGACCCGATGACCGAACCGTTCCTGGACCTCATGGCGACCAGGCGCTTGTGCCGGGCGCCGTCCACGGTCAGGAACAGACCGCCGGCGAACAGCCGCTTTCCGCTCTTGGAGACTGCGAGTGCCCGGACATCGGCGTCGGTCGCCACCTGCCAGAGCAGCTTCCCGCTCGACGCGTTGAGCGCCGCGATGACACCGCCGCCCGACGAGTTCTCGCCGGCGACGTACACCCGCTTCGACGTCGCCAGCAAGGCGTGCACCGGCCCGGGCGGCGTCCAGGACTGAGGCGACGGCTGATTCGGGTACACCGCGGACGCGGGACCGCTGATAAGCGACAGGCACACCACGGCCGCCAGCAGTCCGGTCGTGATCCTCAGCGCCGTCGTGCGGAGTACAGCCACCGCTTCCTCTCCGGAACCCTCGTGGTAGCGACGTCGTCGGCCGTCGCGGGTCTTCGCGAGGACAGGTCGCTCGCGCCTGGCAATCCAGGAGACCTCGGTGACCTCGCCGCCCTGACTAGACTAGGTGACGACGATGGGCTAGCGAGAGGCACGCACATGTCGAGGCGATCTGACCGAGCCGACGCAGTATCCGATGACGGCAGCCGTGCCACTTCGCCGGGCGGTCAGCCGACGGTCGCTTGGACAGCGGTCACCATCAGCGTCCTGTTGGTGGTGCTGCTGGTGGTCTTCATCGCCCAGAACACTCAGGACGCCAACGTGTCCTTCCTCGGCTGGGACCTCAACCTGCCGCTTGCGGTGACCCTGCTCGCCGCGGCCGCCGTGGGAGCCGCCGTCGTGCTGCTCGTCGGCACGATTCGGGCCACCCAGGCCCGACTCGCAGAGCGACGCCAGCGCAAGGCTGCCGGCTGAGCCAGGGCGTCAAGGTCGCGCCTCGTGGCCCGGCCGTCCGTGCGTACGCCGGTCCTCCTTCATCTCCGCCTCGAACACGTGGCGGCGACCGTGGAGGAGTTCGTCGCGGGCCAGCCTCTCGAGTGCGGTGAAGCGGGCGTAGTAGCCGTCGTCGTACTCCTCGACGACCTGGAAGGTCCACCGACCCGGCAGGACGTTCATCCCGATCAGCTCGGTCTGGATGCGGTCAGCCAGGTCGGAGTGACCGGCAGCGCGGAGCTGGTCGACGCCCTCACCGAGCGCCAGATCTGCCGCACCGGTCAACTGGTGGAAGCTGTAGAGATGACCGCGGGCGCGCTCGACTGTCTCGAGGGCTTCGGTGATCTTGCCGACGGCCTGGACCGTCGCGGAGTCGATCCCGCTCGGTCGGCTGTGCTCATCGGCGGTCACATCGTGGTCGGCCCGCTGGGGGTCCGCCGCATCTGGTGAGCTCGTCATGGCGCCCGAGTACCCCTCACCGGGCACATCAACCTTCGCTCAGCCGCCGCCTCCCCGTAGGGTGTCGGACGTGAACGACAAGCTGGTGTGGATCGATTGTGAGATGACCGGGCTCGACCTCGGGGCCGATGCGCTGATCGAGGTCGCCGCTCTCGTGACCGACTTCGAGCTCAACGTGCTCGGCGACGGCGTCGACATCGTCATCAAACCGGGCGAAGCAGCCCTCGAACAGATGAACGACGTCGTGCGGACGATGCACACGAAGTCCGCCCTGCTCGAGGAGCTCGACGGCGGGGTCGACCTCGCAACCGCAGAGAAGGCAGTGCTCGACTACGTACGCGAACACGTGCCAGAGCCCAACAAGGCACCGCTGGCCGGAAACACGGTCGGCACCGACCGGCTGTTCTTGAGCCGCGACATGCCACAGCTGGAGAACTACCTCCACTACCGGATCGTGGACGTCTCGTCGATCAAGGAGCTGGCCCGGCGCTGGTTCCCGCGCGCCTACTTCGCCAGCCCGGCCAAGACCGGCAACCACCGCGCGCTGGCCGACATCCAGGAGAGCATCGAGGAGCTGCGCTACTATCGGGCGGCTGTCTTCGTGCCGTCGCCGGGGCCGGATTCGGAGACCGCCAAAGAGCTCGCCGCACGGCACGGCGGCGCCCTCACCGCCCCTACTCCCCCGGTGGACTGAGCAGCCCGTCAGAACAGGTACACTCTCTTCTCGCTGCTGACGCCCCTGCGTGGGCGCAAGTACGACATGGTGGGTGTAGCTCAGCTGGTAGAGCGCCGCGTTGTGGTCGCGGATGTCGCGGGTTCAAGTCCCGTCACTCACCCCACGTCCCCGCAGGCCAGGGACACTTCGGGCCGGGCTCCCTGATCGGGGTGCACCGGCCCGTTGTGCGTCTCCCGTGCAGGAGCGGTCTGGGTCGTACGTCGGTGCCAGCGGAGGACCTCACCCGACGGGGCGGTCAGACCACCCAGCGGAGCAGTCGGCCGGTGGAGTCTGCCAGGTGGGGGTTGTCGGACTTCGACGCGGCGGCGCGGACGAACGCCTGGAGACCCTTCATCAGGGACTTCTGCGCCGCCGGGGGCATCGCTTCGACCACGCTGGTCAAGACCGCCTGGCGCTCGGCCAGGACGTCCTCGACGAAGCGATGACCACGTGGGGTGAGCGTGAGGGCCACATGCCTGCGGTCGCTCGCGTCGTCACGACGGTCCAGCAGCTTTGCCAGGACGAGGCGGTCGCAGGTGCGGCTGGCGCTCGACGCGTTGACGCCCAGCCCTTCGGCCACACCGGTGAGGTTCATCGCGCCCTTGTCGTGCAGCATCACCAGCACGCGCATCCCCGGAACCGAGACCTGCTCGTCGACCGCCGCCAGCGAGTGCGCGACTGCTGCAGAGATCACCTTGCTCGCCTGGAGCAGGGTGTCGTCGTCGCGGGGCTGACGTGCGTCGCTCTTGGCTGCAGTCATGCTCGCCATCCTAGACCGTTGCACGTTGGCAACGGTTGCCAGCGAGCCAAGGTACGGCGAATGTCCGCCCGACAGCAGGTGACGATCCGATGGCACCGCGGAACCGCTGTTTCCTAGTCCCTTCGGTCTATGGCGCATGGCCTCCCTGGACCATCTTCACCCCGACCAGGTTTCAGACCTCGCCGACTGGGCAAGACTGGAGTGGTCGTGGTGCCCCTGTCGCCACGGTCGGACGCCCTCCCGTTATGAAGTCAGCGGGAGGGCGAGTCTGTGCTCGACCCCACTCGGGCGGTGAGTCCTGCATCACCTTGCCCGAGTGGGGTACGAGGCAACCATGACGACCTCACCCAGCGAACCCGTCGACAACGCCCAGCCGGATGACGACGAGACCAGCACCAGCCACACCGAAGGCATCGACGACAGCCAGCTGCCTGAGGATCTCCAGCCCGGTCCGGACAACCCGCTCGCCAGCGAGGACACCGACCTGGGTGACCGGGACCGGCCAGGGGACGACGACGCGGTACCGCAGGATGAACAACCGCCCGGCAACCCGTCTATCGGGTGACCGACCGGCGCCTCACACGCGGACTGCGCCGCCCTGCCGCTGCCACCACCGAGCCGCTGCCCGAACGTGCTCGGGCTGCCGGGTGTCGTCGGCGACCATGGACAGCTCGGCGGCTTGCCTCATGCCGAGCCCGTAGAGCAGCGCGCGGTCCAGGACCGACCGATCGCCCGTGATCAGCGGCACCATGACGTCCAGGGATCGGTCGCTCGGCAGATGGCCCAGCGTCAGGGCCATGTCGCGCGCGACCTGGGCCGGTGCGACCGGAAGCCAGCCAAGGAGCTGCTCTTCCTGAGCAGGCGCGGCGACATACCGCAGCAGCCGCGCGAACCGCGGCGCCAACGGATCGTCCAGGCCTGCTGCGGCGATCTCGTCGGCGAGGACGGCCGCGAGGTACGGCCGGAAGGGGCTGCCCACGAGGGCAATGCTCGAGAAGTGCATGCGGATGTTCAGCGCTGAGAACAGGGCCTCCCGGATGAGCCGCGGCGTCATCTTGTCCTCGTCGTACAGCCGGCTTGCCGGCAGCTGGGCGCGGATGGCGTCAGCGATCCGTTGAGACACGCGACGGGTCGTATCGGGGCTGAACCGCTCCCCGTGCGCCGCCACCTCGGCGAGTTCGTCGTGGCCGACGATGCCCCTGGAGCTCGCCAGCAGCCGCGCCTGCGAATCTTCCGGCAATGCGTTGATGAGCTCTTCGAGCCCCCGGGCCGTCGCATTGGGCCCGGCCAGCTTGGCGAGCACCACCTGCTCGATGCGGCGTACGTCCTCGGGCCCGTAGAAGTCGTCCTGGATCTTGATCGCGGCCGCATCGACGGCTGCGCCGAACACGTCCTCAGAGTTGGTGTGCAGCAGCCGGTCGAGGATCACCTCCGCAGCAACCGGTGCGGGGGAGATCTCCAGCACCCCCATCGGGTCGTTGATGATCTGGACGGCGTCGTCGTCGAGGAAGTCGCCGACAGCCTTGAGCAGCCACGGGTGCGCCACCCGATGCTCGAGCAGGAGCCGGACGGCTTCGAGCCGTTGCAGATAGGCGACCCCGACGCTGCGGGCCATCTGGTTGATGAGCTTGCGGGACAACTTGTCCCAGACGTCGCCGTGGACGTACATCCCCTTGGTGGCTGCGACGTGATGCCCGAGCGACGTCCATTCCGGACCCACCGCCGGACCGTCCAGGATCGAGTCGAACAACGCGTCGAGCTGTTCGTGAAAACCGTCCGAGCGGGAGTCCAGGATCGGCATCCAGGCCGGCAGCCCTTCCCCACCGAGGGCGCGACGAAGAGCGTTGACGACACTGGTGAGCTGGCCGGCGCGCAGCCCGAGGGCGCGCTCGTACGCCACGAGGACCGAGTACCGCGGGGTGACCTTGCCCGACTCCCAGCGGCTGACGGCGCTGCGGTCCGCCTGGAGCCCCACCGCTCGAAGGGCGCCGTTGAACTGGTCACCGAGCGCCAGATCGGGATCCTGGTGATGCAGTCGCGACATCAGCAACAGCCAGCCCACGCGGGCATCGACGTTGACGGCTCCACCGCGCAAGGACGTCGTGTCCTCGGGCACCTGGTAGGGACGACCCCGTCGTCCTGCCGCCATCTCAACGTCCCCCTTGCAAGGTGCTCGATGCGGACCGTCCGTCATCGGGTGGGTCTTGGAGCAGTCCCGGGCCTGAGATTACGGGGCAATTAGTGTCACGGGGCAGGTGGGGCACAACAATACGGCCGCAGCCCCTTCCGGTCGAGGCTACGGCCGTTGTCGAGGCGGATCAGTTCTGCGAGGTGGTGATCTCGGTGCCGAGGCCATGCACAGAAGGGATCTGGCCGAGTCGACCTTGCTGGAAGTCCTCGAAGGCCTGCATGACCTCCGCGCGGGTGTTCATCACGAACGGCCCGCCCCACGCCACCGGCTCGCGAATGGGCCGCCCGCCGAGGACGATCACGTCCAGCGAGGGCGAGCGGGTTTCCTGGTGGGTCGACGCGGCGACCTCGATCTCGTCGCCGGCCCCGAGCACGGCCAGCTGTCCGGTCTCGATGGGCTGACGCTTCTCACCGACCGTCCCGCGGCCGGCCAGCACGTACACGAGGGCGTTGAACTCCGGGCGCCATGGAAGCGTCAGGTCGGCCCCGGCAGCAAGCGTGGCGTGCACCATCGTCATCGGCGTATACGTCGAACCGGGCCCGGCCACCCCCGCCACCTCGCCGGCGATGACGCGGATGAGGGCGCCGGCGTCCGGGGTCGTGACGAGACCGACGTCGCCGCCGCGCAGGTCCTGGTAGCGCGGGTCGACCCACTTCTGCGATCGCGGCAGGTTGACCCAGAGCTGGATGCCGTGGAAGAGCCCGCCGGCCTCGACCAGCCACTCCGGCGGCTTCTCGATGTGCAGGATCCCGCCGCCAGCCGTCATCCACTGGGTGTCACCGTTGCTGATCGTGCCGCCACCGCCGTGGTTGTCCTGGTGGTCGAAGACACCGTCGAGCATGTAGGTCACCGTCTCGAAGCCACGGTGCGGGTGCCAGGGCGTGCCCTTGGGCTCCCCTGGCGCGTACTCGACCTCGCCCATCTGGTCCATGTGCACGAAGGGGTCGAGCAGCGCCAGGTCGACGCCGGCGAACGCACGACGGACCGGGAAACCCTCTCCCTCCAAGCCCGTGGGTCCGGTGGTGACCGACACCACGGGTCGGACGACGGTGCCAGGCGACCGCACGGGCACGCGGGGCAGCACGGTCAGGTCGTCGACGGTCACAGCAGGCATGGCAGCTCCTCAGGTCAGGCCAATCATTCACCCAGCGTCAACACTAGTTGAAGACTAAACCTTCCCGATAGCCCCGAGCGACCCTTTTTCAGCCCCGAGCGACCCTTTTTCCAGCCCGAGCTCGCTCTCGGCGTGAGCCACCGACCAGCGCAGCACGGCCCCGCGATCGAGGTCGACCCGGTGCGCCACCGTCTGCAGGGCGAGCCCGTCCAGCAGGGACAGGATCCGCCAGGCTGCCCCGTCGGGGTCCTCGCACCTGAAGTGGTCGCTCCGGACGCCCTCCTCGATCACCTCGGCCAGCAGGCGCTGCCACGCCACATTGAGCCGTTGCGACGTGGCGCGGACCGCGGGTCGCCGGCTCGCCTCGGCCCACGCGTCCAGCCACAGCTGGAAGGCCCAGTCCTGTTCCGCGCGGATGTAGGTGGCGAAGAAGCGGCGCATCTGCTCGACCGGGTCGCCGCAGCCGAGCATCGACGCCGCTGTCGCGTCGAGATCGAGGGTGGCGGCCTGCTCGAACGCTGCGGCCAGCAACTCGTCCATCGAGGCGAAGTAGTGGTGGACCAGGCCGCTGGAGCTGCCCATCTCGTCGGCGACGTCGCGCACGGTGGTGGCGGCCATCCCGCGGCGGAGCATCACCTGCAGCGCCGCGTCGACGATCGCCTCGCGGCGCTGGGTCGGGCTCATCCGAATCGCCATGATGACCAGTGTGGACTATTGCGCAAGTGTCCAACAAGGTTCTAGGCTGACAACGTTGTGCACGCCCGTCGGCGTACGCACGAGCATTCGGCGATGGGAGCCACCGTGATCAAGACAACTCCGTTCCACCCCCGCCTGAGCGAGCTCAACAACACGGGACTGTGGGGCCACTGGGCCGGCTACCTCTCCGCGCTGCGCTACGACCACTCGGCGAAGCACGAGTACTTCGCCGTGCGTAACAGTGCCGGCTTCTTCGACACCTCACCGCTGTACAAGTACTGGATCCGCGGCAAGGACGCGGAGAGGTTCCTCGGCGGGGTGATGACTCGCGACATCCGGCTGTGCCGGCCGGGCAAGGCGCAGTACACGCTCTGGTGCGACGACCGCGGCTTCGTGCTCGAGGACGGCGTGGTCTTCCGCCACTCCGACACCGAGTTCCTGCTCACGGCGGCCGAGCCCAACGTCGGCTACCTCCGTGACCTGGTCGGACGACTCGACGTCCAGATCGAGGACGCCACCGAGGAGTACGCGATGCTGGCGGTCCAGGGTCCGCGGTCGCGCGAGATCCTGAGCAAGGTGGCTCCCGAGGTCAACGACCTCGGCTTCTTCGACCACACGCAGGCCAAGATCGGCTCCGCCGCTGTGACGATCTCGCGCACCGGCTACACCGGCGACCTCGGCTTCGAGATCCGGGTCGGCGCCGACGACGCGCTCGGCATGCTTGACGACGTGATGGCGGCCGGTGAGGGACACGGCTTCATCCCGTTCGGCGAGGAGGCGCTGCTGATGACGCGCATCGAGGCCGGGCTGGTGCTCATCAACGTCGAGTTCTCGTCGAGCCGCTTCGCCTTCACCGACCACGAACGCGTGACGCCCAAGGAGCTCGGCTTCGGCTGGATGCTCAAGGGCATCGACGCAGACGACCGCCCGTTCATCGGCCGGAACGCCATCCGGCGCGAGCTCGCCGAGAAGACGTCCCGATGGGCCAGCGTGGGCCTCCTCATCGACTGGCAGGACTACGACCAGCTCTACCGCAAGGCCGGGCTGATCCCGCCGAAGGACGAGACCCCCCTCGACTACGAGTCCATGTTGTACGACGACCAGGGCGAGCGGATCGGCTACGCCACCTCCCTCATGTACTCCCCCGTGCTGCAACGCCACATCGCGATGGCGCGGGTCCGACCGGATCTGGCGTCGGTGGGATCGCGAGTCAACCTCGAGCTCACCATCAACCATCACTACGAGACCGTGGCGGCGGACGTGGCTCGGCTGCCCTTGTTCAAACCCGAGCGAAAGACGGCCTGACATGGCGACCAAGAACAAGACCTACGACGCGATCGTCGTCGGCGGCGGCCACAACGGCCTCACCAACGGCGCCTACCTGGCCAAGTCCGGCCTCAAGGTGCTGATCATCGAGCGTCGCCCCTTCGTGGGTGGTGCCGCGATCACCGAGGAGCTGCGGCCCGGCTTCCACTTCACGACGTTCTCGTACGCACTGAGCCTGCTGCGGCCCGACATCATCCACGAGCTCGACCTCGTCAAGCACGGCTTCATGCCGATCCTGATGCCGTCGTCCTTCGCTCCGATGGAGAACGGCGACTACCTGCTGCTGGGCCAGGACCGGGACGAGAACATCAAGGAGATCATGCGGCACTCGCCCCATGACGCCGACGCGATGGACCGCTACGAGTACGACGTCGAGCGGGTCTGCCAGGTCATCAAGCCGCTGCTCGACAAGGTGCCGCCGAACCTGTTCGGCAAGTCCCCTGAGGACCTGGCCGGCGTCGCAGAGCTCGTCGCGCACCTGTCCGGGGTCGAGCAGAAGGTCATGCACGACACCGTGCGCCTGCTCACCGGAAGTGCGGCCGACTTCCTCGACGACTACTTCGAGAGCGACATCCTCAAGGGTTACATCGCGTCGTCGGGCATCATCGGGACCAAGGTCGGGCCGATGTCGCAGGGCTCGGGCCTCGTGCTGCTCTATCACTCGCTCGGTGAGCACGACGGTCACTTCGGCGCGTGGGCCTTCCACAAGGGCGGCAACGGCGGTTTCACCCAGGTACTGGCCCGGGCCGCGCAGGCTTACGGCGCCGAGATCCTGCTCGACTCCCCCGTCGCGAACGTCATCACCAAGGACGGCAAGGCGGTCGGCGTCGCCCTCGAGGACGGCACCGAGTTCAGCGCGGACATCGTCGTCAGCGCGCTCGACCCCCGGCGTACGTTCACCCAGCTCGTCGAGCCTCGTGAGCTGCCCGGTGAGCTGGTCGAGAACATCAACCGGATGAAGTTCCAAGGCACGTCGGCCAAGGTCAACTTCGCCCTGGACGGTCTCCCGAAGTACCCCGCACTCGGTGACCGCTCCGACCAGTATCGCGGCTTCACCAACATCGGACCGTCGATGGAGTACCTCGAGCGCGCCTTCGACGATGCCAAGTACGGCTGGTACAGCAAGCGCCCCTACATCGACTGCGCCATCCAGTCGATCGTGGACCCCGACATGGCGCCTCCCGGCAAGCACGTCATGTCGTGCTTCGTGCAGTACGCGCCGTACCACCTCAAGGGCAGCGACTGGGACACCGAGCGCGAGAACTTCGGTGACACGGTGCAGGCGACGTTGGAGTCATTCTTCCCCGGCTTCGGCGACCTCGTGCTTCAACGCGAGATCGTCACGCCTCTCGACATCGAGCGCGTGGTGGGCCTCACCGAGGGGAACATCTTCGCCGGAGAGTTCTTCGCCCCACAGATGTACTTCTTCCGGCCAGCGCCGGGGTGGAGTCAGTACCGTACGCCGATCGACGGCTACTACCAGTGCGGCTCCGGCACGCATCCGGGTGGCTGTGTGATGGGTGCACCCGGCAAGCTGGCGAGCCAGCAGATCATCCGCGACCGCGCGGCAGCGGAGGCCTGACCCCCCATCCAGACACCCCGGTCCACCAAAAGTGGCGTCACAGGCCCCCAAAACGGTGAACTAGAGGTGTCTGGTCAGGGGTCGAGCTGCTTGATCAGCGTGGCGGGCGCGACGGTGCGATAGGCGTCCTCGCAGATCTCGGCGAGCTCGTCCGTGTCGACCTTGCCGTCGAGGCGCATGCCGAGCCAGCCACGATGACCGACATAGGGTGGCCGGAAGAAGCGGTCGGGCTCACTCGAGACCAGCTCCTGCTGGACGCCCGGGGGCGCCGCACACCACAGGTGAGCGAAGTCCTGGTCGTGGTGGCCGTTGGTCCAGACGGTGACGAACGTCTTCTTCCCACGCACGAAGAACGTAGGAGTCCCGTGGCTGAGTCGCTCCTCGACCTCTGGCAGCGCGAGACAGATGCCGCGGATGATTTCCGTGACCCGCTCGGCGGCGGACTCGTCGCCGTCGCGCGGTACCTCTGGGCTGGTCACCACTCGATTTTAGGCCAGCCGTACTCCGCTGATAAGGTTGCACCCGCTTCGGCGCCATTAGCTCAATTGGCAGAGCAGCTGACTCTTAATCAGCGGGTTCGGGGTTCGAGTCCCTGATGGCGCACCCTCGTGAACTGGCCGTCCACCCCTTCCGGTGGACGGCCTTCGTCGTCCGGTTGGCCGTGTGGGAACGAGGTGGGAAGCCTGCCGGACTCCGTGCGTCTCACGCCCAGGTCGACTCCATCTCAATCAACGGTACGGGGTGTAGCGTGAGCCGCATCCGGCTAGCCCGCATCCGCTTTGGGTGCTGCCCACTCCGGCCAAGTTGTGGGGTCGGAGTGCTGCCGAGAGACCTCCTCGGGTCGAGGTCCTTCAAGCCGCCCCAGTGTCAACAGCGCTGTCCGCGTGATGGCTCGCCCACGCCACTACGCGACGTGCTACGTCCGGTAAACCCTTGTACGCAAGGCCGCCGAACTTCTGTAACGGCAACGACGCCGAGCATCTCCCTTCATGGAGCGGGCTTACGCCCACGGGATCGCTCCCCATGTGCATCGACCGTCCTCATCTGGAGTCCCCGTGGAGCGTTTCGCCCAACTCGTCATGCATCACCGCCGAATCGTCAGCGCGGTCTGGCTCGCGCTGTTCGTCGGCGGCATCCTCTCCGTCAGCCCGTTGAGCGACCGGTGGGCGCTTGACTTCTCGCTGCCCGGACAACCCGGTGACCGGGCAGAGCAGCAACTGATCGACACCTACGGCGTCAGCACGTACGACACCTACATCGCCGTGGTCACGGTGCCCCAGGGGGAGACGGTTGTCGCGAACCGCCGCGCCGTCGCTGGGGTCTTCGCGACGGCGGTGGCTGCCGTGCCGGACGTGCGGCTGCGTCTCGTGGACCTCGCGAGCTCGGGAGATGCAGGCTTCGTGACCGATGACGGGCGCACGACGTATGCCCTGATCCAGGCGCCTGTGCCGGTGAAGTTCGGCCCCTACGTCGAGACCCAGCTCGACCCCGCGCTCGACAAGGCCGCGGCGGCTGAGGGCTTTGACGCCGGTATGACGTCCTACGCCCTGCTCGCCGCCGGAGGCGACCAGGAAAGCTCGAGTGTTCTGGTCGAGACGCTGCTTGGCGCGGCCGGCGCACTCTTGGTGCTCCTGTTCGTGTTTGCGTCGTTCCTCGCGCTGCTCCCGTTGCTCATCGCGGGGGTGTCGATCCTGACGACGTTCATGCTGGTGCTCGGACTTTCCACGTTCAGCGACGTCAGCATCATCGTCCAGTTCCTCATCGCCTTGATCGGGCTGGGCGTGGCCATCGACTACTCCCTCATCTTGGTGTCACGTTGGCGAGAGGAGCGCGCGCACGGACGTAGCAACGAGGAAGCCGTCGTCGTGGCCATGAAGACGGCCGGGAACGCCGTCATGGCCTCAGGCATCACCGTGGCCATCAGCCTCCTCGCGCTGCTCATCGTCCCTGTGCCAGCCCTGCGCAGCATGGGCGTCGCGGGCATGTTGATCCCGCTCGTGAGCGTGGCCGTGGTCCTGACACTGCTGCCGGCGCTGTTGTCCAGCATCGGGCCACGTATCGACTACCCCCGAATCCGCAAAGAAGGCACAGCGTCACGTGGCTGGTCGGCATGGGCACGTGTCATTGTCAGACACCGCTTCGTCGCCACGGGGGTGGCCGTGGTTCTCCTCGTGCTCCTCATCATCCCGGTGTTCAGCCTCAAGATCGGGCAAGGATCGAGCATCGAGTCCCTGGCGAGGACTGGCGCGCGACACGACACCTTGCAGACCCTGACCGACGGAGGAGTAGGAACGGGAGCCCTCACCCCCATCGAGGTCCTCGTCCCGGCCCGCGACGCCGAGGCAGCGGCAACGGCTGCCCGGAGCGTCGACGGAGTCCAACTGGCCGTCGTTGGCACCACTGTCGATGACAGCGCGGTCATCGACGTCCTGCCGATCGACGCCACGGTCGACAGCGCCAGCTCATCCGTCGTCGACGACACCAGGGCGGCAGTCGAGGGCGCTGTCGGCGGCGACGTCGGAGTCACCGGTCTCGGCGCCGTCATCGAGGACTACTTCACCGCGGTCTACGACAAGTTCCCGTACGTGCTGGCTCTGATCGCGCTGATCACCTACATCCTGCTCGTCCGAACCTTCCGGTCCGTGCTCCTGCCGCTCAAGGCGGTCCTGCTCAATCTGATCTCGCTGGCGGCCGTGTTCGGCTCGGTCGTGTTCTTCTGGCAGCTGGGACACGGGTCCGACGCGCTCTTCAACACGTCTCCGACCGGTGCCATCAACTTCTGGCTGCCGGTGGTGATCTTCGCGTTCCTGTTCGGCCTTTCGATGGACTACGAGGTCTTCATCCTGGCCCGGATGCGGGAGGAGTACGACCGCACCGGAGACACCTCGATGGCGGTCGTCACCGGGATTGGCCGGACCGGACGGCTCGTGACCTCGGCGGCACTGATCCTGTTCTTCGCCTTCTCCGCGCTCGCCACGTCACCAGGGACTGACGTCAAGGTCCTCGGAACGGCGCTCGGGGTCGGCATCCTGATCGACGCCACCATCGTCCGCGCGCTGCTCGTGCCAGCCCTCGTCAGCAGCTTCGGCCGATGGAACTGGTGGTTGCCCGACTGGCTTGCCCACCTGCTGAGAGTCGAAGCGTCACCGCTCACCCCGAAGCAGACGGCCGACACTGAGCCGGAGCCAGACATCACGCCTGCCGGTGTCGGCTGAAGACCTGACAACCAGCCTCGGCCCCCGCCGCAACGGTGAACCACAGCCGTGGCAATGCCTGTTCCGTGCGGACCGCGGCCCTTGCCAACCTTGACGACATCAAATGGAGGCCACGATGACCATGCAAACGACAGCACCGACCTACCCGGCGCGACTCGACATCGATTACGCGGAGCACCACGACCGGGTTTCGACCCTGTTCCGCATCGCGATGGTGATCCCGATCGCGATCGTTTACGTGGTGCTCACCTCCGGTGCCAGCCAGACCGCCGTGCGCGAGGGCGGCGAGGTGGTGAGCTCCTCGAGCGGCGGGATCACCAGCGGCCTGTTCTTCGCCACCTTGCTGATGATCGTCTTCCGCAGAAGCTACCCACGTTGGTGGTTCGACTTCGCGCTCGAGCTCGCCCGGTTCAGCACCCGGATCGGCGCTTATGCGGCGCTGCTCACAGACAAGTACCCCTCGACGGTGGAGGAGCAAAGCGTCCATCTCGACATCGACTATCCCGACGCCGAGCGCGACCTCAACCGATGGTTGCCCCTGGTCAAGTGGCTGTTAGCCATCCCGCATTACGTGGTGCTCGGCGTGTTGTCGCTGGGCGCGGTCGGCGCCGTCATCATCGCTTGGTTCTCGATCTTGTTCACAGGGCGGTATCCACGGGGATTGTTCGACTTCGTTGTCGGCGTCGGCCGCTGGTGGCTGCGCGTGCAGGCGTACGCGTTCTTGCTCGTCACCGACCGGTACCCGCCCTTCGCCCTCAGCCAGTGATCCGTATCTGAACGCAAGGGTCCATCAGTGCGGCTGAACTGACCTTCGTGGCGGAGGGACTCCCGGGCTTCCAGGATCGCGCGACCCCAGGAGAGGCCCATGTGGCACGACATGTTCGTCACTCAGATCCCGTTCATCGAGAAGATCCTGCGGACGGGGCTCGTCTACGCCGCGAGCGTCGTCATCTTCCGGGTAGCCGGCAAGCGCGGCCTGGCCAACCTCAACGCGCTGGACCTCACCGTGCTGCTGTTGCCGTCGAACGGGTGCGGATGCAGAACGGCGACGGGATCAGCGAGGTCCACGATGGTCGGCTGGAACCTGGCTGTCAGCTGCTGCTGACCTGAAGAAGGAAGAGCAGAGCGCGTCAGACCTGCCGCTCATACTTCCCTCTGTAGCGAAACGTATGCTACAAAAGTAGTGACAAAAGGGGAAGCCGTGGATTGGCACACAGTGGGGAGCATCATCGCGATCGTCGTGGGCGCCGCGGTGATCGGGTCGGCGTGGATAGGGATGTCGCGCTGGTTCCTGGACAAGTCGGCCCGGGACCGGGAACTCGACCACCTGCTCAGGAGGTCCGGCGTTGCAGTGGACGGACCCGTCTGGGAGCGGCTGGACGCGCTGACGCAACGACGTCAACGCTGGGGGGCGCACGGTGGCGCCCTGGGTGGGGTAGTGGCGTTCACAGCAGGCACCACCACGCTGTGGCTGTCGAGCGACGAGAGCATCGGGACCTTCGTCGCCGGACTCACTGGCGTCGGAGGTCTCCTGGGAATGCTCCTCGGGCAGGCGACGAGTGCCCTGTATCCCATCCAGAGACGTCGCGAGGGCTTCCGCGTGACCACGATGCAACCCCGCGGGATGACCGACTACCTGGACCGGAAGCAGTTAGGCATCGAAGTCGGCTTCGCATTAATCGGCTGGACGAGCGCTCTCGCGTGGGGCGTTGTACTCGTGGGTCAGGCAGACCTTGGGGTCACCCGGTTGGCCGCCGCCCTCCTAGCCCTGTCAGCGGTGTTCCTGGCCGCCCCGCCGAGCGTCGCATTGCTCCTGCAGAAGCGACTGCTCTCCTTACCGCACCCGGCCCAGCATCGCGACGAGCTCATCGTCGCGGACGTCGTGCTGGCTCGCGGATTGTCCGACCTCTACACGGCCGGCGTATCGTGCGCCGTCAGTGCACCCATCGCCGTCGCTTTCATGCCCAACCGGCCCTGGTGGCTCGTCGGCGTTTATGTCGCTGCGATCCTCTGCGCGGTCCCGTTCGCAGTCGCGGTACGCGACCGCAACGACCTCGCGCCGGTGGCCCGACGCCTCAGCGCCGAGCAGCAGGTCGCATGACCCTCCTGCGCATCGATCCTGACAGCGCGGTGCCGCCGTTCGAGCAGCTGCGCACCCAGGTCGCCGCCATGACGGTGACCGGTGAGCTCGCACCCGGACAGAAGCTGCCCACGGTCCGGCAGCTGGCGGCAGACCTCGGGCTCGCCGCGAATACGGTCGCGCGTGCCTACCGTGAGCTCGAGGCCGACGGCATCATCTCCACCCAAGGGCGTCGTGGCACGTTCATCAGCAGCGCAGCTCTCGACGACGACGGCAACGTCGCTGCGGTGGCGCGCTCAGCCGCGCAGAGCTTCACGACCGCAGCCCGTCGAAGCGGGTTGTCGCTGGCGGAGGCGACGCGGCTCGTCGAAGCGACCTGGCCGCGCACGACGGGCTGACCGGCCGACGGGCTAACGGGCTGACCGGCCGACGGGCTAACGGGCTGACCGGCCGACGGGCTAACGGGCCGACGGGGCCGACGACTCAGCCCGGCGAACGCTCCAGTCCGACGACGCTCCACGAGAGTCCTCGGTGCTGGTAGCGCGTCGAAAGACCTGTATTGCGCAGGACCTCGACCATGGCCTCAGGTGGATGGACGAACGTGCGAAACGAGTCTCGCTTGGCCCAGCGCATGAGGTTTTCGGCCCCGAAGTCAGCCAGGACGAGGAGGTTCCGCGGCGGGTGACTGAACACCAGGAGGCGGTTGGCATGACGGCCGGCCGCTGAAAGGAGCCCCTCGTAGTCCGGGTAGCAACACACCACGCGGTGCAGCACGACTACGTCCGCAGGCTCGACCTCATCCGGCGTCGCGGCAATGTTCACCAGCCGTCGGGTCACCCGGTCGGTCATCCCGGACTTCTCGAGCAGCCGCGCAGCCTCCTGCTCGTAGCCCTTCGAGATCTCCAGATTCGTCACCCGCGCAGCGCCGCGCCGCAGCAGCTCGACCTGGACCTCCCCCATGCCGCCACCAATCTCGAGGATGCTGGCACCCTCGATCCCCTTGGCACACAGGTAATCGACCATCAGGCTCGACGTCTTGGTCAGGCCGCGGCGTCTGTATCTCCGCGCCACCTTCTTGACGAACCGGTCACCGAAGACGGCGTCGTACCCGTCCCGGTCGCAGCAGTCGCCCATGGCTCAGTATCAGCCTGCGGGTCTGGACGCCGGTAGTACCTTCTCGTCACAAGTTCGGACGTGCTGGCTCCCTGCGCGCACCTCACCGATCCCAGCCGCCCCGGTTGAGGAGGTAGATGAACTCATGATCGTCGTTCGATTCAAGGTGACGTGCCGTCCGGAACGTCGCGATGACGCCCTCAAAGCGTTCGAGCAGGTCGTGGCGCCGAGTCGCACAGTCGACGGCGTGGTCTCTTTCGACATCGGCCAGGACCTGACCGACCCGAACGTGATCATCGCGACGGAAGTCTTCGAAGACCGGGCAGCTCTCGACCGCCAGGAGTCACTACCCGAGGTCGGCCACGTAATGGCGATGTTCCCCGAGATCATGGCCGCTGAACCGGAGGCGACGATCTTCCACGTGGCATCCTCCGAGCCGTACGGCGACTGAGCTCGATGGCCGAACCCTCAGCCGTCGGCGCGGGACGGCGGGACCCAGCCACGTCCTACGCCATGGGGAGTTCCGCCCAACCGACCGACCTCGAACTCGACCACGGGTCGCTGACGGTAGCCCTCGGCGAGTAACGGCTCGGCGTCGCGACCGCGGTTCAGCGCCAGGCACGGTGCGACGAACGCGCAGGCAGAGCAATGATCCGGGCCTGGGTTCGGATACGTGCTCACCCCTGCGCCGACCATCTCCAACGCCTCTTCGGCGATACGCCGACCGGCGTCGCTCACCTCGTCTCGGCCCCGCCGGATGATGGTGCGACGGAAACCGGGCCCCTCGGTCTGACGCACGCGCTCGTAGGACTCCTCCTCACGCCCTTTCACGTACATCCGGCGTAGCGACGAGACGCCGCGGCCACCGCCACTCGGCTCGTTCTGCGGAATGCCCCCACGCGGATGCTCCGCACGTGGCGGAGCAAGGGCGTCCGGCGTCGCGCCGTCGACCGCAGTCATCAGCTCGTTGTAGATCGTCCCGGCCACCTCCATGCCGTCATAGAAACGCGACCACCCCCAGCAGGCGCTGACCTGCTCCTCCTCGAGCAGCAGCTGCTCAGTGGGCGGGAACCGTCCGGGCGTGACGAGATGACGCATGACCCAGTAGCGATCGTGCTCGTCGATCACGAGCAGGTCGATCCGACCCGCGTAGTGGATCGCCTCACCCTCGGGGGTCGTGAGCCCCCGCTCGGGGTCGTCGGGGTCGGTGACCAGCGCGTCGAAGTCCGTGGCCACCCTGATCGGCGAGAACCGGTCGACCTGAGGTGCCCAGCCGAGGTACCGCTCCAGCAGGGCGTGACCCTGATCGTGCACCTGCGTCCACGCGGCCGGCTCGACCGGTGCGGTGGCCTCTGCCGCCTGCTCCGTCTGCTGCTTGGCGAGCGCTTTGTCGAGGCCCTTGCTCACCAACGGCAGGACGATGGCGGAGTCCCAGTCCCACATGCCCGGGAAGTAGTAGACCGCCAGCGCGTCGCGCAGGGCACGAGCCAGGTCAGGAGCCGCGCTCGACACCGGGCGGAGGCGTCTGCGCGTCGATGCGCCGAAGTCCCACTGCCGCCGGCACCGCTTGAAGGCGGCACGGTCGGCGGGAGTGATGAGGTAGACCACCGCGCAGCCTCAGTGCCCCATCGGCCACGGTTGGTCAAGCGACCAGCGACACCGGTCATCACCGCAGCCGGTCATCGACTCCATCTCGGCGAGCAGGTCGTCGACCATCACGTGTGCAGCGCTGGGATCCCCCAGCTCGCGCTGCCACGCATAGAAGATCCAGGCGTCCGCGCCTTCGGCACTCACGACCCCGCCACCACTGGCGTGCTCCCAGCGGTAGTCGTCTCCTCGCCGCTCGACGTACACGAGGTCACCCGGCTGCGGGTCGGCGGCGACGAGATCGGTGACCAGCTGCTCTCGGTCCACGGCACTCCCCACGAGACTTGTCCGACATCGTCGATCCTACTGACACAACTGCCACAGGGGGGCTGACTGGTCATTCAATCAGACGCTAGGCTCCAGAGATGCGCCCTCGACGAAGCGCCGCCCGACTGTTCACGACAGCGATCTGCCTGGTGACCATGGGGATCGCCGTCGGGTGCACCTCCGACAGCTCGACCAGCGACACCCCGTCCGACACCCCGACCGACACCGCCGCCACGAGCATGGCGCTCGCAACCGGCGAACCGATGACGTTCAACGTGCTCGTCTACAACATCGAGTACGGCGGAAATGCCTCGACGGACAAGGTGATCCGGTCGCTGGATGCCGATGTCGTGGGCGTGCTCGAGTCGTACAACCGCCTCCCGGAGATCGCGAAGAAGACCGGGTACCCGTACTACAACGTCGGCCTCCAGCTGCTGTCGAAGTACCCGATCCTCGAGCCGTCCGGGGCAGACGGGCTCTACGCGTTCATCGAAGTCCAGCCGGGGTACGCCGTGGCGTTCTTCAACACTCACCTGGACTACGTCGCCTTCGGCCCCAAGCTGCTGGCCAAAGGCATCCCCGTCGCCGACGTCCTCGCGTCGGAGAACGAGGTGCGGACATCGTCCCTGCAGATCCAGCTGCCGCAACTGGGGGTCCTGGCCGCATCGGGGTACCCGGTTCTGCTCACGGGCGACTTCAACGAACCGTCCAGCCTCGACTACACCGCCGAGACCGTGGGAACGCATGAGGGCGTCACGGACCCAGTCCCCTGGCCGGTCAGCGAAGCCCTCTTCGACATCGGGTTCACGGACACGTTCCGCGAGACCCATACCGACCCGGTCGCGAACCCCGGAGTGACGTGGGGCAAGGCAGTCTCCGGGAAGGGAAGCGAGGGCGACCGGATCGACTACGTCTACGCCGGCGGTCCGGTCACGACGACGGACAGCCGACTCGTGGGCAAGACCGGCACCGCCAACGTCGACGTGGCGTTCGACACCTGGACCTCCGACCACCGAGCCGTCTTGTCCGAGGTGGACCTCACGCCCGTGGAGCTCCCGACGAACGTGTCGCTCGACCGGCGCATGCTCACCGCCGGAGAGGACGTCACCGTGTACTACAACACGCCCGGCTCGGCGTCGAGCATCGCCGTCCTCCCGGCGGGCGACGACCCGTCCGCGGCGGTCGAGTCGCATTCCGT
Source organism: uncultured Actinomycetota bacterium (assembly GCA_963750495.1). GTDB lineage: Bacteria > Actinomycetota > Actinomycetes > Propionibacteriales > Nocardioidaceae > JANLYC01. The sequence continues at coordinate 872,633 of CAVVQV010000004.1, forward strand.
GAGCGAATCATCAGGCGACTTCATCCTGGCGACCGCCGGCCTCACCCCGGCCGGCTACGACATCGTCCTGCTCGACGCCGACGGCAAGGAGATCGCCCGGAACCAGTTCTGGGTGCGCGCCAAGAACGCGCAGGTCACGATCGACACCGACCGGTCGACGTATGCGGTCGGCGATCCGATCCAGGTCACCTGGGACAACGGACCCGCCAACCGGTGGGACTGGATCGGCGTCTATCGCGCATCGGCCGCGAACCCGAACAAGGACAACTACCTGTTGTGGGGCTACACCGGTGGGCACGACTCCGGAGCGCTGCCACCGGCTGTGAGTGGGTCGATGACGCTCGATGACTCCGCACAGGGCAAACCCTGGCCACTTCCTCCGGGCAAGTACGTCGTGCACTACCTCCTGACGGACCAGTACGAGTCGGCCGGCAAGACGGCGTTCACGGTCAACAAGAGCTGACGGAAAGCCACCCTTCTGGGTGATTGTCGAGCCAGAGCCGAGGGGCGTAGTTTCAGGCTTTCAGCCCCGAGACCGAACCGAGGCCACCATGGATGCTCCATATCAAGCCGCGCCCGACGTTCATGTGTTTCCGGCAAATCTGCCGCTGCCGGGCGTCGGGGTGCTCCCGATCAACGCCTATCTCCTCATGGCCGAGGAGCCCGTGCTCATCGACGGTGGCACCGGGTTCGACAGCGATGAGTTCGTCGACGCCGTCGGCTCCGTCGTCGACCTACCGAGCCTCAAGTGGGTGTGGTTGACTCACGATGATGCCGACCACACCGGTGCCATCGAGAAGATCATGCAACTGGCACCCAACGCCACGTTGGTCACGCATGCGTTCAGCGCGCTGCGCATGTCGAGCTGGTGGCAGGTGCCGATGGACCGGGTGCACGCCATCCGAGTCGGTGACGAGATCCACGTAGGCGACCGGACGCTGACAGCGGTCGCGCCACCCTTGTTCGACAACCCGATGTCCACCGGTCTGCTCGACCAGTCGACCGGTGCGTTGTTCAGCGTGGACGCTTTCGGGGCGATCATCCCCGAGGCGACCCAGGACGCCGCGGACGTGCCCCCGGAGGCGCTCGCCGGCGGCATGCTCGCCTGGGCCACCTCTGACTCGCCGTGGTTGCACATCGCCGACCGTCCGGCTTTCAACGCGGTGCTCGATCGGGTCCGTCAGCTCAAGCCGAGCCGGATCTTCTCGTCGCACCTTCCCGCGGCGAGCGGTACGTCGCTCGAGGAGTTCCTCACGGTGCTCGAGACGGTCCCGGATGCGGAGCCGTTCATGCCACCGGACGCGGAGCAGTTCGTGCAGATGATCGAGGCCATGGGGCAGCTGCAACGAGGCGAAGAGGTAGCGGCAACCTCGTCCTGACCACTTCCGGCCAAGGCACCGCCGGCCGGATCACCGATAGTGCTCGCGGGCGTGGTCGTCGGCAACCCGGACCGAGTGCGGGGCAACAGCGACCGACGCGAGGAACGAGTCGCGCTCGACAGCCCACAGCGACACGTCGGTGAGCGCCGTCACCGTGGCCGTCCTCGGCACCTGGCGCAGCAGGGCGAGCTCACCGAACCAAGCACCCGGACCCAGCTCGCGAATCTGCAGCTCTCCATGGCTCACGCGCACGTGCCCGGCCGCGATGACGTAGAAGTGCCGGCCCACGTCTCCTTCCTCGACCACGGTCTCACCCGGGGACGCCGTCACAGGTACCGCATCGCGCGCCATTCGCTCGACGATCCTCGCCGCCAGCACCGCGAGGATCGGGACGGCCCTGAGGAGCTCGAACACGTCGGTCGGTACCGTCGCCTCCGCGTCGAGCCGTCGCAGGAGCGCGTACGACGACACAGCGACGACGGGCAGGAAGAGGCCGGCCACGAGAAATGAGCCGCGCGGACTGATCAGCTCGACGAGCACAGGCGCCGCCAGCGCACCGACCGCGAGCCCAGCCATCATCACCGTCTCCTGCAGACCGAACAGCGACGTCAAGAGCCGGTCCGGAAGGAGCCGCTGCGCGAAGGTCCGGGAGGCGACGTCGAAGAACAACTTGCCTGCTCCGCAGGCGGCCACCAGGGCGACAGCGACCGCGGCTGACTGCGACCAGCCGGCCAGGACCAACGGCAGACCCGCCGCGAGCGCACCCAGCAGCAGGGCGGGCGCCAACCGATCGCGCCCGATGAGGACAAACGTGAAGCCGGCGCCCAGGACTCCACCCAAGCCGATCGCCGAGGACAACACGCCCGGCCCGGCGTCCGACATCATCAGCAGGTCGAGAGCGAGCACGGCCAACAAGATGTCCATCATCCCCACCAGCACGTTCTCTGCCGCGACCATGGCGCACAGCAGCCGGGCTGCCGGATCTCGAAGAAGCTCCTTCAGCGGGCTTTGCCGCCTGGTCTGGTCATCGGTCGAAGGCAGGCGGAGTGGCGCTGCGGTCTTGAGCGTCATGGTCCCCAACACCGAGACGAGCGAGAGCGCTCCCATGATGAAGAAGACCCCGCCGGGACCCAGCGTCACCACGACGATTCCGCTGAACAGCGGTCCGACGAAGATCGCCAACGCTTCGAGCGCCCCCGAGGCAGCGTTGCCTGCAGTGAGATCCCCCGTCGTCTCAGAGATCTCTGGCAGCACCGCGAGGTGGACGGGCCGCGTCAGCGTGATCGACACCGCCGCGACCGCGGCGAAGCCCACCACGACCGCGACGGGAGCGTCGACGACGAGCGCGACCCCGACCAGCAGGAACGTCACCAGCTGCGTCAGGTAACCGAGCGCCAGCGCGCGGGACTTCGAGACGAGCCCCGACAGGGCGGCCGTCGGAGAGGCCAGCAGCGCGGACGGAACCAGCTGGGCCAGCGCGATGCCGCTCGCTCCACGGACCCCGCCGCGGTCGTACGCCCACACGATCAGGGCAATCCAGTTGGCCCATTCGGCGATGTTGAAGATCAGGAAGGCAGCCAGGACCCGCCTCAGCCGGGCGTTGCGCAGGGCCTGTCGTACGACGAGGCCGCGAGCACTGACGCCCGTAGGCATCAGTTGACCTGCGTTCGAAGAACGTGGGTGGTGGTGTCCGGGGCGGCTGTGCGAGCGCTCAACCGCTGCGTGGTGTTGGGCTCCATGCGCACTCTCGCACCGCCCGTCACGCGTATGACATGATCCCGATTTTCGTCATCCTAGGGGTATGCCCGACGAATGGCAGAGCGTCACATCGCCCTGGGCGCAGGTGTCGGCCGGGCGGTCGGCCGGGCGGTCGGCCGGGCGGTCGGCCGGGCGGTCGGCCGGGCGGTCGGCAGAGGTGCCTCCACTGCCAAGTGGCGCGGGGTCTGGCATAGTGGAGGAGGTAAATGACCGTACATTTCACGGTCCACCAACTGAGCCGTGGGAAGGTGTCGAGGTGCGCAAGAGCAGGATCCGTGACGTCGGGGACGACCCCGACTACCGGTTCAGCCTGGCCAACGAGCGCACCTTCCTGGCCTGGATCCGTACGTCGCTCGCCCTCGTCGCGGGTGGCGTGGCTGCCCTGACGCTGCTGCCCGACGACTTCGGCCCGTCGTGGTCGCGCGACGTCGTCGGCGCAGTGCTGCTGTGCCTGGCGGCTGCCGTGGCGGTCGTGAGCCTGCGCCGCTGGGAGGCGACCGAGCGCGCCCTGCGCACCCAGCAACCATTGCCACCACCGTCCTTGCTCCGCGTCGTCGCCGCGGGAGTGGCCGGCTGCGCGCTGCTGATCCTCCTGCTGGCCGTGTTGGGCGGCTGACGATGACGTCGCGGTGGTACGCCGCCGACACGGACGACGACGAGCTGTTCAGCACCGTTGCTGCCGCCGAACGCACCGCGCTGGCATGGGAACGATCAGGTTTCTCGATCGCGGCGATCGGTGCCTTGCTCTTCCATGCCGGGGAGAAGGCTGACAGTCGGTTCGAGATCCTCGCCGGCGGGTTGACGCTGTTGTTGGCGCTTGCCGTCATCGGCGTACTCGCACCGCTTCGGTACCGCTTCGTTGTGCGCGCCCTCCAGCGAGGCGACAACCCCGTGGTGGTGGCTCCCCTCGTCGGCCTGGTGGCCATGATCGGGATGCTCTGCGTCGTCGCGGCCATCATCATCGTGCGCTGAACCATCCTGCGCTGCACCATCTGCGCTGATGGCGAAGCCGCACTGGGTGGCGGGCCCTGACGTCAGCTCCTGCCGAGCCCACGATCTCGGGCACACACGATCGCTGCCGGTCGATCGCTGACCCCGAGCTTCACGAAGATCGCAGAGACGTTGTTGGCGATGGTCTTCGTGGCGAGACCGAGCCGCTGTCCGATGACGGCGTTCGACAACCCACCCGCGACCAGGTCGAGGATCTCGGTCTCTCGCGCCGACAGCTCGGGAAAGGGATCGGACGCGGGCCGGGTGACGGCGCCGACCACTCGGTCGGCAACGTCGCTGCCGAAGATGACCTGGCCTTCGGCCACCGCTCGCAGCGAGCGTTCGATCTCGTCTTGCTGAGCTCCCTTGACGAGATAGCCACGAGCGCCCGCGCGGATCGCCTCGAGCACGGTCTCGTCGTCGTTGAACATCGTCAGCACCAGCACAGCGGTGTCCGGCGCCAACCGGGACAGCTCGCGAATGGCGTCCGCTCCGCTCAGACCTGGCATCTGCAGGTCGAGGAGTACGACGTCCGGCCGCAGCGTGACGACCTCCCGAACTGCCTGGTCGCCGTCAGCAGCCACCGCAACCACCTCGACGTCGGTCAGCGACTCGAGCAGGTCGCAAAGCCCTCGACGCACGATCGGATGGTCATCGGCCACGACAACACGCATCTGACTCACGATCCCCTCAGCGGCAGGTGGAGCACGACTCGGCCCCCGTCGACTCCCGCGCCGGCCTGGCAGGTGCCGCCGAGCTCGAGAGCCCGGCCACGCATGCCCTCCAGTCCGATGCCGTCCCTCCACGGTTCGCGGTGCGGACCGTCGTCACGGATGCAGAGCGTCAACGTGGAGCCGTCGATCTGAAGCTGCACCTCGGCCAGCATCGCATCAGCGTGCCGAGCGATGTTCGTCAGCGCCTCGACTGCAGTGCGGAACGCCGCGATCTCCACCGCGGCGGGCATCGGAGGGAGAACGGGAGGCGCCAGCACGCGAACCTTCAGCGGCGGCCGCCCGTCTGCCGGAAGGGAGAGCTGTCGGGCCCGGAGCTCCAGCGCTGCGACCAGTCCGAGCTCGTCGACGACGCTCGGCGCGAGGTTCTCGAGGATCCGGTGCACCTCTGCCAGGGTGTCGTCAGCGTCCCGCCGGAGCCCCCCGAGGATCGCCTCGACCCGGGTCGGATCGGTGCGCAGGAAGTTGGCAGCGGCGTCCGCCGAGAGCCCGATCCCGGTCAGCGCGGGGCCGAGCCCGTCATGCAGGTCGTGCCGGAGTCGGCGCCGCTCCTCCTCCCGAGCCGTGATGATCATCGCGCGCGACCGCTGGAGCTCGCGGCTGAGCTCGGTCGCTCTCAGCGCCGCAGCGACGGGAGCCGCCAGTGGCCGCAGGACTGCTTCGTCGGCCGCCGCCAGACTTCGCTCACCCGCGCGCAGGCCTACGACGATCGCACCGACCAGCTCACCCCGGTACCGAAGGCCCTCCCGATGCAAGGTCAGGTGGTCGGAGCTGCCGGCCGTTGCCACGACCTCCGTCGAGGTCTCCAGCGCGACGTAAGGAAGCTTCAGGGCCCGGCGGACGGCATCGGCCACGGACTCGAGACCGCCCGCATCGTCGGCGACCAGTCGCTCACCGACCGAGGTGGCGATCCGATCGGGATGGCGACGATCGCCGTACATCGCCCGGTCGACGATCGCCTGCACGCGTGGCAGCAGCCACGCTCCGAGCAGGACGAGGGCCACCGTGATCAGCGTCGACCTCCGGGTCCGGGCACTCACCGCGAGGTCGAGCCCAGCGATCGCGGCGCTGTAGCACCCGAGGACGAGGGCACTGAGCAGCAGCCAGGCCAACACCCGCGGCACGAGCACGCGGATGTCCAGGAGCTGGTGACGCACGATGGCCACCGTCACCGCGATCGGAACCAGCGGGATGCTGAACAGGACCACGACGGGCGTACCGGCGACGAGGCTCCACGGCACGATGAGGAGCAACATCGTGGAACCGGCCAGCAGCAGCCACGAGAGCTGACGCCGTTCGCTGTCGTCGCCGCGCCGGTAGCGGAGACCGAGTGCGACGAGGGCGGCCAGCAGTGCGAGCAGTGTGCGCACCTCGGCGACCGCCCACAACGGGTCGAGGGCGGAGTAACCGTGTGTGCCGAGCGCGACGATGTTCGAGGGCAGGCCGGGGTTGGCCGGCGTCGGGTCCAACCCAGCCGAGCACACGAACAGTGGGGCCGTCGCAACGAGGATGTAGGCGACCGGCCGCCAGGACGGGCTGGGCAGCCGTCCATCGGGGAAGAGCAGCAGCCCCAGCGGGATGAAGAGAGCGATCGACCATGGCCACGACCACGCGAAGACAGCCATGACGACGCGGACGAACACCTGCGGAGCACCCTGCTGGTGCAGGACGTCTGCTGCCGGCGCTGCGGCGGCGCTCAACAGGTGGCTGAGGCCTGCCAGGAGGAAGAGGAGCCCGGTCAGGTTGGCGGGGCGGTACCTCAGGATGACGCTGCCGCACGCGGCGAAGGACGTTCCGATCACGATGTTGCTCACCACGAAGGCGTCCAGAGCATCGTGCCAGCTCCAGCTCGCGATGAGCGCCAGCACGACAGCAGCTGCCGTCAACACCGACGCCATGCCCCAGCCGAGCCACCACAGCGCCTCGATGCGGCGGCGCGGGTCGGCGGCGGCCGGCAGCGCCGCTCCCATCGTGGTCACGAGATCAGTGTGGCCGGATGCAGCGCGGTTTGGGCGGGATCCGGTTCCCGACAAGCCGGGAACCCCTCCCGCTGGGCGGGATCCGCGACCCTGGCTGCCGAGTGGTGCAGCCATGACGCTGGGGTGAGTCCCTCCCGTATCGAAGGAGCACCGATGACCACCTCGATGACTGCAACCCGACACAACACGGAGCAACCAGGCCCCCGCGACCTCCGCACGGCTTCGCGCTGGGCAGCCGCCCTCATCCTCCCGATCGGTCCCTTGGCGATTGCACTGGTCCGGCTGGTGCTGCCCTACTACCACGCGAGCGACAGCAAGGAGACCGCCACCGACGTCCTCAACCACCAGGGAACACAGTCTGTCGTGCTGTGGGCAGCGTTCATCGGCGTACTGACGCTGCTTCCCGGCGTACTCGCCGTCGCCCGGATCACGCGGTCGCGAGCACCGGTCTCGACGACCATCGGGCTGACGTTGGTCTGCGCCGGGTATCTCGCACTCCCGTGGATGGTGTCTGCGGACGTTCTGCTGTGGAGCGGCGCGGACGCGAAGCTCGACTCCTCCACCATCGCGACGCTCTTCGACCACCTGCACCCGTCGGTGGGCGTCGCACTCGGTGTCTTCGTCGTGGGTCATGTGCTCGGCACGGTGTTCCTGGGGGTGGCGCTGTGGCGGAGCAACCTCGTGCCGCGCTGGGCCGCCGTGGCGACCGCCGTGTCGCAGCCCGGTCACTTCGTGGCGTTCGTCATCCTGGGCAGTGCGCCCCTGGATGCAGCAGCGTGGGTGCTCAACGCCCTCGGTTTCGCCATGGTGAGTCTGGCCATCCTGCACACGAGCGACGACGAGTGGGAGCTTCCGCCGGTCAGTGCGGTCTAGACGGGAGTGCTCACTGGCCCGGCGGGGCTCTGCTGGGAGGTTGTGCAGGTCGGAACACCTCGAGCTCCTGCACAACCTCCCAGTCTGCGCGATCACCCCCATCGAGCAGCAGACTGTCTCGGAATCCCCTTGTGGATAACGGGTTCCGGTGTCGGGCGGTGGTCCGAAAGTGTCGGTGGGCTGTTCTAGGTTGGTTCCATGAGTACGACGCAGGGACCGCCACCGACCGTGGGCATCGATGATGCCTTCGGTCGTGGTTTCGCGGCTGCGCGTCGTGAACTCGCCGACCTGGTCGACACCCCCACCTGGTCCCTGGACGACAAGCGGCTGGATCGCCGGATCAGTGAGGCGCTCGCGGTCCGAGCCGCTGCCGATGAGCTGGTCGCCCGACTGGTCGCTGAAGCGGCCGACCGCAACCTGCCCCACCGCCACGGTGCGTCCTCGACGAGGGCGCATCTGATGACGGCCCATCGGATGTCGGCCGGTGAAGCGTCCCGGACCGTGCGCACCGCCAAGCAGCTGCACGGCACGTCGGCCGTCACGGAGCCGACCCGTCGCGCCGTCGCCGCCGGAACGGTGTCGGCCGAACAAGGGGTGGTGGTCGCGGCCGCGATCAACCGGCTCTCACCCACGATCGAGCCGGACCGGGTCGAGGCCGCGCAGCAGGATCTGCTCGCCCATGCCCAGACACTGTCGTTCAGCCAGCTGCAGGTCGCGGCGAACCATCTGGTCGAGGTCATCGACCCCGACACCGTCGACCAGACGCTGGAGCAGCAGCTCGACCGCGCAGGAACGCAAGGCGTTGGCCTCAGCCTGGTTCACCGGCCAGTACGGGTCCGACGGCATCGCCCGCGGCCGGTTCGCGCTGCCCAACCTGGTCTTCGGCATGCTCACCAAACACCTCGAAGCCGCACACCTCACCCCGTCGGGTCGCCACCGGCACCCATACCGACAAGGACGCCGCCCTACCGGCTGAGACGACCGTTGCGGACCTGCCCTATGGCAACCGGCTCGGCCGGGCATTGTGTGAGCTGATCGAACACCTCCCCGCCGACGGACACCCCCAACACGGCGTCGCCAACGCCACCATCGTGGTCACCGTCGACGAGGACGAAACTCCGCGCCGGAGCCGGGGAAGCCATCCTGGACACCGGCAGCGCGATCTCGATCGGGGAGACCCGGCGGCTGGCCTGCAACGCCGGCCTCCTGCCCATGGTGCTTGTCGGGTGGGTCGAAGATCCTCGACCTCGGCACCAGCCGCCGCCTGTTCGACCGTCACCAACGCCTCGCACTCGCCACCCGCGACCAAGGCTGTGTCTTCCCCGGCTGCGAACGCCCACCCGCCTGGACTGAGGCACACCACCGCATCCCCTGGAGCGAGGGCGGCCCGACAGACATCGACAACGGCTGCCTCCTCTGCTCCTTCCACCACCACCTCATCCACCAAGGCGAATGGAACCTCACCCTCGCCCCCGACGGGATCACCGAAGTCATCCCACCCACCCGCATCGACCCGCAACGAAGACCCATCCGCCACCAACGCTTCAAACCCCGACCCGGCTGAACACGGCTCGTCGAACGGGCCCCGGGTTCAGTAAAGGCTGCCTTCCTGGGGTCCAGAAGCTCAACCAGACCCTGCTGGCTCAAAGATGGGGACTGTGGATCTATCGGTGTTTCCGGCCCGACGCGCTGAGCTGTGAGCCCAGCGGAGAGGTGCCGTGATGACGACACTGGATGTTGTGAGTCCGAAGAAGAAGCCAGAGCCCTCGGCTGAGGAGCTCGCCGCGCTGGAGCTGGTCCGGGTGGCCAAGAAGCAGGGGTTGTCCCTGACCGGGCCGGACGGGCTTCTCAAGCAGTTCACCAAGAGCGTGCTGGAGACCGCGCTCAACGAGGAGATGACCGAGCACCTGGGGCATGAGAAGAACCGTGCTCCCGAGGAGCGTGATTCGGTCAATGTCCGCAACGGGACCCGGCCGAAGACGGTGCTCACCGAGGCCACCGGCCATGTGGAGATCGACGTCCCGCGGGACCGGGAGGGCACCTTTGAACCGGTGATCGTGAAGAAGCGACAACGCCGGCTCAACGGGGTTGATGAGATCGTCCTTTCGCTCTATGCCAACGGGCTGACCACCGGTGAGATCTCGGCGCATTTCGCTCAGATCTACGGCGCCTCGGTCTCGAGGGAGACGATCTCGCGGATCACCGACAAGGTGCTTGAGGAGATGGCGACATGGCAGGCCCGGCCGCTGGAGGAGGTCTATGCCGCGATCTTCATCGACGCGATCATGGTCAAGGTCCGCGACGGCCAGGTCGCGAATCGGCCGATCTATGCGGCCATCGGGGTCACCTTGGCCGGTGAGAAGGACATCCTCGGCCTGTGGGCCGGCACCGGTGGTGAGGGTGCGAAGTTCTGGATGAGCGTGCTCACCGACATCCGCAACCGCGGCACCAAGGACACGTTCTTTCTGGTCTGCGACGGTCTCAAGGGACTGCCCGAGGTGGTCGGGAGCGTGTGGCCTCAGACCATCGTGCAGACCTGCATCATCCATCTGATCCGCAACACCTTCCGGCTCGCCTCGAAACGGGACTGGGACGCGATCAAGCGCGACATCAAGCCGATCTACACCGCGCCGAACCCGACAGCTGCCCGGGCGGCGCTCGACGAGCTGGCCGAGAAGTGGGGCACGAAGTACGGAGCGATCATCCGGCTGTGGGAGAACGCGTGGGAGGAGTTCACCCCGTTCTTGGACTACGACCTGGAGATCCGCACCGTGATCTGCTCGACGAATGCGATCGAGTCACTCAACGCCCGCTACCGCCGCGCCATCAGGGCCCGTGGGCACTTCCCCACCGAGCAGGCCGCGTTGAAGTGTCTGTACCTGGTCACCAGATCCCTCGACCCCACCGGACGAGGCAGGGCACGATGGACGATGAGGTGGAAGCCAGCACTCAACGCGTTCGCCATCACCTTCGCCGACCGCTGGCCGGCAGCAGAGACCTACTAATGGAAACCGCCGGAAACACCATTAGCGAGATAGTCCCCAAAGATGTGTGTCCATATCGGTGGACGATGTCGGGGCTCGTACGGACGCACTCTCATGGCTCCCCTCTGTGTCAAGAAGCAGCCGGGAGTGGGGTTCTAGGATTGGTTGTGGCGGGTCCGGGAAGTGGCTTGTCCGAAGAGTTGGTGTGGGGCTGTAAGCCGGCCGCGCTGGAGTCAGAGTCGTTGCCTCGTTGCCCTCCCGGGCCTGTCCTCGATCCCGCTGTGGCGTGGGTGATCGCGTCGTCGAGCATGGTTTTGTAGACGATGTTCGAGAGTCGTCTCTTCAGGGCACGCATGGCTTCCATCGACGTCTTGCCGTCGGCTTTGCGTCTGTCGTAGTAGGCACGACCCTCGGTCGGGTTGCGCAGCTGGACGGTGGCCATGATGTGCAGGACCCGGTTGATCTGTCGATTCCCGGCACGAGACAGTCGGTGCCGGACCTGGTCCCCGGATGAGGCGTCGATGGGTGCGGTTCCGTTCCAGGACGCGAAGTGGTCGCGGTCGGGGAAGCGGGTGATGTCGCCGACCTCGACGAGCAGCCGGGCAGCACCGGAGGGTCCGATGCCGTGCAGGTCGAGCAGGCCGGTGCCGGTCGCGGCCACGCAGCGCACGGAGCTCTTTGTCCGCGGCCTTCTTGCGGGCATAGATCTGCTCGAGATCAGCGACCAGCTCTGCGGCGAGCCGGCGGCGGGTCTTGCCGACACTGGTCGCGCGGCCGGACCTTGGCCAGCAGCGCCTTGGCCTGAGCCGCGGAGAGGTCCTTCTTCGCCCCGCCCGGCATGCAGCTCGAGCAGCAGAGCGTGCAGCTGGGAGATCATCCGGGTGTGGTCCTCGCCCAGCGAGCGGCGACGGTCGGCCAGCATCCGCAGGATCATCAGCTGGTCATCGGCGACCACCGGACGCAGTCCCGCGACCTTCGTCCCGATCAGCGCGACGGAGTGCGCGTCGGTGGCGTCGGTCTTACGGCCCTGCCCGGTCGAAAACACCCGCGCGCGTGCTGAGAGCTTCGGCGGAACGTCGACGACCTCTTGCCCGTCGGCGATCAGCCGCATCGCGACGTGCCGGCCGATCCCGTTGCACCCTTCGATCGCCCACACCCGGTCCGGCCACCGCTTCACGTACTCGGCCATTGCCTTGAACCCACCGACGTCAGTGCCGAACCGGCCACCACCGAGGACACCCTCGTCGGCTGTCATCACTTCGATCGTCACCGACCGCTTGTGCGGGTCCATCCCGATCACGACCCGTTGAGTTGTTGCCATCTGCTGTCCCTTCGATCCGATCCAGTTGGACAGGTCCGGAGGGCACCGCTGCTATGAGCTGAGCAATCCCTTCTTGAGCCACTCCGACCCAGCGGTGACCGGGACAACGCAAGCCACGAGAGAGCCACACCCGCAGGTGGGCAGCCGATGAGAGAGCGACAGTCCCGGACACCTCGACCGAGACTCGTCAGAACCCGGCCGTGCGGTCAATGGAACTAGCAGCCGATGAGCGGTCGTGGCACGATGCGGCCATGACGGATGCTCGGATGGTGGAGCCGCCGCCCGAGGTCCTGGACGACGTGGCCAGCGTGATCGGGGCAGAGGTCACTCTTCTCAGTCGCCTACCCGGAGGCGTGAATGGGGGTGCCGTGCGCGTCCAGTTGGCCGGAAGGGCAACTGCAGTTCTCAAAGCAGTGCCCCGGGCACACCCCGATCACCTGGACGAGACGTTGCGAGCCCAACGAGTGGTCGAGCACATGCGTAGGCGCGGCTATCCCACCCCGGCCTGGCTCGGAGTGGGGGCCACAGCCACTCATGTGTGGCATCTGATGGACTTCATTGACGCGGCTCCGGCACCAGAGCTGACCCCGTCACTCGTCGAGCAGCTGATGGAGATCGTCGAAGTCCAGGCTGGTCAAGCCTCCGAGCCCTACGACCACTGGTCGTACGCCTGGCGGGTCGCCAACGGTCAGGGATCGGCTGTCGCCATGCTGGACTTCAACGAGACGCCTGAGCAGTCGCTTCTCCGCCAGTCCGTGGCCAATGTCTCGGGGTATTCCTCCGAGGTGTCGGCCTTGGTCGAGCGCCTGCGGCTCGTGTGTGCCGACGTCCCACCACCGCGAGAGGCACCTGACATGGTCCATGCGGATCTCTCAACCCCCAGCAATGTCCTGGTCCGTGACGGAGCCGTGGTGGCGGTCGTGGATATCGGGAATGCAGGCAGCGGCACGCGGGCGATCGATCTCACCGCCCTCGTGTGGCACACCTTCCAGGATCCGCTGCTGGACGATGTTCGAAGTCGGCTGTGGACGAGAATCCTCGACCTGGTCGGTTGGGACGGGGCGGCGGTGCTCGCCGCGGCACAGATCCTCCACATGCTCGAGATCCCCATCCGTCACGGGCGCCACGATGGCGTTCCAGGGGTGGTCAAGAGCGGCCATCGAGCCTTTGACGAGCTGAACGCGCTCCGCTAGCCCGAAACGCACTCACATGCCGCGTTGAGAGCGGCGACATCAGCAATGGGATTGCCGGCGGCCCACGGTCAAGCGCCGCTGGGGTGGGAAGCCTGTGCCGGCGAGGCGGCGACGGTTTCCTCGGACGGCATCAGGATCCAGAGGATGGGGTAGATGAGGATCTGGCTGCCGGGGATGACCATGAGCAGCAGCAAGAACAGCAGGCGCGCGGTCCACGGCGTGAGGTTGAAGCGTCGGCCGAGGCCAGTGCAGACTCCGCCGAGGACCCGCCCCTGCCGTACGCGAACCAGCCCCTGCTGGGCGAAGCTCTGGCGAATGTCATTCATGGTTGTGCACTTCCTTCATCACGATGTCCGCGGCGATCTGCCCGACACCTCTACTGTGCCTGGTCAGGGCGCGCATGGCATCGGGCGCCGCCCTGACCCGACCCTCGTCCCGACCGTCCCCGTCTCAGGGTTCCGGACTCAGACCACACTCAGGGGAAGGGAACGACCGAGCAGGCTGCGCTTCACCACGGGCAGGTCCGTGGCGATCCTGGTGAAGACGTCAGCGGCCGGTGACTCCGGTCCCGCCAGGACAACTGGCGTACCCGCGTCCCCGGCGATGCGGGTGGCGGCGTCGAGCGGGATGCTGCCGAGCACCGGCGCACCGAGACGAGCAGCGAGGTCCGCTCCCCCGTCGCTGCCGAACACGTCCGTCGTGGCACCGCAACAACCGCACGCGACCGCCGCCATGTTCTCGACGACCCCGGCCACCGGGAGGCGGGCGTCGAGCGCCATTCGACCCACCCGGGCCGCCACCTCGACCGCGGCAGCCTGCGGCGTGGTCACGACCACGAAGGCAGCCTCCGGCAGCTGCTCGAGCAGCGACATCTGGACATCACCGGTGCCCGGCGGCAGATCGACCAGGAGGACGTCGAGCTCGCCCCAGGCGACATCCTGCGTGAACTGCTCGATCGCCTTGTGCAGCATCGGGCCACGCCACAACACGGGCTCGTCGTCCTCGACGAAGAAACCGACACTCATCAACTGCACGCCGTGCGCAGGCACCGGCAGCATCATCCCGGCGACGGCCACCGGTGGCCGGCGCACGCCCATCAGGCGCGGGATCGAGTAGCCCCACACGTCCGCGTCGAGAATGCCGACCCGGCGACCCTGCTGGGCCAGCGCGACAGCGAGGTTGGCGGTGACCGTCGACTTTCCGACTCCGCCCTTGCCCGATGCGATCGCGTAGACCTGACGCCGGCTGCCGAGCCTCGAGGCCTCGGCACGCGAGCGCAACAGCTGTCCCACGGCGATGCGGCGGCGCTCGTCGAGCACCGTCTCCTCGATCCTGAGATCGACGTCCGGCTCGGCCAGCTGCACGGCGTGACGCACGGCGCCGAGCAGCCCTGCGTTGTCGACCGGATCCCGCACCAGCACGCGCATCGTCACGGTGACCGAGCCTCTCGACGAGATCTCCACGTCGTCGAGCAGGTCGAGCTCAGCCACCGTCAGCCCCGTCTGTGGTTCGACCACGGCACGCGCCACCCCAGCGATCGTGTCGCGGCGTTGCCGACGGGCCTCGCCGGAACGTCCCTTACCCAGCATCCACGGTGAGCGGGACTCCGTCTCTGCGGTCATGACGTCTCCTGCACGCGGTAGGCGGAACGCTTGGGCATGACCGGACGCATCATGAACTCCGGCCTGCGCTGGTTGTCGGGCCCGAGCGTGGCGCGCGTGTGCGCCAACCACTCCTCGTAGACCTGCCGGGACAGCGACGTGTCGACGTACACATCGCCGTACTCGTCGCCCTCGTGCGCCTTCTCGAGCCGGATCTGCTGGAGCCAGCAGTGCATGCCCGACCAGGGATCGGGCTGGACCGGGAACGTGAGGTTCTGGTGGACGCCGGGGTCGTCCCAGTAGATGCGGCCGCTGTCGGGGTCGACCGACTCGAACGACCCGACGCCGGTCGCGTACCGGAGGAACCAGCTCGCGTCACCGTCCGGATGGCTCAGGTCGACGCGACCCGTCACCCAGCGACTTCCCTCGTCGTCACGCAGCCGCCACCGGCCCATGTGGTGGGACAACGCGCAGACACCGGGGCGGATGGCCTCGGTGGACCACACGCGGGCGACGAAGTAGCCGATGCGCGTGTTGACGCGGACCAGGTCACCGGTGTTCACGCCGTGCCGCGCCGCGTCCTGGCGGTTCAGCCACATGGGGTGCGAGTTGCTCAGCTCGTTGAGATATTTGGCGTTGCCTGAGCGGGTGTGGATCAGCGTGGGCAACCGGAAGGTCGGGACGAGCACGAGCTCACCCGCTTCGATGTCGATCTTGCGCCGACTCACGTGCGACTCGATGTAGCCCGGGGTCGCGTGCTCGGGCCAACCCCAGTCGCGCATCGAGGTGGAGTAGATCTCGAGCTTGCGGGACGGTGTCAGCCACCCGAAGGTCGCGTCGCCCTCGTCGTGCACGACGCCGACGGCACCGGCCTCGCCCACGAGAGGCACCTGAGTGTCGAGCGTCACCGGCTTGCGCAGGACGCCTTGCTCGTCGGGGACAGCGCCCTCGGTTTCGGCCTCGGTCAGGGCACGCTCGTCGACGCGGTAGACGTCCGACTCGACTTCGACCACTCCGAACTTGCGCATGTACTCCAGGGGCGTCAGGCCGAGCTCGGCCGCCTTCGCGGGAAGTCCCGGCACGTTGTTCTCGAAGATGTAGCGGTAGTACTCGTCCACGGTGACCTTCTCACCAGGACGGTACGGCGACTCGAAGTACTTGCGGATGCCGAGGGCGCCATCGGGGTCGATCCGCCAGGACAGCTCGAACCAGAACTCGTTCTCCTCCCACACCTCGCCGGGGTTGACGTCGCGGGTGTCGGTGAACTCGCGGCCCATCTTCTCCATGGCGACGCGCCGGACGGGCTGCCGGAAGCCGAGCCACTTGCCGGCGTGCGTCTCGTACGAATGCGTGTCGTGCCGTTCGGTCGAGTGACCCATCGGCAGCACGTAGTCGGCGAACTCCGCAGTCTCCGACCAGGTCGGCGTCAGCGCGACATGACAGCCGACCTGGTCCTTGTCAGTGAGAGCCTCCATCCAGCTGAAGCCGTCGGGGTTGGTCCAGATCGGGTTGTAGACGCGGGAGAAGTAGACGTCGAGCCGGCCGCGGCCGTCCTTGAGGAAGTGCGGCAGCAGCATCGACAGCTCGTTGGTGGCCAGCGGGTACTCGCGCGGCCAGATCAGCTCGTTCCAGCGGTCGTGCCCACCGGGCATGTCGGGACCGTGCGGGATGAACTTGTCCCACCCGTTGGGGCTGGTGCCGCCCTTGGTGCCCACGCTGCCGGTGAGGACGACGAGGAAGAACAGCGCACGAGCCACCATCCAGCCGCCGTAGTTGCCGGCCGCCGCGGACCGCCAGACATGCGCCGACAACCGGCCTTCGGACCGTGCCACGATCTGCGCCAGCTCCTCGACCTGCTCGACCGGTATCTGCGCCTCCTCGGCCGCGAACTCGAACGTGTAGTCCGCGTAGTCGGCGGTCAGCCGGTCGAGGAAGACCTCGAAGTCCACGTCGGCGTCGGGATGGAGCTCGGTCAGGTAGGTCTGCCAGTTGGTCCATCGCTTGAGGTACGCCGTGTCGATGGTGCGGGTGCGCAGCAGGTACGACGCCACCGCCAGCAGCATCGCCGCCTCGCTGCCGGGCCAGGGTGTCATCCACAGGTCGGCGTGCGAGGCAGTGTTGGACAGTCTCGGGTCGACCACGACCAGCTTGGCGCCCTGCGCCTTGCCCTCCATGATGCGCTGGGCGTGCGGGTTGAAGTAGTGGCCGGTCTCGAGGTGGCTCGACAGGAGCAGGATGACGTTGGCATTGGCGTGGTCGGGCGAGGGCCGGTCGTAGCCACCCCACAGCGACAGCCCCAGTCGAGCGCCGGCGGAGCAGATGTTCGTGTGGGTGTTGTGGCCGTCGACTCCCCAGGCGAGCAGGAACCGTTCGGCGAAGCCGTCCTCGCCGGGTCGCCCCACGTGGTACATCACCTCGTCGTGGCGCTCCTCCTGGATCGCCCGGCGGATCCGGCCGGCGATGTCGTCGAGCGCGTCATCCCACGAGACCTGCTCCCACTCGCCGCCGCCCCGGGTGCCCTTGCGGCGAAGGGGGTGCAGGATCCGTTCAGGGTCGTCGATCTGGTTGATCGTGGCCGGACCCTTGGCACAGTTGCGACCCCGCGAGCCGGGGTGGGCCGGGTTGCCCTCCACCTTGCGGATGGAGAGGTCCTCCTTGTCGACGTAGGCCAGCAGCCCGCACGCCGACTCGCAGTTGAAGCAGGTCGTCGGCACGAGCATGTACTCGTGCGGCACCTTGCGAGGGTGTGCCCGGGCATCGTGCGCCACGTGATGGTCCCAGTCGCTGACCGGCGGGTAGTTGCGCAGTCCCCACCGTGTCCGCATCCCCGGCAGGTCGGAGTCGGGGCGCGACGCGTGGGCGTCCTCGACGCTCATGGTGATTCCTCTCGGAGGGAGTGGGTGGTACTACGCCACCACCAGCGGCGGGTCATGACAGCGGGACGTCCTGGCCGGCCCGGACGAACACGCTTTCGTAGGCCACCAGGGCGGGATGGACCAGGACCGCTGCGAGCGCAGCCGCTGCCGAGACCGGACCGTTCCAGTCGAAGGCCGCCAGCACGAGCGCGAGAGCGGCGACCGCGACCGCGCCGAACCAGAAGGTCTGCGCGTACCGGCCGCCCGTGATCATGTGGGCTGCTGCGGCTGCGCCACGGGTGGCATGTCGACCGCCGTACTCGACGAGCAGCATCGCCAGGTGTCCCGCCGTCCCGAGCACCAGCGTGCGCGTGAGCAGCTGCTCCCCCGAGGTGGAGACGTCGACCAGGGGCAGCAGCAGGATCAGCGCACCGGCGCCCACCATGACCGCCTGGACGGCCAGGTGCCAGAACAGGAGGGGTGACTGCCAGAGATCACGTCCCTCCGCCTGACCGAACAGCAAGCCTGTGTACGCCGCCGTCATGAACCCACCCAGCGCGGCCGGGCCGGCGATCACGTCGATCAGGGTGGTCTGGTCGAACAGCCCGGCCAGCAGCCAAAGGCCGGCCAGCGCCGCATAGACCGCCAGCACCACGGACCCCCAGAACAGCCACGAGGTCGGGTTGGGTTTCAGGAAGATGTAGAGGAACCGCTCGGGCCGCTTGAGGTCCCAGACCAGCAGCGCGCCGGTCACACCCACACCGGCGACCGCGACCGCCGGAGCCACGACCGTGCCCAGGTCGCCGAGGTCGATGCCGAGCACGAGTGCGAGCGCGGCGATCATCAGCGCGCCACCACCGAACGCCTTGGTCCAGAGGTAGGTGGTGACCCGCCAACCCCAGGGCCGCGGGTGCGCCGTGTTGAGCGTGGTGCGCGCCCGGGTCACCGGGTCGACCGCAAGGTCGGTAGCGACCTCGCGACGATGGGCGTCCGGCTGTGCCCAGATGTAGGTGTCGTCAGGAGGGGCGTTCAGCGGCTCGAGGACCGCCCGGTCGGCGCCGAGGTAGAAGACGTTCGGCCCGGTGTTCTGCTCCGGAGCACGGACGGCCGTGTCGTGCGTCGACACGAGCTTGGCGATCTCGCTGGCCGGGTCGTCGAGGTCACCGACCCAGATCGACTCCGTGGGGCAGACCACGACGCAGGCAGGTTCGAGCCCTTCGTCCACCCGATGCGCACAGAAGTTGCACTTGGCGGCCGTGTTGGTCTCGGCGTCGATGTAGATGGCGTCGTACGGGCAGCCCTGCATGCAGGCCTTGCAGCCGATACACCGGTCGCTGTCGAAGTCGACGATCCCGTCGTCACGCTTGAACAGCGCCTGCGTCGGACACACCTTGACGCACGGCGCGTCGGTGCAGTGGTTGCACCGCATCACGCCGAAGTCGCGCGTCGTCGACGGGTACTCACCCTGGTCGACGTACTTCACCCAGGTGCGGAACTGTCCGAGCGGGACCTGGTGCTCGGTCTTGCATGCGACCGTGCAGGCGTGGCAGCCGATGCACGTGCGCTGGTCGATCGCAAACCCGTACCTCACGCTGTCAGGCCGAGCGGTTGAGTTCGTCGACGGCGGCTTCGACCTCGGCCCGGCTGCCACGGTTGTACGGCAGTTTGCCCAGCAGGTCACCCATCAGGCAGGTGTTGCTGACGGCGGCGAAGAACAGCCCGCCTCCGATGGCACCGGCGAGGTACCTGGCGCGCGGGACGACCGTGCTCGCCATGATGCTGCCGAGGACGAGGCCGCCGGCTGTCAGGCGGACCTGCCTTTCGAGGCTCCACTTGGGATCGCCCTCCTCGACCTCTCCGCCCCTCGACTGCCACGCACTGATCCCGCCGTCGAGGACGAGCGGCTCGATGCCGTGCGGGGCGAGCATTTCAGCCGCCTGCCGGGACCGCGCCCCGGTCTGGCACAGCACGACGAGGGGTACCTCGGAGCGTTCGGCGAGGCGCTCCGCATAGCGCGGCAGCACCGGCAGGGGGACGTTATGGGACCCCGGGATGCGGGTGCTCTCGAACTCCCCCGGCGTTCGCACGTCGAGCAGACGCAGGGCGTCGGCTCCAAGCCGGTTCTGTAGGTCAGGCGCAGTCAACGTGGCGGTAGTCATGCGGTCATCCTCTCGGCGGGTGGCGACGGGTTGGTGCTGTGGTGACGGATGAATGCCCTTCGGGTGGGTGCGCCGGCAGCAGGTGCGTCAGCGTTGTTGGGTCGTAAGCCCCTGATCGACGGCTTTGTCGTAGTCCTCGTCGATCAGCACGACGTCATGACCGGCCCGGTCGAGCAGGCTGGCGGCGATCGACGCCCGGTAACCGCTGGCGCAATGCACCCAGAGCGTGGCCTCTGGGACCTCGTCGAGCCGTTCGACGAGGTCATGGATGGGGATGTTCGTGGCATCGGGAATGTGCCCGTCGTCCCACTCGTCCGTACGCCGGACGTCGAGCACGGCTGGGCCCTCGCCGGACTCCATTTCACGCTTGAGATCGGCGAACGAGACCCGCGGATAGGTGCGGAGCTCGCCCTCGCCGGTCAGCGCGGCTACGTCACCGGCGGCAGCGCCGTCAGGACGGTCGATGCCGATCCGGACGAGCTGACGCTGGGCGTCGGCCACCTGCTCGGGGCTCTCGCCGACCAGTGTCAGGGGGGTCCCCCACGGGATGAGCCAGCCCAAGTACGTCGAGAACTGCTCGCTGAGCGCGATCCCGACGGTGCCGCCGATGTGCCCGCCGGCGTACGCCGTCTTGTCCCGCAGGTCGACGACCCAGTCACCGGCCGCGATCCGCTTGTGCAGCTCGTCTGCGTCGACCGGTTGCGGTGGCGACAGGTCGATCGGCCCGCCACCTTCGCGGTTGCGGGCACCCATGTGTGCGTAGTAGCTGGGGTACGCGGTGAGCCCGGCGACCAGACGCTCGACGAACGTGTCCTCGTCGTCCTCGACCAGGGCGTCGTTGCGTGCCTTCTCCTCGCCGATCGTGCTGCTCTCACCTCCGGCCGAGGAGCCGGACGAGCAGAAGCTGCCGAACCCGTGGGTGGGGTAGACGGTGGCGTCGTCGGCCAGCAGCTGGGCCAGCCGACGGGCTGAGTGGAACTGTGCACGGGTGAGCTCGTCGGTGCGCGCCTCGTCGACCAGGTCGGTGCGGCCGACGCTGCCGTACAGCAGGGAGCCGCCGGTGAAGACGGCCGCCGGTGCGTCGGTGTCGTCGTCGATGACGTACGCGAGGTGGGTGTCGGTGTGGCCCGGCGTGGCGACGACCTTGATGCGCAGGGAACCTGCAGCGAGCTCATCGCCGTCGGCGACCTTGTGCCGGTCGAACTGCACCTGATCGGCGCCGGAGACGACGTAGGTCGCGTCGTGCCGTTTCGCCAGCTCGAGTCCGCCGGAGACGTAGTCGTTGTGGATGTGCGTCTCGAGCACCATGACGCACCGGGCTCCGAGCCTGTCGAGCACGCTTTCGACCCGGTCGAGATCACGCTGCGGGTCGATGACGACGGCGGACTCCCCGTCGTGGGCGACATAACTGCGGTCACCGAGGTCAGTCGTCTCGATCACGTCTACGTGGAGCTTCCCCACTGTCAACCTCCGTCGAGTCGGACTTGATCAGGCCTTACAAATGACCGTACATTATGAGGCACGATACGACCGGGCATCGCCTCTCGCAAGAGGAGCCGCTGTGGACCACCTGCCGCCTGTCGGTCCGCGGACCGTCGACCGGGCCAGCGCCTTGCCGCTGTGGGCGCAGGTACATGCAGACCTCCAGCGCCGCCTCGAGCGCGGCGAGTTCACGTCCGCGTTTCCCGGTGAGCTCGCGCTCGTCGCCGAGTACGACGTCAGCCGCCATACCGTGCGCGAAGCGCTCCGACGGATGCGGGAGCAAGGTGTCGTCACGGCCGAGCGCGGCCGACCGCCGCGCGTCACCACGACCACGGAGTTCGCGCAGCCCATCGGCACGGTCTACAGCCTCTTCGCGGCGGTGACTGCCTCGGGACAGCGCCAGGAGAGCGTGGTCCGTGCCCTCGACACGCGAGCCGATGCCGTGGTCGCCGAACGGCTGGGCATTGACGCGGCGGCACCCCTGGTGTTCCTCGAACGGCTGCGCCTGGCCGACGGTGAGCCGCTCGCGCTCGACCGCGTCTGGCTGCCGGAGCGTCTCGCGACTCCCCTGCTCGACGCCGACTTCACCCACACCGCGTTGTATGCCGAGCTCGCCGAACGCTGCGGCGTCCGTGTGTCCGGAGGCAACGAGCACATCCGCGCGATCGTGCCCTCCAAGGCTGAATGCGCCCTGCTGCACCTGCCTGCTGACGGGGCTGCCCTGGCCCTCGACCGCCTCGGGTGCAGCGATGGGGTTCCGGTCGAGTGGCGGCACACGTTGGTGCGGGGAGACCGGTTCGCGGTCACCACGGAGTTCTCTCGAACGAGCGGCATCCAGGTCGGTGGGGCGGGACCGCTGCTTTCCTTTGACCAACGGCCCTGAGATCATCCCGTATGGGTATCCACGGCACCCCTGGCTCCGGCGTCATCGGAATGGCAGGGCGGGTCACGAGCGAGCCCACGGCGCGACCACCCCGGCTCGTTCTCAACCGCGCCGGTCTCCCCGTGGTCGGAACGGCTCGGATCTACGTCTGTGGCATCACGCCGTACGACGTCACCCACCTCGGTCACGCCGCGACCTTCGTCTGGGCAGATCTGTTGGCCGCGGTGGTCCAGCTGACCGGCGTGCACACGTCCACCTGTCGGAATGTGACGGATGTCGACGACGTCCTGACCCATGCTGCCGATGAGCGGGGCAAGCCGTACGACCAGTTCGCGCTCACCCAGGAGTTCCTGTTCGACCAGAACATGCAGCAGCTGCAGATCAAGAGCCCGGACCACTCCCCTCGGGCGCGTCACCACATCGCGGCGGTGCAGCAGCTCGGTCAGGCCATGCTCGACTCCGGGGCGGGCTACGAGCGCGACGGGCAAGTGTACTTCCGCGCTGACGACGTGCTCGCCGACACCGGACTGAGCATGGCGGAAGCACTGGACCTCAGCAGACAGCACGGCGACGACCCCGACGACTCCCGCAAGGAACACCCGCTCGACGTCCCGGTATGGCGATCGTCCGACGAGCACGAACCGGCCTGGCCGAGCCCATGGGGATGGGGCCGACCGGGCTGGCATGCCGAGTGCGCGGCGATGTCGCTGGCGATCCATGGCTCGAATGTCGACGTGCTCGTCGGCGGCCATGATCTCGCCTTTCCGCACCACGCCTACCAGTCCGCCATGGTCGAGTGTGTGTCGCACGTGACGCCGTTCGCGCGTCGTCAGATGCACGTGGGCACGGTTCACCACAACGGGCACAAGATGGCGAAGTCCACCGGCAACCTCGTGCTGGTCGACGACGTGCTGGCTGACCACTCCGCGGCGGTCGTCCGCCTGCACCTGCTCGACCGCCGCTGGAGCGCGGAGTGGGAGTACGACGCCGGCGAGCTCGTTGCCACGAGCCAGCGGCTGGCGGCGTTGCATGCGGCGGCCGGCACCGGCACCGGCGGTGCCGAGGCGGTGGCCGACGTCGTCAACCGGCTGCTCGCCGACCTGGACGTCCGCGGCGCCGTCGAGCTGGCACTTGCCGAGGGCGGAGAGGCAGCCCGGTGGCTGACGTCGTTCCTCCGCGTGGTGTGATCCGGCACCGGGACGGGTCGTGAGCTGCTCACCACGGCACCGCACGGTCCCGGCACCGGCGCTCCCTCGCCTCGACCCTGCGGAAGCAACCGAGATCGCGGCCGGCTTCGCGGACACGATGGCCAGCCGCCGGACGATCCGCGACTTCACGTCCGACCCCGTTCCGATGGAGGTGATCCGCCATGCGATCCGGGCGGCGGGCACCGCGCCGAGCGGAGCGAACCTCCAGCCCTGGCGGTTCGTCGTCGTCACTGACGCGGAGCGCAAGCGGCTGCTGCGCGAAGGGGCCGAGGACGAAGAGCGCCGCTTCTACGAAGGCCGGGTGTCCGACGAGTGGCGGGCGGCCCTGGAGCCACTCGGCACCGACTGGCACAAGCCGTTCCTCGAGGTGGCGCCCGTGGTCATCGTCGTCTTCGAGGTCCACCACAGCGACACAACTCCGCGGCCGTACTACGTCAAGGAGTCCGTGGGCATTGCCGTCGGGCTCCTGCTGGCAGCCCTGCACCAGGCCGGCCTGGCGACACTCACGCACACGCCGTCCCCGATGCGCTGGGTCAACCAGGTGCTCGATCGCCCGTCGCACGAGCGGCCGTTCGTGGTGATCCCGGTCGGCTACCCATCCGCAGGCGCGGAGGTGCCCGACATCCAGCGTAAGCCGCTCGACGAGGTGCTGGTCGAGCTGCCCGAGTCGCCGGGCGAGGTGGACTGAGTCCAGGGAAAGGATCTGCGTCAGCCGGCCAGTGAACCGCCGAAGATCTGCCAGGCCAGGAGCGACTTGGCCACGAGACTCAGCACGAGGTAGGCCTTCTCGCCGTACGCGTAGTCGGTCCAAGACCCTACTTCGCGGTACTGGAGCCACTGGTTGAGACCGAAGCTGAAGAACAGGATCGCCTGCGTGACGATGATCCCGTAGACGAATCCCGGCACGGTGTCGGAGCCGAGGACGTTGACCACGATGGCGATCCACGGTGTGATGCCCACGATCGTCCCGAACCAGAACGGCAGCATGGTGGTGGTCGTGCGACCGGGCGGGTTCATCCGCTCCTGAAGCCAACCGAAGAGGATCATCCCCACGTTGGCGCCGACGATGGCGATGACCGCGTTGATACCGGTGATGCCGGAGTAGAAGCTGATGAGGATGATCATGATGGTCGCGCTGACGGAGTACTCGACCCAGCGGAACCGGTTGATGCCACGCCTTAAATCACGCTCGTAGGTGCCGCGGAACACCGTGGCCGTCAACAGGTGGTCGAGCGCAGCGAGGCCCAGGAAGACGGCCACCGCGACGCCGATGCGTACGTCGAAGAGCGAGTCCGGCGCCGGCACCGTACTGCCGGGCGGTCCTTCGGGGAACGAGGAGGTCACGGTGATGGCGAAGCTCCCCGACAAGACGATGACGACGACTGCCTGTGCCAGGTGCAGCGCGGTGAGCGCGAGATTCCACCTGCGCAGCCCAGCGAGCCGCTCGTCGGTGACACCGGTGGCTGTGGGCATGACGGTCTTCGTGTCCATGGCTCCACCCTTTCAGGCACTGGCAGCCAACAGAACCCCGAAACTTCGACACCCCTCGCGCACATGCCAGAATCGTCCGGTGATCGAACAGACCGCGGCCGACGTGGTGCTCATGGCCGATCCTCGGGTCGCGGAGATGCCGGTTCGGGAGATCGACGAGGGACCCGTGGACGTGCGCGACGTGCTGGAGTTGGCGCTCGATCCGCTGAAAGAGACACCCAGCGGCGCCTACGCCTTGCTTCGCCGTGGCGTTTCTGAGCGGCTGCTCGCTGCTCAGGACCAGCTTCCTGCTGGCTACCGGCTGCTGCTGGTCGAGGGTTATCGGCCCTACGACCTGCAGGAGCAGTACTTCTCGAGCTACCGGTCGCGTGTGGAGGAGCTCGATCCCAGCCTGGACAGCGAGGCAAGTTTCCTGCTCGCCAGCAGGTATGTGTCGCCGCCACAGGTGGCTCCACATGTCAGTGGGGCCGCGATCGACCTCACCCTGACGGACGAGTCGGGTCGGCATGCCGACCTGGGGACCCCGATCAACGCGCCTCCCGAGGACAGCGCGGCAGCGTGCTACTTCGCTGCCGACAACATCTCCAAGGAGGCGCGTCATCATCGGGACCTGTTGGCGACAGCCTTGTCAGGAGCAGGACTGGTGAACTACCCGACGGAGTGGTGGCACTGGTCGTACGGCGACCGGTATTGGGCCCTGATGACTAGGCACCCGAACGCCCCGTACGGCCCCGTCCGACTACCCGACTGACCGGATCACCGAGCTCGGCCGTCCCCGCTGATCGAGCGTGTCGAAACCGTCGGGTTTCGACAGGTTCCCCGAACTGGCAGGTTGTGTTGGCCGTAAAGGGTAATCGGCCAGCACAGCTTCCCAGTCGGCGCGCGCATGTCTGCACCTTGGGCTGATGGCGGTCGAACTCCGGGACCGGGACCGGCGCGGCAACCAGCTCGACCACCGGTGGGTGGGAGTTTTCAGGCAGCCAGCAGTGCCGGTGCAGCGGTGACTGGCTGGTGGGTGCCGGTGTGGTCGACCAGGAGATAGCGGCCGTGCGGGGTGCGCCATACGAAGACGCCGGTGAAGGGTTGCACGACCTGCCAGTGGCCGTGGGTCTTGACCCGGTGGTGGAAGCGGGTGATGGGGCCGAGCTTGCCGAGGCCGGTCTGGCCCGGTGGTCCACCGTCGTCGGGTTTGACGAACGGAATGGTGTGGTCGATGTCGCCGGATCTTCGGCTGGAGGTGGCATACGGGAAGCAGTCGACCGGGATGGCGAGGTGGATCGGCTTCGCGGATCCGGTCGGGGATCTCATAGGCATCGACCGGCACCTGGTCGTTGAGATCGATCACCGGTTTCACGGTCACGTGGGCGTGGCCGAGCCACGTCTTGACCCGGTCCACGGTGACCGGTCCGACCTGCTCCACCCGGGCCACGCCTTCACCTGACACCAACGCCTGGTCGGTGAGGTGGACATACAACGTCACGTCGGGTCGGGTGCCTACTGGTCGAGGCGTCCGCACCGAGGACTGCACGCGTTCGGTCGGCTCGTCTAGGTCGTCGGGTTCGGTCTGGTCGGTGGCGGCGTGGATGTCGGCGAACAGGTCCAGCGCACGTTGGGGGTTGGCCAGGATCCCGATCGCGGCGGCGCGCCGTACGTCGACCGGGCGGGTGTCTCCCAGCGCGCCCAGGCCGGTGGAGATGCCGCCGATGGTGGCGTTGAAGCCCAACGCGTCGGGTGCCTCGGCCCGGATGAAGATCTCCTTCATGCCGGGCTCGGTGGGCTGGTCGGTGACCCAGACCCCTAACGATGCCTGTGCGTGGGCATCGGCTGCGTCGGGGTCACACTCCAGCCAACAGGCGGCGATGATGGCTTCGATCCGGCCCCACGACAGGGAGTGCGCGTATCGGGCGATCCGCCGATCGACCACCGCCACGGTGTCCACACTGAGGTGGCGGGTGGCCTCGGCGGTCTTGCGGCCGATCCACGGCTTGACCTCACCGGCCACGATGCGTGCCCACAGCCGTGGGAGGCGGTGGCGCAGGTCCAGGGCATCCCCGACCAGCCGCTCCGCGGCACTGGAGGAGGTGGCGAGGACGACGCCGAGCTCGGCGGGTGCGAACTCCGCCAGCGGCGGGGTGCCGGCGCCGCCGAACTGGACCAGCTGCTCGCTGCCGGGCAGCAGCGGGCTGGTGGGCCGGGCGAGCTCGCTGTGCAGGTCGGCCCAATGGGCGGCGGTCTGCAACAAGCGCACCTCGGTCTGTTCGGCAACCGCACGGACCTCCTCGACGTGGGACAGGGTGGCTGTCTCGTCGAGGGCATCGAGGTCGGTGTCGAACATGTGTTCGATTCTATCTGACATGTCCGACCGTGCCCACACATTTTTCGCCTTGTGCACAACGGTGTCCGGGGTCTCGACAAGCTGTCCTGAGATCGAAGGGCTCGACCAGCGAAGGTTAGAGCTTGTCGAAGTGCTCTAGCAGGCCGCTGCGGTGATCGAGCTTGTCGAGATCAAGGGGAAGTGATCTCGACAAGCTCGATCGCCGGTGGCTCGAGGGTTCCGCAGTTCGATCGCTGAGGGGTTGCGATCGCCGGAGCCGGCTAGCCGATGTCGAAGGCGTCCACGTCCAGGTCGGTCGAGCCGCCGAGCCCGTGTGCGGTGCCGTCGAAGTAGACCGACCAGCCGGCGCCGTCGAAGTACACGACGTCCTCGTCGTCCACCAACCCCAGTCCGGGCACCTTCGTGGTCGTGGAGACGAACGACACGTAGAAGTGGTTGGCGTCGACCCGCACGAAGCCGTTGACGTTGGCCGCGCCGACCAGGCCGTTGGCGGTCGCATCCCAGACCCGGGCGAACGACGAACCGTTCCAGCTGTAGATGTCGGCGTTGTCGGCTGTCCCGGTGACGCCGGGCACTGCCGTGTTGCCGACCGTGGAGAAGTAGAGCGTCCCGCTCACGATGCTGATCGCGTCGAGATCCTGAGCGGCTGCGGTGAGTCCACGGGCGGTGCCGTCGAAGAACATCGACCATGTGGCCCCGTCGAAGTACACGACGTCCTCGTCCTGCACGGTACCGAGCCCCGGCAGCTTGGTGGACGCGGCGGCGAAGGACGCATAGAACTGTGTCGCGCTCGCGCGGTCGTAGCCATCGATGTCTGCCACGCCCGGGAGGCCCTTGGTCGACGCGTCGTAGTCGCGCGTGAGGACGCCGCCCGACCAACGGTAGATGTCCGCGTCGTCGCCGGTGCCGCTCACACCGGACGGGTTGACGTTGCCCAGCGTCGAGACGTACAGCTGTGGACGGCTGACCGTGAGGAGAGCGCTCACGGTCGAACCCCAGTTCCCCGCAGCATCCTTGCTGTGGACCCACACCGGGTGCACCCCGTCGGACAGCGCGTTCACGATGCTCGCCGGGATCGACCCGGTCAGACTGCTCGCCGGACCGGAGGCCGCGACCGCCAGGGCGGCCCCGGACCCGTTCGCCCCCACGCTGTCGATGAAGAACTCCGCCGCCGTGACGGCGGAGCCACCGGTCGACGTGTCGTCACCGGTGGCGGAGAGCTGGACGCCGTTCGGGTCGGAGCCGTCCGTGACGGACGGCGAGACGGTCACGGCGCTCGTCGTCGGTCCGGTCGTGTCCGGTTGGGTGACGAGTGATGCGTCGGCAGCCTGGACGTCGATCCGGCCGTTGCCGTACGCGTTGTCGGGACCTGCCACGCCGAGGTCGACGGCGGTGCCGATCAGCGCCGCCTGCTGCTGGTCGGCTGTCAGTCCCGGGTGGGCTCCGAGCAGCAGGGCGAGTGCACCTGCCGCGTGCGGCGCCGCCATCGACGTACCGCTCAGCGACTGGTAGTTGCCGTAGCGATCCGTCGAGCGGATGTTGACGCCGGGGGCGACGACATCCGGGAACGCGCGCGTCCGCCCACCGCAGGTGGAGGGACCCCGGCTGCTGCTGGAGTAGACCAGGTTGGTGCTGCTGATCGCCCCGACGGACAAGGCCTCCGGGTAGTTGGCCGGGCTCACGCTCGACGACGC
The DNA here is from genome assembly GCA_963750495.1 of uncultured Actinomycetota bacterium. Taxonomy (GTDB): domain Bacteria; phylum Actinomycetota; class Actinomycetes; order Propionibacteriales; family Nocardioidaceae; genus JANLYC01. Next base: position 901,549 of record CAVVQV010000004.1, read on the forward strand.
GCCTGAACCGAAGTTGCCGGCCGCGAAGACGGGCAGGATCCCGGCCGCCCGCAGCGCCTGTAGGTCCGACTGGAACGAGAGGTCGCAGCTCGGGCCGCTTCCGATGGACCAGGAGCCGTTGACCACGCGCGGGGCGTCGTTGGTGCTCGGGTCGCCGTCCGGGTCGAGCACCCACTGGAAGGCCTGGTGGATCGCCGTCGTCGTCGCGGTGCCGCTGTCGTTGAAGATCTTGGCCGCGATCCAGGTGGCACCCGGCGCCACGCCGATCGAGGTGCCGCCGGCGTCGCCACCGACCATCACCCCCATCGTGGCGGTTCCGTGGCCGGTCAGGTCCGTCGGAGTGGACGGGTGCTGGCCGTAGGGGTCGTACCAGCTGTTCGTGCCGCCGCGCCAGCGGGCAGCCAGGTCCGGGTGTGTGACGTCGACCCCGCTGTCCAGGTTGGCCACGACCACTCCCTGACCGGTCTGGCCGAGATCCCACAAGGCGGGCGCCTTGATAGCGGTCGCGTTCGGCTCTGCGGGAGCTGCGGCCGGAACCACCGGTATGACGTCGGGGCTCACCCCGGCCACGTCCGAGCGCACCGCCAGCTCCCGGATGACACGGGCGGTCGCCGTCACCGAGATGGCGTTGGAGATCCACAGCCGCTTGGTCCTGGCCACCTGGCCTTGCGCCGCCCGCGTCCTGAGCACCGCGCGGATCGAGCGCTGGGACGACTTCGAGGTGGACCGGAGGTCGGTGACGATGCGCTGGACACGGACGCGCCGCGAGGGAGCGGTGATGGACGACGGATCCGCCTGCTCCCGCATCGTCAGCACCACCGTGGTCATGTCGCCCGGGGCAAGCCCTGCCAACAGGTGCTCGACGGCCGGCCCGATCGTGCCCGCACGAGGGGCCGGTTTGGTCATCGCCCCCGCGGTCACCGTGAGCAGGGACAACAGCAACGCTGTCACCGCGGTCACCGCCGTCACCGCGGTCACGATGAACGTTCGCCTCACGAGTAGCTCTCCGCCTTCTCCCGGACCTGCGGCATCGAGGGCGGCTCGGCCGGTCGTCTGCGGCGGACGATCACCACGGCAGCAGCGGTACCACTGAGCAGGACGAGGGCCAGCGCCGTCGTGACCAGCTCCAGCGGACGGATGACGTCTTCCTGTGGCTGATCGACCGTCCAGGTCACCGGCATGACCGCGTCGGCGGCACCGCCGCGGTGAACACTGACGGTTGCCTGCCAGTCCCCGGGCACAGGCTTCGTGGTGACGCCCTCGTAGCGGCCGGCCTCGAACCGCTGCAAGGGCACCGCCGTCGCCTTCCCATCGGGGCCGATCAACGAGACGTCGGCACCGTTGATCGCGCCGGGAGCGGGGAGCGTGACCTGGCTCGCCCTGACGATCAACCGGCTCTCGTCCGGACCGGACGGCAGCTCCTCGAACGTGACGAACAGGCCGTCGACGTTGGACACGTACGGCGCACTGGGCTTTGCTGCGGTGTCGACCTCACGGGCTGTCGGGACCGAGGTGAGCAGCCCCGCGGCAGCCACGGCCACGATCAGGACGACAGCCTCGAGTCCGACCACGATGCTGAAGCGCCGGGGCGGCACGGGGACCCAGCCGGATGGACGGCGGAGGAAGTGGCCGACCGTGCCGGCGATCCCCGGGTTGACCAGCAGCGTGTTGATGCCGGCGAAGCCGAGGGCCAGCGCGAGGAGTGCGACCTTGGCCATGAGGACGCCGCCCCAGAGCGTCGAGAACACCGAATGGAGCCCGGTGACGTGCATGCCGGACTCGACGAGACCGGACGCGAGCAGAGCGACAGCAGCCAGTGCCGCCATCGGGCTGAACGAGCGCCAGGCCGAGGTGAGGATGGGACCGCGACGCTGCGGGTCGCGCCGGCCCAGCGGGAGGAGACAGAGCGCGAGCGCGATGAGCCCACCGGCCCAGACGCCGGCGGCGACGATGTGTACGGCAGCGACGAAGATCGCCGGCAGGGTTCGGCTGGGGAGGGCAGCGGCATGCCCGGCCCACCCTTCGAACCAGGCTGCCGCGAGCAGCGCGACGAGGCCGACCTTGACGGCCAAGCCCGACGTCCGTCGACGGATGGCCCAGGCGGACATCGCGACCGCGGCGACCACGAGAGCGATCTCTCTGGCCAGCCACAGGTGACCCCAGGGGGTCGAGGTCAGGGTGGTCCACGTGGTGTCGATCCAGGCAGATATCGCGACGTCGGACGACTGTGTGCTCACGAACGCCATCAGGATCCCGGTCACGACGGCAGTACTCGCGGAGATCGCCGCGATCAACCGCGCGCGGCGTCGTGGTGCGTTCCCGGGCTCGCCCATCGCGCCGAGGACACGCCCGGACACGGCGACCGCACCGATCGCCAGCAGCATCGCGAGCAGGTCGAGCCACCGCAGCACGAGCGCTCGGGTCTCCGGCAGGCTGACGCCCGCCGCCGGAACCACGACCGGGCGCACCCCCACGCCGAACAGCACCGAGCCACGGGAGGCATGCCCGTCCTCCAGGGAGAGCACCCGCCAGTCCATGACATACGTGGCTCGCGGCAAGGGGTCCGTCGTGATGGTGACGACCTCTCCCCCGCCCGCCACAGAGGTCGACACCTTGACGTCGGTCTCGACTCCGTCGAGCGTGTGCAGGTTGAAGGTGCTCGGACCGGAGTCGATCGTCTGGGTGAAGTACAACGTGAGCTCGGTCCGGCCGACGGAGACCATGCCACCGTTGGCCGGGTCCGATCGCTCGAGCTCACTGTGCGCCGACGCCGGCGAAGCACCGAGCAGCACGATGGCCAGCGCGCCGAACAGCGCCGCCAGTCGGCGGCGCCGGTTCGGCGAGGTGGCCAAGGTCATCCTTGAGCCCGGATGTGTTCGAGACGGACGTCTCCGATCACCAAGGTCACCAGGTCACCGGAATGGATGGCGTTGTTGGCGTTGGCCATCAGGAAGAAGTAGGTGCCGCCCAGCCTCAGGTCTGTGTGGTGATGAGGAGGCGAGGCCATCCGCAGGGTCGCGCCGCTGTCCTCGACCACGAGCGCCGGAGAGAGCGCCGCGTCGTGGATGATCGGGCTCGCCTTGTCCGGGTCGACGACCTGGTACCGGAGCTCGATGAGCCCACCGGCGGCCGTCACGCCGATCAGGGAGACGTCGACGCCGTAGTGCGCCGCCATGCCCTGGGCGTCGACTGCCGTGGTCCCGTCGCGGATGTCGGCCGCGTGACTGGGCCACCAGGTCCGCGCCCCGACGCCGGCGACGAGCAGGACCGCGAGCACGATCAGCACCCAGCGACGACGTCGGTTCGGAGTCTTCTCGGCCGCGGGCGGCTCCTCGCTCACGCGAGGCAAGGTGTCAGTGGTCATCGGGGTGCGTCTCCTTCCGAGAGCCGGCCTGCACCGTTGGTGATGCAGGCCGGCCGAAGCCAGTTGTCACGGGAGGTCGAAAGCATCGACATCGAGGTTGCCCGAGGTCCCCAGACCATGGGCAGAGCCGTCGAAGTACGTCGACCACGTGCCGTTGTTGTTGAACACGACGTCCTCGTCCTGCACGCCCGTCAGTCCTGGCAGCGTGGTGCTGGTCGGGCTGAAAGACAGGAAGAAGTGCGTCGCGTCGATCCACACCAGGCCGTCGACATTGGCGGCAGCGACCAGACCGTTCGCGGTCGCATCCCACATCCGGGTGTAGGAGCTGGCTCCGTTGTACCGGTAGATGTCGGCGTCGTCAGCAGTTCCTGCCACTCCCGGCGGGTTGGTGTTGCCCAACGTCGAGAAGTAGAGGGTTCCACCGACGATGCTGATCGCATCCAGGTCCTGGTTGTTGGCCGTCAGACCATGAGAGGTGCCGTCGAACCAGACCGACCAGCTGCTGCCGTTCCAGTAGACGACGTCCTCGTCCTGGACGTTGCCCAGACCTGGCACCGCCGTGGTGGCGGCGCTGAAGGACATGTAGAAGTGGGTAGCGTCGACCCGGTCGAAACCGTCCACGTTGGCAGCACCAGGCAGGTTGTACGGCGCCGCTGAGACGTCGATCGCCCGGCTGGTTGCCGTGCCGTTCCAGTTGTAGATGTCGGCGTCGTCCGCCGTGCCACCCACTCCCGTCGGGTTGGTGTTCCCGAAGGTCGAGTAGAACAGCGGGTGGGACACGGTCAGCACCGTGCTGGCGGTGGCGCCCCAGTTACCGGCGGCGTCCTTGGCACGCACCTTGATGGTGTACGCACCCTCGCTCATACCACCCACGTTGACGGTGCCGCTGAGGTTCCAAGGTCCGCTGCCGGTGACCGTCATCGCGGTGCCGTTCCCGTAACCCGGGTCGGTGCCGATGAACCACTCGGCCTTCGTCACCGAGGTGCCGGCGTCGTTGCCCGTGGCGGCGAGCGCGACGGTTGTCGCGCCTGCCGTCGGGTTGGGCGAGGCGCTGACGGCACTCACCGTCGGTGCAACCTTGTCCACCACCAGGGTCCCGCTCACCGTCGAGCCCCAGTTACCGGCGGCGTCCTTGGCGTGAACGTACATCGTGTGGCTGCCGTTGCTCAGCTGCTGCACCGTCGCCAGCGGGATGTCCGCGTAGGCGGTCTCGGACGTGGAGTTGAAGACCCCGTCCATCGCCACCATCGCGATACCCGCGCCGTTGGCGCCAACGGTGTCGATGAAGAGCTCGGCACCCTTGATCGCGCTGTTGACGCCACCACCGAGCGGATCGGTCGTACTGGCGCTCACCCGCACGAACGGCCAGCCCGGGTTGACCGGGAGCGTGCCGTTGTTGGGCGTCGGGTCGACCACCACACCCGCGGCGGTCGGGGCCGTCTTGTCCATCACCAGGTTGGCGAACGCCGCGTCACCCCAGTTGCCTTGGGCGTCCCGGCCCCGGACCCACACCGAGTTGTTGCCCTCAGGCAAGTTGTTGATCACGCTGTCCGGGATCGTGGCGTCCACACTGGCCACCGGCGCAGTCAGGTTCGGCGGCATGGGCGTGCCCGTGCCCGCCGCGGCCGCGACGTCACCGATGGAGTACTCGCCAGCGGCGATGTTGGAGCCGCCCGTGGTGCGGTCGTCAGCGGTCGCCGAGACATCGATGCCGGTGGACCGGAGGTTGTTGGTGATGTTGGGCGTGAGGACGACACCGCTCGTGGTCGGGCCGCCGGCGTCGCCACCGTTGACCAGCACCGAGCTGAACGGACCCCAGTTGCCAGCGGCGTCCTGGCCACGCACGTAGATCACGTGGTCGCCGGACGGGATGGTCACCGACGATGCAGTCACGTTCGCGGGCGATGGGCCGGAAGCACCAGACATCGTCGTCGGCGTCACGCTGACGTCGTCCACGTAGTACTCGGCGGCCGCGATGTTCCCGTTGCCGTTCGCGCTGTCGTCGATCGTGGCGGTCAGCGTGCCGTTCGCCGCGAGCGCAACATCGCGCGTCGCCGGCCCGAAGTGGTCGCCGGGGCTGGTCTGGTCAGCGATCGCGTGCAGGGCCGTGAGCATCCCACCGATACCGACGGTGTTGGTGTTGTGGAAGGACTGGTTCGCGTCGTACAGCGACAGGAAGGCGTCCGCGTCGGAGGACGGCGTCTTGACGATGGCGTCCGCGGTCTGTCCGGGGCCGAACGTCTCGGCGACGTACTCACGCGAGAAGTTGAGCGGGTTGCCGTCCAAGGCGATGACGTCCTGACGGGCGCCGAGCACTCCCATGGAGTGGTAGTCGACCCCGGCGTTGACGTAGCGCAGCAGCACGTTGCTGTTGCCGGTGGTCTCGAACGGCGTGATGTCGGGGTACACCTGGCCGTTGATGAGGAAGTACCGGGGGTGGTACTTGCGCATGTCGAAGGCAGCCGGGTTGGCCGCGTTGTTGAGGATCGGGTCGATTTCGCTGAGCAACATGACGAAAGAGTCGTCGAACGCTGTGCTGGCATCGGCGTAGGCCTGCCCGGTGCCGGCGGTCGGCGTGACGACCAGCGCTCCGTAGAGACCCATCGCCACCTGGTGCTGGGCGTTCGGGAGCAGGCTTGCCTCATAGAGGTAGGTGCCCGGCCGTTCCGCGGTGAACGTGTAGTTCTTGGTGCCACCGGCCGCGACACCGCTCAGGTCGGGAATCATGCCCTGCCCGTTGATGAGGAGACCGGACTGCTCCGACAGCTGGTTGTGCAGCGTGATCGTGACATCGTCGCCTTGCGCAACGGTCAACGTCGGACCACCCGGCATGGTCACCGCGGTGTTGCTGGTGTTGTAGCCCAACACGTTCACGGTCGTGCTGCCCGCCGGCACGGGCAGCGACATGCTGCCGTTGACGGCGTACAGGTCGAACGGGACCGCGGCGGCGGAGGCAGGCCCTGCCGGGGTGGCGACGACCGCCAGCGCGGCCAGCATCCCACCGGTCAGGAGAGAGGTGGCTACCCTCTTCAGCGTCAGTCGAGTCATGGTTCTGCCCGTCTCTCTCAGTTTCCGCAGTTGTTGGGCGAGGGCGGGATCGATCCGCATGTACGTGATCGGCCCGGTCATGGTGGCGCCCCAGGACGTGATCTGGAACAGCGCGTGGTTGTGCGAGATGATGTAGTACTCGCCGCACTGGTTCAGCGACGCCGTCCCGGCAGGAAGCACCTCTTTGGTGCCCAGGTAGGGGCTACCGCTGTAGAAGGCACCGATCACCGAGTTGGCCAGGTTCGGCACCGTCACCGGCACCGGGTTCGACGGGCTGTAACCCTCGGCGTCGTACCACTTGAAGAGCACGTCCCACGTCTGGCCGGGACCGATGTTGATCGCGAACTTCTCGAAGGACAGGTCCTCGCCGCCAGGCCCCTTGAGCTCGTGCCCGTCCCGTCCGATGACGCGGCCGTTGTTGCCGTGCGGGTGGAACGGGTAGTCCTCGGTGCCGACGTTCAGGTAGCGAGCCAGCCCGGGCTGCATGCCGGGGTGCCACTCCTGGACCTGCGCCAGCGAGCCGTACGGCTGGGTCGGCAGCCAGGACGCGCCGTTGTCGGCGATGCTGTCGGGGAAGCCGCGGCCGTTGATCAGCCAGTAGCGCGGGTGGTAGTTGTTCAGGTTGAAGGGCTTGCCGGCCTGGACCGCCTGGTGCTGGTAGGGGTCGATCTCCGACAGCAGCACCATGAACTCCTCGTTCGGGGTGAACTCGCTGTCGGCGCTGTCGTAGGCGTAGGCATCGCCCTGCGCCGGCCGCACGATCAGGGCTCCGAAGAGGCCCATCCGGACCTGCGTCTCCGGGTTGGTACCCGACTCGTAGAGGTACGTGCCGGGCTTCCCCGCCACGAAGCTGTAGCTGACCGTCCCACCGCCGGCGGGAGCGGTGTTGGTCAAGGAGGTGACACGTCCGCCGCCGTTGAGCACCCGGTGTGCAGGCGCACCGTCGGCCATGACGTCGTCCTGACCGGGGAACACGATCGAGACGTCATCGTTGACGAACGAGTTGTGCAGGATCACGGTGACGGTGTCGCCCTCGTGCACGCACAGCACCGGACCGGGGTGCTGGAAGTCGTCGGAGCCGCTCGAGTAGCCCCACATGAAGGCCGTGTTGCCGTCCGGGAGGCTGATGTAGCCCGTCTTCGTCGTCAGGTTGAAGATCGGGTGGTCAGCAACCCCGCCCACGCCGTCCGTGCAGACGATGCCGACGCGCTGTGCCGTCTCGGCGGTGGCCGGCGAGCCACCGCTGAGGGTGGCTGCGGCGGCCGAGAGTGCCATCGCTCCGACGATGAGCATCGTCCGGCCGCGCTGGCGGAAGGTCTTCGCTTTCATGGCAGTGCCCAATCTCGTCATGGCGATCAGCTGGCCCAGTCGTTCGGGAAGCTCTGCGGACCTACGGTTGTGCCGGGGTAGACACGGATCTCAGTGGCCTGACCGCCGAAACCGCCGGGAGCCAGGTTGTTGGAGCGCAAGAAGTTGCGGTTGTAGAGCATGTACTTGTCGTACGGATCCGGACCTGTTCCCTGGAAGTCCGGAGCAGTGAAGACCACGTCGTAGCTCTCACCGGGGCCGATGTTGAGCGTGTCGGTCTCGTAGGAGGTGTCGCCGGTGCCGTTCCGGCCCACCATCGGCGTGGCGTCACGACCGACGACCTTCATCCGGATCCCGGTGAGGGTCATTGCCGACTCCCGGAAGCCGAGGTTGGCGAAGCGGAGTGCGACGCGCTCGCCCTCGTTGCACCTCACCAGTGACGACTGCGGCTGGTTCTGGAGCTTCTCGTTGCCGGCGCCGGAGGGTGGAACCAGGTAGCCGTCGACGTCCGTCGCGAAGTCGATCGCGTTGATCGAAGCTCCGTCGACCGGGGCGTTGGGGGCCACCGTGTCGGGGTAGACCCGGCCGTTCAGCAGGGCGAAGTCGGCGCGGTAGTCGCTCCACTCCGGAAGCTGGATGTGCGCGTCGGCCCAGTGTGCCTCGGCCCACACCTCCGAGAGAAACATCGCGAACTCACGGTCGTAGCCGGTTGAACCGTCTCCGTCGTTGTACATGAACTTGTCGAACCCGGCGTAGGTCTGCCCGTTCTGCAGCGGTCGTACGAAGACGAGCCCGGTCATGCCCATGTGCACGTGCTCCACGTCCTCGACGTGGCAGTGGTACATGTACGTGCCTGGGTCCCGCGGCCGGTAGGCGTAGATGAACTGACGTCCGCTCGGTACCGAGATGGAGCCGGTCGGCTCCCCGTCGAAGAATGGGATGACGTTGCGGAACCCGTGCCAGTGCAGCGTGTGCGCGTCGAACAGGTCGGGCCGCAGCGCGAGGCCGAGATTGGTCAGGCCGACGTTGAAGTCCTTCGGACTGGCCGGGTCGAACTGGTCGACCCAGAACAACGGCGCCGAGTGCTGAGCGTGGTTCTTCTGGTTGTGGAGCAGGGTCGTGTCGGCCTGGGGGCCGATGAAGAACTTCGTCACGTTGCGGAACCCGAAGATGTAGGTCGTCATCAGGTCGGGCGCCAGGTTGTCGGGGTGGAACGGCGGGATCGCCGGCGTCGTCGGCAGGTGGATCCAGCCGTCCGTTCCACCCAGGTAGAGGTCCGGCGTCCCTGCGACGCCTGATGCCGGCTCCGGCATCAGGACCTTCCCTGCCCAGGTGAAGCTGCACGCGGCTGCGGCGCCGCCGGCCAGCTGGAGGAAGCGCCGACGGTCGAGGCCCGACCGCAGGCCGGTCACCTCGAGGCCCGTGGAGTCGTTCCCAGGGTTGGTTGCGGGGTGGCTCATGGGGTCACCTGATCCCTTCGTAGGGCCGTTGAGAAAGCGGTTAGGAGACATCGAAGGCATCCACATCGAGGTCGTTGCTGGTGAGTCCGTTGACGGTCCCGTCGAAGTACGTCGACCAGGTCCCACCGTTGTTGAACACAACGTCCTCGTCTTCGACCGCGCCCAGCCCCGGCACCGTCGTGGTGAGCGAGCTGAACGAGAGGTAGAAGTGCGTCGCGTCAACCCGGACCAAGCCATCGACGTTGGCGGCTCCTGCCAGGTTGTTGTTGGTCGCATCCCAGACTCGGGCGTATGACGTGCCGTTCCAGCTGTAGATGTCGGCGTCGTCAGCGGTTCCGGCTACCCCGGGCGGATTGGTGTTGCCCAGCGTCGAGAAGTAGAGGGTGCCACCGTTGACGCTGATCGCATCGAGGTCCTGGTTGGCCGCGGTCAGACCATGAGCAGTCCCGTCGAAGTACACCGACCAGACGCCGTTGTTGTAGTAGACGACGTCCTCATCCTGCACGTTCCCCAGTCCTGGGACCGCCGTGGTGGCGGTGCTGAAGGACAGGTAGAAGTGCGTGTCGTCGACCCGGTCGAACCCGTCCACGTTGGTGCTGGCGGGCAGGCCGAGCACGGTCGCGTCGATCTGCCGCGTGAACGTCGATCCTGTCCAGTGGTAGATGTCTGAGTTGTCTGCCGTCCCTCCGACCCCAGGCGGGTTGGTGCTGCCTGCGGTCGAGAAGTACAACGGAACAGCCGGCGGCGGCGGCGGCGGGGGCGGTGGCGCCAGAGCTCCACTGGCGAACGCGATCGCGTCGATATCCAGGTTGTCGGAGGTTCCGAGGCCGTGGGTCCCGCCATCGAAGTACATCGTCCACGCGCTGCCGTTGAAGTAGAGCACGTCCTCGTCCTGGACCGACCCCAACCCTGGCACCGTCGTGTTCGTGTTGCTGAACGACATGTAGAAGTGCGTCGGGTCTACGTAGATCAGACCGTCCACGTTGGGGTTGGTCGCACCGGTGAACGAGCCGGAGTTCGGCAGGTTGAACGGCGTCGTGCTGGCGTCGACCATCCGGGTGAAGGAGTTGCCTCCGTTCCAGCGGTAGACGTCGGAGTTGTCTCCGGAGTTGGCGGCACCCGCACCGGGCGGCACGGCGGCGTTGTTGGTGGAGAAGTACAACGTCGTGCCGACCACGCTGGTGGCACCGATGTCGACAGCTCCACCGACTCCGTTCGCGCTGCCGTCGAAGAACATCGACCACGTCCCTGCGTTGTTGTAGACGACGTCCTCGTCCTCTACGTTGCCCAGGCCCGGCACGTTCACCGTGCCCGTGAAGGACATGTAGAAGTGGGTCGCGTCCACGCGGGAGAAGCCGTCGACGTTGGCACCGGTCGGCAGACCGAAGGCCGTCGCGTCCCACTCCCGGCTGTACACCGAGCCGTTCCACTTGTAGATGTCAGCGTTGTCCGCAGTACCGGTCACGCCAGGCGGGTTGGTGTTCCCGACCGTCGAGAAGTACAGGTCGGACGTCGGCGGCGGCGGAGGAGGCGGTGTCACCGCTGCGTAGTACTCGTCCGAGCCGGCGTCGTAGCCACCGCCGGCCGGGCGTGCCTGGTCGTCGATGTCCGTGGCCGGTGCGTTGACACCACCCGAGTTGGCTGCGCCCTTGTTGCAGGCGGACGAGCCTGGGCAGACTCCGAGGTGGTAGTTGCCCATCAGGTTTGGCGGCACCTCGCTGGTCACGAGCGTCGCGTCCACGAACGCCGGGTTCTGCCGCCACGTCGAGAACGACACCGAGACGTCGTACGCGGGACCGGCGAAGCCCGGGTCCACGTTCGAGTTCGATGCGTCAGCGGCGTACGGGTGCAAGCCGCTCGGGTTCTGCTCGATGACCGAGCTCGTCGGAGTCAACAGGGCTGAGCCATCGGCCAGTCCCATGTCCCACTCGTCGATCGGTGTGGTGTCACCGGCGACGCCGATGCCCTGCACCGTCAACCCGGCACGGGTGCCGGCGCGGTTGTCCCAGAAGATGTTGTTGAACAGCAGTGGCTTGCTGAACGCGGGTGAACCAGCCGGCAGCACAGCCTGCAGCAGATCGCTGTTGGCCGCGGTCGACAGGCCGGCCGGGGCCGCCTGTCCGTTGGAGGTCACCGCGGTCGCCGTCGTGAGGTTCTTCGCGATCGTGTTGTTGTAGACCCGCACGTTCGGAGCGTCGTCGAGGCTGATGCCACCGCCCTCGTGGGTCGACACGTTGTTGGCGATCGTGTTGTTGTACACGTTCATCGGGTCCATGCCGTTGGTGCCACCGGCAGCCATCAGGAAGCGGATACCGCCACCGTCGTCGTTGGCGAGGTTGGCCTGGATCTGGTTGGCGTAGATGTCCACCGGACCGGAGCCGGGTGACAGGTCACTCGGCGTCGCAGCGAGCTGACCGGCGATCATGATGCCGCCGCCCTCATCGTTGGACATGTTGTAGTAGATCCGGTTGTGGTGGATCTTCCCGTTCACGCTGCGTCCGTAGACGGTCATGCCGCCGCCGTACTCCAGCGAGAAGTTGCCGCAGATGTCGTTGTGCGTCACCTCGTAGTTGTCCGAGCCCGCGTAGAGGCCGATGCCGCCAGCGAGGTTCGTCCCGGCGTTGGTGATGATCCGGTTGTCCGCGATGCGCACGTTCTCGTTGTGCTGGTTGGTGTCCGGAGCGGCCAGGTCGGGCGTGCCGATCCTGATCGTGCCGTAACCACTGGCGTTGTTCTGCACCACGTTGTTGGTGATCTGCAGGTAGCGGGCGTACGCGTTGGCGAAGACAGCTCCACCTTGCGTCACGATCGTCGGAGGCAGACCGGTCGAGCCGCCCGTCAGGTCGTTGATGTTGCCCGGGAAGCCGTCCTGCCGGCCACCACGGATGTCGAACCCGTCGATGCTGGCCCTGAACCCGCTGGTGAACTGGCGCGCCGTGTTGGCCGCGTTCGTCGCGTTCTGCGAGGCCAGCACATAGATGCCCGCACCGTCGTTGACGGTCTGGTTACCGCTCCAGGTCAACGTGCCGACCTTGTTGTACCACGCGGTGGCCACGTCGTTGTCGGTACCGAACGCACTCGCGTCGATGCCCGTGCCGGGCACGTAGGTGTTGCCCTGGAAACCACCGGGGCCGACACCTTGCAGCTTGACCGGCGACGACATGATCAGGTTCTCGTAGTACTCGCCACGCGGGTTGATCCGCGGGTTGCTCGGGTCCGGGCTACCGGGGTACACGACGACGAGGGCCTGAGAGGTGCCCTGCGCGGCGTCGAGCGCGTCCTGGATGAGGTGGTACATCCCCGGTGCTGGTCCGACCTCGAAGAGCGTCGGGTTGTAGCCCGCGCCCCGCACGTGGAAGGTCAGGCCGTTGACGGTCGTCTGACCGTTGTCTCCGGTGATCTCGAGCTGGTGCGCCCCCACCGCTGTGCCGGCAGGAACCGTCACGTCGATCGAGGTGTCGTTCCACGCGGTCGTCGGCAGGACGATGGTGTCGTCGAGGGTGACTTTCCCGTTGCCCTTGGCGGCACCGAAGCCGGTGCCCTGGATGTTGAACGACCCGCTGCCGTTCACGTATGGCTTGGAGACCGCCAAAAGCTGTGGCGTAGCGGGCTCGAGCGGACACGTGATGGACTGCGAGACGCCGGTCGCCGGGCTCTCGACGGTCAATCCGACCTGGGTCGGCGCGAGGTCGGCGAACGTCATCATGCCGGGGATGGCCTCCCCGCCCGCGGCGTGAGTGGCGAACCGCGGGTTGTAGTTGGGGTTGAGCTGGCCGGGGATACCCGGATCGTTGGCCACGACCCGGTACATGTTGGCGCAGACACCTGACGGCGTCGGACAGCTGATGTGGTCGGTGGACGGCATCAGCACGTCGTAGATCCCGTTGAAGTCGGTCTCGGCGGTGTACTCCAGCTTGTTGTTGTAGTCGTAGAAGCCGACCGGAGCGAACGCCAGGCCCTTCTTCTCGCCGAACATGATCGACCGGGGGTCGTTGGTGAACTGCAGGTCGTCGATGATGACGGCGCGCAGACGACCAGGCACGGGCACGTCCGTGAAGATGTTGAAGATCGGCACGATCGACTTGCCGTTGTTGACCCGCACCAGCTTGGTGTCACACATCGGCTTGGGCATGCCCTCGTACGGTGTGCCGCCCATGTCGACGAATGGCTGGTTGTCGACCGGCGTCGACGCCGGCACCGTCACGCCGACGGGCACGTCGTTGGTGACGCCACCGTCGCCGACCACAGGTGCGTAGTTGTCCTGAGTGCCGTCGTTGGCCAGGTCCACGGTGTGCAACGCACCGGCGCAGGCCGGCGGCGGCACTTGGGGAACGATCTTGTCGCCGCGGGCGATGTTGATGTCCTCCTCCTGGGTGACCTCGTACATCGGCTTCCCGGTCGCGTCGTCAGGGATGTCGATATGGACCAGGTAGTCACCCGAGCCCAGCGGGGTGAAGTCGCCGCCGTTGCAGACCGGGTTCTCCGGGTCGGATGCGTCGAGTGTTCCGCTGAAGCAACCGTCACCGAACCCGTAGTTACCGTTGACCGCGGCGCCGAAGTTGGCGTCAGGCGTGCCCTGGTCGGTGGGGTACGGACCGTACTGGATGCCCTGCATGAAGCTGGAGATGCACTCCCCCGTGGTCTCCTGCGAGGGGACCAGCACGTTCTCGTCATAGTTGTTCGGGTTGTCGGCCATGTGGACGAGCGGGGTGCCGTCCACGTCCCGGGCGGTGCAGCCCTGCGGCCGCTGCCAGGACTCGCTGAGATAGGTGTTCAGCAGCTTGCCCTGCGCGTAGGAGCCGTCAGACGCGAGCTCGTACTCCTCGTTCGCGTCACACGGCGTCCCCGGGTTGGTGAAGCAGGGGACGGTGTCGAACAGCTCGACGGGCACACCGGAGATGCCTGGCTGCCAGTCCTCGGTCGCCGCGTACTGCGGGTCGAGCTCGTTGCGGGTCGTGTCGTAGCTGACGGTGCCGACGATGCCGCCGTTCTGCGGGTCGAGGCCATTGGTGCCCGTCGGGTCGTATGCGTGCACGCCCCAGTCCATCTGCCCGCTGAGGCCGATGATGGGCAGCACGCTGACGTCGACGCCGGCGCCCTTGATCGTGGTGGGCTTCGGCTGGTTGTCGGCCTGGTAGGTGACACCCGTCGTGTAGTACGAGTCGTTGTAGGCCTCTTCGACGAGCCACTCACCCCACGGGTAGCCGTTGTCGAACTTGTAGTACCCGTCTGCGTCCGTGACGGCCGTCGGCGTACCGCGGTCGAGCAGCGTGTTCTGGCGCTGACGCATGGTCAGGGTGAAGTTCGGGATGCCCTTCTCACCGGGGTCCTTGACGCCGTTGCGGTTGGTGTCGTTGAAGACGTAGCCGTCGAACACCGTCCACCAGCCGTTGAGCGGCAGCTTTCCCATCTGCACGGCCTGGCCAGCGGTGACGGTGACATTGATCGAGTTGACGTTGTAGTCCTGCGGCTCGTCCCACCAGGTCAACGAGTAGTCGCCGTCCGGGACGCCGGTGATGTCGAAGGTGCCGTCAGGGTTGCCCTGGCCGATCCAGACTGCCTGGTCACCGAGCTGGAGGTCGGTCAAGGACAGCCAAGGCTTGTCGATCGCCTCGCCCACCCGGGTGCCGGTGTTGCCACCCCAGAAGTCGAAGTCGCCACCCTTCGGGGGGGTGTAGCTCTTGATCCCGACGACGGAGCCCTTGAGCTCGCCGGTCGCGCCGGCGTTCAACGGGGCGTGGTTGTGTAGCGCCTGGACGTAACCGAAGATCGGGAGCGGGGTCGGCTCACCGCCATGCATGAAGGTCTGGTCGTAGCCGGTGTCGCCCTCGATCATCCAGGCGTCGTAGTCGTGGTTGCCCTCGAGCGTCGTGGTCTGGATCCACTTCGTGCCCTGCGGGGGAACTGCCGACAGGGTGAAGCGGTTGGTGCCCAGGTGGGGCACCGTCAGCAGTCCGGTGTCGTCACTGAGGCACCGACCGCCGATCTTGTCCACCACCGGTAAGCCATCGGGGTCCAGGTCGGCGGGGTTGATCTCATGGGTCGTGGGGTTTTCGCCGAGGTAGGTCGTGCAGAGGGGGTTGCCGTAGACGTCGGTGCTGACCTCACCCAGCGTGTCGTTCACCTGTGCCTGGAAGCCGGCGAGCGGGGCCTCGTTGGCGTCGAGGGTGCCGTTGGTCTGCGCGTTGTCCTCGAAGACCTGGCCGCGCAAGGTCGCGTCGGGCAGCGGGTCCGGCTCCATGCTCACCGTGACGGGTCCATCCAGTGGGTTGACGCAGCCAGGCACAGCAGCAGAACCGGTGTGGACGCAGAAGTGTGCACCGTCGATCTTGAAGCCGTCGGAGAGGACCGAGATCAGGTATCGGCCATCCGGGATGTTCGCGAGGGGAAGCTCGTCCTGGTTGCCTTGTGCGTAGATCGGTGCCCAGCCGGAGGGCTCGTCGATGGACTGCCAGCGGCAGTTCGCCGGGTAGCCGGGGTCGATCGCGGCGCAGCCGGATCCGGGGGCAGGGCTGCGCTGGTCGGTGGTACCCGTCGCGTCGACGTTGACCATCCACCGGAAGTTGGCAATCGGGTCGCCCTTGGTCACGGCGCCGCCTGGCGCGAGCGGCTCGGTCCGGGCACTGACCACGTTGACCGAGAGCGTATTGGTCGGCGCGGCGGCCTCTGCCGGCGAGAACAACACCGGCAGCGTCACCAGCGTGCTGACCGGCATGACCAGGGCCACGAACGCGGTCCCCATCCGCCGCCACACAGACTTCTTTGCGGCATGGCGTCCCACGCGCTGCTTTGAGCTCGTGCTCGCGTTCGTGAGAGACGTCGACGATCTGCGCATCTGATTCACCTTCCCGGCAAGTCCAGGAGTCCTGGGTCGTTCACGACTCTCTATGGACGCGCAAGCCGTCTTGTCCTCAATGACAGAACTGTCATGAGTGCGTCATGCGGCGGTCATCGAAACCGATCTGAGCGTGACGAGAAGGCAACCGTCGGTGAGAAATTGCGGCAATCTGCCCGACCCGGGTCGGGTGCGAGAACCCTTGAAAACAAAGAAGTCCGCCGCTGGATCACCAGCGGCGGACATCGATGAGACCTGCTGTCAGGCTGTGACGCTCGGCTTGATGTTGGCGTTCCGATGGAACACGTTGTCGGGGTCGTAGGTCGCCTTGATATCGGCCAGCCGCGCATACTTCGACCCGTAGGCAGCGTGCACGATGTCGTCGTTGAAATCGGTGAGTCCGTTGACGTAGGCCTCTGCTCCGGTCGAGAACGGCCGCAGCGCGTCGTACGTCTGGCGAACCCAGCCGCGATCAGCCTCGAGCAGTTCGGGCGACGGGCAGACGGCGATCACGAACACCGCATAACGCGGACTGCGGCCGCCACCGAACGCTGTCGCGTCCTCGGCCACGTCACAGAACGCCCCATCGAGCCGATAGAAGAGCACCAGTGACAACGGCGAGCTCTTCTTCGGCATCTGTTCGACCAGCGCATCGATGACCTCGTCCGACAGATCGTCGACGTAGCAACCCTTGTCGTAGCAGTGGAAACCCCACGCGTTGGCCTCGTCGAGCAGCTGCTGGAGTCCGACGTACGGCATGGGCGTGACGAACTCGAACGCCGGGGCCAGCTGGTCCCGCAGTCCGGCAACCGCGCCGGCGTGGCTCTCCGGGTCACCGAAGCCCACGACGATCAACGCATAGCCCGGCGCTCCTTGCAGATGCTCCGGGACGAAGGGTGCCGGGGGTGCGTTCAGGGCACCGATGATCATGTTCAGGTCCGTGGGCATGGTGGCCATCGTGTCGCGTGCCAGTCGCAGCAGCTCCGGGCCCTGGTCCAGCTCCCAGAACATCAGCGCGAACGACACCATCGGGCCGACGTCGTGGAGCTGGAACTCGAACTCGGTGACGATGCCGAAGTTGCCACCCCCACCCCGGATAGCCCAGAACAGATCCGGGTTCTCGTCGTCAGCGGCACGACGCACCTGGCCGTCGGCGGTCACCACCCGCGCTGACACCAGGTTGTCGATGCTGAGACCACCGCGCCGCGTCAGCCAGCCCATGCCACCCCCGAGGGTGAGCCCGGCGACACCGGTATGGCTGACCAGTCCGGCCGGGGCGGCGAGCCCGTGCTCCTGGGTGGCGGCGTCGAGGTCACTGAGCAACGCACCGCCACCGACCCGGGCCCGCTTGGCGCCCGGGTCGACGGTGACCTGCTTCAACTCGCTCAGGTCGATGACCAGACCGTCGTCCACCACGCTCTTTCCCGCCATGCTGTGGGCGCCCGAACGCACCGCGACCTCGAGACCCTTCTGGACCGCGTAGGTGACCGCCGCCTGGACGTCTTTCTCGGACTCACAGTGCGCGATGGCCGCCGGTCTGCAGTCGATGTTCGCGTTCCAGACCTTGCGCGCCTCGTCGTACGTGGGGTCATCCGGCCCGATGACAGAGCCATCCATCTGGTCGTGGAGGCGAGTTGTCCCGCTGGTGGTGGTCATCTGCTTCTCCCATGCTTTGTCTGGACATGTGGTTTGGAGGACGAGTCGATCTGTCCAGACCGGACGGCGAGGTCGACGTACGACCAAGGGTGCGCCCGAGAGCGTTCTGGGAGGTTTCGAGCTGGCTGTCGCGACCAGTGTCAGTGCGCGAATACGGTCACCCTGCTCCGGGTCCAGCAATGGTGTCAACGGAGCCAACGAAGTTTTCAACCACCCTGCCCTGCGACGACGCCGGCATCAGCGGGCCAGGATCGAGCCCTTTCGGAGGTGGGCATGGACGTGGCGGCCAAGCAGGCGGACAATGCCCCGTATGCACCTTCTGGAGCGGGAATCTCACCTATCCTCTCTGATGGAGTACGCCGCCGAGGCAAAGTGTGGCGACGGCCGGCTCGTCCTGATCGCCGGAGAGGCCGGGGTCGGCAAGTCCTCGGTGCTCGACCAGCTCGAGCACGACCTCGTGGACTCACGCTGGTACTCCGGTGCATGCGACGGCCTCTTCACCCCTCGACCCTTGGCGCCGCTGCTGGACATCGCCGGTCAGCTCGGTGGCGAGCTCGGCTCCCTCTGCGACAAGCAGGCACCTCGCGATCAGCTGTTCTCCGCGTTGCTCAGAGAGCTCACCAGTCGGGACGGCTTGACGGTGGTCGCGATCGAGGACCTCCACTGGGCCGACGAGGCGACCCTCGACCTGCTCCGCTTCGTCGGCCGCCGGGTTCGCGACGCTCGCGCGTTGGTGCTGGTGACGTACCGCGACGACGGTCTCGCCGCCGACGACCCGCTGCGCATCGCCCTCGGCGAGCTCTCCACGCAGCGCACGACGCGCAGACTGAGCTTGCCGCCTCTGTCAGCCGGTGCGGTCGCTGAGCTCGCAGTCGGGACTCGCGTTGAAGCCGACCACCTGTATCGGCTCACCGGCGGCAACCCCTTCTACGTCGCGGAGGCGTTGCAGACCCCGACCGGTGACATGCCTACGTCGGTGCGCGACGCGGTGCTCGCACGAGCAGCCGGGTTGACGAGTGCAGCCCGGCACGTGCTCGAGGTCGCTTCGCTGATCGGCGGCCGCGTTTCACCGGAATTCCTGGCACACGTCTCCGGGGCAACCCCCAGCACCATCGACGACATCATCTCCACAGGCGTCCTGGTCGGCGACGGCGACCGACTCCGGTTCCGTCACGAGATCGCCCGGGTGGCCGTGCAGTCGGCCATGGCTCCACATCGGACCGCGACGGCGCATCGGGCCATTCTTTCCGAGCTGGTCGCCACGGGCTCGGATGACGATGCCCGCCTCGCGTTCCACGCCGAGGGGGCCGGAGATGACGCCTTGGTCCTCGTCCACGCACCGGCTGCTGCGCTTCGCGCTGCTGAGCTCGCTGCCCACCGCGAGGCGGCGGCACAGTACGAACGAGCCGTGCGCTCAGCCGCGGCCGCAAACAACCGCCTGGTCGCCTCGCTGTACGACTCGCTGTCCCAGGAGCTCGCCCTCGTCGACCGTTGGGAGGACTCGGCCAGTGCTCGCAAGGAGGCACTCCGACGGTGGAGAGAGCTCGGCGACCGACTGCGTGAGGGTGACAGTCTGCGCAAGCTGTCGCGCACGATGTGGCGTCTGTGCCGAGGCGACGAGGCTGAGCAGGCCGCACTGGCAGCACTCGCTGCGCTCGAGCCGCTCGGTCCGAGCACCGAGCTCGCGTGGGCCTACGCCGGCCTCGCTGGTCAACGGATGAACGTCGGCGACTTCGCAGAGTCGGTCAGGCTCGCCCAGCAGGCGCAAGAGCTCGCCAGCAGCCTTGGACTGAACGAGGTGCTCAGCGACGCGCTCAACACCGAAGGTTGCTCGAACGGGTCGATGGGTGGGGACTGGGAGGCCCCGTTGCGGCGATCCCTCGAGATCGCCAAGGGGTGCGGACTCGCTGAAGAGGCCGGCCGGGCCTACGCCAACCTCTACAGCTTCTACAGCCAGCTCCTGCGACTCGCCGAAGGGGAGGGCACCTTCGTCGAGGGTGTCCGGTACTGCGACGAGAACGACATCAGCACCTTCGCCAACTGCCTGCGTGGGGAGCACGCGTCCGTGCTCGAGAGACTTGGCCGCTGGGACGAGGCCGAAGGTCTGATCACCGGGCTGATCGAGAAGGTGATTCCCTCTCCCGTCAACCGGCTCAACCCACTCATCAGCCTGGCCAAGATCCGCGCGCGACGTGGCGACGGAGAGGTGTGGGGACCCCTTGACGAGTGCATCGCGCTGGCCGACAGCCTGGCTCAGCCCGAATGGGTCGTGCACGTCCGGTTGGCACGCGCCGAGGCTCATTGGCTCGAAGGCCACGATGACGACGCACTGGCGGAGCTGTCACTGGCCACGAAGGCGGCCGCTGACTGCTGCTCGGTCTGCGTGAGCTCGGTCGCCGGCTGGCTACACCGCGTAACCCGCCTGCCTCAACCATCCGCCGACCTGAGCGGGCCGTTCGCCGTCGAGGTGAGCGAGGACCCGCAGACGGCAGCGGCAGCCTGGGCGGCCTCGGGCCTGGAGTACGACGCTGCCCTTGCTTTGCTCGGGTCGGACCACGAGCCACTGTTGCGGGACGCGTTGACCCGGCTCGAGAAGCTAGGGGCGTCGGCGGCTGCTCGGCTGGTCCGGCTGCGGATGCGCGACCTCGGGATACGCGCCGTCCCTGCCGGGGTCCGGGCGACCACCAAGGCACATCCCGCCGGACTGACCCGCCGCGAGCAGCAGGTGCTGGAGCTGCTCTGCGCCGGCCTCACGAACGACGAGATCTCGGCGCAGCTCGTCGTCTCGGTGAAGACCGTCGACCACCACGTGTCCGCCGTGCTCGCCAAGCTCGGCGTCCCGTCGCGCAAGGTCGCTGCCGCAGAGGCAGCCCGCCGCGGACTGGTCGGCGCGACGACCTAGCCGCAACCCAGCCGCAAGCAAGCCACAAGCAAGCCACAAGCAAGCCACAACTTAGGTAGCCCGACACCCAACCTGGGTAGTCGCTCCCGATTCCCCCTCCCGGTCTGCGGACCATCGTTGATCGTGTCCGCACGACCCAACCGAGGAGGCACCACATGCCGCTGTACATGGATGTTCACAGTCTCGAAGGACCCGTCACCGTCGACGACGTCGCGAAGGCGCACATGGCCGACCTGCAGGTCCAGAGCAAGTACGACGTGCGCTACCTGCGCTACTGGGTCGACGAGGGGGAAGGCAAGATCTTCTGCCTCGTCGAGGCCCCGTCGGCCGACGCGTCCACGACCGTGCACCGCGAGGCACACGGTCTCGTCGCCGATGAGGTCTTCGAGGTCAAGGAGGGATCCTGATGCGCCGACCGCTGCTTGTCACGTTGCTGGCCGGCGCCGCGCTGCTGCTCCCGGTGGCGGCGCAGTCGGCGACGTCCGGCTCCTTCGCGTTGGAGATCTCGTCCCGAGGTGTCCAGACGCCATACCTGTCGCCCGCCGGCGCAAGCACTCCCAGCGCGACCAGCACGGCGACGCGGCCGAACCCGGTCACCGCTGCACGTGCCGCGACGAAGCAGTACCGGTCGTTCGTCAAGGCCAAGAAGGAGGGCTACGGGCTGTTCAAGGACGCGGCCGGTATCGCGTGCATCTCCAAGGCACACCAGGGCGGGATGGGCATCCACTTCGTCAACGCGAACCTGGTCGGCACACCCCGGGTGTCGCTCAAGCACCCGGAGGCGCTCGTCTACGCGAGAGAGAACGGCCACCGTCGGCTCGTGGCGCTCGAGTACGTCGTGTTGAAGAAGGATTGGGAGAAGGCACACGGCCCCAACGCCCACCGGCCCTGGCTGTACGGGCAGCGCTTCAACCTGACCCACGCCGGTAATCGGTACGGGCTGCCCGCCTTCTACTCGCTGCACGCCTGGATCTGGAAGGACAACCCCGCCGGACGGTTCATGATGTGGAACCCGGACGTGCACTGCAGCTGCTGTCCGTGATCCCTGCTCGACAGGCTCGATCCTCGCTGATCGAGCCTGTCGAGGTCCCGGGTCGGGGCTACAGACTGGGAGCCTGTGCAGGTGTGATGGTGCGTTTGACCTGCACAACCTCCGAGTTCAACCGCGGGGATATCAGGCCCCCAGCGAGATTTAGCGAGTGGCGCGGATCGTGGGGCTGGTGTCCGCCGCACAGTACGGCGTGCGCCGTACCTTTGCGTAGAAGCGCCCCGGGGTTCCGGTCGTTCCGGTCGACCAGCGGTAGACGCCCCCCTGCAGGGAAGCCGTGTCACTCGCGAACCGGGTGTCATCGCCCCCGCCGCGCGTGCCCTTCTGCTTGATGACGATCACCGTGCGGTTGTTGGCGCACCTACGGGGCTTCGGGCTCTGCACCGTGCCGGAGAGGTCCGTGCCCTGTGCCTCGATCGTCACCGTCGTCTTGGCCGGCGCAGCAGCGGGAGAAGCCGCCACATCAACCGCCGTCAGACACAGTCCGGTCGCTGCCACCAGCGCAACCAGCACCACACTTCTTCTCACAAGACACCTCCCGGTCGTACGGACCCCCGCGCAGCGCGAGGCTATTCCCTTGCGGCGGTGTTGCCCAGAGCCAAGGTCATTTAGCCGCGGCCGCGCGTTGTTTCAGGCTGCTTACTCCCCAGTCTCGGACCCCGCTGGATGGCGCCCGAAGTTCACCGCTGTCCGCACCTCTTCGGGAGCAGTGTCAGCCAACACCTGGTCTGGGGCGACCCCCAGCGCATCATTGACGGTGGAGAACGCGAGCCGCATGGCCACGAACACCGTGATGGCGAATATCTGTGCATCGTCGAAACCCACGTCACACAGCGCCTGCACGTCAGCAGCTGCCGTCGCGTTGGGCTCTCGCACGACTTGCCGCGCCCACTGGGCGAGGGCGCGTTCCGAATCGTCGAACCCGACGTCGCTGCCAGTCAACACCGAGCCGGCGAGAGCCGCGCTCGCCTCCTTCGCGAGCTTGTTGCCCCAGGCGAGCGAGCAGTACGAGTCGCCCAGGGCCGAGGCGCAGGCCGTCACGAGGATGCCTCGTTGGCGGAACGTGAGGCTGCCAGCGCGAACCGCCTCACCCATCACGCCGAACAGCGCCTCCTGCACGCCGGGTTGGCGGGCCCACAGCTTCGACCCGTTCATCACGTAGCCGAGCTCCTCGACGTCCCCGTCGAAGAGCGCCTGCACCTCAAGCGACGTCCCCGGCACTGGCAGGAAGCCGTAGGGCGACGAAACCTCCGCTACAGGCTTGCGTGCGAGGTATCCGACCACGTTGATCTCGGCGCGCAGTGGCCGGCCGGCCCGCAGGCGCTCCCGCGCCACCGCTTCCGCGGAGCGCATGAAGGAGTCCTCGCCGATCCGCTCGATACGTTCAACGCCCCAGCGAGTCAGCAGCTCCTCTCCGACGCCCGGACGACCTAGTGCCACCATCGCCGCCTGGTTGGCTCGGCCTCTGGACGCCGGTCACGGGCAACGGCGATCGGCCGCGGCGAGGCGTCGATACCCGCGCAGTTCGCTCCTCGTGCCGTTGCCAGCTCGAGGGCCAGGCCGGCGCCACAGGCGACGTCGAGCAGTCGGTCGCTCGCGCTGACATCGAGGTGATGATGGAGTGAGGTACTCGCGGCGGTTCGCGGGCTCGCTCAGCGTCGCGAAATCGACCGCGCGTCGGCCCCACCCTTCATCCACACCTCGCCAGGCCTCGGTTTCGATCGGTGGTTTCGTCATCTCGCGGTCCCCTGAGGTCGAACCTGAACAGGTCAGGCAGCGTAACTGGACGAGCTCGCCCTCGCCTGCTTTTCCCGGCTCGGTAGGGTCTGCGCGTGATCGAGGACCGCAGACCGTCACCCGACTGGTGGAAGTCCGCCGTCGTCTACCAGATCTATCCGCGCTCCTTCATGGACAGCAACGGTGACGGAATAGGTGACCTGCCGGGCATCACGTCCCGCCTGGACCACCTGCAGCTGCTCGGCGTCGACGTGCTCTGGCTCTCGCCGGTCTACCGGTCGCCGATGGACGACAACGGCTATGACATCAGTGACTATCAGGACGTCGATGCGTCGTTCGGAACGCTGGCCGACCTCGACGCCCTGATCGCCGGATGCCACGACCGCGGGATCGGTGTCGTCATGGACCTCGTCGTCAACCACACCTCCGACGAGCACCCCTGGTTCGTCGAGTCCCGAGATCCGGCGTCTCCGAAACGAGACTGGTACTGGTGGCGCCCCCCGCGCGGCGGCCACATAACCGGGACGCCGGGAGCCGAGCCGACGAACTGGGAGTCGGTGTTCTCGGGATCGGCCTGGGAGTACGACGAGAGTAGCGGCGAGTACTTCCTCCACGTGTTCAGCCGTAAGCAGCCGGACCTGAACTGGGAGAACCCGGCGGTCCGCCAGGCCGTCTACGCGATGATGCGCTGGTGGGTCGACCGCGGGGTCGACGGCTTCCGGATGGACGTCATCAACCTGATCTCCAAGGACACGACGCTCCCCGAGCTACCGGTCCCCGACGGACGTCACTATGGTCCGCTCTCGCACGCCGTCGCCAATGGTCCACGCCTGCACGAGTTCCTTCAGGAGATGAGCCGCGACGTCGGGTTGTCCGAGCGGCACCTGCTCACCGTGGGCGAGATGCCGGGCAGCAGCGTGGACCTGGCCCGGGAGGTCACCGACCCGCGCCGCAACGAACTGTCGATGGTCTTCACCTTCGAGCATGTCGGTCTCGATGAGCAGCCCGGACTCGGCAAGTGGGCGCTGGCCGACCTACCCCTCCCGGTGCTCAAGCACAACCTGGCCACGTGGCAGCGCGGGCTCGCGGACGTGGGGTGGAACTCGCTCTACTGGGACAACCACGATCAGCCACGCGCGGTGTCGAGGTTCGGTGACGACAGCCCCGAGCACCGGGTCAACTCGGCCAAGACGTTGGCCACGGTCCTGCATCTGCACAAGGGAACGCCGTACATCTATCAGGGCGAAGAGCTCGGCATGACCAACGCAGGCTTCACCACCCTCGAGGAGTACCGCGACATCGAGTCGCTCAGCCACGTCTGGGACGCACGCAGCCGGGGTCTCGACGCGGAGGCGGCGTTGGTGGCGCTGGCCGCCAAGAGCCGCGACAACGCACGCACCCCCATGCAGTGGGACGACTCGGAGCACGGCGGCTTCACCACCGGTGAGCCCTGGCTACCGGTCAACGCCAACACCGCCACGATCAATGCCGCCGCCGCGGTCCGGGATCCGCACTCCGTGTTTCACCACTACCGCAGGCTGGTCGAGCTCCGGCATACGCACGCAGTCGTCGTGCACGGTCGCTTCGAGCTCCTGCTGGCAGACGACGAGCAGGTGTGGGCGTTCACCCGCACCCTCGACGACCAGGCCGTGCTGGTGCTGGCCAACTGCTCGTCCCGGACTGCCGCGGTCGACACGGCTGCCCTGCCCTCGCTGACCGGCGCTGCTCAGCTTCTCAGGACGCATGACGAGGTCGTCACAGTGGAACTGCTGCTGCCGTGGGAGTCCCGGATCTACTCGCTCGCCTGAGGCTGCGCTGCCGCACCGGATGAGTGCCGTGCGACCGACGGCCGACCTCCGACCTGGGCCGTTCGGTCCGATTTGCACCATGGCTGAGGATTCTCATGCGGAGCACAGGTCCGGGGCCTACATTCGCAGTACCGAGGTCTTCACGGTTCTGGACCACTACGCACCAGCCCCCCTGTCTTCGGTGACACACCGACAGCCGCTTGCACTGGCAGCGGCGGACAGGCCCGACCGATGACCCAGCTGGCGATTCTCGAGAGACCACTCGCCCACGTCAACACTCAGGTCGATGCCCCGCGCGTTTCGCACTGCCCGCACGCCCCGCACATCAAGGCCGTCCTCAAACGCGTCGGAGTCACGTTGTGGCTTGCCTGCGTGATGCCGGCCGCCGTGTTCACCTTCGTCCTGTTCAGGTTCGGCGTCACGCCCGCACTGGTCGCCGCGCTGCTCTGGTCCTACGGCGCCATCGGCTGGCAGCTCGCGACCCGACGCCGCCGATCCGGACTGCTCGTCCTGGCCGCCAGCGTGATGACCTTGAAGACCTTGATCGCGCTGGCGAGTGGCAACACCTTTCTTTACTTCCTGCAACCGGTGGCAACAGACTTCATGCTCGGGGCGGCGTTCATCCTGTCGCTCGCCACGACGCGACCGATCGTGGCCCGGATGGCCGGCGACTTCTACCCCATGAACGACGACCTGGCCCAACGTCCGCGCATCCGTCAGCTGTTCAAGCGCCTCACGCTGCTGTGGGGGACGCTCTGCGTGGCCAAGGCCTGCATCACGCTCTGGCTGCTCCAGTCGCAGAGCCTCCACACGTTCGTCGTGGTCAAGAGCGCCTCGGTCCTGTCCATCAACGCGCTCGCCATCCTGGTCACGGTGGGCGCCGCTGTCCTGGTCGCTCGCCACGAGGGGCTCATGCACACCGCCGACGCCCCGGCCTGATCCTGGGCTGGGTCTCATGGGTCAGCCACCCTTGACCAGCGGAGTCGTCTGCGAGCAGCATGCTCGCCATCAGCACGACGACTCGAGGTAGGCGATGGCTGGGCGCGCACGTTCGATGACCCTCGCAGTACTGCTGCTGACGCTCGTGACCACGGTCGCCTCGGCTGTTGGCAGCAACGCCGCACCCTCGGCTGGCCCGACCATCGTCAAGGTCCACCCGGCGGTACAGCTGCCCGGTCACCCGTGCCGACACGCGACCGCCCGATGTGGCCAGGTGCTGCGCCGGCTCGATCCGACCGGAAACCCTGGCTCGGCGAAGATCGGGATCGCGTACGAGCTGTACCTGCCCACCGACCGCTCCAGACCATCATTGGGCACGATCGTCGCCACCGAGGGCGGACCGGGGTATTCGACCACCGACAGTCGTAGCTACTACCTCGACCTGTTCCGGCCGCTGCTGGACCGTCGCCAGCTCCTGCTCGTCGACAACCGGGGAACCGGGAAGTCCGACCCGATCCGCTGCCCGCAGTTGCAGTCGTACCAGGGCAATCGCAACCGCGCCATCGCGGCGTGTGGAGCCCACCTCGGC
Source organism: uncultured Actinomycetota bacterium (assembly GCA_963750495.1). Lineage (GTDB taxonomy): Bacteria > Actinomycetota > Actinomycetes > Propionibacteriales > Nocardioidaceae > JANLYC01. Next base: position 928,243 of record CAVVQV010000004.1, read on the forward strand.
GCAGCATCGGACCTGTACGGCAGCGCCTTCGCGGCTGACGACCTGGCGGCCGTGCTCGACAAGCTCGACATCGCGAAGGTGGACCTCTACGGCGACTCCTACGGCACGTTCTTCTCCCAGACGTTTGCTGTCCGCCACCCGAGCCGAGTCCGTACGGTGATCCTCGATGCGGCGTACTTCGTGGGAGGAACCGACCCGTGGTACTCCGACACCAACCGCGCCATCCGGCACGCGTTCACCATCGCCTGCCGACGAAGTCCCGCCTGCGCGGCCCGGCCAGGACGACCGATGCACCGACTGGCTCGGCTGGTGCAGCGACTCCGGCAGCACCCCATCGCCGGCGTGGCGCCGAACGCGGACGGGGTCCCACGACGCACTCGGGTCACGGTCAACACGCTCATCGACCTCCTCACCGGCGCAGCGACGACTCCGACCATCTATCGCGAGCTCGACGCCGCTACCCGCGCAGCGTTGGCTCCCAAGCCGTACACGAAGCCGTTGCTCCGGCTCGGGCGTGAGGTCGCGTACGTCGGCGGCGCCGGGCCGGTCGTGTCGTACTCCGAGGGGCTGTACGTGGCCGTGGCGTGCAACGACTATCCCCAGGCGTACGACGTCACGGCTCCGGTCCGGGTCCGCTTCCACCAGTTCCAGCGTTCGACCGCGCGGTTGCACCGACACCGCCCAGGACTGTTCGGGCCGGTCCGGACCGGAGAGTGGGTGTCGTCGCCCTACGGCTACTTCGACGATTGTCTGCGCTGGCCGGCCCCGAGCCGCTGGGTTCATCCGCTGCCGGCACATGCGGTTTACCCGGACGTGCCGACGCTCGTGCTCGACGGTGACCTCGACTCGCTCACGTCACCAGAAGGAGCGCGCGCCACCGCGAACGCCTTCCCAGACGCAACGTTCGTCGAGACCGCCAACACCACCCACGTGAGTGCGCTGGTCGACTTCGACGGCTGCGCGTCGGTCCTCGTCCGCAGGTTCGTGCGGCACCGTGGCGCGGGCGACACCTCCTGCGCGGCGCGCTACCACGAGAACCGACTGGTCGGCCGGTTCGTCCGCCGCGCCGCCGGCACCGGGTGGCACGGACCCCGGGAGCGCACCGCGCGGGTCGCCGCCGCCACGGCCGCAGACGTGCTGGCCCGGTGGTGGTCGATGTACGGAACCCGCGGCGTCGGGCTCCAGGGCGGGCGGTTCAGCGTGCACGGTGGCTGGTTCGGGGCGGCCGATCCGGTGGTGCGATGGCACCTGCACCGGGTGCGTTGGGTCACCGATGTCGCGGTCTCGGGGACGATGACCTGGCACCGTCAGTCCGGAGTGGTGCTGTCCCGGCTGACCGTCGCGGGTTCGGGCACGGCACCCGCCCACCTGACGCTGCGGTGGAACGACCAGGCTCGCCGGGCCCGGGCCATCGCGAGGGGCACCGTCCGCGGCCATCGGATCAGCGTCCGCTTCCCCGCGCCCTGAAAGCGTCACAATCAGGACGCGTCGACACCCTTCAGCATCTTTCCCTACCTTTCTGGATCACCTGCACGGCGCCTCGCTGCGACAACGAGCCGTGCGTTTGAACCCTGCGTTGGTGGGCACCTGACCTCCCGGACCTTAAGGAGGCCCCATGTCCGCAACAGGCTGGGTTGTACTGATCGTCATCGTGCTGCTCGTCATCATCGCTGTCGCCGTGCTCGCTCAAGTGACCCGCAAGCGCGTGGAGCGCCAGCGGATGGCCACGGCTGACACCATGCGCGCTGAAGCGGTCGAGAAGTCGACCGTCGTCGACCAGCAGGCTGCCAAGGCTGACGAGATGCAGGCACGCGCTCGTCAGGCGGAGGCAGAGGCAGCGACGAAGTCCGCGGAGGCCCAACGACTGCAGACTGCCGCACACCAGCAGGCGTCACGCGTCGATGAGGCCCGCTCCGGCGTCGACGAGCACCTGTCAGAGGCTGATGCCCTGGATCCCCGCATCCAGCAGGCTGAGGTCGATGAGGGCGCGACCCGTGACGACGGAACGGAAGTCCCGCCCCCACCGCGCTGACCGGATGATCCAGAGGGACGACGCGCGGCTCACGGCCGCGCCGGCACCGCGTGGGCGAAGAAGTACACGGACTCGCGCTGCTGCCCGTCGTCCTCGTCGATGGTGCGTCTGAACTCGGTGACCAGGTCGCTGAGTCGCTCGGTCAGTTCGACCAGTTCTTCTGGCGTGAGCCGCAGCCATGACTCGGTGGCGTACGCCGCGCGGGTCCAGTCCGCGTCGTAGCTCGCGCGCGCCTCGAACCACTGGTAGACGCGATCGACGTGGTGCGACAGGTTCTGCTGCTCCGCCGCCGCCGCGATCAGATCGCCATCGCCCCTGCTGGGCGGGTCGACCACCGACCAGCGCAGCGACAGCGGGACCTGACGCCACCACCGCTCCCGACGGTCGCGGGCCAGCTCGGCGGCTTCCTCGATCAGGTCCGCCTTGGCCAGCATCTTGAGGTGGTAGCTCACGTTGCCCACCAGCTGCCCGGTCCGATCCGCCAGCTGCGAGGCCGTCGCCGGTCCACCGGCGCCGAGCAGCTCGAGCAGCCGTCGTCGGAGCGGGTGGTGAATGGCCGCGATCTTGGTGATATCGGCACGACGCTGCGTGACATCCGGCATCGCGACAGTCTAGTTACGCAATGATTATTGTGCAATCGTTCTTGTGAGTTATACGTTCCGTGACTAAGGGTCATCCGAACGGATGAGGGCAGGCGGGACCAATCGGATGGTTGTAACCCGAAGGCCTCTCGATCGTTGCACTGTCGCTGTCAGTATGGGATTCGCAACAGAGGGGTAGGAGGATGGACCGGCTCGACCTGGAGCTGTCGTGAAGAGACGCACGATGCCCAGGGCCGGCACCGCTGCAACGTAAGAACTTCATAGGAACGACCAGCCTCTGTGGGCATATGTCTCCACAGTTGGCGGACTTTTTACCGCAGAACGGGAGAGACCGGGCTGCGGCACCATTTATTTGCTTCACGAGGACAGGTAATCCGGGTGAACTGCTGCCATGCTATGAGTGCGCGTGCGACGCGGTGTCGTGCGCTCATCCTCACAGCAAGGATCCCCTCATGTTCAACGTCTCTGTGCGCAAGATTCTCGTGTCCTCCGTCGCCATCGCTGCGGTTGGTGCGCTGTCATTCGGCGCTTCTTCCGAAGCATGGGGCGGCAAGACCACGGCGTGGGAAAGCCGTAGTCACCACTCCAACGCAGGCAAGACCACTGCTTGGGAAGCTCGCCACCACTCTACGGCCGGCAAGACCACGGCCTGGGAGTTCCACGGCAAGCGGACCTCTGGCAAGACCACAGCCTGGGAGTAAGCCTGAGGTGACTCACGTCGCCGGTGCCTCGAACGGACCAGCGGCGTGACACCGTTCCACAAGCCAGCAACAGCGCGGGGCCTGCACATGGCCACCGCGCTGTTGGTGGGTTTGGCCATGGTCGCCGCAGCGACGGTACTGACCTGGTACCCCGCCGTCTCGGTCGAGAACGGCAACCGCGCAGCACTCCTGCTCGCCACCGCGCTCGTCGCGCTCCACATGCGCCCCCAACGCAGCGTCAAGGCCAGCAGCCACATCGAGAGCATCAACCTCGACGAGGTGCTGTTCGTCCCGGTGCTGCTCATGGTCGCGCCGTGGCAGAGCCTCATCGTGGCAAGCGTCGGCTCGCTCGCGGGAAGCTTCGCGGCCAAGCGCGGGGCGATGAAGACGATCTTCAACCTGGGCCAGATGGTCCTCGCGACCGCCGTGGCGATCTGGCTGGTGCGGGGGCTCGGCGGCACCCTGGGGCCGCATCCCGGTTTCCGGGACGCGGTGATCGGCATGGCGGGCGGTATCGCCGTCACCGGCCTCACGGTCGTCTGTGTCCGGCTCGTGGTCGCCTACGACAGCGGCAAGTCACCCGTCCCGCTACTGCGTTCCATCATCGACATCGTGCCGTCATGGCTGGGTGCTGTCACGCTCGGCGGAGTGGCGGCGATCTCCGTCGGCGCAGCGCCGTTGTCCGCGGTGCTCATCGTCGGCCTGGTCATCTTCGTCGCCCGGGCCTACGCCCTGAGCGTCAGCGAGCTGAGCGCGCGTCGCCAGGCCGAGCTGCTCCAGCAAGCGATCGCGTCCTTGCGTGCCCACACCGATCCGGAGCTCGTGAAGAGTGACCTGATCAGCGCCGCCAAGGAGGTGCTGGGTGCAGGGGAAGCCGAAGTCGTGTCCGACGACGAGTCTGATCCGCTCCACTCCTACAGTGCGCCCCTGGTGCGCGGTCAGCGCCTCCGCGTCAGTCACCGACGCGGCATCGACCAGTGGGACGACCGCGACCGCGCAGCCCTGCTCGCCCTGGCCGGGGTAGCCGGCGACGTGCTGCGCAGCGCCGAGGTCATCGCGCGACTGCGCACCATCACGAACTCTCAGAGCGAAGGCGTCATCGCCCTCGACATGAGCGCGAAGATCACCTTCGTCAACCCGGCGGCAGTGCAGATGCTCAACTCGACCGACGCGGACGACCTGATCGGGCTTCCGATCCAGGACAAGCTCACCTTGCGCCACCGGCGCAAGCCGATCGACTTCCCCAGCATGGTGGCCAAGCAGGTCATGACCCAGGACGCCGATGGCACGCTGGGGCCGCCGGACGGCGACACGCTCGACATCGCCTACAGCATCACGCCGCTGCGCGCAGAGGGCGCCCACGTCGGCGCCGTGCTGGTGCTTCGTGACGTGACCGAACGACGCGCCTTCCAGGACGAGCTGACCCGGCGAGCCCTCCACGACGAGCTCACCGGTCTCCCGAACCGTCGGCTGCTGCTCGAGCGGCTCGACCACGCGATGGCCCGTACCGGGACCTCGGGCCTCAACCACGGTCTGCTCTTCCTCGACCTCGACCGGTTCAAGCTGGTCAACGACTCCTACGGCCACCTCATCGGCGACAAGCTGCTCATCCAGGTGTCCAACCGGCTGCTGAGTGGCCTCTCGCCCGCTGACTCGGTGGCGCGACTGTCCGGCGACGAGTTCGTGATCCTCGTCGAGGACGCCAACGATCTCGACACGATGACCCGGGTCGCCGAGCGGTTGCTCCACATCCTTCAGGAGCCGTTCGACGTCGACTCGCACCACATCTTCATGTCGGCGTCGATCGGTGTCGGCCTGACCCGCGAGGGCCAGGGTCGCGACGAGACGCTGGCGATGGTGGACGCAGCCGCCTACGCAGCCAAGGCCGCCGGTCGCAACTGCTATTGCGTCTCGACGGACGCCTCAGTCGACGAGACCCGTGCCCGGCTCGATCTCGAGGTCAGCCTTCGGCAGGGTCTCGACGAGAACGAGCTCGAGCTGCACTACCAGCCGATCGTCACCACCGACGGCTCCGAAATCATCGGTGTGGAGGCGCTCGTTCGCTGGAGGTCACCGAAGCGCGGGATGCTCTCCCCGATGCAGTTCGTGCCGATCGCCGAGGAGACCGGTCTCATCGTGCCGATGGGCCGCTGGGTGCTCGAGGAGGCCTGCCGCCAGATGCGCGAGTGGACCGTCGCGCACCCAGAGCGCCGCGCGCTCAGCGTGGCCGTCAACCTGTCTGCACTCCAGTTCGCCCAGCACCGGCTCCCCGAGGACGTCGCGGCCACCCTGGAAGCCACCGGCCTCCCGGCATCGCAGCTCACGCTCGAGATCACCGAGACCGTCCTGATGACCGACACCTCGTCGACGCGCGCGACCCTGGACGCCTTGCACGAGCTGGGTGTCCGGGTCGCCATCGACGACTTCGGTACGGGCTACTCGTCGCTGTCCTACCTCAAGAAGTTCGCGATCGACGTCGTCAAGCTCGACCGCACGTTCATCGAAGGTCTCGTCACCGACCCGGTCGACCGCGAGATCGCGAGTGCAGTCATCCGGATGTCGTCCGCGCTCGGCATCCGCATCGTTGCCGAGGGCGTCGAGACCGACTCGCAGCGCCGCATGCTCGTCCAGCTCGGCTGTCCGCTCATGCAGGGCTTCCTGACCGCTCGGCCCCTGCCTTCCGATGACTTCCGTGCCTTCTGGGACAACAACCAGCTCACCGCGGTCCTCAGCTCCGAGGACTCCAACGTGGCCGACCTGCTGCACCACCGGTCGCTCCGCCAGCACAACAGCTGACGGCACCCACCCGAGACCAGGACCCAGCCGTCCACAGGCTGACCGGTCGCCTGCCCTTGCCCACAACCGCAACGCGCCCGCTCGCTCACGCAGGCGCACCTGCCTAGCGTCGGCCATCGCTGCCAACGGTTGGCAGCCTTGCGACGAACGGCTGACCCATGACGCTTGCCCGCCTGCCCCTCCCATCCCTCCGCACCCGACTCCCCCGCCGCGGCACCGTCGTCGTCGGCGGCTGCCTCCTCGTGCTCGCCGGTATGACGCCCGCGCTGGCCGACACCCAAGCCGCAGCAGCAGCACCCATGCACCAGGCTGCTGCAGCCGGCACCACCACCACGACGACAGTCACGGATCCCGACGACGTCGACGGTCGCTTCGACATCGCCTCGGTGGAGCACGTGGTCAGTGCAGCCGACCGCGACCACGTATGGATGCGCTACACGGTGACGACGTACCCGTCGTGGGTCGAGGCGCGACTGGACCGCCGCTGGCGCACCTTCGTCCTCGAGCTCAACCGCGACGGCGAGCGGGGCTCCGAGGTCAACGTCACGGTTTCGAAGCGGGACGGCCACATCGTGGCGGAGCTGATCTCGAACGCCACCCGGGAGGTGATCCGTCCGGTGCGGGTCTCCCGACCGGACGCCGCCTCCTTTACGATCAGCGGCCCACGCCGACTGCTGGGGGCAAGGTCCTACTTCTGGACCAGCAACTTCCACGCGGACGCACCGCACACACTCTGCGGACGCCAGGGCGGCTACCCGATCACCTGTCAGGACTCGGTCCCGAACACCGGCTGGATCCGACTCAGCAGGCCGGCATGGCCGACCACCCGGTGAGGGGCCGGGACATCAGCGTCGGACCAGCACGAACGTCCCGACCGCCGTGGGCAGCAACCCGCACACGAGCCAGGGCGTGAGCCACGACAGCTGGTTGATGAAGCGGACTCCGACGATGGCGGCGGTCCCCACGATCGCCGCCATCACCAAGATGCCGACCTGGGCGCCCTTGCGGGTCTGGTCGATGGTGAGCAACGCGCCCGCGACCATTCCGATGGCCCAGACGAAGGCCGTCGTCAGGGTCAGCGCCGAGGCGACCCAGCGCTGTACGCGGATGAGCTCCACGGCAGCAGTCTACGGAACGACCACGGGCTCACAGAGTCGTCATCAGGCCCAGCGGGTCATAGCTCAAGCCCGGGAAGACTCCGGTCACCGAGCGGTTGAGCCGGCTGACGACCACCTCGCCCAGCACGTTGCGATAGTCGGTGGTCACGGCCAGGTCCCCGTCAGCCAGGCTGTTCGCATCCAGTCCCGGCCAGGTTCCGTAGTACTGGCCACCTTTGACCCCGCCACCCGCCAGCAGCATCATGTTGCCCCAGCCGTGATCGAGCCCCCCACCACCGTTCACGGCCGCGCGGCGGCCGAACTCGCTGATCGTCACGACCGTGACCCGATCGCCCAGATCGGCGACGTCGGTCAGGAAGGCGGACAGGGCCGAGGCGAAGCCCGTGAGCATCGATTGCATGTCGCCCCAGTCCAGCGTGCCGAGGCCCGTGTGCATGTCCCAGCTTCCGTAGTCGATGGCGACGACCTCGGTCCCGACGTCGGCACGGATCAGCTGGGCGGTGCTCGCGAGCGCCTCGCCGAGATCACGGCCACGCCAGTCGGTCGGATAAGCCGCGCCGTTGTGCGGGACGTATGTCTGTCGCGCCGTGGGGGCCAGTTGGTCCACCGTGGCAAGCGCCGCCCGTGCGGCGGGGCCCAGAGCGCCTGCTCCGCGGCCCCAGACCGTGTCGAGCTGCGTGCGCCGACGGGCCTGCCAGGTGGCGTCGTCCCACTTCGGGTTCGCCCCGGCGAGCACGAGATCCTTCATGCTCTGGGTGGCAAGAACCGGCGCCGGACCGGTCATCGCGGTCGGCACGATCGCGGAGCCGAACTGCACCGCCTCGGCCGGGAAGCTGTCGCCGTCCAGACCGATGGCGCGGTTGATCCAGCCGCGGCGCACACTCGAGCCGGGATCGGCGTCCTCGACCTCCTCCATCGCCGAGAAGTGCGACCGGTTCGGTACCGCGAGCCCGGTCGCCTGGACCGCGGCCATCCGGTTCGCCTGCCAGACGGGGAGCAGCGGCGTGAGACTCGGATGCAGGCCGAACATGCTGTCAGCGGCCAGCAGCTTGCCGGAAGGTACGGCAATCGACTTCCGCAGCGTCGCGTAGGCCGGGTCTCCGTGTGGCACGACGACACTCATGCCGTCGACGCCACCGCGCAGGCTGATCACCACGACGACGTTGCTGCCCGTCGTAGCCCCGAAAACCGCTTGCCGGAACACACCACCGAAGACCGAGTGCGCCATCCCGAGCCCGACGCCGCCGGCCAGGCCTGCCAGCACGCGGCGTCGCGAGACGGTCGCGGCCCGGTGGAACTCCCGACAGGACTCGTGCGCGAGTCCTGCATCGGGATCGACGGCGGAGAGCTCGTCGGCGGGGCTCGCAGTGCTCAGCGGCTTCATCGGTTCAGGTGCTCCGGGGTGTCGAGGATCGCGGTGAGGAGGCGCGGCATCATCCAGCTCACTAGCTGGTGCTGGTCGTCGACCATCTCGCCGCGTCGACAGCCGGTCGCCTGGCAGGCCGCCGTCAGCAGTCGTTCCGTCGAGCCGCGACCGAGCAACACCCGGCACAGGTGGTCGACGAAGGCGTCGAAACGCAGCCGCTCGGTGGGCAGCCAGGACTTGCGGCTGCGGTAGCGGACCGAGCCTTTCTCGCCGCTCCAGCCACCGGAGAGCGAGTAGTGCATGTCGAGCGAGTTGAGGATGCGGCTGGCCGACGCCCAGGCGGCATTGTGCTGCGGGAGCCCGTCCGGCCGCGGCCACTGGAACGGGTACTGGCCCTGGCACATCCAGATCTGGCTCCGCGCGAACTGACCACCGGACGCCGTCGGCTTGCGCGCTTGCACCTCGAGCACGCGCACGGTGGCGACGAAGTCCTCGATCGGGTTGCGTACCTTCGCCCCCTGCGACGCGGCGAACTCCGGGTGCGCAACGAGCGCGCGCAGGGTGGCGGAGATGTCGGTGCCGCTGGCGCGGAAACGCTTGGCGAGGTGGTTGATCAGCTGTGGCGACGGGTCCTCGGAGACGAAACGAAGGGCTAGCTTGGTCGCGATCGTGCGGGCGGTCGCCGGATGGTGGGCGAGGTAGCGCAGGTACTCCTCGGCGACCTTCCGACCGTCCTGCTGGGCGTTGGCGTGGCTGAAGCCCAGCACCTTGACCCGTCCCGTGGCGTGGGTGGCCTTCTGGTACGACGCGTGCCAGTCCTGCCACACCGCCACCGTGTACCCGGTGAGGATCCGTGCCGAGTCCTTGACCATGTCCTCGGTGTAGCCGGCGTCGCGACCGACGGTGTGCAGCTCGAGCAGCTCACGGCCCTGGTTCTCGTTCGGCGAGTCCTTCGTCGACTCGAAGTTGCTCAGGTACAGCCGCATCGAGGGGTGCAGGCTCGCGGCCACCAGCAGCTCGTCGAAGCGCCCGAGCGCCATCCGTCGGAGCATCGCGTCGTACTGGTTGCGGTAGCACCAGGCCAGGTCGTGGATCGCCGGGACGTGGAGGTGGTTGGACCAGAAGTCGGTCATCACCTCCTGCAGCTGCCGGGTCGAGCCGGTGCGGCGCAGCAGACTCCAGTTCGCCAGGTCGACGGCGTACTCCCAGGCGGACTTGTCCCCGGCGAAGACGTGCTGCCACTTCTGGTTGGCTCCCCGCATGCGATCGGGCCACCAGGCGTCGACCGCCCGCATGCGCGGATCGGGAATCGACGTGGGGTGGAGCTGGCGGTGAAACCACGCCAGCGCCCCGCCGTCATGGCGCAGCTGCTCGAAGGTGGTCGGTGAGAAGCCCCAGGACATCCGGTTCATGACGTGCCGGGCGAACCCGCTGGGCACCGGGGTCCGCCGGTACGGACGCACGGCCGCAGCGGCGGCGGGGGCGAGCACGGCAGACATGATGACCAATAGTGACTGATTGACTACTTTATGTAAGGCGAATGCGGAAAGTCAGGGATCCAACCGGTCGAGGCTCTCGATGACCACGTCGAGCAGGTCTGCCAGCTGGGCCCGCTCGGAGCGCGACAGCGGCCCCAGGACGTCGGACTCCACCATGTCGGACTCGCGGATCGCGTCGCGGAACAATCGCCAGCCCTCCTCGGTGAGCGACACCAGTACGCGGACCCGGTTGTCGGGATCGGTGGACCGCGAGACGAGCCCCCGCTCAGCCATCCGGTCCAGCCGATGCGTCATCGACGACGGCGCGACATTGGCCGCGTCCGCCAGCACGCTCGGACTCAGCCCGCGCTCGGCACCGTCGCGGGCGAGCTTGCTCAGCACCGCCCACTCCCCGGTCGAGACGTCCAGGTCGGCCAGCTGCCGGTCGTACCACTGGTTCAGGCGACGGGCCAAGCCGTGCACATTGGAGATCACGCGCTGAACGGCCTCGTCGGCGCCGGCCGCGACGTATGTCGCGACGTCCTGCCTGATCGCCTCAGCAGCCCGGGAACCGCGCGTCGGCGTACCTGCCATGGCAGGCAGTGTGCCACATCACATAATTCGATTTCGAACTCTGCGATTTGAAAGGTAGGATCTTCGTTTGGCAAGAGTTCGAAATCGAAGACACCGGTCTGGGGGTCTCGTCCGCACGAGAAAGTCGTAGGTCACCATGGGTCGCACCAGGCTCATCACCGCCGCCTCCTTCACCGGGAGCCTCGGCTGGGGAACCATTCTCCCGTTCCAGTACGCGTACGTCGTCGACGCGCGTCACTGGGGCGCCTCCACCGGCATGCTGGCCGGCACGCTGTTCTGCATCGGCGCCGTGATCGCCGCCCCCCTGGCCGGGCGGCTTGCCGATCGTCTCTCGGCCGGCAAGCTGGCCGTTCAGCTGGAGTTGCTCGCGGGGCTTGCCTGCCTCGCGATGGGCTTCGCGGCCTCCCCCGCCACCTTCCTGGCCGCGATGTTCGTCTTCGGCGCGGCCGTGACGGCGGCGGCTCCGGCGACCCAGGTGCTCGTGCTCGAGTCCGTACCGCCGACCGAGCGACGCGCCGTCTTCGCCTACCAGTTCACCAGCATGGCGCTCGGCATGGCCGTGGGTGCCTTCGCCGCCGGCCTGGTGGTCGACCTCGACACCACGACCGGCATGTGGCCCGCTTTCGGCGCCGGCGCCCTCGGCTTCGCCGTGTCCGCCTCCTTCCTGAGCGCCGCCGCGCGTTCGTCGTCGTACGACGACACCACCATCGCGCCCTCCGGCGACCCGTTGACGTCGGAGCTCGACGGCTGGCGTACCTACCGTCACCTCGCGCGCAACCGGCAGGTCCGGCTGCTCGGCCTGGTCTCCATCGCCCTGGCCGCGGGGTTCTACGCACAGTTCGAGACCGGGTTGCCCGCTTTCGCACTGCAGTCGCTGTCGGTCGAGCCTCACATCGTCGGCACCGCTGCTGCGGTGAACTGCCTGGTCATCGTCGGGCTGCAGTGGCTCGTGATCCGGCTGACCGGCGACAACCAGGGCGCCGGGCTGCTGGCGGTCGTCGGCGCCATCTGGGTGGGTAGCTGGCTGATGCTCGAGGCCGCGCTGTTCACCTCCGAGGAGGTGGCCGGTGTGATGTTCGTCGTGGCGTTCGCCATCTTCGCGGTCGGTGAGACGATGTACGCGCCGATCCTGAGCCCGCTCACCGCTGCTGTCGCGCCGGAGGGCATGGTCGGGACCACCCTCGGCGCGCTGGCCGCGTTGCGCACCGGGATCAGCGCTGTCGGACCCCTCGTGGCCGGTGCCCTGCTCGCGTTCGACCTCCCGCACGTCTTCGTGCTGGCACACGTCGTGATCAACGTCGTGGCGGTCGTGCTGGCGATCCGGTTGCTCCGGCTACAGACGAGCAGCTACGAGCGGGTGGATAATGGACAAGACGGCACTCGGGGACACCCAGGCACCAGCCCAGAAGCCAGCCCGTTGCCCGCGGCCTAAGGAGTACCCGTGTCCGACCGTTTCCAGCCCGCCAGCTATCCCGTGCCGGCCAGCGATGCGCTGGTCGCGTTCATGGCGAGCGGCTGGTCCGACGAAGACGACGCGGTCGAGCGGCTGCCGGTGGCTTCCTGGGCCGGGCAACGTCGGGCCAAGCTGGCCGAGCGTTTCCCCGGTGAGCGCCTCGTCGTACCCGCCGGGCCGCTCAAGCCACGTGCCAACGACACCGACTACCGCTTCCGCGCCGAGACCGCGCATGTCTACCTGAGCGGCAACCAGACCTCCGATGCCGTCCTCGTGATCGATGACGGGGCGGCGACCTTGTTCTTCCGGCCACGCCACGCCAAGAGTGACGAGGCGTTCTGGCGGGACGGCCGCTACGGCGAGGCCTGGGCGGGGCGGCGGCTGTCGCTGGCCGAGGCCACCGAGACCTTCGGCGTGCCCTGCCGTCACCTGTACGACCTGCCGACGGCGTTGTCGGGTGGACGTGCCCGGGTGCTGCGCGGCGTCGACCCGGACGTCGATGCGCTGGTCCCGGTCCAGGACGACGGCGCCGCCGACCGGGAGCTGGGTGTGCACCTCTCGGAGATGCGCCTGGTGAAGGACTCCTGGGAGGTCGATCAGCTCCAGGACGCCGTGGACGCGACGATTCTCGGCTTCGAGGACTGCGTCCGCGAGTGGGACAACGTGTTGCGGTACGGCGAACGATGGATCGAAGGCACCTTCTGGCGACGCGCCCGGGCCAGCGGCAACGACGTCGGCTACGAGAGCATCTCGGCCGGCGGCCCGCACGCGACCACGCTGCACTGGATCGAGAACAGCGGCCCCATCACGCCCGGTGAGCTGGTCCTGCTCGACATGGGGGTCGAGAACCGCTCCCTCTACACCGCCGACGTGACCCGGACGCTGCCGATCGACACGACCTTCACCCCTGACCAGCGGCATCTCTACGACCTGGTGCTCGCCGCGCAGGAGGCGGGCATGGCCGCCGTACGCCCCGGCGCGTCGTACAAGGAGTTCCACGTAGCAGCGATGGGGGTGCTCGCTCACGGGCTCGCCGACATGGGCATCCTACCGGTGTCAGCCGACGAGGCGCTCGACCCCGACTCGGGCGTCTACCGGCGGTGGACCCTGCACGGTACCGGGCACATGCTCGGGCTCGACGTCCACGACTGCGCCGCCGCTCGCCGCGAGAACTACAACGACGGCAAGCTCGAGCCCGGCATGGTGCTCACCGTCGAGCCGGGGCTGTACTTCCAGAGCAGCGACCTGCTGGTGCCGGAGTCGCTGCGCGGCACCGGGATCCGTATCGAGGACGACGTCGTCGTCACCGAGGACGGCTGTCGGAACCTCTCGGGCGCGCTCGCACGTACGGCGGACGACGTCGAGTCCTGGATGGCAAGCCTGCGCGGGTGATCCGAGGCGATCGCGCGAGCCGCTGTTTGCGTGACCGACCGCCGAACTCCCCAGTCGGGCCTGGTGATGGCTTAGGGTCGTGCTGCTGGACCACGTCTGTCGACCCTGGGGGCTCCCATGTTCTGGCTCGTCATCGTCATCGTCGCGCTGTTGGTCATCGCGGCCTACGTCTGGTCGACGTACAACGCACTGATCCGCGCACGGACCAGCGCCGAGGCGAGCTGGAGCGACATCACCGTCGCGCTCAAGCGCCGCACGGACCTCATTCCGAACCTGGTCGAGACGGTCAAGGGATACGCCGCCCACGAGCGTGAGGTCTTCGAGAACGTCACGGCAGCCCGGTCGCGGATGCTCGGAGCAATCGAGCAGGGCCCCAAGGCCACCGGTGAAGCCGAAGGGCCTTTCCAGTCGGCGATGAAGTCCCTGTTCGCGGTGGCGGAGGCCTATCCGGAGCTGCGCGCCAGCGAGAACTTCCAGGCCTTGCAGTGGCAGCTGTCAGGCACCGAGGACACGATCGCGTCGGCCCGCAGCCACTACAACGGGGCGGTGCGCGTGCTCAACACCAAGCTCCAGACGTTCCCGGCCAACCTGTTCGCGCACCAGCTCGGGTTCACCGAACGCGAGTACTTCGAAGTGCCCGATGTCAGTGCGATCCAGCAGCCACCGACGGTGCAGTTCTGAACGGTCTGCGCTGAGCTGGTCCGTCTCGACGGTGCGCGGCCGGCACCGCTAGAGGTACAGGCCGGTCTGGCCGTCCTCGAGCCGCTCGGAGGCGACCGCGTGCAAGTCGCGTTCGCGCAGCAACACGAACTCCTCGCCGCGAACCTCGACCTCGGCCTTGTCCTCAGGGTCGAAGAGCACGCGGTCACCGACCTCGACGGTCCGGACGTTCGCGCCGACACCGGCTACCCGAGCCCAGGCGAGGCGCCGACCCATGACGGCGGTGGCCGGGATCACGATGCCGGCCGACGACCGGCGTTCACCCGCTTCCGCGTCGAGCGAGACGAGCACCCGGTCGTGAAGCATGCGAACAGGGAGCTTGTCGTCCCCGGGAACCGGCGTGCGGGCCATCAAGCAGCCAGTCAGCCGACGAGCTTGCGAATCGCCACGATGGTCGCCACGACACCGACCGCGACGCCGACTACCTTGAGAATCTTGCCCTTGTTGAGCGATCCGTCGCTGTTGCGGAACGACGCAAGGGTGCTGTTGACCTGCCGCTCGGCGATCGTCTTCGGCTGGACCCGGTGGACGAGCTGATCGATCGTGCCGGCCAGCCGGTTACGGGTCTCGGCGATTTCAGCCGCGATCTCGTCGGCTGTCCGTTCGGTCGCGCTCACGTGGCCTCCTGCGGTCGGTGTGCTCACCAAGTCTTGCATGACGCGGTGTCGCACGCCCCGTAGGGGAGCCTGTCCGTCCGTCGCCGAACACCTGTCGGCACCGCCTCAGCGCCGTGGCAGGATCGGAGTACGACAGACGCTGCCTCAAGTCCCCCAGCGCGCGGGGGACGCAGCAACCAACCTGCGCTACGGAGGATGCGATGACCCGACTCGAGGTGGGCGAACCAGCCCCGGACTTCACCCTGCCCGACGACACCGGCGCCAAGGTGAGCCTTTCGGACTTCCGTGGCAGCAAGGTGATCCTGTACGTCTACCCGACGGCGATGACGTCCGGCTGCACGACGCAGGCCTGCGACTTCCGCGACTCGCTCGAGCCGCTGGCCGCGGCGGGGTACTCGGTGATCGGGCTGTCGCCGGACTCGCCCGAGAAGCTCGCGGAGTTCCGCGCACACGACAACCTGACGTTCCCGCTGCTGTCTGACCCCGACAAGGGCGTCCTGGACGCCTACGGTGCGTACGGTGAGAAGCAGCTGTACGGCAAGACGGTGGTTGGCGTGATCCGCTCGACCTTCGTCATCGACGAGGACGGTGTGATCGAGAAGACGATGTACAACGTCAAGGCGACCGGGCACGTGCAGAAGCTCCGCCGCGAGCTCTCCGTCTAGGCAGACTGCCTGTCCCCGCCGCACGTTTGCCTAGTGAACAATCCAGGTGGCTTGTGAACCAGGCAAACGTGCGGCCAGGACTGGGTACTTGCCTTGGCCACCGGTGGCCGTCGGTGGCTCCGTGGCGCGGGGCTCGTCGGGGCGGGGCGCCAGCCTTCGTAGGATGGCGGCCAAGGGGCCGTAGCCCAACGGCAGAGGCACACGGTTTAGGTCCGTGACAGTGTGGGTTCAACTCCCACCGGCCCTACCACGAGACCGGCGTATGCCGACCAGACCCGCTTGCCACCGGCCCTACCACCAGACCGGCGTATGCCGACCCGGCCGCGGATGACGGCGTCAGGTCAGAGCCGCAGCCACCAGCGGGGCCACCGCCCGCAGCGACCGGCCCCGGTGTGAGATCGCGTCCTTCTCCGCCGCCGTCAGCTCCGCGCTCGTCACCTCGTGTCCCTCGGGCACGAACACGACGTCGTACCCGAACCCACCTGTCCCCCGCTGCTCGCGGATGATCGAGCCCCGCATCTGCCCGAACACGACGTCCTCGACCCCGCCCGGCCGGCAGAACGCCACGGCACACCGGAACTCCGCCCCACGGCGCTCGGCGGGCACGTCGGCGAGCTGTTCGAGCAGTAAGGCGTTGTTGGCCGCGTCGTCCTTCTTCACCCCGGCCCAGCGGGCCGACAGCACCCCGGGCATCTCGTTGAGCGCATCGACGCACAGCCCGCTGTCGTCAGCGAGCGAAGGGAGCCCGGTGGCCCCCAGGCCGGCGCGCGCCTTCAGCAGCGCGTTGCCCTCGAACGTCGGCTCGGTCTCGGCCGGCTCGTCGTACGGCGTGACGTCGTCCAGCCCGAGCACCTCGATGCCCGGCACGAGGTCGGACAGGATGCGGTGCAGCTCCTCGAGCTTCTTCGGGTTCCGCGAGGCGAGGAAGACCTGGCTCACGACGCGAGCGCCCCCTGTTGCAGCCGCGTCAGGTCGGCACAGCCCTTGACCGCGAGGTCGAGCAGCGCGTCGAGCATCGTGCGGTCGAACGCCTCGCCCTCGGCTGTCCCCTGCACCTCGACGAACGAGCCGTCGCCCGTCATCACCACGTTCATGTCGGTCTCGGCGCGGACGTCCTCCTCGTACGGCAGGTCCAGTCGGGGCTCGCCGTCGATGATGCCCACCGACACCGCCGCCACCGAACCGGTCATCGGCTCACCGCTCAGTGCCCCCTCGCCGCGCAGGTGGGCGACCGCGTCGGCGAGAGCGACATACGCCCCGGTGATGGCCGCCGTCCGCGTCCCCCCGTCTGCCTGCAGCACGTCGCAGTCGAGCACGATCGTGTTCTCGCCCAGCGCCTTGTAGTCGATGATGCCGCGCAGCGAGCGGCCGATCAGCCGCGAGATCTCGTGCGTGCGGCCGCCGATGCGGCCCTTGACCGACTCGCGGTCCGAACGGGTGTGCGTCGAGCTCGGCAGCATCGCGTACTCCGCCGTCACCCACCCCAGCCCGCTGTCCTTGCGCCACCGGGGTACGCCGGTCGAGGCACTCGCGGCGCAGAGCACCCGGGTCTTGCCGAACTCCACGAGCACCGAGCCGGCGGCGTGGTCCAACCACCCGCGGGTGATCGTGATCGGGCGGAGTTCGTCGGCGGCGCGGCCGTCTGCTCGGGTCATGCCGCGACCCTACCCAGGGCCGAGGCAGGTGGTCGCGACGAGGGTCAGCGCCCCGCTCCGGCGCGCTCAGGAAAAAACCTTCGCCGACCGTCGGAAATGGCCGTCTCGTGACGATGATGGAGTGTGGGCCATCACGGGGAGGTCGAACAGCGCAGTCGCGCGCTGCTCGATGTGTACGACCAGGCCCTCCCGGCGGTGTTCGGCTACCTCGTCACCCGCTGCGGCGACCAGGCCCTCGCCGAGGACCTGACGGCCGAGACGTTCCTGGCCGCTGTCGACGCCGTCCGACGCCCGGTCCCCGCAGACGTGACCGTCGCCTGGCTGGTCGGGGTCGCCCGGCACAAGCTCGCCGACCACTGGCGCGGCGCCGGCCGCGAACACGCTCGGCTCGAGCGAGCCACGGTCGACCCCACGAGCCCGGGCGCCCGGACCAGCGAGGACCCCTGGGACGCCCAGATCGACCGGCTGACCTCGGGGCTCGTGCTCGAGCAGCTGGCGCCGCAGCACCGGCTCGCCCTGACCCTGCGATACGTCGACGACCTGCCGGTAGCCGAGGTGGCCGAGCTCATGGGCAGGTCCCTGCACGCCACCGAGGGGCTCCTCGTCCGGGCCCGCCAGGCGTTCCGTGAGCGCTACTGCACCATCGAGCCGCCGGAAGGAGCGTCGCGATGACGTCCCCGCGCACAGATCCGTGGTCGACCCTGGCGTTGCCGCTTCTCCCCGTGGCTCCGTCACCTGCCTTTGCCGCACAACTGCGCACCGATCTCAGCCGTGCGCTTCGCCTACCCCGAGGAGTTGAGATGTCCGACCTGACCGATGCCACCGACCTGACCGCAACCGATCCGTCTGCGGGCCCACGACCCGCGGCCATCCCTTACCTGTCCGTGCTCGATGCCCGGGCGGCCCTGGCGTGGTACGAGCAGGTCTTCGATGCGCAGCTCGTCGGCGAAGCGATCGTGATGCCTGACGGTCGCATCGGCCACAGCGAGATGCGTGTCGGGCCCGGTGTCTTCTACCTGTCCGACGCGCACCCGGAGATCGGCGTGGTGGCGCCGACCCCGGGCGAGAGCGCAGTCAGCCTGGTCCTGCACGTGGACGACGCCGATCGTGTGTTGGCGGCTGCCGAGGCGGCCGGAGCCCGTCGAGACCGCGATCCGTACGACGGATACGGCCTGCGTAACGCTTGGATGGTCGACCCGTTCGGCCACCGGTGGCTGCTCTCCAGTCCCGTTCGGCAGAGCTGAGCGCTGACCTGACCGTGAGACCAGGTCAGATGGCCCGGGTGACCGTGATGGTGGAGTTCGTGCAGCCGGTGGACTGATTCTGCAGTGCCGTCTTCTCGGCGGAGTCGATGGTCAGCCGCCACCGGATCTTGACCGCCACCCACTCACGGAGGTACCGGCACTTGTCGTAGGTGGGCATCCAGGTGGTCGGGTCCTGGTCACCTTTGGACTGGTTGACCGTGTCCGTGACGCCCACCAGGCTGCGGTAGTCGCCGAGGTCGTTGGCATAGGACTCACGTTGCGTGCTCGTCCAGGCCGACGCTCCGGAGTCCCAGGCCTCGGCCAACGGCACCATGTGGTCGATGTCGATGCGGCCGGAGTCCGTCCACGAGACTCGGTCGTAGTACGAGAACCAGCGACCGCCGGTGAGCGTGCAGCCCGAACCGACGGTGACCGGGTCGTCGGCTTCGGCGATCAGCACCTCTTTGCGGGTGTCACACCCGTCCCCGTCGGCGTCGATCCAGAGGTGGAACTTGCTGCGTTGGTAGCCGGTGCGGTTCTCGACGGCGACCGGGAGGTCGCCGATGGCGGTCTGGAAGGGCGCCGAGTAGGTCTCGGCGGCCTGCGCAGAGGCAGCGACCGGGCCGGTCGTGACGAGCAGGCCGATGACCAGCCCGGCGAGTGCGGTCGGGGTGGTCCGGAGGACGAGGCGTCGCATGAAGGCTCCTGAGGTGGGTGCGGATGAGGAGCAGGGGTGGCGGTGCGTGATACGTCGGCGAACAGCCTGCCCGTTATTACGGGAAAGAACACCCCTTGTCCGGCGTGTCGACCTGAACCCTCCCGCAATTCGCGGTGACGGCGAGGTGTCCCGCGCCGGTCAGATGTCGTACGACACGCCGGCCTCGGCCAGCGCGAGCGGCCCGTCGAAGCAGGGCTCCGCCTCGGCGAGCACCACGGCCCGGTCGTACCAGGGCGGGATGTGGGTGAGCACCAATCGTCCGACGCCGGCCCGCTGCGCCGCCTCGGCGGCTTCGCGCCCCGTGAGGTGCAGCCCCGGCGGGTTGTCCGGGGCGGTCTCCAGGAAGGACGCCTCGGCCAGCAACAGGTCACAGCCCTTGGCGATCTCGTCCAGGGCCGTGCAGGGCCCGGTGTCGCCGGAGTACACCAGCGTGCGGCCCCCGTGGGTGACCCGGAAGGCATAGGCAGTCACCGGGTGGTCGACCCGGGCGACCTCGATCCGGAACGGGCCGAGGTCGAACGGCGTGTCGGGGTAGGTCAGGAAATCGAAGGAGCCGTCCATGCCGGGCGCCTCCGGCAGGTCGTAGGCCCGGGCCATCCGGGCAGCCGTGCCCTCGGGACCGTAGACGGGGATCATCGGCAGCGCCCCGCCGGGGTGGTAGGTGCTCACGACGTACAGCCCACACAGGTCGAGGCAGTGGTCGGCGTGCAGGTGGGACAGCGCGACGGCGTCGACCTCGTCGAGTCCCACGTGCTGCTGAAGGGGACCCAGCGCCCCGGACCCGAGGTCGAGCACGAGCCGGAACGTGCGACCCTCGTACGGCGCCTCGACGAGGTAGCAGGAGGCGGCCGTGTCCGGCCCCGGGAACGACCCGGCGCACCCGACGATGGTCAGCTTCATACGCCGACCCACGCAAACTGGTCGACGAGGTCGAGCTCCGGTCCGAGGAACCGCCGGCCGACCTCACGGAAGTCGCTCGGTCGGCCCGTGGTCAGGAAGTGGTGACGGGGCGCGGGCAGGCCCGGGTCGCGTTCGAGGCCGTTGCGCACGAGCAGGGCATACACGTCCTTGGCCGTCTCTTCGGCGCTGGAGACGAGGGTGACGTCGTCGCCGAGCACGTAAGAGATGACGCCGGTGAGCAGCGGG
The DNA here is from genome assembly GCA_963750495.1 of uncultured Actinomycetota bacterium. Lineage (GTDB taxonomy): Bacteria > Actinomycetota > Actinomycetes > Propionibacteriales > Nocardioidaceae > JANLYC01. Next base: position 948,540 of record CAVVQV010000004.1, read on the forward strand.
TAGTGGGTGCAGCCGAGCACCAGGGTGTCGACGTCGTGCGCGGCGAGCGGCTCGAGGTAGCCCTGGGCGACCTCGATCAGCTCCGGCCCGCTGGTGATGCCTGCCTCGACGAACTCGACAAAGCGCGGGCAGGCCTGGGTGGTCAAGGTGACCTGCGGGGCCGCAGCGAACGCGTCGTCGTACGCCATCGATTGTTTCGTGGCCGCCGTGCAGATGACGCCGACCTGCCCCGTGCGGGTAGCGGCAACCGCTCGTCTCGTCGCCGGGAAGATCACCTCGACCACGGGTACCGGGTAACGCTCGCGGGCGTCTCGCAGCACGGCGGCGCTGGCCGAGTTGCAGGCGATCACCAGGGCTTTGACCCCGTGGTCGACCAGATGGTCCAGGCACTCCAGCGCGTACTCGCGGACCTCGCCGATCGGTTTCGGACCGTACGGCTGGCGGGCCGTGTCACCGAGGTACAGCACCGGCTCGTGCGGCAGCTGGTCGAGGACGGCGCGCGCGACCGTCAGGCCACCGAACCCGGAGTCGAAGATACCGATAGGAGCGTCCGCCACGCTTGTGAGCGTACGGCCATCGAGGTCTCTCGCGCCGCAACCTGCGACAGACAACACATGTGGCGGGGCCTCGGTGCTCGTCCGGTCAGGCGTCTCAGACGAAGTCGAGCGCGCGCTCGTCGAACGGCAAGGTGGGCTGCGGCGGGCCGTGCGCCGGGTCGACGCCGTCGAAGAGCGAGCTCACCGACTCACCGGCGTGCACCCGGCTGATCGCCTCGGCGAAGAGCTCGGCGACGGTCCGGATCTTCAGCTCCGGCCACCCGCTGGGGGCCGGTACGGTGTCGGTCGTGACCACCTCGCTGATGGCGGGGTGGTCGCGCAGCCGGTCGACCGCCTTGCCCACGAACAGGCCGTGTGTGCACGCTACGGCCGCCTCGGTGCAACCGAGGTCGCGCAGCTTGTCGAGCAGCTCGACGATGGAGCCGCCGGTGGCGATCTCGTCGTCGAGGACGATGACGCGCTTGCCGGTGACGTCACCGACGATCGCGTCGATGATCACCGTGTCGTCGGCCAGCCGCTGTTTGCTACCGGCCGCGACCGGCAGGCCGAGCAGCCGCGCGAACTGGGTCGCCGTCTTGGCGTTGCCGAGGTCGGGTGAGACGACGACGGTGTCGGTGAGGTCGCGGCCGCGGAAGTGGTCGGCGAGGACTCCGAGCGCGGTGAGGTGGTCGACCGGGACGGAGAAGAACCCGTGCACCTGCGGGGCATGCAGCGTCATCGTGAGGATGCGGTCGACGCCGGCTGTGACCAGCATGTCAGCCACGAGACGCCCGCCGAGGGAGATGCGGGAGGCGTCCTTCTTGTCCGATCTCGCGTAGGCGTAGTGCGGGATGACGGCCGTGATCTGGGCTGCGGAGGCACCCTTGGCGGCGTCGATCATCAGCAGGAGCTCCATCAGGTGCTCCTGCGTCGGGGGCACCAGCGGCTGCACGAGGTAGACGTCGCGCTGGCGACAGTTCGCCTGGAGCTGCACCTGGAGACAGTCGTTGCTGAACCGCTTGATCTCGACCGGGGACGGCCGGACGCCGAGCGAGTCGCAGATCGCCCGGGTGAGCTGACGATGAGCACTGCCGCTGAAGACGACGATTTCACGCACGACTGGCCTCGAAACAGGTGGTGTCCGGCAATCGCGAGTCAGCCTACCTCCAACACCTGAACTCGTCTCAGGTTGCGGTCGACCCGACGGGAATCGCGGAGCGGGTCAGGCCCAGAGCTGGCCGTCGAGGCGGTCCTCGGCCTCGTCGAGGCTGCCTTCGTACGCGCCGGTCGAGAGGTACTTCCACCCGCCGTCGCAGACCACGAACGCAATGTCGGCGGCCACCCCGGCCTTCACGCACTTCGCCGCCTGGGCGAGCGCCGCGTGGAGGATCGCGCCGGTCGAGATACCGGCGAAGATGCCCTCGTGCTCGAGGAGCTCCCGGGTACGCCGGACGGCGTCGCGCGGTCCGACGGAGAACCTCGCGTCGATGAGGGACTCGTCGTACAGCTCCGGCACGAAGCCCTCGTCGAGGTTGCGCAGACCGTAGACGAGCTCGCCGTAGCGGGGCTCTGCGGCGACGATCCGAACCTCGGGCTTGTGCGCACGGAAGAACCGCCCGACCCCCATCAGGGTGCCTGTCGTACCGAGCCCGGCCACGACGTGCGTCACCGACGGCAGATCGGCGAGGATCTCCGGACCGGTCCCGTCCTCGTGCGCGGCAGCGTTGGCCGGGTTGCCGTACTGGTAGAGCATTACCCAGTCGGGGTGCTCGGCGGACACGGCCTTTGCCACGCGGACGGCTTCGTTGGAGCCGCCGGCGGCCGGGGACGTAATGATCTTCGCTCCCCACATCTCGAGGAGCTGACGGCGTTCGATCGAGGTGTTCTCGGGCATCACACAGACCATCTGGTAGCCACGGAGCTTGGCCACCATCGCCAGGGAGATGCCGGTGTTGCCCGACGTCGGCTCGAGGATCGTGCAGCCGGGCGAGAGCAGCCCGTCCTTCTCCGCCTCGACGAGCATCCGCAGGGCGGCGCGGTCCTTGATCGAGCCGGTCGGGTTCTGGTCCTCCAGTTTGGCCCACAGCCGCACGTCAGGCGAGGGCGACAACGCCGGTAGTCCGACGAGCGGCGTACCACCGACGGAGTCGAGCAGGGAGTCAAAGCGCATCGACGCGCTACTGACCGCCGGCGACCGCGGGCAGGATGACGATGGTGTCGCCGTCACTGACGGGTGCGGTCAGGCCACCGACGAAACGAACGTCCTCGTCGTTGACGTAGATGTTGATGAAGCGACGCAGGTCACCGTCCTCGACGAGGCGGTCCTTGATGCCGGGGTGACCGCCCTCGACGCTCTCGATGACCTCGGCGAGCGTCTCGCCACTGCCGTCGACTGCTTTGGCGCCATCGGTGTAGGTGCGCAGGATCGTGGGAATCCGTACTTCGACTGCCATTCAGGTGACCTCGACTTCTTCTTCGGTGACGACTCCTTCAACAATCCTGAACGAGCGAAATTCCACGGGGCCTTCGTCGTGACCCGACTCACGCGTGGACACGAGCACGTAGTGCGCGCCCGGCTCGGCCGCCAGGCCGATGTCGGTACGGGACGGGTAGGCCTCCGTGGCCGTGTGCGAGTGGTAGATGACCGCCGGGACCTCGTCGTTGTCGTCGAGCTCGCGCCACACCTTGAGCTGTTCGGTGGGGTCGAACTGGAAGAACGTCGGAGAGCGCGCTGCGTTGACCATCGGCACGAACCGGCGAGGCTCGTCGCCCTGCTCGGGACCGGCCACGATGCCGCACGCCTCGTCCGGGTGGTCACGGCGTGCGTGCGCCACGATCTGGTCGTAGATGTCCCGTCCGATCTGCAGCACCAGACCAGCGTAGGGGGACCGCTCAGCCGGCTCGACCGGAGACAGGCGCGTCCGTATGCCGAGACGACGCGTTACTTCCCGGCGGCGTCCAGAAGGGACTCGAGCAGATAGCCGAGCCATCCGTAGATCTCGTAGATCGGAAGGCGTTCGTCGTCCGGCTCGAGGGTGTCCCAGTACACGTCGTCGTTGGCGGTGACTTCCAGCCGCTCAGCAAGGGTCAGCCGCAGGTCGGTCAGGCAGCGCAGCCACGCACGCACCTGGTCACGGTCGAGCTCGAACTCCAGGTCGACCTCCGGGTCGACGTCGGTCGGTGCGTCGATCCCGCCGAGCGATGTCAGCACCACCGTGGCGTCGCGGATCTTGCCGTCGCGCAGCGTTCGCTCAGTGAATCGGCGGAACTCCGCCGCCGCCTCCTCGTCATCGCGCCGGGCATCCGGGAACAAGCGGCGCAGCGCGGCGTCCTCCGGCGCGTCGCGTGGTCCGTCCATGGCGAGCATCGCCTCGAGCGGGTCCTGGCTCGCGTCGGTGGGCTCGCCGTCGCTGAGCAGCTCGATGAGCTGCCGGGTGAGGTTGGCCAGCAACCCCGCGGCGTACGGCGGTAGCTCGACGAGGACACGACCCTTGCGGCGGCTCCGGAACAGGCTCATGCGTCCGACTTCTGCAGCGTGGCCCACAGCCCGTAGGAGTGCATCGCCTGCACGTCGCGCTCCATCTCCTCGCGCGATCCGGTGGCGACCACCGCCTTGCCTTCGGAGTGCACCTGCATCATCAGCTTCTGCGCCTTGCCGCGGGAGTAGTGGAAGTAGTCGATGAACACGAACGTCACGTACGACATCAGGTTGACCGGGTCGTCCCACACCAGGGTGATCCACGGTGGTTCGAGCATGACGACGTCCTCGGTCTCAGGACGCTCGATCGTCGTCGACTCCGGTGTCGCGGTCACCACCCCATTGTTTCAGAGGCACGGGATCAGGCACGGCGGCCGCCCTCGGCGCCACTACGCTGACGGCATGCTCGCGACCGGTCTGCTGACCGACCACTACGAACTGACGATGGTTCAGGCTGCGCTCCGGTCGGGGACCGCGCGGCGCCCGAGCGTGTTCGAGCTGTTCGCCAGGCGACTGCCGAGTGGGCGCCGGTACGGGGTCGTGGCCGGCACGGGGCGCGTGCTCGACGCCCTGGAGTCGTTCCGCTTCACCGAGCAGCAGCTCGGCTTCCTCCGCGATCATCGGGTGGTCGACGAGACGACCATCGACTGGCTGGCGGACTACCGCTTCGCGGGAGACATCTGGGGCTACGGCGAGGGCGACGTGTACTTCGCCGGCAGCCCCCTGCTGGTCGTCGAGGCCAGCTTCGCCGAGGCGGTCCTGCTGGAGACGCTGCTGCTGTCGATCCTCAACCACGACAGCGCGGTGGCTTCAGCGGCCTCCCGCATGGTGGGGGCCGCCGAGGGGCGGCCGTGCATCGAGATGGGTTCCCGGCGTACCCACGAGTGGGCGGCGGTCGCGAGCGCCCGCGCGGCGTACATCGCGGGGTTCGACGCGACCTCCAACGTGCAGGCGGGGCTCGACTACGGCGTTCCGACCACCGGTACGGCAGCGCACTCGTTCACGCTGCTGCACGACACCGAGCGCGCCGCGTTCACGGCCCAGGTCGACTCGCTCGGTGCCGGGACCACGCTGCTCGTGGACACCTACGACGTGGCCGAGGCGGTCCGGCTCGCCGTCGACGTGGCAGGACCGGAGCTCGGTGCCGTCCGACTCGACTCAGGCGACCTGGCCGTCCTGGCCCGCCAGGTACGCCAACAGCTCGACGACCTCGGCGCCACCCGGACGCGGATCATCGTCACCAGCGACCTCGACGAGTACGCGATCGCCGGCCTGGCGGCCGCACCGGTCGACGGGTATGGCGTCGGTACGTCCCTCGTCACCGGTTCCGGCCACCCCACCTGCGGTTTCGTGTACAAGCTGGTGGCCCGGGCCGATTCGACCGATCCCGGCACGCCGCTGAGACCTGTGGCGAAGAAGAGCACCGACAAGATCTCGATCGGTGGACGCAAGTGGGCGCTCCGGCGGCGCGACCCGCTCGGGACGGCCCAGTCGGAGGTCGTGGGAATCGGAGAACCGCCCGTGGACGACGGGGACGACCGAGCGCTGCTCCAACCGCTGGTCCGCAGCGGCGAGATCGTGGGTCGGGAAACCCTTCACGAGGCCCGGGAACGTCATACGGCCGCTGTCGCCGAGCTCCCCCTCGATGCCCACAAGCTGTCACGCGGCGAGGCGGCGATCTCGACGGAGTACCTCGGCCGCGGGTAGTGCCTGCGCCGACCGGGGCCGCTAGCGTGGAGCTGTCGAGCGGAGGAGGCGGGCATGACCCGGGCACTCATCGTGGTGGATGTGCAGAACGACTTCTGTGAGGGCGGTAGCCTCGCGGTCCCCGGCGGGGCCCAGGCGGCGTTCCGGATCGGCGGGCTGCTGCACCGGTGGCAGGAGGCCGACGAGCGTGACCGTGACTACGACGTCATCGTCGCGACCAGGGACCACCACATCGATCCGGGCGAACACTTCTCCGACGATCCCGACTACGTCGAGTCGTGGCCTCGGCACTGTGTGGTCGGCACCGAAGGCGCGGCGTTCCACCCCAACCTCGACCCGCAGCCGTTCCATGCGATCTTCCTGAAGGGCGAGTACCAGGCGGCGTACTCCGGGTTCGAGGGGACGGCACCCGACGGACGGCGGCTGATCGACTGGCTGCAGGCGCACGACGTCGACTCCGCCGACGTCTGCGGCATCGCCACCGACTACTGCGTCCGCGCCACCGCGCTCGACGCCCAGCGCGCGGGCCTCCGCACCCGCGTGCTCACCGAGTACATCGCCGGGGTTGCCCCGGAGACGACGCAGGCCGCCCTCCACGAGCTCACGGCCGCGAGCATCGACTTGGTCTGAACCCGGCTCGCCCTACCGCTAGGGCAACATCCAGGACAGCACGGTGGTCTGCAGGTAGACCAGCACGCACATGACCGCCAGGAACAGCACGCTCCAGCCCACGACCTTGCGGAAGATGTCGCCCTCCCGACCGGTCATCCCGACCGCCGCGGCGGCAATGGCCAGGTTCTGGGGCGAGATCATCTTGCCGAGCACACCGCCGGAGGAGTTCGACGCCGCCATCAGAGCCGGGTCGAGCCCGGTCTTGCCCGCCGCCGTGACCTGCAACGCGCCGAACAGGGAGTTCGACGACGTGTCCGACCCGGTGACCGCTACGCCCAGCCAGCCCAGCACGGGCGACAGGAGCGCGAAGGCGGAGCCGGTCTGCGCCATCCAGGTGCCGAGCGACGTGGTCTGCCCGGACGAGTTCATCACGTAGGCGAGGCCGAGCACGGCCATCACGGTCACGATCGCGGCGGCCAGCTGGACGTAGGTCTTGACGTACGTGGTCACCGCGGTTCGCAGCGAGATGCCGATGATCGGCATCGTGATCAGCCCCGAGATGATCATCAGCGTCCCTGCCGCGCCGAGCCAGTTCAGGTTGAACGTGGGAAGCGTGGACGGGTCGCCTCCCGCAGTCAGCAGATGCAGACCCGGCCACTGGAAGCTGGTGAAGAACGGCGAGTCCCCCAGCGCGGACTTCAGCGCCGGGATCTGCACGAGGCTGAACACGGCGATGATCACGAGGTAAGGCGCGTAAGCCTTTGCCACCTCGCGCGCCGGGTCCGTCGTCGTCGCCTCCGGCCGGACCCCGGTCCTGGTGTCGCTGTCACGTCCGTTTGCGACCCGTGCACCACCGACGGCTGCCCCACCGGCCGGCGAATCACCGGCCGGCGTACGAACCGAGCCGCCGGAGTCCGGCGCGGCGTCGACCTCCTGGTAGGCCTCGACCGGCTGCCAGAAACGCAGCAGGACCACCACTGCCAGCGCACCGGCGAGCGCCGCGACGATGTCGGTCAGCGGCACCGAGAAGTACGTCGCCGTCAGCCATTGCGCGGCAGCGAAGGCGAAACCACACACGAGCGCGGGCAGCCAGACCTGCCGGAGCGCGCGACGCCCGTCGACGATGAAGACCAGTGCCAGCGGCACGAACAGCGCGAGGACCGGTGTCTGGTGGCCGACCAGTCCACCGAGCGTGTCGACCGGGAAGCCGGTGACCGTGCTCAATGTGGTGATCGGCACCGCCAGCGCGCCGAACGCGACGGGAGCCGTGTTGGCGACCAGCGCGACAGTCGCTGCCTTGATCGGCTGGAAGCCCAGCGCGATGAGCATGACGCTTGTGATCGCAACGGGGGTACCGAAGCCGGCCAGCGCCTCGAGCAGGGCACCGAAGCAGAACGCGATGATGATGGCCTGGATGCGCATGTCGTCGCTGACCCGGCCGAACGAGCGTCGCAGCACGTCGAAGTGGCCGGTCTGGACCGTCATGTTGTAGACCCAGATGGCGTTGATGACGATCCACATGATGGGGAAGAAGCCGAAGGCTGCCCCCTGGCTGCCCGCCAGGAACGCCTGGTCGACCGGCATGTCGAAGCCTGCGATGGCGACCAGGAGCGCGGCTCCGAGCGCTGTCAGGCCGGAGATCCAAGCGGTGATGCGCAGTGCTCCGAGCATCACGAACAAGGTGGCGAGAGGGACGGCCGCGACCAGGGCCGAGGCGGTGAGCGAACCGCCGATCGACTCGATGTCCGGCTGATAGGTGGCCAGCAACATGACGCGCTCCTGGGTGCGAGTGAGCGGGTGCGAACAGTCGCACGGTACCCAGGTCCGACGCGTCCCGCCACGCGAGCGCGGGCGCAGCCGGTCAGGTCCAGAGGGTCGTCAGCTTGGTCACGGTCTTCCAGTCCCGGGCGGTTCCCACCGTGTCGAGGATCTTCTCCATCCGCGTGTTGGTCAGCTTCGGCCGATCGGACGCAAGCCACAGATGAGCCTCGCGGCCGACGACGACGGCGCATTCGTCAGGCTCGTCCCAGGCCGTCAGCGCCGAGCTCGCCCGTGCCTGCGGTTCGTCCCGCAGGAAGGCCACGTAGTGGCGGGGGCTGCCCTTCAGCGGTGCGGCGAGCTCTGCACCCGCGGCGTGGGCGGCAGCGAGCTGTGCCGGCGTCCGGACGAGGGCCGGCACATCGAAGTCGAGCCACTCGAGGAGCAGCGCCTCGAGCCGCTTCTCCACCGCTGCCGTCGTACGGAGCCGCGTGGCCACCTTGACGTTCCCGCTCGCGATGTACGTCTCGACCTCGGTGAAGCCGCTCTGCTCGAGGCGCTCGCGCAGCGCAGCCATCTTGACCATCCGCCCGCCCACGTTCACGGCGCGCAGGAAGGCGACGTACGCCGGCATCAGTCCAGACCAGCGGGGTCCAGCGCGAAGACCTTGCCGGGGTTGAGGATCGAGAGCGGGTCGAGCGCCTTCTTGATGTCGCGGTGCACCCGCAGGGAAAGCTCGCCGATCTCACGCTCCAGCAGCGCCATCTTCAGCACGCCCACGCCGTGCTCGCCGGTGATCGTGCCCCCGAGCTCGAGGCTGATCACCATGATGTCGTCGAACGCCTGCTTGGCCCGAGCCACCTGGTCGGCGTCCTGGCCGTCGAAGACGACGGTCGGGTGGAAGTTCCCGTCGCCGGCGTGGCCGACCACGCCGATGGTGAGCCCACACTCGGCCGACACCTGCTCGATCCGCTCGACCAGCTCGGCCAGCCGCGTGCGCGGGACGCACACGTCGTCGATCATCGTGGTGCCGAGCTTCTCGAAGGCGGTCAACACCTCACGCCGGGCGGCGAGCAGCAGGTCACCCTCGGCCGGGTCGTCGGCGACCGCGATCTCGATGGCTCCAGCCTCCTCGAGCACCTTGGCGATCGTGGCGATCTCGTCGGCCGCGCGCTCTCCGCCGGCGTCTGACTGTGCCAGCACGAGTGCGCCCGCCTCGGGGGCGATGCCCATGTTGAACGCCTCGTTGACGGCGTGCACGCTCACCTTGTCCATGAACTCCAGCAGTGACGGGACCACGCCGCACCGCACCACGCGCGAGACCGCCTCGGCCGCAGTGGCAGCCGAGTCGTAGACCGCGGCCACCGTGAGCGGACGCTCGGTGGCCGGCCGCAGCAGCAGCGTGATCTCGGTGATGACGCCGAGCGTGCCCTCGCTGCCCACGAACAGCCGCGTGAGGTCGTACCCGGCGACGCCCTTGACGGTGCGCCGGCCGGTACGCAGGACCTGACCGTCGGCCAGCACCACTTCGAGCCCGAGGACGTAGTCGGTCGTGACGCCGTACTTGACGCAGCAGAGGCCACCGGAGTTGGTCGACACGTTGCCCCCGATGGAGCAGAACTCCCAGCTCGACGGGTCAGGCGGGTAGAAGAGCCCGTCCTCGGCCACCCGGCGGGAGAGGTCGGCGTTGTAGATCCCGGGCTGGGTCACCACGACGCGGTTCGCCGCATCGACCTCGAGCACCTCGTTCATCTTCTCCAGGCTCAGCAGGATGCAGCCGTCGACGGCGTTCGCGGCCCCGGACAGGCCGCTGCGGGCGCCCTGCGGGACGACCGGGACCAGGTGCTCGGTAGCGACCCGCATCACGTGCTGGACCTCTTCGGTCGACCGGGCGTGGACCAGGGCGAGCGCCTTGCCGGCCGCGCAGTACATGGCCCGGTCGACGCTGTAGGACTGGAGCACGTCGTCGTCGATCACGACTGACCCGCTGGGCAGACCACCCTTCAACGCATCGATGACGACCGAGCTGTCCACAACGGCAGTTGTCCTCATCTCTTCACCATACGACGGTTCGGGCCGTCGCGACGGCGGCCGGCGACGCCGTTCCGGCAGGGCACCGGTGGCGAACCCGGCACGAGACGACTAAGTTGTCGCACTGTTCGGGTTCGGCCAACGCGAACACCCTGCCTGCCACCCCAGGAGGACTGATGTCCACGGACCGCCACCGCCTGCCCACGCCCACACTGGTCACAGCGGGGATTCTTCTCGCGATCCCTGTCCTGGCACTGATGATCGTGCCCGTCTACGCGAGCGAGGACCCCGCCCTGTGGGGCTTCCCGTTCTTCTACTGGTACCAGTTCGCGTGGGTGTTCCTCGCCTCCGGTTTCACCTTCAGTGCCTTCAAGGTGATCGAGAAGGCGCGCGGCGGTGATGGGCGATGAGCGGCCACACCACGGTGCTGGACGACCAGCAGCTGCTCGCCGCCAACATCGACGGCGTCGCCCTGAGCGTGCTGATCTTCTTCTTCGTCGTCGTCACGATCGGCGGCTTCTACGCCGCCCAGTGGCGTCGACCCGACAACATGGCCTCGCTGAACGAGTGGGGCCTCGGTGGCCGCGGCTTCGGGACTGTCACCACCTGGTTCCTGCTGGGCGGCGATCTCTACACGGCGTACACGTTCGTCGCCGTGCCGGCCGCCATGTACGCGACCGGGGCCGTCAGCGGGTTCTTCGCCGTGCCCTACACGATCGTGGTCTATCCGCTCATCTTCATCTTCATGCCGCGTCTGTGGTCGGTGGCGCACGCCAAGGGCTACGTGACCCCGGCCGACTTCATCCGTGGGCGCTACGACTCCCGCAGCCTGTCGCTCGCCGTCGCTGTGACCGGCATCCTCGCCACGATGCCCTACATCGCCCTGCAGCTGGTCGGTATCGAGGCCGTCCTCGACACGATCGGGCTGGGGGCAGAGGGCAGCTGGTTCATCCGTGACCTGCCGCTGTTCATCGCGTTCGCCGTGCTCGCTGCATTCACCTACTCGTCCGGGCTACGGGCACCGGCGCTGATCGCCTTCATCAAGGACACGCTGATCTACCTCGTGATCGTGGTCGCGATCATCTGGGTGGCCGTGCACTTCGGCTTCGGCGACGTGTTCAGCGCGGCGAAGGAGAAGATGAACACCCCGAACGCGACCGGCGCCCCGACCGGCATCTTCGTGCCTGGTAACGGGCCGGTCGGCTACTGGGCATATGCCTCACTGGCGTTCGGCTCGGCGCTGGCGCTGTTCATGTACCCGCACTCGATGACCGCTGTGCTGTCGGGCAAGAGCCGCAACACCATCCGCCGCAACGCGTCGATCCTGCCGGCGTACTCGCTGCTGCTCGGCCTGCTCGCCCTGCTCGGGTTCGCGGCCATCGCGGCGCAGACGTCGGTGTTCGGCCAGGACGGTACGGCGAACGCGCAGCTGGCCGTGCCCCACCTTTTCCGCGACAACTTCCCGAGCTGGTTCGCGGGCGTCGCCTACTCTGCGATCGCGATCGGCGCGCTGGTCCCCTCGGCCATCATGGCCATCGCGGCAGCCAACCTCTTCACCCGCAACATCTACAAGGAGTTCATCAAGAAGGACGCCACCCACGCCGAGGAGGCTCAGGCGTCGAAGATCACGTCCCTCGTGGTGAAGTTCGGTGCGTTGCTCTTCGTGCTCGGCCTCGACAAGCAGAACGCGATCAACATGCAATTGCTCGGAGGGGTCTGGATCCTGCAGACGTTCCTGGCGATCGTGGCCGGGCTGTACACCCGGTGGTTCCACAAGTGGGCGCTGCTCGCCGGCTGGGCCGCCGGCATGGTCTACGGCACCATCGTGTCGTACCAGCAGAAGGTGCCGAACGTCTCGGTGAAGCTGGTCGACGGCACCCCCACGCCCATCGCGAACGGCGAGCGCCACTTCGGTAGCTCGCTCGCGGTCTTCCCCTTCACCGACACCAAGGTCTACATCGCGCTCACCGCACTGCTCCTCAACATCATCGTCGCGGTCGTGCTCACCCTGTTGCTGCGGGCTCTCAAGGCACCTGAGGGAACGGACCACACCGCTCCCGAGGACTACTACGCCGACTCCGGTGCCGCCCTGCCGAAGCCCGGTGAGCTCCTCGGCACGAGCTCGACGCCGGAGCCCGGCCCCGCCTGACAATCGAAGACCCCCCGGCCGGGAGGGCTGGGGGGTCTTCGCGGACGGGTATGTCAGAGGTTTCCGCGGGCTTCCTGCTCGCGCTCGATCGCCTCGAACAGGGCCTTGAAGTTGCCCTTGCCGAAGCCGAGTGACCCATGGCGCTCGATCAGCTCGAAGAAAACCGTGGGGCGGTCGCCGATCGGCCGGGTGAAGATCTGCAGCAGGTAGCCGTCCTCGTCACGGTCGACCAGGATGCCCCGTGACTGCAGCTCCTCGATCGACGTACGGACCTCACCGATGCGCGCTCGCAGCTCGGGGTCCTCGTAGTACGAGTCGGGCGTGGCGAGGAACTCGACACCTTGGGCCCGCATCGCGTCGACGGTCGCCAGGATGTCGTTGGTCGCCAGCGCCAGGTGCTGGGCACCGGGGCCCTGGTAGAACTCGAGAAACTCGTCGATCTGGCTCTTCTTCTTCGCCACGGCCGGCTCGTTGAGCGGGAACTTGACCCGGTGGTTGCCGTTGGCGACGACCTTGCTCATCAGCGCGGAGTAGTCGGTGGCGATGTCGTCGCCGATGAACTCGGCCATGTTCACGAAGCCCATCACGCGGTTGTAGAAGTCGACCCACTCGTCCATCTTGCCGAGCTCGACGTTGCCGACGACGTGGTCGAGCGCCTGGAACAACCGCCTCGGCGCACCGGCTGGCCGCGTGACGGTCGTTGTGCTCGGCACGAAACCGGGCAGGTACGGACCGTCGTAGCGCGAGCGGTCGACCAGGGTGTGGCGGGTCTCGCCGTACGCCGCGATCGCGGCGATACGGACGGTGCCGTGCTCGTCGCTGACGTCCTCGGCCTCCTGCACGATCGTGGCACCCATCTCACGGGCCCGAGCGATGCACTTGTCGACGTCGGGCACCTCGAGGGCGATGTCGCTCACGCCGTCGCCGTGGGCACGGTGGTGGTCGAGCAGCGGGCTGTCCGGCGAGACGCCACCCTTGACGACGAACCGGCAGGAGCCGCTCTTGAGCACGAACGCCTTGTGGTCGCGGTTGCCGGTCTCGGGGCCGCTGTAGGCGACGAGGTCCATCCCGAACGCGGACTGGTAGTAGTGGGCCACCTGGGTGGCGTTGCCCACGATGAACACGATGGCGTCCCAGCCGGTGACCGGGAACGGGTCCTTGTCCTCGTCGTACTCGACGAGACCGACGAGCTGCTTGAGCTGCTCGAGGGTGAGGTCGGCCTGAAGCTCTTGCGGGGTCAGCGTTTCACTCATGCCTGGCATCATCGTCTGGGTACACATTCTGCGCAAGGGATCGACGTGGAAGTAGTCAATCTGCACAGAGTATGTCGCGATCTTCGCTATCGTGTGCACAGCCTGACCAGCAATCGGATCCGTAGGGGAGGCTCGGATGGCGATCGACCAGCTCGATGCGGCGCTCGTGCAGCTGTTCGCGGAGGAGCCACGTATCGGCGTGCTCGAGGCGTCCCGCCGGCTCGGGGTCGCCCGGGGCACGGTCCAGGCCCGGCTCGAACGGCTCGAGAGCTCCGGTGTCGTCCGGTCCTGGGGGCCCGAGCTCGACCCGGCCGCGCTCGGCTACCCCGTCACCGCTTTCGTCACCCTGGAGATCAGGCAGAGCGGCGGCCATGACCCGGTGCGCGACCACCTCGTGCTGATCCCCGAGGTGCTCGAGGTCCACACGGTGACCGGCCCGGGCGATCTTTGGTGCCGCGTGGTGGCGCGGGACAACACCGACCTGCAGCGCGTGCTCGACAAGGTCGTGGCATACCCGGGGATCGAACGGTCGGCCACGATGATCGCGCTGGCCGACCAGATTCCCCACCGGGTCCTCCCCCTGGTCGCCGCCGCGGTCCAGGACTGAGGATCAGGTACGCCGTTTGGCCGCCCACGCGCGGAGCGTGTCGATGCGCTGCGCGAGCTCCTCGCTGGTCGCCACTGCGGCCGGCGGTCCACCACAGGCGCGGCGCAGCTCGGCGTGGATCACCCCGTGCGGGGAGCCGGACCGGTGGTGCCAGGCGGCCACGAGGCCGTTGAGCTCCTTGCGGAGCCCGGCCAGCCGCCCGTGCGCGGAGGGCTCGACCGCGCGGTGCCGGCCCGTGCGCTTGTTCTCCTTCATCCGCTCGGACTGCCGGTGTGCGAGCAGGTCGCGCACCTGGTCGGGCTCGAGCAGGCCCGGGATGCCCAGGAAGTCCATCTCCTCGTCACTGCCTACGGCGACGTGACCCTCGTGCCCGAACTCGCCGCCGTCGAAGACGACGCGGTCGAACGACGCCTGGCTCGACAGCGCCGCGAAGCTGGCTTGCTCGTCGGACACCGCGGGATCGGCCTGCTGCGCCTGAGCCAGCAGCTCGTCCTCGGCCGCGAAGATGTCGTCCTCGTCGCGGATGGGCCGGCCGAGCACGTGGTCGCGCTGGAGCTCCATGCCTGCCGCCAGGCCGAGCAACGGTGCCACGGATGGCACGAACACCGACGCGGTCTCGCCCCGGCGTCGCGCCCGCACGAATCGCCCGATCGCCTGCGCGAAGAACAACGGGGTCGCGGTGGTGGTGGCGTAGACGCCTACACAGACCCGGGGGACGTCGACACCCTCGGACACCATCCGAACGGCGACCATCCACCGCGACTCGCCGGCGCTGAAGGCCGAGATCTTCTTGCTGGACGCCTTCTCGTCCGACAGCACCAGCGTGGGCTTCTCGCCGCTGATCCTGGCCAACAGGGCCGCATAGGCGCGGGCCGAGTCCTGGTCGGTGGCGATCACGAGGCCACCTGCATCGGGAACGTGGCGGCGTACCTCGCTCAGCCGGCGGTCCGCCGCCTCGATCACGGCGGGCACCCACGCCCCGTTGACGTCGAGCGCGGTGCGCAGCGCCTGGGCAGTCTGGTCCTTCGTCAGCGGTTCACCGAGACGGGCCGAGATCTCGTCACCGGCCCGGGTGCGCCATTGGAGCTGGCCGGAGTACGCCATGAACAGCACGGGTCGCACGACGTGGTCGGCGAGCGCCTCGGCGTAGCCGTACGTGTAGTCCGCGGCACTGCGCGGGACGCCCTCGTCATCGGGGGCGTAGCTCACGAACGGGATCGGGTTGATGTCGGACCGGAACGGGGTGCCGGTCAACGAGAGCCGACGGGTGGCCGGCTCGAACGCCTCACGGATGGCGTCTCCCCAGGTCAGCGCGTCACCGGCATGGTGCACCTCGTCGAGGATGACCAGGGTCCGGAACCGTTCGGTGCGCACGCGGAAGGCGAGCGGGTTGATCGCCACTCCGGCATACGTCACCGCGACGCCGACGTAGTCCTTGCTGGTCTTGCCCTGGGTCGGGGAGTACGCCGGGTCGATCGCCAGGCCCACCTTGGCGGCAGCCTCGGCCCACTGCACCTTGAGGTGCTCCGTCGGCGCCACGACCGTGATCCGGTCGATGATGCGCCGGTCCATGAGCTCAGCCGCGATCGTGAGCGCGAAGGTCGTCTTGCCCGCCCCCGGCGTCGCGACCGCCAGGAAGTCACGATGCAGCGCGGACAGATACTTCTTCAACGCCTCCTGCTGCCAGGCCCGCAGCTTGGTGGCGGTGCCCCACGCGGCGCGGTCGGGGTAGGCCGGGCTCAGCGGCAACGGTGCGGGGCGTGACACGGCGGAGTCGGGAACCTCTCGATGCGGGGCGAACGAGTGGCACAGCCTACGTCGCCGCTCGGGCGTTCCGCGGCCGGACTCACGGGTTCAGGCGGGGCAGTCGGCGCCAGCCTGCCCGGGCTTGCTCACCGTGGCACAATGACCCGCGGCAGGACCCACCCCACCCGGCCCGACCTCCTCGCCCCCGAGGACCGACCAGAGAGGCAGCCCCGACGGACGCGCGCCACATGCTCCAGCGGGGCGCACGCCATGACCGATGACCTTCCAGAGTCGCCGCACCACCTCGACATGACCGACACGGCTTTTCAGTCGTTGGCCGAGATCGTGTACGACGGCAACGACTTCGACGCGATCTACGCAGCGATCTGCTCGGCCGCGACCGACCTCGTCACCGGGTGCGACCACGCGAGCTTGATGCTCACCAGACAAGGCAAAGCCGTAACGGCTGCCTCCAGCGACGAGGTCGCGGCGCGGATCGACGCCTTCGAGCGTGAGATCGGAGATGGGCCGTGCCTGGATGCCATCGAGGACGAGGCCGCCTACGTCGACTCCGACCTGACAGACGGCTCCCCCTGGCCCGAGCTCTCGCGACGCGTGCTGGCCGAGACGCCGGTCCGTGGGATGGCAGGTTTCCGCCTCATCAACGCCGACGGCAAGGCCGGGGCGCTGAACCTGTTCTCCGACGTACCCGGTGCGCTCACGCGCCAGTCGGTCGATCAGGCTGCGTTGCTCGTGGCCTTCGCCTCCGTGGCTCTGCTGGCTGCCGCCGAGAAGCACAACGCGGCGACGCTACGCGCCGGGCTGGAGAGCAACCGGGAGATCGGCAAGGCAATCGGGCTGCTGATGGCGTTCCACCACGTCGACGACCAGGCCGCCTTCGAGATCCTGCGGCGGACGTCTCAGGACATGAACCTCAAGCTTGCCGAGGTGGCCCGTGAGATCGTCACCCACCAGAACTCGCGGCGCCTCGAGCCCTGAAAGCGACCGGATGGGGAGGGCGTTGCCGCCCTCCCCTCCGAAAGCCCGGCTGGCGACGCTGGTGACTCAACGAGCCGCCGTGGGGCGGGCCTCCTCCGCGGTGAACACCACGCCTTACCTCTTCGTGCCCACCTGTGGCCCGTCTGAATCACCCACTGGCCACATCGATCAACTCGTGAGACGGACATCACGAGGTGGGGAGCGGACGCACCCGGTAGGCCACCACGATCGAGAACAGCATCACGAGGGTCGCCAGACCGAAGATTCCGAGGAAGAGCGCGCTGTGATCCACCGAGTCGCGCCAGATGGCGTAGCCGACGCCGGCCGCTCCGACCACGAGCAGCCCACCCAAGGAGTCGCTCATCTGGATCGCGGCCGAGTTCGCACCGCGGTCGGCCACCGGAGAGAACTCGAACAGCAGCACCGCGTTGCTCGCCATCGCCAACCCCATCCCGAGACCGCCCAGGAGCAGTCCGACGCCGGACAGCCATGCGGGAAGCGTCAACGCGTCGGTGGCGACGGCGGCCGATGCAGTGACGACGACGCCGATGGTCGTCACGACCGATCCACGTCGCACCAGTGACGTCCGCGGCGTCCGAAGGCGTGGCCGCCCCTGCCACCACGAACCGGCCGACCATCCCAGCGCGGTACCGGCGACCGCCAGGCCGGCCATCGTCGGTGTTGCCCCCCGGTGTTCGACGAGCATGAGCGGGACGTAGGCCTGGCAACCGAAGAATCCGCCGGCCGTGACGCCACGGAACGCGATGACCGACGGCAGGCCGCGCACGAGCCGGAGCGTGCCCGGCGGGAACAGGCGCCGCGCGGCGACCACGACCATGACGGTCCCGACCGCTGCCGTCACCGCGGCGTAAGACCACCGCGACGACTCTGCCTGCAGCCCCGCCCACTGGAGCAGGCCCGCCCCGACCGCCATCGACGCGGCCAGCTGGACCCGCCCCGGTCGGCGCGTCTGGGTGGGAGCCGTGGGTCCAAGGCGCCGGAGCACCGCGACCATCGGGATCGGCAGCAGCGGAACGAGCGACAGGAACGCCCACCGCCAGGAGACGTACTCCGTGAGTCCGCCGGCGATGAACGGCCCGATGACCGAGGGGACCACCCAGGCCGTCGAGATCAGGGTCATGACCCGCGGTCGAACGGCTTCGGGGTAGCACTGCCCGATCACCACGTAAACCGCCACGATCGTGAACCCCGCGCCCAGTCCCTGGACGATCCGCCCACCGATGAGCATCGGCATCGACTGGCTCAGTCCGGAGATCACCAGGCCGATCGCGAAGGCGGACGCTCCGGCAGCGAGCGGTAGCCGCGGCCCGAGCCGGTCACAGAGCTCCCCCGCGATGCCGTTGGCGAACATCGCTGCACCCAGGAAACCGGTCAGCGCCCAGGGATAGAGCCCCAGCCCGCCGAGCTCGCGAGCCGCGACCGGCAACGCCGTGGCCACGGCCATGAACTCGAAGGCGATGCCGACGATCAGCGCGAAGATACCCATGGACAGCACGCGGTACTCCGGTGCGGTGGGACCAGCAGCCACCGCCGTGCGCGTTGCGTTCAATCAGTCGCCACCTGCCCGGAAGTCGGACCACTGCTGCCGCATCCGCGCGACCTGGCCAGGTGTGAACTGGTTCATGCACGAGTCGTAGGAGTAGTCCATGAAGTTGTGCACCGGGTCACGGCCGGGTGCGGTACAGGTGTCGCGTCGCACCGGACACGTGTACGACGGACGGGCTTCGGCCGGCGTGTCACCGACGAGGTCACCCCGCTTGCCGCACTTACCGGCAAAGGTGTGCAGCAGACCCAGCCAGTGGCCGGTCTCGTGGACGGCAGCGTCGCCGGCGCTGTAGTGGCCGCCACGCCCCCCGGCCATGCTGCTCCGCCGGATCACGACACCGTCCATCCGAGGCGTACGGGAGGCGGCGCCGGGAGAGCTTCCCCAGCCGAGGCTGCCGGACCTGTTCATGCCGATGTACAGGTTGAGGTCGCCCGGATCGCCGCGGTGCAGAGCCCGCTTGGCGTGCCCCTCGGCGACACTGCCCTCGTCCATCCGGAGCCACCGCGCGTTCTTCGTGCGGTCGACGGCCGCAAGCGTGAAGACGAACGGCGAGCGTGCCGCTCGGGAGCTCTGCTTGCCGGCATAGGCACCGTTCAGGATCGCGATCTGGCGGCGGATCCGATGCGTCGACACGTTGCCCTGCGTGCGACTGCGCAGCACATGGACGAAGACGGGCACCTGGACGGGAGGCACCGCAGCCACCACTCGCCGTGCACTCTTCGGACCGGAGCCCGCCGGCGCACCTGCGTGGCCGGCCGGGCATGCGGCGTACTCACCGAGAGGAGGGAAGCCCGACGCGACGGGTGCCTGCAGGAGCTGAGCAGTGCCCAGCGCGAGAGCACAGACGAACAGCCGCGGTGCCAGCGCCGCCGGTGCGAGGCGGCTCATCGCGCAGGGGCCTGGTCAGTCGTCACTGCCGGCGCCGTCGTCGCCCTTGCTCAGTGACTCCCAGATCTCCTTGCACTCAGGGCAGACCGGGTACTTCTTCGGGTCACGCGAGGGCACCCACACCTTGCCGCACAGGGCCATGATGGGGGTCCCCATCACCATGGCCTCGGTCAGCTTGTCCTTGGGCGCGTAGTGGCTGAAGCGGTCGTGGTCACCCTCTTCGAGTGACTCCTTGGTGCGTCGGTCCTCGATGGTCTCGACGCCTGGGCTCAGCTGGGTGCTCACGGCGGCAGTTTACGGCGTTCCCCTCTGCATACGACAGCCACAGGACGAGAATGGGTGGCATGTTCGCACCCATCGCGCTGGCCTGTGCCGCACTGCTGGTGGCGCCCGCGCCGCTGGCGCCGACCGTGACCGTGCCGCCGGTGAACGCCAAGGCGGACTATCAGCTCGGCGGCAGCTACCCGCTCCCCCATGGCGTCCGCGTCGTGACCCGGGATCGCACCGAGTCACCGGCCCGGTCGGCGTACTCGATCTGCTACGTCAACGCCTACCAGACCCAACCCGGCCGGCTGCGCTGGTGGAAGCGACACCACCCTGCGCTGTTGCTCCGCAGGCAGGGCGTCCTCGTGCACGACCCGGGCTGGCCGGGAGAGGTGCTGCTCAACACCTCCACGTCGACGCGCCGGCAGCACATCGCCGCCGTCGTCGGGCGGTGGATCACGGCCTGTCACCGGTCGGGCTTCCGGGCGGTCGAGCCGGACAACCTCGACTCGTTCACGCGCTCGCGCGGGCTGCTGACCCGCTCCGACAACCTGGCGCTCGCCCGGTTGCTCGTGGCGAGGTCGCACGACGCCGGCCTCGCGATCGCGCAGAAGAACCTCGCCGGGCTCAGTCGCGCGGCCCGGACCAGCGTCGGTTTCGACTTCGCGGTCGCCGAGGAGTGCTCGGAGTACGCCGAGTGCGGTGCGTACCGGCGGGCCTACGGACGCCACGTGATCGAGATCGAGTACTCCGACAACGGTCGAGCGTCGTTCACCCGGGCGTGCCGACACCACGGTGCCCGGTGGTCGGTCATCTACCGCGACCGCGATCTTCGTCGGCCCAGCAGCAGCCAGTACGTCTACGCCGCCTGTTGAGCGCCTGCCCCACCGTGGTCGTGCGCCCGGCGGTCGAGCCCCCGGCGGTCGAGCTTGTCGAGACCACGGTGATCTCCACAAGCTCGAACAGCGGGGCTCAGTTCATGCTGGGGTCGTCAGGGAACGTCGCCACGTAGGCGAGCTCGCCGGTCTGGCGGCGCAGCACTGCCCGCCACAACCCCTCGGGCTCGGGGTCGAGCAGGTCCCTGGGCACGGCGTTGGCGAGATACCACGAGCCCTCGGCCAGCTCGGACTCGAGCTGATCGGCACCCCAGCCCGCGTACCCGGAGAACACCCGCAAGCCGACCAGGTCGGCCTGGACCAGCGAGGGGTCGGCGTCGAGGTCGACGAGACCGACGTCTCCGGTGAGCCGCTTGAACCCTTCGCCAGGGCCTGCGCCCAGTGACAGGCCGACCGCCAGGGCGGACTCCGGCGAGACCGGACCCCCGCTGAACAACAAGGGCGGCGCCGTCACGGCTGATGACCAGGTGGGGAGCACGGCACCTACCGACAGCTGGGACGGGCGGTTGATGATGACCCCCAGCGCGCCGTCCTCGTCGTGATCGAGCAGGAAGATGACGGACCGGGCGAAGTTCGGGTCGACCAGCCGCGGCGTTGCGAGCAGCAGCTGGCCGGTGTGAAAGCTCATTGCGCGATCGCCATCTCAGACGCCCGCCTCCTGGGCGGCTTCCTTGACGGCCGCGGCCACCGCCTTGTGCACGTCTTCGTTGAACACGCTGGGAATGATGTAGTTGGCGTTGAGCTCGTCGTCGTGGACCGTCCCGGCGATGGCCCGAGCCGCCGCCACGAGCAGAGGATCTTCGATCGCCGTCGCCGACGCATCCAGCAGCCCCCTGAAGACGCCCGGGAACGCCAGCACGTTGTTGATCTGGTTGGGGTAGTCGGAGCGGCCGGTGGCGACCACGGCTGCATGCTGTCGGGCCACTCCCGGGTCTACCTCGGGATCTGGGTTGGCCAACGCGAACACGATCGAACCATCAGCCATCGAGGCCACGTCGTCGCCGTCGAGCACGTCCGGTGCCGAGACGCCGATGAAGACGTCCGCGCCCCGCATCGCATCCTTCAGCGTCCCCTCGAAGCTCGCCAGGTTGGTGTTCTCGGCGATCCAGACCAGGGACGGATTCATGCCCTCGCGACGCGAGCTGATCACTCCCTCGACGTCGGCAACCACGAGGTCCTTCGCGCCTCCCTCGACGAGCAGCCGCACGATCGCGGAGCCGGCGGCGCCAGCGCCCGACATCACGATGCGCACCTCTGGAAGTGTCTTGCCCACGACCCGGAGCGCATTGGTCAAGGCCGCCAGCACGACGATCGCCGTCCCGTGCTGATCGTCATGGAAGACCGGGATGTCGAGCAGCTCACGCAGCCGGGCCTCGATCTCGAAGCACCGCGGTGCCGAGATGTCCTCGAGGTTGATGCCGGCGAACACCGGTGCGATCAGTTGGACGGTCCGGACGATCTCGTCGACGTCCTGGGTGTCGAGGCACAGCGGCCAGGCGTCGATGCCGGCGAAACGCTTGAACAGGGCGGCCTTGCCCTCCATCACGGGCAGGGCCGCGGCCGGTCCGAGGTTGCCGAGCCCCAGCACAGCCGATCCGTCGGTGACCACCGCCACCGAGTTGCGCTTGACCGTCAACCGGCGCACGTCCTCCGGGTTGCGCGCGATCGCCAGACAGACCCGGGCGACGCCGGGGGTGTAGACCATCGACAGGTCGTCGCGGTTGCGGATCGGATGCTTGGAGGCCATCTCGATGGTGCCGCCGAGGTGCATGAGGAACGTCCGGTCGGACACCTTGTGGACATCGACACCGTCGACACCGCGCAGCGCTTCGACGATCTGCTCCGCGTGGTCGGTGTCGCGTGCTGCACACGTGACGTCGATGCTGAGCTGGTCGACTCCGGACGCAGTCACGTCGAGCGCGGTCACCACCCCACCGCTGCCCTCGACAACGTTGGTCAGCTGGCTGACGGCAGTACCGCCGGCGGGAACGACCAGGCGAACGGTGATGGAGTACGAGACAGACGGCACAGACGGCATACGCCCATCATCGCAAAGTCGCGGGCCGTCGGCGCTGTCGCGGCCCGTGCGGACTACTTCGAGAGCGTGACGCTGCCCGTGGCCGCTGGCACGAGCTCGATCCAGGTGTGACCGGCCGGCACCTTCACGTTCTTGCCCGCCTTGGTGCGCAGGTGCAACGGTCCACCCTTGATCTTCTTGCTCCAGATGAGGCTCTTGGCCTTCCCACCGTGCACGAGAACTCCCTCGCCCTTGCCGACGAACTCGGTCTCGGGAACCGGGTTGCCGGCCGGATCCAGGTAACCGGCATCGCCGACCTTGACGCGGAGGAGGAGCACGTTGTCGGCCGTGAAGTCGTCACCGCTGGTAGCGAACGAGCCGGGGCGCGTCCACTGCTTGCCGTTCCAGGACCAGGAGGTGGTGTGGCTACCGGAGAACTCGGCACTGATCGACTTGACCCGGATGGTCCCCGAGAACGCATCTGCGGGTCCGAAGGGCAGATAGGTATGGGTGGGCTGGTGCCAGTGCGGTGCCGGCTTGTCGGCCTGCTCCTGCAGGGCCATGAAGAGGTTGTACGGCGCACTGCGGCTGCTGTTGCGGCTGAAGCCGGTCGCGCCCTCGGTCTCGGTCTGGATCTTGGCGCCTACCAGCCGGCGGATCGTCGGCCGGGCACCACCCGAGGCGATGAGGGTCGCGTTGACCGGCTTGACGATGCCGATGTCCGACGCCCGCATCGACCGGACCGGACCGACCTGGTCCGGAACGTCTTGGTAGAAGAAGACCGCCAACCGGGTGAGGCCACCCTCGACGAGCTCCTCGACCACCATGTCGGCCCGGCCCAACCCGACCTGCGGCGCGGAGGCCTCCGTGTTGTCGATCTTGACGACGTACACGGGGTGGTCGGGAAGATTGCCGTCCAGCTTCTCCCCCGTCAACGGCCACTGCCCGTTGAGCGTGAGCGGGTTCGCCGTGTTGACGGAGTCGGTCGGCGTGCTCTCGGCGGCCGCGGCCTTCTTGTCGTCGCCGCCACACGCCGCAAGGGCGAGAGACAACGCAACCAGGGTGCTGGCGGCGGCGAACGTGCGACGGCGTACAGACATGCAGCATTTCCTCAAGGTCGAGCGAATGGGGTTGCCACCAGTGTGACGCAGGCACCGGCGGGATCCGGGAAGGCCCCACCGCAAGGGTGTCGCGAATCACCCGGACTCGCGGTCACCGCGCCGGTCGGTCCGAGGATCGGGCGCATCCGGCGGCGGAGGCAAACCCGCAGGTCAGCGCAGTCGGAGCGTCCCGGCCCGCCAGTGGCTGGTCCAGACCCGTTCGCGCTGGACCCGCTTGCCCGGGTACGGCGCGTGGAGCATGAGCGCGCGACCGTCGCGGGCCCGACCGAGGTAGATGCCGACGTGGTACACGCCGCCACTGTTGTAGAAGAACATCAGGTCGCCCCGCTTGATGTTGTTCTTGCGGATGTGGCGCACGTGCCGGTACTGGGCGTCGGAGGAACGGGGCAGCCGGATGCCTGCCCTCTTGAAGGCGTACTCCGTCAGACCGGAGCAGTCGAAGGCATGAGGACCGTCGGCTCCGTAGCGGTAGGGGTCACCGACCTGGTTCCTGGCCACCTTGAGCCCATGGATGACCTTGTGGGCACGATGTGAACGGGCTTGCGCCGTGAAGGCGTCAGCAGCCGGGGCACTCGTGAGGACGAGCAGGCTCGCCACGAGGAAGGACGTGAGCAGCAGGACAGGAGCGGCGACCAGGAATCGTCGCCGCGCAGAAGTTGCGGGCATGGGGAGTTTCTCCTTCTCACGCCTGCGAGGTGAGCTGTCGGGTTCGGGCTCGAAGGTGCCCGGCCTGCCTCGTCCGTGGACGTCAGGCGGCTTAACCCCAAGCGCGCAGCCGACACGTGGTGTCGTGGGCATGCGCGCGGAATCGTGGTTCCCCCACTCCTACCCCTGGTGAGATGAGCTTCTCGAGTACAGGGTCACGAGCGACGCGGGGTAGGACTCGGCGTGCGTGCTCGTGCTCTTCAGTTGTGGGCTGTGCGGCTGGCGACGTTAACGACGCGGTATGCCGATGCCAAATCACCGATGGGACATTGCCGGACAGTCCACCCAGCCGGGTGGGCAGGATCACGCGACATTCCGGACAATCGGTCCAGACGTGAACCCGGTCGACGCACGCCGAACGCTCAGGTCGGTCGCTCAGGTCAGGGCCCTGCGCACCCGGGTCGCGACGCCAACCCCCAGCACGATCGCGGCGACCACCACCCACGACGAGACGTTGAGCTGCGCGGCCCCGGACAGCCCGTGCCCCAGGTTGCAGCCGCCGGCGACCCAACCACCGAATCCGAGCAGAAACCCGCCCGCTCCGAGCCCGACCAGCCGCCCGGGACGTTCGCCACGGAAGTCGAAGGTCGACACCGATCGAGCGCATACCGCCGCGCCCACCACGATCCCGCCGAGGAAGGCGGTCAGCCACCACATCGGTCGGCCCGACGCGGCACCGGCGACCGCCCCGACCGTGCTCGGGCCGAACGAGGCATCGGCTGCGCCGGCCAGCGCCCAGCCACCCACGGTCACGACCGCGAGCGCGACGCCGAGTCCGGGCCACCGCCATTGCCAGCGGTAGGCGGTCGCCTCACGGCGGCCCTTCCAGACGAGCACCACGAGGACCAGCCCCAGGAACACCAGTGCGGCGACCAGCCGGTCGACACCGAGCACGTCGGGGATCGTCGCGCTCGCTCCCCCCTTGAGGACGGTGGGTCCCGGAACATCCACCTGCCTGCCGACGAGCTCTCCGAACGCCCATCCGACGAGTCCGACGCCTGCGCCCGCCATGCCTGAGCCCAAACGGTAGAAGAGCCCCGACGCGCAGCTGAGCGCGACGACCATCCCGATCCCGATGATGACGCCTCCGGCGACGTTGCCGACCGGCCGGAACGCCAGTCCCCGGTTGAGCCCGTCGCCGAGCGAGGTCGTGAAGAGCACCGCCAATCCGACCGATGAGAGGGCCACGGCCAGCAGCCAGGCCTGGGCGAGCCCGAAACGGCGCCCGAGAGCTCCGGCGATCATCGAGTGGAAGCAGAGCTGTCCGCGGTACAGGACATAGCCCATGCCGATGCCGGCCAGCAGTCCACTCACGATCAGGCTCGTCGTCATGGCTCCATCATCGCCCGCGAGCGATGATGTCCGGTGAAGCTGCCGGCTGCTGAAGAGGTTGTCGCCTCAGGCGGGTGTCAGCGGACCGGCCGGCACGGTACGTCGCGCTGCCCCGATCTGGACCGGGGGAGACGCCGAGAGGGCTTCGACCGCCTCATCGATGGGCAGCGGCCGTCCGAAGAGGAATCCTTGGGCGATCGCGCCGCCGGCGTGGTCGATCACGTGCTGGAGCTGGCCCTCGCGTTCGACGCCTTCGATGACCACGTCGAGGCCGAGCGCCTCACCCATCACGACCATGGACCGGACGAGCGAGCACGCCTTGGGGTCGTCCTCGATGTGGGCCAGGAACGATCGGTCGACCTTGAGGATCGAGACGGGCAGCCGCTGCAGATAGCCGATGGCCGAGAACCCGACTCCGAAGTCGTCGATGGCGAAGTTCACGCCGGCGCCGGCGAGGGCGGTCATGCTGGCCAGGGTCTCCTCGTCGTTGCTCACGAAGTCGCGTTCGGTGAGCTCGAGCACGAGCTGGGAGTCGCCCATGGCCTCTTGCGCCTGATGCACCTGTTGCTCGAAGGCCGGCGTGTGCAGCTGCTGGGGGGAGATGTTGACGCCGATCGAGACCGGATGTCCGGCCGCCGCCCGAAGTCGGGGGGCATCGGCGGCGACCATCTCGAGCACGAGCGCGCCAAGGCCGACGATCAGGCCGCTGTCTTCGGCGGTCGGGATGAACAGGTCGGGGGGAACCAGGACACCGTCGCGTCGCCAGCGGACCAGTGCCTCGACGCCCCGGATCGCCTCGCTCTGCAGGTCCACGACGGGCTGGTAGAAGACTTCGAGGTGCTTCGTCTCGATCGCCCGGCGGAGCGTCTCGACGAGCTCGATGCGTTGGAGCCGCTCGTCGCCGAACGACAGCCGGTAGGTCTCGTAGCGGTCCTTGCCCTGACCCTTGGCGTGGTACATCGCCAGGTCGGCCTGGCTCAGCAACGCATCCGCCGAGTCTCCTGGCTTCGACAACGCAACGCCGATCGTCGTGGTGACCGACACGGCTTCGCCCGCCACCTCGATCCGGCGGCGCAGCGCCTCCAGGATCCGCTCGCACGATGCCCCGACATCGTCGGGATGCTGCACCTCTTCGAGCAGGACGGCGAACTCGTCACCACCGAGCCTGGCGACCGTGTCCGTCGTGCGTACCGTCGACTTGATCCGGGCACCCACCTCGTACAGCAGCTCATCCCCGGCCGCGTGGCCGAACAGGTCGTTGACACGCTTGAACCCGTCGAGGTCACAGAACAGGACTGCGAGCTGGCCGCCGCGGCGCACCTGCATCTCCATGGCGTGCTCGACCCGGTCCATGAAGAGGGAGCGGTTCGGCAGCCCGGTCAGCGGGTCGTGCCACGCCAGATGGGCCATGTCCTCACTCAACCGGAGGCGGGCGAAGGCATCTTCGGCGACCGCGACCAAGGCCGTCAGGCCCTGTCGGTCGTCGCCGGCGGTCGAGCGCGCCCGGTTCAGTGCCGGCCCGACCACCCACAGTTCCTCGCCACTGCCATGGACCGCGACCCCGATCTCGGTGCCCGTCGGAGGTTCGGTGCGAAGCCGGACACGCTCATCGCGCAGGAGGTCACTGGCGCCGATGGTGAGCGCCTCCATGACTGCGTCCCGGTCCGAGACCGTCTGGACGCGCACGGCGGTGTCGAGCAGGATCTTCAGTCGCCGGGCATGCTCACTCCCGCGCGACTGGGCTCGGGAGGCGACCAGGATCGTCGAGATCGGGACCACCAGCAGGAAGGCCGACCATTCCGGGAGATCACGGAACACCAGCGCAGCGAGGTAGCCCAGGGATGCGATCCCCAAGAACGCCACGAGGGCACCCAACGCGCCGGTCGGGCGTAGGCCGGCCGAGATGCTCAGGTCCTCCTCCAGGCTCAGCGACACGGCCGAGACCGAGAAGTCGACCGCAAAGTAGGTGGCCGCCCCGAGGCCGGCGGCCAGCAGCTCTCGCGGCGTGCTCGGGGTCGAGGAGCGAGCCATCTCGATGGAGAGGATGCCGATACCGCCCGCTATCGCGCCGATGCCGATGTTGAACAGCTTCGTGGAGGCGCGTTTGTCGGCCAGCAGCTGACAGCCCACGCAGCCGAGGAACCAGACAGCTTCGGCCTGGACCGCGGTCGTCACCACGGCCAGGAAGATCAGGACGCAGGCTTCCAGGCCGATCTCGATGCCGCCGCCGGCTCGGCCGATCAGCATCGGGAACCAGCCCATCAGCATGATCAGCGGAATGGCCAGGAAGTACTTCGGGTCGGCGACGCCGAAGAAGATCAACTCGTGCGCGACCGCGAAGATACCCAGCACGAAGCCGACAGCCACCACGGCCCCGTCGAAGACGGGGCTCATCGGTCGGCGTGTCATGACGCACTGCAATCAGTGGGTACACGCTCTGTCACGACTCGAGACTATGGCACGAGGCTCTCACCGAGGAGTGATTTGCGCCCAAGGGTCCGAGTAAAGGATGAGCCCGGCATCGGCTGTTCAGCGGATGCAGGCCGCCGAGCCGCGATCCCTGACGGTCCCATTCGCCGTCCGGAACTCCCAGGAGTACCTCCCGGCGTCCAACGAGAGGAACAGCGCGCCGAACCCGTTACCGAACCGGTAGCGGGACCCGTGCGTTGTCGGCCCGAGCGGACGGAGGTCCTCCCCGCCCGTTCCGACCACAAATGACCTGATCCCGGCGTGGTTGACCGTGCCGTCGACGTGCATAGGAGCGAACCGCTCGTAACCGTGGTCGTGCCCGGCGAGGGCGAGGTCGACCTGGTAGCGGTCCAGCGTGGGCCAGAACCGTCTCGCGTCGGGGCTCGGGCCGTGGGCACCTGACGAGAACCGGGGGTGGTGCATCGCGGCGAGCGAGCACGTGTGCGGATGTCTGTTGAGGTCCTGCGTCAGCCACTGGCGCTCACGCGTGCACGACACGAACGAGCAGTTGGTGTTGAGGACATAGATCCGCCAGCTGCCCCGGTTGACGGCGTACCAACCGCGCGGACCGTGGGCACGGGCGCCGAAGTAGCGGAAGTATCCCGCGGCACCGCTCGTGCGGTACTCGTGGTTGCCCGCGACCGGGAGGGTCTTGGCCCGGAAGGCTCCCCAGCTGTGGGCGTAGGACGCCTGGTAGTGCCGGAGGCGCCCGCTCTGGTACTGCGTGTCCCCGAGTGCCAGCACGCCGTCGACATGGCGGCGCTTGATGAGGCCGGCCGTGGCGGCCTGGTGGCAGCTACGCGGGCGCACGGTGAAGGGAGGCTGGCACGCGATGTCCCCGGCCGCGGCCAGCCGGAACGCGGTCGGTCGCGCCTGCGCGGACGGCGCGCCGACCGGAACGGTGGACGATCCTGCCCCGGACGACGTCGCGGCCGGTGGGTCGGTCGGCGTCGTGGCGCAGGCGGTCACGACGAGGATCGCCAGACCTGTCGCCGCACGTGCGGCGGTGCGAAGGTTCGGCATTCTCACTCGGTCACCTCGGCGACGGGGTGGAGCCCCGCCGTCCACTTCTCCTCGATGCGCCCGAACCGCCAGATGGCCAGCGCGAGCGCCCACGTCACGACGAACACACCGACGATCGTATAGCCGACGTAGTTCAGGTCGAGTCGGGCAACCCACCCGAGCACACCGCTCTCGATGCCGAACTTGTGCGCAAACACGGAGACGAGCTCGATGACGCCGATGATGAGGGCGACGGCCACCGACAGTGCGGTGATCGTGATGTTGTAGAAGACCTTCCGCACCGGCTTGGAGAACGCCCAGCCGTAGGCGAAGTTCATGAACGCACCGTCGATCGTGTCGAGCAGCGACATCCCCGCGGCGAACAGGAACGGCAAGCAGAGAATCGCGTACCACGGCAGACCGCCGGCCGCGGCCGCGCCGGCCGTGGCGAGCAGGGCGATCTCGGTGGCGGTGTCGAAACCGAGTCCGAACAGCATGCCCAGCGGATACATCTGCCAGGGCTTCTTGATCGCGTTCGTCGCGCGGCCGTAGAAGCGGTTCATCAGCCCCCGGTTGTTGAGCTGGTCCTCGAGCGACTCCTCGTCGTACTCGCCTTGGCGCATCCGGCGGAACACCTTCAGGATGCCGACCAGAATGACCAGGTTGAGCAGCCCGATCAGCAACAGGAAGACGCCCGAGATGCTGGGACCGATGACGCTGGCCATGTTGTGCAGCATCGAGTTGCCGTTGGAAACCTCGCCGCTGAGTCCCTTGACGCCCCACGCGAAAAGCCCGGCGAGGATGAACACGATGGACGAATGGCCCAAGGAGAAGAAGAAGCCCACACTCAGGGGTCGCTGGCCCTCGGTCATCAGCTTGCGGGTGGTGTTGTCGATCGCGGCAATGTGGTCGGCGTCGAACGCGTGCCGCATCCCGAGCGTGTACGCCGTGATGCCGATGCCCACGCCGTAGGCGGCGCCGTTGCCGAGGTCGAAGCCGGCCGGGACGACGGCGCCGAAGAGCAACCCGAAGCCGATGACGTGTAGAGCCAGGACGACGGCGAACAGCCCCGCGGCTCGCCGCCATTCAGCCGGGGTGAGGGAGGCCTTGATGCGCTGCCAGCGTGAGCCCGGCATCGCCGAGGACGCCGGGGGGCGCGTCATGAGGGTGGTCATCGATCGCCTTACTGTCGCCGGGGTGGAACGGCCTCCTGGACTGAGCGTAGGTGCGACTCACCCGCTATTGCAAGCAATACGCAATAACTAATGAGTGGCAGTAAGACCGCTCCCTGCCGCAAGGATCCGAGTCTCACGTGGCCATGGCCACGTCAGACTCGGATCCCTGGTGGTGCGGGTGGGCTAGTCGTTGTCGAGGCTCCTGCCCCACGTGGGCCGGTAGTCGAAGTCGACGGACGTGGAGATCTTCCGCCGCTCGGTGCCGCCGTAGCGCATCGTCCAGATCTCGACGTTCGGCTCGTCGATGCTCGACCTGTCGGTGAACACCAGGCTGGAGCCGTTGGGCGACCATTGCGGATTGGCATTGCGGCGACCCGTGGCACCGTTGTCGGTCAACCAGTGGATCTGCGCGGTGCAGGCGCTCAGCGAGGGGCACCTGGCCGGCACCGTTGCGATGTCGACGAACGTGGCATCGGGATCACCTCGACCGTAGGACTCGAAGACGATCAGGTCCTTGGTCGGTCCCGAGCTCGCTGTCGACAGGTCGTTGACCTCGGCGCGGATCGCCCACGGGGTCAGCTGCTGAAGGCTCGAGCGGTCGATGGACCTGCGGAAAAGTGCGGAAGCGCCGTCGCTGTTCCGAGTTCGCCTGAACGTCAGGTAGCTGTGGTCCCGTGCCACGTGCAGGTAGTTCTCCTCGTAGACGCCCTCGATCCCGCGTGGAGAAAGCCTCCTGATCTCGCTCCCGTCGAGGTGCGCCGACCAGAGAACGGCCGACGCAGCGTTATCCGTGACCGGGTCGAACGGACCATTGACGAGGACGAAGGCCAGCCGATCGTTCGACAGCCACGTCGGACTGCCGGTAGCGGCGCAGGGATCGACGCAGCCCACGTCGAACACGTGGTCATCACTGCCGTCGGGGTGCACCAGGTGGATGGTCCCGCTGACGGGGTCGTTGTGCTCGTAGGCGATCCACCGACCGTCCGGAGAGATCTGGGCGTCGATGTCCCCCGCGTCCGGCAGGACCGGCGTCAGGGCTCGCTGGTGGCTGCCGTCCGCGTCAGCGATCAGCAACTGCTCCGGGCCGGCCGGGGTCCTATGGGTCCAGACGATGATCCCAGCTCTCGACGGACCAGGCGGCGAGGCACCTACGGCGCCAGCCGGCAACGCCAGTCCGCTAGCGACCAGAACAGTGATACCCAGCACGCCCACGCTGTTGCGGTTGATCATGTCGGTCCTCCTCGGTTTTC
Source organism: uncultured Actinomycetota bacterium (assembly GCA_963750495.1). Classification (GTDB taxonomy): domain Bacteria; phylum Actinomycetota; class Actinomycetes; order Propionibacteriales; family Nocardioidaceae; genus JANLYC01. Next base: position 980,102 of record CAVVQV010000004.1, read on the forward strand.
GCAGGTTGATGCGACCGTAGGCCGAGCGAGGTGAAACGGAAGTCCCGAGAGTTGGGGATTGACGCGTTCCGACTTGACGATCTGGCGCCGGGGCTCAGCGTCAGAACTGGGCAGGTTGCAACCTTGAGAGCGACTGGTCGCGTCTCCTCTACATAACCGTGGACCGGCCACCTGCGAAGCTGAGCCTGGCGAAAGAACCCCAAATCCCGCGAAAGAGGCATACATGAGTCACGTGAACCGTCACCACGGCGGCCCGCACGACCGCAACGGCAGCGGCCGCGCGGCTGCCGTCGCTCTGGCGGCCGTGGGCGCGGTCCTGGCGGCTCTGACGCTGGCGGCCTGCGGGGCCGACTCATCAGCCTCGAACGGCCCGTCGTCAGGCCGGACGACGACACCCACCACCAGCCCGACCGAGACGAGCACGGATGCGCCCGTCTCCGAGCCGACTTCTGTGGAGCAGACCAAGCCGACCTACCTACTCGACGGGGTCGTGCACCGAGCCGACGGCACGACCTTCCGACCCCGGATCGATGGGGAGGTGGCAGCTTTCACCGACCTGGCGGACGGCCGCTGGGTCTTCACGACGGAGACCGACCGTTCGGGCGCGCAGCTCGTGGTCACGTCAGAGTCCGGGGCGCCCGTGACGACGTACCCGCTCGCCTATACGACTGCCGTGACGGTCAACCCGGACCGGACCACCCTCGCCTGGCTCGACCCGCAGCTGAAGCCGCAGGTGCTCACCAACGGCGCCGCCGACCCGACCGCCCTGCCCACGATCGGGGGTGGTCCGGCGAGTGGCCTGACGAGCGACAACCTCGGCGGCCTCGTGATCGTTGACGCCTGCGCGGACGACTGCTCGGTCCTGGTGGCCCTGCAGCGGAGCAACGGGTCCAGTGAGATCTGGCGGTCCTCCTCCACGGAGACCAAGTGCCAGCCGCTGGAACACGAAGCTCCTGGACGTCACCGATGTCTCGGCCGACGGGAAGTTCGTCACCGGCTCCACCAAGCGGCAGCTGGACCCGACCGGGTTGTGCGCGGCCATGGTCGAGGTCTCGACCGGCAACCGTGCGTGGGAGACCTGCAAGACCTCGACGCTGCGCTTCTCCCCCGACGGCTCACATCTGCTGGGGATCGACCCGTATCTCGACGGCGCCTACCACGGTGAGCAGTTCGTCCTCGCCGCCGCGAACGGGAAGATCCAGTCGCGCCTCCAGCGCTCGACCAACGTCGAGACCTGGCTGAACGACGACTCGTACGTCTCCGCCGAGCTCGGTCCCAAGGGATGGCGACTCGTCCAGCACCAGCTCGACGGCACGGCGAAGCCGCTGACCAAGCCGGCGTACGACACGGTCAGCGGCGATCCGACAAGCTCGCCCTACCGCCTCGCCCTCCGCTGACCCCGAGTTGTCAGCTCTACTCGGGCCGGCACCGAACGGGCACACGGAAAAAGCTCGATAGTTCGTTGCAACATGGGTGATGCAGGAATACTCTCGCGTAGCGGGCATGCTGCCCTTCTCGGTTAACCGTAACGAGAGGGAAGTTCTATGGTCAAATGCGTCTCCACACTCACCTTTGCCTGCTTCGCACTGGCATTGACGGCTGCGCTAGCCGTCCCGGCGTCTGCTGGTATGGCAGTCAGGCCATCCTCATCCGGTCATGGTAAGGCGGCGACCCCGTGGTCTGCCTGGAAGCCGGTGCCAAAGCTCGCGATGCAAATGGAGAAAGGCTGCGGTACAACACTCATCTTTCGTCAGACCGCTAACAAGGTGGAGGCCCGCACGCGTACCGATAGCGACGGCAACTTCCAGCAGCAGTCACGAGGCAGGATGTACATGCGGATCAATCCTGCCAAGGGACACACGATTGAGGTCAACGAGAGTGGTCCCGGCACGTTCACTGTGTACCAGAACCGTGACTTCTACGTTGACGGCCGGGGGCTGTGGCAGGTGACTATTCTGCCCAAGACGTACAAGAACTCCACACCTACCACGTTGCCGCGCATCTTCCTGAGTGCTGGGCACCTCGGCGTCTTCAACGCGTCCAACGGGACAGCCCGACAAGGAGACGACTTGATGACCTTCATCCACAAACCGCGTCATTACTGGAACCTCTGCCCGATCTTGAAGACTGGCGTCGTCCCCAAGCCGTTCCGCGTCTGATCACCACAGCGACTGGCGCCGGCTGCCGCCGGAACCGCGGCGTCGGCGGTCGGCGTCGGGCGAACGCGGCGTCGGGCTGCCTGTGGCTTTCGCGCTGCGTTGGGCGCCCACACCAGCCACCTCATCGGGCCGATTGCGGCTTGGCGACCGATCAGGAACTCAGAGGAGTGGCGTTCGCCAGTAACGTCTCGGTCTGTTCGAGTGCAGGGAGCATGCCGCAGCGGCTGAAGATCTCCCGCGCATCGTGGAGGACCTGTGCGGCTTCCGCCGGTCTGCTCAGTTCGAGTAGGCAGCGGCCCTGGCCGAGCAGAGCGAGGCCTTGTTCGGGTAGGTCTCCGAAGCTTTGCCAGCGGTTGGCGGCGTCCGCGTATCGGGTCGCGGCGCGGTCTGTCTCTCCGTCTGCCTCGTCAAGGGCTGCTCGTACCGCCGCCAAGGCATGCTCGGCGTGGGGATGGCGGGGGGTGAGGTGGCCGGCGAGACGGCTGCCGAGGTCGGGGTCGCCGACGGTGATGGCGGTGCGCACGATCGCAGGCAGGTAGGTGGCCAGGTCACCGGCGTCGTCCAGGTTGGGGGTGGCTTCTATGTCGGTGAACAGGCTGGTAGCGGCCGGGTGGTTCCCGAGGGTCGCGTGGGCAACAGCGGCACAACCCAATCCAGAGACGGTCATGTCGGGCCGGCCTGATCGACGTGCCGCATCGACGATCAGCCCGAGGAGGCTACGGGTTTCGTCGGCCCGGCCGGTGTAGGTGAGGGCAAGTGCCTGTATGGCGCGGATCTCGATGAGGTTGTACTCCTCACCGCTGTCCTCGGCAAGGACGGCTAGCTCGGCAGCTGCGCCGATGGTGGCGGGGAGGTCGCCGTTGCTGAGCATGGCCGGTAGGGCGCTGCCCCGGATCGAGGATGCCAACTCTTCGAGCCCACGAGCGGCGGCGAACCGGAGACCCTCGGACAAGACGTCCAGTGCTGCTTGGGGTCCGTGGTAGTTGCGGAGGTCGCAGCCGAGGTTGTTGTACATGACCGCGGTCCGTCTGCCTTGGCCGGCTCGGGTCAGGGCGTCGATGGCATCTTGGTAGTCCTGCAGCCCCGCAGGGTCTCCCAGGATGGTTCGAGCCATGCCACGGACCCCAAGCGCTCGGGGCGGTTGAGGCAGGCCGGCTTCCGCGGCGATGGAGAGGGCACGTTCGACCAGGACGATGCCTTCCTCGGGCTTTCCCCCCAGCGTTGCCTCCGTCGCCATTAAGAGCAGTGCCTCAAGCAGCTCGGGGCCGGGTGGTAAAGGTTCGAGGAGTGCGACGGCCTGTTCGACAAGCGCGTAGCGACCAGGATCGTTGAGTCGCTCCAGCACCGCGCCCAATTCGTGCATGGCACGGGCGGCGCCGAGGGTGTCGCCGCGTTGCCGGTAGAGGCCGATGGCTTCGTCGAGGGCGGTCGCGGCGTCGGTGAGGCGGGCGCTGTCTTGTGCGGCGTCCCCGAAGTGGGTCAAGGCGTCGGGCCGGACGGGGTGGCCCGGTGGGGTGAGGGCCAGGGCGCGTTCGAACGCGTCTAGGGCGGCGCCGGTGTCCAGCCCGAGGGCCCTTTCGCCGGCGAGGGTGAGGAACCGCAGCGCCGACGCCTGCAGGTCGGTGAGGTCGGTCTGTCCGGCTGCGGTCGCCAGGTCCAGGGCAGCGGTGTAGTGGTGGGCGAGCACGTCGGCGAGGTCCTCGAGCCGGTCCGGAGCCTTAGTCTGGATCCACGAAGCGGCCGCGACATGCCGGGCGGCCCGGGAGGCACGCGGGATCTGGTGGTAGGCGACGTCAAGTGCCAGCACGTGCCAGAACGCGTACTCGGCTTCACCTTCCATGGTGGAGCGGCGAGACGGGCGCACGAGCTCTTTGCGGGACAACTCATGCAGGATGTCGATGACCTCGGCTTCGGGCAGCCCACCCATCGAAGCGACCGCGCCGGCCCAGAACACCTTCCCGATCACGGCCGCATCGGCCAGGAGAGCTTTGCGGTCCGGAGCCAGGGTGTCCAGGCGGGCCGCGATGAGGGCCTGCACAGTGTCGGGGAACGGGATCTCGGCGTCCTCGACCAGTCGCCACACCGAACCTGTTTGAACGAGAAGCTGGTTGTCTTTGAGGAGTCGGAGGAACTCCTCGGCATACAACGGGTTACCTCCGGCGCGTTCCAGGATCGGGGTCTGCAGCTCGACCGGGACGACGCTGGTGTCCAACAACCCGCACACCAACCGGGTCGTCTCGGTCTCTGTCAACGGGACCAGGTTGATCGAGGTGGTGTTCCGTAACCCGTTGGCGTAGTCGGGGTGGTGGTCGAACAGCTCCGGACGGGCCGTCCCCACGACCAGCAGCGGCACCCCTTCAGCCCGATCGGTCAAATGCTCCAGAAACGCCAGCATCGCCTGGTCAGCCCAATGCAGGTCCTCAAACACCAACACCGTCGGGCCCAGCTCCGCGACGTGTTCGAAGAATCGGCGCCACGCCGTGAACAGCTCCTCACGTTCCGCCGGGGAAGTCGCCTCGATCCCGAGCAGCGGCAACAGCCGTTGCCGGAACCACTCCCGCTCCGACCCGTCGGGCAGCACCGCATCCAGCTTGGCCTGCGCGATCGCAGCTGGGTCGGAGTCCAAGATCCCGGTATGGGCCTTGAGGATCTCCCCCAACGCCCAATACGTGATCCCCTCCCCATAGGGCAGGCAACGGCCCTGCCGCCACGTGATCAGCTCCGACCGGTCGTCGATATAGGCGAACAACTCCGCCACCAACCGCGACTTGCCCAAGCCCGGCTCCCCGACAATCGTGACCAGCTGCGGCGCCGCCGCAGCGACCGACTTGTCGAACACCCCCTTCAGCACCGCCAAGTCGATCTCCCGACCCACAAACAGGGAGTCATGGGTGCGGGTAATGTCGGTCCCGAACCGGGCCAACGGCGCCTTGGCCCAGAACACCCGCACCGGTTCTGCCTTGCCTTTCAGGGTGGCGGGCTCGAGCTCGTCGTAATCGAAGATCCGTGCCGTGGCCTCGTAGGTGCCGATGCCGACCGCGACCCCCATCTCCGGTGCCACCGACTGCAACCGAGATGCGGTGTTGATCGCATCACCGGCCAGCATCCCCTCCCCCGCGCCGGGGATGGCCCCGAGCCGCACCAGCGCCGGTCCGGTGTTGACCCCGACCCGCATGATCAACGGCGCATCCCCGACCGAGGTCAGACGCTCGGCCGCCTCGACGATCTTCAGACCTGCCCGCACCGCGCGTTCCGGGTCGTCCTCATGCGCCACGGGGACACCGAAGACCCCCACGACGGCATCGCCGATGAACTTCTCGACCGTCCCCCCGAAGCCTTCGATGTGTTTACGGGCCATGCCGAAGTACGCCGCCAGCATCGTGTTGACGTCTTCGGGATCCGCAGACTCCGATGTCGCCGTGAATCCGACCAGGTCACAGAAAAGGGAGGTGACGACCTTGCGTTCCTCACCCAGGCCCCGGGTGGGAGCAGTCAGTGGCGCCCCGCACTTGCCGCAGAAGTTGTGCCCCTCAGGGTTCTCATGACCACATGACGGACATCCCACCGCTTGACAGTATTGCCGCGAACCCTTCCCTCGCTAGCGTCTCGCCGAAACTGGCGTTGAACCCGCGGCCATCGACCTCAGCGTCCGCCCGGCGCTCTTCCCCCGGTGCTCCTAGCAGTGCGACCCGGTGGGTCAGCGCATTGCTCTGGCGAAGATGTCGGACTTGTTGTTGGTGTCGTGAGCGATCAGGTTGGTCGCGTTGGACTCGAAGGCGACCACCTTGCCGTTGCTCGATGGCGAAGGGTTGTCGCTGCCTGCATCGCCGTGGGTCCCCGCGGACGCCTGGCTCACCAGCCGGGTCCGGGAGGCGGTCCGGTTGAACGCGAAGACGTCGACACTCGCGTTGGTGTCGTGGCCCACGAGGTTGTCCGCGACAGAGGCGTACACCACGACGCGCCCGTCGGCAGAAATCGAAGGAAAGCGCGACGGCCCGTTGCCTGCGACCCCAGCGTTGCTGCGACTGACGAGACGCAGACGGTGGGTCTGACGGTCGTAGACGAAGACATCCAACCCTGGACCGCTGCTCCCGAAGTTGCTCGCCAGGGACTGGAACGCCACCATGCGGCCGTTCGCGGAGATCGACGGCAAGTCGCTACCGTCATTTCCCTGTGCACCGGACCTGGTGCGGCTGACCAGTCGGGTCTTGTGGGTGACGCGGGCGTACACGAACACGTCGATGGATCCGTTGCCGTCCTGGGCTATGAGGTTGTCGGCAGCGGAGTCGAACGCGATCAATCGGCCGGTGGCGGACACGGACGGGTTGTAGCTAGCGGCATTGCCTTGCACACCGGAGCTGTTACGACTGACCAGTCCGGTCTTGTGCGTGACCCGGTCGTGGACGAATACGTCGAAGACGTTGTTCGTGTCGGCGCCAATCAGGTTGCTGGCGCCGGAGGAGAACGCGACGTACCGGCCGTCGTCTGAGATGGACGGTCCTTCACTGCCGCTCGCGCCTTGCACGCCGGAGCTGTTACGACTGACCAGTCGCATCTGGTGCTTGACACGGTCGTAGACGAACACGTCCCGATTGTTGTTCGTGTCGTGTGCGGTGAGGTCACTCGCGTTGGAGTCGAACGCGACGTACCGCCCGTTGGCAGAGATCGACGGGTTGTTGCTGTCCCCGTTGCCGGTCACACCGGGTGCGCTACGGCTCACCAACCAGGTCTTGTGCGTGACACGGTCCCGGACGAACACATCGAAGACGCCGTTGTTGTCATGGGCGGCCAGGTTCGTCGCTTGCGACATGAAGGCCACGTAGCGGCCGTTTGCGGAGACCGCCGTGTTGTAGCTTCCGAGGTCGGCTTGCACGCCGTTCGGCGTCACGCTCACTCGTTTTGTCGTCGACGTCGTCACCCCTGTCGACGCCGTGGACGCCGTCGATGCTCCTACGGGGGGAATGAGCGCCAACGTGCAGCCCAGGGCTGTCACAGCAGGCCAGCGGAAACTGGAGATCGTCGGCACTGGCACCTCCGCGCAAGAGCGAACATGGTCCGCCGCTCAAGGTAGCAAGGGCGCGTCCGGGCGCGGTAGTCCTCGAGAATGCTTCAGGAACCTGACGTAGAAGGGGAAACGCCAAGGATCCGAGTCTTACCTGGCCAGGGCCAGGTCAGACTCGGATCCTTGCGTTGTTGTTCCTGGGTGAGTCGTGGAGCTGCCGGGAATCGAACCCGGGTCCTCTGACGCCGAACCAAGTCTTCTACGAGCGTAGTCTGCTTGACGCTTTTCTCAGCCCCGGCACTTGTGCAGACCCATTGCCGACGGGCTCAGTCGCTGTAGATGTCCCGCACCCACCCCGCGACCGGGTGGCTGCAGCAAGCCTCCTTGGTGAGGCCGGTTACTGGACCGGAGGCAGTTCCAGACCGACCCTTCGATTACTGCTTAGGCAGCAAGAGCGAAGTCAGTGCGCTTAGCGTCGGCACTTATTAGGTTTCCAGGGATCGTTTACGAGACAACCCTGGGTCCTCGGCTCGCTTCTCTTGGCTCCAACGACCAAAGTCGAAACCAATCAGCCCCTCTTGAGTTGTATGTACGGGTGTTGCGATGTTCTTGCAGGTTCAGGCTACCGGGTAGAACCGACAAGCCGCACCGGAGATTCCCAGGTCAGACCGGAAGCGGGTCCTCACGCAGCGCCGCCGCAGCCTCGTCCAGCAGGATGCGCTCGGCTCGCTTGTACGTGGCATCCGCCTCGCCAGGGGTGTCCCCCACCGCGGTGAGGCCCACGCGGCCGTGCTCGGTCAGACAGCTGATCATGTGGAACACGATGCCGCTCTGCCGACCGGGTTCGAAGTGCAGCCCGTGACGCGCCACGATGTCGAACAGGGCATCGACGGTGAGCCCCTTGAGGTCGGGCGACTCGAGATGGTCGGTCGCGACCAGGTGCTTCTCCCGACCGAGAGGCGTCACGAAGAGCCCCGTCTCCGCGTCGTAGTGGCCGGCCGTGAGGAACTGCAGGGTCAGGAACGGATGCGTGGTTCCGCCCTTGCGGAGGTTCAGCTCGATCGCGTACGGCGTCCAGCTGCCGTCGCTTCCCTTGACGACGACGAAGTCCACCGCGAAGCGACCGAGCGCCCCCTCCTTGGCCAGCCGGTCACCGATGACTCTCGCCTGCCCCATGATCGTGCGGGCGTACGCGAAGTCTGCGGGGAAGCAGCAGCCCAGGTAGCTCTGCCCGCTGGCGCCGCCCAGCAACTGGTCGTGAGTGGACAGCAGCTCCACGGCACCGTGGGGCGTCACCCGGAGCTGGACGCTCGGACTCCGCACCTCGACGCCGACGATCCGTTCCTCGACGATGCCACCCGCTTCGGAGAACTTGGCGATGTACGCCGCGAGCGGCACGTCCGGCGCCTCGAGCTGGAGTCCTGCCACCCGCGCTGTGATCGCGGCCACCTCGTCAGAGGCTCCTGCCTGCGGTATCCCCGTCAGGTCGACCAGAGCGTTGCCGGCGCCCGACACCCCTTCGTTGAGCTTGACGATGACGTGCGACAGCTGCGGCCTTTCCCGCCGCATCTCCGTCACGGCGGCGACCACCTCGTCCATGCTGTGCAGGTCCTCCGCACCGACCGGATGACGGACGCCTGCTTCGGCAAAGAGTCGGCGACAGCCCGTCTTCGTGCCGAGCTCCTCGAGGCGGGGGTCAGCGCCGTACATCGGGATCCCGAGGGCCAGGGCGACGTCACGCTCGAGCTCCGTGGTGTTGTACGGCACCAGGTGCGACAGGGTCTTGTCCGGGATCAACCTGCCGATCGAGGTCAGCAGCTTCGGCCGAGCCAGCAGCTTTTCGCTCAACGAGGCCGGCGAGGAGTCACCGACAGACACCAGTGAGAGGCGACTCCGAGCGTGACTCGGGATCACCCCGGCCAACAACGCGAGGTAGTACTCGACGATCGACGGGGCGACCGGCATCGAGGTGACGTAGATCATCCGGAGCCGCGGTTGTCTCAGCAGGAGCAGCAGGAACAGATACCGCTCCTCGTAGGCCTGGTTGAGGCTTCCCGGATTCTCGACCGCTCGGTCCAGGGTGACCGACGGGATCACCACCACCGACTCACCGGGAAGGTTCAGCCTCATGGAGTCCCAGACCCGTCCCATCCGTGCCTGGAGCCGGTCGAACCGCTCGTACCGGGCCGCTTCGTCCAGCTCGGAGAGGGTGACCGCACCGACAGGGTTCCCACCGAGTGGCTGACCGGTCACGAGGAAGCCCGTGCAGCGTCCAGGCCGTGGATGTCGAAGGCCCGCACCGGCCTGGCGAAACCACGCAGGTTGAGCTCACCCACCGGCTGCCCTACCGCGACGTCCCCCGACTCAGACATCACGCGCTGCGTCACGAGGATCTGCCAGGCCCTCGCCTCAGCGCAGAGGCGCGCTGCCATGTTGGTCACGCTGCCGATGGCGGCGTAGTCGAAACGGCCCTCGAAGCCGATGCGGCCCAGGGTGGCATAGCCCTGCGCAATCCCGATGCTGAAACCGAGCTCGTGACCGCGGCGGCTCCATCGCTCGGTCAGCTCGCGGACACGGTCGCGCATCGCAACCGCCATCCGGACGCTGCGCGCAGCCGGGTCGTCGCACGGAACCGGGTCGTTGAAGAACACCATGAGGCCATCGCCCGTGAAGCGCTCGAGTGTCCCCTCGAAACGGAAGATCAGATCGCCGAGCGCGGCGTGGTACTCGTCCAGTACGGCCATCACCTCCTCTGGCTCGGAGGACTCCGCGAACGTCGTGAAGTTCCTGAGGTCGCAGAACAGCACGACGATCTCGCGGCGGTGACTCGAGAGGAACGCGTCATTGCCGGAGCTGATCACGAGATCAGCGAGCTGGGGCGAGAGGAAACGACGCAATCTCCCGATGCGTTCGAGCTCGGCGATCCCCTCGCTCACCCTTTCCTCGAGCTGCTTGTTCCACTCCGCCAGCTCGTCGGCCTGCCTCCGGATCGTGTCCTGATAGCGCTTGACCCGGGCCAGCGAGGCGACGCGGGCGAGGAGCTCACTCTGGTCGAAGGGTTTGGACACGAAGTCGTCAGCTCCGCACTCGAGCGCCTGCAGCCGCTCCTGGTCACCGCTCGCCGTGATCATCACCACGGGCAGGAACGCGGTCTGCGGGTCCGAACGGATCCTCCGGCACACGGCGTACCCGTCCATCCCAGGCATGACGACGTCGAGCAGGACGAGATCCGGATCCGCCTCGGAGAGCAGCTTCAGCGCTTCCTCTCCTGACGACGCCGTGACCACCTCATAGCCGCGAGGCGACAGCACGGCGTCGAGCAACCGGATGTTCTGCGGCTGGTCGTCCACCACCAAGACCGTGACAGGAGCGTCCGCGGCTGAGGCTTTGTCGTCCATCACGTCAATCCCTCCTCTGCGAAGTAACGCTCGACCTGGCCGGTGAGAGCGCGCACACTGATCGGCTTCTCCACGAAGCCGTCGAACCCGGTCTCGAACACCCGGTCTCGGTCTGCCTGCATCGCGAAGGCGGTGACAGCGATCACGGGCACGTCCTTGGTCGCCGGTTCGTCCCGCAATCGACGCAGCGTCTCGATCCCGTCGATGCCCGGCAGCTGAAGGTCCATCAGGACCAGGTCCGGAGCCTGCTCAGCCGCCAGCTCGAGTCCACGCTCGCCCGACTCCGCGGCGATCACGTCGTAGCCCGCGTACTCGAGGACGTCGCGCACGAGCTTGAGATTCTTGACGTTGTCCTCGACCACGAGGATGCACCGGCGGCTCATCGCGGTTCCGAACCGGGCGCGAGGGACGCGGCGAGCGCATCCACTCGTCGCAGCTGTCCGATGAGGTCGTCTCGCCGAACGGGCTTGATCAGGTACGCCGAGGCGCCCAGGGCCAACCCGCGCTGCCTTTCGTCGACGACCGACGCCACGATCACAGGGATGTCCATCGTGCGCTCATCGCTCTTGAGGGCGGAGAGCACCTCCCACCCGTCCAGGCGCGGGAGCCGGATGTCCAGGATCACGGCCGCCGGCTGCACGCGCCGAACCGCCTCGAGGCCCTCGACCCCGTCCCGGGCCACGACCACCTCGACGTTCGCGGCGGACAGGTACGCCGTGAGCAGGTCGCGCGACGGGGCATCGTCCTCGATCAACACCACGCTGGCATGTTCGTGTTCGCCCGCACCCGCAGGGCCGGCGAAGGTCGTGGCCCGGTCGCGGAGTGGCACCGAGAACGAGAAGGTGCTGCCCTCACCGACGACACTGTCCAACCACAGACGCCCGCCCATCAGCTCGACGATCCGCCGCGACAAGGTGAGACCGAGCCCCGTGCCCTCCTCACTGGTGGCGCCGCGGCCGCCCTGTTGGAAGGACTCGAAGATGCGTTCCCGGTCGGCAGCCTGGACACCGATGCCCGAGTCGGTCACCGACACGACGAGCTCATCGCCCACGATCCGCGCGCGTGCCAGCACGGTGCCGCCATCAGGGGTGAACTTCACGGCGTTCGACATCAAGTTGACGACGACCTGCTTGAAACGGAGCTCGTCGGTGTCGACCGAGCCGACCTGCGCATCACAGTCGAACGTCAGCTCGATCGCGTGCGTCATCGCTCGTTCGCGGACGAGCGAGAGCCCGTACTCCAGAGCGGACCGCACGTCGAACTCCGACGGCTCGAGCTCCATCCGTCCGGCCTCGACCTTGGACAGGTCCAGGATCTCGTTGAGCAGCTCCAGGAGATGCTTGCCCGAGCTCCAGATGTCGCGCAGGTACTCTTCCTGACGATCGTTGATGTCGCCGAACATCCGCTCGAGGAGCACCTCGGAGAAGCCCAGCACCGCGTTCAGCGGCGTACGGAGCTCGTGGGACATGCTCGCCAGGAACTCGGACTTGTGCCGGCTCGCGACCTCGAGCTCGGCCGACTTGTGCTCCAGCTCTCGGTAGAGCCGGGCGTTCACCAGGGCGAGCGCACACTGACTGGCGAACGTCTCGAGCAGGTCGCTGATGTCGGGCGAGAACGTCCCGGGTTCGCGGCGTCGCACCACCAGGGCACCGACGATCTTCCCCTCACGCAGCATCGGGACCGCGAGCAGGGACCGCCAGCCCGCCGCCGTCAGGATGGAGATATGGGGGTCGGGGGGCTCCGTCGTGAGGTCTTCTGCCTGCACGGGGCGCCCTTCGCGCGCCGCACGACCGACAAGAGTGTCATCGAGCCCGACCTGCGTGCCCCGCAGTGCTTGCAGCACGGCCTCGCTCGTCGCGAGCGCGGTCCGCACCCGGAAGCAGCGCGCCTCCTCGTCGTACTCCATCATCGAGCCACCGTCGGTCCCGGAGAGCTCGACAGCGAGGCTGACGATCGTGGACAAGACCTCGTCGAGGTCGAGGCTCGAGCTCACCACCTGGCTGACCTCGCCGAGCGCCTCGAGCTGCTCGACCTTGCGCGCGAACTGTGCGGTGCGCTCCTCGAGCGCACTGACGAGCTGGACCTGGTGAATGGCGACCGCAGCCTGAATGGCGAATGTCGTGAGCAGCTCACAGGACCGGTCATCGAAGGGATCGACCCGATAGCGCATCAGCAGCAGCACGCCGACAACCTTGCCGTCGAGCAGCATCGGCGCGCCCAAGGTGGTCCGGTGCCCGATGATGCGCTGCAGCTCCGGTCGCCCGTACTCCGGATCGGCCAGGACATCGGTGATCTGCTGGGTCCTGCGATCGAGCGCAACGCGTCCGAGCATCGTGTCCCGGTCGAGCAGCACCGGATGCTCGCTCACCCACGCCTCGTAGCCGGGGATCTCATGCGAGGCACTGGCCAGCCGGAAGCGATCCCCGTCGAGCAGCTGGAGCTGCGAAATGTCGGCACGGCAGAGGTCGCGGACACTGCTGACGATGGTCCCGAGCACCGCCTCGGGATCCGAGGCCGACCGCCCGAGGGCGGTGAGCACCTCGTTCGTCGCCCGCAGCTGTTCGCGTGCTTTGCTCAGATCGAGCCGGAGGCGGTGGTCATTCGACTCCGACAGCCCCTCGGCCGAACGTCGCTCGTCGTGCATGGGGCCCTCCTGTCCGCTCTGGCGGAACGGCTGGCATGCCTTCGCGAGTGTGCTCGCGGTTAGGAGCGATAGCAACGCTCCGAGCGGGACCGAGCGGGACCGAGCAGGACCGAGCGGCACTGAGCGGCACTGAGCGGCACCGAGCGGAGTCGTTCAGCGCGTCTCGGCGGCGATTCGGCTCACGCCCCGGCCCCGGCGGGTGGCTCAGGCGCGTGACAGCAGCCAGTCGTGGACCTCACCGAACTTCTCGCCGAGACTGAGGTGCCCCTCCCCGGCGAGCAGCATCGTCTCCGCGCCCGGCACCTCAGCGGCCAGCCACGTCCCGTGCGCGAAGGGCACCATCCGGTCCTCTTCGCCCTGACAGATCAGCACCGGTACGCCGATGGCGGCAGGCGAGAAACCCCAGTTGCGGGTGAACGCCAGGTCATCGTCGAGCCACCCGTCCACCCCCGGCCTCAACGCTTGCGACATCGAGGCGTGGAGTTGCTCGGCGTGCTCGCCGGTCAGCACTGCCTTGTCCACGTCCGGCAGCAGGCTCTCGAGCACCTGCGTCAGTTGTTCCGGTGTGGCGGCCAGCGTTTCGCGGCGCATCTCGTCCAGGAGCGGTCGCAGCAGCGGCTCCCCCTCCAGCGCCGCCGCAAACTCCTCGATGTTGCCCTCCCCCATGCCCGTCAGGAAGTCGAGGCCCTCGGTGTCGTAGGGCGCGGCAGAGGCGATCGTGGCCGCCGCGGTAACGCGTTCGGGCAGCAGCGCCGCGCACGCGAGCACATGCGGTCCGCCCCCGGACTCGCCCCAGGTGCAGAAGCGGTCGGCTCCGAGGTGGTCCGCGAGGGCGGCGATGTCGTCAGCCACGTCGGCCACCGAGCGATGCTCGCGTCGACTCGAATCTCCGTAACCGGCGCGGTCGTACGATACCAACCTGATGCCCTTCTTGGCGGCATCCTCGGCCCACCATCTCGCCTGCACCCCCGAGGTGGGAGTGCCGTGGTGGTAGATGACGAGGACCCCGTCCGGATCACCGGACTCGTAGGCATGCAGCGTGCGGCCGTCTGGAAGGGCAATGTCGAAAGCCCGGGCATTGGCCACGGCAGCTGAGACCATGCCGCGACTCTAGGGTCGGGCGGTGCTAGACGCCACCTCCGAGCTTCCGACGGCGCGGGTCAGAAGCCCTTCACCTGGCGGCCGAGCTCTCGGGTGGCTTCCCGCTCGGCATCGCGCTTGGCGATCGTCTGCCGCTTGTCGTAGGCCTTCTTGCCCTTGGCCAACGCGATCTCGACCTTGGCCCGGCCGTCCTTGAAGTAGAGCTTCAACGGGACGAGGGTGAGCCCGCGTTCGTTGACACGGCGCTCCATCTTGTCGATCTCGTGCCGGTTGAGCAGCAGCTTGCGCTTGCGACGGGGAGCGTGGTTGTTCCAGGTCCCTTGGAGGTACTCCGGGATGTGCGCACCGTGCAGCCACACCTCGCCGTCGACGATCTCGGCGTACCCGTCGACGAGCGACGCACGACCGGACCGCAACGACTTCACCTCGGTCCCGGTCAGCACCAGCCCGGCCTCGAAGGTGTCCTCGATGTGATAGTCGTAGCGCGCCTTCTTGTTCTGGGCGATCAGCTGCTGCCCGCGCTCCTGGACCATGGCGCCCATCCTCCCTCATCGCCCAAGGCCTGGTCGAACCGGTTTGCCCGCCAGGTCGCAGGCGCTAGAGCCAGGTGACCGGGTTCACGGTGTAGCCGTTGACGTACACCATGAAGTGCAGGTGGCAGGCGGTCGAGTAGCCAGTGGTCCCTGAGTAGGCGATCAGCTCGCCGCGCTTGACGTGCTGGCCGGTACCGGCGACGAACGAGGTCAGGTGGTTGTACGACGTCTGCAGGCTGACGCCGCGCACGAACCCGTGGTCGAGGATGATGCGGTTGCCGTAGCCCTCGTTGTAGTACTCCGACAGGACCCGACCAGGCGCGGCCGCGTACACCGGCGTCCCGCAGTCCGCGTGGAAGTCCGTGCCGTCGTGGAGCTTCCAGACGTGCAGGATCGGATGCATGCGCATCCCGTATGGGGAGGTGATGTACGTGTTCATCACCGGGTAGCTCAGGAAGCCACCCCCGTCGTTGGTGAAGTGACCGGACTGGCGCTGGTGCTGCCGCGCACGAGCCTCGGCGATCTTGCGCAGCTTGTTCTCGACGCGTTTCTGCTCGGCCTCGAGCTTGGCCAGGCGCTGCTTCTCGCGTGCCTTCGCCTCGGCAATCTTCTTCTTCGCGTGCCGGAGGTTGTCGAGCCGGGTGGCGACGTCCTCCTTGGCAGCACGCGCCTGATCCCTGAGGGAGAGCTTCGTGGCCAGGATCTGAGCCGCCTCCTGGCGCTTCTGGGCGACCTCGTCCCGGGTTTCCTGCACGCGCTGCTCGGTCAGGACCAGCAGCACCTTGGTCGCCTCGAAGCGCTGCAGGGTGACCGTCTGCTTGTCGACCACCATCTGCGATGCCTGCAGGTTGTCGACCACCTGTTGAGCCGACTCGGAGCCGAACGCCACACCGAGGCTCATGACGGCGGTGCCGCCGGTCTGATACGTCGCGACTGCATCCGACGCCAGCTCCGCGCGTTGCAGGACGACCGCCTCGGTGCCGTGTCGCAGCTCGCGCTCAGCATCGCGCAGGCGGATCACGGCGAGGTGCAGGAGGTGTTGCATCTCCTGGTCGCGCACGGCTGCGGCAGCCGCCTGTTGCTCGAGGTCTTCGAACCTGGCGCGGGCATCGCGCAGGTCCGTCGTGGCGGCCTCGACCCGCGCCTGCGCGTGCAGCAGCTTGGTGGAGATCTCGTCGAGATCCTGGGACTTCGCGCTGATGCGGTTGTCGAGCCGGTGCTTCTTGTGGTGCAGCTTCGAGTGGTCGTCACCGGACGCGACGCCGGAGGACGGGGCCGCGAACGCAGCGCTGACCAGAGCTGCCGAGAGCAGCATGGTCACGCCGATTCGGACCCGTCCTGCGCGTCCTCGGGGGAAGAACTGGAGCACAGTCTGGGGACCTCACGTCGAGAGCTGAGAACCTTGTCTATCGACGGTAACCGGTCGAGGTCACACTTTGAGGTATTTACGCGTCATCAGCAGCGTCGGAATCACAGCGAGTATCAGGGCGATCACGACGATGAACAACATCGACTTCGTCGCATCGGCCCAGACCACCCAGGGCCAGATCTTCAGCTGCCCCTTCAGCCACGGCACGAACAGCTGCATCACCACGAGGATCGACGAACACGCGAGCAGCGCTCCGACCATGGCGGAGAAGACCACTTCGAGCACGAACGGCAGCTGGATGTAGATGCTCGAGGCGCCGACGAGGCGCATGATCCCGATCTCGCGTCTTCGCGCCATCGCGGCCAGCCGGATCGTGTTCGACACCTGGAGCACGGCCGCCAGGACGAGAGAGCCCGCGCCGCCCAGCGCGGCCCACTTCAGCACGTTGAGCGTGGTGTAGATCGGCGCCAGCCGGTCGCGCAGGTCGACGATCTGCTCGACCCCCTGCAGATTCTGCACGGAGCTCACCAGGGCCTTGGTGTCGTCGGGGTTGGCGAGCTTGACCCAGTACGCCGTGGGCATGTCGGAGACTCTGATCTCCGAGCCGATGGCGTCGGGATTGCCCTGCGAGTCCGTGTGCGTGGACTGGAAGCCGTCAAACGCCTCTTGGCGCGTGCGGTACCGGTACGAGTCGACGTACGGGCTGTTCTGGATGACCTTGAGGACGGCGGCCTCTTGCTCCTGGGTCGCCTGACCGCTCACGCAGTTCGGTGAGTTGGAGTTCTTGGCACAGAAGGCCACCTGCACCTCGAGCTGGCTCCCGAAGTACTTCTCGATCGTGCCGACCTGGTACCGGATGAGCAGGCCGAGACCGACGAGGGTCAGGGAGATCCAGATCGTCAGGATGACGGCGAGCGTCATCGACACATTGCGCTTCAGCCCGCTGCCGAGCTCAGAGGCGACATATCTCAGTTGCATGGTTTCCAGTTCTCTGGGGGAGGCTTGTCTGGCAGGTCAGCGATCAGGACTGGTATCCGTACACACCGCGGGCCTGGTCACGGACGACATGACCCGACTGCAGCTCGATCACTCGCTTGCGCATCTGGTCGACGATCCCGGAGTCGTGCGTGGCCATCATGACCGTCGTGCCGGTCCGGTTGATGCGGTCGAGCAGCTTCATGATGCCGACCGAGGTGGTGGGGTCGAGGTTTCCGGTCGGCTCGTCGGCGATCAGGATCATCGGACGGTTGACGAAGGCCCGGGCGATGGCCACCCGTTGCTGCTCACCACCGGAGAGCTCGTCCGGCATCCGGTGGCCCTTGCTCTCGAGACCGACCAGCTCGAGGGTCTCGGGGACCACCTTGTTGACCACGGACCTCGGCTTGCCGATGACCTGGAGGGCGAACCCGACGTTCTCGGACACGTTCTTGTTGGGCAGCAGTCGGAAATCCTGGAACACCGTGCCGATCTGGCGGCGCAGCCCGGGGACCTTCCAGCTGGCCAGCCGGTTGATCTCCTTGCCGGCGACGAAGACGTGGCCGGAGGTCGGGCTGGCCTCGCGCAGGATCAGCCGGAGGAACGTCGACTTGCCAGAACCTGACGCACCGACGAGGAAGACGAACTCGCCCTTCTCGATGTCGACGTCGATGTTGTCCAGCGCGGGGCGGTTCTGCCCGGCGTAGGACTTGGTGACTTTTTCGAACCGGATCACTGGCCAGAGTCTAGGTGACGTGTCTGAACGTTCCTGGGAGGGCCGGAACGGCGCGCCACGCCCACCCGGCTACTCGGTGCGGTCGAACAGGCGGACGGCGATGCCGATGAGGGCGACGGTGACCACCGCCACCAGACCGAGCTGCACGGCGATCGGAACCTCCCAGCCACCCCAGGTGATCGGCGGGTCGAGCTGGTTGCGCACCTGAGGCGCCAGGTCGAGGTGGTTGAACACCGCCGTGCGCATCGGCTGGACGGCGTACGTGAGCGGGTTCAGGCGCGTGAGCACGGACAACCAGCCGGGGAGGTTGGCGAGCGGGAAGAGCGTGCCGCTGAGGAACATCATCGGCATGATCAGCATCTGGGTCACCGGCATCGCCGCCTGGATCGTCTTGATCCGGGCGGAGAGGACGACGCCCAGCGCCGTGAGCATCATCGAGCCGAGGAACAGGCAGAGCAGCAGCGTCAGGATCAGTCCGACGTTGTAGGGCACTCCGACGAGTCCCCCCAGGGCCAGCACGATGCAGGCCTGGAGGGTCGCGGACGTCGCCCCGCCGAGGCACTTGCCGACGATGATGGCGGCCTTGGAGATCGGCGCGACGAGCATCTCGCGGAGGAAGCCGAACTCGCGGTCCCACACCAGCGAGATCCCCGCGAAGACCGCCATGAAGAGGACCGACATCGCCAACACGCCTGGGAACAGGAAGGTGCGGAAGTCGACGGCGTCGTTGGTCTGCACGATGCTGCCCAGCCCCGTTCCCATCACGAACAGGAACAGCAGCGGTTGCAGCAGCATCGCGACCATCCTGGCCCGGTCCTGCACGAACCGGATCAGCTCTCGGCGCAACACCACTGCGGTGGCACGGAGCTCGTGCCGGAGCCCGCCGGCGGAGAGCTCGATGCGCGGCGCAACGAGCTGACTGCCGGGGTCTCGCGGGCCGGCGGTGGAGGTCTGCTGGTCCGGCATGGTCATCGGGTGCCTGCCTTGGCCCGCTCGGCGTCGGAGATGGTCGTTCCGGTGTAGGTCATGAAGACGTCGTCGAGGCTGGGGCGCGTGACCGTGACCGTCGTGATGGGCACGCCGAGCTCGCTGAAGAGTCGTGGGATGAACTGCGCGCCGCCGGCGACGCCGACCGTCACCGAGCCTTCGTGCATGCCCGCGTCGAGCCCGAACCGGTCGCGCAGATGGGTGATGGCGAGCTCGTCGTCCTCCGTCCGGAACTGGACGCGGTCCTTGCCGATGCCGGATTTCAAGGCATCCGGTGTGTCGATGACGGCGATCTCGCCGGCGTTCATGATGGCCATCCGGTCGCAGTGCTCGGCCTCGTCCATGTAGTGCGTGGTCATGAAGACGGTGATGTCCTCGGCCTCGCGCAGCTGGGCGACGTACTGCCAGATCGAGGCCCGTGTCTGGGGGTCGAGTCCGATGGTGGGCTCGTCGAGGAAGAGCACCCTGGGCGAGTGCAGCAGCCCGCGGCCGATCTCGAGCCGACGTTTCATACCGCCGGAGTAGGTCTGGACCTTGTCGCGCCGACGGTCGGCCAGCCCCACCATCTCGAGGACGGCGTCGATGCGCTTCTTCAGCACGGCGCGAGGTACGCCGTACAGCTCTCCGTGGAAGTTGAGGTTCTGGTCAGCCGTCAGGTAGTTGTCGAGCGTCGGCTCCTGGAACACGAGACCGATGCTGCGGCGTACCAGCGAGCGCTGGGTCACGACGTCGTAGCCGGCGACCGTGGCCTCGCCGGCGGTCGGGTCGGCCAACGTGCAGAGGATCTTGATCGTGGTCGACTTGCCGGCGCCGTTGGGTCCGAGGAAGCCGAACATCTCGCCCTCGGGCACGGCGAAGTCGATACCGCGGACGGCGTGGATCTCGCCGTAGTCCTTGACAAGGCCGTCGACCGTGATCGCCGGCGGCGGCAGCGAAGGTGGTGGCATGGTGGCCTTCCTGGAGCGCGGTCACCCGCGGTCCAGTCCCAGTGTAGGGACGGCCTCCCGAGGCTCAGGCCTGACCTGCGAGCGCGCGTTCGGCGGCGCTCCTCCGTAGCGTCTCCAGCTCTTCCAGCTGGCGCTTTGCTCGCGCCTGGAGGTCGTGGATCTCGTCGGCGGCGATCCGATCGTCGTACGACGCCACCACCTCGAGCGCCTGCCAGCAGGCCAGCTTCCCCTCGACACCGAGCCGCATGGCCTCGAGCTCGACCAGGTCGGTGAGCGGAGTCCTCGAGAACAGACTGCCGTTGGGCTTGAGCCGCCCGACCTTTTCAGCCAGCCAGCCGAGTGCGATCCGGTGCTGCTGGGGCGTGAGCTCGAGCTGCTTCATGAGGTCGAGGAGGGCCTGTCGGTCCTCGGCCACCTCGTCGGCCATCGCCAGCAGTGTCGACCGGGCCGCGGGATCGGTCTGGGTGGGCGCTGCTCGGCGGAACAGCTCGACGCCCCCGGCCGCTCCGGTGAGGTGGTCGTTGAGGTAGACCGACAGCAGGCTCTGTCGGCTCGGGCTCGTGGTTTCAGACATGTGGTGTTGCGTACCCGTAGCTCGCCGCCCCGAAACCCTGTTCGACTGGGAGGTTGTGCAGGTCACACGCGCTCGCCGACCTGCACAACCTCCCAGTCGGAAGCGGCGAGACGTTCGGAGTACCGCATGTGTCACCACGAAAGTCCTCGAGTTCCCTTGTGGATAACGGCTTCCGGTGTCGAGCGATGATCCAAGAGTGTCGGTGGGCTGTCCTAGGTTTGAGCCATGAGTACGACGCAGGGACCGCCACCGACCGTGGGTATCGACGATGCCTTCGGTCGTGGTTTCGCGGCTGCGCGTCGTGAACTCGCCGACCTGGTCGACACCCCCACCTGGTCGTTGGACGACACCCGGCTCGACGCGCGGATCAGTGAGGCCCTCGCGGTCCGAGCCGCTGCCGATGAACTGGTCGCCCGACTGGTCGCTGAAGCAGCCGATCGCAACCTGCCCCACCGATACGGTGCTTCCTCGACCCGGGCGCACCTGATGACGGCGCACCGGATGTCGGCCGGTGAAGCGTCCCGGACCGTGCGGACCGCCAAGCAGCTGCACGGCACGTCGGCTGTCACGGAGCCGACCCGTCGCGCCGTCGCCGCCGGAACGGTGTCAGCCGAACAAGGGGTGGTGGTCGCGGCCGCGATCAACCGGCTCTCACCCACGATCGAGCCGGACCGGGTCGAGGCCGCGCAGCAGGATCTGCTCGCCGCATGCGCAGACACTGTCGTTCAGCGCAGCTGCAGGTCGCAGCGAACCATCTGGTCGAGGTCATCGACCCCGACACCGTCGACCAGACGCTGGAGCAGCAGCTCGCCGCGCAGGAACGCAAGGCGTTGGCCTCAGCCTGGTTCACCGGCCAGTACGGGTCCGACGGCATCGCCCGCGGCCGGTTCGCGCTGCCCAACCTGGTGTTCGGCATGCTCACCAAACACCTCGAAGCCCACACCTCACCCCGTCGGGTCGCCACCGGCACCCATACCGACAAGGACGCCGCCCTACCGGCTGAGACGACCGTCGAGGACCTGCCCTACGGCAACCGGCTCGGCCGGGCGTTGTGTGAGCTGATCGAACACCTCCCGGTCGACGGACACCCCCAGCACGGGGTCGCGAACGCCACCATCGTGGTCACCGTCGACGAAACCAAACTCCGAGCGGGAGCCGGGGAAGCCACGCTGGACACCGGCAGCGCGATCTCGATCGGGGAGACCCGACGGCTGGCCTGCAACGCCGGCATCCTCCCCATCGTCATGTCAGGTGAGTCGAAGATCCTCGACCTCGGCACCAGCCGCCGCCTGTTCGACCGTCACCAACGCCTCGCACTCGCCACCCGCGACCAAGGCTGTGTCTTCCCCGGCGCTGGCGAACGCCCACCCGCATCGACCCGGAGCGAAGACCCATCCGCCACCAACGCTTCAAACCCCGACCCGGCTGACCTTCGTGCCAGGCTGATCTTCATGGATGTTGCTGAGCAGGTCATCAGGTCCGCCGAAACGCGGGCGTCAGCGCTGGCCGAGGCAGACAGCGAGACCCTCCTGCGCCTGCTGCACCAGGACTTCCGGTGGACATCCCACCGTGGCGAGACATACGACCGTGCGGAGTACATCCGTCGCAACACTCAAGGCGTCACGGTCTGGCGATCGCAACAGCTCCGCGGCATCGACGTCGTGGTCGTGGGTGACACGGCCGTCCTGTACGCCGAAGCCATCGACGTGGTGCTTGGCGATGACGATGAACCCACGACATTCCGGATGCCGATGACCCAGGTCTGGGTCGGGTCCGGTGCTGGCTGGAGGTGTCTCGCCGGTCACGCGGGTCCGCGCCGGACCTGACTCCTAGGCAGCAGACGAGCGGTTGCCGCGAGGGCTGGGCGACAACGTCACATCGTTACGACGGCGTCGACGACCGGGCGAACTCGCTCGATGTGAGTGACGAGGCTACCCAGCAGGCTGTTCCTCGACGCGAAGAATCCCGTCGGGCCGAGCCGGTAAAGCAATGCGCGAACCAACAGCTGCTGCCAGTCCGCACCGGTCTCCCACTCACCGAGCAGTGACAACGGTTCACCACGAAGGGTGACGGCGTCGGTCACGGCGATGGCGGTCGCCAAACCCGCCGGCCGGAAATAGGGTGGCCAGTCGATGACGGCTGGTGGCAACCCGTCCGCGAGCAGGACGTTCGGCAGGATGTCGCCGTGGATCGGCTGGCTGTGGCACGCGACGGGGGCGAGGTGGCCGCGCAGCTGCTCGATCACATCGAGGCTGGCTGCATCTCCGATGGGCTCGACCCCTTCCCAGGCAACGCGGTCGCCGAAGGCCCACGGGTCGTCACGGTGGTCCATGAAGCCAGGGCGGTCCAGCTGCCTGATGGCGGTGTGAAAGGCCACGCTGACTTCCCTGACCTCAGCGAGCTCCTGACGCAGGTCCAGATCGCGTCCCGCCACGAACACGTGAGCTCCCCAACCGTCGAGTGACCAACCGTCATCGCCGACTCCGCGTGGTACGACCGGCTCCGGCACTCGCACGTCGTGGGCGTCCCAGCTGGCGTACACCTCGCACACCCATGCGTGCTCAGGGACGCAGCCCACGGGCTTGAGGACAAGACGTCCGTCGGTCCAGGCATGACCGCTGCCACCGGGCAACCGACGAAGCAGGTTCTCGCGTACGCCGAAGGCCCGGTTGACTCGCGCCGTCGGCCCACGCCGACGCCAGGCCCAGTCGCCACTGGTGAAGAGGCGGGGACCACCCGATGACGTTCTGGTCAATGCGTTCCCGCTGACAACTATCCGACGGCGGGGGCGGTGCGACGCCAGCGGATGGCAGCCTCGATGAAGGCGTCGATGTCGCCGTCGAGAACGGCCGACGGGTTGCCCTCCTCGTGCTCCGTGCGCAGGTCCTTGACCATCTGGTAGGGGTTGAGCACGTAGTTGCGCATCTGGTCGCCCCACGACGCCTGTACGTCGCCGCGCATCTCGTCGAGCTTGGCCTTCTCTTCCGCCCGTTTCATCGCGAGCAGTCGCGCCTTGAGGATGACCATGGCGGTGTTCTTGTTCTGCAGCTGGCTCTTCTCGTTCTGCACCGCCACCACGAGACCGGTGGGCAGGTGGGTCAGCCGCACGGCGGAGTCGGTCGTGTTGACGCTCTGACCGCCCGGCCCGGATGACCGGTAGACGTCGACCTTGATCTCTTCCTCGGGGATGTCCATCTCGTCGGTCTGCTCGATCACGGGCACGACCTCGACGGCAGCGAACGAGGTCTGGCGGCGACCCTGGTTGTCGAACGGCGAGATGCGCACGAGCCGGTGGGTGCCCTGCTCGACGCTGAGGGTGCCGTAGGCGTACGGCGCCTTGACCGCGAAGGTGGCGGACTTGATGCCGGCCTCCTCGGCGTACGACATCTCGTACACCTCGGTCGGATACTTGTGACGCTCAGCCCAGCGCAAGTACATCCGCATGAGCATCTCGGCCCAGTCCGCGGCGTCGACACCGCCGGCGCCGGAGCGGATGCTGACGAGGGCGTCGCGCTCGTCGTACTCCCCCGACAGCAACGTCCTGACCTCGAGAGCCTCGATGCTCTTGGCCAGTCGATGGAGCTCGGTGTCGGCCTCGGTGACCGAGGCGGCGTCACCCTCTTCCTCGGCCAGCTGGATCAGGATCTCGACATCGTCGAGCCGCTGCCGCAGGCCCGTCAGACGCTCCAGCTCGGACTGCAGGAGCGAGAGCCGACCGGTCACGCGCTGCGCGTTCGCCTGGTCGTCCCACAGATCCGGAACCGCAACCTGCACCCCGAGGTCGGCGATCTCCGCGCGCATCGCGCCGAGGTCGAGAACCTGTTCGATGCTGCCAAGGGTCGCGTCGAGCTGCTTGATCCGGTCGGAGAAGTCCTGTCCTGCCACGCACGTCAGGTTACGGGGTCCGCAGGCAGCATCGCCAACTGCCACAGTCGGTGGCGGCTCGGGGGAAGCTCAGTCCTCGGTGTTGGAGTCGTCCCAGTTGCCGTCGTGACCCGGACGCTCGAAGGACTCGACGCCAGAAGGAAGATCGGGGCCTCCTTGTCCCGGGTCGAGCGGACCCGGTTCGTCCGTGGGATCGCCGTCTGGGCCGACCCGCTCGGTGCGGACCTCGCGGTTCGGCGCGTTCGGCTCACGTTCGGGGTCGACGTCAGCGCGCTCGAGCTGCTCAGCGCGCTCCACGTCCTGCTGGTCAAGGGTCGGATCCAGGTCGTGCGGTCTCTCGGTCATGGCTGGGATGTACCCATTGCCCATCGACCGAATCGCCCTCGCAGCCGACCGGCCGCTCAGTAGCATCAGGCCGTGGACGTGCTCGAGCGCGAGTCCCAGCTGGCCGCGCTCCATCAATCCCTCGAGGCCGCGGACGCGGGCCACGGTCACCTCGTGCTCGTCACCGGCGAGGCGGGCGCGGGCAAGAGCACCGTGCTGGCGAGCTTCCGCACCGCCATCGCCACCAGCGTCGTCTACGCGGTGGGGCTGTGCGACCCTCTGACGACCCCTCGCGCGCTCGGTCCCCTGCTGGATGTCGCCGAGGACCTGGACCTTCCGGCCGGTCAGGCACACGACGTGGCTCGCGCCCTCCTGCGCAAGGCCGCGGACCGGACGACGGTGGTCGTGATCGAGGACGCACATTGGGCTGACGACGCCACGCTCGATGCGGTGGTCTTCCTCGCTCGCCGGTTGGCCGAGCACCACCTGCTGCTCATCGTGAGCTACCGAGAC
Source organism: uncultured Actinomycetota bacterium (assembly GCA_963750495.1). Classification (GTDB taxonomy): domain Bacteria; phylum Actinomycetota; class Actinomycetes; order Propionibacteriales; family Nocardioidaceae; genus JANLYC01. The sequence continues at coordinate 1,005,249 of CAVVQV010000004.1, forward strand.
GATGAGGTGCCGGCCGGGCATCCGCTGCGGGTGGCCCTGGGCCGGGTCGCCACGAGTCGCCCCCACCGTGTCGACATACCGCTGCTGTCTCGCGACGCCGTGCACCGCCTCGCGGCGGGCAGCACCCTCGACCCGGACGAGCTCGTCCGAGTGACCGGCGGAAACCCGTTCTTCGTGACGGAGGTCCTCGCAGCCGGTGAGGAACGGCTCCCCGAGACCATCGTCGACAGCGTGATCGCCCGTGCCGCGTCGTTGTCGGAGGGCGGCAGGCTCGCGCTCGAGACGGCTTCCGTGATGCCCCGGGGCACGACCGATGCGTTGCTGACCCACCTGACCTCGTCGGCCCGTGGCATCGACGAGGCGAGAGCCGCGGGCCTCCTGGACGACGTACGCGGACGGCTCCGTTTCCGGCACGAGATCGCGCGGTTGGCCGTCGAGTCCTCCCTGGACAGCCGTCGGCGTCGTCTCTTGCACCAGACCTTGCTGACCGCCTTGCCGGACTTACGGACCGCGGCCGCGTACGGTCTCGACGTCGCCGACCTCGCGCACCACGCCGTAGAAGCCGGCGCAGCCGACCTGATCCGTCACTACTGCTGGGCGGCAGCCGAGGAGGCTGCCGCGGTGGGCGCGCATCGGGCCGCGGCGGCCAACTGGGATCGCGTCCTGGCCGCCGGGGGGCTGACACCAGAGGACGAGGCGACCGCGCTCGAAGGGCGCGGTACCGCTCTCGGCGTCATCGGTCGAGCCGAAGACGCTTGCGATGCCTACGTGGCCGCGGCCGCGGTGTGGTCACAGCTCGGCGAGCGGGGCCGTCAGGGTGAGGCCCTGGCCTGCGTCGCCGCCCATCTGTGGCTCGGAGGGCACGGTCCCCGAGCCCGGGAGCAGGTCGACGCGGCCGTCACGATGCTCGAGCCGGTCGGTGGCCGGTCTCTCGCCGTTGCCCTGGCCGAGCAGTCCCGCCTCCGCATGCTGGCGCGCGACACAGCAGGGGCGGTCAGCGCAGGCGAACGCGCCGTCGAGCTGGCCACGCCGTTCGGGGCGGACACGGTGCTCTCCCGCGCCTACAACTCCATCGGGACCGCGCTGTGGTTCTCCGACCCGGAACGGGCCGAGGCGCCGCTGCTGCAGGCGCTCGAGCTCGCCCGGTCGGCCGCACAGGACAACCTCGCCGCCAGCGCCATGGTGAATCTCGGCTCCGGTGCGGGCGAGATCCGTCGGTACGACGTGGCGGAGCTCTGGCTGGATGCGGCCGTCACCTGGTGTGCGGATCACGACCTCGACGGCAACGGTGACTACGCGCGGGCCTGGCGAGCGCGCGTCGCTCTCGAACGTGGCCGGTGGGCGGCGGCGGCCGCCGACGCCCATCACGTCGCGTCCCGCTCAGGGGTCGTGAACGCCCGCATCGTCGCGCTGACCACCTTGGGCCTGCTGCGAAGCCGCCGCGGCGACCCGGACGCAGGGCCTGTGCTGGCGGAGGCGTGGGACCTTGCGGTCGAGACGGGTGACCTGCAACGACTCTGGCCGGCAGCCGCCGCTCGCGCCGAGGCGGAATGGTGGAGTGACGGATCGATCAACGACATCGCGGGGCTCCGCACGACGTTCGAGCTTGCGGTGTCGCTGCGCCACGGTTGGGCCGTCGGGGACCTGGTGGGGTGGTTGCGCCGTGCCGGTGAGGTCATACCGGCCGGCCTGGAGGCGGCAGAACCGTATGCCGCCGCCCTGGCCGGCGACCCCGCGCTTGCCGCAAGGTGTTGGGACCGGCTCGGCTGTCCGTTCGAGGCGGCAGTCGCTCTTCTCGATGCGGATCAGGAGTCGATGATCCTCGACGCGATGCACCGCTTCGACGCCCTTGACGCGTCGGCCGCCTCGAGGGCAGCGCGAGTTCGGCTGCGCGACCTCGGCGTCACCCATATCCCGCGCGGCCCACGGGTCTCGACGAAGGAAGACCCTTACGGCCTGACGGTCCGTGAACAGGAGGTCATGGGCGGACTCTCCCGGGGGTTGACGAACGCGGCCATCGCCGCCGAGTTGGTGATCTCTCCGCGAACGGTCGACCGGCACGTCTCGAACGTTCTCCGGAAGCTCAACGCCAGCACCCGGGCCGAGGCCGTAAGCGTGCTCTCCCGGGTCAGTCGGACTCCCAGGTGAAGAACCGGCTCGCGATCGCTACCACCGCCGCCGTGAAACCCAGCAGGATGAGCATGGGCACCACCGCTGAGGCGGCGTCACGGCCGCGGACCAGCACGTCGAGCATCCCCTCGTTGAGATACGACAGCGGCAGCAGGTGCGACACGATGTCGAGCCACCGCGGTGCCCCGTCGAGCGGGAAGAAAGAGCCGGACAGGAACGCCATCGGCAGCACGAAGATGTTGGCCAGCGAAGTCGCCCCCTCGACCGTCTTCGACACCGAACCAGCGAGCAGCCCGAGCGCCATGAACGACAGGGTGCCGCAGATCAGCAGCGGGAACGCCATGTACCACGAGCCGTCGAGCTTGAGTCCGAACAGACTCGTGGCCACCCCGATGAAGATCGCCATCTGACCGAACGCGATCATCATCGTCACACCGATCCGGGCGCCCACCACCGAGGTCGTGGAGATCGGCGCGAGCCGGATCCGGCGCAGCAGCTTGGTGCGGCGCCAGCCGACGAGGGTGGCGGCCGCACCGAACGTCGCACTCGTGGCGAGAGCCCAACCCAACAGCCCCGGTGTCACGAACTGGATCGTCTTCAGCGACTTGTCCTCGACGCGCTGGGCAGCGAGCGAGTAGGTGGGCGGCTTGTCGGAGGCCGCGATGTTGGCCGTCTGGACGAAGGACTGCAGGATCCCCTGTGCCACGGCGGACTGGACCTGGTCGGCGTCGCTGTAATGAGCCACGACCTGGTCACCGCGCTGTTCGACCGCGATGACCGTGTCGCCGTCCCGTACCGAGGTGAGCGCCGCGTCGAGATCGCTCGACTTCTCCACGTCGAAGGAGTCCGCGAACGCGGCCTTGGCCGCGCCGTGCAGGTCGTCGATGAGGGGCACCGAGCCGACCTCGGTCAGCGACAGCTTGCTCTGCCCCTGGTTGGCGAAGACCCCGCCGAAGAGCACGAGGAACATCAACGGGAAGAACACCGAGAAGAACACGGCCTGACGGTCCCGCAGGAAGCCCTTCAGCATCGCCTGCGACAGACTTCGGAATGCGTTCACGCGCGGTACTCCCGTCCGGTCAGGGCCAGGAAGACGTCTTCGAGGTTGGCCCCTTTGACCTGCAGGCCGCTCAGCGCCTGACGTTGACCCAGGGCGAACAGCACGTCCGCCGGGGCTCGCGTCGACATGACGACCGAGCCGGGCTCGACTAAAACCGCGTCGACCCCCGGGATCGCGCGCGCCTCCGCCTCTGGGATTGCCTGCGCGTCCACGCTGATGCGGACGGCCGCGTCGAGCGCCCTCACCAGCGCGGCCGGCGTGTCGAGCTCGAGGATGCGCCCGTGGTCCATGATCGCGACCCGGTCGCAAAGCGTCTCGGCCTCGTCCATGTAGTGGGTGGTGAGCACGACGGTGCGACCGTCCTCGTTGAGGGAGCCGAGCAGGTCCCACAGGTTGCGCCGGGCCTGCGGGTCCAATGCAGCAGTCGGTTCGTCGAGGAAGACCACCTCGGGCTCGTGGACGAGAGCGCAGGCGATCGACAGGCGCTGCAGCTGTCCACCCGAGAGCTTCTCGGTGCGCGCGTCGGCCTTGTCGGTGAGTCCCACACGCTCGAGCCACTCGTCTGACGCCGCCGGCTTGACGCCGTACAGCGACCCGAAGGTGTGGATCTGCTCCCTCGCGGTCAACCGGTCGAAGAACGCCGACGCCTGCAGCTGCACACCGATCCGCGAGAGCAGTGCAGAGTTGCGCGGCCACGGCGCCTCGTCGAGCAGGCGCACCTCACCGGCGTCGGCCGGCCGGAGCCCCTCGATGATCTCCAACGTGGTGGTCTTGCCGGCGCCGTTGGGTCCGAGGATGCCGAAGAACTCGCCGGCGTGGACCTCGAAGCTGACACCGTCTACGGCCTTCACGGCACCGTAGGACACCCGGACATCGCTGACACGAACGATCTCCCCCATATGCGGAATATTAGGAGACAGTCCCAGATCCGGAACCCACCGGGGGGTTCGCCGGGTGGTTCATCCGGGCCGTGAACGTCAGTGCGTCAGCATCGTCCGGACGACCCGGAGGCCGACCGACATCCGTGCCAGATCGGGCTCGGTGTCCGACGTGATGTCGCTCAAGGTCGACTTCGCCCGGCCCACCACGACCGCGTCGTTCGCCTCCCATGTGGACACGCGGTCCTCAGCGGTGGCACCGTCGTCCGTTCCTGCCAGCACCTGCGCAGTCAGCGACGCATGCACGGCGTGCAGGTCGTCACGCAGCGACGCCCTGGCCATCGTCTGCCACCTGTCGTCACGGGGCAGGTCATAGATCATGGCCATCAGCTCAGACAGGCCCAGCCGGTCGGCGAGCACCGAGTGCACGCGCGCGACCTCGAGCGCGTCGATGTCGTCACGTCGAGCGATCTCGACGACCTCGAGCACGGCGTACGCCGGAGGCAGCACCGCGATGGCGGCCGCGAGCTCGGCCGACACGCCGGACTTCTGGAGCGACTTGAGCCGCCCCTCGAACTCCTCGGCCTGGATGCCGGTCAAGATGTCCGGCAGGGCGGCCATCACCCGCTGGATGTCCGATCCGAAGTGGGCCACCGTGCCCGCGGAGTCGAGCGGCGGCCGCCGGTTGTTGACGAGCCAGCGGGAAGCGCGCTCGACCAGCGTCCGGACCGCGAGCCTCATGTCGGTCTGCACGGCGGCGTCGATCTGGTTGTCGAGGGCATCGACCTGGCTGATCAGCTCGTCCGCCCCGTAGACCTTCCGGCAGACCAGGTGCGCGCGGGCGAGGTCGTCGACCGTTGCGCTGGTTTCCTGGCTGAGCCGGTGGAAGAACGTGATCCCGGCGAAGTTCACCAGGTCGTTGACGACCTGCGTCACGATGATCTGACGGCGCAGGGGGTGCGAGACCATCGCTTCGCGCAGGCTCTGTTGCAACTTGCTCGGGAAGTAGCCGACCAGCTCGCTGTGCAGGAAAGGGTCATCGGGCAGGTTGCTCCGCGCGAGCTCGTCAGCCAGCACGATCTTGGTGTAGGCGAGCAACACTGCCAGCTCCGGGGCCGTCAGGGCCGAGCCGGCAGCGCGGCGGGCCTGGAACTCCTTCTCCGACGGGAGGAACTCGATTTCCCGGTCGAGCAGCCCACCCTTCTCGAGCCGCCGGATCCAGGCCTCGTGCACGTGCATGAGCGACGCAGCCACCGCGGCGGAGTTGGACAGCGCGAGATTCTGGTCGTAGTTGTCGCGCAGCACCAGGTCGGCGACCTCGTCCGTCATCGACGCCAGCAGCTCGTTGCGCTGCTTCTCGGTCATGTCACCGGCGCGCATCACGGCGTCGAGCAGGATCTTGATGTTGACCTCATGGTCAGAGGTGTCGACCCCCGCGGAGTTGTCGATGAAGTCGGTGCAGATACGGCCGCCGGCAGTGGCGTACTCGATGCGCCCCCGCTGCGTGAAGCCGAGGTTGCCGCCCTCCCCCACCGACTGGCAGCGCAGCTCGGCTCCATTGACCCGGATGGAGTCGTTGGCCTTGTCGCCGGCCTCGGCATGACTCTCGGACGCGGCCTTGACGTAGGTGCCGATGCCGCCGTTCCACAGCAGGTCGACCGGCGAGACCAGGATCGCCCGCATCAGCTCGGCGGGCGTCAACGTCGTCGTCGTCGCGTCGAGGTCGAGCACGGCCGCGACCTCGGGCGAGATCGCGATCGCCTTGGCCGACCGGGGAAAGATCCCACCGCCCTCGGACACCAGGCCGCGGTCGTAGTCGGCCCAGCTGGAACGCGGCAGCTCGAACAGCCGACGGCGTTCGGCGTACGACACCGCGGGGTCGGGTGAAGGGTCCAGGAAGATGTGGCGGTGGTCGAACGCAGCCACCAGCTTGATGTGTTCGCTCAGCAGCATGCCGTTGCCGAACACGTCGCCACTCATGTCACCGACGCCGACACACGTGAAGTCCTCGGACTGACAGTCGATCCCCCGCTCGCGGAAGTGCCGCCGGACGGACTCCCAGGCCCCGCGCGCGGTGATCCCCATCGCTTTGTGGTCGTAGCCGACGGACCCACCGGACGCGAACGCGTCACCCAGCCAGAAGCCGTAGTCCTTGGCGACGGAGTTGGCGATGTCGGAGAAGGTCGCCGTGCCCTTGTCGGCGGCCACCACGAGATAGCTGTCGTCGGAGTCGTGCCGCACGACCTGGGCTGGTGGCACGGTCTCGCCGTTGACGAGGTTGTCGGTGATGTCGAGCAGCCCGCAGATGAACGTCTTGTAACAGGCGATTCCCTCGGCCAGCCAGGCCTCGCGATCGGCCGCCGGGTCGGGAAGCTGCTTGCAGTAGAAGCCACCCTTGGCACCGACCGGGACGATGACGGTGTTCTTGACCATCTGCGCCTTGACGAGACCGAGCACCTCGGTCCGGAAGTCTTCACGGCGGTCGGACCAGCGCAGCCCACCCCGCGCCACCGCGCCGAAACGGAGGTGTACGCCCTCGACCCGCGGAGAGTAGACGAAGATCTCGAACGCGGGCCTGGGGTCGGGCAGGTCCGGCACCGTCGACGTGTCGAGCTTGAGGGAGATGTAGGGCTTGGGCCGACCGTCGGCGTCCGGCTGGTAGAAGTTCGTGCGCAGGGTCGCCTTGATCGCGGCGAGGTAGCTGCGCACGATCCGGTCGTGGTCGAGGCTGTCCACCTGATCGAGACCGGCCAGGATCGCACGCTCGATCTCGGCCGCCTTGTCGACCCGTTCCGGCGTCTCGGGATCGAGGGCCGCCGGGTCTTCGTCGGGCCCGGGCCTGAACCGGGTCTCGAACAGCTCGACGAGCAGTCGTGCGAGGGAGACGTTGGCGCGGATCGAGGACTCGATGTAACCCTGCCCGAACGGCGTCGCCCCCTGCCGGAAGTACTTCGCGTAGGCCCGCAGGATCGACACCCTGCGCCAGTCGAGGCCGCCGTCGAGCACCAGTGCCGAGAAGCCGTCACTCTCCGCCAGCCCCGCCCAGACGGCCATGAACCCGTCCTGGAAGAGCTCGCGCGTCCCCTCGGGCATCTTGGTCGAACGACGCAGGCCGAAGTCATAGATCCACGCGTGGTCGGAGGGTCGCTCGAGCTCGTAGGGCCGCTCGTCGACGACCTCCACGCCCATGGACGAGAGCACGGGCAGCACCTGCGACAGGCTGAGCGGAGTGCCGATGCGGAACACCTTGAACCGCGCCTCGTCCTCGGACGCGTCGACCGGTGAGTACAACGAGAGACTGATCGGCTCGGCGCCGACCTCCTCCATCCGATGTACGTCGGCAGCCGCCACGCGCGGCGTGAAGTCCTCCTTGTAGGCCTCGGGGAACGCATCACCGTAGGTGCGCGCGAGCCGGGATCCGGCCTCTTCCCCGAACTGCTCGTTCAGGGCGACCAGGAAGTCGTCGTTCCAGGACCGGGTCGCGTCGGCAAGCCTCGTCTCGAGCTGGCTCTCATCGAAGTCGTTGAGCGTCCGACCCGGGGCCGCCCGGATCACGAAGTGCAGCCGGGCCAGCACGGACTCGCTGACCCGAGCGGTGTAGTCGATGGAGTCCGCCCCCATCGTGCTCTTGAGGATGTCCTGCATCCGCTCGCGAACCTGCGTCGTGTAGCGGTCACGTGGCAGGTAGACCAGGCAGGAGAGGAACCGTCCGTAGGTGTCGCGCCGGACGAAGAACCGCAGCTGCCGGCGTTCGCGCAGGTGTAGCACCGCCTCGGCAACAGGCAGCAGCTCGTCGATGGACGTCTGGAACAGCTCGTCGCGGGGATAGGTCTCGAGGATGTCCATCAGGGCTTTGCCGCTGTGGCTCATCGGTGAGAAGCCGGCGCCGGCGATGAGCTGTTGTGCCTTGTCCCGCAGGACGGGGATGCGGGTCAGGCTCTCGGTGTAAGCCGCCGAGCTGAACAGCCCGAGAAAGCGTCGCTCACCGACGACGTCGCCGTTGGCGTCGAAGCGCTTGACGCCGACGTAGTCGAGGTAGGCGGGCCGGTGAACCGTCGAGCGCGAGTTGGCCTTGGTGACGATCAGCAGCTGCTTCTCGCGCGCCTTCTCCGCCACCTTCGCCGGCAGCTTGCCGTACGACGCCGACATGTCCTGGTCGGCACGCAGGATGCCGAGCCCGGTACCCGGGACGGCTCGAAGGGCATCGTCGTCGTCGATCTGCTGGAGCTGGTACTCGCGGTAACCCAGGAACGTGAAGTGGTCGTCGGCCAGCCACCGGAGCAACGCCATGCCCTCGGTGACTTCGCTGTCCGACAACGGGGGTGGATTCTCCTCGAGCTCCGCCACCAGCTGCAGCGCCTGCTCGTGCATCTTGTCCCAGTCCTCGACCACCTCGCGGACATCGCTCAGGATCGCGACCAGGCCGGCTTCGATCGCCTCCAGATCCTCGGGCTGGGTCTCGCGACCGATCTCGATGTGCATCCAGGACTCGCGCATGAGCTCAGCCGAGGTCTCGAGCTCCTCGCTCTCACCGTCGCAGACCTCGAGAAGCGCTCCCGTGACGTCGCGCCGCACCAGCAGCTGCGGGTGGATGACGACATGGATCGCGCGTTCCTGGGCCGTCAGCGCCATCGTCACGGAGTCGACCAGGAACGGCATGTCGTCGGTCACGATCTCGACCACGCTGTGCCCGTCGGCGGCCCACTCGTTAGAGTCGATCGTGGGCGTGAACACATGCACGGCCGCGGTGCCCTGCGGGCGGTTGGTCGCGAGGCGGTACTGGCTCAGCGCCGCACCGTAGACGTCGACCGGGCTGCGATCGACCAGGTCTTCGGGGGCCACGTGACGGTAGAACAGCTCGAGCAGCTGCCGGGTCTCGTCGACGTCCGGTCCCACGCCTGCGCGCCGGTGCTCGGCCAACGCCGCGGCATCGTCGATGAGCTGGTTCTTGGCGACGTCCAACTTGCTGCGCATGCAACATGACCTGTTCTGCGAACCTCGACACCACCTCGAGGTGAGCCCCGAAGGCCGTGGTCGCACCCCGTTGTGCGACACCACTGACCTTAGTCCTGCGCGGCGCCTCGCGTGCGCAGGGTCGCCCTCACAGCTCCGAACGAAGATCCCAGAGCAGCGGGTAGTAGCGCAGCGGGAGTCGGCTTCGCAGGTAGGAGCCGCCCGAAGATCCGCCGGTGCCGGTCTTGGTGCCGATCATCCGTTCGACCATCGTCACGTGGCGAGCCCGCCAGGCCGCCGCCAGCTCGTCGTGCTGGATGAGAGCCTCGGCCAGCTCCCAGACGTCGGCATACCGCTCCCGGTCGTGCGCAGCCGTGCGCAGCGACGCCGAGATCTCCTCGTCCGTGGCCGTCGGAAGGCCGCGATCGGCCAGGACCACGACGAAGGCATCCCACAGCGTGGGTTCGTCGAGACGTCGCTGCAGGCGGGTCCGCTCGTCGTCTGTCAACCCGCGGAAACGGCGTACGAACGAGGCGTCCTTGGCACCGGAGACGAACTCCAGCTCCCGATACTGCACCGACTGGAACCCGCTCGCGGGTGACAACAGCTGCCGGAAGGTCAGGAAGTCCTGTGGCGTCATCGTCTCGAGGACGTCGATCTGGTCGATGAGCACCCGCTCGATCACATGCATCCGGGTCATCAGGTGCTTGGCCCACCACAGCCGCCCGTCGGCGAGGGCATCGCGTGCCGTGCTCGCTTCGTGGAGAAGCTGCTGGAACCACAGCTCGTAGACCTGGTGGATCGTGATGAAGAGCAGCTCGTCATGCGCCGGTGGCTCGGACTCGAGCTGCTGGGCGTCGAGCAGCTTGCCGAGCTGCAGGTAGCTGCCGTAGGTGAGCTTGGCACCCTGCTCACCGAAGTTGATGTCCTGGCCCTCCCACGCCCCCACCGTGGGGTCGTGCTCGGGTCGGTCGGCGCTGCTGTCGCCACGGGTCACGTCGGAGCTCGTCACGGTACCCACGCTATCGCTGGACCCGACCGGGCGGCCGGGCGACGATGGCATGATGCCGCCATGAAGATCAGCGCGACCATCTCCTACCCCGCTTCGACCAGCCCCACCGAGGTGTACGAGCTCTCCACCGACCCGGACTTCCGGGCTGCGGTGTGCGAGGCCACGCATGCACTGGACTACGACGTGCAGGTCGACGAGCACGACGACGGTACGTCGAGGGTGGTGATCAGCCGGACGATGCCGGCTGACCTCCCGGACTTCATGAAGAAGCTGATCGGTGAGTCCGTCGACGTGATCCAGACCGAGGACTGGTCGGCCGCGGGTGCCGATGGCCAGCGCACGGCCGAGCTCGTCGTCGAGATCAAGGGACAACCGGCCAAGATGGTCGGCAGCGCCGCCATCGTGGCGACCGGCACGGCCGTCGTGACGCGCATCGAGGGTGACCTCAAGGTCTCGATCCCGTTCGTCGGTAAGAAGATCGAGGCAGAGGTGGCCAAGGGCATCTACGCGGCCATCCGGCGTGAGCAGGAGACTGCCGCGTCCCGCTTGTCCTGATCGACCCGGGCCGGCGACGCCGCCGCCACACGGACGGCGCGTCGCTCGACGGAACTGTCGGTGGGCTCTGCCACCGTGGAACGCATGACGAACACAGCCGAGTTGGCGGCCGACCTGCTCATGATGAGCGGCGTCGTGCGGGACTGCCCCGACTGCGCTGCCGAACGCATCCTCCTACCCACCGACGACGGGCTCGACCCGGGCATCGGTTCCTACTGCTGTACGACGTGCGGAGCCGCGATCCTGCTGGACCTGTTCCTCGACACGACGCTCCCGTCCACCGCCGTCGCCTGACCCTCCCGTACCGTCGCGTCCACCGCTAAAGTCAGCGCGTGATGTTCGACGTCAGCGGCGATGCCTACAGCCGCTTCATGGGCAGGTTCTCCGAACCGCTGGCCCTGCTGCTGGCCGATCTCGCGGGGGTCGACAGCGATCAACGCGCGGTCGACGTGGGCTGCGGGCCCGGGGCGCTGACGGCGGTCCTCGCCGACCGTCTCGGCAGCGGCAATGTCGCGGCCTGCGACCCGTCCAAGCCCTTCGTGGCTGCGCTCAGACACCGACTCCCGCACGTCGAAGTGCACGAAGCGCCTGCGGAGCACCTACCGTTCGCCGACGACACCTTCGACGTGGCGCTGGCCCAGCTCGTGGTGCACTTCATGTCCGATCCGGTGGCCGGGCTCGGCGAGATGCGTCGGGTCACCCGGCCTGGCGGCCTCGTGGGTGCCAACGTGTGGGACCACAGTGGCTCCGAAGGGCCGCTGAGCCTGTTCTGGCAGGCGGCGCACGATGTCGACCCCGACGTGCATGACGAGTCCGACCTGGCGGGTGTGCGCGAGGGCAACCTGCAACAGCTCTTCATTGCGGCAGGGTTTGCCGATCCCCACGAGACGAAGCTCACCGTGGCACCCCGGTTCGACTCCTTCGAGGACTGGTGGGAGCCGTACACGTTCGGCGTGGGGCCCTCCGGGGCGTACGTGGCCAGGCTCGACGACGACACCCAGCAGCGCGTACGGGACCGGTGCGCGGAGCTGCTCGGCCCGCCGCCGTTCTCGATCACCGCGAGCGCCTGGACCGTGACCGCTCGCGCCTGATGACCGGCAGCTCGCGAGGCCGTCCGCCTCAGCCCATGTGCGGGTAGCGGTAGTCCTTCGGCGGAGCGAACGTCTCCTTGATCGACCGGGGTGAGGTCCAACGCATGAGGTTGGCGGCCGAGCCGGCCTTGTCGTTGGTGCCCGACGCCCGCGCGCCTCCGAACGGCTGCTGGCCCACGACGGCTCCCGTGGGCTTGTCGTTGATGTAGAAGTTGCCCGCAGCGAACCGAAGGCGCTCCATCGTCCACGCGACCGCCTCCCGGTCCTGTGCGATCACGGCCCCGGTCAACGCGTACTGCGAGAAGGACTCCATCTGGTCGACGGCCTTCTCGTAGTCGTTGTCGTCGTACACGTGCACGGCCAGGATCGGTCCGAAGTACTCCGTGTCGAACATCGCGTCGGTGGGGTCGGTCGAGGTGATGACGGTGGGCCGGACGAAGTAGCCCACGGAGTCGTCGGTCATGCCTCCTGCGACGATGTCGAGCTTGCCCGAACGCCTCGCCCGCGCGATCGCCTTCTTGTGCTTGTCGAACGCGCGGCGGTCGATGACCGCCCCCATGAAGTTCGACAGGTCGGTGACGTCACCCATCGTGAGCGACTCGACCTCGGCGATGATGTCCTTGCGCATGCGACGCCACACCGACTTGGCGACGTACGCACGCGACGCCGCCGAGCACTTCTGACCCTGGTACTCGAACGCACCGCGGACCAGGGCGGTGCGGAGCACGTCAGGATCGGCCGAGGGGTGCGCGACCACGAAGTCCTTGCCGCCGGTCTCGCCGACGATGCGCGGGTAGGAGCGGTACGACGCGATGTTGTCGCCCACGCTCCGCCACAGGTGCTGGAACGTCGGAGTCGAACCGGTGAAGTGGATGCCGGCCAGGTCGGGATGCGGAAGTGCGACCTCGGAGACAGCTGCGCCATGCCCGGGCAGCATGTTGATGACGCCGGGTGGCATCCCGGCCTCTTCGAGCAGCTGCATCAGGTGGTGTGCGGCGAACTGCTGCGTCACCGACGGCTTCCACAGCACGGTGTTGCCCATCAGGGCGGGGGCCGTCGGAAGGTTGCCGGCGATGGCAGTGAAGTTGAACGGCGTGATCGCATAGACGAAACCCTCGAGCGGGCGGTGGTCGGTGCGGTTCCAGATGCCCTTGGAGTTGGCCATCGGCTGCTCGCGCAGGATCTGCTGGGCGAAGTGCACGTTGAAACGCCAGAAGTCGATCAGCTCACAGGCGGCATCGATCTCGGCCTGCCAGGCCGTCTTGGACTGGCCGAGCATGGTAGCCGCGTTGAGGGTGGCTCGCCACGGCCCGGCCAGTAGGTCTGCGGCCTTGAGGATGATCGACGCCCGGTCCTCGAAGGCCATCGCCCGCCAGGCCGGCGCAGCCTCGCGGGCGGCGCGGATCGCCGCCTTGGCGTCGGCAGCCGTAGCGCCCCGGGTGACGCCCAGCCGGCTCTGGTGGTTGTGCGGCTGGACGACGTCGAGCTCCTCGCCCTTGCCCATCCGGTGCTGGCCACCGATCGTTGCCGTGAGCTCGACCTCGGACTTCTGGAGCTCGACGAGCTTCTGCTCGAGCGCGGCGCGTTCGGGGCTTCCCGGTGCGTAGTCGAGGTTGGGCTCGTTGATCGGCGTGGGAACAGTCGAGAAGGCGTCCATGTGACGCATCTTTCCACGCCTGGTGCGGGCATGTGAAACGACGTGGAAGCCTCGGGGCCGGACCCGTCACCCCACGGGTCAGGCGGACTTCCTGGCGGTCTTCTTGGTCGACTTGCTCGCGGTCTTCTTGGCCGTCGTCCGCTTCGAGGACTTGGGCGCGGCCTTCTTCGATGCCGCCTTCTTCGACGCGGCCTTCTTGGCCGTCTTCTTGGCCGCTGCCTTCTTGGCGGCACCCGAGCTCGTGGACTTCCCGGCGGCGGAGTCCCCACCCCCGCCCGCTTCGGCGCGACGCTTCTTGGCGGCGTCGACGCTCGCACGTAGGGCAGCGACCAGGTCGACGACCTCGGCGGTCTCGCCGTCCTCCTCCTCGACCTCGGGCATCGGCAGGCCCTCAGCCTTGGCCTCGACGAGCCTCTCGAGCGCCTCGCGGTAGTCGCTGTGGTAGCGCTCGGGGTCGAACTCCGACTGCAGGGTGGCGATGTACGACTCGGCCATCGTGACCTCTTGCTTGCGGATCTCGATGTCGTCACTGGGCGCCGCGAAGCTGGGTTCACGCACCTCGTCGGGCCACAGCATGGTCTGCAGCACCAGTGCGCCGTCCTTCTCGCGCAGCAGGGCCAGCACCTCACGGGTGCGGATCGCCACCTTGACGAGAGCGCACTGCTGGGTCTTGGTCAGGGCATCGCGCAGCAGCACGTACGGCTTGCCACCCGGGCCGCCGTCAGCACCGAGGTAGTACGCCTTGGAGAAGTAGAGCGGGTCGACCTGCTCCAGCGGCACGAACTCGAGCACCTCGATGGCCTTGGCGGTCGGCAGCGGCAGCCCGGCGAAGTCTTCGTTGGTCAGGATCACCATGCGCCCGTCGGGCATCTCGTAGCCCTTGCCGATGTCGGAGTAGGGCACCTCTTCACCATCGATTTCACACACCCGGCGGTAGCGGATCCGGCCGCCGTCCTCCTCGTGCACCTGGCGGAACGAGATGTCGCGCTCCTCGGTCGCGGAGTAGAGCTTGACCGGGATCGTGACCAGGCCGAATGAGATCGTGCCCTTCCAGATCGCCTGCATGTGGCCCTCCCTAGTCTCCTGCATTCGAGGCTAGCAACTGTGGAATCTCCTGGGTGGCGAACCAGGACAGGTCGTCGAGGTGTCCGGTGAGCGCGACGGCCTGACCGTCCGCCAGCACGGCAGAGATCTGCTCCCGCTCGATCGGTGCCACGACCGTCACCGCACCGGGATGATCCGCATCCTCTTCGACCGATGCGTAGGGCATCTCGGCGACGACCACGACGCGACGACCCTCTCGGTGGAAGTCCTCGGTGAGCAGCTGTCGGGAGGCCTCGGCTGCGGCCGAGACGATCGCGTACTCCGTTTCGTCGTCTCCGAGGTCCGGGATCGTCCTGCGGACCGACTCGGTCGCGGCATACGCAGCGACCGGCGACTCGAGGACGCTGGAGTCGTACCAGCTGCGCAGCCGGTCGAGGGTGGCCGGAACGTAGACGCGCATCAGGAACCCTTCGTCCTCGACGGCGTCGTCCGCCGTCTGGTGGCTGTCTTCTTCTGGACCTTGCCCCGCGGCGCCCGGGGCCGGGCCGCGGACGACGCGTCGACCAGCTCGTCGAGCGACTCACTGATACACGTGCCGAGTACGTCGAGGTCGGGCAGCGCATCGCGGTCGCCGTCGAGACCGTAGAAGACCTTGCCGTCATACGAAGTCACGCCGATCGCGAGCGCCTGGCCCGGCAGGAGCGGGAGCACCGGGTAGCTGGCGAGCAGCCGGGATCCCTCGGCGTACAAGGGGAACTGCGGACCCGGGACATTCGTGATCACCAGCGAGAAGCTACGCAGCGGGTGACCTGCGGCCACTCTCGCACCGAGCGCATGAAACGTCGACGGAGCGAAGCCGGCGATCTCGGCGAGCTTGCTGGCGGCCACGGCCCGTCCGGTCTCCTTGTGCGCCTTGAACGCGTACGACACCTGGTGCAGCCGCATGACGGGGCTGGCCTCGCCCACCGGAAGCATCAGCAGGTGCGGTGTCACCTGGCTGCCGAGCGAGGTCGGCTCGGCGAACTCGTCGTCGACCACGCTCATCGGGACCATCGCCTTGATCCGCGTCGAGGTCGTCACCGACTCCGCGCGCGTCAGCAACCAGCCGCGCAGCGCCCCTGCGATCGTGGCCAGGATGACGTCGTTGACCGAGCCGCCGTGCTCGAGCCGGACCTTCCGGTACGCCGCCAGCCGCGTCTCGACCGTGACGAACCGTCGCTGCTCGGACGGCCGGCCGCCGAGCGGGCCAGGCGGAACGGCGGGCCTGGTGCCGGACAGCTGGCCGGCCCAGTTCCTCAGCCGGTCTGCGGCGAAGGCGGCCGAGACGAGCTGGCCGCGCAGGTTGTCGCCCGCTGCCGCCGGATCTCGCAGCGAGTCGGCGACCGCGTCACCGAGCAGCTCGAGGCCACCACGACGCCGCTCGGCGTGCCAGCCGACATCGGGGGTCTTGGGTGCCTGCGGGGTGTCGTCGACGATCAGCTGGGCGAGGTCGATCGTCGTACCGTCGACCAGGGCCTGGTGCGACTTGGAGAGGACGGCATACCGCCCGCCCTCCAAACCCTCGACGAGGTAGACCTCCCACAACGGTCGATCCCGGTCGAGCCGTCGGCTCGTGATCCGGGCGACGAGATCACGCAGCTGGTCCATCGAGCCGGGACGCGCCAGCGCCGACCGTCGTACGTGGTAGGCGAGGTCGAAGTCCTCGTCGTCGACCCAGACGGGATTGGCGACCCAGCCCGGGACGGTGCGGACCTTCTGCCGGTAGCGAGGGACGAACGCGATCCGATCGTCGATGAGCGCGACCAGCCGCGCATGGTCGAAGCCATCGTCCGGGGTCTCGAAGATGTCGAGCGTGGACACGTGCATCGGTGTCCTGGCCGACTCCATCGCCAGGAACGTCATGTCCAACGGTCGCAATCGCTCCGGCATCGCAGCCTCTCCGTGCAGACGCTTGGGGTGAAGCGTGTCACTCCCGGGAACGCTCATCTTGTCATGGTCGGATGGACGAACGGGGCCGGCCATCGGCGACTGTAGGGTGCCGAGGAGCCCGCCGACCCAGCCCGAACCGGAGGACCTCGCATGAGCCGCACTCCCGCCCGCCGCCTCGCCATCGCCGGCGCAGCCGTACCGCTGCTCATGATGGCCACCGCCTGCTCGAGCGACGACAGCGGTTCGTCGGACAAGCCCGTGATCGTGAACATCACCGAGACGGCCGGCCAGATCGACCCCGTGGGCGAGGTGGTCAAGGCCTCGACCGGTCAGGAGATCAGGCTGGTCGTGACCTCCGACGAGCCCGACGAACTGCACGTGCACTCCGAGCCCGAGTACGAGTTCGAGATCCCGGCCGGTGCCAACCAGAAGGAGTTCACGTTCACCATCGACGTTCCGGGCACCATCGTGGTGGAGTCCCATGAGCTCGAGGTGGTTGTCCTCAAGCTCGAGATCAGCTGACGCGGGTTCGCGGGGCAGTCGTGCCTGACAGCCTCCTCGGCGGCCAGCCCGGACACGAGATCTTGCTGGCGCACGGCATCGGCGGACCGCAGGACCTCCCGATCCCGGCCAGCTACGCGTTCACGGGTGCCGCCCTGGCCCTGCTGATCTCCTTCGCGGTGCTGGGGTTGGCATGGCGCACTCCGCGTTTCCGTGGGGACGCCTCGGGTCGCCCGCTGCCCAGGTGGCTGGCGAGCTTCGTCGACTCCGCCATCACCCGGTCCGTGCTCGTTCTCCTCGCGCTCGCGTTCACGGCCTGGGTCACGATGGCCGCCGTCTTCGGCTCCGAGACACTCATCAACCCCACCTTCGGGGTGGTGTTCGCCCTCCTGTGGGTCGGCCTCGTGCCGGCGGCCCTGTTGTTCGGCCGCATCTACCGGCTGTGCAACCCGCTGCGCTGGATCCACCGCGGTATCGCGGCCGCAGCCGCTACCGATCCGCGCGCCGGCCTGCGGTCCTACCCCGACCGGTGGGGCTACTGGCCGGCGGCCGTCTTCCTCTTCGGGTTCGTCTGCCTCGAGCTGGTCGATCCGAACACCTCGACCAGCCTGTCGGCGGTGCGACTCTGGTTCGCGGTCATCGCCGCGCTGCTCGTGGCCGGCGCCGCGGTCTTCGGCGACACGTTCTTCGCCCGCGCCGACCCGTTCGAGGTGTACTCGGGCCTGGTGGCGCGCCTGTCACCGTTCGGCCGACGTACTGATGGGGTCCTGGTCGTGCGCAACCCGCTCGAGAACCTCGACGGCCTGCGTCCGCGACCTGGTCTCGTCGCGGTGGTCGCCGTGCTGTTCGGTTCGACGGCGTTCGACAGCTTCAAGGAGTCGGCACGCTGGGTGCGTTTCTCCTTCCACTTCACCGGGCACGTCGTGCTGCTCAACACCGTGGCGCTGCTGGCGTTCTGTGCCATCGTGTTCGTCACGTTCAGCCTCGCCTCCGTCGCCACCGGCTTAATCGGCGGGATCGACCGGCGTGGGCTCCCCGACCTGATGGCGCACTCGGTGGTGCCGATCGTCGTCGGCTACATCGTGGCCCACTACCTGTCGTTCTTCGTCGCGACCGGTCTCGGCGCGCTGCAGCTTCTCGGGGATCCCCTCTCCCGCGGCTGGACCCTGACGTCATTCCTCGATGGGGTCGACAAGTTCGCCATCTACCAGCACCCCACCGCCCTCGCGGTCACCAAGGTCGTCGCCGTCGTGACCGGTCACGTGCTCGGCATCATCGCGGCGCACGACCGCGCCGTGCGGCTGCTGCCGAAGCGACACGTCGTCCTCGGCCAGCTCCCGATGCTCGGCCTCATGGTTGCGTACACGCTCACCGGGCTGTTCCTGCTCTTCTCCTCCTGACCGGTCGGGCCGGCGGCGACAACCTGAACAGCTCCGCGGCCAGCGCTGCGAGCCGCCGGGTCAGCCGTGACTCCGGGGCGCACTCACCGAGGGTGCGGCCATGGACCAGCGCGTGGTCGCACGCGGTGGGGTCGGCCGGCAGCGTGGCTGTCACCGACAGGCCGGTGGCCCGGGTGACCATGGCCGCCATCTCGGCATCGGACCAGCCAAGGCTGGCCCGGGAGCGGTTGAGCACCAGGCGGGGGGTGACGCCGGGAAGTGCGGAGCGCAGGTCGTGCACGCCCCGGATGAGCCGGCCCAGGCTGACGGGGTCCGCTCCCCCGACGGCGACCACCGTGTCGGCTCGCTCCAGCACCTCGAGGGTGGCGCCGTTGCGCCGTGGTGCCACCGTGTCGTACGAGAGCTCCTCGTCCGACTCGAGGTTGAAACCACAGTCCACGACGACCGCGTCGCTGACCTGTGCCGCCGTGTCGAGGACCCGCCGGATGAGGATGCTTCCCACCTCGACCCACCGGTCGGCGCGCGGAAGACCGGTGAGCACCCGCAACGTCGGCGTGATCGCACGGGCACTACGGATGAGCACGTCCTGGCGCAGCTCGCCATGGTTCGCGGCTCGGCTGGCGGCGAGCAGACCGGACGACTCATCGAGCAGCCCGAGCATGGCGGCGACCGAGCCGCCGTAGACGTCGGCGTCGACCAGCAGCGTCCGCCTGCCGAGCCCCGCCACTGCTGCGGCGATCCCGCACGACACGGTCGTACGGCCAGGCGCCCCGGTGGGACCCCACACGGCCAGGACCGGCGCCGGCGGCTCAGCGGCCGGTTCACTCCTTTCGTCGACGCGGTCAGCCGCATCCCACGTCGCCGACGGGTTCGCCGCGGAGGTCGCCGTACAGGCATCGTCGACCAGCTCCTCGAGCAGGTCCAGCCGACCGGCGTCGAAGACCCGGTGCACCCCGAGCCGACGCAGCCGTGCCTCATCGGCGGTCGCGTCCTCATCACCGGTCGTCACGCCCAGCACCTGGACCTCCTCGCGTTGCAGGCGCGCGACGACCGTTGCGTCAATCCCCCGCAGCTGTGCTGAGACGACGGCCGCCTCGGCCTGCCTGGTGGCGGCAGTGGCGAGCAGGTCGGGAACGTCGACACAGCGACGCACGACGTGCAGGCGTCCTCGGTCAGCCGCCGCCAGCAGCTCTGCCTCGAACGCGGCGCTCCCGACCGCGACGAGGACTCCGATCGACGAACCCGGGCCGGCCATGCTCAGCCGCCGACCCTGACCAGAACGACGTCGGCATCACGCAGTCCGTCGAGCACGGGGCCCACCTGGGCTCCGTCCGGCAGCGCCACGAGGACCTGGCGCTGGGAGTCGAGCCCACTCGCTGCGCCGCCGCCGAGAGCGGTCACGGTGACACCGTCGAGGACACGCCTGGAGCCTCGATAACCGCCCGCTCCGGCGGACCTCGACGGTACGGCCCAGACGTCGACCGTTCCACCGACCTGCAGTCCCGACGGGATGCCGCCAGGACCGACCGCGAGCGGCAGCTGGTCCGGCACGCCACCGGACTCGCGTACGGCGTCGACCGCCAGCAGCTCGCCCGCGTTGACGTCCCGCGTGAGGATGGCGTGGGGTGGCGGCGGCTCGGCAGCCGACCAGTACAGGTCTGCGGTCGACGGATCGGCGAAGTCGACTCGCTGCGCGCGCAGGTCCGCCCGGGTGACCTCCATGCCCGCCCGCAGGTCACTGGTCGTGGCCCACACCGTGATGCGGTCACGCCCGCCCGCGAACAAGGCCGCCCCGACGGCCACCGAGGACACGACCAGCGCGACGCCGAGCCACAGACGCGGGTCCCGCCAACGATGCAGCCGGACACGCTGTGCGGGCGGCGAGAGTCCGGCGCGCTCCCCGGTCCGGTCGGCACTGGACGGACGGGAGACGTCGCGGTGCGAGAGCGACATGAAGGACATTCTTGCCACATCGTCACCGGCGTGTGAAGAGTTCTCCACAGCTTCGACCTGTGCAGACCAGGCTCCGCGACGGCCGTGGCACAATCCACCGCATGTCCGACCACCCCCGCGCACGCTTCCTGGCACTGGCCGACGTCGCGCAGGTCCTCAACATCTCGGTGGCACAGGCGTATGCACTCGTGCGGCGCGGCGACCTCCCGGCGATCAAGGTCGGCGGGCGTGGACAGTGGCGCGTCGAGATCGACGCGCTCGAGGCCTACATCGCCGGTGCCTACACGTCCACCGCGCAGTACATCAAGGACCACCCCTTCGTCGGCGACGAGACGCGTCCCGACCTCGTCACCGCCGACGACGACGCGGCCTACCTCGACTAGGTGCCCCCCCCCCCCGGGGGGGTTCCCCTCAGTACCAGTCACTCGGGGCGCGGGTGAGCGTCGAAAGCGCCGAGAACGGCACTGCCAGTCGGCCCCGACCCCTGTCGGAGTCCCTGCCGGTGTCCCGCAGTACCAGGTCGACGTGGTCCAGGCCCACCCGCTCCGGCGTACCCGTCCGCTGGGTGCCGTCACGCAGGCGGCACAGCACGCTCGACCGGTCGCGGACGATCGCCCGCAACGGGGCTGCGACGCCGAGCCGCGCCAGCACCTGGCTGCGGGCCCGGTCAGCGTGCGCCCGGCGACCCAGGTCATGCACGCCGAGCACGGCCGGCAGCAGCACGAGCAGCTCATCACCGCCCGGCGGCTGGGCCAGCAGCAGCCAGTCCGCCCCCAGCGCCGCAAGCCGGCCGTCCACCTCGCCGGCACCCTGGACCTGAAGGACCAGCGCGGAGCCGATCGCCGCGCTGAGCCGCTGTGTCCACGCCACGGTGCCCTGCTCCGCACGGGTGCGGTCGGCGATCTCGGCGTCGGTCTCGCGTCGTTCCCAGGCCGCCGCCTGACCCTCGAGGTCGGCGAACAGCTCGGCCCAACGCATGGGCGGCAGGTTATGCCGAGACGCCGGAGACCGCCCCTCCAGCTGTGGACAAAGGGTTGACGATGACCTCAAGCAGAGGCTAAACCAAGCAAATGGATTCAAACAACACAATCGACGACGTCGTGGCGGGCTGGTGCCTGCCGCTCGCGGTCGCCGCCATCACCCTGCTCGCCTGCTGCCTCATGCTGGCCGTCGTGGAGGCCGGGCTGGTTGCGGTCACGCGCGGCACCACCTGGCGCTGGTCGCCCGCCCCCTACCGCTTACGACGTCTGGCGTTCGCGCTCTGCGGGCTCAGTCTGACCCTGCCGCCTACGGTCGGCTCGCTCGCGGCGGCGGCCGAGCCGACCGCTGCCGCGGGTCACAGCGCGCCCGCCCGTCAGGGGCAGTCGTGCCCGCCGAGCTGCACGGACCGGCTCACGGGTCTCCGCCTGCCGGACCTTCCCGCGCACCGACCGACGGCAGCACCGACCATCCGGGTCCGACCGGGCGACTGTCTCTGGACCATCGCCACGGGGCTGCTACCGCGGTCAGCCGACGACGCCTCGATCTCGACGCTCACCCGGGCGCTCTACCGCTCGAACCGCGACCGCATCGGAACCGATCCCGACCTGATCTTCCCCGGCATTTTCCTCACGCATCCGGAGGTAACCCGATGACACACCCTGCTGCGACGCCCGCACCCCTACCTCGGTCGACGCGTCTGCCGGTCGAAGCGCCGGCGGCGCGACGGTGGAGAGACGACCACCAGGGCGCACCGACCGAGGCCTACACCCAGGGCGCACTCGCCCTGACCTACCCGCTCGCCGATGGTCTCGAGGCATGGCCGCGACCGAGCACGCTGACGCTGGTCACAGGTGAGCGGGAGCAGCTGCTCGATCCCGACTCGGTGCCGGACCCCGAGCCCTGGGCGGCGCGGTTCGTGCAGGCGGTCGTCGAGGTGGTGAGCAGCGACCGTCCACTCACCCAGCTGGCGCGCTGGACCGACCCGCGGGTGTACGACGACCTTCGGCAGCGACGGGCCCGCGTCGCGCAGCACCGCAGGCCTGGCCAGGTGCGGGCCGGGCGGCAGCACGTCGCCACGGTGCACGTGCGTCGCTCGACGCTCGACACGGCCGAGGTCGCGGCCCGCGTGACGCTCGGTAACCGGTCGCGCGCCGTCGCAGCACGGCTGGACTTCCACCGCGGGCGGTGGCTGTGCACCGCCATCACGTTCGGCTGAGATCCTCGCGTCGGTCAGCCGTTACGTCGCGCGGGGTCACCGTGGCAGCGCTTGAACTTGCGACCCGACCCGCACGGGCACAGGTCGTTGCGAGAGACGCCGGCGAACTCGTCGGCGGCCTCCTCGGCCTGGACCATCGTGCCTGCGTCGCCGTCGACCGTGGGAGCCGAGTACGACAGCTTCTTCGGCGTCGAGGGTGCGGCGAGCCCCTTGGCGACGATGTGCGGACGGTGTTCGTCGGCGTCGTGGAGCTCCGGCTGCTCATCTGTCGGAGCTGCGGCGTCGACGTCGGGCTCTTCGTCGATCGTGACCTCGACGTTGAACAGATAGCCGACGGACTCCTCCTTGATCGAGTCCATCATCGCGCTGAACAGCTCGAAGCCCTCGCGCTGGTACTCGACGAGCGGGTCGCGCTGAGAGTACGCCCGCAGCCCGATTCCCTCGCGCAGGTAGTCCATCTCGTAGAGGTGCTCGCGCCACTTGCGGTCGAGCACCGACAGCAGCACTCGCCGCTCGAGCTCGCGCATGACCTCCTCGCCGAGGGCTTCCTCGCGGGCGGCGTAGCGGGAGTGGGCGTCGGCGGTGAGCTCCTCGGTCAGCATCTCCCGGGTCAGCCCCTCGAGCCCACCGGCCTGCTCCTCGAGCTCGGCCTGTGTGACAGCGACGGGGTACAGGGTCCTGAGCGCCGTCCACAGCGCGTCGAGGTCCCACTCCTCCGGAAACCCTTCGGTGGCACCGTGCACGTACGCCTCGATGGTGTCGTCGAGCATCCCGCGGATCTGGTCGCCGAGGTCCGCGCCGGCCAGCACCTGGCGACGCTCGCCGTAGATGACCTCGCGCTGCCGGCTCATCACGTCGTCGTACTTGAGGATGTTCTTGCGGGTCTCGAAGTTCTGGCTCTCGACCTGCGCCTGGGCGGACGCGATCGCGCCGGTGACGCGCTTGTTCTCGATGGGGACGTCGTCGGGGATCTTCATGGTCGTGAGGACCCAGTCGACCCAGTCGGACTTGAACAACCGCATCAGGTCGTCCTCGAGCGACAGGTAGAAGCGGGACTCCCCCGGGTCGCCCTGGCGGCCGGAGCGACCACGCAGCTGGTTGTCGATGCGGCGCGACTCGTGACGTTCGCTGCCCACGACGTAGAGCCCGCCGGCGTCGTTGACGTCGTCGTGCTCGGCCGCCACCTGCGCCTCGATCTTCTCGAGCGTGGCGGGCCAGGCTGCTTCGTACTCCTCGGAGTGCTCGAGCGGGTCGAGACCCTGGCGTCGCAGCTCCTCGTCGGCGAGGAACTCGACCGAGCCGCCGAGCATGATGTCGGTGCCGCGGCCGGCCATGTTGGTCGCGACCGTGACGGCACCCTTGCGCCCGGCTTGAGCGACGACGTGCGCCTCGCTCTCGTGGTGCTTGGCGTTGAGGACCGTGTGCGGGACACCGCGACGCTTGAGCAGTCCTGAGACGTGCTCGGACTTCTCGACGGAGGTGGTTCCGAGCAGCACCGGCTGACCCTTGGCGTGGCGCTCGGTGATGTCGTCGACGATCGCCTGGTACTTCGCGTCGACCGTGCGGTAGACCAAGTCGGGCTGGTCGTCCCTGATCATGGGGCGGTTGGTGGGGATCGGGATCACGCCGAGCTTGTAGATCTTGTCGAACTCCGACGCCTCGGTCATGGCCGTACCGGTCATTCCGGCGAGCTTGTCGTAGAGCCGGAAGTAGTTCTGCAGGGTGATCGTGGCGAGCGTCTGGTACTCCTCGCGGATCTGGACGCCCTCCTTCGCCTCGATCGCCTGGTGGAGTCCCTCGTTGTAGCGACGACCATGCAGCACGCGACCGGTGTGCTCGTCGACGATCAGCACCTCGCCCTCGACGACGATGTAGTCGCGGTCCTTGCGGAACAGCTCCTTGGCCTTGATCGCGTTGTTGAGGAACGAGATGAGCGGCGTGTTGACCGCGTCGTAGAGGTTTTCGATGCCGAGGTGGTCCTCGACCCGGGTGATGCCGTCCTCGAGCACGGACACCGTGTGCTTCTTCTCGTCGAACTCGTAGTCGACCTCGTTGTGCATCCGCTGCACGAGCGAGGAGAACTCGCCGTACCACTTGACCTCGTCCTCCGACGGGCCGGAGATGATCAACGGCGTGCGCGCCTCGTCGATGAGGATCGAGTCGACCTCGTCGACGATCGCGTAGTGGTGGCTGCGCTGGACGCACTCCTCGATCCGGTTGGCCATGTTGTCGCGCAGGTAGTCGAAGCCGAACTCGTTGTTGGTGCCATAGGTGATGTCGGCGTGGTAGGCCTCGCGGCGCGCCTCCGAGGTCATCTGCGGAAGCACCATGCCGACGCTCATGCCGAGGAAGTGGTAGATCCGGCCCATCCACTCGGCGTGGTACTTGGCCAGGTAGTCATTGGTCGTGACCACGTGCACGCCCTCACCGCTCAACGCGTTGAGGTAGGCGGGCAGGGTGGCGACGAGCGTCTTGCCCTCGCCCGTCTTCATCTCGGCGATGTTGCCGAAGTGCATGCAGGCGGCGCCCATCACCTGGACGTCGTACGGCCGCTGGCCCAGCACGCGACGGGCTGCCTCGCGCACGGTCGCGAATGCCTCGGGCATGATCTCGTCGATGGTTTCTCCCGCGGCGAGCCGCGCCTTGAACTCCTGGGTCTGGCCGCGCAACTCGTCGTCGGTCATCGCGGTGAAGTCGTCCTCGACGGCATTCACCATCACGGCGACGGCCTCGAGCTTGCGGCGTTGCTTGCCTTCGCCGATCCGGAGGACTTTGTCGAGCAATGCGGGCACTGGGTGGCTCCTGATGTCGTTACACGGGCCCGGCCCCCGGACTCAGGGGCGGGCGTCGCCCATCTTAGGCGACCGCGCGGGTGAGCCGGGGGCTCAGGTCGCCGCGCGCCTCGACGCGGATCGAGGACAGCCCGAGCCACCCCGCGAGGCTGATCAGTGCAGCGGCCAGCTCGGGCACCGTCTCGTCGGGGGCGCCCGGCTCGGCGTACGCACCCTTGACGACGAGAACGCCGGCCTTGCGATCGGCCTTGAGGTCGACGCGGCCGACGAGCTGCTCGCCCAGCAGGAAGGGCAGGACGTAGTAGCCGTACACCCGTTTCGGCTCGGGGACGTAGATCTCGATCCGGTAGTGGAAGCCGAACAGGTGCTCCGTGCGCCTGCGCTCCCACACCACCGGGTCGAAGGGACTGAGCAGGGCACGGGCGTCGACCCGGCGGGGCAGCCGGGCGTCGCGATGGAGGTAGGCGGGCGTCTTCCACCCCTCGATCGACACCGGGAGCAGCTCGCCTGCCTCGACCAGTGCGGCGACGGCAGGCTTGGACTCGTCCGGGCCCATCCGGTAGTAGTCGCGCAGGCAGAACTCGGTCGCGATCCCGTGAGAGATCGCGGCGCGACGGATCAGCTCGATGTGCGCCTGGGCGGCGGTGGGGACCGGTTGCGCCAGGATGTGCGCGGGGATGACACGCTCGGGGAGGTCGTAGCGGCGCTCGAACGCGCTGTTGCGGCCCGCCGCTGTCACCTGGCCGGCGAAGAAGAGGTATTCGAGCGCTTGCTTGACCTCCGACCAGTTCCAGCCCCAGTCGACCTTGGCCTTCGGCAGGTCGTCGTCGATGTCGCGCGCCGTGACCGGGCCGCTGGACTTGACGTCCTGAAGCACTCCGGCGACGAGGTCGGGCTTGCGCGCCGCGATGCTGCGCGGCCCGCCCCAGGCCATCGTGTCGACCTTGTCCATCCGGTGCCGCATGAGGGGCCAGAGCTCGACCGGCATATAGGCGGCCACGTGTGCCCAGTACTCGACCAGCCGCCGCGGTGGGGTGCTCGACGCGCGCTGGAGGAGCGACACGTCGTAGGGACCCATCCGGCTGAACAGCGGCATGAAGTGGGCCCGTTGGAGCACGTTGACCGAGTCGATCTGGAGCACTCCGGTGCGCTGCACCGTGCGGGTCATCGTGCGCATCGTCGGTGTGGTGTGGCGCGGGTCGAGGAATCCCTGCGCGGCGAGCGCGACCCGCCGTGCCTGAGAGCGGCTCAGTGACTCGCGGGCAGGAGGCGGCTCAACCATCAGCACATGGTGCCAGGGCGGGCCGACATCACGGGATGTCGAGGAGCTTCTCGCGCACCGCGTACATCACAGCCTCCATCCGGGAGTGCAGCTGCAGCTTTTCCAAGATGTTGCGGACGTGGTTCTTCACGGTGTTCTCGCTGATGAAGAGGTCCCGGGCGATCTCTCGGTTGTTGAGCCCGTGCGCGACCAGGTTGAGCACCTCGAGCTCGCGATCAGTGAGCTTGGGCACGATCGTGTCAGGCTTCGCTCCGACCCGTGAGATCGTCTTGAACTCCTCGAGGAGCTTGGCTGCCATGGACGGACTGATCAGCGACTGACCGTCGGCAACCAGCCGGATGGCCTGGGCGACCTGGTCGATCGAGGCGTCCTTGAGCAGGTAGCCCGACGCGCCGTTCTTGATGGCGTCGTAGAGGTCGCCCTCTTCGTCGGAGACCGTCAACATGATGATCTTGGCCGACGGGGCCACCTGCTTGATCGTGCGGCAGGCCTCGATCCCGGACCGCTTGGGCATCCGGACATCCATGAGCACGATGTCGGGGACCGTCGCGGCCGACATCTCAGCGGCTTCGTCGCCGTCGGACGCCTCGCCCACGACTTCGATGTCGTCCTCTGCCGCGACGAGCATGATGAGTCCGCGGCGGAAGAGCTCTTGGTCGTCGACGACCACGACGCGAATCGGTTCGCGTCGTGGTGGCAGCTCGGCGACCTCGTCCATGGCGGAAATCATGTCAGATGAGGGTGGCTCCCGCCCTTGGTCGGTTGATTTGCCCGCCTGCTCCCCGGGCGTCAATCCGAGAGCCGGATGACGCCGTAGTCGTAACCCTTGCGCCGGTACACGACCGACGCCTGCTCGTTCTCCTTGTCGATGAACAAGTAGAAGTCGTGACCGACGAGCTCCATCTCGTACAGCGCCTGGTCCAGCGTCATCGGTACGGCTGGATGAGTCTTCTCACGAACGACGAGTGGACCGTCGCCCATGACCGTGATCGGCCCCTCCTTGTGCTCGAGGTCGTCGTCGTCCGGCTCGGTCCGGCGTACCGCGTCGCCGTCCGCCTGGGCCATCGCGTGCGCGAGCGAGGTGGGGTTGCGCGCGCCGTGGTGGATCCGGCGACGGTCAGCGGCCTTGCGCGCCTGGGCGCTGAGGCGGTCGACCGCCTTGTCGAGTGCGGTCATCTTGTCCTCGGCCGCTGCCTCGGCACGGATGACCGGGCCCTTGCTGCGAATCGTGATCTCGACGCGGACGTGCTGGTCGGACAGGCGAGGATTGGCCTCCTGGGATACCTCGACGTCGACGCGGATGACGCGTTGGTCGTACTTCTCGAGCCGGGTCAGCTTCTCCTCGACATGACTCCGGAAACGGTCTGAAATCTCGCAGTGACGACCTTTGACCACGACGTCCACACGTGCCTCCTTCGAGATGAGAGCGCTGCTGACTGGACCCATGGCCGAGCCGGCTCAACGCCCATGCGGTGATGCTCCGACGTGAAAGTGCTGGGAACGGTGACGACGTCGCAAGCGGTGCGAGCACGTCCGTCGAGAAGGTGGCACCCGCCCGTCCGACCTGGTCTTCGACCCCACACTCGCCTGCTGAGACGGTCGCAGCTTGGTGCCACTACTGGCCTTCTCCCGGTTGCTGGGGGCATCTGACCCCCACCGAGGCAGGACTTACTGCTAAGCCGCTCCGTGATCGTCCGGCGCGCTCGACCAGCGACCGCGACGGACTTACGTGGGCCGTTTTGCCTGCGGCTGGCATCGGCTTGTCGGCGGTCATCCCGCGCGAGCGAGACCCCATCGACGCAACCACGGACCCGGACGGGTGCCATGAGTCGACCCTAGCCGCTCACGGTGAGGACCGATACCGGACCACCGAACAGCGGACCGGACGGACTAGGACGGCCACCGACGACGTGTTGCGGCCACGACAGCGACGCCGAGCACACTCCCGCCACCCGCGCCGATCGCCCGGCTCGCCTCGGCGGCAGTGGCCCCAGTGGTGATGATGTCGTCGACGATGATCGACGGGCCGGTGGCTCCTGGCCGACAGGTGAACGCGCCCCGCAGGTTCTGTGCCCGCTCTTCGGCGCCGAGACCTGACTGGTCGGTGACCGCACGGACCACGGACAGCCACGGTGTGGGCGCCGCTGTGACCCCGGTACGCCGCAGGACACGGCCGGCCGCTGCGGTGATCCGCCGCAGGGGATCGTGGCCACGCTCCCGGATGACCCCCCGTCGAGAGGGCACCGGCACGAGCCGGACGGGTTCGCGAAGCTCGGCGTCGGCTGCGGCCAGGAGCCCGACCACCGCCAGCGCCAGCGCCGCCCCGAGCGGCCGGGCCAGGGACAGCCGTCCTTCCTCCTTGTGTGCCAGCAGGGCCGCGCGGGCCACACCGGCGTACTCGGTCGAGGCCCAGACCGGTGGCAGGTCGTCCGGGCACGGCCTCGGCACCGTCCGGAACGGCGGCCCGTCGACCAGGGCAACCGCGCAGGTTCCGCACAGGGACCGGCCCGGCCGGTCGCAGCCCACGCAGGCCATGCCGAGGAGCAGGTCCGCTCCGGCGGCTACGGCTCTAGCGAGATCCATCCGGACAGGGTCGTCGTCGCAGCCGCCGTCGCGTTGTCCGGACGGCGGCGCTTGGGGACGCCGGCCGAGGACGGAACGGGCTGTGGAACGCGGCAGCCGGGGTCAGCCGGGGTAGAACGGGTCGCGGATCTTCGCCCGCCCACCGGTCTGGAGCCATTGGGAGTCCGGGGTCTGCACGAACACGTGACCGCGGGAGTCGCCGATCACGGCCGGGGAGTCACTGTTGGGGCCAGCCGCGAGGCTGGTCGGCTTGATCGGCAGGAAGCCGCCGAACGGCGTGACGAGCGAGCCGTCGATGCTGAACTCGGACGGTTCGGGTTGGCCGCCGGCCACGTCGCCGAGCGCCGCCACCGAGGTCGGGCTGAACCAGCTGACCCGTGAGACCCGTTGCGGCGGGATGCCCGCCGTCAACACCCGCTGCGCCTTGGTCAGCGACACAGTGGCCGGTGCCTGTGGATCACGGGCGATCACCGAGATGACCAGGTGCCGATGTCCGGCCCGGCCCACGACTGCCGCCAGCCGGATGCCGTCACGGGACACGGCGATGCTGTGGACCGACCTGCCGGTGAGGCCGGGCGCATCCACCTCACGGGCCCCGCTGCTGTTCGCCACGAACAACCGGGCTCCCTCGGGCGTGTTCTCGACCAGCCAGAGCGCGCCGTAGATGTCCCACGAGGGCTTCAGGACGGAGTCGCCGCCACGGAACCAGACGCTGGTCCCCGTGGCCGCCGCACCCAGGCCGGCGACCGTGACGGTGCTGCCGTCGCCGCTGACCACGGCGGCCTCGGTTCCGTCGGGGTCGACCGCCGCCGAACGCGCTCCACGGGAGGCCTCCTTGATCGGGCCGGCGACCGTGACCGTCTCGGTGTCGGACACGGCAACCAGTCCCTGGTTGGTGAGTCCGTACAGCTGCCGGCTCGACGCCAACCCGGCCGGGTCATAGCCGGAGAAGTCGTCGATGCTGATCTGCTTCCCGACCCCGAGGTCGATGCGCGTTCCCCGGACGGTCACGATGATGGTCTTGATCTCCTGGAGAGGCCGCAGGGTCCAGGCCAGCTGCGCGGCGAACAGTCTCCGGTCGTTGGACGACAGCTTCAGGATGTCGTCGCTCATGGGGACCTCGGCCACTCCCTGGGGGGAGATCGAGACTCCGACGTCGACGGTAGCGGTCGACGGGACGCTGCTGCTCACCGCTCCCGCGATGTCGGGCGTCGGCCCTCGGAGCAGGTCCTTGACCAGCGCGGTGGCGAGACTGTCACCGAGCAGCATGTGGACCGGATCGGCAGCCAGGATCTTCGTGGCCGGGTCGAAGAAGTACAGCGAGAACGAGCCGTAGTAGGTCAGGAAGTAGTCCTGATCGACGTACGAGCCCGGCAGTGGGTTGCGCAACCGCCACTCGCCGTTGACCCTGCTCATGGTGAACGCGGCTTTGATCACGGCCGCGGCGC
Organism: uncultured Actinomycetota bacterium; assembly: GCA_963750495.1. Classification (GTDB taxonomy): domain Bacteria; phylum Actinomycetota; class Actinomycetes; order Propionibacteriales; family Nocardioidaceae; genus JANLYC01. The sequence goes on from CAVVQV010000004.1 coordinate 1,035,714, forward strand.
TCTTGGCGGTCGACCACCTGCCCCGGTCATCGAGCGAGCCCAGCGCCTGGGCGTTGAACACCACCGACTTGGCCTTCTCGGCAACGCGAGGCCGGTCGGAGTCGGTGTAGACGACCAGGCGGTCGTTCGGGCTCCACTCGGCAGCCGCCGACGGCGTGAGGAACTGGCGTACGACATCCGGCGACGGCGGAAACGCCAGCATGGCAGCGAGATACCCGGCGGCGATCTCCTTGCGCCCTGCACCCGGCCGTGGTCCGTCCGGCACGTTGCTGCTCAACGGCCGCTCGTCCTGCGCCCCCAGGGCCCGCCCGGCCTGGACGGACGAGCTCTCCGGGATCGACACGCAGCCGGCGGCTGCCGCGAGCAGCGCGACCGCCGCGACCAGGCGAGGGATCAGGTGGACCTTCACACGCCACCTCGCCGGTGGTCATGCGGATGACGCGCGTACGGCGCACCGACCGGCATCGGGAGCCGCTCCGACGGCACCAGCGGCAACGGAGACCGTCCCGGGCGGTCACCGGCTCGTTTGGGCAGGGTCAGCCGGAACACCGACCCCTGGCCGGGCTCGCCCCAGGCATCGAGCGTCCCGGCGTGCAAGGTCGTGTCCTCCACCGCGATGGACAGCCCGAGGCCGGTGCCACCGCGCGTGCGTGCCCGTGCCGGGTCGGCACGCCAGAACCGGTTGAACACCAACGTCTCCTCGCCTGGTTTCAAACCGAGCCCATGGTCACGGACGCTGAGCGCGACGGCGTCCGACGAGCCCGCCACCCGAACCTCGATGTCACCACCGGCGCCGTACTCGATCGCGTTCACGACCAGGTTGCGCACGATGCGCTCGATCCGCCGGATGTCGACCTCAGCCGTGCACAGCTGTGCTGGTTGCGGCTCGGGGCCGGGCGTGGCCCGCGGAGTGGTCACCGTGATGACCGATCCGCGCAGCTCAGCCAGGGCGCGGTTGTCGTCGACGATCCGCCTGGCGACAGCGCGTAGGTCGACGTAGGACAGGTCGAGCACCGCCGCGCCGGCGTCGAACCTGCTGATCTCGAGGAGATCGGTCAACAGCCCCTCGAAACGGTCGAGCTCGGCCTGCAGGAGCTCGGCCGAACGGGCGGTGGCGGGGTCGAAGTCGAGGCGGGAGTCATGCAGGACGTCGGCAGCCATCCGTACCGTCGTCAGCGGAGTGCGGAGCTCATGGCTGACGTCGGAGACGAACCGCTGCTGGACGCGCGAGAGCTCCTCGAGCTGCCGGATCTGTCGCTGCAGGCTGCCGGCCATCTGGTTGAACGAGATGCCGAGCCGCGCGATGTCGTCCTCGCCACGTACATGCATCCGTTCCTCGAGCCGGCCGGCCGCCAGTCGTTCGGCGATGCGGCGGGCCAGCCGCACGGGCGTGACCACCTGACGGGTGACGAGCCAGGCCACGATCCCCAGCAGCACGACGAGCAGAGCTCCGGTGGTGATGAGAGCCCCCCGCACCACGAACAGGGACTGCTGCTGCTCGTTGAGGGGGTACACATAGAAGAGCCCGTACCGCTGCCCGGTGCCCGTGACACTGATCTGGCTGCCCACCGCGATACCTGGCACCGGATCGAGCGCTGAGTCCCCGAACACCAATCGGGTGAAGACCCACCAGGTGCCGGGCTCGCTCGTCACCTTCTGCATGAGCGTCGCGGGAATCGACTGTTCGGGGACGATGTCTCCGGACGACCGGCTACCACCGGTGGCCGCCGCATCGGAGTCGGCCGGCGCGAGGGGCCCGACGATCACGACCGAGAAGTCTTCGCGGGCCGTGTCACGCGGCGCCAGCGTCTCGACGAGACCTTTCAGCAACGGCCCGATGTCGAACTGGTCGGTGATCTCGGCGCCGTCGAGCTTGGCCTGCGCGGTCACCGCGCCGGAACGTGCCTGGGCGATCGAGGTCTGCTCCTTGCTCTCGAGCAGACCCGTGGTCACCTGCCGGAGCAGGATCCAGCCCGCCAACAGGGTGAGGATGGCGGACAGCACGACGGTGCCGATCACGACGCGGGCCTGGATCGAACGTCGCCAGATGCCGGTGAGCTGTCGGAACGGGGTGGCTGCCAGGCGGGCAGCGCTCCGCAGCCCGGGAGCGATCCGCGCGAACGGACTCACGGCTGCGGGCCCGGCCGGCTACCGCGTGCCGACAGGGTCGCCGGCCTTGTATCCAACGCCCCGGACCGTCATCACGATCTGCGGGTTCTCCGGATCGATCTCGACCTTGGAGCGCAGCCGCTGGACGTGCACGTTCACGAGCCGGGTGTCGGCCGCATGGCGGTAACCCCACACCTGCTCCAGCAGCACCTCGCGCGTGAAGACCTGCCACGGCTTGCGGGCCAGGCAGACCAACAGGTCGAACTCGAGCGGTGTCAGCGACAGCGGGTCGTTGTTGCGTTTGACCGTGTGGCCGGCGACGTCGATGACGAGATCTCCGATGACGAGCGCCTCAGGAGCGGACTCCTCGAACTTGCGGAGCCGGGCCCTCAGCCGGGCGACCAGCTCCTTCGGCTTGAACGGCTTGACGACGTAGTCATCAGCGCCGGACTCCAGGCCGACCACGATGTCGACGGTGTCGCTCTTGGCCGTGAGCATGATGATGGGAACCCCCGACTCGTGCCGGATCTCGCGACACACGTCGACGCCGTCCTTGCCGGGGAGCATCAGGTCGAGCAGCACCACGTCAGGCTTGAAGTCACGGACGACCGAGAGCGCCCGGTCACCCGACGAGCACACGCGCGGCTCGAAACCTTCGTTGCGCAGCACGATGGTCAGCATCTCGGCCAGGGACGAGTCGTCGTCGACCACGAGGATCTTGCCGCGGTGGGCCCGAACGGACTCGACCCCGTTGGCTGAACCTGCGTTCACGGTGCTACCTCGTCTTCCGGGTCTCGCTGGAGCTGCGTGGCCGCCGCTCACTGTGACACGTCACAACACCCTACGAAAAGGGTACGTCGCAGCGAAGCCGATGCCGCGAAGGCTGACCTACCCCGACCCGACCGGCCGGGTAGGTCAGCACGATGTCACGGCTCGGTCAGTAGCGGTAGTGATCGGACTTGAAGGGACCCTCGACGGGGACACCGAGGTACTTCGCCTGCTCGGGGCTCAACGTCGTGAGCGAGACCCCCAGCGCCGCCAGGTGGAGCCGGGCGACCTCCTCGTCGAGGTGCTTGGGCAGCACGTAGACGTCGGTGGGGTATTCGTCGGTCTTCGTGAACAGCTCGATCTGAGCCAGCACCTGGTTGGTGAAGGAGTTCGACATGACGAACGAGGGGTGGCCGGTGGCGTTGCCCAGGTTCATCAGCCGGCCTTCGCTCAGCACGATGATCGTGTTGCCCTCGGGGAACGTCCACAGGTCGACCTGTGGCTTGACGGTCTTGCGGACGATTCCTGGGTAGGACTCCAGCCCGGCCATGTCGATCTCGTTGTCGAAGTGCCCGATGTTGGCGAGGATCGCCTGGTGCTTCAGGCGCGACATCTGCTCGACCGTCACGACCCGGTAGCAGCCGGTCGCCGTGACCACGATGTCGGCGGTCTCGATGACCTCGTCGAGCGTGGAGACCTGGTAGCCGTCCATGGCCGCCTGGAGGGCGCAGATGGGGTCGACCTCGGTGACGATGACCCGGGCACCTTGACCGCGCAGCGACTCGGCGCAACCCTTGCCGACGTCGCCGTAACCGCAGACGACGACGACCTTGCCGCCGATCAGCACATCGGTCGCGCGGTTGATCCCGTCGATCAACGAGTGCCGACAGCCGTACTTGTTGTCGAACTTCGACTTCGTCACCGAGTCGTTGACGTTGATCGCCGGGAAGAGCAGGGCGCCGTCGCGCTGGCGCTCGTAGAGGCGATGGACACCGGTGGTGGTCTCTTCGGTGACACCCTTGATGCCGTTGGCGACGGACGTCCATTTGGTGGGCGTCTCGGCCAACGTGCGGGTGAGGACCTTGAGGATCTCGCGCAGCTCTGCGTTGTCGGTGGACTCAGGAGCCGGCACCGCGCCTTCCTTCTCATACTCCACGCCGAGGTGGACGAGCAAGGTGGCGTCGCCACCGTCGTCGAGGATCATGTTGGGTCCGGCGCCGATGCTGTCGCCGCCGCCCGGCCACGTCAGGATCTGCTCGGTGCACCACCAGTACTCCGCCAGGCTCTCGCCCTTCCACGCGAAGACCGGGACACCCTGCGGGTGGTCCGGCGTACCGTCGCGGCCCACCACGACGGCAGCGGCCGCATGGTCCTGGGTGGAGAAGATGTTGCAGCTGGCCCAGCGCACCTCGGCGCCGAGGGCCGTCAGCGTCTCGATGAGCACAGCGGTCTGCACGGTCATGTGCAGTGAGCCGGCAATGCGTGCACCGGTGAGCGGCTTGGTCTGGCCGTAGCGCTCGCGCATCGCCATGAGTCCGGGCATCTCGTGCTCGGCGAGCGTGATCTCGGTGCGGCCGAAATCGGCCAGTGTCAGGTCAGCAACCTTGAAGTCCATGGCGTCAAGGATAAGGCCTGGCCACGGCTCCGCTGACCGCGGAGGTCGGTACAAGGTCAGTACTTGATATCCGGCTCGATGAAGATGTACGTGGCCTCGGGAACCGCGGCTCGGATCCTCGCCTCGGCGTCGTTGATCGCATCAGTGACCACCTGGGCGCTGTCGGTCGGTGTGACCGAGATCTTGCAGGCAACCAGGATGTTCTCCGGACCGATGTGCATGGTGCGCAGGCTCAGCACTTCGAGCACAGCAGGCGCACCGAGGATGCTGCGGCTGATCAGGTCACGGTCGGCGACCTCCGCCGCTTCGCCGAGCAGAAGGCTCTTGGTCTCGATAGCGAGGACGATGGCCACCGACACCAGGAGCAACCCGATCGCCGCCGTGCCGTACACGTCCCAGTAGCCGTTGTCCGTCAGCAGGGTCAGCCCGACGCCCAGCAGGGCGAAGACGAGGCCCATCAGCGCGGCCAGGTCTTCGAGCAGCACGACCGGGAGCTCCGGCGCCTTGGCAGTCCGGATGAACGAGACCCAGCTCTGTCGGCCACGGATCTTGTTCGACTCGCGGACGGCGGTGCGGAACGACAGCCCCTCCATGACGATCGCAGCACCCAGCACCACGATCGCGACCCACCAGTAGTCGCTGGTGAGCAGCTCGCTCTCCTTGCCCTCATGGACCTCATGGAACTTGTGATACGCCTCGTAGAGGGCGAAGAGGCCACCGACGGTGAACAGGACGATCGAGACGATGAACGCGTACACGTAGCGTTCGCGACCGAACCCGAAGGGGTGGTTCTCGGTCGGTGCCCGGCGCGCCCGGCTCGACCCGAGGAGAAGCAGGGCCTGGTTGCCCGAGTCCGCCATCGAGTGGATCGACTCCGCCAACATCGACGACGCCCCGGTGAGAGCCCAGGCCGCCAGCTTGGTCACGGCGATACCGAGGTTGGCGAGCAGGGCGGCGATGATCGCCTTCGGTGAGCCTTCGGTGCTCATCGGCGATCACCCACGGCCGAGGCCGATGCCGAGGTAGGTCGCGGCGTACATGCCCGTGGTGAGCAGCGCTGCGTAGCGCGCGGTCTCCGGGCCTTCGGTGGCGGCAATGGTCTTGCTCCTGATGTCGTGGGCGTTGGCTGCGGCAATCAGACGACCGCGGTGTTCACGTACCGATGCCTCCTGGGTGCCGTCGTCGAGCAACAACAGGCCGGGGCGGCTGGTGCCGACTGCGGCGGCCTGGTCGTCGAACGGGTCGGCGAAGAGGTCACGAGAGCGGGTTGCCTCGAGGACCGGAAGCAGATGACCCGCGTCAGCGGCGAGCGCCGGTCGACCTGTCGTCCGCCGGAATGCCTCGGCCACGCGCCGGGCCGCCCTGGCGGCGAGCACGGACCCACCCCAGACGAGCGGAGCCGCGTCGGCGAGCGCGAGCGCGATGTCCTTGGCCGGGTTGCTGGCGATGTCGTGATGCGGTGAGCAGTCGACGGCCACCTGGTCGAGCGCGCGCGCGACGTCGTCGGCGTCGAGCTCGGGACCGATACCGATCACGTGCAGTGCCTGCAGCATGACGACGGCTACCGCGAGCGTGTCCTCGGTCTGGGTCGGCAGGAGGCGGCTGTGGCGGCCAGCCGCGTGCTCCGCCAGCACCGAGTGGGGTGGGCAGGCGGTCACCAGCGAACAGCCGCGGCGGACCGCCTCACGCACGGCGGAGGCCGTCTCGGCGTCGCCACCCGCGGGTGCCAGCACGATCACCAGGTCGAGGGTCCCCGCCCAGCCCGGGAGCCCGGCTCCGGGCCAGGCCACGAACGGCACCGGGCACCACGGCTCGAGCACGGCCCGCAACAACCTCGCGTCGGAGCCGGCGGCGACGATCGCTCGCGGTGGCCCGTCCCGATCGAGGGTGGCGATGGCGGCTGCCGCCGCGTCGGCCTCCACGCGGACTCGTGCCCCGGAGCCGGCCAGCCAGCGCAGTCGTTGGTCTGCTGCCGCCAACGCCTCCTCGTCGTCGAGGCGGGCGTCGTCGAAGTCCTCGGTCATGCGCTCAGTCGGCTCCGCCACTGTCCGGGGCACCACCGGGCGCCTTCGGGTCGCCGTCGCGTCGGGCTTCCTCGACCAGCATCACCGGGATGTCGTCGCGGACCGGGTAGATCAGTCCACAGCTGGTGCAGATCAGCTCCTCGTTCGCGTCGTCGACACGCAGCTCGCCCTTGCAGTCCGGGCAGACCAGGATGTCGAGAAGGACGGGGTCCAGCTTCACGCTTTGCTCCTCTGGCAGGTGGATCGGTGGACAGCTGTCATGACTGCGCCTGCATGACGGCCAGCACCGCATCGCGCACGGCCGCCATCTCCGCAGCAGAGCTGCCCTCGACATTCAACCGCAGCACGGGTTCGGTGTTCGAGGGTCGCACATTGAACCACCATTCGTCGGTGGTGACCGTCAGCCCGTCGAGCCGGTCGAGCTGTGCTCCGTTGCTACCGAAGCTCGTGGCGAGTCGGTCCATCACGGCGGCCGGGTCGTCGGCAACCACGTTGACCTCGCCGGACGACGCGTACGGGTCGAGATCGGCGACGAGCTCGGAGACGGCCTCGGTGCCACTCGCCACCGCGGCCAGCAGGTGCAGGGCGGCCAGCATGCCGGAGTCGGCGAACCAGAAGCCCCGGAAGTAGAAGTGGCCCGAGTGCTCCCCTCCGAAGACCGCGCCGGTCTCGGCCATCGTGGCCTTGATCAGCGAGTGGCCCACCCGGGTCCGAACGGGCACTCCCCCGTGCGCAGCAATGATCTCGGGCACGGCTCGGCTCGTGATGAGGTTGTGGATGATGTGTGCGCCGGGTACGACGGCGAGCTCACGCACGGCGATGAGTGCTGTCAGCGCCGATGGGGAGACGAGGTCCCCGTGCTCGTCGACGGCGAAGCACCGGTCGGCGTCCCCGTCGAAGGCCAGGCCGAGATCGGCCTGCTGCTCGACGACGACGCGCTGCAGATCCACGAGCGTGCTGGGGTCGAGCGGGTTCGCCTCGTGATGGGGGAACGTGCCGTCGAGCTCGAAGTAGAGCTCGACGAGGTCGAGGTCGAGCGTGCCCAGGACTGCGGGCACCGTGTGGCCGGCCATGCCGTTCCCGGCATCGACGACGACGCGCAGCCGGCGGCCGGTGACGGGGACGAGGTCGTGGAGGTGCGCGGCGTAGGAGGTGAGCAGGTCGCGGTGCTCGACGGCCCCCCGGCCGGGCGCCCTTGGAGTCGGGAGCGCACCCGACTCGATCCGCCGTCGGATCGCGCCCAGGCCGGTCTCGTCGGAGAGCGCGACGGCGCCGGCGCGACAGAGCTTGATCCCGTTGTAGACGGCGGGATTGTGCGACGCGGTGATCATGGCGGCGGGCAGTCCGAGCCGCCCCGACGCGAAATAGAGCTGGTCGGTCGAAGCAAGGCCGATGTGGACCACGTCGGTGCCCGTGTCCTGCACGCCGGCCGCGAAGGCGGCCGCCAGGCCCGGCGATGTCGACCGCATGTCGTGCCCGATCACCACCGCGGGGTCGTGGTCGTCGGCAACGACCTCTTCGGCAAAGGCGGCACCGATGGCGTGGGCGGTGTCCTCGTCGAGCTGCGAGGGGACGAGACCGCGGACGTCGTACGCCTTGAAGATCGCCGCCAGGTCAGCCACGGGGGTCATCCTTGCAGAATCTCTCAGGGATCGATCTCGCTCGGGTCGCGGCCGAGCAGCTCGGCGATGTGCTCGATCAGGATCTCGTTGACGAGAGCCGTGCGCTCCGCCGCGGTGGCCGCTCTCAGCTCGACCGGACGCCGGAAGACCACGATGCGCGCCGGCTGCCCCGACCGCGCCGCCACGTACGACCCGAACGGGACCGGCTCGTCGACCCACTCGTCAGGGATCTGGGGCACGTCCTCGGTGCCGAACTCGACCTCCTCGAGCTCGCTCTCCCAACGCTGCGCAAGGCGTTCGACCAGCGAGAGCACCAGCTCGTCGAACGCCTCGCGACGACTCGGCCGGGCCTCCGGACCCGACTGGCTGAGGGGGCCGGGGAGCACCAGCGGACCGCGTGGCCCCCGGCCGTGCCGGTCGCGACTGGGACCCACCCGCTTGGCGGCCACCACCGGAATCGGCTGGGACGCCGGCTGCCTTTTCACGGAACCACCGTACTGATGCCGAGACCGTCTGGGTCCCGCCCGCCCCTGCGGGGCGACGCGGACACGGCGCGGACGAGCCGCCCCAATGCCGGTCAGACCGGGCGCTGGGCGGTAGCGTCAGCCCGTGAGTCGTCGACGTGTGTGCTCCCGCAACGCCTGCGGCACGACGGCGATGTCCACGTTGACGTACGTGTACTCCGACCAGACCGCGGTTCTCGGTCCGTTGGCGACGTTCGCCGAACCACACGCCTACGACCTCTGCGACTTCCACTCCGAGCGGCTCAGCGCGCCACGCGGGTGGGAGGTCATCCGGCTGGCCCCTGACCCGGCGGCCGCCGGACCGTCCGAGGACGATCTGCTGGCCCTGGCTGACGCGGTTCGCGAGGCAGCCCGGCCGCGCGCCGTCGAGGAACCTGTCGGCAAGGGTGTCGAGGTCGGCCGTCGCGGCCACCTCAGGGTGCTCCGCTCCACCGACGCCTGACCGACGGGCGTCGCGTCCAGGGGGTCAGCCGTCCGAACCTGGTCGGACCGCCGGTCGGGTGATCGTCCATACCCCGGAGACCAGCGGGATCGCCGACTGGCCCTGGCGACTGTGGTAGGTCGCCTGCCCGCGCACCGCACTGCCGTCGCTGACGCTGACGCTGAGGTACGCCGCCTGCGGGGGCACCGGACCCGGCCACACCCGGGTCGTGCCCGACTTGATCGGCACCCGGGCCGGTTGGCCGACCTCGGCGCCCTGGGCGTCGTACGCCTGCACCTGGACCGCGCCACCACCGTCCTCGACGGTAGCGAAAGCCAACGTGACCCGGAGCCCCTCGAACAGCGGTACGACGGCCGGATCCACCAACGGAGGGCTGTCCGACGACGTGCTGAAGTCGACGGGGGCGCCGGTGCTCTCGCTGACCAGCGCAGCGGTGATGTCGCCGTCTGTCGTGACGTGCACTGCTGCCGCGGCCGAGCCGGTGCTGTCGCTGACGTCCCTGACCACGGTGTGCCCCGGTCTGATCCGCACGTCGGAGAGCCCCTTGGGGGTGAACGGGCCGCTCGCGTCGAGAACCTCCGCCGTGACCAGGAGGCCACGTCCGGTGGTGTTGGTGAGCACGAGCCGTTGGCCACCCGCGCCGCTGTCGCCGGGGTTGACAAGAACGTCCTCGGACGGTGGCTGAGACGGGGCGATCCACTCGTAGCCACCCGGGGTGGAGCCCTCCAGGCGCGACACCCCCACTGCCGCAGCGACGCGCCCGCGGGTGGCTCGGACCTCGAGCGTCACAGCGTCCAGCCCGGGCGCGAACCGGGCCAGGTCAAGAGAACTGCGTGACTGCGGTGCGACCGGGATCCCGCGCGCACCGACCGCGTTGACGAGTCCCTTCGGGCCGTAGAAGACGAGGTCGACGACGGCCACGGCAGGGCTGGGGTTGGACAGCACCAGCTGCGCGGTCGACCCGACATTGGTGTCGATCCCGGTGAACCACCAGCCGTCCGCCGACGGCACACACGAGGCGACGGCCGACCCCGAGGTCCGTGACCCCGTTCGGATGACACGTTGAGCCGCGAACGCGCCAGGTGCGAGCCCGCCGCTGGCGGTCACCGCGACCGCCGACCCCGCCGCAGGTCCAAGCCGGCTGGTGATCGGCACGCCGACCGTGTCACCGGTCGCCAGCGGAGTCCGGCTCTCCGCCGACAGCGGCGCCACCGCGATCGATCCGGGGGCTTGAGCTGCCGCTGAGCCTGGCGGCGCCACCGCGATCACGTCGCTTCGCGTTCCCAGCATCCGCGCCTGCGGACAGCTGAGCTGCGCGGTGGTGGCCGGGACGATCGACGGTGTCCGATCGATGGCGTCAAGGGAGCTCGATCCTGCCGCGGTGAGCACGATCGCAGCGATCGAGACGACGACCGCGCCACCGGCGGCGATCGCGTTGAGGCGACTGCTCGGGATCATGTGACCCCCTCAGCCCGGCGTTTGCCAGGCTCGGCGCCGTCACCCGCGTCACGGGGCTCGCCGGGTTCACCGGCCGGACCGCGCTGGAGCGCCGGCGCTGCCAGCACAATCGCGGTGAGCACCAGCAGCAGCTGCAGGGCGACCCACCAGCCACGGTGACCGCCGTGGTCAACCGGGGCAGCCACCTCACGACCGGGGGTCTCGACCTGCCATCCCAGCAGTCGCCGCGCGCTCGTGGACGGAGTCAGCCCGGCGGCACCATCGAGCTGCGCGACCTGGTCGGTGTTGTACGGCGCCGGCAGGACGACGTATGCGATGCCGAGGTCGGCGAGCCGGATGACATCCGATTCCGATGCCTCGGAAAGGAGCTTCGTCAGGAGTCTGGTGAATCCCGGGTCGGGTGCCGGCACCACGCTGTCGTCACCGAGCCGAAGCCCGTCTTCGGCGTAGACCGTGTAGGTGTCAGAGCTCGTGCCGCCGGGGTCTGCCGCTGTGCTGGCGTTGACGACCAGCACGCGCTGATCGCTGTTGGTGATCCCTGCCGACATGTAGGCCGGAATGGGTACCGCCTGAGCACGAGTCAGGTCACCCTGGGGTGCCGCCGCCACCCACCACACGACCCCCGCCAGCGGACCGATGAGGGCCAGCGCCGCTGTGAAGGCGGCGAGCGGCTGCCGCCAACCGAAATGACCGGCCTCGATGAAACGGCTGACGCCGTCGGCCGCGAGACCGACGGCGACGACGGCCGCCGCCTGAGCGAGCGCGACCGGCAGCCCGACCCAGACGAAGGCCTGGTCGCGCGTACCCGGGATCGTGATCGTCGTCGTGGCCATGACCGCGGCGGTGAGCAGGCCCAGCGCCACCACTGCCCAGGCCGCCGTGATGGCAGGCCGTCGGTCGGTGCGCGCCAGGGCCGCGAGCGCAGCCATGACCAGGCCCACCGACAGCCACCAGGGCGCCGCACCTGCGGCGGCGAGCCGACCCCACGGAAGGAGCCAGGCATGGTCCGCGACGGACGCTGTGCCGGGGTCGACCCGGCCGGCCTCGGTCAGGAACAGCGCGGGCGACGTCAACAACCGGGCCGACCAGGGCAGCAGAAGCACGGCAGGCAGCGCTGCGGCGACGACCGGACGCGCGAGCACCGCAGGCCGTCGTTCCCCCTTGTTCACCAGCAGGCCCACACCCACCAACGCCACCGCGAGCGCCATCGGCCAACTGATCGGCGCGAACGCCACGAGGACCGAGAGCACCAGCCCGACCGCGAAGACCGGTCGCCACTCCGTCGGCGCCTCCGGTGACGCGCTGGACACCAGCGGCAGGACCAACCGGAACAGCCACGGCAACAGGATCAGTGCCACCGTGGTGCCGAGGTGACCAGACGTCACGATCCCGGACAGCGCGGGGATCAACGCGTAGCTGAGGCTCATCCAGATCCGGACCGCCAGACTGTCGACCAGCCGCCGCGCGGCGACGTAGGCACCGATCGCGGCGAGCGGCACCGCGAGCACCATGAGCAGCTGGACGAGCAGCCACGACTTGCCGAGCACGACGGCCGAGAGCAGTCCCAGGACCGCGAGGTACGGCGACGGGGTCTCACCGGATCCCAGCCCGACCTGGTGCCACGATTCGGTGTACGTCTGCCACCACGCCGAGCTGGCGGCCGGAGCCGGCAGGAGCGCCCCACCCTGGAGCCACCCACCACCCCACAGGTGCCGGCTGGCGATCGCAGCCGCGAGGGTGAGCACCAGCGTCAGCGCGAGGATCGGATGGCCGAGGGCCCACGTCACGGGCCCGGGCCCCGTCTGGAGGTTGACCGCCTCGTCGGGAACCGGACCGGTCTCGAGCCCCTCGACCCCGGTGGCTCCTCTCCGTCGTCGGCGGGTCGCAGCGGCGACCTGGGCGGCCGTGTCGCGCAGCGTGTTGGCGAAGCGACTCAGGAGGGAGTCGAGACCGTTGAGGTAAGGCGTCCACCAGGACGGCAGCAGCGTCCGGACGTTGCGATGGGGCGTGTGGGACGTCGCGCGTCGTCGAGTCCGAGCGCGCAGCAGGCGGCCCGGCCGACCCAGCACGCTGACCATCGCCATCAGCTCGTCGCCGGCAGCCTGGGGAAGCTTCCCGGCGAGGTAGAACAGCGCGCGCACGATCGAACCGAGGAAGAGCCTCACGTACTGAAGCGGGAAGGCCAGGCCCCGACAGTTCGCGAGCAGCGTGAACAGCGCGGCCTGCCGGTCGGCACGATGCGGGCTGCTGGGGACGTCGAGATCCTCCAGCGACCGGACTCCCCTGGCCCCGGCCTCGGCATGGAAGACGACGGCACCCGGCGCGAACACCACGCGCCCACCGCTCTTGGCCACCCGCCAACCGAAGTCGAGGTCGTCGCGGAACAGCGGCAGCGCGCGGTCGAAACCGCTCAGGGCATCCCACGTCCGCCGGCGTACGAGCATGCCGGCGCTGCTGACCGAGAGCACGTCGTGCTGTCGGTCATGCTGACCTTGGTCGTGCTCACCGAGCTCGACCCCGGTCTCGCGATGACCCGTGCCCGTGATGGTGACGCCCACCTCGAGCAGCCGCTGGGCCCGCGGCCAGGCCCTGATGCGACCGCCGACCACGCTGATGGCCGGGTCGGAGGCGCCCACCTCGAGCAGCTGCTCGAGGGCATCGGCGGACGGCGCGCAGTCGTCGTGCAGCAGCCAGAGCCAGCCCTCTGGGTCGGCTACCGGCGCGGTGAGGTCGACGGCCACCTGCACCGCGGCGCCGAAACCGAGACCGCGGTCGACGGTGTGGACGACGGAGGACCCGAGCGTCTGATCGAGATAGCCGGCCGTGCCGTCGGTCGAACCGGTGTCGATCGCGACCAGCTGGTCGGGAAACCGGGTACTGACCTCGAGTGCCGACATGAGCTTCGGCAGCCAGCGATGTCCGTTGTGCGCGACGATCACCGCAGTGACGTGAGGCGACCGGCCCGGCGCAGCCGCTGCAGACCCTGCGGACTGCGCAGGCTCGACCGGCCCGGCAGCGTGGTGAGCAGTCATGTCTGAGGGGAAAGCCTTGCAGGGTTGAGGGGGCGTTGAGCATCGCTCGCTCGAGCGAGCCGGTCCTACCCTAGCGGCCCTGACGACAGGGCCGAGAACGCGTCAGACAGCGCGCTTCTTGAGCTTGCGGCGCTCGCGCTCGGACAGTCCGCCCCAGATGCCGAAGCGCTCGTCGTTCATGAGCGCGTACTCGAGGCAGTCGCCGCGGACGTCGCACGAGAGGCATACCCGCTTGGCCTCCCGGGTCGAGCCGCCTTTTTCAGGGAAGAAGGCCTCCGGGTCCGTCTGCGCGCACAGGGCGCGCTCTTGCCACATCAGTTCCTCGGCTCCGCCGTCGAGTAGTTCGAGTTCTCGCACGTCTTTGCCTCCTCGACCCTTGGTGTCTTACCGGATGATGGCCGCTCCCGCGATGAACGACACGAGTGAAATTACATGCCCGTGACTACCGTCCCGTCAAGCGGGATGGCGAAATTGGGCCGCGACACGCCGCAGAAGGCCTTGCAAAGGGGCCGAACGGGCCATCTCGCCCGCCTGCGGAGGCTCGGTGGACGCCTGTCCGGCGCGTCCGATTCCTAGGATGCGACCGATTGGTCAGGACCCGGGCTGTTGCCACCAGCCCTGTTGCGAGGGCGGGGTGGCGTCCTCGTCCCCCTCCTCGGCACGGTCGGTGTCGCCACGTCCGCTGTCGACCTGGTCCTGGAGATCGTCGGGCTCGGAGTGGCCGGAGTCCCAGACCTGGGTCTCGTCGCCGGGCGTCGGCTCGGTTGCGGTGACCGGGGAGGACATCTGCTCCCAGCTCGAGGCCGGCTGACCCTGCGGGGCGTCCTCGGGTTGGGCCTGCTCTCCCCACGACTCGCTCGCCGGTGTACCCCACGTCGACGCAGGGGCGCTCGGTGGCACCCAGGCCGAAGGCTGACCCGGCTGACCCGGCTGCCCTGGCTGCTCCGGCGGCTCCGGCGGCTGGCTCCAGCCTTGCTGCTGCGGCTGCTCGTAGCCGCCCGACTGTCCCTGCGGCTGGCCCCAGCCCTGCTGAGCCTGGTCATAGCCGGCCTGCTGGCCCTGCTGGCCCTGCTGGCCCTGCTGACCCTGCTGACCCGGCTGGCTCCACCCGGCCGGCTGACCCCACCCAGCCGGCGAGGCCTGGTCGTAGCCGGCGGCCTGTTGCCCCCAACCCTGTTGCTGCGCCGCCTGGGCCTGGTCATAGCCACCCGGCTGTCCCCAGCCGGCTTGCTGACCGTGACCCCACTGCTGCTGCTGTGCTCGCACGGGCTTCGGGAAGGTCTGGAACGCGGTGAACGCATAGAACGCCACCAGACCCAGGAAGCCGAGCTGGGCCAAGCCCAGGAACACGCCGACGACCTTGCCGGCGCCGACGACGCCGAAGACGCTGAGCGTCGAGCTCTCGGCGCCGAACGCGGCCAGCCAGCAGATGACACCGAACAGGAGCGACACGGCCGCGAGTCCGAGCGCGGCCAGGACCACGACGCGGGCGTTCTTGCTGTTCTCTCCGAAGCCGGTCACGAACGCCACCGCACCGAAGAGTGCGATCACCAGGACCGGATGCGTGAAGACGTACCCGAACAGGGAGGCCTTGTCGGCGAAGCCGGCACCGCCGAGGTCATCCCCGCTCTTGAAGAGCAGCGACAACGCGCTGATGAAGTAGAGGGCGGCGACGCCCAACAAACCGAACGCGAACATCTCACGATGTCTCTTGGTCGCTTCGATGACCACGGGTAGCTCCTGGATGAGGTTTCGAGGGCCGGGTGTCGGTTGCCGGCCGGCCATCGTGCGCAGCCGACCTGGGTGGACAACGACGCCAAGCCTGCCACACCTTGGCGGCTGCGGCTGGTGAGGGCTCGTCAGCCGGCTTTCAACGCTCGTTACCCTGCCCTCATGCGACTTACTGTGCTCTCCGGCGGCATCGGGGGCGCCCGTTTCCTCTCCGGGCTGCTCGACGCCCTTCCCGGCGAGCCGGGCGACCACCCGGTCACGGTCATCGGCAACACGGCCGACGACGTCTGGATGTTCGGCCTCAAGATCTGCCCGGACCTCGACACGGTGATGTACACGCTCGGCGGCGGCATCGACGGCGAACGCGGCTGGGGACGGCAGCACGAGACGTGGAATGCCAAGACCGAGCTGGCGGCGTACGGTGTCGAACCCACCTGGTTCGGCCTGGGTGACCGAGACCTCGCCACCCACATCGTGCGGAGCCAGATGCTCGCCGCCGGTTACTCGCTGTCGGAGGTCACGACCGCACTGTGCGCCCGCTGGCAACCCGGTGTCACGCTGCTGCCGATGAGCGACGACCGGGTCGAGACGCACGTCGTCATCGACGCGGACCCGACCGACCCAGAAGCCCAGAACGGACGCAAGGCCGTGCACTTCCAGGAGTACTGGGTCCGGCTGCATGCCCCAGCGGCGTACGCCGTGATCCCCGTCGGCGCCGACCAGTCGACCCCAGCGCCAGGCGTCCTCGAGGCGATCGAGGAGGCCGACGTCGTGATCCTGCCGCCGTCGAACCCCGTCGTCTCGGTCGGCACGATCCTGGCGGTGCCCGGCATCGCTGACGCGGTGCGGTCCACGCCGGCCCCCGTCGTCGGGGTGAGCCCCATCATCGGTGGGGCGCCGGTGCGCGGGATGGCGGACAAGCTGCTGCCGGTCATCGGCGTCGAGGTGACCGCGCGCGCCGTCGGTGAGCACTACGGTGCCCGCTCGCGTGGTGGGCTGCTGGACGGTTGGCTCGTCGACGAGGCCGATGCGGCTGACGTGACGGCCCTCGAGCAGGCCGGACTCCGCGTGGCCGCGCGCCCGCTGTACATGAGCGACCCGGAGGCGACCCGCCGGCTCGCCCTCGACACCCTGTCGCTCGCCCTGCCCGAGCACGTCACGTGACACTGTCCGCGGCGGCAGCGGACACGAGCGGGGGTCCAGAGCCAGGCGCGAGCATCGAGATCATCGGGCTCCGCTGGCCCGAGGTCCGGGACGGTGACGACCTGACGGACCTCTTGCTCGGATCGGTCCCGCCACCTGGGCTGGCCGATGGTGACGTCGTCGCCATCACCAGCAAGGTGGTGAGCAAGGCCGAGGGCCGGTTCGTCCACGGTGACCGACGTGACGCCGTGACGAAGGAGACTGTGCGCGTCGTGGCGCGTCGGGGTGACTCGGTCATCGCGGAGACGCGGCACGGGTTGGTCATGGCCGCAGCCGGCGTCGATGCGTCGAACACCGCGCCCGGTACGGCGCTTCTGCTTCCCGCCGATCCAGACGGTTCCGCGCGACGGCTCCGCGCCGCCGTCCTCGAGCGGACCGGCCGCAACATAGGCGTCATCATCACCGACACGGCCGGCCGCGCCTGGCGGAACGGCCAGGTCGATCTGGCGGTGGGCTGCGCCGGGGTGACCGCCCTCACCGACCTGTCGGGCACCTCCGATCCGTACGGGAACGTGCTGCTCGTGACCGCCCCGGCCACGGCCGACGAGATCGCGTCGGCGGCCGACCTGGTCAAGGGAAAGACCACCGCGCGACCCGCGGCCGTCGTGCGTGGGCTCGGCGCACTCGTGCTGTCACCGGACGAGCACGGTCCTGGCGCGCGTGAACTCGTGCGGCCCAGCGAACTGGACCTCTTCGGGCTCGGTACCCGCGAGGCGGCCGTCACGGCGGCCCTGCGCGACGATCCGGTCGCGCTCGCGCACTTCCCCCCGACCCTGCCGGTCGACGCGCCCCCGTTCGCCGACGTCGTCAGCGATGACCCACTCGTACGGGTCTCGGTGACCTGGTCGCCGGCGCACGGGACCTGGACGGCTGACATCGACGTCCACGAGGACGCAACCCCGCACGCCTGGCTGCACGCCGGTCGGCTGTGGGAGCGCTACCTGGTCATCGCGGCCGCACACCGGCTGCGGGTGGAGCCAGGCAGCGAGGCACCGGACTCAGCGGCGACGCGAGGTCCCGCTTGGCGGCGCCTGGTCAGGATCCACTGGAGAGTTGCCTAGACTGACCCGACGTCGTCGGGACCGAGAGGCCAGTCCACCCGTGAGCAAAACGAACAAGAACCGCGATCGCCGCGAGATCCTCGAGCAGAAGCGCAAGCAGGCGCGCTCTGCCGAACGTCGGCGCACTCTGGCGGTCGTGGCCGTGTGTGCCGTCGTTGCGCTCGTCATCACCGGGGTGGCGATCTTCACCGTGGTGAAGAACAACCGGGAGCAGAGCCGGCTTGCGAAGCAGGACCTGACCAAGATCGGTCCTGCAGCCCAGGCCGCCGGGTGCGGATCGATCAAGGAGGAGGACGCCAGCGGACAGGGTCAGCACACCTCCGACCCGGTCACCTATCCGGTGAGCCCACCACCCTTCGGGCCGCACAACCCCGTTGCCGACCAAGCAGGCAAGCACTTCTACACCACCGACGACCGCCCGGCCGTCGAGATCCTCGTGCACAACCAAGAGCATGGCTGGACGATCGTCTGGTACGACGACAAGGTGTCCGGCGACAGCGACCAGCTGAAGCTGCTGAAGGCCACGGCGTCGAAGTTCGACGCGTTCGGCAACGACCCCCGGTACAACGTGATCTTCGCGCCGTGGACCTCCGACGACGGGGGCGGCCAGGCCATTCCTGATGGCAAGCACATCGCGTTCACCCACTGGTCGATCCACCAGCCGACCTACGACTCGAAGACGTTCAAGGCCGACCCGTCGTGGGGTGAGAGTCAGTACTGCACCGCCTTCTCAGGCGCCGCCCTGGACAGCTTCATGAAGAAGTACCCCTTCGACGACGCGCCCGAAGGGTACCTCTGGCACCGGTAACGGTCCGCCGCCAGAGAATCTCCTTCCATGAGGCTGTTGCTCGCCACCTTTGCGATGGGTGTCCTGTCGGCAGTCGTCCCCGTGATCAACATGGAGGCATACATCGCGGGCGTCGCCGCGACGGTCGGCGACCTCAACATCTGGCTGGTCGCGCTGGTCGGCGGCACCGGCCAGGCGGTCGGCAAGATCCCCTGGTACGAAGTGAGCCGACGGTCGATGGACTGGGCCTACATCCGCCGCAAGATGGCCAACCCCGACTGGGCGCGTCGGTACGAGCGGATCAAGGTGACGACCGACGAGCGCCCCTGGATCGGGATGCTGCTGTTGTTCAGCTCCTCCTTGATCGCGATCCCACCGCTGGCCATCACGGCCGTGCTGGCGGGCCAGCTGCAGTTCAGCCGGCTGGTGTTTCACACCACGATCATCGTCGGACGCACACTGCAGTTCGCTGCTCTCCTCGGTGGCGTCGCCTGGCTGCTGGACCGCTGACGCAAGAGACCTCATACGTCGGCTGAGAACCGCACTCCGCCGGCCGGGATCACCACGCCGCTCCACACCCGCGCGCCGTCGAGCAGCTCGCAGCCGGCGCCGATGTCGGCGCGGTCACCCACCGCCACGCCACGCAGGACCGTGCCGGCCCCGACCCGGCAGCCCCGGCCGAGGACGCTCGCCCGGACCTGAGCTCCCCTTTCGATGACCGCGTCCTCACAGACGACCGAACCATCCACGACGGCGTCCGCCGCGATGGTGACGCCTGGGCCGATGGCGGAGCCGCCCGACACCGTCACGCCGGCCATGACCTGTGCGGACGAGTCGATCCATGCGGCCGCGGGGGGCGCCGTGAACGCAGGGCTCGCGGCGACTCCTCGGACGACGTCGACGGAGCCGCGGCGCAGTGCCTCCGGGGTGCCGAGGTCGGCCCAGTAGGACTGGTCGACATACCCGGAGACGTGCCTACCGTCAGCGAGCAGCAGCGGGAACGTCTCGCGTTCGACCGAGACGGCGCGACCCGTGGGGATCAGGCTGATGACCGCCGGCTCGAACAGGTAGCAGCCCGCGTTGATCTGGGACGAGACCGGATCCGGCGACTTCTCCAGGAACGCCGTGACCCTGTCGTCGTCGTCGGTCGGGACGCTGCCGAACGGCCGCGCGTCGTCGACGTTCACGAGGTGCAGGGTGACATCGGCCCGGTGCCGGCGATGGTGGGCGAGCTGGGCCATCAGGTCATGGCCACTGAGCACATCTCCGTTGAGGACCACGACCGGGTCGTCGTCGCCGTGCAAGGCCGCGGCCGCGTTCCGGATGGCGCCGGCGGTCCCGAGCAGCTCGGTCTCGGTCACATAGACCAGCTCGACGCCCCAGCCGGAACCGCCGCCGAGGATCGGCTCGAACCGCTCCGCGTGATAGCTGGTTGCCAGCACGACCCGGCGTACGCCGGCAGCGGCGAGCTTGGCGATCTGGTGGGCCACGAACGGTATGCCGGCGACCGGCAGCAGGTGTTTGGGCACGTGTTCGGTGAGCGGCCGCAACCGGGTGCCGAGCCCACCCGCGACGATGACGGCTTCCACGGCGCTCATCCAACCATGCGGCCGGTTCGGGACGCTCGCTACGCTCGGCCCGTGACGCCCCCATCCCCTCGTTCGTCCTCTGACTCGCCCACCACGTTGGTCGAGGCGCTGGCCGACGCGGTCCGGGCAGACCCGGGTCGTCCACTGGTGACGTTCTACGACGAGTCGACCGGCGAGCGTGTCGAGCTGAGTGCTGTGACGTTCGACAACTGGGTGAGCAAGATCGCCAACCTGTTCGCCGACGAGCTCGGGCTCGAGCCACGGGACGGATGTGCAGTCCGACTCCCCACGCACTGGTTGGCTCCGGTCGTCGTGCTGGGTTGCTGGGCCAGCGGCCTGGTGCTGAGCGACGCCGCAGCATCCGTCGTGCAGGTCGTCGGACCCGACGACCTGCTGCGGGTGACGGAGGTCGACGCAGCCGG
Source organism: uncultured Actinomycetota bacterium (assembly GCA_963750495.1). Lineage (GTDB taxonomy): Bacteria > Actinomycetota > Actinomycetes > Propionibacteriales > Nocardioidaceae > JANLYC01. The sequence goes on from CAVVQV010000004.1 coordinate 1,056,101, forward strand.
CGGCGTCACGCTCGCGTGCTCGCTGCGCCCGCTCGGTGGTCGGTTCGTGGAACCGCTGCCGTCGGGGTGGCTCGACTTCGCCGTCGAGGTGCCACCCCAACCGGACGTCCTGCTCGATCCGCGGCCGCCCATCCCGGCTGACCGTGCGGTCTCCGCCGAGTTCCCGGGCGCGACCGAGACCAGCCACGAGGTGATGCTCGCCGCCGGTCGCGCGGCGGCCATCCGCGTGGGGCTCGAGCCGGGTGGCCGGCTGGCCACCGACGTGTCGACTGCGGACCTGAACGGTCTCGTCACGTCGATCGCCGCGCCCCTGGCCGTCGGCGGCTCGGTCGTCCTGGTGGCTCATGCCGACCGCGAACGACGTCGGGAGATCGGCACGATGGAGCGGGTGACCTGCGTCGCCTGGGCTGACTGACGCCAGGGATGCCACGGATGCCACGGATGCCACGGATGTCACGGATGCCACGGATGCCATCGATAGGGTGACGCCATGACTGTCTTGGTGACCGGCGGAGCCGGCTACATCGGTGCCCATGTCGTCCGGCTGCTGCGCGAGCGCGGCGACGTGGTCGTGGTCGACGACCTGAGCACCGGGGCTGCTCAACGCGTGGGAGACGTGCCGCTGGTCCAGATCGACATCGCCGAGGACGCGGCGGTCGACAAGCTCGGGGCGCTGATCCAGGAGTACGCCGTCGACGCGGTCGTCCACATCGCTGCCAAGAAGCAGGTCGGCGAGTCCGCCGAGCGCCCGGCCTACTACTACAACCAGAACGTGGGTGGCCTCGCCAACCTGCTGCTCGCGATGGAGGCCACGGCCGTCGACCGGCTCATGTTCTCGTCCTCCGCCGCCACGTACGGACTCCCGGACGTTCCGCCGGGACAGCACCTCACCGAGGACACGCCCGCCAACCCGATCAGCCCCTACGGACGCACGAAGCTGATCTGCGAATGGGTGTGCGCCGACGCTGCCGCTGCGTGGGGCCTGCGGTGGGCCGGTCTACGCTACTTCAACGTGGCCGGTGCCGGCTGGGCCGACCTCGGCGACCCCGGGGCGCTCAACCTCATCCCGATCGTCCTCAAGGCGGTGACCAACGGACGCCAGCCACAGATCTTCGGCGACGACTACGCCACGCCGGACGGCACCTGCATCCGCGACTACGTGCACATCCTCGACATTGCCCAGGCCCACGTCGACACCCTCGACTACCTCGCGCGTGATGACCGACCCCACGAGCTCTTCAACGTCGGGAGGGGCACCGGCTCATCGGTCCGGGAGGTCATCGACCAGATCGCCGCCACGACCGGGTACGAGATCGAGCCGGTCGTCGTGGCCCGCCGTCCGGGCGACCCTGCCGACCTGGTCTCCGACCCGACGCGCATCGCCGAGACGCTGGGATGGTCGTCGACCAAGACCCTCGAGGACATGGTGTCCTCGGCCTGGGACGCGTGGGCCGGAGCTCACGGAACGCCGGCTGTCGCACCCCCGGGCCGCTAACCGAGCCGGTAGGCCGACCAGTCCGCCGCCAGGTACTGTGCCGGGCCGAGTCCACCGTGCGGAGCCTTCGCCGTCAGCGTCCTGCCGGGCAGGAGCCAGGCCTGGCCGTTGGCGCGCCGACCGACGAGATCGGACCGACCGTCGCCGGTCAGGTCACCCACACCCACCAGCGTGGTGTACCGGCGGACGTTGCGCGCGATCAGCACGGGCTCGTCCAACCCGCCGGGACCGTTGCCCGGATACAGCAGGAGCCGGCCGGCACCAGTGCGGACGAGCACGTCCGGCGTGCCGTCCCTGGTCCACAACCCGACTGCGACGACGCTCGACCCACGCGGCAGGGACGACCGCATGACGACCGGCGCCGCGAACCCGTGCAGACCACGGCCGGGATAGAGGTAGACGGATCCGTTCGACGCCTGGGCCATCAGGTCGGGACGACCGTCCCCGTTGACGTCACCGACCGGCGTGAGCAACCGGCGTGAGCCCCAGCCGGTCCAGTGACCAACGGGATCCAAGAAGGTGCCTGTGCTGGTGCCGCGGTACAGCTGCATCGCACCGTCGCTGCGACGGCGTGCCATCGCATCCACGTAACCGTCACCGTCCCAGTCGCCAACGACCAGCACCGTGTTCACACCGGTCCAGGACGTACCGCGCAGGACAGGTCGGTGCAGCCAGTTGTTCCTGCTCCCGGCGAACACCTGGACGGTGTGTGCCCGGGTGAGCCCGACCAGGTCAGCCCGGTGGTCTCCGGTGAGGTCGCCGGAGAGGGCCAGCTGTCTCGACACCGTGCGGCGATGCCCGATCGCCGGCGACAGCCGCACTCCGCCGACGTTCGCGAAGGTCGACACGAGATGGGTGGTGGCCGAGCGGGCAACGAGGTCGGGAAGCCCGTCGCCGGTCAGGTCGGCCCCGCCGCTGATCATGTCCTTGCCGGACCAGTCATGCGCGAGGCGGTGGTGCGTCGGGAAGCCGCCGTGGCCGTCCCCGAACCACACGAGCAGAGTTCCGTTCGTCCCACGGCTGACGAGGTCGGCATAGCCATCGCTGTTGAAGTCGCCGGCGGCAGAGATGAGGGTGAAGGCGCCCGCCTGCGCGATCGCGACCTGGCCCGCGCCGAACCTGCCCTGGCCGCGCCCCGGGTACACCCGCAGCTCCCCGGTCGTCGCGCTCCGGCCGGCGACGTCGTTGCGGCCGTCGCCGGTGACGTCTCCGACACCCACGAACAGGTCGTCGTCGGCCCACCGCATCACCGGTCGGACCGGCGCGCCGAAGATGCCACCACCGAGGCCGGGGTAGACGGCGGTGCTCCCGGTGGACGCAGTGCGCGCCATGAGATCGATGACGTGGTCCCCGGTGACGTCGCGCACCGGGACCACCCGGTCCATGCCGATGAACGAGGTCGGGCCGTTCGACCCGGACCCGACGACCGGGGCAGCGAACCCGGGTGGTCCGGTTCCGCGCGCCACGGAGACCGCACCCGCCTGGTCCACCATCAGCAGGTCGGGCCTGCTGTCACGCACGAAGGAGTGCTGGAGGTCCCGGCCGAGGAACCGGTGCTGATCGTGCTGCGCCTTGGCGATGATCGTGGGGATCTTCGCGTACAGATAGCGGCCCGGGCAGGCGGTCTGGGCCGCGTCGCGGTGGCCGCTGATCGCGTCGAACGTCGTTCCGGCCACCTTCTGCCTGCTCGTCGGACGCACGCCGTGCAGGCTGAGCTTCCAGGCATACAGCCGTGCGTAGGCGTCGATCATGGCCGCCGAAGGGTGCGCGATGTCGTAGTTGCCGATCGCCGAGGCTGCGAACGAGTTCTCGTTGTAGTCGAGCGTATGAGCCCCGACGACCGGAAGGGTGATCCCGCCGTACCGGCCCTCCCAGATCCGGCCGAAGCGGTCGATGAGGTAGTTGTAGCCGATGTCACGCCAGCCCCGGCTCTGCGTGTGGTAGGCGTAGATGCCGCGCAGGATCGCCGGTACCTCGGACTTGCTGTAGCCGTTCGCGTTGACGGTGTGGTGCACGAAACCGGCATGGACCTCGCCGTACTCGACGCAGCAGCCGCGCAGCCTCTCGTCAGCACCCCAGTCCGCCCGCGAGTAGATCGTCGGCATCGGGGTGGCCGACCCGGTCACCACCGGCTCGGTCGACTGACCGAGCAGCGCGCGGCCCGCAGTGGCCCTGCCCGAGGCAGCCATCGTCGTCGCGGGGGGTGTCGGGGTCTCGGCGGCTTCGTCCGGCGTGATCGGCAGCGGGTGCGCGTCGGAGGATGAGCTGCCGGGGTTCACCACGGACAGCGTCAGCCCTGCCGGAGCCGCACCGGTGCTGGTCAGCACCTTCAGCTGGACGTCGTCGACGACTCCGACCACGAACGGGTCGGTTCCGGGCCGCGCGTGCCTGGCCTCGACGGACGACGGGTCCGGACCGTGGTCGGCGTCGTACGGCATCGTCGTCCAGCCCGACCAGCGGCCGTGCGTGCGGGTGCGGAGCGCCAGGGTGAGCCCACGCGGTGCCGGCCCGGTCCAGGTGACGCCGGCGACCGCGACACCACGGGCGGGTTCGGGGGCGGACACCGCGGCCAGGCCGCGGCTCGCGCCCAGTGCCTGCGCTGACTTCCCGGAGGTGGCGGCCAAGGCCTGCAGCCCGGCGGCGCTGACGCCGTGCACCGGGTACGTCGCCACGTGCGGCTTGACCGGCTCGGGAGCCACGAAAGCGGGTCCGGCGGCGGGCGACGCTCCCCGCAGCGCCACCCCAGGAGCCGCCGGGACGTTGGTGGCCTCGGCCGGCGCCACGGCCACCACTGACGACAGGCCCAGCAGGAGTGCCGTGATCGCGACAGGCGATGAGGGGCGGAACGCGGCACGCACAAGGGCTCCAGACGGTTAGTGATCACTCGGTCACCAATTGTCACTACAGCCTCAGTGCGGCCGCCACCAGTCTGAGAGAACTACACCGTCGTAGTTTGTCCGCCGCCCCCGCGCGGATCAGTCGTCGTCGTCGTCGAGGTCGTAGCCGAGCTCCTTGACGGCGTCCTCCGACGAGCCCACGAAGACCATCCGGCCCTTGTCGAGCACCAGCCCCCGCCGGCACAGGTTGACCACGGACCTGGGGTTGTGACTGACGTAGACCATCGTCTTGCCCTGGGCCTTGAGCTCGCGGATCTTGCGCATGCACTTGCGCTTGAACGGCTGGTCCCCGACCGCGAGCATCTCGTCCATCAAGAAGATGTCGCACTCGGTGTGGATGGCGACCGCGAACGCCAGCCGCATGAACATGCCGGACGAGTAGTGCCGGACCTCGTTGTTGAGGAACTTGCCCATCTCGGAGAACTCGACGATCGACTCGAACTTCGCATCGGTCTCCGCCTCGCTCATGCCGAGAATGGCCGCGTTCAGGTAGACGTTCTCGCGCCCGGACAGCTCGGGGTGGAAACCCGCGCCGACCTCGATGAGGCCGGCGACCCGGCCACGCGTCCAGACCTCGCCGGAGTCCGGCGACATGACGCCGGAGATGAGCTTGAGAAGAGTGCTCTTGCCGGAGCCGTTGAGACCCATCAGCCCGATGCTGTCGCCCTGCTCGAGTGTGAAGGACACGTCGTCGAGCGCGGTGAGCGTCCGGCTCAGCTCGCGGCGGCGCACGGCGTTGACGGTCAGCTTCTTGATCGTCTTCTGGTTCGCCAGCTTGAAGGACTTCGTCACCCCTTCGACGATGATCGCCTCCGCCATCAGAGCTTCTCCGCGAAGCGACCCTCGAGGTGGGTGAAGACGATCTGCGCGAGCCACACGAACAGCAGCCCGGCGACGATCGTGATCGCACCGCGTTCGAACAGGTGGGGCGGCAGCTCCTCGATGGCCGCCCGCTTCGGATGGTCAGAGGCGGTCGTCCAGAAGGCGCGGTTGTTGAGCAGCACCGCGATGCACAGCGGGTTCGCGAGGTAGGTCTGGTAGATGAACTGGTGCGAGGCCTCGAGCTTCTCCATCACGATCACGAACGGGTAGATCATCGGAACCGTCCACGTGATGAGCGTCTGGACGATGTCGACGACGTTCTGCGTGTCGCGGAAGAAGACGTTCCAGGCGCTCAGCAGGAGCGCGACGCCCAGACCCCAGATCAGCACGACAGCCAGGGCCATGACAGCCGCGAGCGCGGCAAGCATGTCCGGGTGCCAGCCGATCGCGAGACAGGCGGTGATCATGATCACGTACATCGGGATCATGTGGTAGGCCGAGACGAGGATCGACGCGACCGGGAACGTCTCGCGGGGCATGTTGATCTTCTTGACCAGCGACCCGTTCTTGACGACGGCGCGACACCCCGCACTGAACGCGTTGCTCAGGAAGGAGACGACCACCATGCCCGAGAAGATGTGCAGCGCGCGGTTCTCCAGCGCGTGCGTGAGCAGCAGGCCGATGATCCAGTAGTACATGGCGAAGCGCACGGCGGGCTGGACGTAGGACCAGGCCAGGCCCACCGTCGAGCCCGAGTAGCGAACCTTCAGCTCCTTGCGCACCAGGAGCTTCAGGAGGTAGCGACGACGGAAGACGTCACCGAGCCCACCCACGCGACCCGGGTTGAGCAAGGGCGGGAGCGGCCGGTCGCGCGGTTCGGAATCAGGCTCCGCGCCGGCGGTCTGGGCGGTCACTCGTCGACTCCCCCGCTCTCGAGAGCCGCCCCGTCGGCAAAGAACGGACGGAGCTTGTTGTCGTACATCGAGAGCGCGGAACCGATGGCCATGTGCATGTCGAGGTACTTGTAGGTGCCGAGGCGACCACCGAACAGGACGTTCGGCTCGGCCTTGGCCAGCTCGCGGTAGCGCAGTAGCTTCTCGCGGTCGTCAGCGGTGTTGATCGGGTAGTACGGCTCGTCGCCGGTCTCAGCGAAGCGCGAGTACTCGTGCACGATCACCGTCTTGTCCTTCGGGTACCAGTCGCGCTCGGGGTGGAAGTGCCGGAACTCGAGGATCCGGGTGTAGGGAACGTTCTCGTCGGCGTAGTTCACGACCGACGTGCCCTGGAAGTCACCGGTCTGCTGCACCGACACCTCGAGGTCGACCGTGCGCCAGGACAGCTCGCCTGCGGCATTCCCGAAGTAGGCGTCGACCGGCCCGGTGTACACGATCGGCACCTTGCCGACGTACTCGTCGCGGACCTCGAAGAAGTCGGTGTTGAGTCGCACCTCGATGTTCGGATGGTCGACCATCCGCTCGAGCCAGGCCGTGTAGCCGTCGACCGGCAGGCCCTCGTAGGTGTCGTTGAAGTAGCGGTTCTCGAAGTTGTAGCGCACCGGGAGGCGCGTGATGATGTCCGGGCTCAGCTCCTTCGGGTCGGTCTGCCACTGCTTGGCTGTGTAGCCCTTGACGAACGCCTCGTACAACGGGCGGCCGATCAACGAGATGGCCTTCTCCTCGAGGTTCTTGGCGTCCGTCGTGTCGATCTCGCCCGCCATCTCCGCCACCAGAGCGCGTGCCTCGTCAGGCGTGTGGGACTTCCCGAAGAACTGGTTGATGAGGCCGAGGTTCATCGGGAAGGAGTAGACCTGCCCGTCGTACTTGGTGAAGACCCGGTGTTGGTAGCCGGTGAACTTCGTGAACCGGTTGACGTACTCCCACACCCGTTCGTTGGAGGTGTGGAACAGGTGGGCGCCGTACTGGTGCACCTCGATGCCGGTCTCGGGCTCCGGTGCACTGTAGGCGTTGCCCCCTACGTGGTGGCGTCGGTCGAGGATGAGGACTCGGAGGCCGAGATCGTTGGCACACCGTTCGGCGATCGTGAGACCGAACAGTCCAGCACCAACGATGACGAGATCAGCGTTCACTCAGAGTCTCCTGTGACGGGTGGGCTCCTGCTTCAGGGCGGTCCCGAGTCTAATGGCCGCCACCGGATGGTCCGTCGACCGCGCCTCAGCGTCGGCCCAGCTGGCGTCCACGATGTCCTTTGGTGGCGATCAGGCGCCGGTATGCCGTGGTGCGCAGACCGACCGGGACCAGCCGGTACCCGCCACGAACCACGACATTGCGGACGAATTGCGTTCGTGAGGTGAAGCCCATGCCCCGGAGCTTGCGCTGCAACGCCCACTCCGACTTGAGCAACGTCACACCGCCACGCCGGGCATAGGCCCCGTCGCCGACCCGGTAGAGGACCAACGGCTCCTCGACGTTCCCCACTGTCGCCCCGTCGGCGATCATCCGCGCGAACAGCAGGTAGTCCTCCATCAAGGCCAGGTGCCGGTAGCCGCCGACCGCCTGGACGACCGAACGGCGGTAGACGACCGTGGGGTGATTGAACGGCTGGTGGAAGCGCGCGTAGCGGACGATCTCGGCCGGGTCGAGCGGCGGCGTGCGCCTGCCGACGATGTCGTCGGGACCGCTGCCGAACTCCAGCAGCGCGGACCCGACCAGGTCGACCCCGGCCTCGACGAGGGGCACCTGGATCTCGAACCGTTGTGGCAGGGCGATGTCGTCGGCATCCATCCGGGCGACGATGTCGTGCGCACAGGCGGCCATCCCCTGGTCCAGGGCCAGGCCCAGGCCAACGTTGGAGTCGAGGGCCAGCAGTGACGTCGGCACCGGGGACTCATGGATCAGGCCGGTGATCATCGCGTCGAGAGCGGGCGGTACGGGCCCGTCCTGCACGAGCACGACGTCGTCGGGTCGGCGGGTCTGGTCGTGCACCACGGAACGGAAGGCCGCAGCGAGGTAGTCGGGATCGTCGCCGCCGTAGACACTCATCAGCAAGCTGAACTGCTCAGCCATCACGCTCCCCGCCTGCGTCATCGGAGCGCGCCGCCGCCATGATCTGCGCGGTCGGTGTCGGTCGGCTGAACAGGCCGGTGCGCAGTCCTCGACCCAGCCCGCGGGCCAGCCGACGGCGATCGGACGAGCGGGCGATCGTGACCGCCCAGCGGCGCAGCGTCGCCCCGCCGTACAGGGCCTTCTCCGCCGGGTTGAGCCCGCGCGAACGACTGAACAGCCACACCTTGTTCCGCACCTCGTAGAAGAAGCGGTCACCCGGGTCGATGTCGATCCCGGCGAACGCCTTCGTCTTGTGCACGACCACCGACTGAGGACAGTAGAGCGCGCGCCGTCCGCGGATGAGCCGGGTGGTGAACTCGAAGTCGTCGTTCCAGAGGAAGTAGTCGGCGACCGGCAGCCCTCGCTCGCGCACCCCGACGGCGTCGACCAGGATCGAGACGAACGACGCCGAGCGGATCGGGACGCAGCCGACGCTCGCCGCGGCTGCTCGTTCGTCCGCGCGCATCCCAGGCTTGGCGCGTGGGGTGTTCATCGGATGGTCGCGACCGTCGCTCCAGACCACCCTGGAGGCGACGACGGCCGGCGCCGGCCGGCCATAGGACACCCGTGCATCGAGGAGCTCTTCGAGGGCCGTCGGCTCGGGAACCGTGTCGTCGTCCATCAGCCACAGTGCGTCCGCGTCGTACTCGAGGGCACGGTCGAGGCCGAGCGCGAAGCCGCCGGCACCCCCGGTGTTGCGTTGGGCCGAGATGACGTCGGCCGCGGGAAAGTCACGGCGCAACATCGCGGCGGTGCCGTCCTCGGAGGCGTTGTCCACCACGACGACCGCAACCGGCGGCGTGCTCTGCCCGGCGATCGCACGCAGCGACTCGGCCAGCAGGTCACATCGGTTCCACGTCACCACGACCGCGACACAGCGCGGTATGGGGAGTTGCTCTGCCACGACGACCTTTCTGGCATCCCGGGCGGCGGGGGGCTGCGCCGACCAGCGTCTCATCGTAGGGCAGTGGGTCGGCGGGACCCCGCGCCGCTGGGCGACCGTCCCTCAGCAGGCCTTGGCGAGGTTGCCGCTGTCGTTGGCGTCGCGCTGCGGGTGGTGCCGCTTCTGCTTCGTAGCCGCTGATGACTGCTCCGGGTCATCCTTGGCCTGCGAGGTCGCGATCGCCCTGCTCACCATCGAGCGGATCAGGCGGTAGCTGGGCTTCCCCGTGTTGATCTTGGGCGGCACGAACGACACGGAGGCCACCGGCAGGTTCTTGGCCTTGAACGAGAGGTTCACGAACGTGTCCAGCTGGCTGGCCGGGATCGACGTCGAGATGACCTGCTTGCCGGCTCGCGCGATCGCACCGAAGTTCGACAGCACCTTCGCCGGCTTGAGCTGGTGCAGCATCGCGTTCATGACGCACTTCTGTCGAGCCATCCGCGAGTAGTCGTCCGAGGTCGCGCGGCTGCGTGAGTACCACAGGGTCTTGAAGCCGTCGAGGTGCTGTCGACCCGGCGGGATCCAGCCGGTGATAGGCCCGCCGACCCCTCCGATCGGGATGCGCTCGTTGACGTTGACCGTCACCCCTCCGACGGCGTCCACGAGGTCCTGGAAACCTCGGAGGTCGATCAGCGCATAGTAGTTGATCGACAGGCCGGTGATCTGCTCCACCGCCTGCGTGGTCGCGGTGATGCCGGGCGTCCTGTCGTGGGGGAACAGCTCGGGGTGCTCGTTGGCCCAGGTGTTCACGCCGTTGAGGTAGCAGTCGGCGCAGCGGAAACCCTTGGGGAACTGGCGATGCATCGCCGTGCCCGGCGGGAACGGTACGTTCTCGAGGTTGCGCGGCAGCCCGAACAGGACGGTCCGTCCGGTCTCTTCGTCGACGCTGGCGACCGTCAGGCTGTCCGGCCTGATCCCGACCCGACGGGGCCCGGCGTCCCCGCCGAGCAGCAAGATGTTGTAGCGACCGTGCTCGGCCGACGTGACCTCATCACCCCCGAACACCGTGGTGATGAAGTCACGTTGCACGGCGACGAGGTGGCTCGCGAACAGCAACGCTCCGGACAGGGTGAAGCACAGGATCCCGTTGAGGGCGGTCATGGCCAATCGGTGACCACGGGCCAGCTCGAGCGGTTCACAGATCCGCCAGGCGTCGATGATCAGGTACGCCCACCCGATGGCGTACGCGACGAGTCCGACCCGCAGCGCCAGCAGGAAGCCGGGGCGGACGAACAGCGAGACGAGCTCGCCTCGCGACACGAACCCCACCAGCAGCAGGAGTCCGAGGAAGCCGATGGCCGCCGCCGTCGATCGCAGCGCGATGCGCCCGACCCTCTTGTTGCCGGCGACCAGCTGGGCGGAGCCGGGCGCCACGACGGTCATCGCGACCAACGTCAGGGCACGGCGGAAGCGGATACGTGCGGCTGCGGCCGCAGCATCGCGCGCGACCATCGAGCGCGCGGACACCGGGGGAAGGACGGCGGACACGCGGACTAGTATCACCAGTCACATCCGTCACATCCGTCACGACCCGCCGAAAGGCCCCAGCGGAAATTCTGCGGTGGTCAGCGCCTTCCGGCCCGGCCGGTAGCCTTGCTCCTCATGGCCGACGCACAGGACCCCGACGAGCCGACCTACGGCTGGCTCTACGGCACCGCGGGACCACCGCCCGAGTCTTCCGACGACCCGGAGTCCACCCAGCAGCTGGCACGGCCGCCGGCTGACGACCCCGCGGAACGCTCATCGGCCGACGCGACCGACCCGCCGCCGGCCGCACCGGGCGGGACCGGGCCCGAGCACACGCAGATCCTCGACGCTCAACGCCCGGAGCCGACCACGCCGCTGTCGGCTGAACCCGTTCAGTCGGCTCAGCCCACCCAGCCGGCTCAGCCCGCCTCGGACACCAGGCCGCCACCGCCGTCGTTCGGCGGGACCTACGACGCGCCGCCACGGCGCTCCGGCGAGGCGCCCCGGTTCGCCACTCCGGCCGAGCCGGTGACCTCGGGCCGACCGCCGGCCAAGCCACCTCGCCCGGCGCCGGCTTCCACGGGGGGGCGATGGTCGTGGGGCAGGCGCAGGTGGTGGATCCGCGGAATCATCGCCCTCGTCCTCGTCTGGATCCTGTTCCTCGTGCTGGTTCCGATCTGGGCGTGGTCGAGGATCGACAAGGTTGCCGCCGAGCCTGGCGGCAACCGCCCGGCGGATACCGGTGGCACGACGTTCCTGCTGGTGGGGTCCGACAGTCGCGACGGCCTGAGCAAGCAGCAGAAGGGTGACCTCGGCACCGGGAGTGCTGCAGGCCAACGCACGGACACGATCCTGATGCTCCATGTCCCCGACAGCGGCGGCCCCAACCTGCTGCTGTCCATCCCGCGCGACTCCTACGTCGACATCCCCGGCCACGGGAAGAACAAGATCAACGCCGCGTACGCGTTCGGTGGACCCAAGCTGCTCGTCCAGACGGTCGAGCAGTCCACGGGCGTACGGGTCGACGACTACATCGAGATCGGCTTCGCCGGCTTCGTCGACATCGTCGATGCCGTGGGTGGCATCCAGGTGTGTCCGAAGACCGCGGTCAACGACCCCAAGGCCGGGCATCTCAAGATGCGCCGTGGCTGCCAGGAGGTCGACGGGCACACGGCGCTGAGCTACTCCCGCTCTCGCGCGTTTCCCCTCGGCGACATCACGCGCACGGAGCACCAACGCGAGGTGATCACGCAGGTCGGCAAGAAGGCGGCGTCCTGGTCGACGATCCTGCTGCCGTGGCGCTACTTCGCCGTCAACAAGTCCGCGTCGGAGTCCGTCCGGATCGGGGACAACGTCGGTCCGCTCGGTCTCGTGAAGTTCGCCTGGGCCATGGCGCACAGCGGAGACGCCAAGCGCTGCGTCGTGCCGTTCAGCAATCTCGGAGCGTCGACCCCCGCCGGCTCGGCCGTGCTGTGGGACGAGGCCAAGGCGAAGAGCCTGTTCGCCAAGATCCGTGAGGACAACACCTCCGCCATCGTCTGCAACAACGGCGGGTAGCGTTGAGGCTGTTGACCCGACCGACCTCTCCGAGCGCACTCGATCCGACGCGCCTCCCACCGCCAGGAGCATCCATGCCGCAGGCCTCCGGTCGTTGGCTGCCATGGGTGGGCTTGGTCGCTCGTCTGGTCGTCGGTGCGGTCTGGATCGTCGCCGGTGCGATCAAGGTGCCTGACCCCGCCGAAAGTGTCCGCGCCGTCCGCGCCTACGACCTGCTGCCCGAGGCAGTCGTACCCACGGTCGGGCGCGGCCTGCCGTTTCTCGAGATCGCGATCGGTCTGCTCCTCGTGGTCGGACTCGGTACCCGGATCGCCGCCAGCGTCTCGGGTCTGCTTTTCGTGCTCTTCATCATCGGCATCAGCTCGGCCTGGGCACGCGGCCTGCAGATCGACTGCGGATGTTTCGGCGGCGGTGGGTTCGACGCCGACGCAACCAGCAAGTACCCCTGGGAGATTGCCCGCGATGTCGGCCTGCTGGTCGGATCGCTGCTTCTCGTGCGGTGGCCGCACACCCGGATCAGTCTCGACGGCTGGCTCGTGGGCCCCAGTACCGAATCAGGAGTGACCAGTGGCGAGTAAGAAGGATCGCAAGGCGGCGTCCGAGCGGGTGCGGGCGATGCAGGCCCAGCAGGCAGCAGCAGAGCGTCGGCGCCGCACCCTGATCGTCGGTGCAGTGGTCGTAGCGGTGATCGCCGCGGTCGTCGGCATCGGCATCGCGGTGCAGTCCAACCGCACCGGTCCGACGTCGGGGGAGGCGCCCCAGGGTGTCACGGCAGACAACGGTGTGCTGCGTGACGGCCGTTCCGGCCCCGTTCACGTCGTCGTTTACGAGGACTTCCAATGTCCGTCGTGCAAAGCCTTCGAGGAGAACGTCGGCTCGACGCTCGCCAAGGACGTCACGGACGGACAGATCCAGCTCGAGTACCGGCCGATCGCGTTCCTCGACCGCGCGTCGTCGACGAACTACAGCTCCCGCGCACTCGAGACGGCAGCCTGCACTCTGGACGACGGCGGGCCGATGGTCTTCACGAAGCTGCACGACCTGTTGTTCACGAACCAGCCGGCGGAGGGGTCGGCCGGCCTCACCGACGGCCAGTTGGCTGACCTCGCGGCCCAGGCAGGCGCCAACAAGAAGACGGTTGCCGGCTGCCAGAGCGCCGGCACCTACGAAGGCTGGGCCGCGATGGTGACCGACGACGCCTCGAAAGCGGGGATCAACGGGACGCCGACCTACCTCGTCGACGGCAAGCAGGTCACCTTCAGCAACAGCGAGGACCCGAAGGTGACCCTGACCAAGCTCATCGACGCCGCGGCCGAACAGCAGTAAGGCCCGGGTGGGCGCTCGTCAGGCCGGATGGAGTCGTCGACCACTGATCGTGCGCGGCGTGACGCGGATGTACAGCGGCCGGTTGCCGGCAGCCCACGGCTCGGGTCTAGACAGCCACTCTCGGCTGATGCCGAGTTCCTCCTCGTCGGCGAGAAAGCCGGTGGAGCCCTGGAGGAGCACGCTCCACCCGGACTGCAGATAGTCGTCGAGGTCGTCGACCTCGAACGCTGCGGGGGCGTGCCGCAAGGACGCGCCCAACACGTTGTACGGAGACGTCCGGAACAGCACCGTCACGCCGTCCACCACGTAGTTCACCGGCAGCACCAGCGGACCGTCGGGGCCGGCGAATCCGACCCTCCCGACCGACTTGGCGCGCAGCAGCTTCACGCACTCGGTGCGATCCAGCTCCTCGAACCTGCCGCTCGCCCGGATCTCGTCAAGTCGACTCATCATCACTGTCTCCTCTGCTCACAACTCGTGCTGGTCGGCTTCGTGATCCTCGACGTCAGCCCACCGACCTCGGCTGGGGGACGGGATGACAGCCACGGGGCACTCGGAGTAGTGCAGGACCGCGCGGGTCGTCGAGCCGAGATGGAATCCGCCCAGGTGACGCGGCCCGGTGTGGCGGCCCAGCACGACCAGCTGGGCCACGTCGGCCGCGTCCAGGATGGCCATGGCTGCGTTGGCGTCCTGGGACAGCGTGATGACCTCGACCTCGGGGTACCTGGTCCGCACCGTCCTCAGCGAAACCTCCAACTGCTGCTTGGCCTCGTCCTCCCACCGCGCGATGTCGTCAGGAGACCAGGCGTATGTGGCGGGCAGGTGCCAGGCGTGGATGGCCAGGACGGGTACAGCGAGCCGGACCGCTCGCTCAAAGCCGTACCTCAGGACGACCTCGTCGAGCGCGGACCCGTCGAGTCCGACCACGATCGGCGCCTCCTTGCGCTCCGCGGGGTTCCACGCGTCGGGGACGACCACGGCGGGAACGGGCGAGCGACCGGCGACGGAGATCGAGTTGCTCCCGACCACCATCCGTTTGGCTGCACCGAGTCCCCGCTTGCCCACGACGAGGACATCCGCCTCCTTGGCCGCGCGCAGCAGGACCGGTCTGGTGCCGCCGCTCCCGATCATGAGCGATACGGCGTCCTCGTCCGCGTCGAGCTCCTCGCGGACGTGTTCGAGGGTGTCCCGGGTCTCGTTCTCGAAGAAGTCGATCGGGAAGTCGAGGGAGTAACCCCGCACGGGAATGACATGGTCCGGGGTCGCGCCCACGAGAACCAGTCGCCCGCCGAGGTCCTCTGCCTCGTTGCGAGCCCAAGTCACGGCAGCACGGTTGTGCGCCGAACCGTCCACGCCGACGATCACGACCGGCACGCCGGTGCTGGGAGAAGTCTCGTTCGCTCGATTCACCTGGGTGCTCATGGAGCGCCTCCTCGTCTGTCGCTGATGGCTCCATCCTTCGCCGAGCGGCGCCGATGAGGGAGGGGACGAGGGCACCGACCAGGGGGCCCAAAGTCCCCTCAGGCCCGGCCCTGAGCCCCTTCCGGTCCACCGAGCGCCACGGCGACGATGAACGCGACAGGAGGTCAACTGATGGATCACGCACGCATCGTCGTCGGGGTGAACCACACCCCGGCCGCTGAGGCAGCCCTGCGATGGGCCCTCGCCAAGGCCGAGAGCACTGGCTGCTCGGTCACCGCCCTGCACGTCTTCGACGAAGCCGAACGGGCAGACCTCGCCATGGAGATCGATCTCGAGCACGAGGAGATCGAGGCACACCGCCGGGCCCAGGCCCGGATCCAGAGAATCGTCTCCGAGTCCGGAGCCGACATCCCGGTCACCTTCACCTGCACACACGGGAACGTGGCCGCCGAGCTCGCGAGGGCGGCCATGTCCGGTACCGCCTTGGTGCTTGGTCAACCGCAGCGAGACCACCACCAATGGCTGGTGCGCGACCTGGCGGTCGGGGCACCCTGCCCCGTGATCACGGTGACCGAGTTCGGCCACGCGACGACGTGCGGGCTGGCGGAGTTCACACCGGACCCGGCAGACAGGGTCAGCTGACCGGCACGTCCTCGTCGAGCGCACACCGCAGTTTGACGTCCACGCAGTAGGCGCCGCCGCTGGTCACGATCACGGGATTCACGTCCAGCTCCGCCACCTGCGGCCACTCCACGGCCAACCGACCCAGCTGCACCGCGTCACGCGCGAGCGCCCGGGTGTCGACAGGTTCGGAACCCCGGTACCCCGCAAGCAGCGGCCAGGTCCGCAACGACCGCAGCGCGGCCAGGACGTCGGTCTCGGTGAAGGGGGGCAGCAGGAACGTCTGATCGTCCCACAGGCTCAGGTTGGTGCCACCTGACGCGACCATCACCAGCGGACCGAACCCGTCGTCCCGGACGATACCGAGGGCTATCTCTGCCCCGACCAGCTGTTTCTGCACCAGGAGCGGACCAGGAGCCGCGGCCTGGACCGAGGTCGCCGCCTGCCGGACCGCGAACTCGTCCAGCAGGCTGACACGGACGAGGTGCCGTTCGACCTTGTGCACCTGCTGCGGGTCAGCGCTCTTCACGACGACCGGGTACCCAAGCCGACCGGCGCTCATGACTGCGGCGTCAGGGTCGGAGACGATCTCCTGAGGGACGATGCTCAGCCCGTAGCCGACGAGCAAGCCCGATGCCGACTCCGCGGCGAGCCACCCTTCCTGGGCCGGCGGTGCCCACTGCGGTGGCCGCCTCCCTGTCCTCGGCGGGTCGACGGGCGCGGCTGCAGGCGAGTCGTCCAGCGAACGTCGCCAGGTCGCATAAGTGGCCGCGTGCCGAAGGGAGACAATCGCGCTGTCGACCGTCTCGAACGACGTCAGCGAGCGCGGCGGCGCGGCGTCGCCTCCGACGACCACGAGAAGGCACGGCTTGTCGGGGCTGCCGTCGGACGCCCGGCCACGGCCGACCGCGCTGTCGACAGCTGCGACCACCTCGGCCGACTCCGCCACCGCGGTCGCCGCCACCACCACGACGACGGCGTCGATCTCGCTCGAGGCCACCAGGCTCGCCACGGTGTCAGCAAAGCTGGCCGGTCCAGCACCCGCTCCGAGGTCGACCGGGTTGCTCGTGCCGGATATACCCGGACACCCTGACCGGATGCGGTCCTGGAGCTCCGTGCTCAACACGGGGACCTCGAGCGCCGCCTCCAGCGCCGCATCTGCGGCGAGCACGCCGATGCCACCGGCGTTGCTCGCGATCGCGACCCGCTGGCCGCCAGGTAGTGGTTGCTCGGCGAGGAGCGCGGCCGTGTCGACCAGGTCGGCAAGGCCGGACACCCGGACGACGCCCGCAGCGCGAAACACTGCGTCCAGCGCCCGTTTCGGCGTGACGCTGGCGGCCGTGTGGGAAGCACCGGCCCGGCTCCCAGCCGTCGACGTACCTCCGAAGACGGCCAGCAGCGGCTTGTGACGTCCGAACGACGAGGCCAGCCGGACGAACTTGGCCGGGTTGCCGAAGGACTCGAGGTAGAGGGCCGCGACGTCGATATCGACGTCGCCCTCCCACGCGGCCAGCAGATCGTTGCCTGAGATGTCGAGCTTGTTGCCCAGCGACACGAAGGCGGCCAGGCCCAGTGAACGCTGGTGTGCACGCGCCAGCACGGCGATGCCGACTCCGCCGGACTGGGAGCCGATGGCAAGACGCCCCGACGGCGCATGCTGGGTCCCGAAGGTGGCGTCGAGCCTGGTATTCCGCAGCCGGCTGATGATCCCGAAGCAGTTGGGCCCCACCAGTCGCATACCGGCTCGACGGGCGATGTGTGCGACCTCCTGCTCGGCCCGCCTGCCGGCGAGACCGGTTTCCCCGAGGCCGGAGGTCACGATCACGCAGCTACGGACGCCGCGCGCCGCGAGCGCCGCGACGGTCGCGACAACGCGAGCGGCGGGTACGGCGACGATGGCGAGGTCGAGTCCGGGCGGGAGGCTTGCCACGTCTGTACAGCTCTCGGCCCCGGAGATCGACAGACCCCGTTGGCCGACCGCGTAGATCCGGCCGGCGAAGCCGCCGGCCACGATGTTCTCAAGGATCTCACGGCCGACTCCGCGTCGATGCCGGCTGACTCCCACCACGGCGACCGAGCCGGGTTCGAGCAGGTGGTGGACGGAGGCCGCCTCCGCGTGCCGTTCGCGACGGTCGGCAGCATCCTGCGTTCGAGCGCTGGGTCGCACGTCCAGCGTCACGGTCACGACGTCGTGGTCGTGGCGCTGGACGAGCTCGAACCCGGCATCACGGAACACCCGCAACATCGGGATGTTCTCGGCCAACACCTCGGCCTGGAAGTAGTCGATGCCCTGGCCGAAGGTCCAGGCGGCCAAGTGCTCGAGCAGCAGCGTGCCGATGCCTACGCCGTGCCGCTCCTCGTCGACCAGCAGGGCCACTTCGACGCTGTCCGGCCCGTCCCGTTCGGCACCGACGACGCCGACCACCTCACCCCCGAGCATCGCCACGAGACCGATCGAGCGAGCGTCAGGCCCGCACAGGTGGTGTGCGTAGCGCACCGCTTCCGTGCGATTGAGGGCGAAGAACCGCCGTCTGATGCTCTCGTCGGAGGCCCGGGCGTGGAGGTCGACCACCGCAGTCTCATGGACCTGTGACACGGAGCGCACTTCAACGACCGTTCCCTCAGCGAGGAACGCGACCGCCGCGTAGGCCGCGACCGCCGCCGGTCGCGGGTCGACGTGCGGCTCAGGGCCCAGCCGCGTCATGGGCGGTCGCCCGGCACCAGCACCACAGGGCAGCTGACCCGGAACGAGCAGGTCCGCGCGACCGAGCTGCCGAGGATCCGGCGCAGCGCCGTGCCCGGTGGGGCCCCGAGCACGAGGACGTCCGCCTGGCGGGACAGCCAGGCCAGCACCCGGTTCGGATTCCCCTCGACGACCTCGAGGACGATCTGTGCCTCCTGCGGCCCAACGCCGAGAGCCTCGGTGACCCACGCCGTGGCGCTCGCCCTGGCGTGGCTCTCGCTCGCCGTGCGCATCGCATGACTGCGAAGCTGCCGACCGCTACCGGCGTCGTACACGTGCAGGACGCGGAGAGCCTCCCCGTCGTTGACAGCCCGGCCGGCAGCCCAGCGCAGGGCCGCGGCTGCCGATGCACTCCCATCAAGTCCCACCACGATCCGTGGCACGCCCATAGCTACCTCCTAGGTCAGGTCCCTCAAGAGTCCGCTGGCTGCCAGCGCGACGGCCACCCTCTTCCGCCCCGTCCCGCCGGGACGAAGGTCACCGGACCTGGCCCAAGCACCGGCCTGCGGGTAAGAGCACTCGCTAGGATCGAAACGAGGACGATCGGCCGATACAGGGAGATGAGGCTCGTGGAACCCGAGGACCAGGACTCGGAGGTGACTTCGGGGCTTCCCCTGCCGCGGGCCGAGCTCGACCAGCAGATGCAGAATCTGCTCCACCACGTCGATGAGGTCGTCGAGAACCAGGAACGGGTCTCCCTGCTGCTCGACGTCGTGGTCGGACTCGCCGCGGACCTCTCGGTCAACAGCGTCCTCGAACGCATCGTCGAGGCGGCCTGCCGACTCGCGCGAGCAAGGTACGCCGCCCTGGGGGTGATCGGCTCCGATCGCGACCGCCGGCTGCACGAATTCATCACGCACGGGTTGACGGCCGAGGAGCGTGCCGCCATCGGCGACCTTCCCCGCGGACACGGTCTGCTCGGGCTCATCATCGACGAGCCGAAGGCAGTGCGCACGAGCGATATCGCCGCGCATCCCCGGTCCTACGGATTCCCGGCGAACCACCCGCCGATGGGCTCTTTCCTGGGAGTGCCGGTGCGCATCCGTGACAAGGTCTTCGGCAACCTCTACCTCACCGAGAAGGAGGGCGGCCTCGACTTCAGCGAACGTGACGAAGCCATTGTGACCGCGTTGGCCGCCGCCGCCGGTGTCGTCATCGAGAACGCGCGGCTCTACGAGGAGTCCGCACGGCGCGAGCGGTGGCTCGGCGCCACCGCCGAGATCACGGCGGTGCTGCTCGGCAACCCCGGGCACGAAGAGGCGCTGCAGCTGGTCGCAGACCTGGCCCGTGAGGTGGCCGATGCCGATGCCGGCTGCATTGTCCTGCGTTCAGAGGACGACACGCTCGAGCTGCGTGTGGTGTCCGGTCCGCCGACCGATCTGGTCGGCACGCGGATCTCACCCCACGAGAGCCTGGCCGGCATCGTCGCCGAGAGTGGGGAGTCAATTGTCGTGGAAGACGTCCGTCAGGACCCTCGCGTCGCGGACGACGCGCTCCTCTCGGCCGGCTGCCCTGAGCTGGGGGCCGCGCTGCTCGTTCCGATGCAGACCACCGCCGGCATCGAGGGAGTCCTGATCCTCGGTTGGTCGCAGGAACACAGTGCGACGTTCTATGACCTCGACGTCCAACAGCCCCAACGCTTCGCTGTCCAAGCAGCGCTCGGGCTCCAGGCCTCGCGGGCCCGCGAGGACCGGGCGCTCCTCACGTTGTTCGAGGACCGGGACCGGATCGGCCGCGACCTGCACGACCTGGTCATCCAACGTCTCTTCGCGATCGGTCTCAACCTCGAGAACACCTCGCGCATGCTGCATCAGCCCGAAGTCGCCCAACGGGTGTCTGCGGCCGTCGACGACATCGACGCCACGATCCGGGACATCCGGCGCTCGATCTTCGCTCTGAGCACAGCACCCGATGCTGCTGACGTACGCCGACAGCTCGCCGACGTCATCGAACGCGTCGGCCAGTCGCTGACCTTCACCCCCTCCCTGCAGACCGAGGGGCCGCTCAACGCGGGAATCTCTGCCGAGATCGCGCCCCACCTGGTCGCCGTGCTCGGCGAAGCGCTCTCCAACGTGGCGCGGCACGCGGATGCGTCCGCCGCCACGATCTCCGTGACCGTCGGCGACGACGTCGTGCTGGCGATCGCGGACGATGGCGTCGGCCTCGGCGACAACAAGCGGCGCAGCGGCCTGCGCAACCTGCGCGAGCGCGCCGAACAGCTGGGCGGCCACCTCGACGTGACCTCCTCCCCCGGCGCCGGCACCGTGCTCACGTGGAGTGTGCCGAGCTCCGGACAGCAGTCCGCACCGACGTCGTAACCGGGACCAAAGTCCCGGGATTCCGTGTACTTGCGACCTGTCTGTGACGGGTTTGTCGGGCTAGCCTGGCGCCATGAGCGAGACCGCACGTACCCCTGACGACCCCATTCGCGTCTACCTGCTCGATGACCACGAGGTCGTACGACGCGGACTGCGCGACCTGCTCGAGCAGGACGGCGACATCGTCGTGGTCGGCGAATCGGGTCTGGCGCAGGAGGCAACCCGACGTATCCCCGCCCTCCGCCCGCACGTGGCGGTGCTCGACGGCCGGCTGCCGGACGGGTCCGGCATCGACGTGTGCCGCGAGGTCCGCTCCCGGAACCCCGAGATCGCCGCGCTGATCCTCACGTCGTTCGACGACGACGAGGCCCTGTTCTCGGCCATCATGGCCGGCGCGGCTGGCTACGTGCTCAAGCAGATCCGCGGCACGGATCTGGTCGACGCGGTGCGCCGGGTGGCGGCCGGCCAGTCGATGCTCGACCCCGCCGTGACCCAGCAGGTCCTCGACCGGCTGCGCAACGGGCCCGAGGAGGACGCCGCGCTGGCGCCGCTCACCGGCCAGGAGCGCCGCATCCTCGAGCTGATCGGCGAGGGCATGACCAACCGTCAGATCGCGGAGGCCATGTTCCTCGCCGAGAAGACGGTCAAGAACTACGTGTCCAGCCTGTTGTCGAAGCTCGGGATGGAACGTCGCACGCAGGCGGCCGTGTTCGCAGCCAAGCACCTGAACCCGTGAGCGGCACCGTGGCGCCAAGGGTCCTACCCACCTGAGCCCGATGACCCTGTTCGGCCCTGGAGACGGCCGCGAAACTGGTGCCATGACCACACCATCAACGCATTCGAGCCCGACGACCCGACCGATCGTGGTGGCCGTCGACGGCAGCAGTGACGGGACCCGTGCCCTCGACTACGCCGCGACCCTGGCGTCTCCTGGTGGCCATCCGCTGCGGCTGGTCCATGTGGCGCACGAGACGATCCCGTTCGCTGTCATGTTGCCGCTGCTGGCCTCAGCAGGGGCCGATGAGGTCGGGAAGCGCATTCTCGAGAGCGCGAGACGCCATGTCTTCGACCTCGACGAGAAGCTTGACGTGGACACTGTGCTGGTCCGAGGCCCACGCGCCGACTCCATTCTCGACCATGCGAGTGATGCCGTTGCGATCGTGCTCGGCACACGTCGGCCCAGCCTCCACCGCGTCATCACCGGTTCCACGACGACCGCCGTGGCCGCCAAGGCCGACTGCCCCGTCTACTGCATCCCGGCGTCCTGGAGCCCGGACAGGACCAGCCACCGGGTCATCGCAGGCGTCGATGGCTCCACCAGCTCGCACCAGGTGCTCGACCGGGCGTACGCCGAAGCGGACCAGCGGGGCGCAACGCTGACGGTCGTGCACGCCTGGCGTCCGTCGGACATCTACGACCATGCCATCGGCACCCACCAGATCGAGACCGACTGGGAGACTGCCGCCCGGCGCAACCTGACCGAGATCGTGGCCGGCCGTAGCCAGCATTTCCCGGACCTGAAGGTCGACCTGGACCTCCAGTACGACTGGCCGGCCACGGCCCTGGAGCACTCGACCAAGGACGCCGACCTGGTCGTGCTCGGTCAACGTGGCCATGGAGGCCCGCTCGGTCTCGCCATCGGTTCGACAGCCCGCGCTCTGCTACGGACCGGCCACTGCCCGGTCGAGATCATTCCGGTCGAGGACGAGCCCGCCCACTGAGCCTCATCGCAGCCGACTGGCCGACAAGGCCGACATGGCACATCGAGCGCCGGTGACCCGAAGGCACCGGCGCTCGATGTCCGTGTTCCGTGTTCAGATGAACAACAGCTGGGCGCCTTCGGTCTTCTCGATGAAGTCGGAGGCGCTGATGACCGCCTCGACGCCGTCGTACAGATCCGGCATGTCCAGGTGCTGCATGTCAGCGGACATCTTGCACCCCCACAGGTGACCGCCGGAGTCGACGACCTGCTCGAGCATCGTCGGGATGTCGGGAACCCCGACGTCGTGGATGGCCTTCTTCATCTGGTGCGTGGCGAGTGCCGTCATCCCCGGTAGTCCACCGAGTCCCTGTGGCATGTGCGTGGCCGTGTTGCCGAGCGGGGTGAACTTCAGGTCCGACATCGTCTTGCTGTTGATGAGGTCGAACCCCCAGAAGGTGAAGAAGAGGTGCGTCTCGACACCCTCTCCGAGGGCAGCCGTGGCTAGGATCAGCCCCGGGTAGGCCATGTCGAGGTTGCCTTTCGACACGATGATGGCGAGCTTGCGGGCCGTGGTCGGCGAACCGAAGGCAGGAACGATCGGCTGCTCCTCGGGTCCGCTGAGGTCAGAGCTGATGCTGGGTGTGGTCGTCATGGCGGTCTCCTTCGCTCAGATGCACCCGCGAGGCTTGGGCAGTCCCGCGACGTAGGCGATCTTCTTGGCCGGCTTCTGGGGGAAGAGCGTGAACAACGTCTTGATCGGTACTCCGGCGATGCTGCTCATCCGGCGCAGGGTCGGCGCCTCGCCTTGCACGGCGAAGTCGTCACGGGCCAGCCGGATGATGCGCAGGTGCTCTTCGGTCAGCTCGAGACCGATCAGGGTCGCCAGGGCCGGCGCCAGCGGTTCCGACCACTCCCCGAGCTCGGTCAGGAAGCCTTCGGCATCGACATGGACGGATTGGCCGTCGATCGTCGTGGTGGGCATGAGTCAGTCCTCCTCGGTGACGGTCGTCTTGCCGACCATCGACATGTGGTTGGGCAACGGAAGAGGCCGGCCCGGCAGGAGCACGTTCCAGTACATCCAGCGGAAGGCGAGCTTGCCGGCATGGTTGGCGCGCGTCTCCCTGAGCAGGCCCAGGGGTCCGACCACGGGCAGCGGGTACTTGCCAGGCAGCGGCTCCGTGTCGTAGTTGAAGTCGATGAGTAACGCTTTGCTGTCACCCGTCTCGATGAAGCAGTTGGCGTGCCCGTCGAACTGGTGGCTGGGCTCCTCGCCGGCCGCCAGCTGGAGAAAGTTCTCGACGAAGACCTCCGCCGAGTAGTGAGCGACCGAGCCTGCCTTGGACGTGGGTATGTCGCTGGAGTCCCCCACGGCGAACACGTCGTCGTACTGCTTGGATCTGAACGTGAAGCGGTCGACGCTGACATAGTTGAGCTCGTCGCCCAGCCCCGATCGGCCGACGAAGTCTGCACCCTTGTTGACGGGGACGGTGACGAGCAGGTCGAACGGCACCTCTCGTTCGTCGTAGGACACCAAGGTCTTGGTCTCCGGGTCGATCCGCTCGATGGCGAAGTCTGTCTCGAGGGCGATTTTGCGCTCATCGAGCATCTGCCCCAGTTGCTTGGAGGCGACCGGCCGCGTGAACGCTCCTGGCTGCGGCGTCACGTACACGATCTCGACCCGGTCCCGGATCCCGCGGTCGCGCAGCGAGGCCTCGGCCAGGAACGCGAACTCCAGGGGGGCCACCGGGCACTTGATCGGCATCTCGGCGATGTGCACGACGAGCCTGCCGTGGTCGAACGTGGCCAGCGCCTGGCGCAGTGCTTCTGCTCCCTCGAATGTGAAGAAGTCGAAGATGCTCCGGCGCCACTCAGCACCGAGCATCCCGGGAGTCTCGTCGGGGCGCGGCGACGTACCGGTGGCGATGACGAGGTAGTCGTAGTCGAGGCTGCCGCCCCCCGCGAGGTCGACCTGCCGGTCCTCGGGGCGAATCAGGTCGATCTCCGCCAGGACGAGCTCGACATGCTCGACGAGAGTCTTCTGTCGGCTCCGATGCAGATCCCCGGGCGGTGGTGCGAAGGGCATGAAGAGAAACCCCGGTTGGTAGACGTGGGAGCTGTCACGGTCCACCACCGTGATCGACCACTCGTTTCGGCTGAGGCGTTTGCGCAGCTTGTTGGCGATGATGGTGCCGGCCGTACCGCCCCCGAGCACGAGCAACTTCTTCACGTGTTTCCTCCTCTGGGGGCCGGTATCGTCGAGCCGACCTGGCTCACGTCTGCCCCGCCCCACCGTTACTTCGAGGCTAGGCAGCGCGCAGTGGTCGACCGCAGTGCCGAAGGTCCCCAGACCTCAGGTCGTGTGCCCCGTCCTCGGCGGCGGGGGCCTCAGCTCCCGACAACCGACAACGCGGCCTGCGCGATGGCGACCTCCTCGTCGGCATGCACCACGAGCACGGGAGTCCGGCCGGTGCCTCCGTCGACTCTGGTGACCGCACCGGACGGAGCCGTTGCGTCGCCGAGCGGCTGCGGCTGGAACCCGAGATGTCGGAGCGGTTCGACCACCTCGCGCCGTACGTCGGCGTCATGTTCGCCGACTCCGCCGGTGAACACGACGGCGTCCAGGTCGGGGAGCTGACCGACGTAGGCGCTGACGTAGTGCCGGATCCGATGTGTGTAGACGGCCAGGGCCAGGCTCGCAGACTCGTCACCCTCGCGCGCACGCCGCCGGATCACGAGCAGGTCCTCGTCACCGCAGAGGCCGACCAGTCCACTGCGGTGCATGAGCAGATCCAGTACCTCGTCTCCCGTCATCGCCGCCGCCCTCATCAGGTAAGGGACGACCGCCGGATCCAGGTCGCCGGACCGGGTGCCCATGACGAGCCCCGCCAGCGGCGTCAGGCCCATCGAGGTGTCGACGCTGCGGCCCTGCCGCACCGCTGTGACCGAAGCACCGCCACCCAGGTGACAGATGATGAGACTGACGTCGTCGACGGGTTTGCCCAGGTACGCCGCCACCACGCGGGTAGCCCAGTCACAGCTGATTCCGTGGAAGCCGAAGCGCCGGAGCCCGAACGAGTCGGCGAGTCC
Source organism: uncultured Actinomycetota bacterium (assembly GCA_963750495.1). GTDB lineage: Bacteria > Actinomycetota > Actinomycetes > Propionibacteriales > Nocardioidaceae > JANLYC01. The sequence continues at coordinate 1,081,563 of CAVVQV010000004.1, forward strand.
CGCGGGCAGGGCATAGGTACTCGCCTCGGTCGGCATCGTTGCGTGGAAGGCGGTGTCGAAGACCGCGACCTGCGGCACGTCCGGAAAAGCCCCTGCGACCGTTCGGATCATGGCCAGGCTCGCCGCATTGTGCAGTGGCGCGAGGACGGCGTACTCGTCGATGACCCGTTCCACCTCGTCATCGACGAGCACCGGCTCACGCAGCGCACCGCCGTGCACGACACGGTGCCCGATCACCTCCGGAAGGATGTCGTCGAAGATGCCGCGCAACCGGTCGACGAGCTCGTCGGCGGACACCTCTGCGTCGAGCAGCAGATCGACGGCGTGGGTCAGGTGGCCGTCGGAGTCGCTGCTGATCACGGCAACCTTGACGGTGGCGGAGCCGCAGTTGACGACCAGCGCAGTCCTAGCCGATGGGCGTCCGCTCACTCGACCGAGACCCGCTCCGCTGCCTCGGCAAGCTCCTCATGGCCGGCGTGTGAGGCACGGCGGTCTGGCGGCACGATGACGACCGGGCAGGCCGCCATCCGTGCGCAGGCGTCTGCCACCGACCCGAGCACGGCATGCCTGAGCCCGTCGATGCTGTGGCTGCCCATCACGAGCAGCATGCTCTGCTCCGACTCCCGCACCAGCACGTCGATCGGATCACCCTCGACAGCGTGCCAGGACAGCGTAGGAAGGTCGGGCTGGTCGGCCCGCCGGGCCGGGTCGAGGTGCTGAACCTCCAGCGTGGATCGCACGATTGCCTCAGCCGCCGCGCGCGCAGCCCCGGCGGACTGGCCGGGCATCCGCCGATAAGCCGTCACGACCTCGACGCCGCAGTGTCGCCGAGCGGCCTCGGCCACGGCCCACATCAGCGCTCGCCGGCTGCCCGGCGACCCGTCCGCAGCAACCCGGATGATCTCACCCGTCATGGCGTCCTCCTCAGGTACAGGCTGGTGGGCCCATGCCCCTGCACGGACCCATGACCAGCGTCGCCCCAGTCCTGCCGGGCACCCCAGGGGCGCCCGGCCCGACCTCACGGGGCCAAGGTCACCCGATCGAGACGCGCCCTGTGCGCCGCGACCTGCCTAGCGGCGGTCGAGCAGGGCGGCGGCATGGTCCGGCACGGCGTTGTGCGACTCACGTGGCGGGCGGATGTAGCCCTTGGGGGCCGGCCGGACCGGCAGTTCCAGCGCCCGCCGACGCATCTCGTGGTAGTCGATGCTCGAGAGCAGGTGGTGGATCATGTTCAGCCGCGCCCGCCGCTTCTCGTCGCTCTCGACGACCCACCACGGAGCCTCGGGGATGTCGGTGTGGGTCATCATGAGGTCCTTGGCCCGGGAGTAGTCCTCCCAGCGGGTGATCGACTCGAGGTCCATGTCGGACAGCTTCCAGTTCCGCATCGGGTCCTCGAGCCTGGACCGGAACCTGGCCTCCTGCTCGGTGTCACTCACCGAGAACCAGTACTTCCGCAGCAGGATCCCGTCCTCGACCAGCAACCGCTCGAAGATCGGGCACTGGTGCAGGAACCGCTGGTGCTCCTCCTTCGTGCACAGGTCCATGACGTACTCGACGCCCGCACGGTTGTACCAGGACCGGTCGAACAGCACGATCTCGCCGGCGCTCGGCAGCTGGTCGACATAGCGCTGGAAGTACCACTGGGTGCGCTCGCGGTCGCTCGGCGCCGGAAGCGCCACGATGCGCGCGATCCGCGGGTTGAGGTACTGCGCGAACCGCTTGATCGTGCTGCCCTTGCCGGCAGCATCGCGTCCCTCGAACACCACGACGAGGCGTTGGCTCTCGGTCCGCACCCACTCCTGCAGCGCCACCAGCTCGGCCTGGAGCCGTAGTAGCTCCTTCTCGTACAGCCGCTTGGGAAATCGACCGACCGTCGGCGCACGCTCGTGATCGTCGCTCGCCTGCTGCTCCCGATGGCTCATGCCGTCCCTAGCCTAGTGACCGGTTCACGCGGTCGCGGTCTCAACCGAGCGTCCAGGCGCGCACCTCTGGCATGTCCTCGAGGTTCGCGACCACGTAGTCCGCATGCTCGGCCAGCTTGGCCTCACACCAGGCCTTGAGGTCGGCCGCACCGGGCGGCGTCCGACCCGCGTTGTTGATGGCGTCGATCACGAGGTGGTAGCGAGATGCACGGTTCCGCACCACCATGTCGAAGGGCGTGGTCGTGCTGCCCTCCTCGATGAACCCGCGGACATGGAACCGGTCGGTGTCCGGACGCCCATGCACCAGCTGGTGGACAGCCCCTGGGTAGCCGTGGAACGCGAAGACGACGTCGACGGTGTCGGTGAACAGCTCACGGAAGAGGGTTTCATCCATCCCATGAGGGTGGTCGCGCGGCCGCGACAGGCTCATCAGGTCGACCACGTTGACGACGCGGACCCGCAGCCCGGGCAGCCGCTGACGCAGGATCTCGGCGGCGGCGACGGTTTCCAGCGTGAGAACATCGCCCGCGCACGCCAGGACCACGTCCGGGTCCGCTGTCCCGTCGTCATTTCCTGCCCAACCCCAGACTCCGGCGCCCTGGGCACAGTGTGCAGCCGCATCATCGATGGACAGCCACTGCAGCTGCGGCTGCTTGTCGATGACGATGAGGTTGACGTACGCCTTCGACCGCAGGCAGTGGTCCGACACCGACAGCAGACAGTTGGCGTCCGGCGGAAGGTAGACGCGGGACGTCGACCCGCGCTGGGTGATGACGTTCTGGATCAGTCCCGGACCCTGGTGGGAGAAACCGTTGTGGTCGTTGCGCCAGGCCGTCGACGTCAGCAGGATGTTGAGACTGGGGACCGGTTTGCGCCAGGGCAGCGCACCGGCTTCCTCGAGCCACTTCGAGTGCTGGATCGTCTGTGACGCGCTGACCATCGCGAACGCCTCGTAGCTGGCGAACATGCCGTAGCGGCCCGTCAGGGTGTACCCCTCGAGCCAGCCGTGGCAGTTGTGCTCCGACAGCACCTCCATCACCCGGCCGTCACGTGAGATCGCGACGTCGTCGGCCTCGACCCGTTCGGCAAACATCCGGTCACTCGCCTCGAACACCGCCCCGAGACGGTTGCTGTTCGTCTCGTCGGGGCAGAACAGCCGGAAGGCGCCCTCGTTGCGTTCGTAGAGGTCGCGCAGCAGCTCACCCAGGCGGCGCGTCGACTCGGCTTGTACGACACCCGGTTGCTCGACCGCGATCGAGTAGTTCCGGAAGTCCGGGACGTCCAACCGGTCCGGCCCGCTGCGACCGTTCGCGCTCGGCGTGGCGCTCATCCGCAGGTCACCGACGGGGTTAGCACGGCAGACAGCCGTCGACGGAGCACCGTCGGCGTCGAACAGCGCCTCCGGCCGATAGGAGCGCAGCCACGTCTCCAACAGGCGTAGATGTTCGGGGCTCTCCTTCACACCGGACAGTGGCACCTGGTGTGAGCGCCAGGTGCCGGTCATCTTGATCCCGTCCACCTCCGCCGGTCCGGTCCAGCCCTTGGGGCTGCGCAGGATGATGAGCGGCCAGCGGGGACGCCGGCCGTCCCAGGTCCCGTCGGCCGATCGCGCCGCCAGCTGGATCGTGCGGATCCGGCGCCACGCCTCGGCCATGGCCCGGGCGAACCGGTCGTGCATCCCGGGCAGGTCGTCTCCGGTGACCTCCAGGACGTCATACCCGTGGCCCTGCAGGAGGTCACGGACCTCGGCTGGGTCCTTGCGCCCGAGCACGGTCGGTCCGGAGATCTTCGCGTCGTTGAGATGCAGGACCGGGAGGACCGCACCGTCCCGCTCCGGGTTCAGGAACGAGACGCCCTTCCATGATCCCTCGAGCGGCCCCGTCTCTGCCTCGCCGTCCCCCACGACGGCGAGCGCGATGAGATCGGGGTTGTCCATCACCGCGCCGAACGCGTGCATGAGGACGTACCCCAGCTCACCCCCCTCGTGGATCGAGCCCGGTGTCGTGACGGACACATGGCTCGGTATGCCGCCAGGCGTCGAGAATTGCCGGAACAGCCGGCGTAGTCCCGCTTCGTCACGGGTGATGTGCGGGTAGGTCTCGGTGTAGGTGCCCTCCAGGTACCCGGCCGCGACCAGGGCCGGACCACCGTGCCCTGGCCCGGCCAGGTAGACCATCTCCTGACCGGTGCGGGCGATGAGCCGGGAGGCATGGGCGTAGATGAAGCTCAGCCCCGGACTGGTGCCCCAGTGCCCGAGCAGGCGTGGCTTGATGTGCTCGGGGCGCAGGGGTTCCCGCAGCAGCGCGTTGTCCTGCAGGTAGATCTGCCCGATCGTCAGGTAGTTGTTCGCTCGCCACCACGCATCGACCGTGTCACGCTCGTGCGGTTCGAGGCCCGCGAGAATTTCGGCGATCTCGTTCACCTCGTCGTGGCTCATGGTGGTGGTCAGCTGTTCGGATGTGGTCACGAATAGTTCCTCACTGCTGTGTACAGCCGAGCCCGGACGAGCCGGCGCAGGGGTTGACTGTCGGCTCGTCCGGAGGTGTGGGGTTACTTCAGGATGGGGAACTTCTGCACGATGGGCTGCTTGTCCCACCAGCCGCCGAGACCGAGGTAGCGGCCTGCACCGTAGAGGCCGAGCACCAGCACGACCGCCGCGCCGATGATGTGGTCGTCGGCGATCGGGTTGTTCGCGGGAGGCAGCACGACGCTCCACATCATCAGGTACATGACGAACGCGCCGAAGATGCCCAGCCGCATGAAGATGCCCAGCGTCAGCGAGACTCCGACGGCCGCCAGGCCGAACATGAACGCCCAGTCGGTCCAGGTCGCTCCGGCGATCGAGTGGTAGAAGCTCTCGAACGGCCCGTCGGCGCCGAACTTGAGAAAGCCGAGCGTTGGCGACCCGCCGTGGATCCAGGCCGCGTCGCCGAAGCGATCCACCTTTCCGGTGGTGGCGTCACGTCCGGTCGCGTACCCCAGGGCGAACAGCTTGTCGAGGAACGCCCACAGGAACGTCCATCCGATGATGATGCGCAGCGCACCCATCGCCGTGTGTGCCATCCGCCGTCTGGTCGTGGGGTCAGGCGAGGTCTGTGACGTCACATGCTGGTCGTCGCGCGCAGTGTGCTTGACGGTGGTCATGGGAATCTCCTTATACGACGGGGAACGAGCGCCTCGTTCTGTCCCACTGTCGCGTTCCTGCGTCCCCTGGGACCATCGGCTGAAGTCACGACCACCAGGTACTAAAGTCACTTTCAGTCAAGCTCTGAACGTGTTGGCGCGACCGGCTGGGCAAGTTGTTGGGACATGCTGGGCGTCTCGGTGACCTTGAGGACGTGCTCGGTCTGCCGACGCGGAGACAGGGGTACCGGCTCGGTCTCGGCGGCCCAGCCGACATGGACGACGATCTGTGGGCTGCGCGCACCCGCCAGCAGCTGGTCCTCCAGCCGAGCCCGCGTCGTCTCGTCCTCGACGGCCTGGCTGTCGAGGCGGGTGGCGAGACCCAGTCGGGTCGCCTCCAGCAACACGGCGCTCAGCGCCTCGCCTGCCCGGAGCCGGGACAGCGGGTCGTCGGAGGACGTGCACAAGAGCAGCGCCGACGACGAGTCCGCGTCTTCCTCGGCCCGCTGATGCAGGGTGCCTCCCGCGAAGCGGTCGTACGCCGGGCGCTCGTGTCCCGGGTGCGACTCCTCGACCAGGTTGCCCGCGGGCATACCCTCGCGGGCTGCCGGGTCGACGTCGACCCATTGGCTGAGCTCGCGTTCGTAGGCACGGTCTCCGTGTCGCTTGTCGACCACGTGCCGGGTGAGTGACTCCCACACGTGTTCGTCCGACGCGTTCGTCAAGGGCCGGGCCACGACCCCGTGCTCGGCGGCCACCGTCATCAGGGTCTGGACGTGACTGCTCGGCACCTCCCAGGAGCTCATCGTGCGACGATCCGACCGTCGTCGCGAGATGGCGTCGGCCCAGAGGGTCAACAGGTCGGTCGGTGGTGCGGGCTCGAACGAGATGGACGCCAGCAGGCTCGGGATCCGCGCATCGGGCAGCCGCAGGACCTTCGCACGCCACCCACGGGCCGCCATCGCCACCGTTAGGTGATGAAGGGCAGCGCCGCAGCTGATCAGCAGCATCCGGCCGGACTTGTCAGCGGCGTGCAGCTGTCGGGTCCGGTCGGTGTACAGGTCGAGAGCCGACGAGGTCAGCCGCCACTGCCAGGGTTGGGTGTTGTGGATGGACGGTGCGCGCACCGCCAGCTCGACAGCCTCAGCGATGGCCGCTGCGGACGGACCGACCACGGAGCGCCCTCCTGGATCCACTTCTCGTTGGGGGCTCGACATGGCCGCCTCCGTTCCCGGCCGACGCAGCCGGCTCGTGTGCGAGTGCTGTGTCAACCTTGCGCCGCACGGCCGCTCGTCACGAGAGTCCTTCGTCCTCCTCCGGTGGGCCCTTCCGACCCGTCGAGGTGCCGGCAGCGAGGCCACGCCGGCGGACCAGCCGGGCGAAGACGCCCGGAATCATGCTCAGCGCGAAAAGCGGGAGCAGTGCCGCTGCTTCGAGGGGCTTCGTGTGCAGCAGGTCCTGGAGCGCAGGCACGTACAGGGCGGCGAGCAGCAGGACGGCCGACACCGCGACCGCTGCTTCGAGGGACCGTCCGTGCCGCCAGGTACGACCGCGGCGTGGGCTTCTCAAGGCCATCGCCACCCCGAGCTGCGCGAGCCCCAGGACGAGGAAGACGTGGCTCTGGACGGGCTGGCCGGACACATCGGCCGCCAACCCTGCCGCGAGCGCGACGGCGGCGATGACCGAGCCGAGGAACAGGATCTGCAGGCCCAGCCCGTCACCGAGCACCGACTCCTCCGGGTGGCGGGACGGTTGTTTCATCACGGCCGGGTCGACGGGTTCGGCACCGAAGGCCACCCCCGGGGGGCCGTGCGTCAGCATGTTGATCCACAGGATCTGCCCCGGGAGCAGCGGGATCACCATGCCCATGAACGGTGCGGCGATCATCACCAGCACCTCGGCGAAACCCCCGGACAGCGCGTAACGCAGGAACGCCCGGATGTTCGCGAGAATCCGCCGGCCCTCCTCGATGGCGACAACGACGGTCCCGAGGTCGTCGTCTGCCAGCACGAGCGCGGCAGCCTGACGAGCGACCTCGGTCCCACCTCGGCCCATCGCGACACCGATGTCGGCGGCCCGCAAGGCCGGCGCGTCGTTGACCCCGTCGCCGGTCATCGCGACCACCTGCCCCTCCTCCTGGAGCGAGCGAACGATGTCGACCTTCTGCTCGGGCCGGGTGCGCGCATAGACGCTGTCACCGGTCAGCCCCAGGTCGTCGCCGATCGCGCGGGCGGTGTCGGCGTGATCACCAGTGATCATCACGACCCGGACACCGGCGTCACGACAGGCCGCGATGACGCCACGGGCGGCCGCCCGCGGGGGATCTGCGATCGCCACGAGGCCGAGCAGCCGGCGTACCGGGGCGCCGGACGATTCCCCCTGGTCCGGCGTGGTCTCGGCCACCGCGATCACCCGACGTCCCGATCGGGCCATGGCGGTTGCCGTCTCCTGTGCGCGCGCCGTCTCCGGCGACGGGTCCAGCAGCGCGAGCACGCTTTCGGGCGCACCCTTGACGATCGTCAGGTCCCGGCCGTCGGGAGACCTGTGCTCGGTCGTCATCCGCCGCGACCGGTTGTCGAACGGCACTTCATGCACGCGCGGCCACGACGACCGGATACCGGCGATGTCGACGCCGACCAGCTGAGCCAGGGTGAGCAGGGCGGTCTCCAGGGGGTCGCCGACGAGCTGTGGTTTCTCCTCTACCTCGTTCGACACCAGGTGCGCGTCGTTGCAGAGCACGACGGCCCGGAGCAACCGCGCGAGGTCTGCGTCGGTGGCAGCGGCCGTCGTCCCGTCATCGCAGATGAGCGCCGGCACGCCGTCGATGGAGGCGGAGTACGCCGCCCCGGGTGTCCACACGCGGCTGACTGTCATCCGGCCCTCGGTCAGCGTGCCCGTCTTGTCGGTGGCCAGCACGGAGACCGAGCCGAGCGTCTCGACGGCTGGCAGCCGTCGTACGATCGCTGACCGCCGCGCCATCCGGGACGCGCCCAGGGCCAGGGCGACGGAGACGACGGCCGGGAGCGACTCGGGCACGGCTGCCACCGCGAGACTGACCGCCACGACGAGCATCGTGCCGACCGAACGGCCCTGGACCAGCCCCATCACGAGCACGACTGCCGATGCGGCTGCCGCCGCGACGACGAGAGTGCGTGACAACCCGGAGAGCCGGCGTTGCAGCGGCGTCGCGCGCACAGGCGCGGCCGCCACGAGTTCCGCGATCTGACCGAGCGCGCTGGCGGACCCGGTGCGCGTCACGGTCACCGCGGCCCTCCCGCGGGTCACCACGGTTCCGGCCTGCACCTCGTTACCATCCACGCGTTCGACCGGGACGGACTCCCCGGTCATCGCGGACTCGTCGAGGCTCAGTCCGTGAGCCTCCAGCACGACCGCGTCGGCAGGCACGATGTCACCGGCTTCGAGGTGCGCCAGGTCTCCAGGGACGAGTATCGGCGCCGGGATGACCTGCACGTGTCCGTCCCGGACAACTCGAGCCGTCGGTGCCGACATGTCCTCCAGGGCAGCCAGGGCACGTTCCGCCCGGACCTCCTGGATGACGCCCATGGCGGTGTTGAGCAGGATCACGGCACCGATCACCGCCGTGTCGGTGACATCCTTCAGCACCGTCGTCACCGTCGCCGCGGCCAGCAGCAGCAAGATCATCGGGTCGCGCAGCTGTTGCACGACCCGCCGCCACGCCCGGACCGGCGCAGCTCGGGGCAGCTCGTTGCGCCCGTGGACGCGTAAGGATTCCGCCGCCTCGGCGGCGCTGAGCCCGTCGTCGATCAGCTGGGCACTGTCATCGATTGGCAGGGTGCGCTCGAGCGCGTCATCACGGATCACGCTGCTCACCGTGGTCCGCGATCCCCTTCTCCCACCAGCCGCGCAGGTCCCGCGGAACCAGGGTCCAAAGTCACGGTCCGCAGGCTCGCGGACGTGTCGCATGAGGGCCGAAGGCCCTCCCGCAGCGCCGCAACGTCTGGGAGGGTCAGTCTCATGAGCGAAGCTCCCGTCAGCACTCCTGCGGCATACCCTTTGCGCATGGAGGCGAGACAATCCGTCCTTCCCGAACTGGGATCAGGACGCCACCGCGCTCGCCGATCGTTATCACGAGCAGGTGCCGGCGAACGTCGCCACCGAGCTGGCGGATGCAACGGATGCGGCCGCCGCGGTCTACGACTCGGTGTCGTGCCCGGACTGGGATCGCCCGGGCACCCGCAGCAACGGGAGCCGGTTCACGGTGGACACGCTGGGGCGCTATCACCTGCATGAGGTCGTGCACCACCTGCACGACGTCGGTCGTGCCTGAACGGGACCTCGCCGACATCGCGCCAGGCCCGACCTGTGGAAATTCAGATCAGACCTGACTCTGCACGCCTGCCAGGAGCTGACGCGCCATCACGATGCGCTGCACCTGGTTGGTGCCTTCGTAGATCTGGGTGATCTTCGCGTCGCGCATCATCCGCTCGACCGGGTAGTCGCGCGTGTAGCCGTACCCGCCCAGCAGCTGCACGGCATCGGTGGTCACCTGCATCGCTGTGTCGGAGGCGAACGCCTTCGCAGCGGCACCGAAGAAGGTGAGGTCGGAGTCTCCTCGTTGGGATCGACCCGCGGCTGCATAGGTCAGCTGCCGGGCCGCCTCGACCTTCATGCCCATGTCGGCGAGCATGAACTGCAGCCCCTGGAACTCCGCGACTGCCTTCCCGAACTGACGGCGCTCCTGGACGTAGCCCAACGCATAGTCGAGCGCCCCCTGCGCGATGCCGACAGCCTGCGCGGCGATCGTCACGCGGGTGTGGTCCAGGGTCTGCATCGCGGTGGTGAAGCCGGTCCCTTCGGCGCCGATGATCCGGTCCGCCGGGATGCGCACCTGGTCGAGGTAGACCTCGCGGGTCGGCGAGCCCTTGATGCCGAGCTTCTTCTCTGGTGCGCCGAAGGAGACGCCGTCGTCGTTCTTCTCCACGACGAAGGCCGAGATTCCGTTCACCCCGGCAGCAGGATCGGTGACGGCGAACACCGTGTAGTACTCGGAGACTCCGGCGTTGGTGATCCACCGCTTCACGCCGTTGAGCACATAGCCGTCACCGTCACGGACGGCCAGCGTGCGCATGTCCGCAGCGTCAGAGCCGGCGTCGGGCTCTGACAGGCAGTAGGAGAACATCGCATCGCCGGCGGCGACCGGTGGCAGGTAGGTCGCCCTGAGCGCTTCTGAACCACTCAGCAGGATCGGCATCGTGCCCAGCTTGTTGACGGCCGGGATCAAGGACGACGAGGCGCACGCCCGGGCCACCTCCTCGATGACGATGCAGGTCGCCAGTGCGTCGGCTCCGGCGCCGCCGTACGCCTCAGGGACGTGGGGGGCGTGGAAGTCCGCGGCGCGCAGCGCGTCATAGGCGACCTTGGGGAACTCGGCTGACTCGTCGACCTCCGCGGCATGGGGCGCCACCTTGGCCGTGCAGACAGCACGGACGGCTTCGCGGATCGCCTGGTGCTCATCCGACGGCGCGAACAGGGGGAAGGATTCGGCTGCGTCGGACATGCCCCGCATTCTAGGTTGTGCGCACCTACGGCCGACCCTGGGTCAGCGGCTCCGCGCCCTGGCCCGGGCGCGTTCTCTTCGTCTGAGCACCAGCCCCATCGCTTTGGCGGCGACGCGGTTGTTGTCGGCGAGCTGGGCTGCCCGACGCTGGCCACGAAAGACGAGACCGCGGGCCTTGCTGGCCACGTCACCGCCCTCGTCGATGCCCTCGACCGAGGCTCGTTTGCCCCGCCACCACTTCTTGGCGTACTCCTCGGAGAGCAGGGCAAGCGCGTCGAGTGCGGACTCGAGCAGCTCGGCGTCGGTGGCGTCGTCCGGTCGCCGGCTCCCCTCCCGGAACCGGGGGCGCAGGTCCTCGAGGTCTCCGACGACGTCGTACCCCGCCTGGCCGAGCGTGGTGATCGCGTGGACTGCGAGCTCCTCGACCCAGGGCTGGTCGTCCTGCGGCAGCGCGAACCGGACCGGCTCCGTCGTACGCGCGAGCATCGGCACCACCGTCAGCTTCATGACCTTGTCGTGCTCGCGCTGGTTGAGCCGGCCACCGAGCCGTTCGTTGACCCGACGGATGACTTCGGTACCGGCAACTCCGACCGACTCGTTGTTCCATCGTGGCTCGTTGGTCAGCTTGGCCGGGTCGAAGCCCACCACCGAGCTGAATCGCCGCATCAGCTCGTCCGGAGACGACCCGGACGGGGGCACGGTGACGACATGGATCCGCTCCGCCGGCACGGCCGACTCCCACAACTCACAGATCACCGGCAGGTCCTGCCGGGCCCAGAACGCACGAGCGGGGCTCACGGTCCGCTGCCCGGGGTCTCGGATCGAGGCTGCGAACTCGCGCCAGGTGTAGGTCTGGTCGTTCTTGATCTCCTCCTGCCAGGCCGAGACCATCACGCGTCCGAGGTCGCGGGCGGTGACGATCACGTGCACTTCGGAGCCGACGAAGCCGTCCACCACCTTCCGGACCTGCTTGAGCGTGCACAGACTGAGGCGCTCCTCGGAGATCAGCACGCGTGGCAGCGCGGCACCGTCGACGTCTTCCACGTGCTTGACGAGGCGGTCCCACGTCCCGGCGATCCGGCGGTCCTTGACGCCGCGCGGCCGACGGCCCTGCAGGTCCCACACCGCGAACGTCTGCACCGGCTCCCCCGGCCCCCCGGGGAACTCGACGCCCTGGGCGCGCATCTCGTCGCGGTTGGCGCGCATGACGTTCTGCAGGAACGTCGTACCGGTTTTGTGCAGGCCAACGTGCACATAGACCGTCTGCGGGGCGGCGGCGGTCATCTCAGCCCTCGTCCTTCGCTGTCTTCTGGGCGGCATCCAGGACCTTGGCAGCCGCCCGGACGGTCTCGCCCTTGGCCCGGGCGGTCTCGGCCAGCTGCTCCTGGAACCGGAGCATCGCCGTGCGGAGCTGCTCGTCACCGGCGGCGAGGATGCGAACCGCCAGCAGGCCGGCGTTGCGTGCGTTGCCGATCGACACGGTGGCCACCGGGACCCCGGCCGGCATCTGCACGATCGACAGCAGCGAGTCGAGGCCGTCGAGGTACTTGAGCGGGACCGGGACCCCGATCACGGGCAACGGCGTGACGGCCGCGAGCATGCCCGGCAGGTGAGCGGCTCCACCCGCTCCGGCGATGATCACCTGGATGCCACGCTCGTGCGCGGTCCGGCCGTACTCGAGCATCTCGGCGGGCATCCGGTGTGCGGACACGACGTCGGCGTCGTAGCCGATGCCGAACTCCGCCAGCGCGTCCGCCGCACTTTGCATGGTCGGCCAGTCGGAGTCCGAGCCCATCACGATCGCGACTTGTGGCGGGCTTGTCGTGCTCGGCGGGTTCATCGCGTGCTCTCTTCGTCGAAGACGGTTCCGTCGTTGCCGAGTGTCCCGTCGAACCAGCCCGCTGCGTGCCGGGCACGCTCGCGGACGTCGTCGAGGTCGTCGCCGTACGCCGTCACGTGGCCTACCTTGCGCCCCGGCTTGACGCCCTTGCCGTACAGGTGTGCCCGTACGCGGGGGTCGCGCGCCTGGACGTGAGAGTAGCCGTCATACAGGTCAGGGGTGGCCGGGTCGGCGCCACCGAGGATGTTGACCATCACCGACCAGGCGGCGCGCGGGGCCGGCGAGCCGAGCGGAAGGTCGAGCACGGCCCTGAGGTGGTTCTCGAACTGGCTTGTCACTGCTCCGTCGATGGACCAGTGCCCGGTGTTGTGGGGGCGCATGGCGAGCTCGTTGACCAGGACCCGACCGTCGCGTGTCTCGAACAGCTCGACGGCGAGGATGCCGGTCACGTCGAGCTCGGCACCGATCGTCATCGCCAGTTCCTGCGCGTGAACGGCGAGGGCGGAGTCGAGGTCGGGCGCGGGTGCCGTGACCTCGACGCAGATGCCGTTGCGTTGGACGCTTTCGACGACGGGGTACGCCGCTACCTGACCCATCGGCGACCGGGCGACCAGCGCGGACAGCTCACGGCGGAAGTCCACGTGCTCTTCGGCGAGGAGGTCGATGCCGTCGGGGGCGGTGCGGAGCACCTCGGCGGCCTCGTCGTCGGAGCGCACGGTCCAGACACCCTTGCCGTCGTAACCGCCCCGCGTCGTCTTGAGCACGACCGGATAGCCGGAGCCCTCGGCCGCGAACGCGGCGACGGCCTGGGGTGAGGCGACGACAGACCAGCGTGGCTGTGGGACGCCCAGTGCCTCGAGCCGCCGCCGCATGACGCTCTTGTCCTGGGCGTGCACGAGGGCGCCGGGCCCTGGCCGGGTTGCGATGCCATCGGCGGCCAGCTTCTCGAGCGAGGCAGTGGGCACGTGCTCGTGGTCGAACGTCACGACGGTGCAGCCGGCTGCCCAGGAACGCAGGATGCCGAAGTCGGTGTAGTCCCCCACCGTGGTGTCGGCGATGACCTGCGCGGCCGACATCCCCTCGGCCTCGGCGAGCAAGCGAAGCGGTATGCCGAGAGCGATCGCTGCAGGCTGCATCATGCGCGCCAGCTGTCCGGCGCCGACCACGCCCACCACGGGTGCTTCCACAGCGGGAACTCTAGCGAGGTGCGGATGTCTCACCTGGCCGCGCCCCGAGACGACGACCCCTCAGCCGGGACCCACCAGACTTACCAGGTCGGCGAGGAACCAGGCCTTGCCCTTCAGGTCCGTGCTGTAGATCGCGATGTCGAGGTGGTTCTTCGCGCCGACCGTCGTGTAGGGGACGGTGAGCTGGTGCCAGGCGGTGTCACTGAAGACGAGGCTCACGCTGGACGTCCCGACCACAGTGCCGGCGGCGTTGACCTCGTTGATCCGCAGGATCACGGTCTGCGACTGACCGGCCTTCTGACCGTGCACCCAGACGCTGCCGGTGAAGCTCGCACCGGCCGTTGTCGACGGGACGGGGCTGGGCTTGGAGACGGCGCCGGCGGCGCCCGCTGTCGTGACGTTGCGCAGCACCTTGAGGCTGTACTTGCCGTCGTACGGGCTCACGGTCGCTCGAGAGGTCGTCGACTGGGCGTTGTACACACCTGTCCACCCGACCTTGTTGGTCTCGAAGCTCGGGTTGGCGACGTACTCCTTGGTCGTCGGTGGCGGCGGTGGTGGCGGCGGAGGTGGCGGAGGTGGCGGAGGCGGTGGCGGCGGCGGGCCTCCCGAGCCGGCGTACCCGGTCAACGTCTGGCTGAACATGACGGTGCCGGTGGTGCACGGGTTCCCTGACGCGGCCGCGGAGTCCGGGCCGCAGATGAACGCGTACGTCAGCCGGGCGCCGCTGAACGTCGTGCGCAGGTGAGAGAAATGCCCCGACATCCACAACGTGCCGGCACCCGGGTTCCCGGTCGTCGAGGACTCCTTGCCCCCGGCTCCGTCGATCAGGTGCACGACGCCGTGCCGCGGCGTGAGCGCCTGGCCGTTGTGGACGTGGTGCGCGACGTTGAGCACGTACTTGCCGTCCGGGCGGGCGCTCGGTGAGTACTTGTCGCCGAGGGTGTCGATGGCGGCGCGTAGGTCGAGGTCGCCGCCACCGCCGTTGCCGTACGCCGGACGGTGGCCCCACGTGACGATCAGGTAGATGTCGGGATCAGCCTCGGCCTGGGCCATCAGCGGGTCGACCTTGGCCAGCCAGTCCTGGTATGCCCCGGTCCACGGCTCGGGGTACGCGATGAACAGCACGTGGCCGGCGGTGAAGTAGCCCCAGTCGTCTCCACGACAGCCGTTCTTGGAAGGGTCCCCGGGTGAGGGACACCCGACCCCGGAGACCGTCGTCGGGGTGTCGGAGGGGACGGTCTGCGTGTGCGGCATGTTGAAGCGGCCCTTGTAGTTGCCCAGCGAGTCCGCCTGGGACGTCCCAGCCTCGTGGTTGCCCCACGCGAACTGCATGGCCGCATGCGTGGCGACCGGCGCGATGTCCTCCCAGAACTGGTGGACGGCCGGCTTGCCACAGGAGTTGGCGTAGGTGATGTCGCCGCCGTGCGTGACGACGGCTGGGTTGTCGTCGGCCAGCTCCTGCCAGACCTGCGCCATCCACGGGGTGGCGCAGGCCGAGGACGTACCGGTGTCGCCGATGTCGTCCCAGACGAAGTCTCCGGTGGGCGCTGTCTCGAATGTGTGATCGAGGCCGCCGCCGATGACGTAGTGATAGGTGGCGCCCGGCGTCAGGCCGGTGAGCTTGACCTGCCAGAACGGTCCCGACGTGTCGACCGGCGTGGTCGACGGCGCCGATGCCTGCGCGCTGGACCCGTAGGTCTGCGACCGGCCGTAGCTGACGACGCTGTCCGGCCCACGCCAGTACAACCACATCTCGTCGGGTGCGTCGCCGAAACTGCTGTGGATCTCACCGTCCGGCTCCGACGCGACGGCAGCAGCAGCGGTTGCGTTGGTGGTCTCGGCGACGGTGCTCGCGCTGCCGGGGCCGGCGATCAGGGCGGTGAGCATCGCGGCGATGCCGCTGGCCAGCAGCCCGGGTATACGCAGTCGTCTCAGCACAGCAGCTCCAATGATTCGGGACATCTGAGCCGAGAACTCCAGGGCAGCGTACCCCCGTGTCCTGACGTACTCGGCGCTTCTGACAAATGCGCGCTATGGCAGTTGATAGCACCTTTTACGGGAATCGGCCTAGTCCGACCGGGTACACCTGGGCCGTTGTTGCGAGCCCGTCCGGCCCGACCCGTAGGCTTGGCTGATCGCACCCGTCGCGGCGGCGAACCCGCCACCGGCCGAGCCACAGGAGACCTTCGCGTGCTGAATCGTCTGCGTGCTCTGCTGCACGAGGCTGCGAAGTTCGGAGTCGTCGGCGGCGTCGGCTTCGTGGTCGACGTCGGCACGTTCAACGTACTGCGGTTTGCCGGCAATCCTGGGGTGCTCGAGCACAAGCCGTTGACGGCCAAGGCGATCTCTGTGGCGGTCGCGACGTTGGTGACGTACTTCGGTAACCGGCACTGGACCTGGCGGGATCGGGCCCGCACCGGGGCGCACCGTGAGGTGTTTCTCTTCTTCGTGCTGAACGCGATCGGCATGGCGATCGCCGTCGGCTGTCTGGCGTTCTCGCACTACGTGCTCGATCTGCGTTCCGTCGTGGCCGACAACGTGTCCGCGAACATCGTCGGGCTGGCCCTCGGCATGGTCTTCAGGTTCTGGAGCTATCGGACCTTCGTGTTCCGGCGCGCCCCGGACGACTCCCCCGAGCTGGCGCTCGACCTCGTCGGTCGACTCGCCGAGGAGGAGAGGCTGCGGGAGCAGACCGAGGTCGAGGGCGAGAGCGAGAGCGGCGACGCCCTGAGATCCCCCCGCTAGGCGGATTTCGATCAAGTGGGATCGCGCTCGGTCGGGCAGGATGCTGACATGGGGACTGGTGCCGACATGTTCGCTGACTTCGTTGAGGCGGTTGCCGCGAGCCTCGACCACGATGCCGATGGCGATGGCCTGGCAACACAACTGTCGTTCTCACGCTCTCACCTCGACCGGGTCGTCAAGGCGGTGTCGGGCGAGAGCGCCGCGCGGTTTCGGCGCCGCATCCTGATGGAACGAGCCGCCTATCGCCTGCTGACCGATGACGCAAACATCCTCGATATCGCCGTCGAGGCCGGCTACTCGTCCCACGAGGCCTTCACCCGGGCTTTCCAACGGGATTTCGACCGTGGTCCGGCCGCCTGGCGCGCGCTTCCGGGCCCCCCTCTGCTGGCGTCGCCGAACGCCGTTCACTTCCACCCGCCTGGCGCGCTGCGCGTCCCGGCCCTGCGAAAGGTGACCTCGATGGACCTCCTCGTCACCATGACCGAGCACCACGTCTGGCTCGTCGGTGAGCTCATCGAACGGGCGAACACGCTGGGCGACGAGGAGCTCGACCGGCTGATCGAGATCTCCGTCGAGGGCATCGACGCGGATCCGACCACCCGGTCATTGCTGTCTCGACTGGTCGGGCAGCTGGACCAGTGGAACTGCTCAGTCGCGAATTCGCCGTATGACTTCACCATCGAGCACCACGAGTTGATGGAGTCGATGCGGTCTCGCCTGGACGTGGTCGGCCCCGCGTTCCTCGAGAACGTGCGCAGCGCCTGCGGGACGGGGGCACTCGAGGACGCATTCATCGATGCCACCGGTGGGCAACCGGAGGTCTTCACCTACGGACAGATGATCGCTCATGTGCTGACGTACGCCGCCCATCGACGCACTCTGGTCACGGGTGCGTTGTACTCGGCCGGCATCACGGACATCTCCGATGACCCGTTGTTCTGGGGCCCGATCATGCCCTGAACACGAGCTACCGCCTGGCCGATCCCAGCCCCGGCTGATCGAGCCCTTCGACAAGCTCAGGACAGGCCTGTCGAGATCGAGGAGCCGAGTGGGCAGGTTTCAGGCAGCCGGCAGTGCCGGGGCGGCGGAGATTGGCTGGTGCGTGCCGGTGTGGTCGACCAGGAGATGGCGGCCGTGGGGGGTGCGCCACACGAACACGCCGGTGAAGGGTTGGGCGACTTGCCAGTGTCCGTGGGTCTTGACCCGATGGTGGAACCGGGTGATGGGGCCGAGCTTTCCGAGGCCGGTCTGACCGGGTGGTCCACCGTCGTCGGGTTTGACGAAGGGAATGGTGTGGTCGATGTCGCCGGTCCTGCGGGTCGAGGTGGCGTAGGGGAAGCAGTCCACCGGGACAGCCAGGTGGACGGCTTCGCGGATCCGGTCCGGGATCTCATAGGCGTCGACCGGGATCTGGTGGTTGAGGTCGATGACGGGTTTGACCACGACGTTGGCATGTCCGAGCCACGTCTTCACCCGGTCCACGGTGACGGGTCCGACCTGCTCCACCCGCGCTACTCCCGTCCCCGACTTCACAGCCTCGTCGGTGAGGTGGACGTACAACGTGACGTCGGGCCGAGAATCCACCCGAGGAGAGCTGGCCGCCTGCGGTGCCGGCTGCCCGGTCGCCTCGGCCACCTGGTCGAACAGGTCCAGGGCAGCCTGAGGCCGGGCCAGGATCCCAACGGCCGCGGCCCGGCGGGCGTCCTTGCCCCGGGCATCACCGAGCAGGCCGAGCCCGTCGGCTGTGCGGTCCACGGTCGCGTCGAACCAGATCGCGTCGGCTGCTTCAGCCCGGATGAAGATCTCCTCGGTGCCAGGCTCGGAGGGCTGGTCCTTGACCCACACGCCCAGTGACGCCCGCGCCTGCTCGTCCGCTTCAGCGGCTGCGTCGGGGTCGCACTCCATCCAGCAGGCGGCGATGATGGCGTCGATCCGGCCCCACGACAGGGAGTGCGCATATTTCGCGATGCGCCGATCGACCACCGCCACGGTGTCCATTGACAGGTGGCGGGTGGCTTCGGCGCATTTGCGGCCGATCCACGGCTTCACCTCACCCGCACACACCCGCGCCCACAGCCGTGGGAGGCGGTGGCGCAGATCCAACGCGTCGCCGACCAGCCGCTCCGCGGCACTGGACGAGGTCGCGAGGACGACGCCGAGCTCGGCCGGGGCGAACTCCGCCACCCCAGGTGTCCCGTCCCCGCCGAAACAGACCAGCTGCTCCGACCCGGGCAGCAGCGGACTCGTCGCCCGGGCGAGCTCACTGTGCAGATCGGCCCAATGGGCCGCGGTCTGCAACAACCTGACCTCGCCTTGTTCGACGACCGCGCGTGCGTGCTCGGCGGCGGCCAGGGTGGCCGGCTCGTCGAGGGCACTGAGGTCAGTGTCGAACATGTGTTCGATTATACCTGACATGTCCGACACTGGCCAGCGGCGAGTTCAACCGGCTGCTGCAACGAGGTTCTTGTTGAGAACCTGCCCTGGAGTCTGCCATTGCAGGGTCTTGCGGGGGCGGGTGTTGAGCAGCAGCGCGACGTCGTCGCACCGAGCCATGGTGAGGTGCCGCAGGTCCTCGCCTTTGGGCCAGTACTGGCGCAGCAAGCCGTTGGTGTTCTCGTTGGAGCCGCGTTGCCACGGTGAGCGGGGGTCGCAGAAGTAGATCGGGATCCCGCTGTCAACGGTGAACCGGGCGTGCTGGGCCATCTCGCTCCCACGGTCCCAGGTGATGGACTTGCGCAGTGACAGCGGCAAGGTGGCGATCATCTCGTTGAGTGTCCACCTCACCACCTCAGCGGTATGGCGACCAGGCAGAGGAGCGAGCAGCACAAACCTGGTGGACCGCTCCACCAGAGTCACCACCGCTCCCTTGCCGGTACTGCCGAGCAGCAGGTCCCCCTCCCAGTGCCCGGCAACGGCGCGGTCATCGGCCTCGGCCGGGCGGGCACTGATACGGATGTCGTCGGTGATTCCGAGGGTGACCCGCTTCGCTGCGCCCGTCTGCGCTTTGCGGGCGGTGCGTCGGCTGCGCAGATGCGCGGTCAGCTCCCGCTTGAGCTCGCCCTTGGTCTGGACGAACAGCGACTGGTAGATCGTTTCGTGGCTCACGCGCATCCTGGTGTCCTTACCGAACAGCACCGGCAGCGACTTGCAGATCTGCTCCGGTGACCAGTCTGCCCGCAGCAGCTCCCACACCTTCTCCCGTAGCGGGGCATGGTCGAGCCGTCGAGCCTTGGGACGGCGTGCCTTGATCTCGGCGAACCGATGAGCTCGCTCAGCGCCATAGACCCGCACATACCCCCGCCCACCAGCACGGGCCGTCTTCCGCTTCGGGGACCGCGAACCCGGCGCGGAGAAACTTCTCGCCAGCTCCCGCGACACCGTCGACTTGTGCTTACCGATGATCGAGGCAATCTGCTCTTGTGACAGACCAATCCGATAACACCGCTCAATCGTGCGACGGTGCTCAACCGTCAACCGCGCTCCAGGCATGCGCTGCAACCTCCACCAATCGACATCACGTTGCAACCACCGATGGAATCCGCCAGCGAGATTCGCCTTATCCACAAGGGTTTTCTGGATCTCGGGCAGGCGGGATTAAGGGGCGGTCTCGACGAGCTCAGCACCGGATTGCCGGCCGGAGAGCAACCGGACGGTCAGGGGAGGAGGCGGCGGACCGAGATCGGTTGGACGGCGCCGAAGCCGCGCAGCGGGCGTTCGGTCAGCGGCCGGGTCACATAGCCGGCGAGCTCCCCTACGACGGCAGCCGTCGTCTCGTCGCAGATCACCCGGTTTCGGCGCGCCACCCCCGTCAGCCGGCTGGCCATGTTGACGGGAGCACCGAACACGTCACCCAACCGCATGATGACCGGTCCCGTGGCCAGCCCGACATGCACGTCCGGGAGCGTCTCGTCACCGCCGATCCGCTCGACGATGTCGGAGGCGATGTCGACAGCCACCACCGGCTCTTCCGCGATGAACAGCACCGAGTCGCCGAGCGTCTTGATCACCCGGCCGCTACGGGCCGCGACCAGGTCGGAGCAGGTCGACTCGAACTCCTCGACCACATCGGCCAGCAGGTCCTCGTCCATCCCGTTCGCCAGCTCGGTGAAGCCCACCAGGTCGGCGAACCCGACCGTGACGCTCAAGGTATGCAGATCGGAGTCCCTGGCCCCGAGCGCCTCGATGCGGCTCACGGCGGCTGCGAGGTGCCGCCGCCACGAGTAGGTCAACAGGTCCTCGAAGGTCGGCTCGACCGACCTGATGATCTGCAGCCCTGTGGTGAGACGGGATCCGGTCCCCTGCCCCGTCTCCTCCAGTCGCTCCACCAGCTCGCTCAACGTGGTCACCTGCCAATCGGCGAGCCGGGCCATCGTCGAACCCAGCGCGCGGGTGAGTCGGATCGCGGTCTCGAACTCCATCAGGCCCGAGTCGACCATTGCCATCAGCTTGGCCATGGCATCGCGGTCGGCATCGGTGAAGGCCGCGGCATCCCCCGCGTCCGGAAAACCGAGCGCCCGCCACAACCGTCGACCGTCTCGGGCCGCGTCCTCACCCGCGCCGGTGATCTCGGCCGACGTGAGATGGGGCGACTCCCCCAGGATCGCGCGCTCGAGATCTTCGCGCGACGTGCCGCCGGGCCTTTCGTCGGGTGGCGTCGACGAAGGGACGTCGCCGTCGTCGCTCACGTCACGGCTGCTGTCGTCGAGGCTCACCCGCGGGGTGGCTCCAGCGCATGGGGAGGCGTTCCGTCGTCGTCGCGCCCGTCGTCGTTGCCGAACAGCAGATCGGTGATCATCAGCTGCAGCGACTCGACCCTGGGCACGTCCGGAAGCACCGACATCCCCTCTTCGCTGGCATCGGAGATCACCAACGTGCCGCAGCCCAGCATCCGGTCGAGCACCCCACGCTCGTACGAGACGTCATTGATCCGGTGCAGCGGGATGTCGCGTCCCTTCCGGGTCAGCACTCCCGACCGGTTGATGAGTCGCCGGTTGGTGACGGTGTACGACGCGGTCAGCCAGACGAGGAACGGCCGCACCGTGAACCAGATGATGACGGCGGCGGCGATGATCAGCACGATCCACATGAGGACGTCGTGCGCGCTCCCACTGGGTAGCACGGCCAGCAGGAAGCCGGCGACACCGCACGTGAGGATGAGCAGGAGCACCGGGACGACCAGCGCCTTCCAGTGGGTGCGCGTCGAGATGATGACGTGTTCGCCAGCACCGAGCAACTTCGGCGAGATGCCCATCAAGGTGTCCCTTCGACAGGTGAGCCAGGGTTCGATCGCTCCGATCGTGTCATGACTCGGTCCTCAGGTGAACGACATCGCCCGCGCCGAAGGCCACCTGACCGCGCGCCGTTCGGACCAGCAGACGCCCGGTGTCGTCCACGCCGATCGCTTCCCCGGTCTCGTGCCCACCATCCGGCCGGTCGAGCCGGACCTGACGGCCGAGCGTCATACACGCCTCGACGTACGCCGTGTGCAGCCCGGGTGACGGGTCGCCGCCATGGGCATACCAGTCCCTGAGCAACCCTGCCAGCACCCGGAGGACGCCGCGGATAAGCAGGGAGCGATCCGTCGTGCCGGCGTTCTCGATCGCCAGCGACGTTGCGGCAGGCACGGGCAGCTCGTCGGGCCGCAGTGACACGTTGAGCCCGATCCCGATGACGGCCGCCGCGGTGCCGCGGCTCGAGTCCGGCCGCTCGACGCGCTCGACCAACAGGCCGGCGACTTTGCGGCCATCCACGAGCACGTCGTTGGGCCACTTGAGGTCCGCCTCGACTTCGGCGTCCTTGCGGAGTGCGGCCGCCACCGCCAGACCCGACAACAGCGGCAGCCACGGCCACCGCGCAGCCGGGACCGTCGCGTGCAACCCGGGGCGGATCAGCACCGACATCGCCAGCCCGGATCGCGGCGGCGACGTCCAGGTGCGGTCGAGTCGTCCGCGCCCGGCGGTCTGGTGCTCGGCGATCAGGACCACGCCGTCCTCACCGGGGTCAGCCGACTCGACCGCGCGGCGGCTGAGGTCACCGTTCGTCGAAGGCGACGACTCCACCACGTCGACGGTGGTCCACATCGACCCCGGCGCGACGAGGGCCCGCCGCAGGGCATCGACGTTCAGCGGCGGGCGGTCGAGGTCGCCGTACTTCGACGTCATGCCCGTCACGCTACGCTGCGGTGCGTGAGCACCACTAACACTCCTGAGGCCGACATCCATACCACCGCCGGCAAGCTCGCGGACCTCGACGAGAGGCTCGAGGCCGCGGTGCACGCCGGCTCCGAGCGGGCGATCGAGAAGCAGCACACCAAGGGCAAGCTGACGGCGCGTGAGCGGGTCGACCAGCTGCTCGACGAAGGCTCGTTCGTCGAGCTCGACGAGCTGGCCCGCCACCGGTCGACGAACTTCGGGATGGAGAGCAACCGACCCTACGGCGACGGCGTCGTCACAGGCTACGGCACCATCGACGGTCGCCAGGTGTGCGTCTTCGCCCAGGACTTCACGGTCTTCGGCGGCAGCCTCGGGCAGGTGTTCGGCGAGAAGATCGTCAAGGTCATGGACCTGGCGATGAAGACCGGCTGCCCCGTCATCGGCATCAACGACTCCGGCGGCGCACGCATCCAGGAAGGCGTGGTGTCGCTGGGTCTCTACGGCGAGATCTTCCGCCGCAACGTGCACGCGTCCGGCGTCATCCCGCAGGTCTCGCTGATCATGGGGCCGTGCGCGGGGGGTGCCGTCTACTCCCCTGCCGTCACCGACTTCACCGTGATGGTCGACAAGACCTCCCACATGTTCATCACCGGACCCGATGTGATCAAGACCGTCACCGGTGAAGACGTCTCGATGGAGGAGCTCGGCGGAGCCCACACCCACAACTCCAAGAGCGGCAACGCGCACTATCTCGGCTCGGACGAGTCCGACGCGATCGACTACGTCAAGGCGCTGCTGTCCTACCTGCCGCAGAACAACCTCGAGGATCCGCCGGCGTACGACGAGTCGACCTACACCGAGGAGGAGCTCCAGGTCAACGACGACGACCGAGCCCTCGACATGTTGATCCCCGACTCGCCCAACCAGCCGTACGACATGCACACCGTGATCGAGTCGGTGCTCGACGAGGGCGAGTTCCTCGAGGTGCAGGCCCTCTTCGCGCCGAACATGATCGTCGGCTACGGGCGGGTCGAGGGCCGCTCGGTCGGGGTCGTCGCCAACCAGCCGATGCAGTTCGCCGGCACGCTCGACATCGACGCGTCGGAGAAGGCCGCACGGTTCGTCCGCACCTGCGACGCCTTCAACGTGCCGGTGCTCACGTTCGTCGACGTACCCGGGTTCCTTCCCGGCACCGACCAGGAGTGGAACGGCATCATCCGCCGTGGCGCCAAGCTCATCTACGCCTACGCCGAGGCGACCGTGCCGCTCATCACCGTCATCACCCGCAAGGCGTATGGCGGCGCGTACGACGTGATGGGGTCCAAGCATCTCGGTGCCGACATGAACGTCGCCTGGCCGACAGCGCAGATCGCCGTGATGGGGGCACAGGGTGCGGTCAACATCCTGTACCGGGCCGAGCTCAAGGACGCCGACGACCCCGAGGCACGGCGGGCCGAGCTCATCACCGACTACGAGGACACCCTCGCCAACCCGTACCTCGCGGCCGAGCGCGGCTACATCGACGCGGTGATCGCCCCGCACGAGACGCGGTCTGAAATCGTCCGGTCGCTGCGGCTGCTCCGCAACAAGCGCGAGACATTGCCCCCGAAGAAGCACGGCAACATCCCGCTCTGAGCACCTCGATGTTCCTCAAGGCCTGCCTCAACGGGAGTCGTCGGCCGGCCGAGCACCCCGAGCTGCCGGTGACTCCGGCGGCACTGGCCGACGATGCCGCCCGGGTCGTTGCAGCCGGCGCGGACGCGCTCCACCTGCACGTCAAGGACAACACGGGTGCGGACACCCTTGATGCCGCGCCCCTGTCACGGGTGCTGACCGCCGTGAGAGCAGCGGCGCCGGGCGTCCCGCTCGGTGTCACCACGGGCGCATGGGCGTGCCCTGACCCCCAAGACCGGCTTCGACTGGTCGGGAGCTGGTCGAATCTCGAGCAGCTCCCCGACTTCGCGTCGGTCAACTGGCACGAGGACGGCGCGGACGAGATCACGCGTGCGCTGCTGGCCATCGGGATCGGAGTCGAGGCCGGGCTCTGGCACTCCGATGCGGTCGAGGACTGGGTGCGCTCGCCTCACCGCGAAGACTGCTGCCGGATCCTGTTGGAGCTTCCCGACGGACTGTCGGCCTCGGAGAGCGTCATCGAGGCGGACAGCCTGGTGAGCCGGGTCCGCGCCGCCGTCGGATCGTCACTGCCTGTCCTCCTGCATGGCGAGGGGAGCAGCTGCTGGCCCGCTCTCGACCACGCGTTCCGGCTGGGTTTGCAAGCCCGCATCGGGCTCGAGGACGTCCTTGTCCTGCCCGATGGCTCGCCCGCCACTGACAACGCCGCCCTGGTCGCGGCAGCGAGGAACCTCGTCACCCAAAGGGCAGATTGAGCACGACCACGCAGGTGGCCAGGCCGGCCAGGGCGACCAGGGTCCAGCCGATGGCGCGGGCGGCGTCATGGCGGGCCACCGACTCGTCCGATCCGTCGAAGAGCTCGACGAAGGTCTGCGCCCGCAACCAGGACACCCGGAGTCCGGCCGCGAAGAAGACCGCCGCCGGCAGCGCAGCGACGATCCACCGGACGGAACCTGTCGCGACGCCGGCCACGAGCATCGCGACGGGGAAGCAGCCGAGTGCCGCGGCGAGGACGACCCACGGCGTCGACCACCGCTCGGACGGCCGCCGATCAGCTGGACCGTGGGAGCCCCGTGACGGGCTCATGCCTGTCACCACTGCTCACCTCCGGCCGATACGATCGCGGCATGCCTGATCAGGTCCCATCAGACCAGCCCGTGCTCCTGCGGGTCGAACGGGGCGACCCGAGCGACGCGGAACTCGCTGCCTTGGTGCTGGTGCTGGCGGCCCGCCGGGCGGCTGCGGCAGGGCAGGACGCGACCGACGTACGCCGGTCGGGCTGGACAGATCGCGGTCGTGGCCTGCGGGGCACGCACCGGCCGGGCCCGAACGGCTGGCGGTCCGCCGCCCTGCCGCACTGACGGCCAAAGAAGCCCCTGTGGATCTGCTCGGATCAGCTAGGCGCACGCCCCTGGCCACCACCTTGGCACCGAACCGGTCCAGGCGGGCGCTACGTTGACCTGATGACTGAGCACGAGCATCGAGCGGTGGACGCCGTCGCCGATCGGTTCGTCGCGGACTACGCGGCACTCGACCCCCTGGCGGCCACGTATTTCGGCATCCGGGGGTATGACGACCAGGTCACGGACATCTCGCCTGACGGCTTCGCCGACCGACGCCGGCTCAGCGCGGAGGCCCGGGCCCGGATGGCCGCCACCGAACCGACGGACCACCGCGAGGCTGCCGCGAAGGCGTCGTTCCTCGAGCGGCAGGACGTGACGCTCGCCCGGTACGACGCCGGGACCCCTCAGTCGCAGCTCAGCATCATCACCAGCGAGCTGCACCACATGCGCAGCGTCTTCGACCTCATGCCCACCGAGGGCGAGGAGGCCTGGAGCACGATCGACGCCCGCCTGTCCAAGATTTCCGCCGCCGTCGACGACTACCGCGTTACGCTCACCCAGGCCGCCGATGCGGGACAGGTCTCGGCCAAGCGGCAGATCCGCGCGCTGGCCAGCCAGGTCCGGAGCTGGACCGGGCAGGAGGGCCGGGCCGGCAGCTTCTTCGACCACTTCGTGGCAGGGGCGGACGGACTGCCTGCCGGCCTTCGCCAGCAGCTCGACGAGCATGCTGCGGCAAGCACCGACGCGTTCGCCGCATTCGAGCGCTTCCTGACCGACGACCTGCTGCCGCGCGGACGCGACAAGGACGCGGTCGGCCGGGACGCCTACGGTCCCGAGTCCCGGCAATTCCTGGGCGCGACCATCGACGTCGACGAGACGTATGCCTGGGCGTGGGATGAGCTCAAGCGGATCGACGACGAGATGATCCGGGTCGCCCAGCAGATCAAGTCCGGGGCGAGCGTGGACGAAGCCGTCGAGATCCTCGACGCCGATCCGGCGCGTTCGATCGACGGCAAGGAGGCCTTCCGGGAGTGGATGCAGCAGCTCGCTGACCGGACGATCGCCGAGCTGGCCGACACCCACTTCGACATCCCGGCTCCGGTCCGTCGGATCGAGTGCTGTCTCGCCCCGACGAACGACGGTGGCATCTACTACACCGGTCCCAGTGAGGACTTCGAGCGCCCGGGCCGGATGTGGTGGGCCGTGCCGGACGAGCAGACGAGGTTCTCGACCTGGCGCGAGGTGACCACGGTCTACCACGAAGGGGCTCCCGGTCATCATCTGCAGGTCGCTCAGACGGCCTTCCGCAGCGACCTCCTCAACCGATGGCAGCGGACGATGTGCTGGGTGTCCGGGCACGGTGAGGGCTGGGCGTTGTACGCCGAGCGACTGATGGACGACCTCGGCTATCTCGACGACGCCGGCGACAAGCTGGGGATGCTCGATGCCCAGGCCCTGCGGGCCGCCCGGGTGATCCTCGACATCGGGGTGCACGCCGAGCTGGAGATCCCCCGCGACAACCCCTTCGGGTTCCGCCCCGGTGCGGCCTGGACCGCCGAGCTCTGCCTGGAGTTCATGCACCAGCACTGTCGGATGGACGAGGCGATCATCTCGTTCGAGGTCAACCGCTACCTCGGCTGGCCGGGCCAGGCGGCCTCGTACAAGGTCGGTGAGCGCACCTGGCTCCTGGCCCGCGACGAAGCCCGCAGACGCAAAGGTCCGGACTTCGACCTCACGGAGTTCCACCGACAAGCCCTCGACCTCGGCTCGCTCGGGCTCGACCCGCTGCGCAGCGCGCTCGCGGAGCTGTGAGGTGACCGGCTTGAGCAACGGCCCGGTTCGACTGGTGCTGGCGTCGGCCTCCCCGGCTCGGCGCGCGACGCTGCGGGCAGCCGGCGTCTGTCCGGAGATCGTGGTGTCGGACGTCGACGAGTCGACGTACTCCGCTGAGACACCTGCCGCCCTGGCCCAGGTGCTTGCGACCGCCAAGGCCGAGGATGTGGCGCGGCTGTCCATCGCGGACGGGGCCGTCGTGGTCGGGTGCGACTCCGTCCTCGACCTCGACGGTGACGCGCTGGGCAAGCCGGCAGACGCCACCGAGGCGGCCAGCCGGTGGCGAGCCATGCGTGGCCGGTCGGGCCTGCTGGTCACAGGACACTGCGTCATCGACACCAGGACGGGGCGCCGGTCCTCGGCGAACGCGACCACGCGGGTCACCTTTGCGGACGTGACCGACGACGAGATTGCCGCCTACGTCGCCACCGGTGAACCGTTGCGCGTCGCCGGAGCCTTCACGATCGACGGCCTCGGCGGCCCGTTCGTCACCGAGATCGCGGGTGACCCGCACAACGTCGTGGGGATCTCGCTGCCCCTGCTCCGCACGATGCTGCGGGACCTCGACGTCGCGTGGACCTCCCTCTGGCCGAGTTGTCAGAAGTAGCGGCGGCCACAGCCGCCCACACTTCTCACACGTCGGTTACTCGACGGGGAGGCCGAGGCCGCGAGCGATGAGCATGCGCTGCACCTCGGACGTGCCTTCGCCGATCTCGAGCACCTTGGCGTCGCGGTAGAAACGCGCGACCGGATACTCCTCCATGAAGCCGTAGCCCCCGAACACCTGGGTGGCGATGCGGGTGGCGCTCACAGCAGCCTCGGTGGAGAAGAGCTTGGCGATGGCCGCAGCCTGCTTGAACTCCTGGCGCGACCGACCCGCGTCCTTGAGCGCAGCCGCCTTGTAGGTAAGGCCGCGTGCCGCTTCGGCCATCACCTTCAGGTCGGCGATCTGGAACGCCACGCCCTGCTTGCGGCCGATCGGCACGTCGAAGGTGGTGCGCTCGCCGGCGTACTGGACCGAGAGGTCGAGGCAGGCCTGGATACAGCCGACCGCGAGCGCGGCGATGGCGACCCGGCCGTCGTCGAGGGTGGCGAGGAACTGGTGGAAACCCTTGCCCCGCTCGCCGAGCAGGTTGGCCTCCGCAACACGGCAGTCGTCGAAGCTCAGCGGGTGCGTGTCGCTGGCGTGCCACCCCAGCTTGTCGTAGGCCTTCTCGGCGGTGAAGCCCGCGGTGTCCGAGGGCACGATGATCGTCGAGATCTCGGGCTTGCCGTCTTCACGGGTGCCGGTGCGAGCGGTCACCGTGACCAGCGAGGTGATGTCGGAGCCGGAGTTGGTGATGAATTGCTTGCTGCCGTTGACGACCCATTCGCCGTCGACGAGGTCGGCCTTGGTCTTGGTGGCGCCCGCGTCCGAGCCGGCGCCGGGCTCGGTGAGACCGAAGCCGGCGAGGGTCGAGCCGGCCACCAGATCAGGCAGCCACGTGCTCTTCTGCTCGTCGGTGCCGAACGTCAGGATCGGGTTGATCCCCAGGCCGACCGCGGCTTCGAGGGTGATGCCCATCGACTGGTCGACGCGGCCGATCTCCTCGATTGCGACACAGAGGCTGGTGAAGTCGCCGTCCTCACCGGCGCCGCCGAACTCCTCCGGAGCGGTGAGCCCGAACAGGCCGAGCTTGCCCATCTGGTGCACCGTGTCGAGGGGGAAGTAGTGGTCTTTGTCCCACTGCGCCGCTCGCGGGCCGATCTCGGCCTCGGCGAACTCGCGCACGCTCTGTCGGAAGGTTTCGTGTTCGGGTGTCAGCTCGAACGATGTCACGGTCGTCACTCCTCAGGCCTATGCCTTACTCTTACGTCAACGTAAGGGTAGATCGCTTCCGTTGCGGAAGGTCAAGGACCTGACCATGGTCGAAACCGGCAATGCAGAAGACACCGACAGAACCTGGACGATCAGCGCGCTCGCCGACGAGTACGGCGTCACGCTGCGCACGCTGCGCCACTACGAAGACATCGGACTGCTCGCCCCCGACCGCCAGGGCACGACCCGCGTGTTCCGCAACCGCGACCGCATCCGGCTCGCCCTGATCCTGCGCGGGCGACGGCTCGGCTTCTCGCTCGACGAGATCGCGGTCATCGTCAACATGTACGACGAACAGCCCGGCGAGGCAGGTCAGCTCCAGTACCTGCTCGACCAGATCGACGTACGCCGGTCCGAGCTGGCCCAGCGCCGACGCGACATCGAGGAGACCCTGGTCGAGCTCGATCAGGTCGAAGCGCGCTGCCGCGAGGACCTGGCCCGGCTCAGCGCCTAGCACGCAGCGGGTTCGCGACTGTCCACCGACGGTGGTTCACTGACCCCATGTCGGCCCGCACGAGCCCGCGCCTCGAGACCCGCCCGCTGACGCCCGCCACCTGGGCCGATCTCGAGGAGCTCTTCGCGATGCCCGGTGGCTCGATCGTGCGTGGCTGTTGGTGCATGTACTACAGGGTGACCGGCACGGTCTCGGTGTCGAGCGCGGCGGGGGTCGACCACAAGCGACAGCTGTGCGACCTGGTCGACGGCGGCACGGTGCCTGGGCTCGTGGGGTACGTCGGTGACGGTCCCGTCGGGTGGATCAGCCTCGGGCCACGCGAGGACTACCTCAAGCTCCAGCGCTCCTCGATCATGAAGCCGGTCGACGACAAGGAGGTCTGGTCGATCGTCTGCACGTACGTCGCCAAGTCCCACCGCGGGCAGGGCCTGCAGCACCAGCTGTTGGCCGGTGCGATCGACTACGCGCGCGACGAAGGCGTGCGCCTGCTCGAGGCCTACCCCGTCGACAAGCCCGAGCGCAGCCATGCCGACTTCATGTTCTTCGGGTCGCGTGGCCTCTACGAGCGCGCAGGGTTCCGCGAGGTCGTGCGCCGCTCACCCACGCGCGTCGTCATGCGCCGAGGCTTACGTCCGCGAAGGCGTTGACCTGGTTGTGAGGGTGGCCGGACGAACCGGCCACCCTCGCCGGGTCAGCGTTCGGTGAGCGGGCCGATCAGCACCCCGGCAGCCGGAAGCTCGCGATCCGGGTCTGCCAGCCGGCAGCACTGCTGGCCTGGCCGGCCGCCGTGTAGTACTCGTTGACGTACCACATCGTGCAGTCGTCGCTCGGGTCGACATTCATCGAGGTGTAGTCGCCCCAGCGCGAGTTGGTGGTCGTCTGCACGCCACTGCCGTTGATGATGGTGCCCTCGCCGAGCGTCATCTCGCCGAGTGGATCACCCGCCTGCCGGCCGGTGTAGCGGATGCCCGGGTAGACGTCGGTGCCGTTGACCACGCTGTAGCCGAGCGCCAGGTTGCCGTACTTGTCCTGGGCGATGCTGCCCATCCAGCGGTTCACGCCGTCGTCGGGTGCGTACGTGCCCTGCTGGTAGATCGAGTAGTTCGAACCCGGCGTCCGCCGGATCTCGTACCACCGCACACCGGCGACACCCGGCCGCGCCTCGACGGTCTGGTTGGTCACAAGCGACTCGAGGCCGGGGCCGAGCTTGCGGTAGGCCAGCCGCCAGGTCGCACGCTGTCGCGACGCCAACGTGTCGAGGTACTGCCGGGGGTCGGTGATACCCGGCTGTGGCAGGCAGTCGCGTGAGTCCGGAGCACACGGGAAGTTCGTGTCGAACGGCGCGGTCGGCAGCTGGGCCGCGAGGCGCAGCGACGACTGCGGCGTCGACCGCCACTTGACCTTCAGGTCCCAGATGTTCACCGCATCCGACGTGGCGCCGTAGTTCCAGTCATCGTCCTGGGTGCCGAGCAGCGGGATGGCCTGGCCCTCGGCCGGCTTCCGCGTCCCGTCGATGTCCCCGGGCAACAGGCCGTCGCCGACGAGCGGCAGCAGGGTCGGGTCGTTGCCGTCGATGTAGTACGACACCGCGCGCGCGTCCAGCCCGTTGTACATCTTGCGCTTCTCGAGGGCGTACACGCCGATGCCGTACTCAATCGTGGGCCCGAACTCTCGGGTGGTCAACGTCAGCGTGTCCGTCCAGACTCCGTACTTGGGATAGTCCGGGAAGTTTTCCCCGGAGCTGAACGCGTAGCGGTTGTACGAACCTGTTGCATCGCTGCTGGTGGAGACGGCGACGCAGTTGAAGTACTCCGGCCCAGCGGTCGTGAACTGCGTCAGGACCCAGCGGTTGGCGATCTGGTCGTACAGGACGATCGGATCGCCGGACGGGTCGGTGCAGTCACTGACCGCAAAGCCGCTCCAGAGCGCCCCGATGGGGGTCGGCGGGATCTGCGCGTTGCCGGACTTGTCGTAGACGTCGACCATGAGGTTGGTCATCTCGACGTACTGCCTGCGGCTCACGTCACCGACGGGGTCAGGCGGGTTGACGCGGAAGTCGTAGTAGTTGAAGTTGTCCTGGTTGCTGAGCCCCTCGAAGTTGGCCCGGGTCGACCCGATGGTGGCCGGTGGGGCCGTGCTCTGGACGGCCGGGTCGCCGGCGAAGCCGTTGTCCGGTGCGGAGCCTGCCTCGTCGGCACGCTCCTCCTGTGCGCTCTCGGTCCGGCTGGTCGGCACACTGGCGTTGGTCAGGGAGGACAAGCGAGGCGAGGTGTCGTGGGCGACGGCGTCGGTGTAGTGCGGTTCGAGCGATGTCGCCGCGGACGCGTCCGGTGCGGCCGCTGATGTTGGTGACGCCTGGTGGGCCTGGCCGGTCTGCTGCATGCCCAGGACCAGGCCGAGAGCGGCGACCGCGACGGTCGTCCCCCTGGCGATGCGAGTGATGCGATGGTGCGCTGGCTGTCGACTCATGGAGCATCCTCTCGGTGCGGCCCGTCCGACGGGCCTCGGGATAGGTCGGCACCAGTCTTCTGTCCAGCGGGTTCACATCTGGGTTTCCGCCGGACTTCTTGACTCTGCGTGAGCCCTCAGAGACAGGCCGCCAACACGTCAGGCACTGACAGTCCTAGACTCAGGCCGTCGTAGTCGATGACCGCCGAGGAGTCCTCTGTGCCTGAGCTGACGCCACTCACCAAGGTGCTGATCGCCAACCGTGGCGAGATCGCCGTCCGCGTCGTCCGTGCCTGCAAGGACGCCGGGATCGGCAGCGTGGCCGTGTACGCCGACCCGGACCGCGACGCGCTGTTCGCTCGGCTGGCTGACGAGGCCTATGCGCTCGAAGGAGCAACACCTGCGGAGTCCTACCTCGACATCGACAAGATCATCGCGGTGGCCAAGCGCTCGGGTGCCGACTCCGTGCACCCCGGCTACGGCTTCCTGGCCGAGAACTCCGGCTTCGCCCAGGCAGTCATCGACGCCGGGCTGATCTGGATCGGTCCACCGCCTGCCGCGATCG
Source organism: uncultured Actinomycetota bacterium (assembly GCA_963750495.1). Taxonomy (GTDB): domain Bacteria; phylum Actinomycetota; class Actinomycetes; order Propionibacteriales; family Nocardioidaceae; genus JANLYC01. The sequence goes on from CAVVQV010000004.1 coordinate 1,114,204, forward strand.
ACGCGCTCGGCGACAAGGTCCAGGCCCGCCACATCGCGCACAAGGTCGGCGCGCCCCTGGTCGCCGGCACCGAGGACCCGGTCAAGGACGCCGACGAGGTACTCGCGTTCGCCCGCGAAAACGGCCTTCCGATTGCCATCAAGGCAGCGTTCGGCGGAGGCGGCCGCGGCCTCAAGGTGGCACGCAACGAGGAGGAGGTCGCCGAGCTGTACGAGTCCGCGGTCCGCGAAGCCGTGACCGCGTTCGGTCGAGGTGAGTGCTTCGTGGAGCGCTATCTCGACAAGCCGCGGCACGTCGAGACCCAGTGCCTGGCCGATCAGCACGGCCATGTCGTCGTCGTCTCCACCCGTGACTGCTCCCTGCAGCGTCGACACCAGAAGCTGGTCGAGGAGGCCCCCGCCCCATTCCTGTCCGACGAGCAGGTCAAGACCCTCTACCGCTCGTCGAAGGCGATTCTCGCCGAGGCGGGTTACGTCGGCGCCGGCACCTGCGAGTTCCTCGTGGGCCAGGACGGCACGATCTCGTTCCTCGAGGTCAACACGAGACTCCAGGTCGAGCACCCGGTCAGCGAAGAGGTCACGGGGATCGACCTCGTTCGCGAGATGTTCCGGATCGCGGCCGGCGAGGAGCTCGGGTACGACGACCCGGTCATCGAGGGCCACTCCATCGAGTTCCGGATCAACGCCGAGGACGCGGGCCGCAACTTCATGCCGGCCCCGGGCACGCTGACGCGCTGGCATGCACCGTCTGGACCGGGCATCCGGGTCGACGGCGGCTACGACCAGGGTGAGACCGTCCCGGGCGCGTTCGACTCCCTCGTGGCCAAGCTGATCGTGACCGGTCGCAGCCGTGAGCAGGCGCTCGAGCGCTCGCGACGTGCGCTCGACGAGTTCGTCGTCGACGGCATGCCCACGGTGATCCCGTTCCACCGCGCGGTCGTGGACGACGCGGCCTACACAGGGGGGGCCGACGGCAAGACCTTCGGCGTCTACACGAGCTGGATCGAGACCGCATTCGACAACACCATCGCGCCGTACGCCGGTGAGTCCGAGGCTGCCGAGCCCGCGGAGCGCGAGTCGGTCACGGTCGAGGTCGACGGCAAGCGGCTCCAGGTCTCGCTCCCCGCTGGTCTGGCGACGACAGGCGGGTCGGGAGCAAGCAAGAAGCCGGCCCGGCGCTCCGCGGCGAAGAAGGCCGGAGCGGCCGCGGGCGGGAACGCCCTTACGGCTCCCATGCAGGGCACGATCGTCAAGCTCGCGGTCGAGGAGGGTCAGCAGGTCGAGGCGGGCGAGCTGGTCGTGGTGCTCGAGGCCATGAAGATGGAGCAGCCGATCAACGCCCACCGCGCCGGCACGATCACTTCCCTGGCAGCCGAGGTCGGCGCGACGGTGACCAACGGCGCCGTCCTGTGTGAGATCACCGACGGTTGAGCTCGGACCGCCCGGCTGCCGGCGCCGTGAGTATCAGTGGCGCCCGGCCGGCGGCCGCAGCACCTCCCAGCTCGTCGGGTCGCCCCAGCACGAGTGCTCATCGACGTACGGGCTCAGCAGTGCAGTCAGCCGTACGTCAGCGTGACCGCTGAGCGCCTGCGAGGCGAGCTTGCGCGCCACGCCGGCGAGGAAGTCGGCGAGCTGGACCCGCGGATCCTGTTGGGAGTCGACCATCCGCACGTCGGACAGCCCTGGTCCCACCTCGTGGCGTACGTGATCCAGCCGCTCCTCGGTGAGGGTGTTGGTCTCGTCGTGCACGATCGAGACCGGCCAGGTGACTGCACACCAGTGCACCACCGTGCTGACGAGCGCCGGGATCAACGGCTCGAGGAGCGGTACGACGGCGGGGTGCTCGGCCACGCTGCGGCGGAAGCGCACGGCTCGCGCGCGACCATCACTCAGTCGGGAGAGCACCTCGGCCAACCCGCGCTGGTCCCCGACGCTGCGTAGGTCGTCGAGCGTGGCGAAAAAGGTATCGACGGGCGGCGGATCGAGCGGCCGGAGCCCGGACCGCAGGACCAGGTTCCCGGTCTCGAGGAAGCGGTGCCAGCGCAGCTCACCGAATGCCTGGGGACCTTCGCAACGCAACCGTGCCGCCGTATCGGGTACGTCGCCGTCGAGCAGGTCGACCAGCGCGCCCAGCACGAAGAACGTCTTGTCGGTGAGAAACACGTGCGCCCTGTCGACGAGCGGGCCCTGCGGGCCGAGGAACCACTCGAGGACGGCCCGCTGCTTGTGCCGCAAGAGGTGGTTGGCCTTGTACTCCGTGGCAGGTGACCGGATGCGCTCGCGCACCTCGGCGACGCACGCCGCCGCGTCCTGGACGCTGAGCCAGACACTGCCGTGCGCGAAGACGTCGGTGTTGCCGCCGATCAGGTGCTCGCCCTCGGACCCGGACTCGTCGCACGCCACGCTCAGCGTCTGGTCCACCGCAGCGTCAGCCATGCCCCCGATCCTTGGTCAGACGCCGTCGGGACTCAACCGGTTTGACGGAGTGACCGCCGGTGCGTCGCTTGTTCTGCGAGACCGTGCTGCCACGATCCGGACGGCTCCCTAGGGTTGGGGGCATGTTCGCGAAAGTGCTGGTGGCCAACCGGGGTGAGATCGCGGTGCGGGCGTTTCGGGCGGCGTACGAGCTCGGCGCCAGGACCGTGGCCGTGTTTCCGCACGAGGACCGCGGCTCCGAGCACCGGCTCAAGGCGGATGAGGCCTACGAGATCGGCGAACGCGGTCACCCGGTGCGGGCCTACCTCGACCCGAGCGCCATCGTCGAGGCGGCCCGGCACGCCGAAGCCGAAGCGGTCTACCCCGGGTACGGGTTCCTGTCTGAGAACCCCGGCCTGGCGGAAGCCTGCGCCGAGGCGGGCATCACCTTCGTCGGGCCGCCCGCCGAGATCCTTCGGTTGACCGGAAACAAGGCGAGCGCGGTCCGGGCTGCCAAGGCCGCCGGCATCCCGGTGCTGACCAACATCGCACCTTCCGCTGATGTCGACGAGATCGTCACGGCTACGGCGACACTCACGTTTCCGGTGTTCGTCAAGGCGGTGGCCGGTGGTGGTGGGCGCGGCATGCGACGTGTCGACGACCCGGACCGGCTCCGCGATGCCGTCGAGTCCGCGATGCGCGAGGCCGACGGCGCCTTCGGGGATCCCACCGTCTTCGTCGAGGAGGCGGTGGTCGACCCACGCCACATCGAGGTCCAGATCCTCGCCGACGGCCAGGGAAACGTCCTCCACCTCTTCGAGCGCGACTGCTCCCTCCAACGTCGGCACCAGAAGGTCGTCGAGATCGCCCCGGCACCCAGTCTCGACCCCGACCTCCGGGAGCGCATCTGCGCCGACGCCGTGAAGTTCGCGCGCGAGATCGGATACGTCAACGCGGGCACGGTCGAGTTCCTGGTCGACGGAGACGGACGGCATGTCTTCATCGAGATGAACCCGCGTATCCAGGTCGAGCACACGGTGACGGAGGAGGTGACCGATGTCGACCTGGTGCAGTCGCAGCTGCGGATCGCCGCCGGTGAGTCGCTGGCCGATCTCGGGTTGCACCAGGACCAGATCGCGGTGCGTGGCTTCGCGCTGCAGTGCCGGATCACGACCGAGGACCCTGCGAACGGGTTTCGTCCCGACACGGGTCGCATCACGGCGTACCGCTCCCCCGGTGGCGCCGGGATCAGACTCGACGGTGGTACGACGTACACCGGTGCGGAGGTGTCAGCGCACTTCGACTCGATGCTGACGAAGCTGACCTGCCGCGGCCGGACCTTCGCGATCGCGGTCGACCGGGCGCGCCGGGCGGTGGCGGAGTTCCGGATCCGCGGCGTCGCCACGAACATCCCGTTCCTGCAGGCGGTGCTCGACGACCCCGACTTCCGAGCCGGACAGGTCACGACGTCGTTCATCGATCAGCATCCGCAGCTGCTCACGGCCCGGTCCTCCGCCGACCGCGGGACCCGGCTGCTGCACTATCTCGCCGACGTCACCGTCAATCGCCCGTACGGCACGGCACCCACTTCGACTGACCCGACGGACAAGCTGCCCGCGCTGCCGGCCGGCCCACCGGCCGACGGGTCACGACAACGACTGCGCGCCCTCGGCGCGGAACAGTTCGCCGCCGACCTCCGGGCACAGCAGGCAGTCGCGGTGACCGACACGACCCTGCGCGACGCGCACCAGTCGCTGCTGGCGACCCGGATCCGTACCCGTGACCTGACCGCCGTGGCACCGCACATCGCTGCGCTGACACCACAGCTGCTGTCGGTCGAGTGCTGGGGCGGTGCGACGTACGACGTCGCGTTGCGCTTCCTCGCCGAAGATCCCTGGGAGCGGCTTGCCCAGCTGCGCGAGGCGATGCCGAACCTCTGTCTGCAGATGCTGCTGCGCGGACGGAACACCGTGGGCTACACGCCCTACCCGACCCAGGTCACCGAAGCTTTCGTGGCCGAGGCGGCCGAGACCGGCATCGACATCTTCCGCATCTTCGATGCGCTGAACGACGTGGAGCAGATGCGCGCCGCCATCGATGCGGTGCGTGGAACGCCGAGCAGCGTGGCCGAGGTGGCGCTCTGCTACACCGGCGATCTCAGCAGCCCGGGCGAGACGCTGTACACGCTCGACTACTACCTGCGCCTCGCCGAGCGGATCATAGCGGCGGGTGCCCACGTGCTCGCGATCAAGGACATGGCCGGGCTGCTGCGCGCACCGGCCGCGCGCACGTTGGTCACGGCGTTGCGCGAGCGTTTCGACCTGCCGGTACACCTGCACACGCACGACACTCCCGGTGGGCAGCTCGCCACCCTGCTGGCTGCGATCGAGTCCGGCGTCGACGCCGTGGATGTCGCCAGCGCCGCGCTTTCGGGCACCACCAGCCAGCCGGCCATGTCGGCACTGATCGGGGCCACCGACCACACCGACCGATCCACCGGCCTCGACCTGGACGCTGTGTGCGACCTCGAGCCGTACTGGGAGGCGACGCGTCGGCTGTACGCACCGTTCGAGGCAGGCCTCCCGGCGCCGACCGGACGCGTCTACACCCACGAGATCCCCGGCGGGCAGCTGTCCAACCTGCGCCAGCAGGCGATCGCGCTCGGCCTCGGCGAGAAGTTCGAGCAGATCGAGGACATGTACGCCGCAGCCAACGACATCCTCGGCAACATCGTGAAGGTCACTCCGTCGAGCAAGGTGGTCGGCGACCTCGCTCTCTCGCTGGTCGCCACCGACGCGGATCCTGCCGCCTTCGCAGCGGACCCCGGCGCCTTCGACGTGCCCGACTCGGTCATCGGGTTCCTCTCCGGCGAGCTCGGAGACCCCCCGGGCGGCTGGCCCGAGCCGTTCCGCACCAAGGCGCTGGCCGGCCGCACCGTCAAGCCCCGCGAGGAGAAGCTCGACCCGGCCGACGCTGCCGCGTTGGACAGCGACCGGCGTTCGGTGCTCAACCGGTTGCTGTTCCCCGGTCCGAGTCAGGCCTTCGCCGACTCGCGCGAGCGCTTCAGCGATCTGTCCGTGCTGCCGACCCGCGACTTCCTCTACGGCCTGGAGTTCGACGACGAGCACGACGTCTACCTCGAGGAGGGCGTCCGACTCATCCTGGGGGTGGAGTCGATCAGCCAACCCGACGAGCGCGGCATCCGGACCGTGATGTGCACGATCAACGGACAGCTCCGGCCGGTGTCGGTACGGGACCGCTCGGTCTCGTCCGACGCGCCCGCCCAGGAACGAGCCGACGCTGACGAGCCCGGTGAGGTCGGCGCGCCGTTCGACGGCGTCGTGTCCGTGCTCGTCGAGGCGGGCGACAAGGTCGAGTCGGGTCAGGCCGTGGCGACCATCGAGGCGATGAAGATGGAAGCCTCGATCACCACCCCGGTTGCGGGCACCGTCGAGCGCATCGCGCTGGATGGTCCGCGCAGCGTCGAGGGCGGCGACCTCGTCCTGGTCGTCAGCCCGGGCTGACGGCTCGGACCCCGGCCGTCGGAGCCGTCAGCTCTGGACGACCTTGAATTCACCAGTCGAAGAGATCCACGTGATCCGACCGTGCTGGAAGTCGACCCGCTGTCCGACCCTGATCGTGCGCACGTTGCTCGTGGGGTAACCGAGACTGCCGTCGGGTCCGCCCTGGTCGGTCGCCCAGTAGTGCAGGACGTGCCCGAACATCACGTGGGCACCGACTCCCGGCCTGGAGTAGAGGTAGCCGCGCTGCAGCCGGACCTTGTGACCCTTGCGCGGGGCCTTGAGGATGCCGGTCTCCGGCCACCCGACGTGAGACGACGGACCGCCGTACGCGCGATAGGTGAACAACAGCGGGCCCATCAGCTCGCGCGCCCCGGTCTTGGCGTTCCAGAAGATCCGGCCCTTCCTGAAGTTCTGCGCAGACCCGTCGTCGAGGACGTACTCGCCCGAGGTGGGCCGCCCGATCGAGGACTTGGCACCACCCAGCTCGCGCCAGCGCTCGATGATCGGGGTAGGTGCGATCGAGAACCAGGTCGAGCGCAGGTCGTACTGCCACCGGAAGTCGTCGCCGGTGAGGTACGCGGTCCCGTCGGTGCCTTCGAGCACGATCTGGCTGACGCGACCGCCCCAGACACCATGTCCGTCCCGCGACATGACGCGCAGGTCGATCAGCGAGCCGATCTCGGGATGCGCCGCCTCCAGCGAACCCGCCCTCACGTCGACCGACCAGCGGTGGACGCTGTTCCCCGGGAACCTGTCGTACGGGTCACGCTCAGCCGGCAGGTAGGGAACGCTGCCGGCAGCAGTCCATCCACCGGACGAGGCCGAGAACTGCGTGAACGCCGGCTTCCCGCGATAGGAGAGGATCTGCTGGCGCGTCGCCGAGACCGCGGTGTTGCTCGAGGCCTGCTCAGCAGCAACTCCGCCGTACACCTGGCAGGCGGTGGTGTCACAGATCTGGTAGTAGCGGTGCGGGTTCTGGGCCCGCAGCCAGGCCGCGTACGTACGCGCCGCGACCGCTTGCGCGCGCAGCGCGGCCGGCTCCCAGGAGGCCGGCATCTCGTACGGGACAACGCCACGGACGTAGGCGTCCAGCGGCAGCACGTTGACGGTGTCCCGGACGGGAGCATGCGGGTACGGCGGCACCGAGCGGAGGGTGCCGCGGTAGCGCTGTCCCGTCACGTCCGACCCCGAAGGCACGAGCAGCGTCAGGGCGCCCTTGGCGGAGAACTCACCGGTGCCCTTGAGCTTCGCGCGCCCGTCTGGAATCTGCCAGGTGCGCCATCGGTCGGCCTTGTGGAACTGCACGACGGTTCCGCGGGTCACGGGGGTCAACCGCCAGCGGTCGACACCTTGCTTGTCGGGGAGCGCCCACGACGCACCGTCGGTGAGATCGCGCACCGTCAGCCCCGGCCTCGGTCGGACCTGGAGGTCGGACGTGGTGTCGGCGCTGATCAGGACCCGGACTCTGCCCGTTGCCCTGGTCCACGACGTGCCCGGGTAGTAGAAGTCGATGATCTTGTCGTAGCTGAGCCCCTTCAACGCCGCGCCCTGCGCGCCGTACTGGCTCATCCCGTGCCCGTGGCCGTAACCGCGGCCACTGATCGTCCACGTTTTCGAGACCGGGACGTAGTACGTCTGGTCGGCCTGCGCTGCCGGACCCGTCAGGGTCAAGGCCAGAGGGGCGGCGATCACGACTGCAGCAAGCGCCGCGAGTCCGGTACGGGAGCGCCGCGGTGCGGTCGACGCAGGGGTCATCGGTAGCTCACAGTCGTTTGTCCGGTGGACTTGTCGTAGGTGATGGTTCCGTGCTGGAACCGGGCGTAGGAGGAGACGTCGGTGGTGCGCAGGTCCGTCTTGGGGAACCCCAGCCGGCCGGAGGGGCCGTGCAGGTGGCGGTACCTGACGAGAACCTTGCCGCTCAGCACGACGTGGGCACCGGTCTTTTCGTGCCAGTAGAGCCGGCCGCCCTCGAAGAACGCCGAGAGGCCCTTGCCCGGGTGGTGCAGCCGAGACCGTGGGTAGCCGAGCTCACCGGCGGTCTCTCTCTTGGCGACGTAGGCCGTGAGCAGCGGACTGGGACGCAGCGTCACGCGGCGACCGTTCTTGAAATAGGTACGCGCCTTCGTGAAGGTCGTGTGCCGGCCACCGTCAGCCGCCACCTCGCCCATCCGAACCGGGCCGAGAGCGCCCTTGGCGCCGCCGCGGTTCAACCAGTGCCGCTCGATGACCGACGTGAATCCGTCGAGCCGCTTGTGCACCTTGCGTCGTAGCGTCGGCAGCCAGTCGTAGACCATCTCACCAGGGCAGGCGGTGGCCATCGCGTCGCGGTGTCCGGAGATCTGAGCGAAGCGCTTGCCGTTGATGTACGCGTGTCCGACGCCGCTTCGGTAGGCGGTGCCGAGGCGCCAGGCCACCAACCTGACCAGAGCCGCCCGCATCGCCTTCGTGGGCATGGTGTTGGTGAACTCCCCCATGAGGGAGATTCCCGTGCTGTTGACGTTGTAGTCGCCCGCATGGGCGCCACGCACCGGCTTACGGATCCCGCCCGCTCGTCCTTCGTAGACGGTCCCGTAGCGATCGATGAGGAAGTTGTAGCCGATGTCGCACCAGCCGCGAGACTGCGTGTGGTACGCGTAGATGCCGCGCACGACCGACGCGGACTCTCGACGGGTGTAGGTGTTGCTCCCGGCGGTGTGGTGCACGAAGACAGCCTTGAACGTGTTGCCGAAGCGCGGCGACCAGCACGTGTCACCGAGGCTCTCGTCCGCTCCCCACTGCTTGCGGGTCACGATCCTGGGCCGTACGGGGAGCTGGTCCTTCGCAGTGTCGGTAGTACTCGTGGTGCCGCCCTTGGCGCTCGACGCGGAGGCAGCGCCGGCGGCTGTTGCGTCGTAGGCCGTGGTACCCGGGTCGATCGCAGCGACCGTCAGCCCGCTCGGACGATGGCCGTTGGCGTCGTACACGGCGACCTCGACGGCGTCGGCCTGACCCACGTACAACGGCGCGGTGCCGTCGCGGACGGATGAGTCCTCGCCAGCGGCCGGACCCTCGTCGGGGTCCACGTCGACAGCGGTCCAGGGAGTCCAGCCGTGCGGGTCACGCGTCCGGACGGCTACCTCGACGGTGGAGGGGTCTACGGCCCCGTGGTCCCACGTCACGCCCAGCATCGAGAAGCCGCTCGACACGCGGCTACGGATGTGGGCGACCAATGGTGCCGGCTTCGCCTGCCTGGCGCTCTGGTCCTGCTGTGCCGTGACGACTCGACGTGGTGCGGTGCGCTGGGACAGCGTCATCCGCTTCGCTGCCGGGACCGCTGGGATGACCACGTGGTGAACCCGCGGAGCCAGGGCGTGCGGGGTGCTCGCGCCGACAGCCGCCACGCGGCCCTGCGGCACGCCGGTTCGGTGCGAGGGGGGCGCCGAGGACGCGTCGGCCTGGCTGACCACCCCGAGGGGGACGACCACCGCCAGCACGGCGGGTACGGCCACCGCTCCGATCCGAAGGCGTCCGACCACGGCGGACCGTGGATCCGTGTTCCGGGCTTCCGAGGGTGCGCGGACTCGCATGCATCACTCCTGGCGACATCGTCATCATCGTGCGTCACGGGGCTGTTGTGACAATTGTTAATGCTGTTATTGGTGGGGCAATCGGAACCGATTATGTCCAGCATTCCCGAAGACGTGCTACCTGGACGCAGAATTCTTATAATCCTCCGCTGTAATTACACTGGTGTCATTTTTGCATTTCACCAATAGCCCTGAACTTTCCGCAATTCGCGGACGGAAAGCCGGCGTCAGTGGGTGTGGAGTCGGCGCGCGGCCTCGGCTATCGAGCCGCTCATCGACGGGTACACGGTGAATCCGTGCGCGAGCTCGTCGACGGTGAGGCGGGCCGCGACGGCGAGGGACACCGCGTGAATGAGTTCGCTGGCCCGCGGCGCCACGACCACTCCCCCGACGACGATTCCCGTGCCCGGTCGGCAGAACAACTTGACGAACCCGTCGCGCACGCCCTGCATTTTCGCTCGCGCATTTCCGGCCAGCGGGAGCATTTCCTGGTTGACCGCGATCTCGCCTTCGTCGACGGCGAGCTGGCTGTAGCCCACGGTGGCGATCTCGGGTGAGGTGAACACCGTCGACGAGACCGTCTTGAGGTCGAGCGGCGACACAGCGTCCCCGAGTGCGTGCCACATCGCGATGCGGCCCTGCATGGCAGCCACGGAGGCGAGCATCAGCACGCCGGTGCAGTCGCCGGCGGCGTACACCCCGCGGGCACCCGTCCGTGAGACCCGGTCGACCGAGATGAAGCCGGCGTCGTCGAGGGTCACGCCGGCTTCCTCGAGCCCGACGTCCGTGGTGTTCGGGATCGAACCCACCGCGAGCAGGCAGTGCGAGCCCTCGACGGTCGCACCGTCCGTGAGCGTGACCACGACCCGGTCCCCGTCGCGTACGACGCTCGTGGCCCGGCTGCGGGACAGCACGGTCATCCCGCGGCGGGTGAGGACGTCCTCGAGCACCTCAGCCGCTTGGGCGTCCTCACCGGGCAGGACACGGTCCCGGCTGCTCACCAGCACGACGTCGACGCCGAGCGCGTTGTAGGCGCTGGCGAACTCGGCGCCGGTCACGCCCGACCCGATGACGATCAGCCGGGAGGGGCACTCGTCGAGGTCGTACACCTGTTCCCAGGTGAGGATGCGCTCGCCATCGGGTTGCGCGCTCGGCAGGACTCGCGGATGAGCACCGGTGGCGACCAGGACCATCTCGGCGTCAAGCCGTTGCTCACCGTCGTTCGTGGTCGCGACCACGGTCTCGGGGCCGTCCAGCCGACCTGTCCCGCGCACGATACGGACGCCCTCGGAGTCGAGCCGCCGTGAGATGTCAGCGCTCTGCTGTGCGGCGAGCTTCTTGACACGCTCGTTGACCACGGCGAGGTCGACCGATGCCCCGTGGTCTGACCGCGCGTCGTGCCCGGTGAGCCGGACGCCGAGCTCCCCGGACTCCTGCACGGTGGTCATCACGTCCGCGGTCGCGATCAGCGTCTTCGACGGAACACAGTCGGTGAGGACCGCCGAACCGCCGATGCCGTCGCGGTCGACGATCGTCACGGACGCTCCGAGCTGAGCGCCCACCAGGGCAGCCTCGTAGCCGCCTGGGCCCCCTCCGATGATCACGACTCGAGTCACACCCGAACACTAACGGTGAACCGCGATAGCCTGCGGCCCGTGGTGCTCTACGCAGCCTACGGATCCAACATGGACCCCGCCCGGATGGTCGAGCGGTGTCCGCACTCCCCCACGCGCGGCACCGGCTGGCTGGCCGGTTGGCGGCTCACGTTCGCCGGCGAGGACCACGGGTGGGACGGTGCCCTGGCGACGCTGGTCGAAGCGCCGGGACACCAGGTGTTCGTCTCCCTGTACGAGCTCACATCCAAGGACGGGCGACGGCTCGACGAGTGGGAGAGCAACGTCTACCGCAAGGTACGCGTCCGGGTGTCGACCCTCGATGGCGAGCAGCTCGCGTGGCTTTACGTGCTCGACGCCTACGAGGGCGGCCTACCCTCTGCCAGCTATCTGGGAGTACTCAGCGAGGCCGCGCGAGCCGCCGGTGCGCCCGCCGACTACATCTACGACCTGGAGAACCGTCCGTGCCGGTCCGTCAGCGACTAGCGGCGTGCAGCTGGCGACGGGCTCAACGATACGGTCACGGGGTGACCATGCAGATCCCCGATCAGACTTCCTCCCCCCGTGAGCTGGCGGCCCAGGCAGCCGACCGGCTCGGCGCGATCACCGGCGTCGATCGCCACGACGTCGCCCTGGTGATGGGCTCGGGCTGGCTGCCCGCTGCCGAGGCCCTCGGCAGCGCCACAGCCGAGCTCCTCACCACCGACCTGCCCGGTTTCGCCGCGCCGGCGGTCGCCGGGCACGCCGGCAAGATCCGCTCGATCGAGGCGGGCGGCGTGCGCGCCCTCGTCTTCCTGGGACGCACGCACTACTACGAGGGGCTCGGCGTCGCTGCGGTGGTGCACGCGGTCCGCGTGGCCGCCGCCGCCGGCTGTCGCGCCATCGTGCTGACCAACGGGTGTGGCGGGCTACGTCCGGAGTGGGCACCCGGAACCGCCGTCCTGATCAGCGACCACATCAATCTCACGGCCACCTCGCCGATCCAGGGCGCCCACTTCGTCGACCTCACCGACCTCTACTCACCGCGGCTACGCGGGTTGTGCCGGGAGATCGATCCGTCGCTCGACGAAGGCGTCTATGTCCAGCTGCCGGGACCCCACTACGAGACGCCGGCTGAGATCACGATGGTGCGCACGATCGGCGGCGACCTCGTGGGCATGTCCACGACGCTCGAGGCGATCGCCGCCCGCGAGGCGGGGCTCGAGGTCCTCGGGCTCTCACTGGTGACGAACGCCGCCGCAGGAATGACCGGCGAGCCGCTCAACCACGAAGAGGTGCTGGCCGCCGGGAACGCAGCCGCGACCCGCATGGGCGATCTCCTGGTGTCGATCCTCCCGAGGATCTGACTGTGCGCGTGCTGGTCACCGGGGCCGCCGGTCACATCGGCTCGGTCCTCGCCGGCCGGCTCTCCTCCACCCACGAGCTGCGCGGGCTCGACCTCGTCAGCTGGCCCGACCGCGACCTGGCGGCGTACCCCGGCGATTTCATGACCGGCGACGCCGCCGATCCTGCGGTGGCACTCGCGGCCGTCGAAGGCATGGACGCCGTCGTCCACCTGGCCGGGGTGGCCAGCGAGGCGCCCCTCCCGACGATCCTGCACGGACACGTGGTCGGCACGGCGGCGCTCCTCGACGCGATGGTGCAGCACGGCGTGCCCCGCATGGTCCACGCCAGCAGCAACCATGCAGTCGGGATGACGCCGCGACCGGCGTCGGGCGCGGTGTCGGTCGACACCCCGCCGCGACCGGACACGTTCTACGGCGTCGGCAAGGTGGCGGCCGAGGCGCTGCTCAGCCTGTACGCCGATCGGCACGGGATCTCGAGCGTCACCCTGCGGATCGGCAGCTTCCTCGAACGTCCCGAGTCCCGCCGCAACCTCGCGACGTGGCTGTCGTATGACGACTGCGCCCGCCTGGTCCAGGCCGCGTTGACTGCGGAGTTCGCCGGCGTCCGGACTGTCTACGGAATCTCCGCGAACCGCGATGCCTGGTGGGATCTCGAGCCGGGTCGCGCGATCGGCTACCTCCCGCAGGACGACGCGGCGGCCTTCGAACCGCAGCTGCCCACCCGTGTCGAAGATGCCGAGGAGGCTGCGCGGGTCGGTGGACCCTACGCAGGTCCAGGACCCATCCGTCGACCCTTCGACCCGGCCTGAGCGCCGACGCCGCACGGTGTGAACAAGGACCAGGAGGCCACGATGAATGTTCCCGCCCCGCTGCGCACGCGCGTGCAGTCATGGATCGACGAAGACCCCGATGCACAGACACAGGCCGAGCTTTCTGCTCTGCTCGCGTCGGCTCAGCGCGACGACCTCGCCGCGTTGGCCGAGCTCGAGGACAGGTTCGCGCGACGACTCGAGTTCGGCACGGCCGGATTGCGGGGGGAGATGGCGGCAGGACCGAACCGGATGAACCGGGCGGTGGTGATCGCCGCCGCTGCCGGTCTCGCTGCCTACCTGAGGGCCCACGTCGGTGCGGGGACCGTCGTCGTCGGGTACGACGCTCGGCATCTCTCCGAGGCGTTCGCGCGGGACACCGCCGAGGTCATGCGCGGCGCCGGCCTGGACGCGGTGGTGCTGCCCCGTCCGCTGCCCACACCCGTCCTCGCCTTCGCGATCCGTCACCTCGACTGCATCGCGGGCGTCATGGTGACGGCGAGCCACAATCCCCCACGGGACAACGGTTACAAGGTCTACCTGGGTGACGGCAGCCAGATCGTCCCACCCGCCGACGTGGGGATCTCGGCCGAGATCGAGGCCATCACGTCGGTGTCCGCCGTCCCACGTGCCGAAGGGTGGCGCGTGCTCGGAGACGACGTGGTGGAGGCGTATCTCGACGCGGTCTCCCGGCTGCCGTCGCCCGACTCGCCACGCGACCTGACGATCGTGTACACACCGTTGCACGGAGTCGGCGACGAGACAGTCCAGCGAGCCGTCCAGCGCGCCGGGTTCGCCGCGCCGATCGTCGTACCCGAGCAGGCGGCGCCGGACGCAGACTTCCCCACGGTGTCGTTCCCCAACCCGGAGGAACCCGGCGCGATGGACCTCGCGATGGCACTGGCCGCCGAACGCAACGCCGATCTGGTCGTGGCCAACGACCCGGACGCCGACCGGTGCGCCGTCGCCGTCCCCACCCTGCAGGGCTGGCGGATGCTGCGTGGCGATGAGGTCGGCGTGCTGCTGGCGGACCATCTGCTTCGTCGCGGCATCCGCGGCGTGTTCGCCACCACGATCGTCTCTTCCTCGCTGCTGGGCGAGATCGCCCGCGCCGGCGGGGTGGACTTCGTCGAGACACTGACCGGGTTCAAGTGGATCGGCCGGGTTCCCGGGCTGGCCTTCGGCTACGAGGAGGCGCTCGGGTACTGCGTCGCGCCGGACCTCGTGCGCGACAAGGACGGCGTCTCCGCCCTGCTCCGCGTGATCGAGCTGGCGGCTGAGCTGAAGGCATCCGGCCAGACGCTGCTCGACCGGCTCGACGAGCTGGCGGTCCGGCACGGCCTCTACGCCACCGATCAGCTGTCGGTTCGTGTCGACGACCTCAGCCTCATCGGCCAGACCATGCAGCGACTGCGCGACAACCCGCCCGGCAGCCTCGGCGGATTCTCGGTCGAGCACACCGACGACCTGAGTGCCGGCAGCGCCGACCTGCCACCGACCGAGGGACTTCGGTATCGGCTGGCCGAGGGCGGGCGCGTCGTCGTCCGGCCGTCGGGCACCGAGCCGAAGATCAAGTGCTACCTCGAAGTCGTCGTCCGGGTCGACGGCGAGGACGTGCAGGCCGCCCGGATCTCGGCCGCCGGACGGCTCGACGCGATCCGCGCGGACCTCGCGGCCGCGGCCGGACTATGACGTTGCGGCTTGTTCCCCTCACCGCCGAGAGCCTCGCCGCACTGTATGCAGGCCGGGCCGACTGGGCACACGGACAGCCCGAGCTGGCCGGCGTGCAGTGGCCCGAAGACGACCGCCGGGTGCTGCGCTACCGCCACGAGGCGCTCACGGCTGACCCGGCCTGTGCGCCGTACCTGCTGCACGCCGCCCTCGTCGACGGCGCCTACGTCGGCAGGATCGGGTGTCATGCCGCTCCGGATGCGACCGGAACCGTCGAGATCGGGTACGCCGTGACGAGCCCGTGGCGCCGGCAGGGAATCGGCGGCCAGGTGGTCGAGATGTTCCTGCGCTGGCTCGAGGACCAGGGGGTGGCCCGCGCCTTGGCCAGCGTCGCCCCCGACAACGAGCCGTCGATGCGCCTGTTGACCAAGCGCGGGTTCGTCCGGGTCGGGGAGCACTGGGACGACGAGGACGGCCTCGAGCTCGTCCTCGGCCGCGACCTCACGGTCCGCTGACGAGCTGACCTGCCACCAAGGTCTCCTGCAGCGTCAGGTCGTCGCCGAAGATGACGACGTCGGCCCTGCCTCCAGGTCTGAGCACCCCGATGTCGGAGCGCCCCAGCAGTGCGGCCGGGGCAGAGGTGACTGCCGCGAGCACCGCGGCCGGGTCGATGCCCAGCTCGACCGCATTGGCGACGGCCGCGGAGAGAGTCAACGCGCTACCCGCCAGCGCGCCGTCGGGGTTGCGGACGGCTCCGTCGCTGACCTCGAGCTGCACCTCACCCAACGCGAAGGTGCCATCGGGACAACCGGCAGCGGCCGTCGCGTCGGTCACGAGAACCACCCTTCCCGGAGCCGCTGCCCACGTGAGTCGCACGACGTCCGGGGCAAGATGATGGCCGTCGAGCAGCAGCTGGACGGTCACGTCCGGCCGGGCCAGCGCCGCTCCGGGCAACCCGGGCTCGCGGTGCTGCAGCGGGCTCATCGCGTTGAACAGGTGGGTGACCGAGCGGGCGCCGGCGTCGAACGCGTCGTGCGCCTGCGCTGCCGTGGCGTCGGAGTGGCCCAACGACACCAGGACGCCGTCCGAGCTCAACGTCCTGACGAGCTCCAGGGCGCCAGGCAGCTCCGGCGCCAGGGTCACGGCGACGACCGGCGCCCGCCGCCGCCACGACTCGAGCTCGGCCGCATCGGGGTCACGACGGTGCTCGGGCGGATGGGTACCCAGCCGCCGCGCCGACAGGTAGGGACCTTCGAGGTGAACGCCCAGCATGGTCGCGGAGTTCGTGCCGGGGCGGGGCCGGGCCTCGAGTGCGGTCGCCAACGTGTCGAGGGCCCGGTCGGTGTCGGCCCGGGAGCCGGTGATCAGCGTGGGCAGCCAGGCGGTGACGCCGTACGCCGAGAGGGCCTGCGACATCGTGTGGATGCCCTCGGAGTCAGCGGTCATGACGTCGATGCCCGCGAACCCGTTGACCTGCAGGTCGACGAGACCCGGCGCCGCGATCCGTCCCCCGCGGGCAGCGGGCAGCCCGACCTCGATGACCGAGTCACCATCGACGCGGACGTCACCGCCCACGAGCTCACCGTCGACGAAGGCGGCGCTCACCCCCAGCGTGCGACTGGTCATGACGGCCTCCCGACCACGGCTGAGACGACCCGAAGACGACGGACCGGCCGGTGTGCCGGAGGCGGCAGCCGCAGCGGCTCGGCCCCGGGACTGACACGACCCAGCACGCGTGGGCCGGCCGCACCGGTGGCACCGGTGGTGGCGGGGAGCCCGTGCCAGGTGAGGAAGCCGAGCAGTGCCCACAGGACGACTTCCTTGGCCTGAGCCGGCAGACCACGATCGTCACTCGTGACCAGCGGCGTCCCCGCGAGGCACCGACGCAGGGCCGCCATCAGCACCGGGTTGCGCGTACCCCCACCGGAGACGACTACTTCGCGTACGCCGTACGGCGCGACCGCCTGCGCCACCGAGACAGCGGTCAGCTCCGTGAGCGTCGCCAGCAGGTCGGCCGCAGTCACGGGCGGAACGGACGCCAGCGCCGCATCGAGGAACTCCGCCGAGAACGTCTCGCGGCCGGTCGAGACCGGGGGTGGCTGCGCGAAGTGCGGGTGAGCGAGCAAGTGGTCGAGCAGGTCCGGACGCACGACCCCGCGGCGGGCGATCGCGCCATCACTGTCGAAGGCCTGCTGCCCCTGGGTGACCGCAGCGGCAGCAAGGTCGAGCAGACAGTTCGCGGGGCCGGTGTCCCAAGCGATGACCGGAACCTCGGCAGCTCCCACGATCGACACGTTGGCGATCCCGCCCAGGTTGAGGGCCGCGACCGGACCGGGCGATCCCTGCAGCCACAGCGCGTCAAGGATGCTGGCGAGAGGGGCGCCGTGGCCGCCGGCCGCCACGTCCCGCGCCCGCAGGTCGGAGACGACGGGCAGCCCGCTCCGCTCAGCCACCCAGGCAGGTTGACCGAGCTGCAGCGTTCCGTGGCAGGTCCCGTCCCGAACATCGTGGAAGACAGTCTGACCCGGCGCGACGACGAGTTCCGCGGAGCGTGGCGCGATGCGGTCGACCGCCGCCGCCACGGCATCGGCAGTCGCCTGGCCGACCGCCTGGTCGAGAGCGCAGACCGCAGCAGCTGACGTCGCCGCCGGCGGCAGCATCGCCAACACCGCCTGGCGGAGCTCCGGACGCCAGGCCTCCGTCCGGGCATCGAGCACGGCCAGCTCGAGGTCACCGGCGTCATCGAAGCCCACGTCCACGACACCGACATCGAGCCCGTCCGCCGAGGTCCCGGACGCGACGGCGATCACGATCATGGTCCGGCCTCGATGGACTCCACCGCTCGCGCCAGTGCGGGACGCACGCGACCACCGGCAGCCGCCAGCAGCGACCGTGCGCCGGCGGGGTCGACGCCCGCCAGCACCGACACGAGCGCGGTCTTCGTCTCCCAGCCACTGTCAGTCAACGCTTGCTGCGCCGTCTCGTCGCTGATCCCCGCGGCCTCGCGCAGCAGCCGACGTGCTCGTCGCCGGAGCTTCTCGTTGGACGCGCGTACGTCGACCATCCACGGACCGTAGCTCTTGCCCAGCCGGATCATCGCACTGGTCGACAACGTGTTGAGCACGACCTTCTGGGCGGTGCCCGCGGTCAACCGGGTCGACCCGCCGAGCACCTCTGGACCCGTCAGCAGCTCGATGGTGACCTCGGCGGTCCGGCTGACCGGGCTGCCCGGGTTGTTGACGATGCCCACCGTGTGGGCACCTCGTTCGCGGGCCTCTTCGAGGGCAGCGAGAACGTACGGCGTGCGCCCGGAAGCGGTGATCCCGACCACCAGGTCGTCGGAGGCGACGGCCAGGGCCGCGAGGTCGTCGCGTCCGGCGTCGGCCCGGTCCTCGGCGCCCTCGACCGCGGCGGAGGCCGCTGTCCCACCCCCGGCCAGCACGGCGACGACCCGGTCCGGCGCAGTCCCGAAGGTCGGCGGACACTCCGCTGCGTCGAGGGCCGCCAGCCGCCCCGGAGTACCCGCACCGACGTAGACGAGTCGTCCACCTGCTAGCAGCGCCTGCTCGGCGAGCTCGACCGCCGCCACGATCTGCGTGCGTGCGCCCGCCACCGCCTGGGGAACCCGCGACTCCGCGTCGAGCATCAGGTCGACGAGCTCGCTCGGCGATCGGGTGTCGAGGTCGGCGAGGTCAGCGCGGACCTGCTCGGTCGCGAGCTGGTCGACCTCGTCGGCGCGGTCGACCTGGTCGTGCCGTCGGGTCACGCGGTCCCCCTCTGGAGCCGCCCGGTCAGCACGTCGACGGCAGCCTCGCCTACGGCACGGCCTCCGCCACTGGTGCAGATGACCCGCTCACCGGGGGCGGCTGCATCGGGCAGCCCGGTGTAGACCACCACGGCGTCCGGCCGCGCGGCGAGCGCCTCCCCGAGGAGACGAAGGCTGTCCGCCGAGCGTGGCTGACTCGCCAGCACGACCACTTCGCGGCCGACCGCGCCCGCCACCGTCAAGGCTTCGCGCAACTCCTCCTGGCTGTCGACCTCGACGCGGTATGCCGACGGGTCACGGCGGACGAGAGCCGCCCCCACGTCGCGCCCGCGTCGTCCAGCAGCCATGCCGTAGCCCTCGGAGATCTCGACGACCAAGGGTGCGAGCTCGCGCAGGGCGACGTCGCCGCGCACCTGGAGGGCGCGGCGGGCCACCTCGCGTCCGATCCGGGACTCGTCCGCCGTGCTGGCGGTCGGCTGCTGCGCCTCGAGCCAACGGGTGAGGTCGGCGACCCGCGCACCCGCCTCCTCGAGCCGATCGGTGGGGAGGCGCCCGTCGTCGACAGCAGCAACGACGGCCGCGACCACCTCGTCCAACCGTTGCTCGGCGTCATACGGCTCGGGGAACGACGGGTTGCCGATGCAGAGCAGGTCGATCCCGGCCAGCAGGGCACGCACGGCACCCTCACCGCGCCCGACGCCGCGGGAGATCGCGTGCATGTCGAGGGCATCGCTGACGATCACGCCGTCGAAGCCGAGCTCACCACGTAACAGGCCCAGCAGCCGCGGGCTGAGGGTGGCGGGTAGCTCGTCGAGTGCGGAGAAGACGACATGCGCGCTCATGACGCACCGCACGCCGGCCCGGACCACGGCAGAGAACGGCGCCAGGTCGCGCTCGCGCAGAACCCCTACAGCGTCGTCAACGCGCGGGAGGTCGAGGTGCGAGTCGGTGCTGGTGGAGCCGTGTCCCGGGAAGTGCTTCGCGCACCCGGCTACCCCGGCGGACTGCAGCCCTTCGACGAAGGCGACGCCATGCCTGGCGACGAGCTCCGGGTCGGCACCGAAGGAACGCACACCGATCACCGGATTGTCGGCGTTGGAGTTGACGTCGACCACCGGAGCCAGGGCGATGTCGATGCCGGCCGCCCGCAGCTGCCGTCCCATCGCGGCGGCCACGTTCTGGGTCGCAACGGCGTCATCGAGGGCGCCCAAGGACGCGTGACCCGGCCAGGACGACCCTGCGGAAGCCTCGAGGCGGGTGACGTCACCGCCCTCCTCGTCCGACATCACCAGCACGCCGTCGCGAGTGCCGTGCAGCGCGTCAGCCAGCTTGCGTGCCTGGTCGGCGTCGACCACGTTGGGCCCGAACCAGCACACCCCACCGAGTCCGGCGTCGAGTCGGCGGGCGAGCCATCCCGGCAACGTCGTCGAGGCGAAGCCGGTGACCATCACGGCCTCGACGAGTCGTCGTACGCCGGTCATCCCTTGACCGCCCCGGCCGCGAGGCCCGATGCCAACCTGCGCTGCACGGCCACGAAGAACATCATCACCGGCACGGTGATCAGCGTCGAGCCCGCCATCACGGCACCCCAGTTCGTGCCGTACTGGGTGAAGAACAACCGCAGTCCGGCCGCGACGGTGTACGACTGCTGATCGTTCATGAACGTGATGGCGAAGATGAACTCGTTCCACGCGGTGATGAACGAGAAGACGCTGGTGGCGACGAGTCCAGGTGCAACCAACGGGAACAGGATCGACCAGAACATCCGCCCCCACGACGCGCCGTCGACGTACGCCGCCTCCTCGATCTCGACCGGGATCGCGGCCACGAAGCCGCGCAGCATCCAGATCGCGAACGGCAGCGAGAAGGCCACGTAGACGACGACCAGTCCGAAGAGGTGGTTGAGCAGGCCGAGTGTCTTGGCCTGCAGGAACAGCGGGATCACCAGGGCTTCGAGCGGAACCATCTGCACGACGAGCACGAGGATCAGGACGGCGGTCCGGAAGCGGAAGTGGAAGCGAGCGACCGCGACCGAGGCAAGCAGCGCGACCAGGCCGCTGATCAGGACCGTCGCGAGGGCCACGACCAGGGAGTTCCGCAGGTAGGTCGTGAACCCGCCCTGCCCCAGCACGAACCGGAAGTTGTCGAGCGTGAAGGACGTCGGCAGCAGGTTGCGCGAGCCGTCGTTGGCATGGACGTCCACAGCCGTCGAGACCATGATGAACACCGGGAAGAGGCTGAACGCGAGCACGGCCACGACCCCCAACGCTGTCAGGGCACGAGCCAACGGAGTCCGAGTGCCTACGGTCGTGCTCACAGTTCGTCCTGCCTGAAGACGACCCGGAGGTAGAACGCGGTGATGACGAGCAGCACGAGGGTCAGCAGCACGGCGATGGCCGCACCGAGCCCGTAGCGGTTCTGCGAGATCGCGGTGACGTAGGACCAGGTGCCGAGGTTGAGCACGTCGCGGTTGGTGCCGTTGCCGCCGGGCATCAGGTAGATCTGCGCGAAGACCTTGAAGTCCCAGATCGTCGACAGGATCGTGACGACCGCGAAGATCGGCTTGAGCAACGGGACGGTGATGTACCAGAACCGCTTCCAGGCGCCGGCTCCGTCGATCCGAGCCGCTTCCATGGCGTCCTGCGGCAGGGTCATCAGCCCGGCCAGGACCGTGATCGCGACGAACGGGAAGCCGTGGTGCACGACGTTGATGGTGGCGATCGTGTAGAACGGCAGCCGCTCGGTGAACCAGTTCGTCGTCTCGGGGTCGACAAGTCCGAGCCCGCCGAGCGCGCGCATCACGGCCCCGCTGCGCGCGTCGAACAGGAAGACCCAGACGTAGGTGCCCGTGACCGCCGGCACCGCCCAGGCGACCATGATCGCGCTGGTGACCACGCCCCTGGTCCACGGCCCGAGGCGGGCGAGCAACAAGGCCACCAGGGTGCCGACGACAACCGTGAGCCCGACGGTGACAACAGCGAACACGACGGTGTTCGGCAGGACGGTGTGCCAGAGCAGTGGGTCGTGCAGCAGTTCGTCGAAGTTGCCGAGACCGATCCAGGACGTCTCCCCCGTCACCAGCTGCCGGAGCCCGAAGTCCTGGAAGGACAAGGCCCCGACCCGGTACAGCGGATAGATCAGCAGCACGCCCAGGATCGCGAGCGCGGGACTCAGGAGCAGCCAAGGACGCCACACCTGGGCGTTCAGCCGGGTCCGCCGGTTGGGCTGCGGGAGTCCGGGAGAACGTCCAGGTGTGGCCACCGCCCGTCGTGGGTGCGCGTCCTGCTCAGGCGGCTTGTCCATCACGGCCGGGCCGTCGTGCGGCCCGGAGCCTTGATCAGCTGCCACGGGAGAAGATGTCGTCCATCTCCTGGGCAGCCTGATTGGCCGCTGCGTCGACATCTGCCTTGCCGGACAGGATCGACTGCAGCATGGCGGAGATCGTCTTCTTGCCCTGCACCTGACCGTAGAGCGGCGTGACCGGGACCGAGGTACCTCCGTCAGCTGCCTGCTTGGCGAACGGCGCGACGGTCGGGTCGTCCTCGGCCTGCACCTTGTCGAGCAGGGACTTGGTGCCGGGGAAGAACCCCGACTGCTCGCCCCACTGGGCGGCGTACTTGCCCGTCGTCATCATCTGGACGAAGGCCCAGGCCAGGTCAGGGTTCTCGGCGTTGTTGAAGACAGACAGGTGCGAGCCACCGAGGAACGAGGGGCTGATGCCACCGTTCTCACCCGGGATGGGGAACGCGCCGATCTTGCCCTCGAGATCCGGGTTGGCCTCGATCAGCGCACGGGGTGTCCAGCTGCCCGAGATCATCATGGCGACGTCACCACGCGAGAACGCGTCACTGAGGTCGGCCTCGTCCCACGTGGTGGCGGCCGGCGTCGAGAAGCCGTGCTCGAGGGCCAGGTCGGTGTAGAAGGAGATACCCTGCTCGGCCTTGGACGTGTCGATGGTGGACGTCCAGGTGCCGTCGTCCTGCTGCGTGGCCAGGTCCCCGCCGGCCCCCCAGATGAACGGGTCGACGCCGTACTCGCTGTCTCCGGGAACCGGGAACGTGATCATGTCCGGCTCTGCCGCCTTGATCTTGTCGCCCACCTGGACGAGGTCGCTCCAGCTCTTCGGCGGCTGGACGCCGGCCTTGTCGAACACGTCCGTGCGGTAGACGATCGACCGGACACCGGCGTACCACGGCATGCCGTACAGCTCGCCGTCGATCGTGCCTGCCTCGACGAGTCCGGGGACGAGGTCCTTCTGCAGGCCAGCCGAGTCGACCTGGGAGGTGAGGTCCATCAGGGCGCCGGCATCAGCGAACTCGGGCGTCCAGGTCGTTCCGACCTCGGCCACATCGGGTGTCGTTCCACCGGCGATCGCGTTGACGAACTTGTCGTGGGCCTCAGCCCACGGGACGAACTGAACGTCCAGTTCGGCACCGGTCTCGTCCTTGAACGACGCCGATACGTCCTTGAAGAACGGCTTGGCGTCGGGATTGGTCCCTTCCATGATCCAGACCGTGAGCTTCTGACCCGAGGCGTCGACCGTTTCGTCGCCACTGCCGGAGAAACCGGACGAGGAGTTCGAGTCGTTGCCGCAGGCGGAGACGAGCAGGCCGATGGTGGCCAGCCCGACCACGAGGCGTCGCAGCTGCATGGGGTGCGTTCCTTTCGACGGAGGGGTGCGCTCCGGGTGCGAAATTCAGACCATAGGTCTAGACCTCCGGACGATTCTTGACCGGTGACCGGCCTCCCGTCAACCCCCGGCAGTCGGGTTCGGGAAGATGTCGACCACGATCCGGTAGCGGTCACCGCGGTAGATCGACCGTACGAACTCGGCCACTCGCCCGTCTGCGATGCGCGACGTCCGCTCGAAGAGAAAGGCGGGGTCGCCGGGCTCGACCCCCAGCAGCTCGGCCTCGTCACCGGAGGTCAG
The DNA here is from genome assembly GCA_963750495.1 of uncultured Actinomycetota bacterium. Classification (GTDB taxonomy): domain Bacteria; phylum Actinomycetota; class Actinomycetes; order Propionibacteriales; family Nocardioidaceae; genus JANLYC01. The sequence continues at coordinate 1,137,843 of CAVVQV010000004.1, forward strand.
GCACGGCTCGACCGTCTGCGTGCCCGCCACGATCGGCGTTTCGTACCGCTGGGCCAGCAGCTCGTAGAAGGACGTGTTCTCGAGGTCGGCCCCGGTCAGACCCGGAGTGAGGTCGCACGGTACGTGCAGGTCCTCCAGCGCCATCGGGATGTCATCGGCCAGGCGGAGCCGGCGTACCTGCAGCACATCGGCATGGGGCGGCACGCCCAACAGCGCAGCGAGCATCATGCCCGCCGGAGACCTGCGGGTGAAGACGGTGTGGCTCCCGGGCCGCAACCCCCGCGCTCGCATGTCCGCCGAGAACGACGTCGCCGACAGCCGCTGGGTGACCTTGGGCGCCGCCACGAACGTCCCGGAACCCTGCCGCCTGATCAGCCGCTGCTCCTGGACCAGCAGATCGACCGCTCGACGCAACGTCATGCGTGCCACGCCGAGGCTGCGGGCCAGGTCTCGCTCCACCGGCAGCGGCTCGCCCGCCGACAGTCCCGCGATCAGCTCCTCGAGGGCCGCGCGGACCTGGCGCTGCTTGACGGTCTCGCGACCGGAGTCCAGCGTGGTCATGGACCATTGGTACAGGACGCAGCGGTCAGACGCCAGCACCGGACCGTGGCGCGGCGACGCGCCGCACCCGCGGTGCAGTGTGCGGCGCCCGCCGTCATCGGAGCCGGGCGGGTCTGCTCGGGTGGCTCTCGCGGTAGGCCCGGTCCAGGCTGGTCACGTAGTACGTCGCCGGACCTGCTGCCCCGCTGCTCGTGTCTGTCCACGCGTGCGACGAGCTGCTCGCGTCATCTCTGACCGCCGCGACCAGATGGGTCGCGTCAGCGAAGTCGCACGCCTTCGGATGCGCCCGCGCACCGTCGAACCGGTACACGGCGTACGACGATGCGTCGCCACGCCAGCTGACCACCGCACCCGCGGCCGTGGCCTCGGCCCTGACGTCCTCGGGTGCCTTCGGAGCCTTGCCCGGAACGCCTGCCGTCACGGGGATGAGAGCCGGCTGCTGGTAGTGGTCACGTTGGACGATGTCCATGTTCTGCAGGCGGTTGGCGCGCACGTCCTTGGCGGAGAAGTAGATGTCGCCGTCGACCTGCGGGTAGTCCCGGTTGAAGAACAGATGCTTCGTCATCTCGTTGGGGTCTGACCACGCCGGGTCCTGGGTCGACGTCCCCACCTTGTAGGTCGCCTGACCGATGTAGAGCTGGACGTCGGTACCGGCGACCTGCTCGGACCACCACGGCACGAGCTTGGCGTAGTCGGCGGGCGAGAAGCCGATGTTCCAGTAGACCTGCGGAGCGATGTAGTCGATCCACTCCTCGCTTACCCAACGCCTGGTGTCGGCGTACAGGTCGTCGTAGGTCTGGGCCCCTGCCGTGGTGTCGGAGCCGGCCGGGTCGGTCGCCTTGTTGCGCCACACCGCGAACGGGCTGACGCCGAACTTCACCCATGGCTTGGCCTGGTGGATCCGGTCGGACAGCTCAGTGATCAGCAGATCGATGTTGTGGCGACGCCAGTCCGCCTTGTCGCTGTAGCCGTCGGGGTACCGCGCGAACGCGTCGTCGTCGGGGAACGCCTGGCCGCTCACGGGATACGGGTAGAAGTAGTCGTCGAAGTGGACCGCGTCGATGTCGTAGTGGTCGACAGCGTCCATGATGGCGTCCTCGACGAGCGTGCGGACATCGGGAATGCCCGGGTTGTAGTAGAGCTTGCCTCCGTAGGGGACGACCCAGTCAGGATGTTGGCTCGCCGGATGCGTCGGCACGAGCGCGTCGCGGTTCGTGTCCATCGACACGCGGTACGGATTGAACCAGGCGTGGAACTCCAGGTTGCGCGCATGCGCCTCGCGCACGGCGAAGGCCAGCGGGTCGTAGCCGGGGTCCTGGCCCTGCGTCCCCGTGAGGTACTTCGACCAGGGCTCGATGGGCGAGGGCCAGAACGCGTCGGCGGTGGGTCGGACCTGCACGATCACGGCGTTGAGCCCGCGAGCGACCGCATCGTCGTACCACCCGATGAGCTCGGCTTCCTGTTGGTCCGGTGTGAGGCCGGGTCTCGACGGCCAGTCGATGTTGACAACCGACGCGATCCACTCGGCCCGGAGCTGACGCTTCGGAGCCGCGGGGTCGAGCGTGCAGTGGGAGCCGTGGCCGAGTCGGGTGTTGCTACCGGAAGCCGCGGTGGCGGCGCGGTGGCCGCTCTCGATCGTCGACACAGCGAGGGCAAGAGCGAGGGCGGCGGTGGCCAGGGAGCGGAGTCGCCGGATGGCGGGCATGACAATCAGTCCTTGGTTCGGTACGTAAACCATTGGTCCAGACCAATATTGGGCCCAACGTCCGATATGTCAACGGTGACGTGCCGGTTACCTCCTGTCGGCAGCGTGCGGTTGGCTGGGGGCCATGGAGATCCAGTTCGTCGCGAGCTTCGCGATCATCACCACCGACCCTGCCCACGACAAGGCCCTCTTCGTCGAGGCCCTCGGCCTCCCCCTGCGACCTCCCGAAGGCGCCGAGGGCGACGACTACGTCTTCTCCGAGGCCATCGCGGGCTCCAAGCACTTCGGTGTGTGGCCGCTGGCTGACGCGGCCGAGAGCTGCTTCGGGTCGAAGGAGTGGCCGACCACCCACCCGGTGCCGCAGGCGTCCGTCGAGTTCGAGGTCGAGGACGTCGAGGCAGCTGCCCGCGAGCTCGAAGGTGGTGGTTACACGCTCCTGCATCCGGTCCGGACCGAGCCGTGGGGACAGGTCATCGCGCGGCTCCAGGCGTCAGACGGCGCCATCGTCGGCGTGTGCTTCACCCCCTGGATGCACGACAGCACCTGACCTGCGGCGCTGTCGCACGGGCCGGGGTACGACGCTGACACCGCCGCGAAAACCACGTGCCGCTGCGCGACGACCCGCGTACCTTCGGTCGTATGAGGGCGACGTTCACGAAGGTCGACGACAAGCGCTACACGGTCGCCATCGAGAGGGAGCACGGTCCCGCCCTGCTGCCGCGCTTCGCACCCGGCTATGACGACCTCATGCCGCATGACCTCGCGCACTACCTCGTCGAGGAGTACTTCGAGATCGAGCTGGGCGTCTGGGGGCAGCTGGCTGCCGGTGGCGGCGGGATCTTCACGCCGGCTCCCGAGGACCGTTCCGTGCAGCACCGGCGGCGAGGAGCACGGATCGGTGCGATCGGGCGCGACGACATGGCCCGCTCCGAACAGCTCGTGGTGCTCACCGTCGCGGCCTGGGAACGCAGCATCCGCCGGGTCAAGCATCAGGTCCGACAGTTCCCGATCGAGGTCGACGCCGCATCACTGCGTGGTGCCGTCCGCCGGATGGACGAGGCCGCTCGTCGCTGGCAGGCACTTCAGCACGGTGGGTCGCTCACCTTCACCTGGCCACGACGGCTGACGTTCGATGCCTCAAAATCCCGGCGGGGGCGTCGCGACGCGAGGTCGAAACCGAGCCTTGCCCGGCGCTGACGGGGCGCGACCGATGGTTCTCGGAGAACCTGATGGGTGCCTTGCCAGCGGGTGTGGCCGGTGGAATGCTCCGACGGTGAGGATACAGCCGTGACGGCCTCGGCTCCGTTCGTAGCCGGACCACCAGCCGACCGTTCCCGGCCCTGGCGAGTCATCACTGACGGCAGCGTGAGCAACGGCATGTCGCTGGGTGATGCACGGATCCCGCCGGGTGCACCTGGGCCGGGCCGTCACGTCCACACTCACGAGGACGAGGGCATCTACGTCGTGAAAGGGGTCCTCACGGTCGAGGTGGGCGAAGATCGCTACGACGTCGGTGCCGAAAGTTTCGTGTGGCTACCCCGCGAGGTCCCTCATGTATTCGCCAACCTCGGCACGGAGGAGGTGTGGACGGTCGGCCTCCTCAGCTCACCTGGACTGACCGGGATGTTTCGTGAGCAAGCCGAGTACTTCTCGTCCCTCCAGGGTCCCCCCGATCCCGAGGTGCTCCTCGAGATCAGCCTGCGGTACGGCGTTCGTCCTGTTGAGGGACCACCTCTCGTCTGAGGGCCAGCAGCGACGACTGGCCGAACCTGCGGCATCGTTGCCGCGATGTCCACAGCCTTGGCTCGAGCGCGGCGGATTCAGTCGGCGCATCCGCCTATATTCGAACGTAGGAGCGAGTCAGTGGTGAGGCGGGAGACGCATCCGTGGCTGGGCCGTGTCACCGACACCGTTGAGCTGGCGGAGTGGCGGGCCCACCAGGACGCGATGGCGACCCGGTTGGTAGAGATCGCCGACGTCGAACGCCAGATCGCCGCCCTGCAGGCCGATCAGCTGGAGCTGACGGCGTCGTTCCTGACCGACCGGCTCACCTTCGACCAGTCCCATGGGTTCGCCTCCGATCAGGCCCAGTACCGCGGCATGGTCGCGGAGGTCGCGATCGCCAGAGGGGTCTCGGTCGTCACCGCCGGGTCGTTCCTCAACGACGCCTGGCCGCTGACCACGAGACATCCGCACACGATGGCCGCCCTACGAGCCGGCCGCATCGGCCGCCCGCAGCCCGGGCCATCTCCCACGAGACCTGCGTCCTGGACGACCCAGCCCTGGTCGCCCTGGCCGACCAGGTCATCGCCGCCCACGCCCAGGACGTCCTGCCCGGCAAGGTCCGCGCCCTGGCCGAGACCCGCGTCGCCCAGATCGACCCCGACGCCGCACTACGTCGCCGCGTCCGCGAACACGCCGACCAGCACCTGCAGCTGCAACCCGCCGGGTCCGGCATGGCCTGGCTGAACGCCTACCTACCCGCCGAACAAGCCGTCGCCGCCCTACAACTCCGTGCACGAACACGCCCGCAGCCGCTACGCCGCCGGCGACCTCAGCGACGCAAAGAGCACCGTGTCACAGCTGATGTGCGACACCCTCGTGCAACGCCTCACCGGCACCAGCACCGACGCCATCCCCGCACACGTCAACGCCATCATGACCGACACCACCCTGCTCGGCCTCAGCGACGACCTCGCCCACCTCGTCGGCGCCGGACCGCTGGACGCAGCCACCGCCCGCCCGCTCGCCACCAGCAGCACCGCCTGGCTGCGCCGGTTCCTCACCGACCCCGTCGACGGCTCCCCCACCCACGGCGACCCCCGCCGCCGACGCTTCGACGGCACCCTGCGCGAACTGATCATCGCCCGCGACCAACACTGCCGCGGCAGCCAGTGCGCCTCCCCCATCCGCGACATCGACCACATCGACCCCACGCCTGCGGCGGACCTACCACCGAAGCCAACGGCCAAGGCGTCTCCGGCAACTGCCACACCACCCGCGAAGACCCCCGCATGCACGTCCACCAAGACCCCACCAGCACGGTCATCACCTGGACCACCCCCAGCGCCTCACCTACAACACCCTCCCCCACCAGCCCACGCACCAGGCCTGACCCGCAGGCAACGCAACCTCCGCAGACGACTCCTGCACCCACCACCATCCACCCTCGAACAACACCTCACCCGCGAGCTCGTCACCCACCTCCGCACGACCCGACGCAGATGCTGATCGGACGTGCCCACCTGCTCGAGAGCGATACGGTCTCGGCGTGACCGACGACTACCGAAGCATCAACAAGGCCAGTTGGGATGAGCGGGCGCCAGCGCACGCCTCGTCGACCGGCTACGCACTCGATCGTTTCCGCGCGGACCCTGAGTTTCTGTCTGCGGTCGTGCGCTTCGACCTGCCGCTGCTCGGGTCCGTCCGTGGGTTGCGTGGCGTCCATCTGCAGTGCCACATCGGTACCGACACCCTTTCGCTGGCCAGGCTTGGCGCGCGCATGACCGGAGTCGACTTCAGTCCGGCGGCGCTCCACGAGGCCCGCGAGCTCGCGACAACCACCGGGGCCGACGTCGACTTCGTCGAGGCCGACGTCTACGACGCCGCAGACGTGCTGCCCGACCACTCCTTTGACCTGGTTTTCACCGGGATCGGCGCACTGTGCTGGCTCCCCGATATCCGCCGGTGGGCGGGCGTGGTGTCCCGACTGCTCGCCCCGGGTGGACGGCTGTTCATCCGCGAGGGGCACCCGATGCTGTGGGCACTCGCCGATCCTCGCCCCGACGGCCTGCTGGTGGTCGACAACCCCTACTTCGAGCGACCAGAACCCCTCGTGTTCGACGAGGGAGGCACGTACGTCGAGACGGATGTCGTGTTCGAGCACAACGTCACGCACGAATGGAACCACGGACTCGGCGAGATCGTGACGGCTCTGCTCGACGCGGGATTGCACATCACGGGCCTCGTCGAGCACGACAGCGTCCCGTGGGAGGCGCTACCCGGCCAGATGGAACGTATTCACGACGACGAGTGGCGGCTGACCGACCGGCCCTGGCGACTACCCCACAGCTACACCCTGCAGGCGATCAGCGCCGGCAGTGCCGATCTCAGCGGGTGACCACGGCTTCAGCGGGTGACCACGGTGACCTCGGTGGTCACGGAGTTCGCAATGAAGCACTCCTCATGCGCCAGGTGGTGCATGCGGTCCAGCACAGCACCCTCAGGCACACGTTCCCCCCACGTGATGGTGGGTTCGAGCCGTACCCGAGTGACCGCCATCCGTCCTTCGCGGTTGCTCTCGAGCCACCCCACTGCGCGGTCGGCGTACGACTCGACCACCAAACGCTTCTTCGCCGCGATCGCCAGGAACGACAGCATGTGACACGACGACAGTGCCGCGACGAAGGCCTCCTCCGGGTCGACCAGCGCAGCGCTGCCGAGGTAGCGCGGACTCGCCGAGGCAGCCACGGTCGTCCCGCCCTCGAAGCGCCACTCGTGGTCGCGGCTGTACTCGTCGTACGTGAAGGGTCTGCCGTCGCGAGACCAGGCGATCTGCGCCACGTGCTCCGACATCAGACGAGGAAGACGAGGACGGCGCACACCACGGCCGCGCCGAGCAGCAGCAGCGGGAGCGGCGCCCACGAGACCACGGGCTTCGCATCCAGATCATGCTCCGAACCGCGTTCCCCCGCCGAGGCCAGGCCGGCGATCCGTGACTCGACGTACGACGTGTAGGTCCCGCCGACGAACTCACCGCGAGCCATCGATGGTCCGCCCTCGGAGTTGAGCTTGTGCCCGCGCCGACTTCCGAAGCTGAACAGGATCGAGCTCGTGCCGTACTGCTCACGCATCTGTGAACGCGCCGACTTCGTCACGCCCAGTCCATGAAAAGTCTCGGCCTCGTTCGTGGAGACGACCAGGGTCTGCCCCACCCGGCAGCGCTCGATCCGCGCCCACGGGACGGTCACGTCACGCAGCATGTTCTGCATGAGCAGCCCCCGCTCGTGCGCGGACGCCCGGGGACGCACGAGCGTGACCCAGCTCAGGCAGGCCACCGCGACGCCGACCAGGATCACGGCAGCGTTGACGTCATCAGCGGTGAACGGCTCGGCCACCACCATCACCACACCCAGGGCCACGCCGAACCACCCCAGAACGCGTCCGGACGAGGTGGCGAACTTCTCCAGCAGCGCACCGGCTTCGGCAGCCGCCGCACTCTGCAGTCCGCTCACTGTGCCGTCCCCACGCTGTCAACCGTGCCTGCCACCGTGCGTGCCACCGTGCTGTGAATCATGCCGTCACTCTAATGAAGGCCCCTGCGACCGACGGAGGCCGCGGCCGGATCGATCGACAACTGTTGCCAACGCACGAGCTTCACCTTCGCAACTCTGCCGTTTCTCTGCAGCTGGCCCCCGCCCCTAGACTGAGCCAAGTGACGCCACCCACCACAGCGACCGCCACCGCAGGTCCCGGCCTGGCTGGCTCGAAGCAACCCCTGGACGACGTCGTCGCCAGCCCCGCCGCTCTGCGCCGCTTCCTGCACGGTTTGCCCGGAGTCGACCAGGTCGGTGCCGAAGCGCGCACAGCCACCCTCTCCACACGGTCCATCAAGACGACCGCCAAGGCCTGGGCCCTCGACCTCGCCATCTCGATGATCGACCTGACCACGCTCGAGGGCCAGGACACTCCGGGCAAGGTACGCGCACTGTGCGCCAAGGCGCGTCAACCGGACCCCAGCGACCCCACCGCGCCGCAGGTCGCCGCGATCTGCGTCTACCCCGACATGGTCACGACCGCGAAGCAGGCGCTCGGCAGCTCGGGCATCCACGTCGCCAGCGTGGCGACCGCGTTCCCGTCCGGGCGGTCCTCCCTCGAGATCAAGCTCCAGGACACCCGCGACGCCGTCGCCGCCGGTGCCGACGAGATCGACATGGTGATCGACAGGGGCGCCTTCCTCGCCGGTGACTACCAGCGCGTGTACGACGAGATCGTCGCCGTCAAGGCCGTCTGCGGCAACGCCCACCTCAAAGTCATCATGGAGACCGGCGAGCTGGTCACCTACGACAACGTCCGGCGTGCCTCGTGGCTGTCGATGCTGGCCGGCGCCGACTTCATCAAGACGTCGACAGGCAAGATCCAACCGGCCGCCACCATGCCGGTCACGCTCATCATGCTCGAGGCGGTTCGCGACTTCCGCGAGGCGACCGGGCGGATGATCGGCGTGAAGCCGGCCGGCGGCATCAGCACCGCCAAGGACGCCATCAAGTACCTCGTGATGGTCAACGAGACGGCTGGTGAGGACTGGCTGTCCCCCGAGTGGTTCCGCTTCGGGGCGTCCCGACTCCTCAACGACCTGCTCATGCAGCGCACCAAGCTCACGACCGGCCGCTACTCCGGCCCCGACTACTTCACGCTCGATTAGAGGCTCGCAGTCATGGCATTCGAATACGCTCCGGCCCCGGAGTCCCGCGCCGTCGTCGACATCAAGTCGTCGTACGGCCTGTTCATCAACGGCGAGTTCGTCGAGGGCACTGGGCACGCGTTCAAGTCGGTCAGCCCGTCGACCGAGGAGGTGCTGGCGGAGATCTCCGAGGCCAGCGAGGCCGACGTCGACCTGGCCGTCAAGGCCGCCCGGCGCGCCTACACCCGCACGTGGTCACGGATGTCCGGCGCCGAGCGCGCCAAGTACCTCTACCGGATCGCGCGCATCCTCCAGGAGCGCTCCCGCGAGCTCGCCGTGCTCGAGTCGCTCGACAACGGCAAGCCGATCCGCGAGTCGCGCGACGTCGACGTGCCGTTGGTGGCGGCGTACTTCTTCTACTACGCCGGCTGGGCCGACAAGCTCGAGCACGCCGGGTTCGGCCCCGACCCACAGCCGCTCGGCGTCGCCGGTCAGATCATTCCGTGGAACTTCCCGCTCCTCATGCTCGCCTGGAAGATCGCTCCGGCCCTGGCCTGCGGCAACACCGTCGTGCTCAAGCCGGCCGAGACGACCAGCCTGACCGCCTTGCTGTTTGCCGAGATCTGCCAGCAGGCCGACCTGCCACCGGGCGTCGTCAACATCGTCACCGGAGCCGGTGAGACCGGGCGCGCGCTCGTCGCCCACCCTGATGTCGACAAGGTCGCGTTCACCGGCTCGACCGAGGTCGGCAAGGCCATCGCCCGCACCGTCGCCGGCACCGACAAGAAGGTCACCCTCGAGCTCGGCGGCAAGGCCGCCAACATCATCTTCGACGACGCCCCCGTCGACCAGGCCGTCGAAGGCATCGTCAACGGCATCTTCTTCAATCAGGGCCATGTCTGCTGCGCCGGCTCCCGGCTCCTGGTGCAGGAGAGCGTGTACGACGACGTGCTCGCCCGTCTCAAGCGCAGGATGGCCACGCTGCGGGTCGGTGACCCGCTCGACAAGAACACCGACGTCGGCGCCATCAACTCCTCCGAGCAGCTGGCCAAGATCCGCGAGCTGTCCCAGGTCGGCGAGGACGAGGGCGCCGAGCGCTGGTCCCCCCAGTGCGACCTGCCCGACCGCGGCTACTGGTTCGCCCCGACGATCTTCACGGGAGTCTCCCAGGCGCACCGCATCGCCCGTGAGGAGATCTTCGGCCCGGTGCTGTCGATCCTGACGTTCCGCACCCCCGCCGAGGCTGTCGAGAAGGCCAACAACACCCCGTTCGGACTGAGCGCCGGCGTCTGGACCGACAAGGGCTCCCGCATCCTGTGGATGGCGAGCCAGCTCCGCGCCGGGGTGGTCTGGGCCAACACGTTCAACCGCTTCGACCCCACCAGCCCGTTCGGCGGCTACAAGGAGTCCGGATACGGCCGCGAAGGTGGCCGCCACGGCTTGGAGGCCTACCTTGCCCACTAGATCCGCACGCCCGAGCCAGTCCGCGAAGGCGGCCCGCCTCGATGTGCGCAAGACCTACAAGCTCTACCTCGGCGGCGCCTTCCCCCGCAGCGAGTCGGGCCGGTCGTACGTCGTCGAGGACGCCAAGGGCAGGTTCCTCGCGAACGCCGCCTACGCCTCCCGCAAGGACGCGCGCGACGCGGTCCAGGCCGCCCGCAAGGCATTCGCCGGCTGGTCGACGCGGACACCGTACAACCGCGGCCAGGTCGTCTACCGCATCGCCGAGGTCCTCGAGGGACGGCGCGAACAGTTCGTCGACGAGGTCCAGCGCAGCGAGGGCATCACCAAGCGGCAGGCCGCGACCGCCGTCGACGCGTCTGTCGACCGCCTCGTCTGGTACGCCGGGTGGGCCGACAAGGTGGCGCAGGTCGTCGGCGGTACCAACCCGGTCGCCGGTCCCTACTTCGACTTCTCGATCCCCGAGCCGACCGGCGTCGTCGCCGTCCTGGCGCCTCAGCAGTCCTCGTTGCTCGGTCTCGTCAGCGTGGTGGCGCCGGTCATCGTGACCGGCAACACCTGCGTGGTCACCGCCTCCCACCTGCGGCCCGTCCCCGCCATCACGCTGTCGGAGGTCATGGCGACGTCCGACGTGCCCGGCGGTGTCGTCAACATGCTCACCGGTCAGCTGTCCGACACGGCCCCCTGGCTCGCCTCACACATGGACGTCAACGCGATCGACCTGACCGGTGCAGCCGGCGACCCCGAGCACGCGACGGAGCTCGAGGTGGCGGCTGCCGACAACCTCAAGCGTGTCGTGCGGGCGCCCGCGGCCGAGCCCGACTGGACGACCGACCCCGGGACGGGACGGTTGACGCGCTTCCTCGAGACCAAGACCGTCTGGCACCCCATCGGCGTCTGACGTGTCAGCTGGCGACCCGCACCTGGACTGGCCCGACCGTACTTCGCTCATCGACGCTGCCGGCCGCACCGTGCTCGTCTACTCCCTCGCGGAGGACGCGCGTGATGGCCGGCCCTGGGCCGATGGGGCGTGGCGGCCCGACGACGTAGCACCCGACGATGCTGCCGCCGAAGGGCTGCGGCAGCTCGCGGGCCACGCTGTTTCGACGTCCGACACCACACTCGTGGCCGCGTGGCAGGCTGCCGGGGCCGGGCTCCTGCGCCATGCCCACGTCATGACGCACGACCTGGGGCGCCTCACCGTCCACCAGCGACCCCCTGACCTCGACCTCCGCTCGCTCAGCGCGGCGCAGGTGGGACGCCACGCGGAGACGCTGGCGGCCATCAACCTCGCGGCCTATCCGGCCGGCCACCCCGACCATGAGCACGAGACTCTCGCCGCGGCGGTCGCCGAGATGGAGGCGATCTCGCGCGGCGAGCTGCTCGGTCCGGTGCTACCCGTCTCGCAGGTGGCCCTTCACGACGGCATTGTCGGCGCCGCGCTCATCGTCGAGCGTCCTGGCAAGGCCCCTGACGGCGGACCGTGGGTGCTCGACATCTTCCGCGACCCGGCCTCGCCGGCGAAAGGAGTCGGTCGGGCGCTGCTCCACGCCGTGCTGGTTGCGGCGAGACACACCGGCCTCCCATCGATGACGCTCGTCGTCAGCCACAGCAACGCGAGCGCCCGCTCCCTCTACGAGTCGCTCGGTTTCGTCGACCACAGCCAGAGCTGGACCCTCGCCCTCCCCTGACACGTGGAATCAGCCGGCGAGGCGCAGGCCGACGAAGAATGCGGCCGTCATCACGGCCGCGGCCAGCAGCCACACGGACCAGCCCACTCCTAGCGGCGCGTCACCCGGCTTCGGCTGGACCGGTCTGGGCGTGGGCTCGGCAGCATCCGGGTTCTCCATCGCATGCCGCAGCGCCTGGGCGAACGCGGACACGTCGGGCCACCGCTCGTCCCGGTCGGGGTGGAGTGCCCGCAGGAGCACCGCGTCGTACGACACCGGCACGTCACTCACCGAGCTCGGTGCCGGTGGCAGCTCGGCGCTGAGCAGCGACGCCATGTCGCCGGTGCGAGCGGGCCGACCCGTGAGCAGGTGGTACGCGACCGCTCCGAGCGCATGCACGTCCGCCCGCGGGTCGAGCGGCGTCTCCATGTGCACCTGCTCCGGCGCCATGTACGACGGGGTGCCGACGACCTGAGTGATCCCGGTGGCGTGCAGCAGCGCCTTCGCCACGCCCAGGTCGGCCACCAGCACCCGGGTTCCACCGTCGGCGGTCGACGCGAGCAACAGGTTCTGCGGCTTCACGTCACGGTGCACGATGCCGTTTCCGTGGATGACAGCCAGACCGGCAGCGGCCTGCTCGACCACGGCGAGCGCGACCTGAGTCTCCACCGGCTCATCCGACTCGAGCAGGTCGGCGACCGTGCCCCGGTCGGCGTAGGTCATGACGAAGAAGGGTGTGTCGTCGTCGGTGACGCCGATGTCGTGGACGCGGACGACGTGGTCGGAGTCGGCGCGACGAAGCATTCTTGCCTCGTCGAGGAACCGCTCGCGCACGTCCGCCCGATGAGCCCAGTTGTCGGCGAGCGCCTTGACCGCCACCAGGGAGTCGAGCTCGTCGTCGCGGTAGAGCCACACGGTGGCGAAGCCACCGGAGCCGAGGCGCTCGAGGCGTCTCAGCCGCCCGAGACGCTCCGGTACCGACACACGGGTATTGTGCAGGACGGTTCGACAGGACACACCATCACGGGGGCAGCCATGACGCACGACCGCAGCGCAGCCGACGAGCTCGATGTGCTTGCGGCACAGGCAGCCGACGGTGACCGGGCCGCGCTCGACGAGCTGCTCGGTCTGATCGAGCCGCGAGTCATGCGCATCTGCGCCCGGATGCTCCCCTGCCGACAAGACGCCGAGGAAGCCTGTCAGGACGCCCTGCTCCGGGTCGCGACCAAGATCGACACCTTCCGCGGCGGGAGCCGTTTCACCACCTGGCTCTACACGGTGGCGGGCAACTCAGCCCGCTCGACGTACCGCACGCTGAAGCGACGCTCGGCGGAGCAGCCGGTCGACGAGCTGCCCGCGAACGCCGACCCCCGGACCACGAGCGTGATCGCCGGCAGCCGGATCGACCTGCTCGAGGCCCTCGAGGCCATGGAGTCGGCCCGGCCGGAGCTGGTCGAGCCGCTGGTGCTGCGCGACATCGCCCAGCTCGACTACGCCGACATCGCCCGCCAGCTCGACCAGCCGCTCGGAACGGTCAAATCACGGATCCACCACGCCCGGCAGTACCTGCGTCCGCTGCTGCGCGTCACCGAGTAGTAAAGGTCAGTACGTCGATCCCGGAGCGACGTCCGTGGCCGGGTCGTCGGGTCCGGCACCGGGCACGCTGTCACACCCCACCCCCACCGTGCACAGGTAGAGCGTCGCCATCGTGAAGTTGTCGTCGGTCCCCTGCACGACCAGGTGATCCGCATCGGTCCAGGTGGCGTCGAGCAGGCGGTACCCGGAGTCGATGCGCACCGAGCTCGACTTCTCACCCGTGTCAGCGTCCAGGACGCTCAACGCGGTCACTGTGCCGACCGCATCGCTAGACGCCGCCAGGGCGACGCTGCGCCCGTCCGGGCTCACCCCTGCGTGCCCCAGCGGCCGGTAGTCGCACGACCGCCACAGTTGAGTCCCCTTGCGCGTCAGGTCGAGCACCGCCACGCACTGGCGGCTACCGGACAGGTACTCCACGAGCAGATGACGGCCGGCATCGTCGACGCCGACGAGCGTGCCCCCCTGGCCGGGCACGCGGTGCGGCGGCTCGACCCGCCGCGTTGCGGCGTGATAGCTCAGTAGGGACTGCCGGTTCTGGTCATCCGCGACGAGAAGCACGAGCTGCTCGTCGCTCCCGGTGAACAAGGCGCCGGCGACCCGTTCAGCGTCCGAGTCGAGACGGGACAGGACCCGCCCGTCGGAGGCGTTCACGAAGTCGACGACTCCGGGGTTGCGTCGGTCGGGTATGGCGATCTCCGTCCCGTCGGGCGACACGTCATACCAGTGCGCACCGGTCGCCTTGACCGTGGCGCGCGACCCGTCGGCCGCGAGAAGCATCAACCGGCTGCCGCTCTGCCCGAACCGCTCGTCGAGAACCCAGCCGGACGCCGTCCGCGCCAGCGAGGCCACATTCGTCTGAGAGCTCGGCCGGTAGGCAACCACCGTGTCGCCGTCGTGAATCTTGCCGTCCACGTAGTAGAGCGCGTCGTCACCCAGCGCCGGAGTGGTGGTGGGCGTGGCCACGGACGTCTCAGGGCTGGTCGCCGACGGCGCAGCGGCCGACGGTGAGGCCGAGTCCCGGACCAACGCGGTCGTCACGCCTGCGCCGAGACCGAGCATCGCGGCCGCCGTGACCACCGCGACAGCGACCAGCCTCGATCTCTGCATCCACTCCACCCGTTCGTCGACTGGGGTGACTGTAAGCCAGCAGGCCAGACGATGGCCCGTCACCCTCTCCCCCGACTGGTGAGACGCACACCGTGGCGGATCCGTTCTCGACACCGGGCAGAATGTCGACATGTCCGAGCCCGAACGCCGCGTCGTCCTGATCGCCGGCCCGTCCGGCGCCGGGAAGTCCCGGGTCAGTGGCCGTCTCGGCCTCTCCGTCCTCCAGCTCGACGACTACTACAAGAACGGTGACGACCCGACGCTGCCGCGCTTTGCCTCCGGCACCGTCGACTGGGACGACCCCCGCGCCTGGAACGCCGACGACGCCGCTGCCGGGATCAGGGCGCTGTGCCACCTCGGACGCACCGACGCGCCGGTCTACGACATCAGCGCCAACGGCAGGGTCGGCCATCGCGTCATCGAGACCCCAGGGAGCCGCTGCTTCGTCGCCGAAGGGATCTTCGCTGCCGAGCTGGTCGACCGGTGCCGGGCCGAGGGGGTGCTGGCCGCGGCGATCTGCGTACGGCGGTCGCGGTGGGTCACGTTTGCTCTGCGGCTCACCCGTGACCTGCGCGAGCACCGCAAACCTCCCCTGCTGCTGCTCCGGCGCGGCTGGTGGCTGGCCCGGCGGGAGCGGGAGATCGTGGCAGCCCTCGCCGCCAAGGGCTGCACGCCGATGACGCCGCGTGCGACTGAGCGCTACGTGCGCGACCTCCAGCTCACTCCGACGCCGCCAGGGCCTCGTAACCGGGCTTGATCACGTCGTTGATCAGGGCCAGCCGCTCGTCGAAGGGATGGAATGCGCTCTTCATCGCGTTGATCGTGAACCAGCGCAGGTCGTCGAGGCTGTAGTCGAACGCCTGCGAGAGCAGCTCCATCTCGCGGCTCATCGTCGTGCCACTCATCAGCCGGTTGTCGGTGTTGACCGTCACCCGGAAGCGCATCGAGGTCAGCAACCCGATCGGATGCTCGGCGATGGACGTGGCGGCCCCTGTCTGCAGGTTGGACGACGGGCACATCTCCAGCGGCACCCGGCGGTCCCGCACGTACGACGACAGGCGCCCGAGGATCGGCTCCGGACCGGACGTGTCGATGTCGTCGACGATGCGCACCCCGTGACCGAGGCGTTCGGCGCCACACCACTGCAACGCCTCCCAGATCGACGGCAGGCCGAAGGCCTCACCGGCGTGGATCGTGAAGTGGGCGTTCTCGCGCTGGAGGTACTCGAAGGAGTTGAGGTGCCGGGTGGGTGGGTAGCCGATCTCGGCGCCGGCGATGTCGAAGCCGCACACGCCGTTGTCGCGGTGTCGCACGGCGAGCTCGGCGATCTCCCGGGAGTTCGCGGCGTGGCGCAGCGCGGTGACGATCTGGCTGACGACGAGCGTGCGGCCGGCTGCAGCAGCGCGCGCTACACCCTCCTCGAAGCCCTCACGCACGGCCACGACGACCTCGTCGAGGGACAGCCCGGCCGACAGGTGCTGCTCGGGCGCGTAGCGCACCTCGGCATACACGACGCCATCGGCGGCGAGGTCCTCAGCACACTCCGCGGCGACCCGGCGCAGGTCGTCGGAGCGCTGCATGACCGCAACGGTGTGGTCGAACGTCTCGAGGTAGCGCACCAGCGTGCCGGAGTTCGCGCTGTCGATGAACCAGCGGTCGAGCTCCTCCGGCGTCGAAGCGGGCAGCTCGTGACCGACCTGCCCAGCGATGTCGAGAAGGGTCTCCGGTCTGACCCCGCCGTCGAGGTGATCGTGCAGGAGCGCCTTGGGGGCGACGACGAAGCGGTGGTCAGCGGCCTGATGCATGCGGTTATCCTCCCAGAGTCACCACTACCCCCACCGGAAGGCCTTCCATGGACTCCCCCGACCAGCGCGTCGCGATCGTCACAGGCGGCGCCCGTGGCATCGGCGCCGCCGTCTGCCGACGACTGGCCGCGGACGGATTCGCCGTCGCTGTCCTCGACCTCGACGAGGCCGCCTGCGCCGAGACCGTCGACGCCGTCACCGCCGACGGTGGCCGTGCGCTCGCCGTCGCCGTCGACGTCGCGGACGCCGCCTCCGTCGACCGCGCCGTGGCCCGGGTGGCGGACGAGCTCGGGCAGCCTGTCGTACTGGTCAACAACGCCGGGATCACCCGCGACAACCTGCTGTTCAAGATGCCCGTCGACGACTGGGACGCCGTACTCCAGGTGCACCTCCGGGGCGCCTTCCTCATGAGCAAGGCGGCCCAGGCGTACATGACGAAGGCCGGCTGGGGGCGCATCGTCAACCTGTCGAGCACGTCGGCACTCGGCAACCGGGGCCAGGCCAACTACGCCGCGGCCAAGGCCGGTATGCAGGGATTCACCAAGACGCTGGCCATCGAGCTCGGCAAGTTCGGCATCACCGCGAACGCCATCGCTCCGGGTTTCATCGTCACCGAGATGACGAAGATCACCGCCGAACGGCTCGGTGTCAGCTTCGAGGACTTCCAGGCCGCCCGGGCCGCCGAGACGCCTGTGCCACGCGTCGGTCAGCCGGCCGACATCGCGCATGCGGTGTCGTTCTTCGTGAGCGAGGGCGCCTCCTTCGTCACCGGTCAGGTGCTGTACGTCGCCGGCGGTCCGCGTGGCTGATCCTCGGGTCTTCCGTACGACGGACGAGCTCACGGCAGCAGTCGGCAACCACCTGGGGCACAGCGACTGGGTGCTGGTCGACCAGGCGCGGATCGACGCGTTCGCAGCCGCGACCGGGGATCATCAATGGATCCACGTCGACCCCGCACGCGCTGCGGCCGGGCCCTTCGGCACGACGGTGGCGCACGGATATCTCACGCTGGCGCTCGTGCCCGCGCTGGTCGCAACGCTGGTCGACTATCCCGGGTGGTCGGTGAAGATCAACTACGGGTCGAACAAGGTGCGCTTCCCGCAGCCCGTGCCGGTCGACAGCAGGCTTCGGGCGAGTGTCGAGGTGGCCGCGGTCACGTCCGTCCCGGCCGGTCTCCAGGTTGCCTTGCGGGTCACGATCGAGATCGAAGGGGGCGACGGCCAGAGCGTGGTCAAGCCGGCCCTCGTCGCAGAGACCCTCACTCTGTTGGCGGGCTGACACCTCCCACGTGAGGGCTCCGGGTCAGGTGAGGCGGTCGATGATCAGGTCTCGGGCTGCCTGGCCCGGCTCGATCGACTCGTCGATGTCGTAGGCGCCCTCCAGCGACTGCTCGGCCCGCGCGAACCGATCCGTGTCGTCGGACAGCAAGGTCATCAGCACCTGCCCGGCCTCGACGCGGTCGCCGGGCTTCGCGTGCAGGACGACGCCGGCGCCCGCCTGCACGGGGTCCTCCTTGCGGGCGCGCCCGGCTCCGAGACGCCACGCCGCCGTGCCCACGCGGAGAGCGTCGAGCCGGGTGAGGACGCCGGACGTGGCCGCCTTGACCTCGTGGGACTCCCTGGCCCGCGGAAGGGCGGCGTCGACGTCTCCGCCCTGGGCGGAGATCATCGCGCGCCAGACGTCCATGGCCGAGCCGTCGGTCAGCTTCTCGGCCGGGTCGACGTCACCATGACCGGCTGCGGCCAGCATCTCGCCGGCCAGCGCCAGCGTCAGCTCGATCACGTCGGACGGGCCACCGCCCGCCAGCACATCGAGAGACTCCTGTACCTCGATCGCGTTGCCGGCCGTGAGCCCGAGCGGCGTACCCATGTCGGTGAGCAGTGCGACCGTGGTGACGCCCGCGTCGGCGCCCAGGTCGACCATGGTCCGTGCGAGCTCCCGCGCAGAGTCGAGGTCCTTCATGAACGCACCCGAGCCGACCTTCACGTCGAGCACGAGAGCGCCCGTGCCTTCAGCGATCTTCTTGCTCATGATCGAGCTGGCGATCAACGGGATCGCCTCGACGGTGCCGGTCACGTCGCGCAGGGCGTAGAGCTTCTTGTCCGCGGGCGCCAAGGTCGAGCCGGCGGCGCAGATGACGGCTCCTACGTCCTCGAGCTGACGCATCATGTCGTCGTAGGACAGGTCGCAGTTCCAGCCGGGGATCGACTCCAGCTTGTCGAGCGTCCCACCGGTGTGGCCGAGACCTCGCCCGGACAGCTGCGGCACCGCCACTCCACAGGCTGCCACCAGCGGTGCGAGTGGCAGCGTGATCTTGTCGCCGACCCCGCCGGTGGAGTGCTTGTCCGACGTGGGTCGCGTCAGCGCGGAGAAGTCCATCCGCTCGCCACTGGCGATCATCGCGTTGGTCCAGGTGCTGATCTCACGCCGGTTCATGCCGTTGAGAAGGATCGCCATCGCCAGCGACGCCATCTGCTCCTCAGCCACGGCGCCACGCGTGTAGGCGTCGACGACCCAGTTGATCTGCTCATCACTGAGCTCGTCCTCGTCCCGCTTGGTGACGATGACGTCCACCGCGTCGAACGCCTCACTCATCGGCCACGCTCCTTGGTCGTTCCTGCACTCACCTGCACCGACTCATAGCCTCGCAGCACGAAAGTAGGTCGTCGTCGCGGCGGCCCTGCCAGCGCGAGACCGGGGTAGTCCGACACCAGCATGCCGAGCGACTCGACGAGCTCGACCCGCGCCAGGGGCGCCCCCAGGCAGAAGTGGACGCCAACCCCGAATGCCAGGTGCGGATTCGGGTCGCGATCGGCGTGGAATGAGTCCGGCTCGGTGAACACTTGCGGGTCCCGGTTCGCGGCACCGAGCAGCACGGCCACCTTGTCGCCTGCCGGGACGACCACGTCGGCCAGCTCGACGTCAGCCGTGGCCGTCCGCTCGAACAGCTGGAGCGCGGAGTCGAAACGCAGCATCTCCTCGACGAGCAGTGCCATGTCGACCTCATCGCCGACCTCACCGCCGACCACACGCCGCCACTGGTCCGGGTGTCCGAGCAGGGCGACCAACCCGTTGCCGAAGACGTTGACCGAAGCCTCGTGACCGGCGTTCAGCAGCAGGATGGCCGACGCCAGGACCTCGTCGTCCGTCAGCCCCTCGGCACCTTCTTGCGCCCTCAACAGATCACTGAGCAGGTCATCGCAGGCACCGTCCACCGTCTGCTGTCGTCGGCTGCTGATCAGCATGCGCAGGTAGTCGGCGAACTCCTGGCTCGCCTGCAACGCTGCGGCCTCCACGTCGGGAGTCAGCGCGGGCTCGTACATCCGGACGATCGCCTGCGACCAGGTCCGCAACAGCGCGACGTCGTCGCTCGGCGTACCCAGGAGCTCCGCGATCACGAGCACCGGCAGTGGCTCGGCGAAGTCGGCGAGCGCGTCGAACGTGTCGGTGTCGATCTCGTCGAGCAGGCGCCGACCGAGCTCGCGGACCCGGGGCCGCATCCGCTCGACATGCCCGCGGGCGAAGGCGGTCGAGACCTTGCGGCGGAGCCGGGTATGGTCGGGCGGCTCGTTCTCCATCATCTGGTTGCGATGCAGGAGGTTGAACGGCTCGTAGACGTCGGCGGGCTGCCGGTCATGCCAGATTCGGCCGAGCCGCCGGTCGCGCAACGCCTGGCCGCAGGCGCTGTGACCGACGACCAGCCACCTTTCGGTCGCCTCGTGCCAGGCGACCGGTCCGAGCGACCGCTCCGCATGGAACATCGGGTAGGGATCGGCCAGGAACTCCGGATCCCCGAAGTCGAGCCGGCTCAGGCGCCGCCCTTTCACCGCGTGATCACCGGACCGGTCACCGGTCCAGGTCTGCCGGTCCGAACGCGTCGGGCAGCACGTCACTCATCGCTTTGACCCCGCTGACGGTGGCGAGTCGACACTCCGGCCCACCGTTCTCCCACAACAGCTGACGGCAGCGGCCGCACGGCATCAGCAGGTTGCCCCGCTTGTCGACACAGACGACGGCGATGAGCCGGCCGCCGCCGGTCGCGTGCAGCGACGAGACCATCCCGCACTCGGCGCACAGGGCCACGCCGTACGCCGCGTTCTCGACGTTGCAGCCGACGACGACCCGACCGTCATCGACGAGACCGGCGACGCCGACCTGGAAGTTGGAGTACGGCGCGTACGCCCTGCCCATGACCTCCGTCGCGGCCTGCGTGAGCCCGTCCCAGTCGATCGTGTCTGCACCCATCAGATCGACTGCCCACGTCTGTAGCGCAGGCCGTCGGCTGCCGGCATTCGTAGTCGTTGCGTGGCCAACGCGAGCACGAGCAGCGTGGCGACGTAAGGCGTCATGCTGGCGAACTCGACGGGGATCTGGTCGGTGGTCAGGTACCACAGCAGGAAGGCTCCACCGACCGCAGCCATGAGGATCGCCGTGGTGCGCCGCTTCTGGAGCAGCCTGAGAAGCGCCACGCCCAGCAGGCCAAGGGCGACGACCAGCACCAACGCGTGGATCGAGGTCGCGTCTCGGAGTCGGAGGCTGTCGGTGTACCCGAACAACAAGGCACCGGCGGCCGTGCCCCCGGGGCGCCAGTTGCCGAAGATCATCGCCGCCAGCCCGATGTAGCCGCGACCGTTGGTCTGGCCTGTCGTGAATCCGCTCGACGCGACCAGGGCCAGGTAGCCACCGCCGACGCCCGCCATCGCACCCGAGGTGACGACGGCGGCGTACTTGTAGCGGTAGACGTTGACGCCGAGGCTCTCGGCGGCGGCCGGGTTCTCGCCGCACGAGCGCAGCCGCAGCCCGAACGTACTGCGCCACAGGACCCAGGCCGTCGCCACGACAAGCACCGCCACCAGCACCGTGTAGAGCGACATCCTGGTCGTCAGCGCGGCCACCAGAGACGCCAGGTCGGAGATCACGAACCAGTGGTGGCCGGCAATGTTCGAAGCGGCGTCGGAGATGCCGGGGACCGTCACCCGCGTCGGTGTATCGAGACCGGTGAGCTGCTTGATGCCGCCTCCGTCGAGGTCCCGGAAGTACGCCTCGGCGAGGAACTTCGAGGCTCCGAGTCCGATGATGTTGATGGCGACACCGGAGACGATGTGGTCGACGCCGAAAGTGACGGTGGCCAGCGCGTGGAGCAGGCCACCCACGGCCCCGAGCAGCGCGGCGCCGAGGATGCCCACCCACGGTCCGTAGTAGTACGTGAAGTACGCAGCACCCCAGGTGCCGAGGATCATCTGGCCCTCGAGGCCGATGTTGACGACTCCCGCGCGCTCGGCCCACAGACCGCCGATACCCGCCATCAGGATGGGACAGGTGGCGACGATCGCCGCCCTGATCGTGCCGGTCGACGTCAGACCGTTGGCGTCGGTGATGATCCGCACGAACGAGACCATCATGATCGCGATGATGCTCACCAGCATCCACAGCCGGCTGAGCTGTTGGGCCCGCATCGTCCGTGCCTGGGTCGCCGGATCCGGTGTCGGTGGGGTCTTGGTCACGCTACTCATGCCGTCACCTCCTCAGCCGGTCCGCGGGGACTCTCGGCATCGAGCTTCGCCGCGACGTTGCGTTGCTCTCGCTGGGCGCTCAACCTGCGTACGACCTCATAGGCGACGACGACAGCCAGCACGATGGTGCCCTGCGTGATCTGGACGACGTTGACGGAGATGTCGGTCTCGAAGGTGAGCCGGTTGCTCTGCTCGTTGAGGAACGCGAACAGCACGGCACCGAAGACGATGCCCAGCGGCTGGTTGCGTCCCAGCAGGGCGACTGCGATACCGGTGAAGCCGAGGCCGGCCTGGAAGGCAGTCCCGTACGAGTGCGCCGAGCCGTAGAACGAGGGCATCCAGATCAGGCCCGCGATCCCACCGGACAGCAGCATCGAGACGACGACCATCTTCTTCACGTTGACGCCGCTGGCCACCGCAGCGGTCTGCGACATACCGGTCGCTCGGAGGTCGAACCCGAACCGGGTCTTGTTGAGCAGTAGCCAGAACCCGACGCCCAGCACGATCGCGAGCACCGACAGGGTCCAGACCGGCCCGTCAGCACGGTCGAAGAACAACCAGCCCTTCAGCTGGCTGCCCTCGGCAAGAACCTTGCTGTGGACGCCGTTGCCCTCGTGTACGCCGTACTTGTTCAACAGGTAGCCGACCAGCGTGACCGCGATGGCGTTCAGCATGATCGTGGAGATGACCTCGCTGACGCCACGGGTCACCTTGAGGATCCCGGCGATGCCGGCCCAGCCGGCCCCGACCAGGACGGCCACGATGAGGGGGATGATGATGTTCCAGATGCCACTGAACCAGGCAGCGCCGGCGAGGGTGGCGGCCACGTACGAGGCCATCGTGTACTGACCTTCGACCCCGATGTTGAACAGGTTCATCCGGAAGCCGATGGCCGCGGCGAGCGCTGAGATGTAGATCAGCGACGTCTGGTCGATGATGTTGACGATCGCCCGGTTGGACGGCTGACTGAAGATGATCGACCAGAAGTCGCTCGCGGCACTTCCGGAGATCTGGATCACCACGGAGGTGATGACCATCGCTACCACGATGGCACCCAGAGGGGCGAGCAGAGCCATCCCCACCCGACGGATCAAAATCATGCCGTCTCCTCGGTTCCGCCGCTGCTCTCGCCGCCGGTCATCGCGGCGCCGAGCGCCTGCGGTGTGACGTCCTGCGGGTCGAACTCACCGACGAGGCGACCACGGAGGATGACCTCGATCCGGTCCGACAGGCCGATCAGCTCGTCGAGGTCGGCACTGATCAGCAGCACGGCCAGTCCTTCGCGCCGGGCTGTCTTGATGTGGTCCCAGATCGCGGCCTGGGCGCCGACGTCGACCCCGCGGGTCGGATGGGACGCGATGAGCAGGACCGGTTCACCGCTCATCTCTCTGCCCACGATCAGCTTCTGCTGGTTGCCGCCGGAGAGGGATCGCGACAGCGTGTCGATACCCGGTGCTCTGACGTCGTACTGCTCCACAATCCTGTCGGTGTCCGCGCGCGCGGCACGACGGTCGATCCACATGCCTTTGACGGACGGCTTGCGGGTCTGGTGACCGAGGATGCGGTTCTCCCACAGCGGTGAGTCGAGCAACAGCCCATGACGGTGCCGGTCGTCGGGGATGTAGCCGATGCCGGCCTCCCGACGCTTGCGGGTGGACCAGGCGGTCATGTCGTCGTCGCCCAGCCGGATGTGTCCGCTGGTGGGCTTGCGCATTCCCATGATCGTCTCGACGAGCTCGGCCTGGCCGTTGCCCTCGACGCCGGCGATCCCGAGCACTTCGCCGCGCCGGATGTCGAACGTGACATCGGACAGCAGGTCGCGACCGCGATCGTCGGTCAGGGTGATGCCGTCGAGCGACAGCTGCACGGTGTCGGTGACCGTGGACTCCTCGGTCGCCGGTGACGGCAGCTCGGATCCGACCATCAGCTCGGCCAGCTCGTGCTTGGTGACGGTGTCGGGCTTCGCCTCGCCCACCGTGGTGCCGCGTCGCATGACCGTGATGTCGTCGGCGATGTCGAGCACCTCGTCGAGCTTGTGTGAGATGAAGAGGATCGTGTGCCCTTCGTCCTTCAGCCCACGCAGGTTCGCGAACAACGCGTCGACCTCCTGCGGAACCAGGACCGCCGTGGGCTCGTCCAGGATGATGATCTTGGCTCCGCGATAGAGGACCTTGAGGATCTCGACGCGTTGCCGGTCACCGACTCCGAGGTCCTCGACCAGAGCGCCCGGGTCGATGCCGAAGCCGTACGTGCTCGACAGGTCCTCGACGACACGCCGCGCGCTGTCGCCGATGCCGTGCAGTCGCTCGGCGCCCAACACGATGTTCTCGAGCACCGTGAGGTTGTCGGCAAGCATGAAGTGCTGGAAGACCATACCGATCCCGTGGGCGATCGCATCGGTCGGTGAGCTGAAGCTGACCCGCTCACCGTTGACGGTGACAGTTCCGTCGTCGGGCTTCTGCACGCCGTAGAGGATCTTCATCAACGTGGACTTGCCGGCACCGTTCTCACCGATCAACGCGTGCACCGTGCCGGCGCGGATCGTGATGTCGACGTCATGGTTGGCGATGACACCAGGGAACCGCTTGCCGACTCCCTGGATCACCACCGCGTCGGTGGTCGCCGTGGCTGTCATGGGCGCTCCTGGAGATGACGGGTCGTGACGAGCTGACGGGCCGAGGACCTGGGTGGCGCAGCCCTGGCATGACACGAGCCCGGGACGAACGCTACCGCGAAGTCCCGGGCCCGTGAGCCACCGGTGCGCATCACACCGGTTCGTTGCTTGGTGCCGCCGGCCTTACGGCTTCGTGGGCACCTTGATCTCGCCGCTCTTGATCTGGTCGGCGTAACCGTTGATGTCGTCGATCGTCCCCTGGCTCAGGAAGTCACCAGAGGTCGCGTAGCCAACGCCATCTGAAGCGAGGTCGTACGTCTGGTAGCTCGTGAGCGGCGTGCCGTCCTTGACCGACTGGATCATGTCGTACGTCGCCGTGTCGACCCGCTTGAGCATCGACGTGAGGAGGTGCGGCTTCTGGTCGGCGGACGCGCTCAGGTACTGGTCGGAGTCGACCCCGATCGCCCACATGCCGTCGCCGGCCTCGACCGCGGCGTCGAAGACACCCGATCCGGAGCCACCGGCGGCCTGGTAGACCACGTCGTCACCCTTGTCGTAGAGCCCGGTCGCGGCGGCCTTGCCACCTGCTGGGTCACCGAAGCCGGAGAGGTCCGACTCCTCGATGTAGGTCACGTCGACCTGGATGTCGGGGTTGACCGCCTTGGCGCCTGCCGTGTAGCCGGCCTCGAACTTCTTGATCAGGTCGTTGTGGACGCCGCCCACGAAGCCGATCTTGCCACTCTCTGAGGTGTCTGCGGCTGCGACGCCGACCAGGAACGAGCCTTCGTTCTCTGCGAAGCCCAGGTAGGCGACGTTGTCGTTGGCCTTGTCGTCTGGGTCGAATCCGTCGACCACGGCGAAGCTGAGGTCCGGGTAGTCAGGTGCCACGGCGTTGACCGCGTCGCTGTACGCGAAGCCGACTGCGATGACCGGGTCATAGCCGCCATCTGCCATCTGGCGGAGCCGACCCTCGCGAGCCGACTCGGGCTCGCCGTCCTGCGCCTCGCCCTCGATGCAGGTCGCGTTCATGTCCTTGACAGCCTTGGCGAGGCCGGCGGCTGCGGCGTCGTTGAACGAGTTGTCACCCTGGCCGCCCACGTCGTACGCAAGACCGACCTTGGGGCCGTCACCCGAGAGGCTCTTGCAGTCGAGCGCAGCACTCTTGCTGCCGGTGTTGTCTGACTTCTTGTCGTCCTTGGCGCACCCGGCCAAGGCGAGAGTGGCAGCTACGAGAACTACCGCGATCTTGGTCGAACGACGCAAGACGACTCCTTCCACCCGGCGTGCTCGATAATTTCGGCACGCATCGCGGCAGAGCATAAACCAGATTTTCGATCTCGCACCCCAGCCAGACGTGGTGCGCCCAGGGTCGATACGCGTTTGTGATCTTGTGACAGGGTCAGGTGGGGGACGAGTAGACCGCAGCCGCACAAAACAGGCGAACCCCCACGGCGATAGCACTCTCGTCAATGTCAAAACTTCCCTGATGAAGGTCACCAGCATCGGCAACTTCCGGATTTCGCACTCCGAGACGTGCCAGCGCACCGGGAACACGCCCGAGAATCCAGCCGAAGTCCTCGCCACCCAGGCTCTGGTCCGTATCGGTGACCGCCTCGGCCCCGAGCAGGTCTGCGGCTACCGACCGGAGGAACGCGGTCGCAGCCTCGTCATTGACGCAGGGCGGCACACTCGTGTGCATGTCGACGTCGACGTCGACGCCGTACGGCGCGGCCAGCTGGCGGACCAGGTCAGGGACGACGGTGTGGGCGGACTGCCAGACGCGGGCATCGAGGCAGCGGATCGTGCCTTCGGCGAAACCCTCTTGGGGGATGGCGTTGGCCGCCGCACCGGCGTGCGCCTGTCCCCAGACCAGGCTCAGCGCAGCCCGCGGGTCAGCGAGACGCGAGAGGACGGCCGGCAGCTCGGTGACGATGGCGCCGAGGGCGAAGACCAGGTCAGCCGTGAGGTGCGGCCTCGCCGTGTGACCACCGGGTCCTCGCAAGGTCACCTTGATGCGGTCGGCACCTGCGGTGATCGGTCCGGCCCGGAAACCGACCTTGCCGACCTCGATCTTGGGGTCGCAGTGCAGCGCGAAGACCTGCTCGAGCCCGGTGGCGCCACCGTCGGCGAGAACATCGAGCGCCCCGCCGGGGGTGATCTCTTCAGCCGGCTGGAAGATCAACCGGACCGAGCGCTCCACAGCGCCCTGCTTCGCCAGCTCGGAGAGGACGAGCGCGGTGCCCAGGACGATCGCTGTATGGGCGTCGTGACCGCAGGCGTGGCAGACACCGGCGACGGTAGAGCGGTACGCGCCCACGGAGATGTCGTTGAGCGGCAGCGCGTCGATGTCGCCGCGAAAGCCGATGGTCGGTGGTTCGCCACGGGAGCCGATGATGTCGCAGATGACGCCGGTCCCGGAGGCGAGCACGCGTGGCTCGAGGCCGGCGGAGATCAGCCGCTCGACGATCACGCCGGTGGTACGTGTCTCCTGGCGGCCCAGCTCGGGGTGACGGTGCAGGTCTCTGCGGAACTCGATGACCTCGGCCTCGATGCTCTTCGTCAGACGATCGATCTCATCGTGAAGGTCGGGGCGAGACGTCGGCACCCGCCTAGTGTCGCATTCGGCTGCGGAACCTCTGGTGCCGGACCGTTCGCGGCGGCGATCGCACTGCACAATGGGCCGATGCGGCTGTATCTCTCGTCGTTCCGCAATGGCGACCACATCCAGCGGTTGCTGGGCCTGCGCCGTACCGACC
Organism: uncultured Actinomycetota bacterium; assembly: GCA_963750495.1. Taxonomy (GTDB): domain Bacteria; phylum Actinomycetota; class Actinomycetes; order Propionibacteriales; family Nocardioidaceae; genus JANLYC01. The sequence goes on from CAVVQV010000004.1 coordinate 1,165,034, forward strand.
GCCCGGTTGCCGTGATCGCGAACGCCGTCGACGACGCGCCCACGGACATCCGGAGCGAGGCGTTCACGGGTGAGCGCGAACGTCTCGGTGCCGTCGGGCTGACGTGCGAGGAGGTCGACCTGCGTGACTTCGTCGGCGACGAGGCCGGGCTGGAGGCAGCGCTGCGGACCTTCGAGATCGCGTGGATCCGCGGCGGGAACGTCTTCGCGTTGCGCTATGCGATGTCGCTGTGTCGAGCCGACCGGATCTTCCCTCGGCTGCTCGAGGACGATGTTCTCGTGTACGCCGGGTACAGCGCCGGCCCGTGCTGCCTGGCACCGAGTCTGCGCGGCTTGGAAGCCTGCGATGACGTCGGTGTGGTGCACCGGTTGTATGGCGCCGAGCCGATCTGGGACGGTCTCGGCGTCCTCGACGAGGCCTTCGTGCCGCATCTGGACTCCCCCGGCCATCCAGAGACCGAGCTGCTCACCGCTGTGGCCGAGGCCTACGAGCGCGAGGGAGTACCGCACCTGCGGCTGCGTGATGGCGACGTGTACGTCGTGGACGGCCAGACGAAGGAGCTGTTGTGTCGGAGCTGATCGCGACAGGCCGCGACGCCGTCGGACGCGTGCGGCGTCACTATCGCGATGGACGGGATGCGGTCGGCGAAGCCGCGATGGACGGGATGCGGTCGGCGAAGCCGCGGTGATGCGCTGGCTGGACGGTGAAGGCTTCCCGGTGCCGACGATGTCCGCCGTCGACGGTCCTGACCTGGTGATGGCGTGTCTGGGCCCAAGCCGTCTAACCGGGCGTTACGGCCCCGCACCGGGAAGGCTCCCCCGAAGGCGCTGGCGCTGATGGTTGTCGGTCAGTTGCGGATGAGGTGGTAAACCAGCTTCACGAGTTCCTGGGTTCGCTCCGAGCCCGGAACGTCGATGGTGGTGCTGTCGCTCTGACGCCAGGCGACTGCCTGCTCCGCTTCGCGGCGCCACTCAGGGAACTCGGAAGCGAACCACTGGGCAGCAGCGACCTTCGAGGTCTGACGCGCGGTTTCGTAGGCGTAGAGGCTGCGGAACATCGTGAGCCGGACGTACGCCTGGTGCCGTTTCTCCTGTACGCCGACGACCCAGTCTTGCCACTCGGCGACGAGGCCCTGGACCGTGGCCCGGAAACGGGCGGGTGAGATGGGCGGCAGGACGTCTGCCGCTGCGGGCCCGAAAAGCACGTACCCCCGCTCTTGCACGCAGTACAGATCGGTCAGCCAGTGCGGCAGGGCGGGGGTTCGGTGGAACGGCTCTCCAGGACTGATCCGGTGCACATCTCCGAGTGGCTCGTCGAAGCCGCTGAACACGGTTAGCGGGAAGTACCCGACCTCAAGCCGGTCCTGCCACTCGGGGTATCGCTCTGCTATCGAGTGATGCATCTGCGCGATGTCGTGCTCGGTCTCGGGTCTCAGCACTTCGCAGGTGACCGCAAGCAGGTCAATGTCACTTCGCTTGTCGTCGAAGTCACCGACGACGAGTGATCCGAACACGTAGAGGCCGACCAGTGATCCGCCGAGGTGCTCGATGATCTCCGCTGCGAGAGTGTCGAGCACCGGCGGGAACTCAAGCCGCCCGGTCATGTCGACCACCTCTTCACGTGTGCCCTCTGGACGAAGCCTTCCAGATGGGGCACACGGATCCACGGGCAGCCGACACCCAGCTGTCGATGGCCCGGGTTCGGGATCAGAAAACCCTTGTGGATAAGGCGAATCTCGCTGGCCAGTGTCGGACATGTCAGGTAGAATCGAACACATGTTCGATATCAACCTCAGTGCCCTCGACGAGCCGGCCACCCTGGCCGCCGCCGAGCACGCACGCGCGGTCGTCGAACAAGGCGAGGTCAGGTTGTTGCAGACCGCGGCCCATTGGGCCGATCTGCACAGTGAGCTCGCCCGGGCGACGAGTCCGCTGCTGCCCGGGTCGGAGCAGCTGGTCTGTTTCGGCGGGGACGGGACACCTGGGGTGGCGGAGTTCGCCCCGGCCGAGCTCGGCGTCGTCCTCGCGACCTCGTCCAGTGCCGCGGAGCGGCTGGTCGGCGACGCGTTGGATCTGCGTCACCGCCTCCCACGGCTGTGGGCGCGGATCGTGGCGGGTGAGGTGAAGCCGTGGATCGGCCGCAGGTGCGCCGAAGCAACCCGCCACCTGTCCATGGACACCGTGGCGGTGGTAGACCGGCGCATCGCGAAATATGCGCACTCCCTGTCGTGGGGCCGGATCGACGCCATCATCGCCGCCTGCTGGATGGAGTGCGACCCTGAGGCTGCCGCTGAAGCCGATGAGGCGGCTCAGGGGTCGTTGGGGGTGTGGCTCCAAGACCACCAGCCCGGCCAGGCCGGTACCGGCGAGATCTTCATCCGGGCCGAAGCACCGGACGCGTTACGGTTCAACGCTTCGATCGGTGGCCTCGCGACCGGCCTCGGTGCTCTGGGTGATACCCGCCCGGTCGATGCGCGGCGGGCGGCCGCGGTCGGGATCCTGGCCAACCCGCAACATGCCCTGGACCTGTTCGCTCACATCGATGCTGCCACCGGCCAGGCCGAACCCGTCGACCCCGGCGACCCGACCGAATCGGTCGAGACCTCCGCGCCGACGCGGCGACCCGTGGACACCCGCCCGGACGTGACGTTGTATGTCCACCTCACCGACCAGGCCCTGGTCACCGGACACGGCGTGGCCAGGGTGGAGCAGGTCGGACCCGTCACCCTCGACCGGGTCAAGACGTGGCTCGGCCACGCCAACGTGACCGTGAAACCGGTGATCGACCTCAACGACCAGGTCCCGGTCGATGCCTATGAGATCCCCGACCGGATCCGCGAAGCGATCCACCTCGCCATCCCGGTCGACTGCTTCCCGTATGCCACCTCCAGCCGAAGATCCGGCGACATCGACCACACCATTCCGTTCGTCAAACCTGACGAGGGTGGGCCACCGGGCCAGACCGGCCTCGGCAAGCTCGGCCCCATCACCCGCTTCCACCACCGGGTCAAGACCCACGGCCACTGGCAAGTCGTGCAACCCTTCACCGGCGTCTTCGTCTGGCGCACCCCGCACCGGCCGCTATCTACCTGGTCGACCACACCGGCACCCAGCGGCACCCACCGGCCAGTCTCACCTGCACTGCCCTGCCGCTGCCGGCTGCCTGAAAACTTCCCACTCGGCTCCTCGATCTCGACGGGCCTGTCCTGAGCCCGTCGTAGGACTCGATCAGCGGGTCGGCACCCCGGTCGCACGGCTAAGCCGGTTGAGGGCGGACGGCAAGGTCCGGGAACCGGTCGGCGTGGATGGGCGACGAGCGAGGCTGGTTGCCGCGCCGGTCCCGGTCCCAGAGTCCGGACCGCAACCGGCCCCCTGCACCCCAGGGCCATCGACTGGGAGGTCACGCGGCCACAAGCACCAGAAGACCTGCGCAAGCTCCCAGCCTGTGGTTCGGCCCAGCTGATCTCGAGACGCCCGTCCCGAGCCGGTTGTAGCACTTGACCAGCGGAGCGGAGCACGCCTCGGTCAGAAGGCGTCGGGGGGCTGGTAGACGCCCCACACCTCACGCAGCGCGTCGCAAACCTCGCCGACCGTGGCTCGGGCAGCGAGCGCAGCCTTCATCGGCACCAGCACGTTGTCCGTACCCTCGGCAGCGGCTCGCAGCTGGCCCAGCAGCCGGTCGACGTCGGACTGGTCGCGGCTGGCGCGCAGCCGGGCCAGCCGCTCGGCCTGCTGTGCCTCGATCGCCGGGTCGACGCGCAGCGGCTCGTACGGGTCCTCGACGTCGACGGTGAAGCGGTTGAGGCCGACCACGGTGCGGTCGCCACTGTCGATCTCCTGGGCGATCCGGTACGCCGACTTCTCTATCTCGTTCTTCTGGAAGCCCTTCTCGATCGCCGCCACCGCGCCGCCGAGGTCCTCGACGGCCGCCATCAGGCCGCGCGCCACGCCCTCGACCTCATCGGTCAGCGACTCCACGGCATACGAGCCGGCGAACGGGTCGACCGTGGCCGTCACATCGGTCTCGTAGGCGATGACCTGCTGGGTCCGCAGGGCGAGCCGAGCAGCCTTCTGTGTCGGCAGCGCGATCGCCTCGTCGAACGAGTTGGTGTGCAGCGACTGGGTGCCCCCGAGCACCGCCGCCAACGCCTGCACCGTGACGCGGACCAGATTGACCTCGGGCTGCTGCGCGGTGAGCTGCACGCCCGCCGTCTGGGTGTGGAACCGGAGCATCAGTGACTTGGGGTTCTTGGCCCCGAACTCGTCGCGCATCACGCTCGACCAGATCCGTCGAGCGGCCCGGAACTTCGCGACCTCCTCGAGCAACGAGGTGCGCGAGACGAAGAAGAAGGCCAGCCGAGGTGCGAACTCGTCCACGTCCTGACCGGACGCGATGGCTGCGCGGACGTACTCGATGCCGTTGGCCAGCGTGAAGGCGATCTCCTGCGCAGGAGTCGCCCCGGCCTCGGCCATGTGGTAGCCGGAGATCGAGATCGTGTTCCACCGCGGCATCTCCTCGCGGCAGTACGTGAAGATGTCGGTGATGAGCCGAAGCGAGTGCTGCGGCGGGTAGATGTACGTGCCGCGTGCGATGTACTCCTTGAGCACGTCGTTCTGGGTCGTGCCCGTGAGCTGTTCGCTCGGCACACCCTGCTCCTCGGCGACGAGTTGATAGAGCAGCATGAGCAGCGCGGCAGGAGCGTTGATGGTCATCGACGTCGAGACCTGGTCGAGCGGGATGCCGTCGAAGAGCAGGCGCATGTCCTCGATCGAGTCGATCGCCACCCCGACCTTGCCGACCTCGCCGTGGGCGATCGGCGCGTCGGAGTCGTAGCCCATCTGGGTCGGCAGGTCGAAAGCGACCGACAGCCCGGTCGTGCCGGCCTCGATGAGCTGGTGATAGCGCTGGTTCGACTCCACGGCCGTACCGAAACCGGCGTACTGACGCATGGTCCACGGACGCCCGGTGTACATCGACTCGTAGACGCCTCGCGTGTAGGGGAACGAGCCTGGCCGGCCGAGCCTCTCCTCGGCATCCCAGTCCTTCAATGCTTCCGGCCCGTAGACGGGCTCGAACGGCAGACCGGACTCGGTGTTTCGGCTCATGGGCGACAGAGTACGGCGCTCGCTGCCCCTGCCGCACCGCTGGACCGCGAGGGACTTCTCACACAGCCGCGCGCATCGCGACTGGCACCTCAGGCGGGGAAGGTCTCGTTGTTGCCTCCCGACACGACCACGACGACGACCAGCCCGGCGTCGACCGGGACACGATGGGAGAGCAGTGCGGCCAGCGCGACACAGGCACCGGGCTCCGCCAGCACGCGGGCTGCCTCCCAGAGCAGCCGGCGCGCCGCCACGATCGCCTCCTCGGCGACGAGCACCGCCTGGACCGCGTGCTTGGACGCCACCGCGAAGGCGATGTCCCCGACGGCCGGCGCTCCGAGTGAGTCAGCGGCGAGCCCGCCGACATCGACCGGAACCGGCCCACCCGCCGCGAGGGCGCGCGCGAGGTCCGGGCAGGCCTCCGGTTCGACCGGCTGAACCGGGGCGTGCCCCTCCAACGCGACCGCCAATCCGGAGTAAAGGCCGCCACCACCGCAGCCGACGAGCACGCGATCGGCGGTCGGCACCTGTTCCTCGATCTCGAGACCCGTCGTCCCTGCTCCGGCCACCGTCTCGAACGTGTCATAAGGGTGCAGTAACGGGAGGTCGTGCTCAGCGGCGTACGCGCGGCAGGCCTCGAGCGCCTCCTTGACGTAGCCGTCCACGGCATGGATCCGACCGCCGTACGACCGGATCCGCTCGAGCTTGGCCGGTGTCGCGTTGGCCGGCACGAAGACCTCAGCCGTCATCCCGGCACGCCGGGCCGCCCAGGACACCGCCGCGGCGTGGTTGCCGCCCGAGGCCGCGCAGACACCTGGGGTGTCGGGCGGCAACGACAACACGGAGTTCAACGCTCCACGCGCCTTGAACGACCCGGTGTGCTGGGTCAGCTCGAGCTTGAGGACGACCTCAGCCGACACCCCGTGCTCGCGCAGGTCGATCGCCAGCACCGGAGTGCGACGTACTCCCCCGGCGATCCGGGTAGCCGCATCCTCGACATCGGCGCGACCCGGAACCAGCACCGTCACCGGTCGTCGTCCCGCCGGCTGAGAACCGCGGCGGCCACGGCAGCAGCGGCCGCACCGACGAGCGCACTGCCGGCGTCGAACCGGCCCTTCGGCGACGGCGTCGGCGCCTGCCTGTGCGCCATCACGGGGACTCGCGCGTTGACCGGTGCCACCGCCGCTGCAGCCACGAAGGCCTCGGACTTCGCCCGACGACTCTCGATCGCGGCCGTGGAAAGCTCCGACGTCATGGCCCAGGCGGCGCCGTACATGATGATGCGGGAGAAGTAGTTGATCCAGACCACGAGCGTGATCGCGATGGCCAGCGGAGCGAAGGGACTGCCGCCGACGCCCCCCAGCACGTTCACGACGACCTGCTTGAGGACCTCGAACGCCAGCGCACCCAGCAGCGCGCCCTGCCACAGCGCCCGTGTCGGGATGTCGGGGTCGGGCAGCACCCAGTAGATGATGAACAGCAGCAGGGTGCTCGCGGCCACACCGAGCACCAGTCCGACGAGCCACACGACCGGCTGGGCGAGGCCGAAGCCGTCGAGCCCCATCGACGACACGATGTCGTCGGTCAGTCCCTTGACGACGCCGCTGATGCCGACCGAGACGATCAGCACGAGGCCGATGACCACCATGGTCGCCAGGTCGACCCCTTTGCCCACGACGAAGCTGCGACGCCGCGACTCCGGGACCTGGAACGCGTCGCGCAGGGCCTTGCGCATGCCTGACAGCCAGCCCAGCCCGGAGTAGAGGACACCGGCGAAGCCGATCACCCCGGCGAAGGCCTTGGCATCCTCGATGTCCTTGAGACTGATCGTCCCGGGTTGGCCGTCGCTGCTGATGACGCCCGGCAGCAACTGCTCGATCGCCGTGATGAGGTTCTCGCGGGCGTCGGGGTAGGCGATGCTGACGTAGCCGACGACTGCGAACGCCAGCGCGAGGATCGGGAAGAACGACAAGAACCCGAAGTACGTCACGGCCCCGGCCAGCACGTTGCCCTGGATCTTGGCGTAGTGCGCCTGCATCCGGACGACATGATCGACGAACGGATATCTCGCGCGCAGCCTCTCGATGCGGCCCTTCGCCTTCGACCCGATGCCCTGCTTGTCTTCAGCCATAGCTCTTTCCTACCGGGTCCGGCAGGGGATCACACCCGGCGGATGCCCGATGAGTGGGATCAACCCTCGAGGGCAAACGTACGGAACGGGCGCCACACGCCGTCGTCGCCGTGGACGTAGAGGTGGAAGTCGACCACGTCGAAGGAGCAGTCGAAGTCCGCCAGGGCGTCGTACGCGTGGTCGAGCGCAGCCTCGTCGAGGTGATGCGCCACGGTCACGTGCGGGTGGTACGGGAACGACAGGTCCTGGTGCAACGGTCCGCTTCGCGCGGCTCCCGCCAGCAGTTCGCAGGCGGAGATGCCTTCGGAGACAGCAATGAAGACGACGGGCGACACCGGCCGGAAGGTTGCCGTCCCGCGCAGCCGCAGTGGAAACGGAGATCGGTCCGCCGCGACAGTCGCCAGGTGCCGTTCCACGACGTCGAGGTCGACCGTCACATCGGTCGGCGGAACGAGCGTGATGTGGGTCGGGATCGCCCCCGCTTGCGGGTCGCCGAACGATGCTCGGTGCTGTTGCAGCTCCGCCGCCCACGGTTCCGGTATGGCGATGGCGACGCCGATCGTGAACACTCCCGAGACCTTACCGGTGCGAATGGTGCTCATCGAGCCGGCACGAAGCCGATGCGCTCGTAGGCGTGAGCCAACGTCGTGGCCGCTACGGCGCGGGCACGCTCGGCTCCGTTGTGCAGGATCGCGTCGAGCTCCACGCGGTCATCGAGGAGCTCGAGCGTTCGCGTGCGGAACGGCGTGGTGAACTCCTCGACCAGCTGTCCGAGGTCTTTCTTGAGGTCGCCGTAGCCACGGCCGTTGTACTCCGTGGCGATGTCGTCGACGGTGCGGCCCGACAGTGCCGCGAAGATCGTGAGGAGGTTGGAGACGCCGGGCTTGTTGTCCTCGTCGAAGTACACCTCGCGGCCGGAGTCGGTGACAGCCGACCTGATCTTCTTCGCGGACTTCTTGGGGTCGTCGAGGAGCTCGACGATGCCGGCCGGAGACGACGCCGACTTGCTCATCTTCGCGGTCGGCTCCTGCAGGTCGGTGATCTTGGCGGTGTCCTTGATGATGTGCGGTTCGGGAATCACGAACGTCTCACCGAAGCGATGGTTGAAGCGCCCGCCGAGGTCGCGGGTCAGCTCCAGGTGCTGACGCTGGTCCTCGCCCACCGGAACCCGGTTGGCCTGGTAGAGCAGGATGTCGGCGGCCTGCAGGACGGGGTAGGTGAAGAGGCCGACCGTCGTCCGGTCCTGGCCGCCCTTGGCCGACTTGTCCTTGAACTGGGTCATCCGGGCAGCCTCGCCGTACCCGGTGATGCAACCGAGCACCCACGCCAGCTGAGCGTGCTCCGCGACGTGCGACTGGACGAACAGCGTGCACTGCTCCGGATCGACGCCCATCGCGATCAGCTGCGCCGCCGACACGAGCGTCCGTTCGCGCAGCAGTGCCGGGTCGTGCTCCACCGTGATGGCGTGCAGGTCGACGATGCAGTAGAACGCGTCGTGGTCGAACTGCAGCGCCACCCACTGTCGTAGCGCACCGAGGTAGTTGCCGAGGTGGAACGAGTCGGCCGTCGGCTGGATGCCGGACAGCACGCGTGGGCGCGACGGAGTCGCGGCTGCTGGGGTGGACATGGCCGCCATTGTGTCAATCTCACCGGCCAACCCCGATGCTGGGTGCACGGATGCAACCAAAGCAGCTTCCCGGGAGTCGCGTGGTTGAGACTGGCTGACAGCCAGGTGGTCCAGGGGGTGCGATGACGAACGAGGAGTTCGTTCAGGAGGTCTACGGAGCGAGCTATCGGCGCCTCGTGGGCCAGCTGTACGCCGTCTGTGGCGATCTGCCGACAGCCGAGGACATCGTCCAGGAGGCGTTCGTCCGCGCCGTCGCCCATGCCCGGACGTTCCGGAAGACAGACAACCCGGAGGCCTGGCTGCGCAGGGTGGCGCTCAACGTGCACCACAGCCGCTGGCGACGGATGAAGCGTCACGCGGGGCTGACCGCGCGTATCACCCCGCGTCCCGAGACCGAGTACGGGTACGAGCTGTCCCCGGACCACGTCGCTCTCGTTCGTGCCTTGGCCGAGCTGCCTTCCGCCCAGCGTGAGGCAGTCGTGCTGCACCATGTCGCCGACCTTCCCGTCCACGAGATCGCGGCCTCGCTGGGGGTGCCCAGCGGGACCGTCAAGGCACGACTGGTACGGGGGCGGGCAGCCCTCGCAACCGCCCTGGCCGAGCGAGAGGAGGGGCACCATGTCTGACGCGAACTTCGAGGACGATGCGCGGTCCGCGCGGGTCGTAGCGCTGCTGACCGAGGTGGCCGAGCGCGGGCGTTCGGAGACGACCACCCCACCGTTCGAGCCGCTGGCAGCTCGCGGGCGAGCGCGTCGTCGCACCCAGCGGGCAGGTGTCGCCGTCGCTGCCGTCGCGGTCATCGCGACCACGTTCGCCACCGTGCAGAGCACGACGCACGATGCCTCAACCCCGCTACCTGCCGAGCCGGCGCCGACTGTGCTGGGCAACCCCAACAACGCAGTCACCGACCACAGCATCATTCCGCTCGCCAGGCTCACGCCTGACCAGATCGTGCACGACACGTACGCCACTGTGGGTACCACCATGGCGCTGCCCGAGCTCGGCGGTGACTCCGTGGTCTCGACGTGGCAGCTGTGTCGGTTCAAGCATTGTCGCAAGGCGCTCGCGCTGAGCTCAGACGATTTCGCCACGGTGGGGTATGCCGACATCACGAGCTACGGAGCACCCATGCTGGCCGATGCCGGCGGCGGTGCCGTGCTCATCGCTGACGGAAGTATGGGTGACCCGGTCCGGATCGTTTCGCCCGACGGTTCGATGAAGCGGATCACGGTCGTCCAGGGTGCCTCTCCACGGGCGGACGGCGAGACACTGGTCGCCGGACGACGGTGGGCCTCCTACCTGATGACCTTCTTCGGCTCCGTGGCGCCGATCGCGATCGACGGGCGATCCGCATCAGCGCATCCGCTGCCGGTGCGGGACGGCCAACTGGCGTTGGCGGAGCTCGAGCCGAACGGCGTCCTCATGGGGTTCGGCGGATCGGCTGCGGGCGGCGGCCCCACGCTCGCGCTGTGGTCGACCGACGACGGTGCCACCTGGAAGTCGCATCCCGTGCCCGGCGACGACACGTTCGTTGGCTCCGTGGCCACGACAGTTCCCGACCTGCTGGCCTTCCGCGTGATACCAGCGAGCAGCACCGAGCTACCGAGCATCCTGCGCAGTCTCGACGAAGGCAAGACGTGGGAGCAGGCCCCCCTCGGACGGGCCGGCGACGACGGGGATCCTGGGGTCGCGATCGACCGTGGTCAGTCCGTCCCGGTCGTGCTCAGCGACGGCAGCCTGCTGATCTCGGTGGCGGCTTGGTCCGACAACGGCCCACCGGGGCTGTACCGCAGCGAAGGGGCCGACTGGTCCACGCTCCAGCGGTTAGACCCAGCCATGTCTGCGACGGCGTACACCACCGACACCTCAATCGGGTCCTTCGTGTTCGAGCTCCAGCAACCCAGCCTTGACCCCGACACGGGCGACGTCACGTTGTACGCCCTGGATTCGCAGCAGCAGCTCTTCTCCTCGACCGACGCAGGGCAGACGTGGACGGAGCGTCCGATTCGTTAGCGGTCGGATGATTCCGCTGGTGGCGCGGAGGACCCGGTGATCTTCACCTTGACCCGTGAGATCCGGCGACCGTCGAGCTCGACCACGGTCAGGGTGTGTCCATCGAAGCCAGCGGTCTCTCCGACGGCCGGAACGTGTCCGAGCTGTTGAACGATGTAACCGGCCACGGTCTCGTAGGGGCCATCCGGCAAGGTGAGACCGGTCTCGTCCTCGAAGTCGTCGAGGTTCAGCAGCCCGTCCATCTCGAGCTCGCCGCCCTGGAGGCGGGTCGTCTCGGGTTCGTCGAGGTCGTACTCGTCCTTGATGTCGCCGATCAGCTCCTCGACGAGGTCCTCGAGCGTGATGATGCCGGCCGTGCCGCCGTACTCGTCCGCGACGATCGCGACATGCGCCCCCTCGCGACGCATGTCCGACAGCGCCGAGAGGATCTGCCGGGTGTCCGGGAGCAGAAGGACCTCGCGTGCGATGTCGCCGACCCGGACCGACCTGCCCGAGAGATCAGGGTTGAGCAGGTCGCGCACGTGCACGAAGCCGATGACGTCGTCTGAGGACTCGCCGATGACCGGATAGCGCGAGTGCGGACGCTCCAGGGCGAACCGCGCGGCCTTGTACGCCGGCATCGCCGCGGAGATGAAGTCGACCTCGGTGCGGGGAACCATGACCTCGCGGATCTGGCGGTCACCGGCCTCGAACACCTCCTCGACGATCTGCCGCTCCTCGGCGCCCAGCGTCTCGGAGCCGGAGACCAGCTCGCGGATCTCGGCATCGGTGATCTGCTCGCGCGACGCTTTGGGGTCGCCACCGACCAGCCGGACCACCAGGTCGGTCGAGACCGAGAGCAGCCGGATGACGGGCCGCGAGATCTTGGCGATGCGATCCACCGTCGGGGCCACCGCGAGCGCGATCGACTCGGTGCGCTGCAACGCCAACCGCTTGGGGGCTAGCTCACCGATGACCAAGGAGACGTACGAGATCGCCAGGGTGATCAGCACCAGCGCCGTAGCGTCAGCCACCCCCGGCGACAGGTTCAGCTGCTCGAGCTTGGGTGCGAGTCGGCCAGCAAGGGTCGCTCCACCGAACGCGGCCGACATGAAGCCGGACAAGGTGACGCCTACCTGCACGGCCGCGAGGAAGCGGTTGGGGTCACCGTTGAGCTTGGCAACCGCGACGCCGCGTCGCCCCTGTGACTGCAGCCCCTTGGCTTGGCTGTCCCGCATCGACACCAGCGCCATCTCGGCGATCACGAAGAAGCTGCTCGCCAAGATGAAGACCAGGACCAGGCCGATGTCCAGGAACGTGCCGCTCACGACTCGTCCTCAGTCCCCTCGAGCGGTCTGAGCCTGGTGCGGAGAGGCCCACGCGCCGCGTGCATCGGGACGCGCATCGGCGATCTCTCGTAGTCGTCCATCAGGTCCACTAGCGTACGGGGCCGTACGTCCGGACGCGATGGGCACGCCAGAGAGTTGATATCCGGTTGTGGTCGGCCGGGACCGTTGTGCAAGGTTGCGCCATGAAGTTTCCCGGCGAGGTGCCCATCCTGACAGACGGCGATGTCACGCTGCGCGCCCACCGGGCCGACGACATCGACGCCATTGTCGAGCAGTGCACCGATCCGGTCTCGGTCGAGTGGACGACCGTCCCGCACGGCTACACGGCTGAGATGGCCCGCTCGTTCGTCGGAGACGCGATTCCCAGGATGTGGGAGACCGAGACCGAGTGGATCTTCGCGATCGAGGCCACCCACAACGTCGGACGACGACGTTTCGGTGGCAGCCTCTCGCTGCGCAACGAAGGCTCCCGGCGGGCCGAGATCGCCTTCGGCGCACACCCAGGTGTTCGCGGTCGCGGGGTGACGACCACCGCGGTCAACCTGCTGCTCGACTGGGGCTTCTCGGCTCTCGACCTCGAGACCGTCAGCTGGCTGGCCAACCGTGGCAACGTGGGCTCCCGCAAAGTCGCTTGGAAGACCGGCTTCACGTTCGGAGGCACGCTCCCGCGCTGGCTCGACCACCGCGGTGAGCACCTCGACGCGTGGACCGCCACCTTGCACCGCGATGACCCGCGAATCCCGACACACCCTTGGTACGACGTACCGGTCATCACCGGCAGGTCCGTCGTACTCCGACCGCAACGGTCCGACGACGCCGACCGGATCGTCGAGGGGTGTGCCGACGAGACGACGCAGCACTGGCTGACCTTCCTCCCCTCGCCGTACACCCGGCAGGACGCGTTGGAGTACATCGAGCGGGGAGTCGAGGCTGCCATCACCGGCGGCCACCTCCAATGGGCGGTGGCCGATCCCGAGACCGACCAGCTGATCGGGGTGGTCGGGGTGCCGCGGATGCAGCGCGGGTCCGGCGAGGTCGGCTACTGGACCCACCCCGACGCGCGCGGACGTGGTGCGACGACCGAGGCAGTGGCGCTGCTGGCCGGGCACGTCTTCGCCGATGCCGGACGCGGAGGGCTCGACCTGCGTCGGTTGTTCATCAAGGCAGCCGAGGCCAACGTCGGCTCCCAGCAGGTGGCACTGAAGAACGGCTTCGTCCGCATCGGCACCGAGCGGCGCTCCGAACGGTTGGGTGACGGTTCGTACGCCGACATCGCCGTCTTCGATCTGCTCCGTGACGAGTGGAAGGATCCGCTAGGTGAACTACCCCGATGACGTACCCGTCCGCACCGACGGCACGGTGACGCTGCGGGCGCTCAGGGATGGTGACGCCGAGGGTGTGTACCAGCATTGCGCGGACCCGCGGACCCGCGAATACACGTCGGTGCGGGTTCCCTACCTGCTCGAGGATGCCCGGCGGTACGTCGGGAACCGCGGCGATGCCTGGGAACGAGGCGTCTGGAGCTTCGCCATCCAGTCACCGTGGGGCGTAGGGCCGAGTGGCTTCAGCGGTTCGATCTCGCTCACGGACGAAGGCTCGGGGCTCGCCGAGATCAACTACAGCACGCACCCGCAGGCGCGCGGACACGGCGTCACCGCTGCTGCCGTCAGGCTGATCTGCGCCTGGGCCTTCGAGGACCAGCACGTCAAGACGATCCGGTGGCAGTGCTACGAGGGAAACGTCGCATCGCGCCGGGTCGCCTGGAAGACCGGTTTCACGTTCGAAGGAACGTCTCGTGCTATCGCTGCGCAGCGTGGCGAGCTCCGGGATGTCTGGAATGCCACACTGCTCGCCACGGACAGCCGCGAACCGAAGACCAGGTGGGTCGACACGGTGAGCCTCGAGAACGACCTGGTGCGGCTGCGCCCCCTGCGCGCGGAGGACGAGCAGCGCTATCTCGAGACCAACGCCGACCCCGAGACACTGGCGTGGTTGGGCGGCATCAACTTCCCGCGCGACGCTGAACACTTCCGCAAGCATCTGGCTCGCGGCTCCGTGGGCAACTCACTGGGGGCCAGTGTCGAGTGGGCGATGGCTGATCCGAAGCGAGATCAGTATGTCGGCACGATCAACCTCTTCGGGATGACCGGGCTCGACTACCTGTCGGCCGAGGTCGGCTATCGCACACACCCCGACTCGCGCGGTCGCGGCCTCCTCAAGGCCGCGATGATGCTCGCCGCCGAGCACGCTTTCACCCGCGAAGCCGATGGTGGTCTCGGCCTCGAGCGCATCTCGTTGAACGCCGGGGTCGGCAACGACGGCTCGCTCGGCGTGGCCCGCAGTTGCGGCTTCACCGAGACTGGCCTCGACCGGCATTGCTACGACCTCATCGACGGGAGCGTGGTCGACCTCGTGCGGTTCGACCTGCTGCGCAGCGAGTTCGCACCGAAGCGCTGAACCCCCCGGGGGGGTCAGGACATCAGGGCCAGCCCGAGGTCGTCCTTCGTGATCGCAGAGGTTGCGGCACTCGTGCCGAGAGCACGGTCGAGATCCGCAATCAGGTCGTCGACGTGCTCGAGCCCGACAGAGAGGCGCACGAGGTTCGGTGACGGGCGTGCTTCGGCCGCCACGGGGCGATGAGTGAGGGCAGCGGGGTGCTGGATGAGCGAGTCCACGCCACCCAGGGAGACCGCGTGCGTGAACAGCTTGACCGAGCTCGTGAGGCGGGCCGTGGCTTCGAACCCGCCCCGCAGGGCGACGGCGACCATGGCGCCGGTACCTCGCATCTGGCGGACGAGAAGGCCGCGTGGGTCGCCGTCGAAGCCTGGGAAGTAGACCCGCTCGACGGCGGGATGGTCGACGAGCCAGGCGGCGATGCGCTGCGCGCCGGCCTGCTGGGCGCGCAGGCGAGTCGGCAGTGTGCTGAGGCCGCGGTGCACGAGGTAGGCCCCCAACGGGTGGAGCAGCCCGCCGGTGATGGCACGGACCTGACGAAGCCGGGAAGCCGTCTCCTCGTCACAAGCAATGACACCGGCGACGACGTCACCGTGCCCGCCGAGGTACTTGGTCGCACTGTGCAGGGCCATCGTCGCGCCGAGCGTGGTCGGGTTCTGCAACACCGGCGTCGCGAACGTGTTGTCGACAAGCACCGGGACAGCACCCGCTTGGGCAACGACGCTGGCGATGTCCACGAGCTCCAGGGTCGGGTTCGCCGGCGTCTCGAGGATGACCAGACCGGTATCGGGACGCACGGCATCGCCGACCCGGGACTCCTGACAGAAGGTCACTTCGACCCCGAGCAGACCGGAAGCCAACAGATGGTCCGTCCCGCCGTAGAGCGGCCGGACCGCAACGATGTGCCGCCGCCCGGACATGGAGGTGCTCGCCAGGATCGCCGCCGTCATCGCCGCCATACCGGAGCCGAACGCGACCGACGTGGCCGTGTGCTCCAGCAGGGCCAGCGCCGACTCGAAGCGAGCAACCGTGGGATTCCACAACCGCTGGTACACGGCGCCGCCCTCAGGCAGCGGGCAACCGCCGGTGGCCATCGACTCATAGGAGTCACCGCCCCGAACGATGTCGGGCAACGGGTTGGTCGACGACAGGTCGAGGGGGAGGGCGTGAACACCCAGCGCCAGGAGGTCCTCTCGTCCGCCATGAACAGCAGCCGAGTCGAAGTGTAGAAGTTCGTCCATGGCAACAATAGTGGCGTGGATCCACAACAATCAGCCATTCAAATTGTAGAATCAACAAGCAAGGTGACTGGATTGGCGATGTCGATCAAACAATCGGCGCCGGGAAAGGTGGCGACTTGAAGAAAACGCAACGCCGAGACTGCGGCGCCGGCCGTGCCGGGTCGGTCGGGTCCGCGGAGCTGGACGCCGTTGACTACCAGATCCTCGGTGCCCTGTCCGTCGACGCTCGCCTGACCAACAAAGCGCTCGCCACCCGACTCGGTATCGCGGAGTCCACATGCGCCTACCGCGTACGCCGCCTGCGCGACTCCGGTGTCATTCAGGACACTCGGCTGCGGCTTGACCTGGCAGCGCTCGGCTACCCCCTCCAGGCCATCGTCAAGGTCCGGCTCGGCAGCCACAACCAGGCCAATGTCAGCCGGCTGTACTCCGATCTCGCGGCCGTCCCCGGCGTCATCCAGGCTTTCCACGTCGCCGGTGCCGACGACTTCCACCTGTACGTCGCCGTCGAGGACGCCGAAGCTCTACGCGACCTCGTGCTCAAGCATGTGACGACCAACCGAGTAGTGCGGCAGACAGAGACTCAGCTGATCTTCGAGCTACGAGACGGCCCTGGGGTCCTCCCGGTTGCCGGAGACTAGCCCCTGGCCACACACGAGAAGTCGGCCACGCGTCCCAACGGCGCATCGACCAACAACCGGTCGAAACGTCTGGCGGGCTCGGGTGGGTCCAACTAGCGTCTCCTCATTGTGAGGGTGATCGTCGAGAGCATCGTGCCGGCCCGGCTCGGGCGGGGTTTTCGCTGGCTGCTGGCGTCCTCGTGGATGTCCAACCTCGGCGACGGTCTGATGATGGCCGCCGGTCCCCTCTTGGTGGCGTCGCAGACGCAGAACCCGCTGCTCGTTGCGGCGGCCGCCATGGCCTCTCAGTTGCCATGGCTGCTTCTCGGGCTGTTCGCCGGCGCCCTCGCGGACCGTCTGGACCGACGGATGATCGTGATGGCCGTGGACTCACTGCGCGCTCTCGTGCTGGCCGGGCTGTGCATCGTGATCGTGGCCGGCCACGCTGACATCTGGTCGGTGATCGCCGCGATGTTCGTGCTCGGCACTGCCGAGGTCTTCGCGGACGTGACGACAAGCACGCTGACGCCGATGCTCGTGGAGAAGGCAGACCTCGGCATCGCCAACGCCCGGATCCAGACCGGCCTCGTCACGGTCAATCAGCTCGCGGGTCCCGCCCTCGGCGCTGTCCTGTTCTCGGCGGGTATCGCGCTGCCGTTCGCGGTCCAGGCGGTGTGTGTCGCACTCGCTGTCGTGCTCGTCAGCCGGATCGGCACGCCAAAAGGTGCCATGCGCCAGCAGATCGACACCCACGTGCGGCAGGACATTATCGAGGGTGTCCGTTGGTTGATGGGTAACCGGCCGGTGCGCACGCTTGCGCTCGTCATCGTCACCTTCAACATCACCTGGGCCGCGCCGTGGTCGGTGCTCGTGCTGTGGGCGCTGCAACGGGTCGGGATCGACGAAGCCGGTTTCGGTCTGCTGACCAGCTGCGCCGCACTTGGTGGGCTGCTGAGCACCTTGAACTACGGGCGGCTCGAGCGCCGACTTCCGCTCGCCCTTCTGATGCGCCTGGCCCTCCTGAGCGAGGTGGCCTTCCACCTCCTGATGGCGCTCACGACGTCACCGTGGGCGGCGTACCCGCTGATGTTCTTCTTCGGCGCCTACGCCTTCGTCTGGGGGACCCTGTCCAACGCCGTGCGGATGAGGGCGGTGCCCCAAGAGTTCCAGGGCCGTGTCGGTTCGGTGTACATGATCTGCGTGATGGGCGGCATGCTGCTCGGCTCGCTCCTCGGCGGCGTCATCGCGCACCAGGGTGGGATCGTGGCGCCTTGGTGGTTCGCGTTCGCCGGGTCCGGGCTCACGCTCGTGCTCGTGTGGCGCGAGCTCGGGCACATCGCCCACGCCGACGAGCTGGCGATCGCAGCGTCTTGACTCCGAAGGCAAGGCGGGTGGCGAGATGCACGTTCCGCCTCCGTTGGTCGCCGTTGCTGCCGCGCTCCGGGTGGTTGGACCTCAGGTCTTTGGCGTTCGCGAGGCGGTGAGGCCCGGCTCGTCAGGCATCCAGGACTGCACCCTCGCGGCGTACGACGGGGTCCTTGTCGCTCCACGGAAAGTTGATCCAGCGATCGGTGCGCCGCCACACGTAGTCGCAGTGCACGATCGAGTGGCCTTTCTCGTAGAGCACGGCGCTGCGGACCTCACCGACCTTGCCCGCACAGAACTCCTGGACGCTACGGAGCGTGTGTCCGGTGTCGGCGACGTCGTCGGCGATGAGGATCCGCGCCTCCCCCAGATCGACGAAGTCGGGGGCCGGCGGCAGGATGCGCGGTACCTCGAGGCGCTCGTCGACGCCGGTGTAGAACTCAACATTCATCGTGTAGGTGTTCTTGACGCCGAGCGCGTACCCGAGGGCCCCGCCTATCAACAGGCCGCCGCGCGCGATCGACAGGATCATGTCGGGCTCGTAGTCGTCAGCCACCCACTGGGCAATCTCCCGGGTGGCCTCGCCGAACAGCTCCCAGGTCATGATTTCCCGTTCCTCGGCCATGCTTCACCCTAGCGACGGGCCGGCCACCGAACGGCGGACGGGACCCCGAGCCGGCAGGAGCAGCCGTCGCTATGCTGCGCCGATGGTCACCACCTGGCTCGCACCCGGACGAGTCAACCTCATCGGGGAACACGTCGACTACAACGAGGGCCTCTGCCTGCCGTTCGCACTGCCGCTCGCGACGCGCGCCACCGTCTCGCGACGTACCAGCGACGACGTCGTGGTCCATTCGTCCGGCCGCACCGACAGCTTCCCCATCAGCTGCGAGCCGGGTGAGGTCGACGGCTGGGCGCGGTACGTCGCCGCGATCGTCTGGGCGGTACGCCAGCTGCGGTCGGACCTGCCCGGCCTCGAGATCGACGTGACGAGCGACGTACCCGTCGGTGCGGGCCTGTCGTCGTCGGCGGCCCTGGAATGTGCGGTTGCCGGGGCGCTCGCGGAGGAAGTCGGCGTCGAGCTGAGCCCGGCGGAGCTCGCGTCCCTGGCGCACCGGGCGGAGAACGACTTCGTCGGCGTTCCCAGCGGTCCGATGGACCAGCTGGCTGCTGTCTTCGGCGAGGAAGGACATGCCGTTCTGCTCGACTGCCGGGACCTCAGCACCCGCCGCGTGGTGTTCGACTCCGCAGCAGCTGGTCTGCAGGTGCTGGTGGTCGACACGCACGCCGAGCACGAGCACTCGAGCGGGGAGTACGCCCAACGGCGGCGCCAGTGCGAGAGAGCACGCGACCTGCTTGGACTGGCCTCGCTTCGCGACGCGACCCTCGATGACGTCGAGCGGCTCGACGACCCGCTGCTGCGAGCGCGCGCCCACCATGTGGTGACCGAGATCGCCCGCGTCGTCGAGGTGGTCGAGATCCTCGACGCACGTCGTCCGCAGGACATCGGTGGTTACCTCACCGCATCACACCACTCGCTGCGGGACGACTTCGAGGTGTCGTGTGACGAGCTCGACGTAACCGTCGACGCGGCGTTGTCAGCAGGAGCCTTGGGAGCGCGGATGACCGGCGGCGGGTTCGGCGGCTGTGCGATCGCGCTCGTCCGGGACGCCGATGTCGACGCGGTCACCCGCGAGGTCGAGGCGGCCTACGAACAGCACGGGTGGCACCCGCCCACGACCTTCGCGGCCCTGCCGTCACCCGGCGCCCACCGGGTCGACTGACGGCCCAGGGCTACCACGAGGTCGGGCGGGGCCGACCTTCCTCGTAGCCGGCTGCACTCTGCACGCCGACCACCGCGCGCGCATGGAACTCGGGAATCGTGGCCGCCCCGGCGTACGTGAACGCGCTGCGGACACCTGCCACGATCGTGTCGACGAGGTCCTCGACGCCCGGTCGCGCCGGGTCGAGATACATCCGGGACGACGAGATGCCCTCCTCGAACAATGCCGAGCGCGCGCGGTCGAAGGCCGACTGCTCCTTGGTGCGCTGTCGCACGGCCCGCGCGGACGCCATCCCGAAGCTGACCTTGTAGACACGGCCGTCGGCGTCCTCGGCCAGGTCTCCGGCGCTCTCGTAGGTACCGGCGAACCACGACCCGATCATCACGCTGGCGGCGCCGGCGGCCAGCGCCAGGGCGACGTCGCGGGGGTACTTGACCCCGCCATCGGCCCAGACGGTGGCGCCGGAGTCGGCTGCTGCGGCCGCGCAGTCGAGCACCGCCGAGAACTGGGGGCGCCCGACACCGGTCATCATCCGCGTCGTGCACATCGCGCCCGGGCCCACCCCGACCTTGACGATGTCGGCGCCCGCCTTGACGAGCGCACCGGCGCCGACGGCCGAGACGACGTTACCCGCGACGACCGGGATGCGTCGGCCGGTGGCCGCCTCGTGTCGGTCGCGCGCGCCGACGACCAACGGGAGAACTTCCAGCATCTTCTCCTGGTGCCCGTGGGCGGTGTCGACGACGAGCACGTCGATTCCGTGACCGAGCAGCGCTGCGGCCCGTCCTTCGACGTCACCGTTGATCCCCACCGCTGCGCCGATCATCAACTGTCCCGCCGGGTCGAGGGCCGGGGCGTAGATCGTTGAACGCAGGATGCCCTTGCGGGTCAGCACGCCGACCATCTGGTCGCCATCGAGCACTGGGGCCACGTCGAGGTGGTGGTTGGCGAGGACGTCGTACGCCGCGTGCAGGTCGACGTCACGCTCGAGAGTCAGCACGTCCGTCGTCATGACGTCGGCGGCGCTGGTGAACCGGTCGACCTCCTGGCAATCGCGCTCGGTGATGATGCCGATCGGGCGGCCACCATCGACCACCACAGCGGCGCGGTGAGCGCGCTTGCCCAGCAGGGAGAGGACCTCGGCCACGACCGCGTCGGGAGCTACCTGGATCGGCGTCTCGACGACCGGGTGCCGCCCCTTGACCCAGCTGATCGCCGCGCCTGCGATGTCGATCGGGATGTCCTGCGGCAGGATCGCGATCCCACCGCGGCGGGCGATCGTCTCGGCCATCCGCCTGCCCGCGATGGCGGTCATGTTGGCCACGACCAGCGGCACGGTCGTCCCGACGCCGTCCGGGGTGGTCAGATCGACCGCCATCCGGGACATCACCGACGAGCGTGACGGCACCATGAACACGTCGGAGTAGGTCAGGTCGTACGGCGGCGGATCACCCAGGAACTTCACGCCAGAAGCCTAGACCGCCGCGCAGTTCCCGGACCGTGCCCGTACCACCGATCGAGCCCGTACCGCTGATCGAGCCTGTACCGCTGATCGAGCTTGTCGAGATCAGGCCGACGATCGTCGTGGCCGGGTGGCTTGTCGCGGGAGACCGCGCGGCTTCGCCGCTGCGGTCACCCCGTCATCGCCTTCTGCAGGTTGTCGTCGAGAGCGGCGAGGAACGCCTCGGTGGTGAGCCAGTCCTGGTCGGGGCTGACCAGCAGCGCGAGGTCCTTGGTCATCTTGCCCTCCTCGACGGTCTCGACGCAGACGCGCTCGAGCGTCTCGGCGAACGCGGTGACCTCGGGGGTGCCGTCGAGCTTCCCACGGTGCTTGAGCCCGCCGGTCCACGCGAAGATCGAGGCGATCGGGTTGGTCGAGGTCGGCTTGCCCTGCTGGTGCTGGCGGAAGTGGCGGGTCACGGTGCCGTGGGCCGCCTCGGCCTCGACGGTCTTGCCATCGGGCGTCATCAGCACCGACGTCATGAGCCCCAGCGAACCGAAGCCCTGCGCGACGGTGTCGGACTGGACGTCGCCGTCGTAGTTCTTGCAGGCCCAGACGTAGCCGCCCTCCCACTTCATCGCGGCCGCCACCATGTCGTCGATGAGGCGGTGCTCGTAGGTGAGCCCCTGGGCGTCGAAGTCGGCCTTGAACTCCTCCTCGAAGACACGGGCGAAGATGTCCTTGAACGCGCCGTCGTACGCCTTGAGGATTGTGTTCTTGGTGGACATGTAGACGGGGTAGCCACGCTGTAGGCCGTACGCCAGGGAGGCGCGGGCGAAGTCCTCGATGGACTTGTTGAAGTTGTACATCCCCATCGCGACGCCGCCGCCGTCCGGGTAGTTGGCGACGACGTGCTGGACCGGCTCGGAGCCGTCGGCCGGGGTGAACGTGATGGTCAGTTCGCCGGGGCCGTCGACCTTGAAGTTGGTGGCCTTGTACTGGTCGCCGTGCGCGTGGCGGCCGATGATGATCGGCTTCGTCCAGCCGGGGACCAGCCGCGGGATGTTGCTGATGATGATCGGCTCGCGGAACACGACACCGCCGAGGATGTTGCGGATCGTGCCGTTCGGGGAGACCCACATCTTCTTCAGGCCGAACTCCTCGACCCGGGCCTCGTCCGGCGTGATCGTCGCGCACTTCACGCCGACGCCGTGCTCCTTGATCGCGTTGGCGGCGTCGATGGTGACCTGGTCGTCGGTCTTGTCCCGGCTCTCGATGCCGAGGTCGTAGTACCGAAGGTCGATGTCGAGGTAGGGGTGGATGAGGCGGTCCTTGATGAACTGCCAGATGATCCGCGTCATCTCGTCACCGTCGAGCTCGACGACGGGGTTGGTCACCTTGATCTTGGCCATGGGGTCTCCGGATCTGTCCGCAAGTGTCTTGACGTCAAGACAATATCAGAATCGCTTGCCGGGCCGGACCTGTCGCGACCCTGGCCGACGGATCCCGCCCCGAGTTGCTAGCGTCAGACGTCGTACGACGCTGGTCGCCGTACCTTCCGTCCCTCGAAACCAGGAGCCCGTCGTGAGCACCCCCGTCAAGGTCGCCGTCACCGGCGCAGCCGGCCAGATCGGCTACAGCCTTCTCTTCCGGATCGCCAGCGGGTCGCTGCTCGGACCGGACACTCCCGTGGAGCTGCGCCTGCTCGAGATCACGCCGGCCCTCAAGGCGCTCGAGGGCGTCGTGATGGAGCTGGACGACTGCGCGTTCCCGACCCTGGCCGCTGTCGAGACCGGCGACGACCCGAACCAGATCTTCGACGGGGTCAACCTCGCGCTCCTGGTCGGCGCGCGACCGCGCAGCAAGGGCATGGAGCGCGGTGACCTCCTCGAGGCCAACGGCGGGATCTTCAAGCCGCAGGGTCAGGCGCTCAACGACCACGCTGCCGACGACGTGCGCGTCCTCGTGACAGGCAACCCGGCCAACACCAACGCGCTGATCGCGATGAGCAACGCCCCCGACATCCCCGACGAGCGGTTCTCCGCGCTGACGCGCCTCGACCACAACCGGGCCCTCGCCCAGCTGGCCGCGAAGGCCGGGGTCGGTGTCAACGACCTGGCGAAGATGACGATCTGGGGCAACCACTCGGCCACCCAGTACCCCGACATCTTCCACGCCGAGGTCCACGGCAAGAACGCCGCCGAGACGGTCGATGACCAGAGCTGGCTCGAGAACGACTTCATCCCGACGGTGCAGAAGCGCGGTGCCGCGATCATCGAGGCGCGGGGTGCGTCGAGCGCAGCCAGTGCGGCGAGTGCCACCGTCGATGCTGCGCGTGACTGGCTGCAGGGAACGGCCGACGGCGACTGGGCGTCGATGGCGGTCGTCTCGGACGGCTCCTACGGCGTACCCGAAGGCCTGATCTCGTCGTTCCCCGTGACGACCACCCACGGCGACTGGTCGATCGTGCAGGGTCTCGACATCAACGACTTCTCCCGGGCCCGTATCGACGCCAGCACCGCCGAGCTCGCCGAGGAGCGCGACGCCGTCACCCACCTCAACCTCCTCTGATCCTCTGCCGTTTCTGCCCACCGGGCCGTCCGCGTTTGCCTAGTCCACAAGCCACCTAGCTTGTGCACTAGGCAAACGCGCCTTGGGCACCTGGGGTTTGCCTTGTGTGCCTCTTGCCGGGCCGCGCCGACCGTCTCACTGACCCGTGACTCAACGGAGTCGCGCTACCACGCAAATCGCTCTATCCGTCGCACGCTTCTGTCTGTACACATGTAGGACCTGGGTCAGACGCGCGATCTCGACCCGGAAAGGGAATCGTGCGACTTCACTTGCTGGTAGCAGCGACCGTGGCAACCTCACTGGCGCTGCTCGCCCCCGCCCAAACGGCGTCGGCAGATCCAAAGGTCACGCCGCTCACAACCGATGTGGCTGCACCCTTCAACCTGGCCGTGTCACCCGAAGGCATCTACGTCGCCGACGGCTTCACGGGAGTCGTCTCCCGCCTCAGCGGCGGCGCGTTGACACCCGTGGTCACCGGTGCCGAGGGTGTCGCCGGCGTCGATGTCCAGGGCAATCACCTCGCCTACACCACCACGGTGAGCGACCCCAACACCTTCGAGACCACGGCGAGTGCTCTCCACATCAAGGGACCGGGCGGCACCGTGGTCGCCGACACATGGGCCTATGAGAACGCCAACAACCCCGACCAGGTCAACACCTACGGGATCGCCAACCCCACCCAGTGCCAGCTCGACGGCCTCGGCCCGTACGCGCACTACACGGGCGCACTGGACTCCCACCCTTATTCGGTGACGGCGTGGCACGACAAGTGGATCGTCGCCGAAGCCGCGGGTAACGACCTGCTCATGGTGGACGGCGCAGGCCACATCAGCACGCTGGCAGTCCTCCCGCCGCAGCCGGCCGTGATCACGGCCGACTTCGCGAAGTCCAACGGGCTCGACCCGAAGTGCTTCGTGGGCGTGAGCTACGCGTTCGAGCCGGTGCCTACCGACGTCGAGGTCGGGCGCAACGGCATGCTGTTCGTCACGACGCTGCCGGGCGGCGCCGAAGGGCCGGAGCTCGGCGCGCGAGGTTCGGTCTACCGGGTCAACCCCTGGACCGGCCACGTGAAGCGGATTGCCACCGGATTCCTCGGAGCGACCAACCTCGCCATCGGTCCGCGCGGCCGGATCTACGTGACGGAGCTGTTCGGCGACCGGATCTCCTACGTGCGGCACCACCACCCACACGCCTTCGTCGACCTGGCGGGGGCCGTCGCGATCGAGCAGGGACCACGCCAGGGCGAGTTGTACGCCGGCACCTTGGACCTGACGTTCACCGGACCAGGATCCATCGTGAAGGTTTGTGCGGGCTGCAATGCGCACCCCATCTGGACGTCATGACCTCATGACCCGCTGAGTGCGAAGGTCGACCGCTGGCGGCGCCGGTACCCCCGTACCCGGCGCCGCCAGTGCGGCCAGTCGTCGCTGTACGACGACCTCGCGGATCCGCCGGCGCAGCTCTCGCTGCTGACGGCGCCTCCGAAGCTCCCCCGTGACCATCAGTTCCCCCTCGCGATCCGGTTCTACCAGGACCGACGGACAGTCAGCGGAAGTCGGCTGGGCGTAAAGACCGCTGCGATCAGCACCGCGACGAGCGGCACGACCAGTCCCACCACCAGCAGGTTGCTCCAGGGGACGATGAAGGACGGCGCCCCGATCGTCGAGCGCAACGTGTAGGACACGAACACTCCGAGGAGCAGGCCGATCCCGCAGCCCAGGCCGCCCACCAGGAACGCCTGGGCCGCCGCGAGAGACCGCCGACGACGCGGCGGTGCCCCCACCGCGGCGAGCGTGGCCAGGTCCGCCCTCCCCTCCGCGGCGGACAGGGCCACCGAGATCGCGACGCCGACCAGCGTCACGAAGGCAGCAGCGATACCCGCGATGATCAACAGGATCCGACTCGGGTCGGACGGCCCGGTGTCGATCGCGCCGTAGCCGTCGTGTTGCTCGACGGCCGTCAGCGCGTCGTCGATCTGGTTCGGCGTCGCCGACGCGTCGAATGAGACCAGGAACTGGGTCGCGACCGTCCCCCAGCCGTGTTCGGCGATCACCGCAGCGCTGACGAACGCACCCGGCAGACCGGAAAAGGTCTGCGGTACGTGAGCGCTGACCGCTGGCAGCCGATCGACTCCCCTGCGAACACCAAGCCGGACCTGGCCCTGTTTGGTCATGAGGTCGGAGGAGACAACGAGCACCTTGCCGGCCGCCAGCTGGGCCAGCTCATCGTCAGTCGGGGCACGACCCAGCGTCAGCGCCATGGTCTTCGGTTCTACGACCCCCAGCATCATGGCCGGACAGCCATTTCGACACTGTCGTCGTGGCGGCTCGACGTAGATCCCCTCCGTGTCCCGCCGCTTGGAGCTGATGCCCTTCGTGACGCTTTCAGCGGGCGACACGGCGCCGCTGGGAAGCAGCGCGGCTGCCTCGTCCGAAGCGAGTGCAAGCTGCTTCTCATTCGGGGGATATTCCACGCCTCCCACCGAGATCACGTGAGGTGGCAGATAGGCGACGTAGTTCAGCTGATCCGCCTTGGCCCGTCCCGCGAGTACGAAGGCGAAGACCACGGATCCCGCGACCGCGACCGCGATCGCACTGGTCGCCGGACCGGTCCGGTGCCGGTGCCGGGAGGCGTCGCGGAACGCCAATCGCCCGGACAAGGGCAGCCTCGCCGCCATGCGTCCGATCGCGGTGATCAGTGCGGGCGCCAGGATCACCACCCCCGTGACGACCAGCACGGCGCCGAGCAGCACGAACGCCACGGGTACGTTCGGCGATGGCGGCGACACGTAGCCGGTCGTCGCGTTCACCCGCGCCAGCTGTCGCACGTACCTGGCGAAGTCGCCCGCCATCATCTGGTCACCCACCAGCCCGGAGGCCACCCCCGCGGCGATGAGCAGACTGGCCACGACCGGCGTACGCCGCTTGCTGGCGACGCTGACCCGGAATCGGCCGGACAATGCATCCACGACGGGCATCCGGCCAGCACCGATCGCCGGGACGACAGCGGCGAGAACGCCGGACACCGCGCCCACGATGGCCGCCACGAGGATCTCCCACGGGCCGAACTTCCAGGCGAACACCACCGCGTTGTCGAGGTGCTCCCAGAAGGCGCGGCCACCCCACGCCACCAAGGCACCGAACACGATCCCGAGCGCCGAACCGAGGACGCCGAGCACGAGGCCTTGTGCGAGGACGATCCGACGGATCTGGCGGGAGGTCGCCCCGCTGGCGGAGATCACGCCGAGGTCGTGCACCTGTCGGCGGGCGCCCACCGCGAACGCCGTGCCGGCGAGGAGGATGACCTCGAGCAGTCCGAGACCGGTCACCAGCAGCGCGAACGCGGCGGCTCGAACGCTCGCCGCCGTGATCGCCGGCAGCCGGCTGTTGCTACCCATGCCGGAATACCGGTCCGGGTGCAGGAAGGCGTCCCGCGGCACCATCGCGATGCCTTCGCGCGCGAGCGTGGGCCAGAGAGTGTCGGCATCGGTCCCCTCGGGGAGGTCAACCAGGTAGCTGTACTTCACGTCGTTGACGTATCCGGCCTCGCGCTCGACGGCGACCGAGATAGGCGAGTCCGGCGCTGCGATCACATCCTCGCAGTCGAGACAGAAAGGATCGATCACCGTGCCCGTGACGGTCGCGGTCGGCCCGTCGGCCATGGTGACCGACGCACCGTCGGTGAGGTGGCCACTGCTGTCGAGCAGGCCGAGCCGCGCGGCCAACGGCTCGGTGAGCACGACCTCGTCCGCGGCGCTCGACAGCCGGCCCTGGGTCAGCCGGGCCACCTGCGGTGTCAGCGGTGAGGACAGGTCGACCACGGTCAGCTGTGGCCGGATGATGCGGTCCTGGCCGAGGCTGAGCCTGACTTGGTAGTGGTTCGGCACATGCGTCCAGGTCGAGCCGGCGGGGAGCACGGCAGCCAGGTCGACGTCCTGCGGGGACCGACGATGCCCCGACGGCTGCCCCGGATCGCCGAGGTACGGCATGGGTGCGTACCCGACGAGCGTGGAGCGGCCGGTGATGGTCAACCCGGCGTCGGCCGGGCCGATCTGCTCGTACGTCGACCGAGCGTCGTTGCTGAAGGTCCGGATCAGCACGTCGACGAAGGTGGCCCCCGCCACCGGGAGGCCGACCAGCACCGCGATCAGCAGGGACCGGCCCAGGCTTCTCCGCACCGTTCGACGTGCGATCCGCAACGCGGGACGCCAACGGCTCATCGGGCGGCACCCAGCAGGGCCTCGGCAGGAACGGCGCGGCCGGTGTCGTCGACCATGGCGCCGTCTCGCAGGAACACGACCCTGTCGGCCCAGGCGGCGTGCCTGGCCTCGTGCGTGACCAGGACACCCGCCGCGCCGGCCTCGCAACGGCTGCGGAGCAGCCGCAGCACGGCCTCGCCGGACTCGGTGTCGAGCGCGCCGGTGGGCTCATCGGCCAGCATGAGCCGGCGCGGCCCGATCAACGCGCGGGCAATCGCCACGCGCTGCTGCTGCCCGCCCGACAGCTCGTCGGGGAACCTGTCGGCGAGCTCGCTCAGGTCGACCTCCTCGAGAGCCGCGAGCGCTTCGGCACGGGCCGGCCGTGCGCGTACGCCGTCGAGCTCGCGCGGTAGGGCGACGTTCTCCACGGCGGTCAGCGACGGAATGAGATTGAGGTCCTGGAAGACGTAGCCGACGTGGCGGCGACGCAGACGCGCCAGCTCTGACTTCGACTGGGCCGCCAGGTCGACGCCCTCGACGCGCACGAACCCGTTGGATGCGACGTCGAGACCGCCGGCGAGGTGGAGCAGCGTCGACTTGCCCGAGCCCGACGGACCCATCACGGCCACCAGCTCACCCGCGCTGACGGTCAGGCTGACTCCTCGAAGTGCCGTGACGGCAGTGGGGCCTGCGCCGTGGATGCGCGAGACGTCTTCGAGTGTCAGCACAGCCTCGCCGGACCTACCGGCCGGACTACCTGGTCTTGTCTCGTGGTCGTTCATCGTCGTACTCCCCCGTGTGTGGTCGTCGTGGTGTCGTCCTCGGCTCGCGCGGCGTGCGCGGCGGTCTCGGCCAGCGTGGCTCGCCGTTCGACCAGGCGAGCGACCTTGATCTCGCAGTGGTCGAGCCACCGCACCTCGGCCTCGGCAGCGAAGATCATCGACTCGAGCACGAGCAGCCAGGCGGCGTCGGTGATCTCGTCGGCGTGCGTCTTGAGCCGCGTGAGCTCTTGCAACGTCCGCAGCGTTGCGCCGCGCTGGGTCTGGACGACCTCGGTGACGTCGACGCCTGGCGTGGTGACGGCCATGGCGAGCTTGATGGCGAGCTCGTCGCGCGGCCGCTCCTTGACGGTCACGGGCGTCGAGAACCACGCCGTGACCTCGACCCGACCCTCGTCGGTCAGCGCGTAGACCTGCCGGCCGTCATCATCGGGCTCGCCGACCGGTCGTACGAGGCGGTCGCGTTCCAGCCGGGTCAGCGTCGTGTAGACCTGCCCCACGTTGAGCGGCCAGGTCGCCCCGGTCGACGACTCGAACTCGGTGCGGAGCTGGTAGCCGTACATCGGCCCCCGCTCGAGCAGGGCCAGCAGACCGTGTTTGATGGACATAGATACGTAGTATGCATACTCAGTATCCTGTTGTCCATACCCGGTATGCACGACGGCGTGTCGCGCGCTGCCGCTCGGCGTTTCGCGACCGCTTTCGACCAGCGTGGGCTAGGTCGACAGCTCGCGCTGGAGCGGGGTGGGGAAGCTGGGCCGAACGACCACTCCACCGAGCCAGGTCGTCAGGCGGTCGGCTTCGGCCTGCCGCCAGGGCAACCGCCTCCGCGCCGACATCCTCGAGAAACTCGAGCACGACCTCGCCATCCGCACGCTGCGCCCAACCGCCGACGACCCGCCCGTCGGCCCAGATCGTGGGGCCGGCGTTGCCGTTGGAGTCGAAGAGTCGGGAGCGGTGCGCACCGAGGTACCACTCACGGTCCTTCCAGCCCATCGTGGTCGGATCGAGCGCCGGCAGTAGCGCGACCCACGAGTCCGGCGCCGACGTCCGTTCCAGATCGTCAGCCAGCGCCAGTCCGGGCCGGCTGCCGCCGAGGTCGACCTCGACGGCGCCGATCTCGGCAAGTGCCTGACGAGTTTGCGCAACGGTCCACCCCGTCCACCACTTGAGGTCGTCGAAGGTCGCCGGTCCGAACGCCGCCAACCATCGCCGTGCGAGCTCTCCTCGCGCCGCCGCGGGCGAGAGAGGCGGCTGCTCGGTGACCTCCGGGACCCAGTCCTGCATCCCGACCCACCGGGGCTGGCGGTCGTACCAGGCTCCACCGGATGTCCCGCGCGTGGCCTGACCGGACGCGGACAAGATCGTGCAGACGCGCGTGACGACACCGATCTGCTGCGCCTTGTCGCCCGTTCCCACCGTGATCTTCGTCTGCAGCAGCGGAACCGCCCGGGACAGCTCCCGACCCAGGCTCGGCCCGAGCTCCCCCAACGCCTTCATCGCGTCGCGCTCGGCGCGGGCGACCCAGCCGGAACCGTCGTCCGTGATTCCGCTGCGCTCGAGGTCTCGCGCCAGCCGGCGGCGTTCGGAGGCCGCGATCGCGTCACTCGCGGCCACCTGGACCATGGGTACGAGGTCGGTCGCCAGCGCCCACACCGTACGTCGCATCGCCAGGTGCTTGAGCACGCCGCGAGACGTGTAGAGGGCATCGTCGATGTCGGCCGAGGTGACGTCGCCCACGCGTGCCCACGCTGAGAGATAGACCGAGGCAGGGTCGGTGGAGTGCAGGCCGACGAGTGAGCGGGCCGCTGCGGCGACGTCTGCGGCGTACGACGCCGGGGTCAGGTGGTGACGGACCGCCAACCGAGCGCGCCGTTCGGCATCGGCGATACGCGGCAGGGACTGACTCACGCTCACCTCCACGTTCAGGTCGACGCGAGCAGGCTAGCCACACCCGACGACAACCGCTGCGGGCAGCGGGCTGCCACGATGTGTGGATGACCCCCACTGAACCCGACCGCCCACCCGTCCAGGGAGTCCGTCAGCTGCGCCTCGTCGTCCACGCCAGTGATTTCGACGAGGCCGTGACGTTCTACCGCGACACGCTGGGACTTCCCGTCGAGCTGGATCTGGAGAGCGAGGGCAGCGCACACGTGGTGATCCTCGACGCCGGCCGCGCGACGCTGGAGATCTCGAACTCCGCCCAGGTTGCCCTGATCGACCAGGTCGAGGTCGGCCGCCCGGTGAGCCCGCAGCTGCGCGTCGCGTTCGAGGTCTCGGACGTCGCCGTCACGACCGACCGCCTCGTCGGCGCCGGGGCCGACCTCATCGCTGCCCCTACCCGGACACCGTGGGACTCGCTGAACTCCCGGCTCGCCGCACCCGGCGATCTCCAGCTCACGCTGTTCGAGGAGCTGGGCTGACGTCGAGGACTCAGCCGACGCGCAACCCGACCGCGAAGACTGTGCAGGCGGCGACGCACAGCACCGTGCGCACGTGGTTCCACCGCGTCCAGCCCCGCACGTACCGCCGCCAGCTCCCCGCCGACGCCGACGCGTCCGGGTTCACCAGCAGCAGCGCGTTGTTGCGCGGGACGTGATACGTGCCCGTGAGCAGGATCTGCCCCATGTAGAGGACGGCGCCCACCAGGACGTACGTCGCCCGCTGGCCACCCAGGTGAAAGACCGCCCACCCGCCCAGGACCACGCACAACGCCGCGGTCCCCATGAGAGCGGTCATGAACCACGCAGTCGGGGCCTGCATGTTGATCGCGTTCATGGCGCGGATGCCGTCGGAGTCGGGGAGTTTCCGCAGCGCGGCCATCACGAACGTGGAGAACGCGAAGAAGACACCCGCCGCCAGCCCGGTTCCGACCGTTGCGATCAGTGTCAGGATGCTGAGCAGGCGGGACGATGCATCGAGGGACATGAGCCGAGTCCATCGGTTGAGCGGACCCTTTCGGCAACCCCGCCGCTCCTGCGCAGATTGGCTTGACACTGCCCGCGGAAGCGGTGACGATGGGAGAGCGATGTTCCAAATAGCGCTGCAACGTTGCGCATGACGCAACCAGCGCGGTCCCGTGAAAAGAGAGACCCGTCCCATGGCAACAGTGCCCAGCACGGCCCGCGTGGTCGTCATCGGCGCCGGCATCGTCGGCAACAGCCTCGTCTACCACCTCGCCCGGCTCGGCTGGAGCGACATCGTCCAGATCGACAAGGGAGCACTGCCCAACCCGGGCGGCTCGACCGGCCACGCGTCGAACTTCATCTTCCCGGTGGACCACTCCCGCGAGATCACCGATCTCACGCTGGACTCCGTGGCGCAGTACAAGGAGATGGGCGTCTTCACCGAGTCCGGCGGCTTCGAGGTGGCGCGCACCGAGGCCCGGATGGAAGAGCTGCGTCGGCGGATGTCGTCGGCCAAGGATCTGGGGCATCGAGTCCGAGCTGGTGACCCCCGAGCAAGTGGTCGAGAAGGTGCCGTTCCTCGACCCGTCGCAGATCATCGGCGCCTTCTGGACCCCGTCGGTCGGCGTCGTCGACTCGTTGCGGGCCGGCACGATCATGCGCGAACGCGCTCTCGAGCTCGGCGCCCTCACCGTCGTACCGACCGTCGAGGTGACGGGGCTCGACGTCGAGGAAGGCCGGATCCGGCAGGGTGCGCACGAACGGTGGCGACATCGAGGCCGAGACCGTGGTCATCGCGTGCGGCGTCTGGAGCCCGCGCATCGCCAGGATGGCCGGGGCGCACATCCCGTTGACTCCTGCGGTGCACCAGATGATCAGCGTCGGACCGGTGCCGATCCTGGCCGAGCGTGAGGGCGAGATCTCGTTCCCGATCGTCCGCGACATGGACACGTTCTGCTACGAGCGCCAGCATGGCGCCGACATGGAGGTCGGCTCCTACGCCCACCGCCCGATCCTGCACGATCCCGAGGAGATTCCGTCGATCGAGCAGGCGAAGCTGTCGCCGACCGAGATGCCCTTCACGGCCGATGACTTCGACCAGCAGCTCGAGGAGGCCTACGAGCTGATGCCCGAGCTCCTCGGGCGCCGAAGGAGCCGAGCAGCGGTACGCCATCAACGGCCTGCTGTCGCTCACGCCGGACGGCGCCCCCGTGCTCGGCGAGACGCCCGAGGTCAAGGGCCTGTGGTCCGCCGCTGCCGTGTGGATCAAGGAAGGCCCCGGCGTCGGCCGCGCCGTGGCCGAGTGGATGACCGACGGGCTGCCCGAGATCGACCTCTCGCACTCCGACATCGCTCGGTTCTACCCGCACCAGCAGACCCGCTCACACATCCGCGCCCGCACCGGTGAGGCGTTCAACAAGACCTACGGCATCATCCACCCGGGTGAGCAGTACGAGAGCGACCGCGGCCAGCGACTCGCCCCGATGTACGCCGACCAGCAAGCGCTCGGCGCTGTCTTCTTCGAGGCCGCCGGGTGGGAACGCCCGTTCTGGTACGCCTCCAACGAGGGACTGCTCGAGGAGTACGGCGACCGAGTCATGCCTCGCGAGCACGAGTGGGACTCCCGCTGGTGGTCACCGATCATCAACGCCGAGCACCTCGCGATGCGCGACCGCGCCGGCATCATCGACCTGTCGGCGTTCGCGATCTTCGACGTGGTCGGCCCAGGTGCGCTCGACGCGGTGCAGTCGATCGTGGTCGCACAGTCGAACGTGCCGATCGGCCGCGTCATCTACACACCGGTGCTCGACGGACGCGGCGGGTTCCGGTCCGACCTCACCGTGATGCGGCTGGCACACGACCGCTTCCGCGTCGTCACCGGTGGCGCCCACGGGATGGTCGACCGCAAGTGGTTCGCCGACCGGATGCCGAAGGACGGGACGGCCTCGGTCGTCGACCTCAC
Source organism: uncultured Actinomycetota bacterium (assembly GCA_963750495.1). GTDB lineage: Bacteria > Actinomycetota > Actinomycetes > Propionibacteriales > Nocardioidaceae > JANLYC01. The sequence goes on from CAVVQV010000004.1 coordinate 1,198,557, forward strand.
CTCGGCATACACGACGATCGGAGTGTGGGGTCCGCGTGCGCGGGACATCCTGAGCTCACTGACCCGCGACGACGTGAGCCACGAGGGTTTCGCGTTCGGCACCTGCCGCGAGATCGAGACCGACTCTCTGTCGCTCCTGGCGTCGCGCATCTCCTACGTCGGCGAGCTCGGCTGGGAGCTACATGCGCCCATCGAGCAGGGCGCCCGGTTGTGGCGCATGCTGCACGAGGCCGGCGCTCCGCACGGCGCCATCCCCGTCGGGATCGGCGTCTACGGCACGACCGGTCGGCTCGAGAAGGGCTACCGCGCCTTCGGGTTCGAGCTCGACGCCGAACGCACGATCGTCGAGGCCGGCATGCAGCGACCCAAGGTCAAGACCGTCGACTTCGTGGGGCGTGAGGCCTACCTCAAGCAGCGCGACGAGGAGCCCAAGACGGTGCTGTGCACGCTGACCGTCGACGACCACACCTCGAAGTCCGGTGTGAAGCGCTACATGCTGGGCGGCGAGCCGATCCTGTCGGCCGACGGTGGCGTGCTGACCGACGAGCACGGTCACCGGCCCTACGTCACGACCGCGGGCTCCGCACCGTCGTTGGGCAAGCACCTGCTGATGGCCTATCTGCCGCCGGACCAGGCGACGGTCGGCAACCAGCTGAAGGTGTCGTACATGGAGGAGCTGTACCCCGTGACCGTGGCGGCCGCGGACGCCACACCGCTGTTCGACTCGACCAACGACCGGATCAAGGGGTAGGGCATGGCAAACGTCCTGGTCTGCATCAAGCGCGTGCCCGAGACCTCCAGCCAGATCCTGCTGTCCGACGACGGACAGTCGATCGACGCGCGCCACGTCGGTTACACGTTGAGCCCGCACGAGGAGTGCGCCGTCGAGCTGGCCATCCAGATCGCGAAGGCGACCGACGGCGAGGCCACCGTGCTCACGGTCGGCACCGACGACTCGATCGAGCAGATCCGTGACGCGCTCGCCGTCGGCTGCACGGCGGCTGTGCTCGTCGAGGCCGACACGGCCGGCTACGGTCCTGCCGACGTGGCCACGGCCATCGCCGAGGTGGTGCGCTCACGCGCGTCCGACGGTACGTCGTACGACCTGATCCTGGTCGGCAACGACGCCGCCGACACCGGCGACTTCCAGGTCGGTGTCCGCCTCGCCTACGCGCTGGGTCGGCCGGTGCTGACGGGCATCTCGACCGTCGAGGTGACGGGCGATGGCCGCGCGATCGCCAAGGGAAAAGGGCCCGAGGGCACCGAGGTGTTCGAGCTGCCGCTGCCTGCTGTTGTGGCAGTGCAGGAAGGTGGCATCGAGCCACGCTACCCGTCGATCCCCGGCCGGATGAAGGCCAAGCGCACGCCGATCGACACGGTTGCGTCACCGGTGACGCCGACCGGCAACGGCCGGGTGCGGCTCGAGCTGCCACCTGCGCAACCCAGCGTGGTCGAGGTGCTCGGCCACGGGCCAGAGGCGGCGGGCGCCGTCGTCGACCTGCTGTACCGGTTGGGAGTGGTGGCGAAATGAGCGGCGTGACGCTGGTCCTGGTCGAGACCGATACCCACGAGGCGACGGAGACGTCGCTCGAGACGCTGACCTTCGCCCGCGACCTCGTGGGCCGGGCTGGTGGCGGAGAGCTGCATGCGGTGGTGGTCGGACCGCTGGCGCCCGAGGTCCGGGCTGCGGTGCTCGCCCAGCTCGGTGACCAGGGCGTCGCCGTGGTGCATCACGCACAGCACGACGACCTGGCGGCATACTCGGCGGCGGCTTCGGCCACCTCGGTGTGCGCTGCTGCCGGCGCCTCGTCGGCGGTGGCCGTGCTGGCTGCGGGTACGCCGCGCGGTAGCGAGGTCATGGCGCACGTGGCCACCCGGCTCGACACCACGATGGCCGCGCAGGTGGTCGGCGTGGTCGACGCCGAACCGCTGGTGGTTTCGCGTCAGGTCATGGGGGGCTCGGTGCTCGAGTTCATGCGGGTCAGCGGAACGCCTGCCGTGCTGACCGTGGCTGGTCATGCTGTCGAACCCGCAGCCGCCGCGGCGGCGACCCAGCCTGAGGTGCGGGAGTTCGCGCCCGAGCTCGTCGCGGCCGACCTGGTGGGGCGGGTCCTGCGTGTCGAGGCCGGCGAGGCTGACGACACCGCGGCCCTCACCGGGGCGCGGGTCGTGGTCGGTGCGGGTCGTGGCGCGGGGAGCGCGAGTGGATTCAGCGACCTGCTGGAGCTCACCGAGGAGCTCGGTGGCGCACTCGGCGTCTCGCGGGTGGTCACCAGTCTCGGCTGGCGCCCCCACCACGAGCAGGTGGGCCAGACCGGCAGCCGCATCTCGCCCGACATCTACATCGCCTGCGGCATCAGCGGTGCCATCCAGCACTGGGCGGGTTGCTCGAGTGCGAAGACGATCCTCGCGATCAACACCGACGAGGACGCACCCATGGTGACGAAGGCGCACTACGCCGTGATCGGTGACCTGCACGAGATCGTGCCCGCCGTCACCGAGGAGCTGCGCCGCCGCAAGGCCTGAGCGCCATACCGGCGCCAGGTGCGCAAGGCAGCTACCTGGTTCCCAACGCAGGTTTGCCTAGTGAACAAGCCGGCTGGCTTGTTCACTAGGCAAACGCGGAGGGTCAGATGATCCGCGGACGGATCACGGGTCAACGACAGGTGATGTCGGTGTCTTGCTCGCGTTACTTGCCGAGCCAGACGTCGACCTTGTCCTGGTTGTCGGCGATCCACTTCTCGGCGGCGGCGTCGGGGTCCATGCCATCCTCGGCGATGTACTTGGCCACCAGGTTCTGGTCGTCGTTGGTCCAAGTGAAGTTCTTCACCAGGTCGACGGCCGGGCTACCTGAGTCGGCCCACTTCGACGAGACCACCTTGTTGAGGTCGTAGACGGGGTAGTCGCAGTCGACCTTCTGCGGGTCAGCGTCACAGCCGTCCTCGTAGGGAGGCAGGTCGACCTTCACCAGCGGAACCTCGGACAGGAACCACTGTGGCTCGTAGAAGTACGCCAGGTACGGCGTCTTGTTCGCTTCGGCCTTGCGGAACCCCTGGATCAACGCGGTCTCGCTGCCGGCGAAGACCACCTTGTAGTTCAGGTCGAGGTTCTTGACCAGTGCCTCGTCGTTGGTGACGAAGCCGGGGTCGCCGTCGTACAGCGTGCCTTGGCTCCCCGACTCGCTGGTCTTGAAAAGATCGGAGTACTTGTTGAGGTTGTTCCAGTCCGTGATGTCCGGGTACTTCTCGGCCATCCACGGCGGCACGTACCAGCCGATGATCCCTTCGTTGCCCGTCGAGCCGAAGTCGACCGCGCTGCCGTCGCCTCCCTGGTCCGTCATGTACTTCTTCTGCAGCTCGGGGTGACCCCAGTTCTCGATCACCACGTCGACCTCACCGGTGCCGAAGCCCTTCCAAGAGATCTGCTCGTCGAGGTCCTTGTAGTCGACGGTGCAGCCGAGCTGGTTGGCTGCCACCTGACCCACGACATGAGCGTCAGCTTCATAGCCCACCCATGGATTGATGGCCATGTTGAGGGTGCCGCAGTCCTGCCCTGAACCATCACCGGCTGTGGAGTCCTCGATCGTGGATCCCCCACATCCGCTGAGCGCAGTGATCGCGGCCACGGCCACGACCCCCAACATTGTCTGGGTCCGCATTCTCTTCATCTGTTCCCTCTTCCTCGTCCAGATCTTCCGTCTGGGCTTCGTTGCTTACTCGTTCGGCACGCGATTGACGATCGCGTGATGACAACGTTGTCTATCTGGCCATGGCCCGCTTTCCACCCGGACCTTGACGAGCAGCGCCGTAGGTCGTGATGCGGTCGAGCATGATGCCGACCAGGACGATGGCGACGCCTGCCGCGAGACCCCGTCCGATGTAGTTGGCCTGGCGGAAGCCGGTCACCACGTCGAAGCCGAGGGCCCCCGCTCCCACGAGGCCACCGATCACGACCATCGACAGCACGTAGAGCAGGCCCTGGTTCGCCGCCAACAACAGCGAACCCCGCGCCATCGGGAGCTGCACCTTCGTGATCATCTGGAAAGGACTCGTGCCCGCCGACTCCGCGGCCTCGATGGTGGTCGGCGAGACATTCTTGATGCCGTCCGCCACCAGCTTGACCGCTACCGGCGACGCATAGATGATGCCGGCCGCGATCGCAGTGAACCGGTTCGACCCGAACATGATCAGGATCGGCACCAGGTAGACGAACGCGGGTAGTGTCTGCCCGGCGTCCAAGACAGGTCGGATGATGCGGTCAGCTGTCGTGCTTCGGCCGATCCAAACCCCCACGACCACAGCCAGCACCATCACGACCGCAGTGGCTACCAGCACCGAAGTCAACGTCACCATCGCGTTGTGCCACAGGTCCATGTAGTAGATGCCACCCAGACAGATCACGGCGGCCGCGAGCGCTCGCTCCCTGCCGATGAGGTAGGCGATCACACAAATTGCGGTCGCCGTGACGTACCAGGGCGAGTTGGCAATGAGGTCCTGCATCGGGTTCAGGAACCACACGGTGAACTTGTCCTGGACCTGCCCCGTGTATTTCGAGGGGTCTCCCGTCAACCAGGTCGCAAAGCTGTCAACCCGCTCCCGGATCGGAGTGCCGAGGTCCCAGGACTCCGGGAACTGGTTGTAGTCCAGTCGAGTGTTCGACAGCCAGATCGCCACCAGGGTGAGCACACCGCCGCCGGCGAGGATCAGCCGCCGCTGCTTCTTCTTGGCACCACCGGCCCTGGCAGCCGTCTCTGCCCTCATGCTCGCCGCGGTGGTCGTCCGGTCCAGCATGATCGCCATGATCACGATGCACATGCCCGAGACGAACGAGGAGCCGAGCTGGCCACGGATGATGCCCTGCAAGACGTCGGCCCCCAGCCCTGGCCCGTCGACATATGCCGCGATGATGACCATCGCCAGCGCTGCCATCATCGTCTGGTTGATCCCCACGATGATCGTGCGCTTGGCCATCGGGAGCTCGACGTCCTTGAGCCGTTGCCAGCGCGACTGGCCGAGCGAGGTGGTCGCTTCCAGGGTGGTCGCCGGTACGTTTCGGATGGCGAACGCCGTGACTCTGATCACCGGTGGCAGGGCATACACCAGCGTCACGACCGTCGCGGCGGCTGCCCCGATGCCGAACAAGATGACGATGGGCAACAGGTAGACGAACGACGGCATGGTCTGCATGACGTCGAGCACCGGGGTGACGATCGCGGTGACGACCTTGTTGTGACCCATCCACACCCCGAGGGGGATGCCTACAGCGATCGCGCAGATCACGGCGACGAAGACGACGATCAGGGTGTCGATCGAGGACTCCCAGAACCCGAGGGCCCCGAACGCCAGAAACGACAACGTCACCAGGATGACGCTGTACCCGCCCGCCACCGCATAGCTGACCCACATGGCCATCGCGAGGATGCCGAGCCAACCGATCTGCGGCACCGTGCGAGGGGCCTTGCCGATGGTGAATTGTTGCTGCAGCCAGAGAATCACTGAGTTGAATGCGTCTCCAAGCTGGCCGATCGCGTTGATGAAGACGTTGGAGTTGGAGCTCGACGCGGCGTCGACCCAGTCAGTTCGTGCTTTGAACCAGTCATGGACGCCGGTGAGCGTCGAGTTCGAGATCGAGAGCGTGTCCTGCCCCTTCGTGAAGGACCAGACGATGACCCACAAGGTCACGACGGCGACCAACAGCCACGCCGTCGAGTGCCGTCGCAGCGAGGCCACCAGGCTCGAGTCGAAGACGGCGTCCTTCGCAGCAGTGGCGGACGAGCTCATGCCGGCACGACCTCGACGGAGTCCTCCTCGGCCACGACCACGCGCAGGATGGCGTCGTCGTCGACGATCCCCACGAGCTTGCCGTCATCGACGACCTGGACCGAGTGGTCGGAGGCCAGCGCCGCGCGAGCCGCCTGCCAAACGATGGTGTCGGGCGACATGACCGGACCGTCGAGCTTGTCGTCGGGCCGGGGGTCGCGCATGACATATCTCAGCGTGAGCACGTGCGACTTGGGCACGTCGGACACAAAGTCCTTGACGTAGGCGTCGGCCGGGTGGGCCACGATCTCGGCCGGCGTACCCACCTGCACGACTGCGCCGTCGCGCATGATCAGGATGCGGTCGCCCAGCTTGATCGCCTCGGCGAGGTCGTGGGTGATGAACACCATCGTCTTCTGCAGGTCCTCCTGGAGCCGGATGACCTCGTCCTGCATGTCGCGTCGGATCAACGGGTCGAGCGCTGAGAACGGCTCGTCGAACAGCAGCAGCGTCGGGTCACTAGCGAGCGCGCGGGCGAGACCGACGCGCTGCTGCATGCCACCCGACAGCTGGTCGGGATACGACGCCTCGTAACCCGAAAGCCCGACCAGGTCGACGATCTCCGAAGCCGTCTTGCGTCGCTCGACCTTCCCGACACCACGAATCTCGAGGCCGTAGGCGACGTTGTCGATCACCGGTCGGTGCGGAAGCAGACCGAAGTGCTGGAACACCATGGACACATAGTTGCGGCGCAGGTCGCGGAGCTTGGTCTCCGAAGCGCTGGTGATGTCCTGACCGGCGATGGAGACGTTGCCCGCTGTCGGCTCGATGAGCCGTGTCAGGCACCGCACCAAGGTGGACTTGCCGGATCCGGACAGGCCCATGACGACGAAGACCTCGCCGGGTGCCACCTCGAAGGAGATGTCCTTGACCGCCGCGGTGCAGCCCGTCTTCTCGAGCAGCTCGGGGCGCGGAAGGTCCGCCTCGGGAGTACCGATGATCTGGTCGGCCTTGGGTCCGAAGATCTTCCAGAGGTCGTCGACGACGAGCGTCGGCTCGCCGGAGTCGGATGACTTGTTGGTCATGACGTGGGATCACTTCCTTGTCCGACCCGAGACGTCGGTGGGTAGAGCGGCATGTTGTCGCGGTAGCGGTAGTACGGGACGTCCTCCGCGGGCAGAGGAGTGTTTCCGAGGATCAGATCGGCAGCCTTCTCGGCGAGCATCATCACCGGCGCGTAGATGTTGCCGTTGGTGACGTAGGGCATGACCGACGCATCGACGACACGAAGACCGTCGACGCCGTGGACCCGCATCGTGAGTGGGTCGACCACGGACATCTCATCGATGCCCATCTTGGCACTGCAGGACGGGTGGAGGGCGGTCTCGGCATCATTGGCCACCCATTCGAGGATCTCCTCGTCGGTCTCGACTCCCGGTCCCGGTGACAGCTCGCCGTCGTTGTACGGCGCGAAGGCCGGTTGGTTGAGGATGTCCCGAGCGACGCGGATGGCCTCGACCCACTCCTTGCGGTCCGTCGCGGTGGACAGGTAGTTGAACAGCAGCGCCGGGTGCTTCTTCGGGTCCTTGGACGTGATCTTGACCGTGCCACGGGTGTCGGCGTACATGGGGCCGATGTGCACCTGGTAGCCGTGGCCCTTGGTGGGCGAGGTTCCGTCGTACCGGATGGCGACCGGCAGGAAGTGGAACATCAGGTTCGGGTAGTCGACGTCGTCGTTGCTGCGGGCGAAGCCCCCGCCCTCGAAGTGGTTGGTGGCGCCGAGCCCCTTGCGGAAGAAGAGCCAGTCGAAACCGATCTTGGGCCGGTTCCGCCAGCGCAGGCCAGGTGCAATCGAGACGGGCTGCTTCGACGCGTACTGAATGTAGACCTCGAGGTGGTCTTGCAGGTTCTCGCCAACCCCGCGCGAGTCGTGGATGAGGTCGATGTCGAGGGCACGCAGCTCGTCCGCGTTGCCGACACCGGACAGCTGCAGCAGCTGTGGGGAGTTGATCGCGCCGCCGCACAGGATCACTTCGGCACCGCGGGCCCGACGCTGGATGCGACCAGCGCGGAGGTAGTCGACGCCTACTGCACGCTTGCCCTCGAACACGACCTTGGTGGTGAACGCCATCGTCTCGACCGTGAGGTTGGGCCGCCTGATCACCGGGTGCAGGTAGGCGCGGGCGGCGGAGAGCCGACGTCCCCGGTGGACGTTGCGGTCGAACCGCGCGAAGCCCTCCTGCCGGTACCCGTTGACGTCGTCGGTGAGCGGGTAGCCTGCCTGCTGTGCAGCCTCGAAGAAGGCCGCGAACAGCGGGTTCTTCGCGGGCCCTCGCTCGAGCACGAGCGGCCCATCACCGCCACGCCACTGGTCGGCGCCCGCGAGACACGTCTCCATCCGCTTGAAGTACGGCAGGCAGTGGAGGAAGTCCCAGGACTCCATGCCGGGATCGGCTCCCCAGCGCTCGTAGTCCATCGGGTTGCCGCGCTGGAAGATCATCCCGTTGATGCTGCTGGAACCACCGAGGATCTTGCCGCGGGCATGGAAGATGCGCCGGCCGTTCATGAACGGCTCGGGCACTGTCCGGTACTTCCAGTCGTACAAGCGGTTGCCGATCGGGATGGGCAGCGCCGCCGGCATGTGGATGAACGGGTCGATCCGGTAGTCGCTGCGGCCGGCCTCGAGCACGAGGACGCTGTTGCCGGGGTCGGCGCTGAGCCGGTTGGCCAGGGCGCAGCCCGCCGAGCCGCCGCCGACGATGATGTAGTCCCAGTGCTGCTGGGCGGACCCGGCCATCAGCTGCCGCCGAACCAGTGCTGCACCTCGGGCTTCACGTTGTGCCAGATGTGCTTGGTCTCGCGATACTCGTCGAGCCCGGCCGCTCCGAGCTCGCGACCGGTGCCGGACTGCTTGTAGCCGCCCCATTCGGCCTGGGGTACGTACGGGTGGTAGTCGTTGATCCAGACCGTGCCCATGCGTAGCCGGGCGGCGACTCGCTCGGCCCGGCCGGCGTTCTCGGTCCAGACCGCACCGGCGAGGCCGTAGATGCTGTCGTTGGCGATCCGGACCGCGTCGTCCTCGTCGGCGAACGTCTCGATGGTCAGCACCGGGCCGAACGACTCGTCGTGCACGGCGTCGATGCCACTGCAGTCGTCGAGGACCGTGGGCAGGTAGTAGTAACCGTCGGCCAGCGCCGGGTCGTCGGGGCGACTCCCCCCGCAGCGCAGGGTGGCGCCCTGGTCGAGCGCGTGAGCGACGTACGCCTCGACCTTGTCGCGGTGGGCCGCCGACACGAGCGGGCCCGTCTCCGCCTTGGGGTCGAACGGTCCGCCGAGGCGGATGCGCTGCGCACGCTCGACGAGCTCGTCGACGAAGTCGTCCTTGATGGTGTCCTGGATGATCAGCCGGGCACCGGCCGAACAGACCTGCCCGGAGTGCAGGAAGACCGCCGTGAGGGCCATGTCGAGCGCGACGTCGCGGTCGGCGTCGGCGAAGACGATGTTGGGGTTCTTGCCCCCGAGCTCGAGCGCGACCTTCTTGACCGTGGGCGCGGCGTTGGCCATCAGGATCCGCCCGGTCTCGAGGCCACCGGTGAACGAGACGAGGTCGACATCGAAGTGCGTGGACAGCGGTGCGCCCGCGTCGGGCCCGGCACCGAGAATGAGGTTCGCCACTCCGGCCGGGAGGCCGGCCTGGTGGAGGTAGTGCATGAGCAGGATGGCCGTCGACGGCGTCAGCTCGCTCGGCTTGAGCACGAACGTGTTGCCGGCCGCGAGGGCAGGAGCAACCTTCCACGAGGTCTGCAGCAGCGGGTAGTTCCAGGGCGTGATCAGCGCGCAGACGCCGATGGGCTCGTGGACGACCCGGCTGCGCACGTCGGGCTGCCCGGTGTCGACCACGTGGCCGGCGTCCTCGGCGGCGGTGTTGGCGTAGTAGCGGAACACCGACACGATGTCGTCGACGTCGTACTCGCTCTCGATATAGCGTTTGCCGGTATCGAGAGACTCCGCTCGTGCCACGTCGGCCTTGTTGGCGACGAGCAGGTCGGCGACCCGGTGGAGCAGTCCGCTACGGTCGTGCACCGACGTGCTGCTCCACACACCCGAGTCGAAGGCTTCCCGGGCGGCCGCGATAGCGTCCAGGGTGTCCTCGGGGCCGGCCTCGTCGACAGTGACCACGTGCTTGCCGTCAGCCGGACAGCGTATGTCGCGCTCGCGACCCCCGCGCGCAGAGCGCCATTCCCCCGCGATGTAAAGATCGGGCACATCGCCTCCGAACTGAGATCAGTCGATTGTTGCGAATTGAGCAACACGTACTGTTCTACGCAACAAACTTAAACAGCGGTACAGGTAACCCGTCAAGATGCGTTGGCGAGGTCGTTACTTTGTCGACGTCCGGATGTCGCACAAGCCGGGCTTTTCGACCGCCGGGGACCCCGGTGATCTCATCCGCGCCACCCCAGTCGCTGCGAGACCTCGTCCGCCGCCGCCACCACAGCCTCGGCCATCTGCGGCACCCGGCGCGCGTCGAGGCGGAAGGTGGGCCCGGAGATGCTCATCGAGGCCACCGGCTCGCCGTGAGTGTTGCGGATCGGCGCCGAGATGGCCGTCAGACCGATCTCGAGCTCATCGATGGCGATCGCATACCCCCGACGGCGTACCTCATCGAGCTCGCGGAGCAGCCCATCGAACGTCGTGATCGTGTTGGCGGTGTAGGACTTCAGCGCGGGAACCTGGCGCCGGACCTCGGAGGGCTCGAGAGCACTGAGGAGGACCTTGCCGTTGGACGTCGCATGCAGGGGAATCCGCTGGCCAACCCAGTTGTGCGGCTGAAGCGCCGACGATCCGGCGACCTGATCCATGTAGAGCGCCGCACCGTCGGACAGGACGGCGAGGTTGACGGTCTCGCCGGTGCGCTGCGCCAGCTGGCGGGCCACGCCGCGGCTCTCCTGCACGAGGTCGAGTCGCGACGTGGTGGCGCCGGCGAGTCTGAGCACTCCGGTGCCGAGTCGGTACTTGCCGCGACCGGCGATCTGCTCCACCAGGTCGCGTCGCTCAAGGGCGGCGACGAGCCGGAAGGCAGTGGACTTGTGGACGCCCAGCTCGCGTGCGATCTCGGTGACACCGGCCTCACCTGTCCGGGCGAGGATCTCCAGGATGGAGACGGCCCGGTCGACCGACTGGACAGTGCTGGCCACCACGGTCGCGGGTAGCTCGACCGCTGCGGGGTCGGCAGGATCGACGGGCGTCTCGGCGGGTTTGCCGTTGGCGGCTGCGAGCCCGGCCGCGAAACCGGTGGGCTTGTTGCTCATGACGAAACAGTAGTGCATAGACAGCGACAAAGGACAAGGCTCGGCGGCATACTGCTGCCATGACATCGGCACCACTCGCGGGCGGTCCAGGTGGCATCGTATTGCGCTTGCGCTGTCCGGATCGTCCCGGCATCGTGCACGCCGTCTCGGGCTTCCTGGTCGACCAGTCGGCGAACATCCTCCAGAGTCAGCAGTACGGCGACAGCGCGACCGGCCGCTTCTTCCTCCGCGTGCAGTTCGAGCTGCTGGGCACCTCGGCGACCGTGGACGATCTGCGCGAGCGGTTCGTTCCGGTCGCGGAGTCGTTCGGCATGACCTGGGAGATGTGGGATGCACTGGAGCCGTACAACACGCTGATCATGGTGTCTCGCTTCGGACACTGCCTCAACGACCTGTTGTTCCGATGGAGCACCGGGGCGCTGCAGATCAACATTCCGGCGATCGTGTCGAACCACCGGGACTTCGAGAGGCTGGCCGCGACGTACGACATCCCGTTCCATCACATCCCGGTGACGCCGGAGGCGAAGGCGGACGCCGAGAAGCAGCTGCTCAGCCTCGTCGATGAGCTCGACGTCCACCTGGTCGTGCTGGCCCGCTACATGCAGGTGCTGTCGGACCAGACCTGCCGGGCACTGAGCGGCAAGGCGATCAACATCCACCACTCGTTCCTGCCGAGCTTCAAGGGCGCGCGGCCGTACCACCAGGCGCACCAACGTGGCGTCAAGCTCATCGGTGCCACCGCCCACTACGTCACGTCCGACCTCGACGAAGGCCCCATCATCGAGCAGGACGTCGCCCGGGTCGACCACAACTTCACTGCAGAACAGTTGGTGACCGCCGGCCGCGACGTGGAGAGCTCCGTGCTGTCGCGGGCCGTGCGCTGGCACTCCGAGACTCGCGTCATGCTCAACGACACCAAAACCGTCGTCTTCCGCTGACCCTCTTCGTTGAACCGTGAGTTGTGGCTCCTTGAACCGTGAGTTGTGGCGCTTCGGCGCGGGTGCGTAGCCGCCTCGCCTGTGGACAACGCGCACGTACCCCGAGCGCGGCGCGGCAGAGTTTCGTGATGGCGACTTCTGCTCCCCTCACACTGCCAGCCGGGCCCTTCACACCCCGCATGGCCACGGATGCCGGCATCACGCGGGCACAGCTGCGTCACCTGCTCGCCCAGCGGGTGATCCGGCGCGTACTCCGCGGTGTGTACGTCGACAACCACGTCCCCGATACCGTTCCCACGCGCGCAGCCGCTGCGGCACTGGTGGTGTCGGCGTCCTGCGTCCTGTGTGATCGCACGGCGGCCTGGCTGCACGGTGTCGATGTCTTGGCGTTGGCCGAGCACGATGTGCTGCCGCGGCTCGAGACGTTCGTACTCCGCAGCAGTCCTCGGCTGCAACGCCGAGGGACTTACCCGGGCCAGCGCGACCTCGCAGACTCGGACGTGATGCGGATCGGTCCCGTCTGCGTCACTACTCCGCTGCGAACCGCGCTCGACCTCGGATGCGCCTTGCCACGGCGCGATGCACTGGCCGCGCTGGACATGTTCATGCGCGAGTTCGGATTTACCCGCGACGACCTGCGCCGACAGGCCCATCGATACTTCCGCCGCCGCGGCGTACGGCAGCTGCGGAGCCTGATCGCCCTCGCGGATGACCGGGCCGAATCGCCTGGCGAATCATGGACGCGCCTCGAGATCGTGGACGCCAACCTGCCGATGCCGGCACTGCAGGTGTCGATCACCCGCGACGGCCGAGAGCTGGTTCGGCTCGACCTCGCCTACTCCGGGCTCAAGATCTGCATCGAGTACGACGGCGAGGAGTTCCATGACTCAGCCGAGAGCAGAGCGGCTGACGCGCGTCGACGCCAGTGGCTCCGTGAGCACGGTTGGATCGTCATCGTCGTGACGAAGAACGACTTCACCTACGAGGCGGCGACCCGTTGGACCGAACAGCTGCGGCGCGCCATCGAGTCACGTCGCGTCACGGTGCGCCTTCGTCCCGGTCGGCGTCGTCCGCCCTCCACCGCCATCACCAGAGACTGACAGCCAGAACTGACGGTTCAAGGAACCACAACTCACGGTTCAAGGAGCCACAACTCACGGTTCAACGAACGCTAGTCGCCGAGCTCGTGGCGGCGGCGGGTGACGTAGTCCTCGAGCTCGGCACGAATGGCGTCGTCGAGAGGCGGCGGCTCGTACGCCTCGAGCTTGGCCTGGTAGACCTGGGTGGCCCGCGCTGCCGTGTCGAGTCCCCCGGTACGCATCCACTTCTCGTAGTTGTCCGACGAGGACAGGAATGGCCGGTAGAAGCAGGTACGGAACCGTTCCATCGTGTGCATGGCGCCCAGGAAGTGACCACCGTGGCCGACCTCCTCGTGTGCCCCGAAGGCCAGCGACGCCGCGTCGATCTCCAACGGCGTGAACTCCACCTGCAACATCTCGAGCAGCTGGATGTCGATGATGAACTTCTCGTATCCCGCCACGAGGCCACCCTCGAGCCAGCCGGCCGAGTGCATCACCCAGTTGACCCCGGCCAGAAACGTCGGCAGCAACGTCATCATCGCCTCGTAGCCGGCCTGCGCGTCGGGCACCTGGCTCGACGTCATCCCGCCGCCGGAGCGGAAGGGCAGCCCGAGGTGCCGCGCGATCTGACCGGTGCAGAAGAGTCCGATCGCAGACTCAGGCGTCCCGAAGCACGGTGAGCCCGACTGCATGTCGATGTTGGACAGGAACGACCCGAAGATCACCGGACACCCCGGCCGGATCAGCTGCGCCAGCGCGATCCCCGACAGCGCCTCGGCCATCTGCTGCACCAGCGCGGCGGGGATCGTCACCGGAGACATCGCACCCATGAGCAGGAACGGCGTCAGTACGACGGGCTGGGCCGCTTCGCAGTACTCGAACATCGCGTCGAGCATCCGGTCGTCCCACCGCAGCGGCGAGTTGCAGTTGATCAGGGAGATCGACGCCGGCGTCTGTTCGATGACGTCGCGGCCGCCGAAGAGGATCGAGCTCATCGCAATGGTGTCGGCTGCGTTGACGCCCGAGACGACGTTGCCCATGTAGACCTTGTCGGTCAACGTCTGCAGGGCATACGTCATGTCGAGGTGTCGGGAGTCGAGCGGTGTGTCGTTCGGCTCGCACACCACGCCCCCGGCCGAGTCCATGACGGCGTACGACTGGGACAGCTTCGCGAAGTTGCGGAAGTCGTCCATCGTCGCGTCCCGCCGGACCTCGCCCTCGCGCAGGAAGGGTGGCCCGTACACGGCGCCGAACGCCATCGAGTCGCCGCCGATGTGGATCGTGTTCGCGGGGTTGCGGGCCTGGACGTCGAACTCCTTCGGCGCCTTCGCCACCTGCTCCATCACGAAGTCGGGATCGAGGAAGACCGTGTTGTCCTCGACGCGCTGACCGGCCGCCTTGAACAGCGCCAGGGCCCGGTCGGACATGAACTCCACGCCGATCTCGGTCACGATCCGCCGCCAGCCGGCATCCAGGGTGGCCATGGCCTCTCCGGAGAGCACCTCATAGCGCGGCATCTTGTTGCGGAACATGCGGCCTCCCGACCCTCGGTCAACGCGTCCAACCCGAACTCAGCAGAATCGTAGCGTCATGATGTGGAACTCTCGTTCCATATTGTGGTTTCATTGTGGAGCATCACCCCACGATGCGGAAGTCCCCCACGCGATTGCGCCGGAGATTCGACCGGCCCATCCCACCGACACCACGCGAGGTCAGCAGTTGAGCGGCAACGGCACCCAGGCGATCGACAGAGCAGCCGAGCTGCTCTCGCGCGTCGTCCTCGCCGACGAGAAGCCGGCCTTCGGTGAGCTGGTGTCCGACACCGGACTGGCCAAGTCGACGGCCTCACGCCTGCTCCAAGCCCTCGAGCGGCACCGCCTCGTCCACCGCGACGACGAGGGCGGCTACGCGGCCGGTGCACTCTTTGCGCTGTACGCCAGCCGGCACGAGCCGTTCGACGAGCTCATCGCCATCGCGGAGCCCACGATGCAACGGCTCAGCGATGCCACCGGCGAGACCGTCAACCTGGCGGTGGCGCGCAACAACACCGTCGTGCAGGTCGCACAGATCGACTCGACCTTTTTGCTCGGCACCGTCAACTGGGTCGACGTCGATGTACCGCCACACTGCTCAGCCCTCGGCAAGATCCTGTACGCCGCCGGGGTGATCGACCTGCCGACCAGCCCCCTCGAACGGCGTACCGAGCACACGATCACCGAGCCCACGTTGTTCGCCGCGCACCTCGGCGAGATCCGGAGCCAGGGCTACGCCGTCACCCTCGGCGAGCTCGAGATCGGCCTCGACGCGGTCGCTGCGCCCGTGCTCGGACACGGCGGCGACATCGTCGCTGCGGTCGGCATCTCCGGGCCCAGCAGTCGGATCAATGACCGCCTCGCGCACCTCGGCGCGCTGCTGACCCAGCAGGCCGCCACGTTGTCGCAGGCCCTGGGGCATGACCAGCCGCACCTCACCGCCCCGGACCACGCCGGCACTGCATCGCCAGCACCGTTGGCACCGCCAGCACCGTCAACACCGTTGGCACCGTCAGCACCGTCAGCATCACCAGCACAGTCAGCCGCACCGACATCGAACGGGAAGGAGGGCGCCGCATGACGCCCGAGGAAATTCTGCAAGCGCTGTACGACGAGACCTTGGTCGGAAACGCTCCGGCGGTTCTGGAGCTCACCCGGGAGGGCCTCGAACAGGGCATGACGCCCGAGTCGATGCTGTTCGACGCACTGATCCCGTCACTCGAGGAAGTCGGCGCCCGGTTCGAGCGCGGCGACTTCTTCGTGCCCGAGATGCTGATCGCCGGCCGTGCCATGAGCGGCGCACTGGACGTGCTGCGCCCGCTGCTGGCCGAGACCGGCGCCGAGACCGTCGGCACGTTCGTCATGGGCACCGTCAAGGGCGACGTCCACGACATCGGCAAGAACCTCGTCAACATCATGCTCGAGGGCGCCGGCTTCCACGTGATCGACCTCGGGGTCCAGGTGCCACCGGAGAAGTTCGTCGAGGCCATCAAC
Source organism: uncultured Actinomycetota bacterium (assembly GCA_963750495.1). Lineage (GTDB taxonomy): Bacteria > Actinomycetota > Actinomycetes > Propionibacteriales > Nocardioidaceae > JANLYC01. The sequence goes on from CAVVQV010000004.1 coordinate 1,214,671, forward strand.
GAGCACAAGCCCGAGATCGTCGGGTTCTCGGCCTTCCTCACCACGACGATGCCGATGTTCAAGGCGAACATCAACGCGCTCGAGAAGGCAGGGATCCGCGACAAGGTCCTCGTCATGGTCGGCGGCGCCCCCGTGACGCAGGAGTACGCCGACGCCGTCGGTGCCGATGCCTACGCCGCCGATGCCTCTCAGACCGTCAAGAAGGCCAAGGACCTCGTCAAGCAGCACCGCTCCCGCGTGTCTGCCTGACCCCACCGCCGTTGCCCGACCAGCCGTACCGACCGCAGCCCAGCGCTCCCAGCAAGGAAATCCATGCACACTCGTTTGAGCTCCGCCAGCAAAGAGATCGTCATCGGTCACGACCAGCCCTTCTGCCTCATCGGCGAACGCATCAACCCGACCGGACGCAAGCTCTTCCAGGAGCAGCTGCGCGCCGGTGACCTGTCGGCGATCGAACGCGACGTGGCGGCGCAGGTCGCCGGTGGCGCCACCGTGCTGGACATCAACATGGGCGTACCGCTGACCGACGAACCCGAGCTGCTCAAGAAGGCGATCAAGCTCGTGCAGAGCCTGACCGACCTGCCGGTCTGTATCGACTCGTCGGTGGTCGAGGCGATCGAGGCAGGGCTGTCGGTCTACGAGGGGCGTGCCCTGGTCAACTCGATCACCGCCGAGGACGACCGGATGGCCGAGATCCTGCCGATGGTGAAGCACTACGGCGCCGCAGTGATCGCGCTGCCGAACGACCACGACGAGATCCCGATGGAAGCCGACAAGCGGCTCGTGCTGACGAAGAAGATCCTCGACACGGCCGTCGACAAGTACGGCCTGGCACCGGAGGACATCGTCATCGACCCACTCGCCATGCCGATCGGCGCCGATCCGAACATCGTCAACGTGGCGTACGAGACGATCCAGCGCATCCGCGACGAGTTCGGCGTCAACATGACGCTGGGTGCCTCCAACGTGTCGTTCGGGATGCCCGGCCGCCACACGATCAACGCCACGTTCTTGCCGATGGCCATGGCGGTGGGACTGACCAGCGCGATCATGGACACCCGGACACCGCAGATCGTCGAGGCGGTCAAGGCGGCCGACCTGCTGCTCGGGCACGACGAGTGGGGCGGCAACTGGATCGCGGCGCACCGGGCCCGGCAGGCCGCCGAGAAGGCCGCCGCTGAGGCAGCGACCCAGGACATCCCTGCGGGGGCCGCCGCGCGATGACGGCAGGCTTCGGGCCGGACACCTCGATCAATCCCGAGGAGCTGCGTCGGGAAGGCCTCATCGTGCCGCCGCTCGACACGGCCACCGAGGCGCCGACCCATGACGGCACCGGTCGCGTGCGTCTCCACTTCACGCCCTCGGACCGCGAGGTGCGAGTGCCACCGGGTGTCAGCGTCTTCGACGCAGCCAGCTGGAACGGCATCGCGATCGACTCGACCTGTGGTGGCCACGGCACGTGCAAGAAGTGCAAGGTGCAGATCGTCGACGGCAGCGTGCCGATCTCACGGCTCGACGTACGGTCGTTCACCGGCGAGCAGCTCGACGGCGGCTGGCGGCTCGCCTGTCTCGCCCAGGCCACGACAGACCTGACCGTCGAGGTGCCGCCGCTCATGACCCGGCCCAAGGCCGCGACCGTGGGAGTAGGACGGCAGGTGATCCTGCGGCCAGCCATCCAGAAGCGGTACGTCGAGCTGACAGAGCCGACGCTCTCCGACCAGGCCACCGACCTCGCGCGGCTGTTGGCGGAGATCGACGATCTCGAGCTCCGGGTCGACCTGTACGCGCTGCGCCGCATCCCGAGTGTGGCTCGCCAGTCCGATTTCAAGTACACCGCTGTGGTGGTGGACGACGTTCTCATCGACGTCGAGCCTGGGGACACCACGGACCGCCGCTATGCGATCGCGTTCGACCTGGGTACGACGACCGTGGTGGCCACGTTGCTCGACACGTCGACCGGGACGCCGGCTGCCGTCGCCTCCATGCTCAACAAGCAGCAGCCGTTCGGCGCAGACGTCATCACCCGGATCAGCGCCACCATGATGGATCCCGATGCACTCGGACGCCTGCAGGAGCTGGCGCACGCGACGCTCGACGAGCTGACCCGCGAAGTCTGCACCGAGGCCGAGATCGACCCCGCTGAGATCTACGAGATCGCGGTCGCCGGCAACGCGACCATGACCGCACTTGCCCTCGGCATCGACCCCGAGCCGCTCGGTGTCGCCCCGTTCATCATGTCGTCGGCCACTCTGCCGGAGCTGCTCGCGACCGACCTCGGCGTCCATGTGCACCCCCGGGCGCGAGCCGTCGTGCTGCCGGCGCTCGGTGCCTATGTCGGCGGTGACATCGTCGCAGGCATGCTCGCTTCCGGCATGGATCGCGACAAGCGGATGCGGCTCTTCATCGACGTCGGCACCAACTGCGAGATCGTGCTCGGTGACGGTGAACGGATCGTCTCCACAGCGGCCCCGGCCGGACCGGCGTTCGAGGGTGGCGCCATCCGCTGCGGCATGCGAGCTGCTGACGGCGCCATCGAGGTCATCCAGATCGGCGACGACTGGTCCGTGATTTGCCAGGTGATCGGCGACGTGGCTCCGCAGGGACTCTGCGGGTCAGGACTGGTCGACGCCGTCGCCGAGCTCGTCCGAGTCGGGCTGCTGGACTCGTCAGGGCGCTTCCTCACCGACGAGCAGACCGCTGAACGGCTGCCTGGCCTCAAGGACCGGCTCGGTGAGATCAACGGTGAGCGCGTCTTCGCCCTGGCGTGGCACGAGGACGGGAAGCGTGCGCTCGCCGACTCGGTCTACCTGAGCCAGCGCGACGTGCGCGAGCTGCAGTTCGCCAAGGCTGCCATCTCGACCGGCTGGACGCTGATGCTCGAAGAGCTCGGAGTCGAGCAAGCCGATGTACAGCAGGTGCTGCTCGCCGGGTCATTCGGGTCGTATCTGTCGCCGGCCAGCGCGGTCCGGATCGGGCTCGTGCCCAAACTTCCGGTGCTACGCATCGTGAGTGCGGGCAACGTCGCAGGCGAGGGCGCCAAGATGACACTGCTCAGCATGCAGGAGCGCAAGGGTGCCGCAGCATTGTTGGAGGAGGTGACGTATGTCGAGCTCTCCGACCGTCCCGACTTCAACGACCGGTTCGTCGACCAGCTTGCCTTCCCCAGCTGACGCGCACGCCGGCATGCCTCCGGTTCCCGGCCTCAGCGGCGATGCAGATCCCATCAGGACCGCCCGTACGGGAGTCGTGGCCATCATCGCCTGCGGTGCGATTTCCCAACCCTGCAAGGAGATCGTCACCCGACGCGGCTGGTCTGCAGATGTCTACCCGTTGCCTCCGCTGCTGCACAACCGCCCCGATCTCATCGCAGGCGAGGTGGAACGCCTCGCAGCTGAGCTGAGTCCCCGCTACGACCGGTTGGCGGTCGGGTATGCCGACTGCGGCACGTACGGGGCACTCGACGAGGTCTGCGAGCGGCTGTCGATGACGCGGCTGGCGGGGTTGCACTGCTACGACGTGTACGCCGGACCCGAGCGCCTGCAACGCTTCTTCGACGAGCAACCGGGCACCTACGTGCTCACTGACTTCCTGGCGCGGTCGTTCGCGCGGACCGTGCTGGCCGAGCTCGGGCTCGACCGCTACCCCGAGCTGCGCGACACGTACTTCGGCCACTACACGCGCGTCATCTGGCTCGCTCAGGAGCTCGACGCCGAGACGGAGACGGTCGCGCAACAAGCAGCAGCCGCCATCGGCCTACCGCTGACGCGAATCGATGTCGGAACGACCGGCCTCGAGCGCGAGCTCGAAGGTCTCGTGCTCGACTGCTGAGCGCGGCTACGAGCGTCATCGCGCCAGCAGCTCCTGGCGCCAGGTCTCCGTCTCGGCGACCTGGTTGAACGTGAAGAGATGGAGGCCGGCGACCCGCAGGCTGGGGTCGCCCAGCGCCGGCGCCGCCTTGAGCAGAAACCGTTCCGGACTGAATCCACCGGGTGCGGCGATCCTGGCAAAGGCGGAGGCGTGGGACTTGAGGAACCGCACGGACTGCCCGACTCCGATCTTGCCGGCCATCGTGAGCAGCTTGGTGCGTTCGACCGGCCCGGGCAGACCGATGAGCACGGGGAGATCGATGCCACGCTTGCGCATCCGCTTCAACCACGTGGCGATCGTGTCGGCGTCGAAGCACAGGTTGCTCACGACGTAGGTGGCATGCGCGCGCTTGTCCCACATCGACTGGATCGTGATGTCGTCCTCGATGGCCGGGTGGCTCTCGGGATACCCCGTGATGCCCACCTCGGCGAAGGGGCGGCCCATCGCGGTCAGGTGCTCGAGCAGGGCGATGGACCCGGTGTACTCGCCCGCCGGGGGGTCGGCGTCTCCGGCGGGGCAGAAGACGTTGGTCACGTCGAGGGCACGCAGCCTCGTGACGATCTCCTCGAGCTCGGCCGGCCCGCTGATCATCCGCGCAGCCAGGTGCGGAACTACCTGGTAGCCGTGCCCGGTCAGCCGCTCGGTCAGGTCCAGGGTCGCGCCGATGCCTTTGGTGGGGCTCGCGGTGACCGTCAGGGTCACGTCGAGCGGCACGTGGTCGACGATGGCCTGTTCGATCTTCGCAGTGGGGAGCACTTCGTAGCGGGCCGACGTCAACGCGTTGTGCACCACGGCCATCGGCTGCGCTTTGTTGCGCATCGATCAACTCATTTCTTCATACGCACCAATTTGGGCTCACTCTAGCCCTCGGAGCCTGGCCGCCAACAGGTTTCCGGGCGCGCTGCGCAGGAGTCGCGACGAGGTGGGGATGACTGGTCGGACTAGCCGCGACTGGGGATGACCACGGCGAGCACGATCATGCCGCCGGCGCAGATGGCCATCGCCGTGAGGTCGACGTACCGGCTGCGGATCCGCAGCATTCCTGCGCGCTCCTCGGGAAGCACCGCGCGGGCCGCCAGCGCCACCACGAAGCTCACACCCATCGTGACGACACCCCCGCGCCAGGCCCCGGCGCTGACCAGTACCAGTCCCGCACATACGCCGCCGACGACAGCCAGATAGACGATGCCGCCGGAGGTCGATGGTCGCTTCAGCCAGTTCAACGGAGCGTCAAGACAGACCGGCCGAACGCTCGGCAGCTTCGACGACGTTGGTGAGCAACATCGCTCGCGTCATGGGCCCGACACCACCGGGCATCGGCGCCAGCCAACCGGCGACCTCCGTTGCATCCGGCGAGACGTCGCCGACCAGCCCTGCGTCCGTGCGGGACGTTCCGACGTCGAGCAGCACCGCACCCGGCTTGACCATGTCCGCTGTCACGAGCCCGGCGACGCCGGCGGCAGCGACGATCACGTCGGCCCGACGCGTGTGCTCGGCAAGAGCGACGGTGCCGGTGTGGCACAGGGTCACGGTCGCGTTCTCGGCGCGACGAGTCAGGAGCAGGCCGAGCGGGCGACCGACGGTGATGCCGCGTCCGATCACGCAGACCTCAGCACCCGGAAGCTTGATGTCGTACGCCGTCAGCAGCTCGACGATGCCGCGAGGCGTGCAGGGCAGCGGCGCGTCCGCCATGAGGACGAGCCGGCCGAGGTTCATCGGATGCAGGCCGTCGGCGTCCTTGTCGGGATCGACCAGCTCGAGGGCACGCTGGGCGTCAAGGTGCCGCGGTAGTGGCAGCTGCACGATGAAACCGGTACAGGACGGGTCGTCGTTGAGCGCGGCGATGCGCTCCTCGAGGAACTCCTGGGTGATGTCGGCTGGATGGTGCTCTCGCAAGGAGGCGATGCCGACCTGTGCGCAGTCCCGATGCTTCCCGGCCACGTACGACATGCTGCCGGGATCGTCCCCGATGAGCACCGTTCCGAGGCCGGGCGTGACGCCGTGCTCGGCCAGCCGCTCGACCCGTTTCTTGAGGTCGTCCCTGATGGCCCCCGCCGTCGCCTTGCCGTCCAGAATCCGCGCAGTCACGCGCCGATTGTGTCACGAGAGGCCCGCGGCGAGGGCCAGGCCCGAAATTGGGTTGGTGAGCGGCCGGCTCGGGTGCAAGGGTCGTCGCCATGTCGCTTCGCCACCACGAGATCGCCGAGGCCGAACACCGGATCCTCAACCCGTTCACGCACGAGAAGCTGATGCTGCTCGGCGAGGTGACACGGGTCGGGCCGACGACGCGCATCCTCGACATCGCTTGCGGCAAGGGCGAGCTCTTGTGCCAGTGGGCGTCGGCCTACGGCAGCTCAGGCCTTGGCGTCGACGTGAGCGAGGTCTTCCTCGCCGCCGCTCGCGATCGGGCCGACCAGCTCGGAGTTGCAGACCGCGTCACCTATACGCACAGCGACGGAGCCGATTTCGTCACAGCCGAGAAGTTCGACCTGGTGTCCTGCCTGGGTGCCATGTGGTTCGGGGGCGGTCTCGAGGCCAGTGCCGCGATGTTGAGGCACTGGGCTGCTCCGAATGGAGTGCTGCTGATCGGGGAGCCCTTCTGGAACGACGACCCACCGGCCGCGGCTGTCGCGGCGTACGACGGGTTCACGAGCCTGCCCGGATTGGTCGACCGCCTGCAGGCGACCGGCCTCGAGCTCGTCGAGATGGTGCTCGCTGACGGAGACTCGTGGGACCGGTATGCCGCCTCGCAGTGGTGGACGGTGCGGAACTGGCTGGTGGCCAACCCAGATGATGCCGAGGCGCCGGCGATGCGTGACTTCCTGGCCACGGGGCGGTCCCGGCACCTGGGCTTCGTCCGCCGCTATCTGGGGTGGGGCGTCTTCGTGCTCGTTCCCGACGCGTAGCGCCCGACAGCGAGACAGCTAGTCGTCCAGGAAGGCGAGAGCCGCGACGGCGAGGAGCGCGGAAACTTGGCCGCCGGAACGAGTGCGACCCCGCCGCCCAGCGAGTAGCCCATCAGGTCCGGCTGGTCGAGCTCCAGGTGGTCGATGAGCGCCACGATGTCATCGGCCATCGGCCGGATGTCGAGGGGCCGATCGACGTCGGCGGTCCGGCCGTGACCCTGCAGGTCGACAGCGATGACCTGGTGTCGCTCAGCGAGCACCGGCAGGATCGAGCCGAACATCTCCCCGAGCCCAGCCCGCCGTGCAGCAGGATCAGTGGCCGCCCCGTTCCTCGGGCCTCGACGTACAGGTTGATGCCGTTGACGCCGGCGTACTGGCCGGTGCCCGTCGAGCCGCCCGTCCCATCGATGGTGGTCACGGTGCTACTCCTCGCGTCGGCTCTGGTGGTGTGCACCCGATTCGACCACGCTCCACCTGCGAACTCATCGGTGGTCCGACCACCCGTCGGCTGGAGCCTCAGTGCGCGAAGTGGCGGGTGCCGGTGAAGTACATCGTCGCACCGGCCGCCCTGGCCACTTCGATGACCACGTCGTCGCGCATCGACCCACCCGGCTGTATGACGGCGCGCACCCCGGCCTCCAGCAGCACCTCGAGACCGTCCGGGAACGGGAAGAACGCGTCCGACGCTGCCATCGACCCTGCCGCACGGTCACTGGCCCGTGCCACCGCAAGGCGCGCCGAATCGACCCGGTTGACCTGGCCCATCCCGACGCCGACCGTTGCGCCGCCGGCCGCCAGCACGATCGCGTTGGACTTCACCGAACGGCAGGCCCGCCACGTGAAGGCCAGCTCAGCCAGGTCGGCCTCGTCGAGCGGCGCACCCGTCACGAGCGTCCACGTCGCCGGGTCGTCACCCGCGGACTGGAACCGGTCCGGCTCCTGCAACAGGACTCCGCCGCTGATCTCGCGCGCCTCCACGGCGACCGCGGGCGGCGCACCGGTCACGAGCAGCCGCACGTTCTTCTTCTGGGTGAGCAGGTCGAGAGCATCGTCGTCGTACGCCGGCGCGACCACGACCTCGGTGAACACCTCCGCCACCTGCGCGGCCATCGCTCCCGTGACCGGCCGGTTCGTCGCGATGACCCCACCGAACGCCGACACGGGATCGCACGCATGCGCCTTGGCATGCGCGTCTGCAACGTCGGACCCGACCGCGATGCCACACGGGTTGGCGTGCTTGATGATCGCGACAGCGGGAGCATCGAAGTCGTAGGCCGCCCGGTACGCCGCCTGGGCGTCGACGTAGTTGTTGTAGCTCATCTCCTTGCCATGCAGCTGCGTTGCCTGGGCCAGCCCCGGCTCGGCCGACGGGTCGACATAGAGCGCCGCCCGCTGGTGGGAGTTCTCGCCGTAACGCAGCACTCCGGAGCACTCGTACGTCCGACCCACGAACGTCGGCCAGACCTGCTCATCGTCCGCCGTCAGCTCGCGGGCGAACCAGTCGGCCACCGCGACGTCGTACGCCGCCGTATGCGCAAAGGCGGCGGCCGCCAGGTGTTGCCGCTGCGCCAGCGTGAAACCACCGTCATCCAGCGCGGCGAGCACCTCGTCGTACTGGTCCGGAGACGTCACGATCGCAACGCTCGGGTGGTTCTTGGCCGCGGCGCGGACCATCGAGGGCCCGCCGATGTCGATCTGTTCGACACACTCGTCGGGAGTGGCGCCGGACCGCACGGTGTCGCCGAACGGGTACAGGTTCGACACCACGAGGTCGAACGGCTCGATCCCGAGGTCTGCGAGCTGCGCGCGATGCGAGTCGAGGCGCAGGTCCGCCAGGATGCCTGCGTGCACCTTGGGGTGCAGCGTCTTGACCCGACCGTCGAGACACTCGGGGAACCCGGTCAGCTCTTCGACCTTCGTCACCGCGGAACCCGCGTCGGCGATCCTTGCTGCCGTCGAGCCGGTCGACACGATGGCCACGCCGGCCGACGAGAGTGCCTGCGCCAGCTCATCGAGACGAGCCTTGTCGTAGACGGAGACCAGGGCACGTCTGATCGGTCGCCGTCCGGCGTCTGCCGATGCGTGGGAACTGGTGTCCGCGGTCATGGGATCGTGACCTTCCTGCCGTCGATGGTGAAGCCGTCGCGCGCCATCCGTCCGATCTGGTCGACCAGCATGGCGCGCTCAGCGATCTTGATGCGTTCGGTCAGCATGTCCTCGTCGTCGCCGTCCTCGACCGGTACGGCGACCTGCGCAACGATCGCGCCCGTGTCGACTCCTTCGTCGACCACGAACAGCGTCGCGCCGGTGATCTTCACGCCGTACTCCAGAGCGTCACGCGGCCCGTGGATTCCGGGGAACGACGGGAGCAGGGCGTTGTGCGTATTGACGAACCGTCCGCCGAACCTGGCGAGGAAGACCGGGCCCACCAGCTTGAGGAAACCGGCCGAGACCACCAGGTCCGGGGTGTGGGAATCCACCTGCTCGGTGAGGGCCGCGTCCCACTCGGCGCGGCTGGCGAAGGAGGTGAGCTCGACCTCGAACGTGGGCACCCCGGCGTCGGTAGCGCGGCGAACCGCCAGCGTTCCCGGCCGGTCGGCGCCCACGGCCACCACCTCGGCGCCGTACGCCGGATCGCTGCAGGCGTCGAGCAGCGCCTGCAGGTTGCTGCCCGTCCCGGAGACCAGGACGACAAGGCGTACGGACACCTGCTGATGGCTCCTCGAGGACGACGTTGCGGGAGTGCTGGGCGAGGCCGGGTGGATCAGCGACCGGTCAGGGACGCCGCGCTCACGATAGCGACCCGGCGGCCGGCGCGGTCGGGTCGCCCTTGCGCTCTCCCTCTCTCGCGGCCTGCCACCAACGTGCGGCACCGGCCGCGACCGCTCCTCCGACCAGGAACGCCAGCCCGCAGACCGCGACCACCGGCAGGACGTCAGGCCCGATGTCCTGCATGCGCCCGGGTCCGACGCTGCCGCGGGCGAGCCAGGTCAGTGCGCCGAAGACGAGACCGCCCAGCAACCCGCTGGCGGCACCCCGCAGCGCCGCCTGGTCGAGAGCGAAAGCCGGATCGCGGCGCTGCGTCACCAGGCCGGCGACACAACCCGCCACGACGGGCAGGAGCACCAGCACGACCTGCCACCAGGCGTGGCCCGAGTTGGCCGGCAGCGCGGCCAGCACTGGGAAGTCGGGCATGGCTCCGAGCCGGACCTCGGCCGGTGCGACCCCAGTACCGGTGCCGACCTGGAAACCGGGTCCGGCGATGAACGCCCCTGCGCACAGCACCGCGTTCGGGACCGTCGCCACCCCGATCACCGCCAGTGACAGCGACCCCACGACGCCGGCCGCCAACCCCTCCTGCAGGGTGACTGCCTGTGAGAAGTGGACGACGAACGAGCCCACGAACAGCAACGCCGACGTCAGCACCATGACCGCGACACTTGCAGCCGCTCCACGCAGCAGCGCGCGGACCGTCACCGGCAGCAGCGCCAGCACGGGTTCGACCGAGTCCGAGCCCCGGACCACGCCCAGACCGCCGGCGAGCAACCCGACGGCACTCAGCACCCCCAGCGTGCGCAACAGTCCGGCGTGCACGTTCGACGACTCCGCAATCCGGCTGACCACGCCACCGACCCCCGCGTAGCCGAGCGCCACGAGCACGGCGCCGCTGAGGACATCCCCACCGTGTCGCACAGCGGACGTGGCGCCACTCCAGCGACCGGCCCGGTAGACCAGAAATGCGAAAAGGGCGAGAAAACCCAGTGGTATCGCCGTGACCGAGGTGCCCGAGACCTCGACACCCGTGCCGTGGCTGAGCAGCCAGCCGAAGGCACCGACGCGGACTGCGGCACCGAAGGAGCCGGTGTCACCGGCGAACCAGACACCTACCGCGACCGAGACGCTGAGCACGAGTCCGATGAGTGCCGCAGCGGCCCCTGCCATGACAGCCGAGAGCACGATCGGCCGGCGCGGCGGCTCGGCGGTCGCCTTCACCCGCAGGATGGGACGCGACATCAGCTCGGTCATCCCGTTCATCGTCGCCGACCGGCGGCGCGCGGCCAGCACGGACACGCCGAATCCAGGCGTCCACCCCGCCTCTGACGAGTCCCTGCGAACGCGGCCCCCGGCCTACGAATGGAAATCGGGGTCTCCCATCGTCTACCGTCGAGGGGTCAGCCTGCTGGGCCGCCCGTCCCTTGGGCGCTCGGTTTGCGCCTTCCCAGCCCGATCACGGCCCGCGTCCGACAGGCGCGACCGCACCCGAGGAGCCCGTCATGTCGCGAGCAGACGCGTTCAGCGCGTTCTACCGCGAGTCGCGGTCGCGGCTGCTCCTGCAGGTGTACGCGTACTGTGGCGACCCCGAAGTCGCGCAACGTGCCCTGGCGGACGCCTACGTCTCCGCCGGACACCACTGGCGCAAGCTCGCCGGCCGGCAGGACAAGGACGGTTGGTTGCGCGAGGTCGCCTTCCGGGCCTCCCGTCGAAGCCTCAACCAGGCGCGTACCCCGTGGTACGTCCGCGCGCTGCACACCGCCGACGAGCACCGTCCCCTGCTGGCGGCGCTGCAGTCGCTGCCGGCCAACGATCGACGGCTGCTCGTTCTGCACCACCTGGCCCGCCTCGACCTGGCTGTGGCCGCACGGGAAGCGGGCGTCACCGACGACGCCGCGCGACGATCGCTCGCCAGCTCGACCCTCGTCCTCGCCGACCACGGTCTCGAGGTCACGGATGCCGCCATCCGGTCCGCACTCCAGGATCTGCGCCGCGACCTCGCCGACGAGCCGGTCGAGCGCGCATCACGACTCCGGCGTGAGGGCAACCGCCGGCGCCGGTCGCACATGGGTCTGGTCGCCCTGTGCTCACTGGCGCTCGTCATCGGCGCGGGTGCCCTGACCGCGGCTCAGCCCGAGAACGTCGCTGCTCGGGGTCCCGGCGCAGCCGACCCGACACGTCCGGGGCCGACAGTGCTGCCGGCACCGGGCGACCAGATCGACGAAGCGGTGCTCGCACCGGTCTCGACGGTCGCGCAGCTCAAGCTCGCGAGCCCGTGGCAGGTGCGCGCCACCTCCACCGATTTCGGCACCGCGGCCTCCTACGACCCCTGCCTCCCGACTGTTCCGGTCGACAAGTTGGCAGCGCACTTCTGGGTCAAGACCTTCACCTCGGGTCGCGGCGCCCAGACAGCGGTCGCGACCGAGGCGCTCGAGGTCTCGACCTCTATCCAGGCCGCCGACCGCACCTACGAAAGGCTGGTCAAGTCGTTCTCGGCCTGCCGGGCCGACAACCACGAGATCAGCACCTACAGCATGGTGCGGGGAGTCGGCGACGCGTCCGTCCTCATCTCGTTGAAGTACGTCGACGACGGTGGCGTGCGCTCGCAGCTCATCTCGATCAGCCAGTCCGGAGTGGCGACGACCGTGTGGGTGGTCGATACCCCCGGCGCCCTCCCCGCGTCGCCCCAGGAGCTGGTCCGGGTCGCGGCGTCGTCCGTCCAGTCCTTGTGCTCCATGAGCATGGGGGGCTGCTCTCGACGGCCGTACGCGATCGTGTCGCAGGTACCCCCGCGCATCGACAAGGCGAAGGGGTTCCTGACAGCGATCGACCTGCCGGTCTTCGAGGGCCTGACCGAGCCATGGATGGCCACGTCACCCAGCACCGTGCGCAAAAACCCGGCGGCAACCCAGTGCGACCGCGCCGATTTCACCGGCGGGAGGGCGACGAAGGTCGCGGCGCGCAGCTTCGTCGTACCCAGCGCGCAGACGCTGGCGACGATCTTCGGCATGACCGAGACCCGTGGCACGTTCAGGAACGTCGCCGCGGCGAACGCGTTCGTGGCCAGGGTGACCAAGAACGTCCGCTCCTGCCACGACCGTCAGCTGTCCCTCGACGTGGCAGCGTCCCGGACGGTGCGCCTGGCCCCGGGGATCGGGAAGATCTGGACGATCACGTTGGCCGCATCCAAGAACCGCGACCTCACGTTCCGGATGGCACTGTTCCGGGTAGGTACGACCGTTGGCCAGATGACGTTCACACCGACGGAACGCTTCGACCTCAACCCGGGCGAGTTCGGAGCCTTGGTACGTCGCGCTGCCCTGCGGGTCACCCAGAACTGACGTCGAGAGCTGGGACACCGGTGGTCGATACCGTCAGGACCCCATCGCGGGCATCGGGTCGTTCCCTGGAGCCGTGAGAGCCGGCATGGCGTCCGGTGCCACCAGGCGGAGCAGACCGAGCGCAAGCAGCGCCAGGGCTGTGCCGTACGTCGCCGTCCGGCGCCACACGAGGACCTTCTCGACGGCGATGAAGCCGGCGACGACTGCCATCCACGTCGCGCTCATGACACCCAGCGCATACAGCGACGCCATCAGGGCCCGATGGCCCGTCACGAATGTTGAACACGAGGGTGACCCGACAGAAGTCGTACGTCGCACCGTGATCGAGGGACAGGTTGCAGGGACACATGAGCTCGCAGGCAGCGGCGACCTAGCCCTGCAGCAGCTCGCGCATGAGGCCGGCCGTCTCGGACGGCGTCTTGCCGACCTTGACCCCGGCGGCCTCGAGCGCCTCCTTCTTGCCTTCGGCCGTGCCGGAGGAACCCGACACGATCGCCCCGGCGTGCCCCATCGTCTTGCCCTCGGGCGCCGTGAACCCGGCGACATACCCGACGACCGGCTTCGTCACGTGGTCCTTGATGTACGCCGCAGCACGTTCCTCGGCGTCGCCGCCGATCTCCCCGATCATCACAATCGCGTCGGTGTCCGGGTCGTTCTCGAAGGCCTGCAGCGCGTCGATGTGCGTGGTTCCGATGATCGGGTCGCCGCCGATGCCGACTGCGGACGAGAAACCGAAGTCGCGCAGCTCGTACATCATCTGGTAGGTCAGCGTGCCGGACTTCGACACCAGGCCGATTCGACCCGGCTTGGTGATGTCGGCCGGAATGATGCCCGCGTTGGACTTGCCGGGACTGATCAGCCCCGGACAGTTCGGCCCGATGATGCGCGAGGTTCCCTTGGACTGCGCGTACGCGAAGAACTCCGCCGTGTCCTTGACCGGTACGCCCTCGGTGATCACCACGATCAGCGGGATACCGGCGTCGACGGACTCGACCACCGCGCCCTTGGTGAACTTGGGCGGCACGAAGACGACGCTGACGTCGGCACCGGTCGCCTCGACGGCCTCCGAGACGGAACCGAAGACCGGCACGGTGGCGCCGGAGAAGTCGACGCTCTGGCCACCCTTGCCCGGCGTCACGCCACCGACGATGTCGGTACCTGCCGTCAGCATCCGCTGGGTGTGCTTCGATCCTTCGGACCCGGTCATGCCCTGCACGATGACGCGGCTGTTCTCGGTCAAGAAGATGGCCATGGTCGCTGCTACCTCGCTGCCAGTTCAGCGGCGCGGTCGGCCGCGCCGTCCATCGTGTCGGCCATCGTCACGAGCGGATGCGCCGCGTCGGAAAGGATGCTCCGGCCTTCGTCGACGTTGTTGCCGTCCAGCCGGACGACGAGCGGCTTGTTGGCCTCGTCGCCGAGCAGGCCCAGGGCGTGGACGATGCCGTTGGCCACCTCGTCGCACGAGGTGATGCCGCCGAACACGTTCACGAACACGCTCTTGACCTGCGGGTCGCCCAGGATGATGTGGAGTCCGTCGGCCATCACCTGCGCTGACGCTCCACCGCCGATGTCGAGGAAGTTGGCGGGCTTGACACCACCGTGGCGCTCGCCGGCGTACGCGACCACGTCGAGGGTGGACATCACGAGACCGGCGCCGTTGCCGATGATGCCGACCGCGCCGTCGAGCTTGACGTAGTTCAGCCCCTTCGCCTTGGCCTGGGCCTCGAGCGGGTCCGCCGCGGCCTTGTCCTCGAACGCGGAGTGGTCCGGGTGTCTGAAGTCGGCGTTGTCATCCAGGGTGACCTTGCCGTCGAGCGCGTCGAGATGACCGTCACCCAGCCGCACCAGCGGGTTGATCTCGACCAGGGATGCGTCCTCCTCGACGAAGACCGTCCAGAGCTGCTTGATGACCTCGGCCGCCTCGTCGGCGAGATCGGCCGCGAACCCGGTGGCCTCGACGATCTCGCGCGCCTTGGCGTCGTCGACACCCACCAGCGGGTCGATGCCCACGCGCGCGATGGCCTCGGGCTTCTCGTGAGCCGTGACCTCGATCTCGACACCACCCTCGGTGCTGGCGATACAGAGGTACTGCCGGGCGGCCCGGTCGACCAGGAAGGAGAAGTAGTACTCCTCGGCGATGTCGGCCGTGGGCGCTATCAGGACACGGCGCACGGTGTGGCCCTTGATGTCCATGCCAAGGATCTCGTTCGCCCTGGCGACCGCGTCCTCCGGTGTCTCGGCGAGCTTGACGCCACCAGCCTTGCCGCGGCCCCCGACCTTGACCTGGGCCTTGACGACGACGCGACCCCCGAGCTTCTCAGCGGCAGCCCGGGCGTCCTCGGCGTTCTCGACCACGGTGCCCATGGACACCGGGACGCCATGCTTCGCGAAGAGCTCCTTGGCTTGGTACTCCATCAAGTCCACGATTGTGTGCCGTCCTTTTGATGCCTGTCGGCGTGGGAAGGAAATCCTTTGCACCCTAGCCATGCCCGGGTCGTTTGGCAGAATCGGGGTCCGCATCCCCCATCCCGAGGAGCTCTCACCGTGCCCGACCCTGCAGAGCCCTCGATGACTCGCCGCCGTGTCGAGTCCGACGGACTGCCGCTCGCCGTGTGGGAGGGACCGAACACCGGGCCGACCGTGGTGTTCGTCCATGGGTTCCCCGACACCCACGTGGTGTGGAACCGCGTCGTCGCGCAGCTCGTCGACGACTTCCATTGCGTGGTCTACGACGTCCGCGGTGCCGGCGACTCCGGCGTCCCGTCCAGCCGGGCGGGTTACCGGCTCGAGGGGCTGCGTGCCGATCTGGCCGCCGTGATCGACGCCGTCTCACCCGACGTGCCGGTCCATCTGGTCGGTCACGACTGGGGCTCCATCCAGGCCTGGGACGCCGTCGTCCGCGCCACCTCGGACGCCCCGCTGACCGGCCGGATCTCGACGTACACGACGATCAGCGGTCCCTGCCTTGACCATGTGAGCGCCCTGATGGGAGCGGCTCGGCGCGGCGGGTGGGACCGCAAGCGCGAGGCGCTCGGTCAGGCGCTGCACTCGTGGTACATCTTCGCCTTCCAGGTCCCGTTGCTCCCCGAGCTGGTGCTGCGGGCGGTGAACCGCCGGCTGATCGCGAACCGGGAGCCAGGTCGGTACCACTTCGCGGACTCACTGCCGGACGACGCGGCTCGGGGCGTCAACCTGTACCGCGCCAACCTCGGTGGCCACCGGCCCAGGGTCCCCGGCGGCCCGTACACGGACCTCCCGGTCCAGCTGATCGTGCCGACTGGTGACAAGTACGTGACGCCGGCGTTCTTCAGGGACCTCCCGAGATTCGTGAGTGACCTCACCCGCGTCGAGATCGATGCCGGGCACTGGGCACCACACACGCACGCAGCCGACGTGGCACGGCTGGTCGGCTCGTTCGTCACCTCGCACGCGGACACGGACTAACTCCGCCACGCCTTCGTCGTTGGACCCAGGTCCGCCCGCGAGCTCTCGGAGGAACCGTGCCCGCACGTCCGTCGCGTCCTGCCCTACTGCCGATCACCGTTGCTACCTGCCTGCTGGGAGCCCTGGCAACGGTGTCCGGCCCGTCAGCCCCCACCGCAACCGCCAGTACCGGCCGGCCGGCGGCGTACACCAAGCGCGCCATCACGATTCCGGTCAAGGTCGGCCCCCGGCGCGACATCGCTTGCTCGATCGTGGCCGACCTGTACCGCCCGAAAGGCACGGACCGGCAGCATCGGGCCCCGGCGATCCTCACGACCAACGGCTTCGGCGGCGCCAAGGACGACCCCAACCAGCAAGGCATCGGGCGCGGGTTCGCCCGCGAGGGATACGTCGTGCTCAGCTACTCGGGCCTGGGGTTCGGGGGATCGGACTGCAGGATCTACCTCGACCGTCCGGCCTACGACGGGACGGCCGGCAAACAGCTCGTCACGGTGCTGGCCGGCCGCAAGCCGGCGTACGACGCCAAGACCGGCAAGCCCTTCCGTATCGGGTTCGTGGCGCAGGAGCGACCGGGTGACCCGCGCGTCGGCATGATCGGAGGCTCCTACGGCGGGGAGATCCAGTACGCCGTCGCCAAGCAGGATCCTCGGGTCGACGCGCTGATCCCGATCATCACGTGGAACGACCTCAGCTACTCGCTGGCCCCCAACAACACCTCGCTGCGGCGCGGTGTCACGTATGGCACGCCCGGCGTCTACAAGAAGGAGTGGACCAACTTCTTCTTCGGCGTCGGCATCGCGGACGGTGTTGCCGGCACGAGCGTCGACCCTGGCCGCAACGCCGGCTGCCCCAACTTCGACCAACGCGCCTGTGTGGCCAAGGCCCAGCTCGACGCGCAGGGCTACCCCGACGCACAGACGCGTTCGTTCGCCCGGCATGCCTCCGTGACGTCCTACGTCAGCGAGGTCACGGTGCCGACCCTGCTGGTCCAGGGACAGAACGACACCCTGTTCGACCTGCAGGAGGCGGTGGCCACCTACCGCTCGCTCCGTAGACAGGGCACGCCGACGCGGATGATCTGGCAGTCCTGGGGACATTCCGGCGGCACACCCGCACCCGGCGAGATCGACCTCGACGCCGAGTCCCTCCGGGACAGCCTGCTCGGCCGACGGTTCCTGCACTGGATGAACCACTACGTCAGAGGCGCCCACAAGTCTCCGGTCGGGCCCAGGTTCTGCTACTTCCGCGACTGGGTGCACTACGACACGGCCCCGGGACGCGCGGGTCGGGCGATAGCCGAGGCGTACGCCTGCAGGTCGCGCTACACCGGCGGCGACCGTGACCGGACGCTCTACTTCTCGGGTGACTCGCGACTGCGATCCAGGTTGTCGAACGTCACGTCCGGCAAGGCCTCCTACTCGAACAGCCCCGGCGCTGCCACCAGCTACAGCGAGACCTCGGCCCTCGAGGGCGGCCCGGTCAACAACCCACCGAGCGACGGTCCCGGAACCTACGCGGCCTTCACCACGCGCCCGCTGGCCAGGGAGGCCCACGTGGTCGGCACGCCCATCCTGCGGTTGCACGTGCGTGCACCCGTCGCCCAGTCCGGCCAGGGCACCGACCCCGGCGCGCAGCTGGTGCTGTTCGCGAAGATCTACGACGTCGCCCCCGAAGGCACCCAGACGCTCCAGCACCGACTGGTCTCACCGGTGCGCGTCACCGACGTCACCAAGCCCGTACGGATCGAGCTCCCCGGTGTGGTCCAGCGCATCAGGGCCGGCCATCGCATCCGTGTGGTCATCGCCGCCAGCGACCAGGCGTACTCCGGAAACACGGCGGCACAGCCGGTGACCGTCACGACCTCGCCGAAGCACCCCAGCCTGCTGCGTCTCCCGCTGGATGGCCGGCCGCTGCGGTGGCGATGACCTGGGGCCGCTGCGAACAGCGGTCAGTCTGCCGGGTGCTGGGTGGACATCGCGGACCTGACCCAGTCGACGACGTCCTGCGTCTTGGCGCCCGGGGTGAAGATCTTCGCCACTCCGGCCTCCTCGAGCAACGGGATGTCGCCCTCGGGGATGATGCCGCCACCGAAGACCAGGATGTCGTCGGCCGCACGCTCGCGCAGCAGCTCGATCACCTTCTGGAACAGCGTCATGTGGGCGCCGGACAGCACGGACAGCCCGATGATGTCGGCGTCCTCCTGCAGCGCGGTCTCGACGATCTGCTGGGGCGACTGGTGGAGGCCGGTGTAGATGACCTCCATGCCGGCGTCCCGCAGGGCGCGCGCGATCACCTTGGCGCCGCGGTCGTGCCCGTCGAGGCCGGGCTTGGCCACCACGATCCGGATCGGGCCCGTCACCTGTTCAGCCGACTGCTCACTCACGTGCCCACCGCCTCGTCCTGGCCCCGGAGGGCCTCCATACAACGCTTGCAGGGTAACGAATCCGACCCGAACTGCCATCGGGCGGGTCGGTCGCCTGCCGACCGCAGCGTCCCTCGGTACCCTGCTACCCACGAGTACGCATGGCCTGCGCCATGCGCGGGGGTCGCGACAGGAGTGTGAGCGGGCAGTGCTGAGGCCGACCGTCCGGGCCGTGCGTGCCATGTCTGCGCTGGCAGTCGAGGTGGGCTGGGTCACCGCCCACGCGGCGATCTACCCGCTCGGACTGCTCCGCGACCGGGGCGACAATCCCGACCCCGCCCGGTTCCGGTTCGGCGACCTGCCCCTCGCGCAGCGGGGGCTGCTCGGAGCCGACGTGCTGGCGGCGAGCACCCCGATCGTGCTGATCCACGGCATCGTCGACAACCGCACGATCTTCGCCATGCTGCGACGTGGCCTTCGGCGGCGCGGCTTTACGTGCATCCGCACCTTCTCCTACGGGCCGCACACCAATGATCTCCGCGCCACCGCCGCCCGGTTCGGCGAGTATGTGGAGGCGCTGGCGGCCGAGACCGGCAGCGACCGGGTGCACGTCATCGGGCACTCCCTCGGCGGAATCATCGCCCGCTACTACGTGCAGCGGCTGGGCGGTGACGCGGTCGTGTCTACCCTCGTGACCCTGGGGAGCCCGCACCACGGCACCCAGGCGGCGCGGCTGCTTCCTCACCGCCTCGTCCGACAGTTGCGACCGGGCAGCGACGTGCTGGCTGAGCTGGCGGAGCCTGCCGACTGCTCGACCCGGTTCCTGGTGTTCTACAGCGACGTCGACCAGCTGATCGTGCCGGCCCGCAACGCCGCGCTGGACCACCCGGACCTCCAGGTACGGAATGTGCTGGTGTCGGGAGTGGGCCACCTCTCGCTCCCGATCAACGGTCGCATCGTGCACGAGACCTGCACCGCGCTGGCCGGAGCGGCTGGATCCGCCCCATCGGCGCGCTCACCTAAGTCGAGCGACTCGACCGACACACTGGGGTCCGCCGCCGACGACCTGCACGGCCGGACGCCGGCCTGACTCATGCTGCCGGCGAAAGATGACTGTGCGTCACGGCAAACCTACGCCAAGTCTCGTGTCGTACCCTTTTTGTCCTCATTCACACCTGCGGAATGGGGGTTGGGTTTCGCAACCCGTTGCCATTCCGTTACGCTCGAAACTTCGTGCCCCCCGGCCCACCGAAAGGACCCGTGAGCGTGTCGTCGCACCGTGCGAGCAAGCACCGCGTCAACAGGCCTTCGGCGACCCCTCGGCGCAGCGCCACAGGCGCACATTCATCCCCTTCCGCCTCAGTGGACAACCACGTCCAGGGCGGCCGGCGCAAGGCCGGCTCGACCCCTCGTCGTACCGTCGGGATCTCGTTGTCGACGATGATCGGTGGGGGCGCCCTGCTGGCGGCCGCGGTCGGCGCTGCCACTGCCGGCCAGGCGATCACGACCACACCGACGCCGACGGCGAGTCACCACGGCAGCTACGTGGCCAACCTCTCGTCGGCCTCGCTCGCGGGACGGGACGCCACGCAGGTCAGCCGTGGTGGTGCCCGGCCGAGCCTCGCGTCCGGGCAGGCCTCGCCCCAGACCGAGGCCGAGATCCAGGCCCGCGCCCGCAACCAGGTGCTCAAGTCAGCAGCGAACGACGCTCAGAACTACGCGGAACAGCTCTCCAGCGACCAGTGGGTCCTGCCGACGAGCGGGTTCCACATCACCGTCTGGTTCGGCGAGAGTGGTGGCTACTGGTCGTCCGGCTACCACACCGGTATCGACTTCGCGACGGCGTACGGAACTCCGGCGGTCGCGGTCGGGAATGCCACGGTCGCCCAGGCCGGCTGGGACGGTTCCTACGGCAACCAGGTCCGTCTGCAGTTCGATAACGGTGACGAGGTCTGGTACAACCACCTGTCGGCGATCGAGGTGACCGAGGGCCAGAGCATCCTCAAGGGCCAGGAGATCGGACGCGTCGGTGACACCGGCAACGCCTACGGCTACCACCTGCACTTCGAGTACCGGCTTGCCGCCGATCTCGAGACCGCCGTCGACCCGGTTCCGTTCTTTGCCGAGCACGGCCTCCCGCTGACCTGATCTCGGCCTCGCGTCGCGCCAGCGGAGCGAACCACTGGTTGACCCGCAGCGATGTCCTCGTAGCCCCGTAACATGTGAGGGACATGTCTGCGCTGTTCCCGCTGACCCCTCTGGTTCAGCCCTCCTCCGCCGTGCCCGCGGACAACGACGCCCCCGACGACGGCCCGTCACGACGACGCCGGCCCTCTGCCGACGAGCTTCTCGACGGACTCAACCCGAGCCAGCGACAGGCGGTCACGCACGAGGGGTCGGCCCTGCTGGTCGTGGCCGGCGCCGGCTCCGGCAAGACCCGGGTGCTCACCCGCCGGATCGCCTGGCTGCTCTCCCAACGCAAGGCCCACCCCGGTTCGATCCTGGCCATCACGTTCACCAACAAGGCAGCCGCCGAGATGCGCGCGCGGGTCGAGGAGCTCGTCGGCGGCCGCGCGAAGATCATGTGGGTCTCGACCTTCCACTCGTCGTGCGTGCGCATCCTGCGCCGCGAGGTCAGCCGGCTCGGGTACGGCTCGAACTTCTCGATCTACGACGACGCCGACGCCCGCCGCCTGATGGGCCTCGTGTGCCGTGACCTCGATCTCGACCAGAAGAGATATGCCCCGCGAGCAGTTCTCAACTGGGTCAGCAACTGCAAGAACGAGCTGCTCGACCCAGCAGTGGCCACGGCCAGGGCGAACAACCACCTCGAGCGCACCTTCGCCGAGTGCTACACGACCTACCAGGCGCGACTACGCGCAGCCAACGCGCTCGACTTCGACGACCTGATCATGACGACCGTGCACCTCTTCCAGTCATTCCCCGAGGTGCGCGAGACCTATCGCCGCCGGTTCCGCCACGTGCTCGTCGACGAGTACCAGGACACCAACCACGCGCAGTACGTCCTGGTGCGCGAGCTCTGCGGGGCCGGTGCCACCCGGCGTACGGCGGACGGCGACCTCGTCGGCGCCACGTCCGGCGGGATGACCGGTCCCGGTCCCGGCGAGCCCGCCACCGAGCCCGCTGAGCTCATGGTCGTCGGCGACGCCGACCAGTCGATCTACGCGTTCCGCGGCGCCAACATCCGCAACATCCTGGCGTTCGAAGAAGATTTCCCCGCAGCCAGCACCATCCTGCTCGAGCAGAACTACCGCTCCACCCAGACCATCCTCAACGCCGCCAACGCGGTCATCTCACGCAACCAGGGCCGCAAGTCCAAGAACCTGTGGTCCGACGCCGGCGACGGTGAGCCGATCGTGGGCTACGTCGCCGACAACGAGCACGACGAGGCCCAGTTCGTCGCCGAGGAGATCGACCGGCTGAGTGACGAGAAGCACGCGACCCCGGGAGGCATCGCGGTCTTCTATCGCACCAATGCTCAGAGCCGCGTCTTCGAGGAGGTGTTCATCCGCGTCGGCCTGCCCTACAAGGTCGTCGGCGGGGTGCGGTTCTACGAGCGGCGCGAGGTCCGTGATGCGCTCGCGTACCTCCGCCTGCTCGTCAACCCCGACGACACCGTGTCGCTTCGCCGGATCCTCAACGTCCCCAAGCGCGGGATCGGTGACCGCGCCGAGGCCTGCGTCGAGGTGCTGTCCCAGCGGACCGCCACGTCGTACTGGGAGGCCCTGCGGCACGCCGTCGACGCCCCCGGCATCGCCACCCGGTCGCTCAACAACGTCGAGGCGTTCGTGGCGATGGTCGAAGAGCTGCAGGCACTGGTCGAGAGTGGCGCACGCCCCGACGTCGTGCTCGAGGACGTACTCACGAAGTCCGGCTACCTGGCCGAGCTCGAGCAGTCCGACGACCCCCAGGACGAGACCCGGGTCGAGAACCTCGGCGAGCTGGTGGCGGTCGCCCGCGAGTTCGCCGACGAGCTCGAGGACGCCTCCCTCGGCGACTTCCTCGAGCGGGTCGCGCTGGTCGCCGACTCCGACCAGATTCCCGACGAGGACGAGTCCGGCGGCGTCGTCACGCTGATGACGCTGCACACCGCGAAGGGGCTGGAGTTCCCCGTGGTCTTCCTGACCGGGCTCGAGGACGGCATCTTCCCGCACTCGCGTTCGCTCGGCGATCCGACCGAGCTCGAGGAGGAGCGCCGGCTCGCCTACGTCGGGCTCACGCGGGCACAGCAGCGGTTGTACGTCTCCCGAGCGGTCGTGCGATCAGCCTGGGGAGCACCGCAGCACAATCCCCCGTCGCGGTTCCTCGAGGAGCTGCCGGCGACCCTCATCGACTGGAAGCGCACCGAGTCGGCACAGACGGTCTGGGGCAGCTCGTCGGCCTCCAGCCGGTACGTCGAATCCGGTGGTTACATCCCCGCCTCGACGTCGATCACCCGGCGCCAAGTCACCACGCCACCACCCAAGCCGACCAAGGGGACGCGGCCGGTTCCATCGCTCGAACCCGGTGACCGCGTCGTCCACGACACGTTCGGGATGGGGTCGGTCGTCACCGTCGAGGGGATCGGTGACAAGTCGGTGGCGTCCATCGACTTCGGGTCTACCGGAGTCAAACGGCTGCTGTTGCGCTATTCACCGGTCGAGAAGCTCTGAGCCGACCGCCCTACCAGAAGACTGCGACGCCGACGTTGCCGACGGTGAGCAGCAAGATGCCCATGAAGAGGCCGCGCGGGACCGCGTCCTTGCGCCGGTTGATCCAGCACAGCACCGTGATCACCAGCGCGACGGCCAGCTTGACGCCGACCTTGCCGTGGTCGACGGGGTCGTCCTGTCCCTCGATGACGCCGACGAGGAGCAGTCCCGTCACGACCTGCGTGAGCGCACCGTGCAGCATCGCGGAGTTGACCACGTGGGTGTCGTCGCGCAGCTGCACCAGCGCCCCACCCAGCAGGCTGGCCATGCCCAGCAGGTGGATGAACAACAGGACGTGCCGCACGAAGTCCACTCAACTGCCTTCCGTCGGAGCCACCAGGTCGTCGTACTCACGGTGCTTCTGTAGGAACCGTTGCACGAACGGGCAGAGAGGGCGCAGCGACATGCCGGTGTCGCGCACCTGGTCCAGGACACGCCGCACGAGCAGGTCGCCCAGGCCCTGGCCCGAGTATGCCGGGTCGATCTCTGTGTGGACCGCGACGAACACGTCGCCGCGGAGGCGGTAGTCCATGAAGCCGGCCCGGACACCGTCGAGGTCCAGGACGTAGCGAGACTCGGCGGGGACGTCGGAGATCTCGGGCACGGCATCCACCCGGGCGAACCTAGCCCCGACGCCACGTCAGAGCAATCTGCGCTCGTTGGCCCACCGGGTCAGCTCGTGGCGCGACGACAGCTGAAGCTTGCGCAGCACGCTCGAGACGTGGGTCTCGACGGTCTTGATCGAGATGAACAGTGTCGACGCGACCTCCTTGTAGGCGTAGCCGCGAGCGATCAGCCGCATCACCTCGCGTTCGCGCTCGGTCAGTCGATCGAGGTCCTCGTCGATGTCGGAGACGTCGATCTGGCCCGCGAACGCGTCCAGCACGAAGCCGGCCAGTCGCGGCGAGAAGACCGCGTCACCGTCACTGACCCGGCGGATGGCGGCCACGAGCTCCGGCCCGGTGATGTTCTTGGTGACATAGCCACGGGCGCCTCCGCGGATCACCGCGATCACGTCCTCGGCAGCGTCGGACACGCTGAGCGCGAGGAACCGCACCTCGGGATGCCGGGTCGTCGTACGTCGGAGCACCTCGGTGCCGCCGCCTCCCGGGAGATGGACGTCGAGCAGCACGACGTCGGGGACCTCCCTGTCGATGACCGCCACGGCCTCGTCGACATCCGCCGCCTCGGCCACGACGTCGACAGCGGGGCCGAGCTCGGCCTTGACACCCGTTCGGAACATCGCATGGTCGTCGACCAGCACGACCCGGAGAGACTTGCCGCTCTTCGTGGTTTGCACCTCAGCCTCCTTGACTGGTCGGGGACATGATCAATGGCATCACGAGATGGACCTCGGTCCCGGACGCCGGGCTGGTGATCACGTCGGCCCGGCCGCCGTGACGGGTGACGCGGTCGACGATCGAGCGCCGCACGCCGTGGCGATCGTCGGGAACGGCGTCCGGGTCGAACCCGCGACCGCGGTCGCGAACGAACACCTCGAGCTGACGGTCACTGACCTCGGCGAAGACATCGATGCGCTTGGCACCGGAGTGTCTGGACGCATTGACCATCGCCTCGCGGGCCGCCGCGACGAGCGCGGAGGTGCGTGCCTCGACCGGGCAGTCCCCGACGACGACGAGCTCGATCGGGACCTGATGGGCGAGCTCGACCTCACCAACGGCCTGCTGGAGCGCTGCTCGTACGGTCGCGTCGGTACCTGCCGACGGGTCGAACAGCCAGCTGCGCAGCTCACGTTCCTGGGTGCGTGCCAGCTGTGACACCACAGCCGGGTCGTCGGACTGGCGCTGGATCAGCGCCAGCGTCTGCAGCACCGAGTCGTGCAAGTGCGCGGCGACGTCAGCCCGCTCCTGGCTACGAATCCGCTCGGTTCGCTCGCGCCGCAGCTCGCGGTTGAGCCGCAGTCCCCACGGTCCGAGCACCAGCCCCAGGCCGAGCACGGCCAGGCCGATGGCCCCCACGATCTGCCCCAGGCCGGCCGAACCCGAAAGCCCCGCCTGGAACACCCCGAAGCCGATGGCCGCGACCAGGAGAACTGCCCCGACCACGACCCGGAACCACGCCTTCCAGCCCCCGGAGGTGCTCAGCCACTCCTCGCGGTCGCTCTCGTCGGCCTGCCGCCAGAGCAGCGCCAGCCCGGCGGCGGCGACGAGGAGCGGCCAGAACAGCCGGGGGCTGATCCAGAGGCCGAGGACCTGCAGCAGCACGATCCCGCCGAGGGCGATCGCCCCGATGGACAGGGCGAGCCCGAGGTCGCGGCGGCGGATGACCCGTCCCGTCGGACTGTCCCGGAAACCGCGTCGGCTCGCCGCGGTGAGGCCCGGGGCGGTCCGGTCGTCGTCCAGCGTCGGGTCGTTGAGCGGGACGAAGGCCCAGAGGGCGGCGTACAGCAGCACGCCGAAGCCGCTCCACAGCACCATCACGAGGAACGCGACGCGGACGACGCTGGTGGCAACGCCCAGATGGCGGGCCACACCGGACGCGACACCGGCCAGGAACCGGTCCTCGGAGTCGCGAAACACGCGACGGGG
Organism: uncultured Actinomycetota bacterium; assembly: GCA_963750495.1. Classification (GTDB taxonomy): domain Bacteria; phylum Actinomycetota; class Actinomycetes; order Propionibacteriales; family Nocardioidaceae; genus JANLYC01. The sequence continues at coordinate 1,240,624 of CAVVQV010000004.1, forward strand.
TGCCGAGATCGGGTAACTCATGGTTCCATGATCGTCGCATGGTGGTCACGAGACCATGGGCGTGTGCCCTGACTCGCCCCTGACACGGGATCAGGGTGCGCACATCAACATCGGGGGCGTCCCCGATGTGCGAGGCAGCCGACATCGACGACAGTTGCTCACATGACCAACGCATCTCCGTCCCAGGACTCCGGACCTCGGGTCACCCGTGAGCAAGTCCACGACCTCTCCCGCCTGCGTCGCAGCAGCCATCCACGCATGTTGGCCGGGGTGGCCGAAGGGTTGAGCCGTCACCTCGACATCGATCCGTTGCTCATCCGCATCATCTTCGGGGCGCTCACGATCTTCGGCGGCGCGGGGATCGTGCTGTATCTCATTGCGTGGCTGACGATCCCGTCCGACAACGCCTACGACTCCCCCGCATCGGGCGCGCTGCGCCAGGATCCCGAACGCGTGATTGTGGCCGGTCTGGCACTGGCCGCCATCGCTGGTGCAGTCACGCTGTTGGGCGCGATCGGGTTCGCCACGCCCCGGCCCTGGGCCGTCATCACGGTCAGTCTGCTGGCGCTGGTGCTGTTCGCACTGTTCAGCCGACGAGGCGGCCGGCCGACTCCGGCGGCGTCACAGCCGACGCCGTATACCGGCGCCGGGCCCCAGGGCACCGCTCACGACGCAGTCGCCACCACAGACCCGACAGCGAGCCCTGCGTCACCAGTCGTCACGCCCGACGAACGAGCTGCCGAGGTGTCCGCGTGGTGGCAGCGTGCTCCCGACCGTGCTCCTCCGGCACCGCCGGGCGGCCTTTACCCGCCCTCCCCACAACCCCCACCGCTGGGCCGTGAACCGCGACCCCGATCGCGGCTCACGCCGATCGCCCTGGCCGTCATGGTCCTCACGCTCGGCGGCATCTGGCTCGTCGACGTGTCCGGAGCGGACGTCCACCCGTCTGTCTACCCCGGAACCGTGTTGGCGATCACGGCAGCGGCTCTGCTCCTGGGCTCGTGGTTCGGCCGGGCCAAGCTGCTGATCCCGCTCGGGCTGCTCAGCGCGCTCGTGACGGCGGGCTTCGTCGTGATCGGCCCCGGCCCGTACGGCGAACGGGTCTACACGCCGACATCGGCAGCAGCGGTCCAGGGTCGGTACGAGCACGGTGCAGGACGGCTGGTGCTCAACCTCGACGAGGTGAGCGACATCAACAACCTCGACGGCCGCACCATCGTCGTGGACAGCCACGTCGGACAGGTGCAGGTCATCGTGCCGACCAGCGTCGACGCCGAGATCCACGCACACGTGCGGGGTGGCGACATCGCCGGCGCCGCCGTCACCGAGGACGTCGGCAACGGCGGGCAGGACGCGGTGATCTCGGCCCGCAACGACGGACGCCCCCGCGTCGTGATCGACGTCGACCTCACCTTCGGTGAGATCGAGCTCTTCCGCTTCGATTGCCCCGACCTGGCCATCGCCCGGCGGGGCGACACGAGCGCACAGGACCTCAGCACCCAGCTCTGGACAGGAGGCAGCCATGCTCCCGCGGCATGCAACTGACGTCGTCTCGTTGGTGGCGGGCACCATCTTCACCGGCCTCACGGTCGTGTGGATCCTCACGCTCAACGAGACCATCGACGCCGACCAGGCCTGGATCGGTGGCCCGATCATCATGATCACCGCCGGCGTCGTCGGCCTCGCGGCCGCCCTACGCCCACGCCGACCGGACACCCAGGACTGGCCACCTCCACGAGAGCCGGAGGCGACAACTCCGGATCAGGCTGCCGGTCTGCCTGACTGACGGTCCAGCCAGCGGTCCCGCGCGAAGACCCCGGTGTCGGCGAAGTCGGTGAAGAACCCGTCGATCCCTGCGTCGAGGAACCGTTGATCCTCGCCCGCAGCATCTCCCTTGCGGTTCGGGTCGGTGCCGATCCGGTAGTCCGCAGGCAGGAACTGGTTCTCGTCCCGCATCGTGAAGATGTGGACGAGCAACCCGTTCCCGTGCGCGTTGCGGACGAGGTCGGTGGGCTGGGTGAGATAGCCGTCCGCGTCCCGGGGGATCACCATGTCCTTGTTCGGGCCGATCCCATCGGCGTACGTCGCGATCTCCCTCAGCCCGGCTCTCGTCGCGAGATCCTGATAGGTCCGCGGGTCGCCGGTGGACGCCAGGTCGTACGGCGCACCGGTCGAGTTCAACAGCTGGATGAGGGGGAGGTTCGTCATCGTGTTGAGCTCACGCAGGTTGGTGGTCTCGAACGACTGGAGGAACACCTTCGCGTGTCGACCGGTCAGATGGTGACGCTTGAGCGCGGCGAGCATCGGCTCCTCGAGGGAGAGCCCGATCGAGTCGAAGTAGGTCGGGTGCTTCGTCTCGGGGTAGACACCGATGGTCCGGTGGTACTTCTTGCTGAGCCGTTGCACGAGGTTGAGGTACTGGTTGAAGGTCGGGACCCGGTACACACCGTTGTAGCGCGTGTTGTCGGGCCGTACGTCGGGCAGCCGCTCCGTGGCGCGCAGGGTCTCCAGCTCAGCCAACGTGAAGTCCTCGGTGAACCAGCCGGTGATCTGCTGGCCGTCGACGGTCTTGGTGGTCTTGCGGTCGGCGAACTCCGGATGGTCTGCCACATCGGTCGTACCGGTGATGTCGTTCTCGTGTCGGCAGACGAGCTTGTGGTCCTGGGTCGAGACGATGTCGCACTCGACGTAGTCGGCGCCTAGCTGGATCGCGAGCTGGTAGGAGCCCACCGTGTGCTCGGGCCGATATCCCGGAGCGCCACGGTGACCGATGACGATCGGCTTGGCGACCAGGGAGTGCGGAGTGGCCGCCGCGACCGAAGCCGGCGAGCCGCCGGTGATCGGACGGGCAGCATGGGTGCTGGGTGCGAGGGCGAGAGCGCTGGTGGTCGCGACGACCGAGACCAGGGCTCCGCGCAGAACGGGTGCGAAAGGGCGCATGCCGGCCACGCTAACCCGGGACGGGTTCAGCCGCACGACGCGAAGGCGAACATCGGATGAAACCCGTCACCCGGTGGCATGACATGCTCCGGAGGCGCTGGCGACACGTTGGGCCGCGCACCTAATTGATTGGCGTCTGCACCTGCCGGATCCCTACCGTTGAGAGGTCATGCGCCAGCTCCCCCTGTCAGATCCCGGCATCCCCGATGTCCGCTCCCCAGGTCGTTACCTGTGGTGGGTGGCGCGGGGACAGCTGCCGACGGTCCTCGGCGGTATGGCGTTCGGCATCATCTGGATGGTCGCGCAGTCCGTGATGCCCGCCATCATCGGGCGGGCGATCGACGAAGGCGTGCGCGCCGACGACACGAGCCGCCTCTGGCTGTGGGCGCTCATCCTGCTCGGTGTCGGCGTGCTCCAGGCGGCGGCGGGTATCTTCCGGCACCGCTTCGCCGTGGCCAACTGGCTGATCGCCGCCTACCGCACGGTCCAGGTCGTGTCGCGGCACGCGGTGCGACTCGGGGCCACACTGCCCCGGCGGGTGTCGACCGGTGAGGTGGTCTCGATCGGCTCGTCCGACCTCGCGCACGTCGGCAACTCCATCGAGGTGATGGGCCGCGCCGCTGGGGCTGTCGTCTCGTTCTTCGTGGTCGCCGCGATCTTGCTGAACGCGTCTGTGACCCTCGGCCTGATCGTGCTGATCGGCGTACCCGCGCTGTTGCTGATCCTCGGCCCCCTGCTCAAACCGCTGCAGCGTCGCAGCATGGCTCAGCGCGAGATGATGGGCGAGCTCAACACCCTCGCCTCCGACATCGTCGGCGGACTTCGCGTGCTGCGCGGCATCGGTGGCGAGGAGGTCTTCCACCGGCGCTACACCGAGGAGTCCCAGCGGGTGCGTCAGGCCGGAGTCCAGGTCGCACGCCTCCAGTCGGTCATCGACGCCCTCCAGGTCTTCCTGCCGGGCGTGTTCGTCGTGGTCGTCGTGTGGATTGGTGCCCGCTTCGCCGTCGAGGGGCAGATCACCCCGGGCGAGCTCGTGGCGTTCTACGGCTACTCGGCGTTCCTCATGATCCCGCTCCGCACCGGTACCGAGGTCGTCAACCAGGTGATCCGGGGACTGGTGGCCGGCCGACGGATCTGCCGAGTTCTCTCGATCGAACCGGAGGCGCAGGACATCGCGTCGCCACGCTCAGCGTCGACCGACGGTGAGCTCGTCGACGTCCGGTCCGGTCTGCGTGTCCAGCCCGGACGGCTGACGGCCGTCGTGTCCGAGGTGCCGCAGGACGCGGCCGCTCTTGCCGACCGGCTCGGCCGGTTCGCCGACGGTCCGGTCTTCCTCGACGGCGTCTCCTTGTCGGAGCTCGATCGCGGCTTCGTCCGTGAGTCGATCATGGTCAGTGACAGCGGGGCGACCCTGTTCAGCGGTCGCCTGCGCGACGAGCTCGACGTACGGGGGACGGCCACGGACGCCCAGATCCTCTCGGCGATCGCCACCGCGTCCGCGCATGACGTGCTCGAGACTCTCGACGGCGGGCTCGACGCGCAGGTCGAGGAACGTGGCCGCTCGTTCTCCGGGGGGCAACGCCAGCGACTGGTGCTGACGCGAGCCCTCGTGGCCGATCCCGAGATCCTGGTCCTCGTCGAGCCGACGTCGGCTGTCGACGCCCACACCGAGGCACGGATCGCGGCCCGGCTGCACCGGCACCGCAGCGGCCGGACCACCGTCGTGACGACGGCCAGTCCGCTGATGCTCGACTACGCCGACGAGGTCGCTTTCATGGAGGGCGGCCACGTCGTGGCGGTCGGGCGGCACCGAGACCTGATGGATGACCCGCGCTACCGGCGCGTCGTGGCGAGAGGAGAGGACTCATGAAGCAGCTGCTTCCGGTCGCCGACGGTCCTGCCGTTCGCCGGTACGCCGTGCGGATGGCTCGTCAGCATCCGCGCCGGCTGTGGGGGGCGGTCTCGCTGCACGTGCTGGCCGCCGTCGCCGGCTTGGCCGCGCCACGCCTGATCGGCAACCTGGTGCAGGCGGTGTCGTCCGGGACGACCGTGTCCACGGTCGACAAGACCGTCCTGACGATCGCCGGGTTCCTGCTCGTCCAGACGGTCCTCACCCGGTACGCGCGGTACTTCTCGTTCGCACTCGGCGAGCAGGTGTTGGCCGAGCTGCGCGAGGACTTCGTCAAACAGTCCCTGGCGCTGCCGGTGGGTACGGTCGAGCGAGCGGGCACCGGTGACCTGCTGACGCGGACCTCGCGCGACGTCGAAGCACTCGGTTGGTCCGTGCGGTTCGCGGTTCCCGAGATCATCATCGCCTTCGTCACCACGGTGTTCTCGATCGGCGCGTGCATTCTGGTCGGGACCTGGGTGCTCGTCCCGCTGGTGCTCGGTGTGCCGCTGCTGTTCGCTGCCAGCCGCTGGTACCTGCGCCGGGCCAAGGCGGGGTACCTGCGTGAGGCTGCGTCATACGCCGCGATCAACGCCAGTGTCGCCGAGACGACCGAGGGTGCACGCACGGTCGAGGCGCTGCGCCTGGAGAAGCGGCGGCTGGACTGCATCGACGCCGACATCGCCGAGTCGTACGCCGCCGAGCGCTACACGCTGTTCCTGCGCACGGTGTGGTTCCCCTCGGCGGAGCTCGGCTACTTGATTCCGACGGTCGTCACGCTGCTCGTCGGTGGCTACCTGCATACGCAAGGGCAGGTCAACCTGGGCGACGTCACGGCGGCCACCTTGTACGTGCAGGCGTTGATCGACCCAGTCGACCGGCTGTTGTCGTGGCTCGACGAGCTCCAGGTGGGCGCGTCGTCCCTGGCGCGGCTGCTCGGCGTTGCCGACGTGCCCGACGACCGTGCCGTCTCCGGACGGCGTCCCGCGCATCAGGACATCGCCGCCACGGACGTGCGGTTTGCGTACGTCGAGGACCGAGATGTGCTGCACGGGGTCGACCTCAACGTGGCCCGTGGCGAGCGGATCGCCATGGTGGGGCCGTCCGGTGCGGGCAAGTCGACGCTCGGCCGTCTGCTGGCCGGCATCCACCCACCTCGCACCGGATCGGTGACGATCGGCGACGTGGGCATGACGGAGCTGCCGCTGGACGAGCTGCGTGGTGAGGTTGCGCTGGTGACGCAGGAGCATCACGTGTTCGTCGGGACACTGCGCGACAACCTGGCCCTGGCCCTCGACGATGTCGACCCGGCCGGTGAGGAACGGATCATCGCCGCGCTCACCGCCGTCGACGCGCTCGACTGGGCCATGGCGCTGCCTGCCGGTCTGGACACCCGCGTCGGGTCCGGGGGTGTGTCGTTGTCTCCGTCGCAGGCGCAGCAGCTGGCGTTGGCCAGGCTGGTGCTGGCCGACCCGCACACGCTGGTGCTCGACGAGGCGACGTCGCTGATCGATCCGCGCGCGGCGCGTCACCTCGAGCGTTCGCTGGCGGCGGTCCTCCAGGGTCGGACCGTGATCGCGATCGCGCACCGGTTGTTCACGGCGCACGACGCCGATCGCGTTGCGGTGGTCGAGGACGGCCGCATCTCCGAGATCGGGACCCACGACGAGCTGATCGTCGCCGACGGGTCGTACGCCTCCCTGTGGCAGTCCTGGCACGGCGACCCCGAGAGAGACCCCGACCCCGACTCCGACCCCAACACCGACCCCAACCCGACCCCAACCCCAACCGCAACCCCAACCCCGACCTCCCCGAGGCAGCCACTCTCTGACCCTGCGCGTTTGCCTAGTTCACAAGCCAGGTGGCTTGTGAACTAGGCAAACGCTCCTTGGGAACAGGGGGCTTGCCTCAGTAACCTCCGTGGCTGGACGTGCCGAGCCCCGGGAGGTGCGGTTGAATCTCCCGGTCGGCCCGTACCTGGCGGGTCACCGGAGAAGGGAGCCATGATGGGTGACGCCATGGAGGTGGCGAAGGTTCGGGAGACGCTCGGCCACGCCATCGACCTGCAGGCTGAGTCCGTGCTCACCATGTCGCTGTTGGCAGGCTGCCTTCGCGGGGTCGAGTCGGTGGCGATCAAGCAAAGTCTCCGCGAATTCGTGCTCGCGGAGCTCGAGGACACCTACCAGCTCATTGAGAAGCTCTCGGCGCTCGGGGGGAAGCCGTCGATGCAGGTGTCCGACATCAGCACCGATGGTGACACGCAGCGCACATTGAAGGCGCTGCTACGCCATGAAGCCGAGGCCGTCGCAGCGCTCCACGCCGTCATACCGCACTCCGGCCAGCAACCCCGCAGCGAGGCCTTGGAGCATCTGCTCGAGCACTGCATCATGCGCAAGCAACAGCAGATCGACTTCCTCTGGCACGCCACGGACCTGAAGCGGCCGATCGTGGTCGATCCCCACGGCTGACCGAGGTCCCTGAGGCAAGTACCTAGAGACCGAGGCGAATTTGCCTAGTGCACAGGCCGGCTGGCTTGTGCACTAGGCAAACGCGGAGGTCAGCCGATGTGGACCCACTTCGCCACGGACGGGATGCCGTCAGCCGTCACCACGAACAGCATGTAGTAGCCGGGTGGAGCCACGCGAGGTCCGGGTGCCGTAGCAGTGAAGCCGCCCGCGGTCTGGCTGACCGCAAGCTCCACGTGACGCGCATTCATCTCATCCGCGTGCGTGGTGGCTGCAGGCGCCATGAGAACCGCACGGGTTGCGGTCGCCGCATTGCTCGTGCCGATGTCGAAACTGGCACCGAAGTTCACCTGGGAGGGGGCCGTCGTGATCTCGGGGCGAGGACCCTGGAACAGGTAGGGCGGCGAGTAGAAGTCGATCAGCTTCCCACCTCCACCCGCTCCGGTGTCTCCTGCGGACATGATGCGTCCGTCCGGCAGCAGCACGGCCGTGGAGTGGTAACCCCGGCGGGGCGACTGGACGGCCATGTTCGTCCACGTGTCACCGTTGGGGTTGTACGCCAGGGTCTGAGGCTGACCGACCCCGTAGAGCCCCGAGCTGTTGCCCCCGATGCCGAAGGCTGTCCCGTCGGGAACCTGCACGAGGTTCATGTGGGAGCGGGGTGTCGGCATCGGGTTCCCGTACTTCCACCCGGCGCTCGGGTTGGAGTAGTCGAACAACTCGGTGCTGGTCAAGGCGGTCCCGGACTTCAGGCCGCCCGTCATGAGGATCTTCCAGGACCCTGAAGCCGCGCCCGGCAGCAGGACGCCGGCGGAGCCTGCACCGTTGCCGACGGGAAGGCCGGGCAGGTTCGACCACTGCCATGTCGAGGTGTCCAGGCGATAGCTCTTGCGCCCGATGACCTGCACGAGGTTTCCGTCAGGCATGACCCACTGACGGGGGTAGAACGCGGTCGCGTGCGGTGGTCCGACGACCCGCATCGTCCCGACGTCGCCACCAGCCGACGGCGGCGAGTAGAGCTCGACGTTTGGGTTCTTCGTCTTCCCGTCTGCTTGCGTCCCTGCGGTGATGATGACGGTCCCGTCAGCCAACCGTGTCGACGTCGGGTAGTAGCGCCCGAGCGGACTGTCCGGCTGCCTGATCCAGGTCTCGCTGGCAGGGTCGAACAGGTACACGTCCTTGAGTCCTGTGGGCACCTTGTCGGTTCCACCCACGGACAAGACGCGCCCGTCGCTGAGCTGCGTCACGCTGCCGCAGAAGATCGCGGCGGGAGTCGTGAGCTCGTGGCCGTCTCCGGTCACTGGGTCGTAGATGTAGGCGGCAGTGTTCTTGTCGACAGCCTTGAACTTGCCGCCGAAGATCAGCACCTTGCCGGTGTGCAGGAGCACGGCGGCAATGCCGACTGTGTTGGTCGCCGGCTTGAACGGCGTACTCCATTCGCCGATCACGGCGGGATCGGTCGTGCTCAGCGCCGCGACGGCGGCCGCGTACGTCCGCTGTTCCTGGTGCCTGGCCCGCTTGGTACCCAGGAACTGCCGTTCCCTGAGGTGCTCACAGGCGTGCTCGTTGCCGAGCTCGGACCGTTCGATGGCGAAGGTCCGGTCCGGCCGGAGGTTGCCGCAGACGGCGGCTGCAGGCGCCGCCAACCGTCCGTCAGGCCGTGCAGTCGTGACCGACGTAGCCGGTAGCCCCATGGAGAGGAGTGCGATCGATGTCGCCCCGACAGAGACGGCTGACGTTATGGCCAAGCGAGTTGAGTGACGCATCATAGATAGCTCCCCGAACATGCACAGCGCGCCCAACTTGCGCTGGCTAGTCGTGAGCGTGACACCGCTCCGCGCTGATTGGAGCAGATTCGCCAGGACACGCGTGTTACCTCACCTTGTGTGCCGATGAGGTGATCGACGGTAGGTGTAATAGGCCTAAATCGAGCCGTGCAAGAGGGAAGAAAGCAGCACGGACGTTCGTTTGAACCTTCAATGACTTCTACGATCGCACCCGTCCCGTCCACCCACCCATCCAGCTACTCCGACACGTTCGACCTTGGCGGCGACCTCCCCGTCCACCGGCTCGGGTACGGCGCCATGCAGATCACCGGCGACGGCATCTGGGGTCCTCCCGCCGACCACGCCGGTGCCATCGCCGTCCTCCAGGCGGCGGTCGTGGCAGGCGTCGACTTCATCGACACCGCGGACTCCTACGGTCCGGCCGTGAGCGAGCAGCTCATCGCCGAGGCCTTGCACCCGTACGCCGACGATCTCGTCATCGCCACCAAGGCCGGTCTCACCCGCACCGGTCCGGGGGCCTGGGTCCCGGTCGGCCGACCGGCGTACCTCAAGCAGCAGGTGGAGCTGAGCCTGCGCCGTCTCGAGGTCGAGCGCATCGACCTCATCCAGCTGCACCGCATCGATCCGGAGGTGGCCCTCGAGGACCAGCTCGGTGCGTTCGCCGACCTCCAGCAGCAGGGCAAGGTCCGCCACATCGGCGTCTCCGAGGTGTCGGTCGAGCAGCTGGCCGCTGCCCGCGAGGTCACCGAGATCGCGAGCGTGCAGAACCTGTACAACCTCACCAACCGCAGTGCACAGGATGTGCTCGACTACGCGGAACGGCACGACATCGCCTTCATCCCGTGGTTCCCGATCGCGACCGGCGACCTCGCCAAGCCCAACAGCCCGGTGGCCGACATCGCCCGGGAGCTCGACGCCACCCCGTCGCAGGTCGCCCTCGCCTGGTTGCTGCAGAAATCCCCGGTCATCCTGCCGATTCCCGGCACGAAGTCCGTCGACCACCTGCACGAGAACCTGGGTGCCGGCGCGCTGAGGCTTTCCGACGAGGACATGCAGCGGCTGGACGCTCTCGGCTGAGACGTCGGGGGTATGCCGACGAGCTCGATGCTCCACAATGGCGCCGTGGAACGCTTCCTCCTGCAGACGTTGGCCGAGCTGGAATCCCAGCGCGACAACGACCAGGAGCCGGTGCACTTCACGGCGTCGCTGGCGGCGCACGTGATCGACGAGTTCACGTCGCCTGGTGACCTGGTCCTGGATCCGTTCGCCGGCTACGGCACCACCCTCGTCACGGCCGAGCGCCTGGGCCGCCAGGCGCTCGGCGTCGAGCTCCTCCCCGAGCGCGTCCAGCGCCTTGCGGACCGGCTCTCGGACACCTCGACCATCCTGACCGGCGACGCGCGCGACCTGGTCAACATCCTCCAGGGTCCGGGCCTGGGCGAGGTCGCTCTGGTGCTGACATCGCCGCCCTACATGACTCGCAACGACCATCCCGAGAACCCGCTCGACGCCTACACGACGACGAGTGGGCACTACGAGTCCTACCTGGTTGAGATCGGAGACGTCTTCGCCCAGGTGGCGACCGTGTTGCGCCCTGGCGGTCATGCGGTCGTCAACGTCGCCAACATCCGACACCGCGGTGTGCTGACCACGCTGGCGTGGGACATGGCGGGCGTGATCGCGCGACACCTCACCCTCGTGCAGGAGTGCTACCTGGCCTGGGACAGCCAGCCCGACGACATCTCCGGCGACTACTGCCTCGTGTTCCGGCGCGACCGGGACCAGCCCGACTAGGGCTGGCGGGCGGCGGCGGAGTTCTGCCGGAGCTTCAGGCTCGACGTGTCCACGGCGACGAACGCGCGAGCGGGGATGGTCTTCAGCTCGTCGAGCAGGCCCGCCGGCCAGCGACGGTCGGCCGATCCCTGGAAGTACCACGGAGATCCGTTGTCTGCCAGCACGAGACCGAAGCGTTTCATCGCGCGCAGCACCGCCTTCGTGTCCGAGCGATAGCCGCGGACGTCGAAGCCGGACTTCAGCCGGAACCGCGCTCCCATCGGCGGGTAGGTCCGGTTGCTCACCGAACCTGCGTCGTGCCGGGCAGGCCAGACATGGCGACGATCGGTGACGTCGGTGGTGAAGCGAATCGCGTGACCCACCCGGTGCTGACGCTCCACCTCGCCGTACCTCAGCAGACCGGGCAGGATCGGGAGACCTGCTGCGTCTGCAGACGTCCAACGGTTCGGCCGAAGGGCATTGCGCATCAGCGACCAGACCGCCCCCGATCCCGCATACCAGTGTCCGTTGCGTCGACGGGTCGCATAGGTCTCGTACAGCCGGCAGGCGCCCTTGTCGATGATGACGGCGTGGCGGTCCCCCGACCGCATCTGGCCGCCCTCGATCCGCGTGTCGCCTCCGAGCGGGTAGCGCACCCGGTCCGACTCCGACGCGTAGTCAAAGCGCACCCGGACCGTGCGATGAGACGCGCCGACCACGGTGATCGGGATGCCGTACGGCACCCGCTGTGCGCCATAGCTCGGGCCGAAGTCCGGATGCAGCCGCGAACCCGGGGACATGTGCGACAGCCACTGACGACTCCGCGGGTGCCGCGGGAGGGACGCCACCGGCGTGTTCCAGTAGTTGTTCGCCGGGAAGACGTGACAACCGGCGACCCCCGGGGCAGCCGCCGCCCCAGCCGCTGCGGCCGGGTGTGACAGCGGACTTCCCGCCGCGACCGGACCGGAGATCGACGCCGCCAGACAGCCGGACACGACCGCGACGAGGACGGCACAGCGCTGTCGTGACACCTGTTTCTCCTCTCCGCGCTCGCGCCGCCGCAATACGGACCACGGCGACGACGACGCTACAGACGTGACAAGTCACTTATTTTGGACTTAATGCGACTGACATCACACGAGGATCCCCAAGTTACTCAGTCCGGGACCCTCGGGGTGGAACAATGCGGGCATGCGCATCAACGCGGCGATCCCGCCGCCCGACTACGCCACCGAGCATCTGGCCCGGGCGCTCGAATCTGTCGGCTTGTCGCCGACGCAGATCGACTGGCTGCCCCAGACCCTGTGGATGCTCCCGATGGCGACCTTTGGCAATGTGGCGCTGCGAGACGCGCTCGACCTGGAAACGCTGCTCCAGAAGGAGATCGGCAAGTTCGAGCCGATGGAGGTGCGGCTGTCCGGAGTGACTGCTCTCCCCGAGGATGGCGACGACTCCGTCTGGGTCAGCTGGGAAGGCGACACCGACGAGCTCAAGCGGCTTGCCTCGGCGATCCCGGTCTGGGTCCGTCCGTTCGGCTTCCTGCTCGACCGGCGGTCGTTCCGACTTCGCATGCGCGTGGCTCGGGTCACTCCCAAGACCACCGTCCACGACCTCGAGCGCCTGGTCGAGCACCTTGCCCACTACCAGGGGCCGGAGTGGCTCGTGGAGGACATCACACTGGGCCGGCCACGTCGCAACAGCGAGGGCATCGTCACGGCGTACGACGTCGACGCCCGCATCCCCCTGGGCGTCACGGACTCCGAGGCGCACGACCTGTCCTGACCTTCCCGCACCAACGTGTTGGCTGCGGCATCGCTCTTGCTCGGGATGCACAGTCGGCTGCGCCGCAGCACAATGACGGGCATGCCGTCCGAGGAAGCACCCGGCCTCCGCGCCGAACCGGTCAAGACCTCCCGCTCGTGGGGCCGCACCGCTGTCTTCGTCGTCGCCGCGTGGCTGCTCATCCTTGGCGTCGTCGTCGCGACGGGGTGGCTGATCACCCATCCGCTCGAGAGCTCCGTCGGCCCGCCTGACAACGACCTGGCCCGGTGGTTCGCCGATCAGCGCACATCGACCCTCGACACGGTGGCAGACGTCGGCACCTTGCTGGGCGAGACGATCGTGGAGCTCATTGCCGCGCCGATCCTCGCGATCGTCGTCGTCTTCTGGACGCGCAGCCTGGTTCCCGGACTCTTCGTGGGTCTCGTGACCGCGGGCGTGGGTGGCATCTACTACGTCGCCTCGACGGTCGACCCTCGTCCGCGGCCACCCGTCCACATCCTCGATCCGGGGCTCGTCCCGACGCACAGCTTTCCGTCCGGCCATGTGGGAACGGCGACCGCCCTGTACGGCAGCATCGTCGTCCTCACGTGGACCTACGCCCGCGCAGCACGTTGGTGGGTGACACCGCTGGCGACTTTCCCGGTGTTGGTGATGCTGGCACGCCTCTATCAGGGCGCCCACCACCTCACCGACGTGCTGACCAGTCTCATCTTCGCCCTGGCGTGGCTGTCGACCCTGACCGCTCTACTGCTGCACCGAACCCGCCACCGTCATTCGGTCGTTTCTGACGCCTCCGTCGGCCCCGGGGTGATGTCGACAGCCGAGCACTGAGCCGCGAGCTTGCGCAGCTCGGGGTCCAGCGTCTCGAGATCGCCGAGCACCTTCACCAGGACATCGGGCTGGAAGTCGCGCACCGCTGCGGCGCCGCCGCGAAGCAGCTGGACCGCCTCGGCGACGACATCAGAGGCCTTCGAGCATGCGGCGGGGATGGCGACGTTGGTGTCACCCGTGGCGATCGAGCTCGTCGGCTCGGCCGGGTCGCTCGCGTTCGAGTCCCCCGATCCGTCACCGATGCCGCTCAGCCCGACGATCAGGCCGCCGACAACGATCCCGACCAGGAACGTAACGGCCGGCAGCACGCGCACCAGCCAGCGAACGGTGGACGTCGACGTGGACGACAACAGACCTCCTCGGGTCACCGGGCACCCAGGCGCGGCCAGCCTATCTCGCCGTTGCTGTTGTGCGCTGACGTCGCATCCGGTAGAGACAGGGTGTGCGCGCCACCATCATGTCGGCCGATGACCTCACCATTCGGCTCACCGACGGACTGGTGTTGTTCTGGGTGGTGCTGTGGCTGACGATCGGAACCTGGTCCGGCATCACGTTCTGGCAGCTGGCCGACATCGGCGACACCATCACGATCTCGGGCCAGGCGATCACGTCAGCCGGCGAGGGCCTGGTGCAGATCGGCAACCTCCCCATCATCGGCGACAAGGCAGGTGGCGTGGGTACCGACGTGGTGACCGCGTCCACTGACATCGCCATACGGGGCCAGGAGATCAAACAGGAGCTGCACCAGCTTGCCTGGTTGCTGGGCTTGTCCGTCATCTTCATGCCGACCACCCCGGTGGTCGGCATGTACCTTCCACTCCGTCTGGCGCGACGTCGCCAACGCAAGGACCTGATGGCGGCACTGCGGGCCGGCGACGACTCCCCGCTCCTCGACCGTTACCTCGCCGCCCGCGCCATGGAGAACCTGTCCTTCAGCGACGTCCAGGCGATCACCACTGCGCCGGGTGCCGACCTGTCCGCCGGTGACACCCAGTCGCTCGCCGACGCGGAGCTCGCCCGGCTCGGCCTCCACCGGTCGGGGAGCTGACCTGTGGGGGCTCCTCCGGTGATGCCCCCGTCGGAATCACATGCAGCCCCCGGGCGGATCGCTGCGGCGTACGCCACCGCGATGGTGGCACTGCGCTGGTGGATCATCGGGTTCTGGGCACTGGCGACGATCGGTGCCATCGCGGCGTTCCCCAGCCTGACGGAGGCCGGCGGTGGTAACGGGCTCAAGGGTCTGCTCAACATCGACACACCGGCCGTCGAGACCGAGCTGCGATCGGTGGAGCTCTTCGGCTTCCCGCTGCTCGCCCGCACCGTGCTGGTGCAGCGCGACGAGGCCGGGCTCTCGGTCTACGCCCAGGCCCGCAGTGTCACGCACGCCGTCGCCTTGACCGAGAAAAAGTACCGCAACGTGGGTCCGATCCTCGGTGCGCTACCGCTCACCAACGAGCTCTCGCTGTTCCCGGCGGCACGTGAGCGGAACACGACCGCGCTGACCTACCTCTTCTTCGATCCGCGTGTCTCGCTCAGCAGCCAGACCCGTGCGGCTCGGAAGTACGGCGATCGGTTCTTCGGACCGCGCGACCACGTCGTGGGGGTCAGCGGATCTGTGCCCGCACGAACGGCGCAGGGCACCATCATCGAGGAGCACCTCCCCACGGTGGAGCTGGCGACGCTCCTCGCGATCGTCCTCATCACCGGTCTGGCATTTCGCTCCTTCGTCGCCCCCGCGTTTGCCCTGGCCGTCATCGGCGTCTCGTACGTCCTGGTCATTCGGCTGTCCGGCGCCCTGGCGGAGCGCTTCAGCTTCTCGACTCCGAGCGAGCTGTTACCTGTGATCGTCGCCATGCTGCTGGGTGTCGTGACTGACTACGTCGTGTTCTTCTTCTCTGCCCTGCGCGACGAGCTCGAGCAAACGGAGAACGTGCAGGATGCCGTGCGGGCGGCCACAGCACGGTTCGGGCCCATCGTCGGAGTGGCCGGTCTTGCCGTAGCCGCGGGGACTGCGTCGCTGTTCGCTGCCGGTTCGTCCTTCTTCCGAGCTCTGGGGCCTGCCCTCGTCTTCACCGTCGTCATCGCGCTGATCGTGTCCGTGACGCTGGTCCCGGCGGGGATGTCGGTGCTCGGGCGCCGGGTGTTCTGGCCGGCCCGGCCGCGACCTGCCCGGCAAACCGGCCGTGAGCCGGTCCCGACCCGGCCGACCCGTCGCACGATCAGCGGCGTGATCGCGGGCAGCCGTCGGCTGGCCGCGATCGTCGTCGCCTGTTGCACGCTGGGACTGGCACTCGCCGCGCTCCCCCTGCTCAAGCTCGGCCTCGGAGTGTCGTTCGTCGAGTCGTTGCCCGACAGCAACGCCGTCCGGGCTGCAGCCACCGCCGCCCAGACGGGCTTTGCTCCTGGCATCCTCTCCCCGACGGTGGTGCTGGTGGAGGGCGACAAGGTGACGGAGCAGCGTGCCAAGCTCCGCAGGCTCGGTGAGCTGCTGAAACAGGCTCCCGGCGTCGCCGGCGTCCTTGGTCCCGGTGATCAGCCGCTGCCCCGCGAGATCGGCATCTTGTTGGCCCGGGACAAGTCCGCGGCTCGGTACCTGGTCGTCCTCGATGATCCCCCGCTCGGGGCGACCGCCGTCGACAACGTCGACAAGCTGCAGCACAGCCTGCCGAGCCTGCTGGACCGAAGCGGGCTCGGCGACACGGCTGTCGGGCTGGCCGGCGACACCGCGACCGGGGTCTTCATCGTCGACCAGGTGCAGAGCGACCTCGTCCGCATCGCGATCGCAGCGATCCTGGCCAACCTGCTCATGCTGATCCTCTTCCTCCGCGCCGTCGTCGCTGCGCTCTATCTGCTGGTCGCTTCCGCACTGTCGGTGTCAGCCTCGCTCGGGCTCACCACGCTCGTCTTCGACTGGGTCGACCCGGGACAGGGGCTCACGTTCTACGTACCGTTCGCCGCTGCGGTGCTGCTGCTCGCCTTCGGGTCGGACTACAACATCTTCGGAGTCGGCTCGGTGTGGGAGGCGGCCCGGCACCGCTCGCTGTCCGAGGCCATCTCTGCCGCCATGCCTGGCACCACCCGTGCCATTTCAGCCGCCGGCATCGCCCTGGCGGCAAGCTTCGGGCTGCTCGCGATCGTTCCGCTCACGCATTTCCGCCAGCTCGCGTTCGTCATGCTCGTCGGCATCCTCCTCGACGTGTTCGTCGTACGCCTGCTCCTCATGCCCGCGCTGCTCACCCTCGTCGGGCCGGTCAGCGCCTGGCCCAGCAGACGCCTCTCGCACAAGCCGAAGAGACATGTCCTGCCGCGCAGAACCCGGAAGGCTCTCGGCCTGCCGGACGACGATCCGCCCGAGGACCAGGACGACGCCACGGCTCATGCGCAGGATTTGTCGACATGACGGCTGGTCGCGTCCCGGACCTTGCGGGCACGACCAATCTGTGAATGCCCGTCCCGGGCGTACCGACCGCGCTAGCATGCGAGGACTTCGGCCGAGATGCGGAGATGCTGCCATGGACCACCGTCCGCAATGAAGCCCGGAACCGGGCTGACCGCGAGCCTCAGACACCGTGACTTCCGCCTGCTGATCTCGGCGGCGACTTTGTCGATCACCGGGTCATGGGCCTACAACGTCGCGCTGGTGGTCTGGATCTACGAGCAGACGGGGTCGGCCGCCTGGGTTGGCGCATCCACCGTCTTCCGTTTCGTTCCTGCGCTGCTGTTCAGTCCGTACAGCGGGGTCATCGCCGAAAAGCTCGAACGCATCCGGCTGTTGGTGACCCTCGACAGCCTTGCCTTTCTCACCATGGGCGCGCTGGCCATCGAGACTGCGCTGGACGTGCCGGTAGCCCTGGCGGTTGCCACCGCGGCAGCAACCTCCACGATCGGGACCGCCTACGAGCCAGCGGTCGCTGCGATGACGCCCCTGCTCGTCGGCGAACGGGACCTCGGATCCGCGAACGCCCTTCGCAACTCCATCGACAACATCTGCGTGATCGCCGGACCGGGCATCGGCGCGGTGATCCTGCTGCTGGGGCCGGCACCGATTGCGATCGGTCTGAACGCACTGACGTTCCTCGCGTCTGCCGTGCTGGTCTCGCGCATCCGTACGCGCAGCCAACCGGTCGACGTGAGCGAGGGCGGAGCAGTCGGCATGTGGCGCCAGATGACGGTGGGTGTCACGACGATCATGTCGTCCGCGTCAGCAGCTGTGCTGGTGGCCTCGTGCCTGATCGCCACCTTCGTCTTCGGCGCTGACAGCGTGCTCTTCGTCCTGTTCTCCCGGGACATCTTCGGCACCGGCTCCGAGGGTTACGGATACCTGCTGGCGGGGCTCGGAGCGGGCGGCGTGCTGGCAGCAGGGGTGGTCACCCGACTCGAACGCCTGCCTCGACTCGGGCTGGTGATCCTGGTCTTCACCGCCTTGTACTGCCTGCCGAGCCTGATCTTTCTGGTTGTCTCGAGCCCTGCGGTCGGCTTCGGCGGACAGGTCATCCGCGGCTTCGGAAGTGTCGTGGTCGACGTCCTCGCGGTCACAGCGCTGCAGCGAGCCCTACCGCGGGAGCTGTTGGGCCGCGTGTTCGGTGCCTTCGGCTCGCTGAGCCTGCTGGCGGTCATCCTGGGTGCCGTCGTCGCGCCGCCGATCGTCACCGCTGTCGGGCTCGATGGCGCGATCTGGATCTTCAGCGTGGGGATACCGGTGCTCTGCCTGCTGGGCCTTCCCGCTCTGACGGCCATGGATCGGGCCTCGGCCGCGCGGCGTGAGGCGTTGGCACCGAGGGTGCAGTTGCTGGCCGGATGCGATCTGTTCTCGGCCACGTCCGAGGGCGCCATCGAGGAACTGGCCGACACCGCGAAGCCAGAGCAGGTGCTGGCCGGCCGGCCGGTCGTCACCGAAGGTGAGGCGGCCGATGATTTCTATGTCGTCGTCAGCGGTCGGGTCGGAGTGACCTCCCACGGTGAAGGGCAAGACGTACAGCTCGCCGACCTCGAAGCGGGCGACTATTTCGGTGAGATCGGGTTGATCGAACAGATCCCTCGGACGGCCACCGTCACGGCACTGGCCGACACCGACCTGCTGCGCATCGACGGGACCGCTCTCATCGGAGCGCTGACCGAGACAGCTCCGTCGTCGGCCCTGCTCGATGGAGCGTCGTCCCGACTGAGGCGGACACACCCGTCCATGCGCCTGACCCGGGCGGCGCTCCTGACAGCGGAAGGAGGTGAAGAGGCATAGACGTGGCTTGTTGGCAATGCTTCACTTCTTGTGTCAGCCACGCGACAGTCACGCGAGCTCACGGACGTCAGTATCGAGGTTATCCGGGGACCCTCCTCGGAAGATGATCAGGAGAACATCATGAACGAGCGCGACAACACCGTCGATACCACCGACAACGACGCCGAGGTCCAAGAGCAGCATCGCCACGACGACGACACCGAAGGCCACGCCCACCACCACAAGAACTTCGCCGACGCCGAAGACGACGACACCGAAGGCCACGCCCACCACCACAAGAACTTCGCCGACGCCGAAGACGACGACACCGAAGGCCACGCCCACCACCACAAGAACTTCGCCGACGCCGAAGACGACGACACCGAAGGCCACGCCCACCACCACAAGAACTTCGCCGACGCCGAAGACGACGACACCGAAGGCCACGCCCACCACCACAAGAACTTCGCCGACGCCGAAGACGACGACACCGAAGGCCACGCCCACCACCACAAGAACTTCGCCGACGCCGAAGACGACGACACCGAAGGCCACGCCCACCACCACAAGAACTTCGCCGACGCCGAAGACGACGACACCGAAGGCCACGCCCACCACCACAAGAACTTCGCCGACGCCGAAGACGACGACACCGAGGGCCACATCTTCGTGCAGGACCCCGAGTCGCAGGACCGCCGCTAGCTAGCAGCCCACTGTCGAGTTCGACGGTTCTCCTACCAGTTGAGCCAGCCCGGCGCACACAACACCGTTTGTGTGACGACGGGCTGGTTCGCTGTCGGGCGAGCATCGTCGGCCACCAGCTCGATGGCGCCGAGCATGGCCTCCAACGACGTCGCTATCGACACGGTCGGCAAGCGGCCCGCCGGCTCACCATCGCGCAGCAGCCATCCAATACCGCCGACGTTGACCCGGCCGGTGGTCGCGTTGATGCCTGACCCTGATCCGGTCAGGGACTGGATGTAGACCGCCTCCCCAGCGCGCCGAAGCAGCTCAGCCAGCGAGCAGTTCTCCTGCAGCCGCAGCACAGTAGGAGCTGCGCGCGAGACCGCCTTGTGGGTGGTTCGCCGGGCGCTCCCGGTGGAGACCGCGTCGGACCCCACAGCCGCGGCCGTGGTGGAGTTGTGCAACGTCCCCACCAACACTCCCGCGCGGATGAGCTCCGTGCGCTGGCGTGGCACCCCTTCGTCGTCGTACCTCCCCGCGGCGGGAGCACCCGCCATGCGCCCGTCGTCGACGAGAGTCACGGCCTCGCTCGCCACCCGGTCGTGCTTCCGGCCGGCGAACGGTGTCCGACCCGACGACACAGGGCCTCCACTGCAGGCGCGTCCCACTGCAGCGAGCAGGTCGGCCACGACCGTGGGGTCGAGCACGACCGGAACGGCCGTCGCCGGTAGCGCCACCTCCCGGGTGAGAAGCCTGGTGGCGCGGTCCACGGCTTCAGCAGCAAGGGCGGACAGCTCACACGTCGAAAGGTCCCGACCGCACCAGGCGCTGTACTCACCGGCGGCCTCGGTCTCACCCTGTCCCGTCACGTCGACGTACATCTCAGCGAAGCCGCGGCGGTGCTCAACCCGCGTACCGCGTGTCGAGGCGATGGCTGCGGTGATCAGCTCATCGCGGTAGTCGACGGTGTCGACGCCGGGCACGCGCGGATCGCGACCCGGCACGTGGCGGGCCACGTCGGTGGCGATCGCGATCTTCGACTCCAGGGTCATGGCCTCGAGCGCTGGGTCGACGAAGGCTGCGACGTCGTCCTCAGGGTCGCGCTGCGGTCCCGGAATCGTCACGGCTTCGTCGGGGTCGGCGATCGCGGCGTTCCCCCTCGCGTGGTCGACCACCCGGCGCAGGCCCTCGTCAGAGAGATCGGCCGTCGAGGCGTACCCCGCGCAGTGCCCGGCCAGGACGAGGACGCCGACCCCGCGTGTTTCAGCCCGGCTCACCTGGCGCACCGCGGCAGCGTCGCCCACCTCCACCGAGGTAGTCAGTCGATGGACTGCATAAGCCTCCACGTCTTCGCCGCGGCCGGCGCGCCGCAGCAGGCGTTCGGCAACGTCGAGGAGCTCACCCACCGGAACCCCCCACGGTGAGTCCAGTCACGAGCAGCGACGGGCTGCCATAGCTGACCGGAACCCACTGGTCCCCCTTGCCACACACGGCCTGCGTGAGCTCGAGATCGTCCCCGACTGCCTCGACCGACCGCAACGCGGCGGGACCGTTCCCCAGCAGCGTCAGCGACAGCAGCGGTGCGACCACTTCTCCTTGCTCGACCAGGAAGGCTTCGCTGGCCGAGAACGCGAACTCGCCGGTGGTGACGTCCACATCGCCACCCCGCAGGCGCACGATGTAGACCCCTCGGCGCATCGATGACACCAAGCGGTCAGCCGGCTCTGAGCCGGGCAGGATGAAGGTGTTGCTCATCCGGGTCAGCGGCGGGTGGGCATACGACTCGCGGCGCCCGTTGGCTGAACGGCTGCCTCCCACAGGGAACTGGTCGGTGCGCGTCGTCAGCGCGCCCGTCTGGATCCCGGCCTCGACCAGCACCGTGGGAGCCGAGGGAAAGCCCTCGTCGTCGACGGTGTACGAGCCGAAGCCTCCCAACAGGCTGGGGTCGTCGACCGCCGTCACCAGGGGGCTGGCAACCTGCTGGCCGACGGAACGGGCGTAGATGCTGCTGCCGCGCGCGAGCCCCTCGGCCTCCAGTCCATGTCCGCAGGCCTCGTGCAGCAGCAGCCCCCCGCCGGAAGGTGCCAGCACGACCGGCATGGGCCCCTGCGGAGGCTCGACACCATCCAACGCACGAACGGCCCGTTCAGCCGCCCGTCTCCCGACCGCCTCCGGCTCGCCCGCGTCGTACAGCTCCAGCCCACCGCCGATTCCCGGGCCGTCGAAACCCGTCTCGAGCCGCCCGTCGCGACGTGCCGTGACGCGGCAGGTGATCCGCGTGCGAACCCGCTCGTCGCTGACCACGTCGCCGTCAGACGTGGCAACGAGCACGGACTGGGTCACGTCGACATGCGTTGCCGTGACGTCGCGGACATGACCCGAGAAGGCGCGAGCCGCCTCGTCAATGCGTCGGAGCACCTCGACCTTGTCCGCCGTCTCAACGTCGGCCGGGGACTGTCGGGCCCTTTGCACGGGAGCCGCCCGCCTGCGGCGAAGGTCGGCTCCGGTGCTGCCCGTCGCCGGGTCACCGCCCGCGGCGATGACGGCTGCTTCGGCAGCATCCAGCAGCGAACGCCTGGTCAGCACGTTCGTGTAGGCGAACCCGTCTCGAAGTGGGGACGACGCCCGTACAGAGGCGCCGAGGTCCAGGTCGCTCCGGATCTCGGCTACCCTGCCGCCGGACAACCGGACCGTGTTGGTGGCCGTGCGCTCCGCGAAGACCTCTGTCCACCGCCCGTACCGTCCCCGGGTCAGGGCGAACACAGCCAGGAGGTCGTCGTGGTCAAGGATCAGCCCGGACAGGTCGGTGGCGCCGCCCACACTCATCGAAACGCTCGGCGCTCGAGCGCCTCAGCGTCGAGCACTTCGATACGACCGCGACCCACCTTGATCAGACCCTGCTCGTCGAGCCGCTGCAAGACCTGGTTGATGGTCGGCCGGCTCGCACCGACCAGACCGGCCAGGTCGTCCTGGGTGACCGGGATGACCGTCGTCGGTCGATCGTCGCCGTAGATCTCGCAGAGGTCGACCAGCCTGCGGTAGACCCGGCGGTCCACGCCGACGTACAGGGCCTCGAGCAGCCGTTGGCTCAACCGGTCGACGCGTTCGGTCAGCAGACTGATGACCAGCTTCTCGATCGACGGATGTTCCCGGCACAGTGCCTCGAAGGCGGTTCCGGTCACGGTGAGGGACTCCACGGGTTCCCAGGCGACCGCCGTGGCCGTTCGACGGTGCTCCCGGCCCATCGCGGCGAGCTCGCCGAAGGCGTCGCCGGGCCGCAGCACGGCGAGGGTGAGGGTTTCGCCCGTGGGCGTGGACACCCGGATCGCCACCCGGCCGCTACGAATCAGATGCATGCAGTCACCGGGGTCGTCCTCGTGGAAAAGGACCTCTCCGCGTGCATAGCGCCGCGAGCGCGCAGCCGCGATCACCCGCGCCTGGTCTTCCGGCGACAGGGGCGCCAACAGCGGCCAGTCCACTTCGTCAGTGAACCACAATCGCGTGCCAACTTAGGCCAGACTGAGGCTATGACCACGCCCTCCCCGGAATTGGCTGCTCTGCTCGTCCGTATCGGAAATGTCGCCGGCCGCGCGGCGCGGCCCACCTCCCTGGCTCGTGAGCTCAAACGTGCGGCTGCGGGAGTCCGCGGCCTGTTCGATGCGGCGGCCTGTTCCGTCGCCCTGGTCGAACCTGACGGCGAGAACCTGCGCTTCGCTGCGTCAGACGGAGCCGGCGCCGCCCTGATCACGGACGTGCAGCTGCCCATCGGCAAAGGGATCGCCGGGTGGGTCGTGATGTCCGGACAGGGCATCGCCCTCGGTGACGTGCAGGGAGACTCACGGTTTGCCCGCGAGGTGGCCGAGGCAACGCAGTACGTCCCCGACAGCATCCTGGCCGTCCCGCTCATGGATGAGCAGGGGTCTGTGCTCGGTGTGCTCGAGGTGCTCGACCCCGCCTCGGGGTCGGGCGACACCGGGCAGCTCCTGGACCTCCTCGGCACCATGGGCGACCAGATCTCGTCGATCGTGACGTTGGCGCACGTGTACGACCAGCTCGGTGCGGCACTGCTCCGTTCGGTTGCGGAGGCCGAGGATGCGCAAGGCTTCGGCGCCGCGCTCGCGGAGCTCGCCGGACCCGACGACGAGGGGCAGCTGGCGGCCCTGGCTGCGAGCTTCCACGAGCTCGCGACTCTGGGACCGGAGGCTGCGCAGCTCGCGCAGCGCATCCTCGAGGAAGTCGCGA
Source organism: uncultured Actinomycetota bacterium (assembly GCA_963750495.1). Classification (GTDB taxonomy): domain Bacteria; phylum Actinomycetota; class Actinomycetes; order Propionibacteriales; family Nocardioidaceae; genus JANLYC01. The sequence continues at coordinate 1,264,231 of CAVVQV010000004.1, forward strand.
CGTACGCACGGGGTCGGCGTTGAGCGGTCCCGCGTGGTCGGGCTCGTTCGAAGCTGACCGCCTCACGAACGTCCCGGCTCTGCCGCTGCCGGGCGACGCTCGCACCTGGGCTTTCGACGGGGCCACCGGGCGCGGAGTCAAGGTCGGCATCATCGACAGCGGCGTCGACGGCGCGCATCCACGGGTCGGTGGACTCGCCGGTGCGGTCTCGATCGAGATCCAGCCGGACGGGACCACGCTGCCTGTGGAGGGTGAGCACGAGGACCTCGTGGGCCACGGAACAGCCTGCGCCGGCATCGTGCGCATGCTGGCCCCCGAAGCCGAGATCTACAGCATCCGGGTGCTCGGGTCGAACCTCCGCGGCAAGGGCAGCACGTTCGCCGCCGGCATCCAGTGGGCGCTCGACACCGGCCTCAACGTGGTGAACATGAGTCTGAGCAGCAAGAGTGAGCAGTGGTTCGGACCACTGCACGACCTGGCAGACGAGGCCTACTTCCGTAGCGTGCTGCTGGTCTGTGCCGCCAATAACGTGCCGGGGCCGACCTACCCTTCTCAGTACTCGTCGGTCGTGTCGGTCGCCGCCCGGTCAGGGCAGGACCCGTACTCGATCGCGTACAACCCGCACCCTCCGGTGGAGTACGGCGCTCGTGGCATCGACGTCGACGTGGCGTGGCAGAACGGTGGCTCGACGGTCGCCACAGGCAACAGCTTTGCGGCCCCACACATCGCGGGTCTGGCCACCCTGATCCTCTCGAAGCACCCCGGCCTCACGCCGTTCCAGGTGAAGTCGGTCCTGACGGCCGTGGCCGACAACGCGCAACCGGCCTGAGGTAACAGCCGCGAACGCCTACTCCCATTCGATGGTGCCGGGCGGCTTGCTGGTGACGTCGATCGTGACGCGGTTGACCTCGCGCACCTCGTTGGTGATGCGGGTCGAGATCCGCTCGACGACGTCGTACGGGAGCCTGGCCCAGTCGGCGGTCATGGCGTCCTCGGACGTCACCGGTCGGAGCACCACCGGATGGCCGTACGTGCGCCCATCACCCTGCACGCCGACGGAGCGGACGTCGGCGAGCAACACGACCGGGAACTGCCAGATGTCGCGGTCGAGCCCCGCGCGAGTCAGCTCCTCGCGAGCGATCGCGTCGGCCTCGCGCAATGTGGTCAGCCGGTCGCCGGTCACCTCACCGACAATGCGGATGGCCAGACCGGGGCCGGGGAACGGCTGGCGCCAGACGATGTCGGCCGGCAGACCTAGCTCCACCCCCACCTTCCGCACCTCGTCCTTGAAGAGCGTGCGCAGCGGCTCGACGAGCTCGAACTGCAGGTCGTCGGGCAGCCCGCCGACGTTGTGGTGCGACTTGATGTTGGAGGTCCCGGCACCGCCGCCGGACTCCACGACATCGGGATACAAAGTCCCCTGCACGAGAAACTGCACGGGTTCCTCGCCGTCGCCCGCTGTCTCGACGATCTCGCGCTCAGCCCCCTCGAACGCGCGGATGAACTCCCGCCCGATGATCTTGCGCTTCGCCTCGGGGTCACGGACGCCGTTCAGTGCGTCGAGGAACGTCTTGGCTGCATCGACCACCTTGAGCGCGACCCCGGTGGCCGCGACGTAGTCGCGCTCCACCTGCTCGGCCTCACCCTTGCGCAGCAGACCGTGGTCGACGAAGACGCACGTCAGCTGCTCGCCGATCGCCCGCTGCACCAGCGCGGCCGCAACAGCGGAGTCGACCCCACCCGACAGCCCGCAGATCGCTCGTTTGCTGCCGACCTGCGCGCGGATGTGTGCGACCTGTTCGTCGACCACGTTGACCATGGTCCAGGTCTGGCGGCAGGCTGCGATGTCGACGAGGAAATGCTCGAGCACCTGCTGCCCATGTTCGGTGTGCAGGACCTCGGGGTGCCACTGCACGCCGGCGTACCGACGTTCGAGTGACTCGAAAGCCGCCACCGGCGTCGCCTCGGTCGTCGCCAGCACGGTGAACCCTGCCGGCGCCTGGGCCACGGCGTCGCCATGGCTCATCCAGACACGGTGGTGCTGCTCGATGCCGGCCAGCAAGGTGCCCGGCTGCTGAACCTCGACGACGGTCCGACCGAACTCGGAGACGCCGGTACGGCGAACGTCGCCGCCGAGCGCGGCCGCCATCGCCTGGAAGCCGTAACAGATCCCGAACACGGGGACGTCGCTGGCGAAGATGCTCTCGTCCATCTGTGGAGCGCCGGGAGCGTAGACCGACTGGGGTCCACCGCTGAGCACGATCGCCTTGGGCCGCCGGGTCAACATCTCCTCGGCGGACATGGTGTGCGGAACGATCTCGGAGTACACCCGGGCCTCGCGGACGCGCCGGGCGATGAGCTGGGCGTACTGGGCGCCGAAGTCCACGACGAGAACTGTGTCGTGATCGGGTGTCTGCGGCTCCCAGGAGGGGTCGTGCTCGACGGTCACAGGGAGGGCCTTTCGCATCGCCGTTCACTCGCCATGAGGTCGATCCCGGGCACCTGCTCGCACCGACCGAGACGTCAGTCTATCGACGGGGAAATATTTTCCTCGGCGACCGTAACTGTCGGGTTTGACCCTCGTTGTCCCGTGCGGGTCCGGAGTTTGCGCACAGGATCCCCAGCCGGTGCTCAGCACCGGTTCGCTCAGGGCTCGGTCCACCTCCCTCCGACCGGGCCCTGAGCCATCTCAACGTCCGGCCGGGAGCGGTCTAGCGCGGCGCCGCCATGGTCCCCTGGCGAACCTCGACCAGCGGCAGACGCAGTGCGCCGGTGGCCTGCTCGGGAACGGCCGGGTTATCCGGCGGCACCGCGGCGAGCCGCTGGTAGCGCCCGCCGAGCACCGGCCGCGGGTCCGGCGCTCCCCTGTTCGGCCACAGGCTGACGGCCCGCTCGGCCTGCGCGGTGATGGTCAACGACGGGTTGACTCCGAGGTTGGCCGAGATGGCCGAGCCGTCGAGCACGTGCAGCCCGGGATGACCGTAGACACGGTGGTAGGGGTCGATGACCCCGGTCTCGGCCGAGTCGCCGATCGTGCAGCCGCCGATGAAGTGCGCGGTGAGCGGCCTGTTGAACTGCTCGCCCACGGAACCACCTGGCGTTCCCTTCACGATGCGCGCCATCCGTCGTACGGCGTCGTTGGCGACCGGGATCCAGGTCGGGTTGGGGACGCCATGCCCCTGGCGCGACGTCAGACGGCGCCGTCCGGTCAGCCTCGAACGCGTGGTATAGGTCGTGATCGAGTTGTCGATGGTCTGCATGACCAGGGCGATGACGGTGCGTTCGGACCAGTGCTCGACGTCGTACCGACGGGGCATCGACCACTTCTGCCGCCACAGCTCGCGCAGCCACACGCGCCAGCGGGGAACGCTGCCGCCGCCGTCGGTGAGCACCGTCTGGAGCAGGCTCATCGCGTTGCTGCCCCGTCCGTAGCGCACCGGCTCGATGTGGGTCTCGGCATCGGGGTGGAACGATGAGGTGATCGCTACTCCCCGGCTGTAGTCGACGTCGCGGCCGTCGGCGACCGCGCCCAGGATCGACTCGGAGTTCGTCCGCGTGAGGGCACCGAGCTGAGCCGACAGCCCCGGCAGGATCGCCTGGTCACGCATCCGATGCAGCAGCCGCTGAGTTCCGAGCGCCGACGCGGCGAGCACGACCTGCTCAGCGGTGAACACCCGGCCGGCACGACGACGCGGGCCCGGCCCGGCGTCCGTCGGTCGCGTCGTCACCTGATAGCCACCGTCAGGCAGCGGTCGAACCTCGGTGACCGTCGTCAGCGGATGGACCTTGGCCCCCGCCTGCTCGGCGAGGAAGAGGTAGTTCTTGGTCAGCGTGTTCTTGGCGTGATGACGGCACCCGGTCATGCACTCGCCGCACTCGATGCAGGCCTTGCGGTCCGGACCGACGCCACCGAAGTACGGGTCGGGTACGGAACTGCCGGGGTCACCGAAGAGCACCCCGACCGGCGTACGACGAAAGGTCTCCCCCACTCCCATCTCGTCGGCGACCTGCTTCATGACGACGTCGCTCGCGGTCATCGTGGGGTTGACGGTCACGCCCAGCATCCGCTTGGCCTGGTCGTAGTACGGGGCCAGCTCGTCGCGCCAGTCGGTGATGTGGCTCCACGACGGGTCGGCGTAGAAGGCGTCGAGCGGTTCGTACAGCGTGTTTGCGTAGACGAGCGACCCACCGCCGACGCCGGCCCCGGACAGGATCACGCAGTTGTTGAGCACGTCGATGCGCTGGATGCCGTAGCACCCGGCGGCCGGCGCGAACAGGAACCGTCTGAGGTGCCAGGACGTCCTCGGGTACGACGCCTCGTCGAAACGGGCCCCCGCCTCGAGCACGCCGACGCGATAGCCCTTCTCCGTCAGCCGCAAGGCCGAGACCGACCCACCGAACCCGGACCCGACGACCACCACGTCGTAGTCGTAGCTCATGCCCGATGCAGCCTCTTCAGCAGGCGCAGCATCGTGGTCATCGTCTGCGCATACCGCTGCTCCGACATGCCGAGCACGGGACGGAAGGGCAGGAGTCGCTGAGTGGCGACGGTCTGCGCGTCGGTGTAGCGATGGATGCCTTCGCTCCCCTGCCGGCGGCCGAGCCCGGACTCGCGCATCCCGCCCATCGGCGCGTCGATCGACCCGAACGTCGCCGAGAAGGCCTCGTTGACGTTGACCGACCCGCATCGGATCTGCTGCGCGAGGCGGCGGCCCCGAGCGGCGTCACGGGTGTAGACGGACGCGTTCAGCCCGTAGCTGCCTTCGTTGGCCCGCGCGATCGCATCCCGCTCATCGCTGAACCGGTAGACGGACACCACAGGCCCGAACGTCTCCTGCGAGAAACAGGCCATCGCCGGCGTCACCCCGGTCAGGACCGTGGGCTCGAAGAACAGCGGCCCGACGTCCGGCCTCGCCTGTCCCCCCGTCACGACCGTGGCGCCCTGCCGTACGGCGTCCGCGACGTGCGTGGTCACCACGGCGAGCTGGCGCGACGAGATGAGCGAACCCAGGTCGGCGGAGTAGTCGAGCGCCGCGGACAGCACCATGGCCTCGGTCCGGCGTACGAACCTCTCCATGAACCGGTCATAGATCTGGTCGGCGACGTACAGCCGCTCCATCGAGACGCACAGCTGCCCGGCGGAGGCGAAGCACGCCCGGACCGCACCTTCGGCAGCGCGGTCGAGGTCTGCATCGCGCAGGACGAGCATGGGGTTCTTGCCGCCCAGCTCCAGCGACGCGCCGACCAACCGGTACGCGGCCCGTGCCGCCACGTCCCGGCCCGTCCTGGTCGAGCCCGTGAAGCAGACATGATCGACTTGGTCGATGAGCGCCGGCCCGATGACCGGCCCCTCGCCGTGCACGACCTGCCACACGTCCCGCGGTACGCCCGCCTCGATCAGCAGCTCGACGCCCAACAACGTCGACAGGGGTGTCTGGGCGTCGGGCTTGTGCACCACGGAGTTGCCGGCCAGCAGGGCGGGCAGGCCGTCGGAAAGGGCCATCGTGAAGGGATAGTTCCACGGCGAGATGATGCCGACGACACCCTTGGGCACGTGGTGGACGTCGACGCGAGTCAGCCCGGGGTAGATGCCGAGCCGACGCTGGGTCGCGAGGTGTCGTGGTCCGGTGCGGGCGTAGTAGCGGGCGGTCATCGCGACGTGTGCGACCTCGTCGAACGCGTGCTTGCGCGCCTTGCCCGACTCCCACTGGATCAGGTCGAGGATGTCGTCCTGCCGGTCGAGCACCAGGTCGTGGAACCGCAGCAGGATCTGCTGCCTGAGCGCCATCGGGACGCGCGACCAGGCCTGTTGGGCCACCCGGGCCGAGTCCACAGCCAGCGCGACGTCGTCCGGGGCGGACAGGGGGATCGAGGCGATCGGCTGTCCGGTGAAGGGCGCGTAGGTCGTCTCGGCCCTGGCGCCGGATGCCCGGACCTGGGTCATCAGGCGCCGGACCATGCCGGGATCCACGGCGTAGGAGGCTCTGGGGTCATGCTCCGGATCGGCAGGCGCGTCGAGTTCCGGACCGGGCAGCGCGTTCATGTTCCGAGCGTAGGCGACGCTCTGCGGACTGGCTACCCTTCGGTAACCTAGGGGTCGCAGCGGGGGCGATGGCGTACTGTCAGGACTACGGAGCCGTCAGGGCTTCCAACCTGGGAGCAAGAGCCATGAGCGACAAGTCCCCCCGTAAGTCCATGTCGAAGAAGTCCGGCAAGTCGTTGAAGGAAAAGCGCGCTGACAAGAAGGCCAAGCACGACCGCGCGACGACGGCAGAGATCATCCCCTCGACCAAGAAGCACTAGCCACCCCGGCAGCTCCTGCCCCGCGACAAGCCAGGGGCGCCACCCGACCGGGTGACGCCCCTGCTCGTGGGTGCGAGGTCGTGCTACTCCCTTACGTCGTGCTCAGGGAGGTGTCATCGATGCGGAAGTTCGTGGCCAGCGAGGCGTCCTCGGTGCCGGTGAACTTGATCGTGACGGTCTTGCCGATGTAGCTGTTCATGCTGAACGACCGAGCGACGTAGCCCGTGCCGGCGTTGGCGTTGGAGTACGTCGCGAGCGTGGTCGTGACGCCGCCGGTGGTGGCTTGGACAGTCAGCTTGTCGTACGCGGTCGAACCGCTCTCCGACGTGGTGATGTACAGGTAGAACGCGAGCGTGGCCGACGACTTCCCCGAGGGGATCGTCACCGTCTGCGAGAGCGTGTCGGTGTGGGTCGAGCCGTAGCCGTCGAGCCAGGCGTTGTACGAGCCCGTCCTCGGCGTACCGCCCGTGCCGATGACACCGCTGGACGCAGTCCAGTTGACGTTGCCCGACTCGAAGCCCGGGTTGACGAACAGGTTGCCCGAGGGCGGCGGCGGGGTGCCTCCACACGTCGAGCTGCCCGCCGGGACCGAGACGGCGTTCATCGCACTGACGACGGCGTTGCACTGCGTCGAGTTGGCGCCGTAGAGATCGAGGGCCGCCTTGATCGCGGCGTCACGCGAGCCCGTGTAGTTGGTCGTCGACGTCATGTACGTCGTCAGCGCGCGGTACCAGATCCGCGCGGCCGCGTCGCGGCCGATGCCGGTGACCGTGGAGCTGTTGCAGGTCGGGCTGTTGTGCGAACGGCCGCCGATGGTCTTGGCACCCGAACCCTCGGCCAGCAGGTAGAAGAAGTGGTTGCCGACTCCAGACGAGTAGTGCACGTCGAGGTTGCCGACTCCCGAGTACCAGCAGTTCGCCGACCCACCGTCGAGGGACGGGTTGTCCATCCGGCGCAGGTACGTGCCGTCCTTGGCGATCTCTTCGCCGATGTAGTAGTCACCGGGGTCGTTGGCGTTGTTCGCCGTGAACTCGACCATCGTGCCGAAGATGTCGGAGGTTGCCTCGTTGAGGCCACCGCTCTCACCGCTGTAGTTGAGACCGGCGGTGTTGGAGGTGACCCCATGGCTCATCTCATGTCCCGCGACGTCGAGGGAGACGAGGGCGCTGAACGTCGAGCCGCCGTCGCCGTACGTCATGCAGAAGCACGAGTCGTCCCAGAAGGCGTTCTCGTAGTTGTTGCCGTAGTGCACGCGGCTGTAGGCCGCGACTCCGTCGTTGCGGATGCCGTTTCGACCGAACGTGTTCTTGTAGAAGTCCCACGTGTTGGCGGCGCCGTAGGCCGCGTCGACGCCGGCCGTCTGCCGCGAGGAGGTGGTTCCGGTGCCCCACACGTTGTCCGCGTCAGTGAACAGCGTGCCTCTGGAGCTGCTGGTCGAGTTGTTCGCGTCGTAGATGCTGCTGTTGCCACGCGTCGAGTCGGTGAGCTGGTACGTCGACCCGGACAGCACGGTCTTCAGCGGCACGGAGCCGGAGTAGAAGGAGTTGCCGGTGCCGTCCGCGGTGTCGACGGTGCTCCACGAGATGATCCGCTGCCCGGTCTGCGCGTTCGTGTACGTCACCCGCCGCACCGGGCTGCCGTCGTGGCCCACGCGCGACGTGTGGGTCTCCCAGGCCAGGACGGGCTTGTGGTCGGCCGCGAACACAACGAGGTGGCCGCCCTTGGCCGGGCTGGCCGTGCGCGCGGCGACGTGACGGATCGCGAGGTTGGCCGTCGAGGCGTAGTCGACGCCACGGATCTCGCCCGCCGGGCCTTCGTGCACGACCAGGTCGCCGCCGACGACCCGCATCCCTCGGTAGGTGCGGTCGTAGCGGATGTGCAGGGCGCCGCTGGTGTCAGCCATGGCGTCGACCGGCTTGAGCGACTCGCGCGCCGGAAGGCGCAGTGCCTGCGCCGTGGCGCGGGCGTCGGTCTTGGCAGCACGTAGGGCGGAGGCACGCTCGGCCGGGGTGAAGTGGGGATCTGCCTTGGTCGTGCTGGGGTGGTGGACAGCAGCGGACGCAGGCGCGTGGGTGGCTGCCTGCGATGGTGCGGCGGAGAGACCTGCAGCGGTGACTGCGGCGATCGCTCCTATCGTGGCGAGACGTTTCACTAACAACCTCCAGGTCAGGCGGCATCGACCAGGCGGTCGAGGCCATCGGAAGGCTCGGGCGTGGCGAACGTGACGTGGGTCACGCCGAGAACCGAGGGGAAACCTGCCCTATAACACTTTGTTGCGTCAAGAGGTACGCCGTGCAACATGCACGGCCCATATCGTCACTTCAAGGCCGTAACTGGTCACGCAAACGCCGCAAACCCTCGTGCACATCGACGAATCTCGTCGTCAATGGGGCCATACCAAGACGGATTCCGTCGGGCTGACGAAAATCGGGCAGGACCCCTACGCGCATGAGTTCGGCGATCGCCGCCCGCGCCTGCGGGTGCGTGATCGTCACGTGCGACCCACGTCGTTCGGGGTCGCGGGGGCTGGCCAGGACGGCATCGAGGGGAGCCAGCCAGGCGTCATACAGGCTCACCGCGTAGGAGGTCAGCAGCATCGACTTCGCGCGCAGGGCCGGCATGCCGGCGTCGATGATCATCTGCACACTGGTCTCGATCCCGGCCATCGAGAGCACGGCCGGCGTGCCGGACAACCAGGAGCGCAGGTCGGACTCGGCCTGGTAGCCCTGGCCCATCTCGAACATCTCGGCCCGTCCCCACCAGCCCCAGATCGGCTGGGAGAGGCTCGGCTGAAGATCCTGGCGGACATAGGTGAAGGCCGGCGACCCCGGTCCGCTGTTCAAGTACTTGTAGGTGCACCCGACGGCGACGTCGACAGCGTCACGGTGGAGGTCGATCGGGATGGCCCCGACCGAGTGGCACAGGTCCCAGAGCACCGTGGCGCCGACGTCGTGTGCAGCCGCCGTGATGGCCCTCATGTCGGTGATCGCCGCCGAGCGGTAGTCGACGTGGTTGAGGACGACCATCGCCACGTCGGTGTCGAGGCACGGCCGGACGTGTTCGAGGGTGACTCCGTCCGGACCCGCCTCGTCGATCCAGCGCACCTCGAGCTGATGACGGCCGGCCAACGACTCGACCAGGTAGCGGTCGGTCGGGAAGTTGTCGCGGTCGATGACGACGGCCCGACGGTCGGGGTGGGCGTCCAGGATCGCGGACATGGCCTTGAACAACGAGACCGTCGTGGAGTCTCCGACGATCACCTCACCGGGAGCCGCCCCGAGCAGGCCGGTGCCGATGAGGTCGCCGAGCTGCGTGGGCAGGTGCATCCAGCGGTCCTCCCAGGACCGGATGAGGTGGCCCGCCCAGTCGTCGTCGAGGATCTGCTTGACCCGGGCCTGGGTTGCCTTGGGGAGGCGGCCCAGGGAGTTCCCGTCGAGATAGACCACGTCGTCGTCCGGGATGACGAACGCGTCGCGGTAGGCCGCCAGGGGGTCGTCCCGGTCGAGCTCGTCGGCATACTCCCGCGTCGTCTCGATCCCTGCCCCGATCCCTGCGGTCAGCCCAGCGTCCATGCAGGCAACCTACCCGCCCCCGCCTCCTCCCCCAGGCCAGCAACCACTCCCCACCGCACGTTTGCCTAGTTCACAAGCCAGCTGGCTTGTGAACTAGGCAAACGTGGGTCAGGGACTGTAGACCTGCCTCGGAAGACCTCGACAGCGCGCCTTTTCCTTGCGCGGACGCGTTCCCGTTGCATTCTGACTCTTAGTAGTTCCACGTTTACGACGAGTAATCAACATTTCTCCCGGGGCTATTCCCCGGGAATGCGTGCATACCCCGGTCGAATCGCCGGGTCGGTATTCCTGAGCGTCTACGACAACCCATGGCCGGGCAGTACGCCGCATCGGGTGACCGGTCCGGCGAGACGCTCTAGCCGCGCGACATCCCTTACCTGCTTGACACTCTGGCCTGCGGCTGACGAAACCGCCCCACCTGCTTGACCGACCGCAGACACGCGCGCGCCCTCCTCCGACAACCTGCGGTAACGACCGCAGCGAGCGCATCAGAGAATGCACGGGAAATACCCCGGACAGCCCAGTAAAAATACTCAGCCGAACGGATGAGTGAATGCTGGCGATCGGTCAGTCTTCGGATGACCCGGCCCCTTTTTCCTTTCTGAGCCACGCCATATTCCGCACACTGAATCTCAGCGCCTGATGACTCGGCTTCAGGAGCACCCGCATGATCAAGGAGCACGACTGTGGCCACGAATCAGCGCATCCAACGCGGACTGGGGGTCGCGACGGTGGGAGCGGCCCTGTCGGCCCTCCTCCTCGCCGGCACCATGGCTCCGGCCACCGCCAAGCCCGGGCGCCACGACCACCAGGGTGGAGTCAGGGACCTGACCCTGTCGGCCGCCAAGCCTGACAACGCCTACCGCGTTCACGCTTCCTGGACGGCGTCGTACCGCGCCAGCAAGTACGTCGTCAGCATGACCAGCCTCACCGGGGCCGCCCTGGGCAAGAGCACCGTGACCACCCCGTCGTGGACGGGCAAGACCACGCTCCCCGTCGGTAGCTGGGTGAAGGTGACCGTGCGGGCGGACCGCAGCAAGGGGCACCGCGCGACGACCAAGTGGATCAAGCTTCCAGACGTGACGGCTCCCGTCGCGACGTACGCGGTCACGCCGGCCAGCTCCAGCGACGGAAAGGCCACCATCAACCTGATCTCGCTCACTGACGACGCGTCCACCCCGTCCGATATCACGCAGCGGGTCAACTGGGGTAGCTCCACCCCGCTGGTCAACGCAACCGGTCTCGTCACGTCGTTCACGCACTCCTACGGACCGGCCAAAGCCGTACACCACCCCGTCGTGACGGTGAGCGATGCAGCCGGCAACTCGAACACCTACGACCTCACCGCCGTCGTCGCGGACGTCACCGCTCCGACCGGCACCTTCTCGGTGTCGCCGGCCAGCGCCTGGGCGAACTGGACCAAGGTCACCCTGGACCAGACCGACCTGCAGGACGACCTGAGCTCGGCCGACGCGATCAGCAGGCTCGTCACCTGGGGTGACGGACACCAGCAGTCGTGGGCCGCCGGCACCACCCTCACGCATCGCTACACCGTAGGGGGGACCTACACGCCGTCCGTCTCGATCACCGACGAGGCCGGCAACACGGCCGACCTGGCCACCGCCTCCGTCGCGGTGACGGTCGACTCGACCGCCCCCGCTGTGCGTACCAAGCTTCCCCAGCACGCCACGAAGGCCGTCAGCCGCTGGACCACCCTCAAGGGCCGGGCCAGCGACCTCGGAACCGGGGTCCGCAAGATCCGCCTGCGTGCCATCGAGAAGCGCGGCAGCGTCTGGTACGCCTACCGACCCGTGCGTGAGACGTGGGTGCGAGCGGGCAGCAGCCGCGCCGCCGCCTGGTCCAAGGCCAGGGTCGCCAAGGTCGCGCCGGGAACGACGAACGCGTGGACGTTCCAGCTCCACCACCTCAAGGTCGGCGTACTGATCTACAAGGTCTCGGCCGTCGACAACGTGAAGAACAGGTCCGCCTGGAAGACACAACGAACGGTGCTCACCCGCTCGTAGCCCCCGGGCTACCTGGACTACCTGCCCTCATCCAGCCGCCCTGGCACCCGCCGACACAGGTGGGGCGCCAGGGCGGCCGCATGTCCGGGGATCAGTCGGGCCGGACATGTCGAGAACGCGACCCGGGCTTCGTTCAACTGATGAGAGTGCCAGGCTGGGCACTACCAACGGCTGAGGAGCGAGATGACGAGGTACCTGCTGATCACCGACTTCCAGAGTGGAAGCTGCGATACACCGATGTCGGAGTGGAAGCCTGAGGAGATCGCGGCCCACCTGAACCACTACGAGACGCTCCTCCAGGAGCTCATCGACAGCGGCGAGCTGGTCGACTCCCAGGTCCTCACCGGACCCCAGCTCGCCAAGGTCGTCAGGTCCGACGGCCGGACCGCTCCCGTCGTCACCGACGGGCCGTTCCAGGAGTTCAAGGAATGGCTGGCCGGCTTCCAGGTCGTCGACGTCGACTCCGAGCAGCGGGCGATCGAGATCGCTGCCAGGATCTCCGCCGTTCCGGGCCCGGACGGTGAGGCGACCCAGCAACCGATCCAGGTCCGGCAGATCATGGACGAGGCCCCCTCCGGCGTCGCCGAGATGGAGTCCTTCCTGACCCAGGTGGGAGACGCACCCTGAACCTGCCAGCCGAGGTCGAGGACCTGCTGCGCGAGCTTGCGCCGCAGGTCGTCGGCGTCCTCACCCGCCGGTACGGCGACTTCGATGCCGCCGAGGACGCCGTTCAGGAGGCGCTCCTCGCGGCCGCCCGGCACTGGCCCGAAGAGGGTGTGCCCGAGCAGCCGCGCGGGTGGTTGATCCAGACTGCCACCCGCCGGCTCATCGACGCCTGGCGCGGGGAGAAGTCTCGGCGGGACCGCGAGTCCCGCCTGGCGCTTCAGCAGTCGGCGACGTCGACGACGGTGCCGGGCGCCGACGATTCCCTCGTGGTGCTCTTCCTGTGCTGTCATCCGTCGCTGCCACCCGCGTCGGCGATCGCGTTGACCTTGCGCGCCGTCGGTGGCCTCACCACCGCGGAGATCGCCCACGCCTTCCTCGTGCCCGAGACGACCATGGCTCAGCGGATCAGTCGTGCGAAACAACGGATCAAGGCGTCCGACGAGCCGTTCCGCATGCCCACGTCCGACGAACAGGCCAGCAGGCTTTCGTCGGCGCTGCACGTTCTCTACCTGATCTTCAACGAAGGATACGCAAGCAGCGGCGGAGGCGAGCTGACGCGGACCGACCTGTCCCAGGAGGCGATCCGCCTCACGCGGATGGTGCGCCGGACGATGCCGACCGATGGGGAGGTCGGCGGCCTGCTCGCCCTCATGCTGCTCATCGACGCCCGCCGCCCGGCCCGTACCGACGCGGCCGGTCGACTCGTCCTGCTGGCTGACCAGGATCGGACACTCTGGGACCACGACCTCATCGAGGAGGGCGTGACGCTGCTCAACGAGTCGTTGGCCGGTCGCGCTGTTGGCGAGTACCAGCTCCAGGCCGCGATCGCTTCCGTGCACGACCGGGCAGCACACGCTGGTGACACGGACTGGCCACACATCCTGGCTTTGTACGGTCTGCTGGAGAAGTTGACCGACAACCCCGTCGTGACGCTCAACAAGGCGGTGGCGGCGGCGATGGCCATCGGCCCCGTCGCTGGTCTGAAGATCCTGGAAGACGTCGAGACGCGCCTTCCCGAGCACCACCGGGTCTCCGCCGTCCGTGCGCACCTGCTCGACATGGCCGGGGACCTCGAGTCGGCACAGGCGCAGTACCGCGAAGCCGCCGACCGCGCCACGAACCTTGCCGAGCGGCATTACCTCACAGCACGAGCGGCCGCTCTGGCCGGAGCGTCAGATATGACACGTCACCAGCCCATCAGCTAGCGGTACTCGGGGTTCTCGAAGTCGAAGCGTGCACCGGCGTCCCACTCCGTGCGCTGGTTGCCGTAGGCCGGGATGCCGCCGGCCTGGTGAAGCATGCTCGCCAGGTGCATCAGGTTCCAGGTCATGAACGTCGTGTTGCGGTTGGTGAACTCGTTCTCCGGGCCGCCAGACCCCGGATCGAGGTACGACGGTCCGGGTCCGGCCTCGCCGATCCATCCGGCGTCGGCCTGCGGCGGGATCGTGTAGCCGATGTGCTGCAGCGAATACAGGATGTCCATCGCGCAGTGCTTGATGCCGTCCTCGTTGCCCGTGATCAGCGCGCCCCCGACCCTGCCGTAGTAGTCCCACTGGCCCTTGTCGTTGACATCACCGGAGCTTGCGTACAGCCGTTCGATGACGCGTTTGGTGACGCTCGAGTTGTCACCCAGCCAGATCGGGCCGGCGATGACGAGGATGTCCGACGCCATCACCTTCTCGTGGATGCCGGGCCACACGTCGGTCTCCCAGCCGTGCTCGGTCATGTCGAGATAGACGCCGGTGGCGATGTCATGGTCGACCGCGCGCAGCTCCTCGACGTGGACTCCGTGCTTGCGCATGATGTTGGCGCTGATGTCGACGATGCCCTGGGTGTGGCTCTTCTCGGGTGATCGTTTGAGCGTGCAGTTGATGTACAGCGCCCGCAGGTTGCTGAAGTCGTATTCCGTCATGCCCAGCAGTCTCCCGTTGCCGCCAGGCGTTACACCAGTCAGCCCGGGCATCTGTCACTCCAGCGTAAGAACAAGCCGCTCAGCGCCGTCGACCACGCGGTCGCGCTCGTAGGGGTTGATGCTGCGGGCCTCGTCGATGCGGGCAGGGTCGAGGTCAACCACCACCATGCCCTCCCCCGCCTCGACTCGCTCGACCACCCGTCCCTGAGGGTCGTAGACCGCTGTGCCACCGCTGAAGTCGTGGTCACCGCAGCGCCCGACGAGGCCGGCGAAGACCACGTAGACGCTGTTGTCGATCGCCCGTGCCGCGTAGTACAGGTCGCGGCGGTGCTCACTCCCGACGACGTACGCCGAGGGACAGACGTACACGAGGGCGCCGGCGTCAGCAGCGGCCCGCGCGTGCTCGGGGAAGCAGCCGTCGTAACAGATCCCGAGGCCGAGGTCCCAGCCACCGAGCACCACCGACGCGCCCTGCTCACCCGGCGTGAAGATGGTGCGCTCGTCCTCCCACAGGTGCTGCTTCACGTAGGCCAGGTGCACCTCGCCAGTCGGGGCGAAGCTCAGCACTGCCAGCGACCTGCTGCCGTCCGGTCGGCGTACCGAGGCGCTGACCAGCGTCGCGAGCGTGCCGGCTTCCGCGGCCGCCGCGATGGGGGCGAGACGTACGTCGTCGAGGGTGACGTCGCAGCCGTCAGGCGCGTCGGCCAGCGTCTTCATGTCGTAGCCCGGCAGGAAGAGCTCGGGGAAGACGACCAACGCTGCCCTCTCGGTCGCCGCCTTCTCGATCCACGCGACCACGGTCGCGACGTTGTGCTCCACGTCGCCGGCCCGGGACTCGGCCTGGACGGCCGCCACCCGCAACGGCTGCGAAGTCATGGCTATTGCACCACGACTTCGACGCGCTGGAACTCCTTCAGCTCGGTGTAACCAGTGGTCGCCATCGAGCGCTTGAGCGCACCGACGAGGTTCATGGTGCCGTCGGAGACCAGCGACGGACCGTGCAGGATCTGCCCGAGGGTGCCGACCGTGCCGATCTCGACACGCTCGCCGCGTGGCAACGTCGGGTGCCAGGCCTCGGCACCCCAGTGGTACCCACGACCCGGAGCCTCCTTGGCCCGCGCGAGTGGCGAGCCGACCATGACGGCGTCGGCTCCGCACGCGACGGCCTTGGCGATGTCGCCGGACTTGCCGATCGAGCCGTCGGCGATCACGTGCACGTACCGTCCACCCGACTCGTCCAGGTAGTCGCGCCGGGCAGCTGCCACGTCGGCCACCGCGGTCGCCATCGGCACGGCCAGCCCGAGCACAGTGCGCGTGGTGTGGGCAGCACCGCCGCCGAACCCGACCAGCACCCCGGCAGCTCCGGTCCGCATCAGGTGCAGGGCTGCTTGGTAGGTCGCGCACCCGCCGACGATGACGGGGACGTCGAGCTCGTAGATGAACTGCTTGAGGTTGAGCGGCTCAGCCTGCCCGGAGACGTGTTCCGCCGAGACGGTGGTTCCGCGGATCACGAAGAGGTCGAGACCGGCCTCGATCACCGACTGCGCGTGCTCCTTGGTCCGCTGCGGCGACAGCGCACCGGCCACCGTGATCCCGGAGTCGCGCATCTGCTTGACGCGCTCGACCATCAGCTCGGGCTTGATCGGCTGGGCGTAGATCTCCTGCAGCCGCCGGGTGGCCTCGTGCCCGTGCAGCGCAGCCACCTCGGCGAGTAACGGCTCGGGGTCGTCGTACCGGGTCCAGAGACCCTCGAGGTCGAGCACGCCGAGACCGCCGAGCTTGCCGAACGCGATCGCGGTGTCGGGTGACATGACCGAGTCCATCGGCGCCGCCAGAACGGGGATCTCGAACCGGTAGGCGTCGATCTGCCACGCGACCGAGACCTCTTCCGGGTCACGGGTACGACGGCTGGGCACGATCGCGATGTCGTCGAACGCGTAGGCGCGCCGGCCCCGCTTGGCTCGCCCGATCTCGAAGTCAGTCACCGACCGATGATATCGGCCCGGCGGACCTGGTTACCGCCCGGAGTAGTTGGGCGCCTCGACCGTCATCTGGATGTCGTGCGGGTGGCTCTCCTTGAGCCCGGCCGACGTGATGCGTGTGAAGCGCCCCCGCTCCTGCAGCTCAGGGATCGTGTGCGCTCCGACGTAGAACATCGACTGGTGCAGTCCTCCGACGAGCTGGTGCGTGACAGCGGACAGCGGGCCTCGGTAGGCCACCTGTCCCTCGATCCCCTCGGGCACGATCTTGTCGTCACTGGCCACGTCGGCCTGGAAGTACCGGTCCTTCGAGAACGACTTCTTGCCGCGGGAGGCCATCGCCGCGATGGAGCCCATCCCCCGGTAGGTCTTGTACTGCTTGCCGTTGACGAACACGAGATCGCCAGGGCTCTCGTCACAGCCGGCCAGCAACGAGCCGATCATCACGGTGTCAGCGCCGGCCACGAGGGCTTTCGCGATGTCGCCGGAGTACTGCAGGCCACCGTCTCCGACGACCGGCACCCCGGCCGGGCGGCAGGCCAGCGACGCCTCATGGATGGCCGACACCTGCGGGACACCGACGCCGGCGACGATGCGCGTCGTGCAGATGGAGCCGGGACCGACGCCGACCTTCACCGCGTCCACCCCGGCGTCGACGAGGGCCTGGGCACCGGCTCGGGTCGCGACGTTGCCGCCGATCACCTGCACGTGCCTGGTGGCCGGGTCGCTCTTGAGCCGCCGGATCATGTCGAGCATCAGGCGCGCATGTCCGTTGGCGACATCCGGCACGAGGATGTCGACACCCGCGTCGACGAGCGTGGTGGCGCGCTCCCACGCGTCGCCGAAGTAGCCGACCGCCGCCCCGACCAGCAGCCGGCCGTCGGCGTCGTTGGAGGTCAACGGGAACTGCTCGGACTTGACGAAGTCCTTGACGGTGATGAGACCCACGAGGCGCCCGGAGTCGTCGACGATCGGCAGCCGCTCGCGCTTGTGCTGTCGCAGCAGCCGGGTGGCCTCGTCGCGCTCGATGCCCTCATGTCCGGTGATCAGCGGCATCGGTGTCATGACCTCGCCGACCAGCCGCGTCGCCCATTCCCCGACCGGCACGAAGCGCAGGTCGCGGTTGGTGATGATGCCGAGCAGCCGGTGGTCCTCGTCGACGACGGGAAGGCCGGAGACGCGATACTGCCCGCACGTCTCGTCGAGCTCCTCGAGCGTGGCCTTCGGGGTGATCGTGACCGGGTTGGAGATCATTCCCGTCTGGGTCCGCTTCACGAGGTCGACCTGATAGGCCTGGTCCTCGATCGACAGGTTGCGATGCAGCACGCCGAGACCGCCCTGGCGCGCCATCGCGATCGCCATCCGTGACTCGGTGACCGTGTCCATGGCGCTCGAGACGAGCGGGATCCGGATGTCGATCTCGCGGGTCAACCGTGCGGTCGTGTCGACCTCGCTGGGGATGACGTCCGTCTCGCCCGGCAGCAACAGGACGTCGTCGAACGTCAGGCCCAGGGTGGCGAACTTGGCCGGGACGTCGGCGGGGGTGAGATCCATTGCTCCATGGTACGGGCGGGCGCCGTCTGGGTGTGCTTCCCGGGCAGCGTCAGTCCCGGACGGCCTGCTGCTGCCTTTCGGCATGCTGGCGCATCCGCACGAGGGCCCGGTGCTGGGCGACACGTACGGCGCCGGCAGTCATCCCCAGAGCCGCCCCGGTCTCCTCAGCGCTGAGGCCGGCCGCGACGCGCAGCCTCATCACCTCGCGCAGGTGTTCCGGCAGCAACTCGAGCAGTGCGCTGGCGGACTCGACCTCGCTCAGCTGCACCGCCAGGTCTTCCGGCGTCGGTGCACTGTCCACGTCGTCCGGCACCTCGTCGGTCGGCTGGGCATGCCGGGCGAAAGCGCGCTGTGCGTCAGCGACCTTCCGCGCTGCAACTCGATGAACGAAAGCCTCGAACGGCCGTCCCTGCTCGCGATAGCCAGGGAGCGCCTGCAGCACCGCGATGCAGATGTCCTGCGCAACGTCGTCGGCAAGATGCTGGCCGCCGGGGTAGGTGTGCAGCCGCCCTCGCGAGTAGCGGTGCGCGATCACGCGTACCCGCTCGAGCAGGGCTTCGACATCGGCGTCATCGCCGGACTGGGCGGCCCGCGCCAAGTCACTGAGATCAGCGGAACTGAGCTTCTCCGACCCCGGCGTGATCACGTGAAAAGAGTGGCACGAGTGACGCGTGAGCCTCACGTCGACCCGCGGTGCTTCTCACCACAAAAGTGCGCATGACCAGGCACAAAGCAGGCAATCACCACCAATGGGCCAGTCCTGCGGCGATCAACACCTCTCTGAGGCGCGATCCGCCCTGCCGCAGAGCGGGGCCTGGGTCAGTGCGTCGAGTCCGGTGACGCGCTCTCCCCCACGAACCGGCGAGGGCCCGACAGCAGGTGCTGTCGGGCCCTCGTCAGGCGGGTGGGTGCGGTGGTGCCGCGCCCTAGGCGTTGGTCGGGTCAGTGTCCGTGCCCATGGCCGTGACCGCCGGCGTCGTCCGACTCGGGCTCGGCCGGCTTCTCGACCACCAGGGTCTCGGTGGTGAGCAGCATCGACGCAATGCTCGCGGCGTTGGTCAGTGCCGACTTCGTGACCTTCACCGGGTCGAGCACACCCTGGGCGACCAGGTCGCCGTACTCGCCGGTCGCGGCGTTGAAACCGTTGCCGACGCCGTGCTCGCGCACCTTGGCGACAACGACGTAGCCCTGGTCGCCACCGTTCTCGGCGATCCAGCGCAACGGCTCGTCGATGGCGATGCGCACGATGCGTACACCGATGGCCGCGTCGCCGGAGAGACCGAGGTTGTCGGTCAGCACCGAGGCCGCATGCACCAGGGCGGATCCGCCACCGGCCACGATGCCTTCCTCGATCGCAGCACGCGTCGCGGAGACGGCGTCCTCGATCCGGTGCTTCTTCTCCTTCAGCTCGACCTCGGTGGCGGCGCCGACCTTGACGACGCAGACACCGCCCGCGAGCTTGGCGAGGCGCTCCTGGAGCTTCTCGCGATCCCAGTCGGAGTCGGTGTTGTCGATCTCGGCCTTGATCTGGTTGACCCGGCCTGCGACCTCGCTCGCGTCCCCGTTGCCGTCGACGATCGTGGTGTTGTCCTTGGTGATGACCACGCGACGTGCCGTGCCGAGCACTTCGAGACCGACCTGGTCGAGCTTGAGGCCGACGTCAGGGGTGACGACCTGCGCCCCGGTGAGCGTCGCGATGTCCTGCAGCATGGCCTTGCGACGGTCGCCGAAGGCGGGTGCCTTGACTGCGGCAGCGGTGAACGTGCCGCGGATCTTGTTGACCACCAGCGTCGACAGCGCCTCGCCGTCGAGGTCTTCAGCGATGATGAACAGCGGCTTGCCGGCCTGGATGACCTTCTCGAGCAGCGGCAGCAGATCCTGGATCGAGGAGATCTTGCCCTGGTTGACGAGGATGTACGGGTCGTCGAGGACAGCCTCCATCCGCTCTGCGTCTGTCACGAAGTAGGGCGAGATGTAGCCCTTGTCGAACTGCATGCCTTCGGTGAACTCGAGCTCGGTGCCCAACGTGTTGGACTCCTCGACGGTGATGACGCCGTCCTTGCCGACCTTGTCGAAGGCCTGCGCGATGAGGTCGCCGATCAGTGAGTCACGGGCCGAGATGGTGGCGACGTGGGCCATGTCCTCGGTGGAGTCGACGTCGCGCGCAGCCTTGACGAGCGCCTCGTTGACGGCCTCGACGGCCTTGTCGATGCCCCGCTTGAGGTCCATCGGGTTGGCGCCGGCCGCGACGGCTCGCAGGCCCTCGTGCACCAGCGCCTGGGCGATGACCGTGGCAGTGGTGGTGCCGTCACCGGCGACGTCGTTGGTCTTGGTCGCGACTTCCTTGGCGAGCTGGGCGCCGAGGTTCTCGAACGGGTCGTCGAGCTCGACCTCGCGCGCGACCGTCACACCGTCGTTGGTGATGGTCGGGGCGCCCCACTTCTTGTCGAGGACGACGTAGCGGCCCTTGGGGCCGAGGGTCACCTTGACGGTGTTGGCGAGCTTGTCGACGCCACGCTCCAGGGCGCGCCTGGCGTGCTCGTCGAACTCAAGAATCTTTGGCATGAAGGGTCCTTCTCACGAACGGACGGGTGGAACGGGGTCCGCGACAGACGCGTGAGCGTGTGCCTCGGTTGATCTCGCCCGGATGGCGGGCAATGGAAAAGGGGCGCCCCGGCGCCCGGTTGTGGGACGGCCGGGGCGCGCCTGAAGTCGAGAAATGCGGTGCTTACTTCTCGATGACGGCGAGGACGTCGCGCGCGGAGAGGATCAGAAGTTCCTCGCCGGCGTACTTGACCTCGGTGCCGCCGTACTTGCTGTAGATGACCTTGTCACCCACGGAGATGTCGAGTGGAACGCGGTTGCCGCTGTCGTCGACACGACCCGGACCCACAGCCAGGACCTCGCCCTCCTGGGGCTTCTCCTTGGCCGTGTCCGGGATGACCAGGCCAGAGGCCGTGGTCTGCTCGGCTTCGAGCGTGCGGACGAGAATGCGGTCTTCGAGCGGCTTGATGCTGACAGACACGTGCTGGACCTCACCTTTCACTGAGAACAGAGAGGCAGTTGCTCATCGGACGGATGGTGTTGCAGGTTCGAGGAGTTCACGTCGTCGCGGGTGCCGTGACCTTCCCGTTGGCAACCTCCTGGGGAGAGTGCCAACGCCGAATCTAGCACTCTGATGGGGGGAGTGCCAACGGCGGGTGACCGCGGCACGGGCTGGCGTCTTCCCTCGCACCCGGACATCGCCCGGACTTGCGGGCTGACCGCGGAAGGCCGCGTCTGCCACGATGCATGCGTGGACGGCGCGGCCTTCGGTTTCCTGCTCACCCCGAACGGGCAGACGCTTCTGACGCAGGCCGAGGCGGCGTACGACGGCTCGGACCTCCTGGCCGTGGCGACTCAGCTTCGCCGCGATCACGACGTAGGGCACGTGGCCGCTGCGCTCACCCAGGTCGAGTTGCGCCACCGAGCGGAAGGCAAGTTCGGCAGTGACGCCGCCCGCATGTTCTTCACCCCGGACGGCCTCGAACAGGCGACCCAGCCGGCTGTTGCTGCGCACCGGGCACGACGACTGGTGGAGGCCATCGGATCGACCCGCTCGCTCGTCGACATCGGCTGCGGCATCGGCTCGGACCTGATGGCCTTCGCCCGCCACGGTCTGGCCGCGACCGGCCTCGACCGAGACGCGGTGACTGCGGCCGTGGCAGGAGCCAACCTGGCGGCCTTCGACCTGCACGGTGAGGTGGTGGTCGGGCCGGCTGAACGAGTCGACGCGGCCGCTTACGCGGTGGCCTTCGCCGACCCGGCCCGCCGTACGCCGAAGGGGCGCACGTTCGATCCCGCCGCCTACTCGCCCCCGTGGTCGTTCGTGCTGGAGCTGTTGTCCCGGAAGTCGGTCGTCAAGGTCGCGCCGGGCATCCCGCACGACCTGGTCCCCGACGGCGTCGAGGCCGAATGGGTGAGCTGGGGTGGCAACCTCAAGGAGGCGGCTCTGTGGTCCTGCCTGGACAACCCGGTTCGTGCGCGTGCGACCGTGCTGCGTCGGGACACCGACCCGGCCAGCCTCACCGACCGGGACCCGGCCGCCGCGCCGGAGACGGCACCCCCAGGGACGTTCGTGTACGAACCGGACGATGCGGTGATCCGCGCTCACCTGGTGACATCGGTGGCAGCGCTGGTCGGTGGCTGGCTGCTCGACGAGCATCTGGCGTACCTGAGCAGTGACGCCCTGGTCCACACGCCCTTCGCCCGAGCCTTCGAGGTCATCGAGGTGCTGCCATTCAAGGACAAGGCCCTCCGGTCTGCCCTGCGGGCCCGCGACGTCGGCCCGCTCACGATCAAGAAGCGCGGCATCGCCGTCACTCCGGAGGCGCTGCGGTCCCGGTTGGGCCTGTCCGGCTCGCAGCCGGCCACGCTCCTGCTCAGCCGAACGCCTGGATCGGCAGTCGCCCTACTCGTCGAGCCCCGCGGCGCCGGGTCCTCGGCGCCGTCCCAGGGCTGACCGTCCCCTCGCACATGCAACCTTTCGGCGCCATCACCGCGTCACTGCAGCAGGGGCCGGCGGATCGGCGGGCCACATCATGAGCGTCCGGGCGCGGGAGGTGAGACATGAGCACGATCGTCGCAACTCCGCACCAATTAGGCTTGCCTGCCGTGAGCAAGGCACGGGGGGGCGACCAGACCGAGGCGGACTTCGTCGAGTTCGTCCAAGCACGCCAGCATGCGCTGCTGCGGTTCGCCTACCTGCTCACGTCGGACCACCACACCGCAGAGGATCTCGTCCAGACCGCGCTGGCCAAGACGTACCTGACCTGGGACCGGCTCCGCGACCGCGGCGCCATCGACGCCTACGTGCGGCGGATCATCGTCAACGAGAACACCAGCATGTGGCGGCGAGCCTGGCGGCGCAACGAACGCAGCGCGGAGTACCTGCCCGAGCAGGTCGATGCGCCGCGCGCGGGCACGGACGCCGAGACCCGCGACGCGATGTGGCAGGTCGTGCAGACGCTACCGGCCAAGCAGCGGGCGGCTGTGGTGCTGCGGTACTACGAAGACCTCACCGAGGCCGACACGGCAGCCGTGCTCGGGTGCTCCATCGGCAACGTCAAGAGCCAGACCTCGCGGGCGATCGCGGCGATGCGTGCCTCAGTGCTCGCCAACCCAGAGCTGCTGGGCGGTGAGGCATGAGCGACTTCGACCCGTCCGGTGAGACCGGCCAGTCCTTCGAGGCCGAGATGCGGCAGAGCCTGCAGCGGCATGCCGCGGACGCACCACGGATCGACCTGACGTCCGCGACGCTGCGCCGGGCGCGACGCATCAGGCTGCGCCGACGGATCGCTTCTGGCGCGGCCGTGGTGGCGGTGGTGGCCGTCGGCATACCTGTAGGCACGGCCCTCTTCGACGAGGCTCGCACCTCCAACGTCGCCGACCCGGACCACACGGTCGGGACGACGGACCTCACCTCTGACGCCACATCCGGTACCGATGGCGTCAACACGCCACTGACGGACGTCATGCTGAAGGGGCTGCCGAGTGGTCCCGAACCGAGCGTGCCGTACATCTTCAGGACCCAGTTCGTCCAAGACGGCCAGAGCACCGACATCCCCGGCCTGCCGGCGGACGTCTACGGCCAGCACGCCTCCTCGTTCGTCCTCGACGCCGCCAGCTTCTCCGACGGGGAGGCCGCTTTCGTGTTGAACACCCGCAACGGCACCACGACGGTCGCGAGTGGGCTGGGTTCTGCCCTGCCCACGTCAGGGCGCGCCAGCCAGCCCGCCATCGACCACAACGGAGCGGTGGCGTTCGCCGTCGGCGGAAACTCGATCGTGTATGCCGAAAATCTCCGCGGCCCGTCCCGCTACGCCTACCCCGACCAGCTCTCCGTCAAGCAGGTCATGGACGTCGAGCAGGGTGTCGCACTCTTCAACGCCACCACCTCGAGCGGACAACAGGTCGTGGGACGCGCTGACTTCAACCAGGGCTCACCGGCCCCGGTCGAGCAGCCCTGGCCCACCGTGATCTCCCTTTCGGCCGCCGACCAGGCCGACGGGCTGATGGCGGGACGCACGACCGACATGGGCAAAGGCGAGCGTTCCTGCAGTGCGATGCTCTCCGCGAGCGACGCGAGCGAGCTGTGGCGCAGCTGCACCTGGCGACCGACGGAGTTCTCACCCGATGGTTCGCGGGTGTTCGCCATCTCATCCGATACCGAGGGCTTCGGTCCGCGGGCCGCCGCGATCCTCGACTCCAGGACGGGTGCGGTCATTCGGGAGTTCACCACTCCCGGAACGTTCGGACGAGCCACCTTCGAGGCAGACAACGCCCTCGTCATCATCACCATCGACCGCGGCAGCTCTGCGATCGTGCGCTGCACGGAGGCGGGCCGGTGCGAGCTGGCCACGTCGCCTCAGTCGGCCGCGCCGGACACGCTGGTCGCGCCGTACCAGCTGACCGCCAACCCCTGATCGTCAACGCTGGACCGCCGGCTCCGGCAGCAACCGGTCAGGCCACGACCGTGGTGATCGGCATCGACGAATCAGCGGGAATGTCGAAGGCGGAGGCCGGACGTCCCCGGCGTACGACCTCCGCACCGAGGGCGGCGACCATCGCGCCGTTGTCAGTGCACAGGCCCGGTCGTGGGACGCGTACGACGATCCCGTGCTTCGCGGCCCGCTCCGCGGCGAGAGTCCGGATGCGCGAGTTGGCCGCCACGCCGCCGCCGATCACCAGGTGTTGCGCACCGGAGCGCACGCACGCGTCGATCGCCTTGCGGGTCAGCACATCGCACACGGCCTCCTGGAACGATGCGGCGACGTCAGCGACGGGGACCGGCTCACCGCTGCGTTCGCGCGCTTCGACCCATCGGGCCACTGCCGTCTTGAGACCGGAGAAGGAGAAGTCGAAGCGGTGTCGTTCGAGGTCACGACCGCTGGTCAGACCACGGGGGAAGTCGATCGAGATGGTGCCCTCGCGCGCCACCCGGTCGATGTGCGGGCCGCCCGGGAAGGGCAGGCCCAGCAGCCGCGCCACCTTGTCGAACGCCTCGCCCGCAGCGTCGTCCATCGTGGCACCGAGCGGCGCCACGCCGACGGTGACATCCTCGACGAGCAGCAGGCTGGAGTGGCCCCCACTGACGAGCAACGCCACGCAGGGCTCCGGCAGCGGCCCGTGCTCGAGCTGGTCGACGGCGACGTGCGCCGACAGGTGGTTGACGCCGTAGAGAGGCTTGCCCAGGGAGAGTGCGAGGGCCTTGGCTGCGGCCACTCCCACCAGCAGCGCCCCGGCCAGGCCCGGCCCGGCCGTGACCGCGATCGCGTCGACGTCGGGCAGGGCGACCCCGGCCTCACGACACGACCGCTCGATCGTCGGGACCATGGCCTCCAGGTGGGCCCGGCTCGCCACCTCGGGCACGACGCCGCCGAACCTGGCGTGTTCGTCCACGCTGGACGCGATCGCGTCGGCGAGGAGGTCGTGGCCGCGCACCAGCCCCACGCCGGTCTCGTCACATGAGGTCTCGATGCCGAGCACGACTGGCTCGTCGTTCATCGCGCTGACTCCGCCCTGAGCGGCTTGGACATGATGAGGGCGTCGATGTCACCTGCGTAGTAGCGCGGCCGCCGGTCGATCACACTGAAACCTGACTGCTCGTAGAGGTTGCACGCCGCCGCGTTGTCGGCTCCGACCTCGAGCATCAGGCGGTCAACCCCCCGACGCATCGCCTCGCCCTCGATCTCGTCGAGCAGCCGTCGACCGACACCGTGCCGCCGTCGACTCGGGAGGACCGCGACCCGCTGCACGTCGGCCACATCGTCGACGAACCGGCCGACGGCGTACCCGACTGCGGTTGTCCCGTCGGCCGTCACCTCCTCCGCGAGCCAGATCCCCCGCGTGTCACCGAGCCCGGCGAACTCGTCCTCGACCGTGCGCGGGGACCACGCCGAACCGGTGAACGCCTCGAGCTCGAGCACCACGACGGTGTCGAGATCTGCTGGCGTGGCGGGCCGTATGTCGTTCACAGCACCCGCTTGCGCTGGCCCGGCATGGCCGCGTCCGGCCGCCGCAGGTAGAGCGGTTCGGGCGGCAGCAGCTCGACGGCTCCGCCCGCGACGGCCACCGCCATGGCCGCCGCGCTCGGGTTCTCGGGGTCGATGGGCCGAGGGAAGGCGTCCGGGTACAGCCGCGGTCCGCGACCGGCGACAGGCCCTCCGTAGGCCACCTCGTCGGGACGGTCGACAGCGGGCCTGGTCACCCGACGAGCCGTGCCGTCGTACTGCGCCCAGTAGACCTCCTTGCGGCGGGCGTCGGTGGCGACCCGGAAGCCGTCGGGCTGGTCGGTGACCGCCACCGCGAGGACATCGAGGGTGCAGACACCGTCGACGGGGATGTCGAGGACGGCAGCCATCGTGCGTGCCGTGACGATGCCCACGCGGAGCCCGGTGAACGGGCCGGGCCCGACCCCCACGGCGATCCGGGTGAGCTCGCGCGGCGTGATGCCTGCCGTGGCGAGCACGTGCTGGATGCCCGGGGCGAGCAGCTCCCCGTGACGCAGCGCGTCGACGACCGTGTGCTCGGCAAGGACGTCCTGGCCGGCGTCGCCCCGATGCAGGGCGACCGTGACGGCGTGGGTCGCGGTGTCGAAGGCGAGCAACATGGTGCGGACAGCCTAGTGAGCCTCAGGCGGCGTCAGGACACCCGAGCAGGCGTGAGCGCACGCCGGCACCGACCCAGCGTGCGCCGACCGGCGTGACGGTGACCGTGCGGGGGTCGTCGGTGCGGTCGGCCATGTCGGCCATGTCGGCCATGTCGGCCATGTCTGCTCCTCTCGCCCGGGCGACCTGCACCCGCAGGCGTGCGTCCGACAGCGCCTCGGCGATACCTTCCCCCCACTCGACCACGGTGACACCGGTGTCGACGTACGCATCGACGTCGAGGTCGTCGAGCTCGGCCCCGTCGCCGAGCCGGTAGGCGTCCACGTGGATCAATGCGGGACCACCGCCCAGGGACGGATGCACGCGCGAGATCACGAACGTCGGCGACGTGACATCTCCGCGTACCCCGAGACCGGCGCCGATCCCCTGGGTGAGCGTCGTCTTGCCGGCACCGAGCTCGCCGGTCAGGATCACCAGGTCGCCCGGCACACATAGGCCGGCGAGGCAACGCCCGACCGCGCGCGCCTCGTCGGCTGATGTGGTGACCAGCTCGATGGGCAATGCCTTGCCGAGCAGCACATGGGGGCCTTCGTGCCACACCTCCCGGTAGCCCCGACGCTGCCAGAACACCAGGGTCGCCGGAAGCTCCACGCGAGCCCGCAGGGTGACGTCGTCGAACCCCCGCGCTGCCGCGACCTCCTCGGCGACCCCGACGATCGCGGACGCAACGCCGCGCGCCTGGAAGTGCGGCACCGCGCTGACCCTGCGCAGAGCCAGGGTCGTGGCAGCCCCCACGGTTTCCCGGTCGAACAGCACCGCACCGGCCGGCAGGCCGTCGACCCGGCACAGCAGCCCGCCGTGCTCGTCGAGCGCAGCCGCCACCGACCGGGCGGTCTCGGACAGCGCCGTGCTCGGCGGGTCGAGATGCGGACGCGGCGCGAACGCCGTGTGGATCACGTCCCTGATGACCGCTGCGTCGTCCGGTGTCGCCTCGACGACCTGAAGGTCACTCACGGCTGCCGTCCGCGCGTGCGACGAGGCGCTCCACGGCCTTCGTCACGTCGTCGTGGAACTCCAGCAGCACCATGTGCCCGGCCTCGGCCAGCTCGACGTACTCGGCCGCGGGCATGCGACGTGAGATCTCGCGGCTGTGCGAGACCGGGGTGATCTGGTCGCGGCCACCGGCGAGGATCATCGTGGCCACCGGGGAGATGACGTCGAGCGCGTGGTATCGGTCGTGCGTGTCGAAGCCCGGGAAGAAGTCAGCCACGACGTCGATCGGGGTGGCAGCCAGCATCTCGTCGGTGAAGTCGACGTACTCGACGGGGACCGGGGTCCCGAACGCCAGCTTGCGTGTCACCACGAAGCCGAGGTCGGATCCGACGCGGCGGCTGCGCTCGATGAGGTTCGGAGCCCGGGCCAGCGTCGCCATCACGGCGGGCGACAGTCGGCGTACGAGTCGGCCGGGCAGGCCGGGCAGGCCCAGCGTGGACGCCTCGAGGCCGCCGGCGCTCGTCGACAGCAGACCGACGCCGACGACGCGGTCACGGAACCAGTCGGCATGCTGCTCGGCGAGCGCCATGATCGTCATACCGCCCATCGAGTGTCCGATCAGCACGACGGGGCCGTCGCCGACGACCTGCTCGAGCACGGCGGCCAGGTCGCGGCCCAGCTGGTCGAACGTGCAGTGCTCGGACCGGGATCGCGCCGAGCGTCCGTGCGAGCGCTGGTCGTAGAACACCATTCGGTGCTGACCACGCAGCGCGAGCCGCTGGAAGTGCCAGCAGTCATGGGTGAGTGCGTACCCGTGGATGAAGACGAGCGCGGGCGCCTGCTTGCGTCGGCCAGTTGATCTCCCCTCGTCGAGCTCGGCGTACAGCTCGAGGCCGTCGTCCGCGACCACGGGTCGGGCCTGCCCGCGGACCGAGCCGAGCGGCTCCGACGCGGCAGCGCGACGCCGCGCGATCGCCTTGCGTTCGGCGAGCACGGCCGCGGCAGCTCCGGCGGCGAGGACACCGACGGCTGCACCGGCAATGCCGGCGTACCGCTTGACCATCGACGACCGCTCCGATTCCTCGTCACTCACGAGGTCGGTCCTGTGACGGGGGCGACCTCGCCGACGTAGCGGCGGGGGACGCGCGGTCCGATCCGCGTGACGATCTCGTAGCCGATCGTGCCGACGGCATCGGCCCAGTCGTGCGCGGTGGGCTCGCCGTCATCGCCCGGTCCGAAAAGAACGACCTCGTCGCCGGGAGCGGCCGGCTGATCACCGATGTCGAGGACGAACTGGTCCATGCACACCCGGCCGGCGATCGTGTGCCTGGCGCCGCCCAGCCACACCTCGGCGCGGTTGGAGGCGTGCCGGGGAACACCGTCGCCGTACCCGAGCGGGATCAGCGCGAGCTGGGTCGCCGCGGGCGTGACGTACGTGTGGCCGTACGAGACGCCGTGGCCCGCGCCGACCCGCTTCACCAGGGCGACGTGCGACCGCAGCGTCATGGCCGGGCGCAAAGGCACCGGCGAGGACGCGTCCGCGAACGGCGAGATGCCGTAGACGGCGATGCCGGGGCGCACCATCGTGAACCAGGTGGGCGGGCTGGCCAGGACCCCGCCTGAGTTGGCCAGGTGTAGATGGAGCGGCTCGAGTCCGGCTTCGACGGCGTGGGCAACGGCGGCCTCGAACTCGGTGGTCTGGCCGGCAATCGACGGGTGGGCCGGCTCGTCGGAGCAGGCGAGGTGTGACCAGATGCCGGTGATGTCGAGCCGTCCGTGGCTGCGGAGTTGGACGGCTTCGGCGACGAGCGCTGCCCAGTCGTCGGGATGTGCTCCACCGCGGCCCAGGCCGGAGTCGACCTTGAGCTGGACGGCGGCCGGTTGGCCGGCCTCCTCCGCACCTTGGGCGATCGCGCGCAGCTCGTCGACGGAGTACGCCGTCACCTCGACTCCGTCGCGGACGGCATCGACGTACCGCTCCCCCGGAACGGCCAGCCAGCACAGGATCGGGCCGGTGTCACCGGCCGCCCGAAGCTGGCTGGCTTCACTGAGGAGGGCGACGCCGAGCCAGTCAGCACCGCCGGCGCGGGCGGCCCGGGCCGACTCGACGATCCCGTGCCCGTAGCCGTCGGCCTTGACGACCGCCATCAGGTCGCGCCCACCCACATGCCGCTTGAGCGCTGAGACGTTGGCGCTGATCGCGTCCAGGTCTACGACGGCCGCGGCACGAACCGGGTCACCCGGTGGCGGGCGCGAGTCCGCTCGAGTGGCGGCGGTGTCCGCGCGGGATGCGGGGGTGTCCGCGGCGGCAGTAGTCATGGCTCCACCATTGTCGCAGCCGGGCGTGATCTGGCCGATGGCCCGGGGCGGGGTGGCGGTCGCCTCTGACGGCCGACCACCAGGTTGCCCCACGCGTTTGCCTAGTGAACAAGCCACCTGGTTTGTGGCGTAGGCGGATCTGCCTTGTTCACAGGCCACCTGGCTTGTGAACAAGGCAGACATCTACGGCCGGTCAGCTGGTGAGGGTACGGCGGATCGTCTCGCGGAGGGCGGCGACCACGTCAGTGGCGACCATCGGGCCGCCGTCGGACGCCAGGGTTGCGGCCGAGCCATGCAGCCAGGCCCCGACCGACGCCGCGTCGAAACAGTCGAGCCCGGCGGCGAGCAAGGCTCCGATGACGCCCGACAGCACGTCACCGGCCCCGGCCGTGGCGAGCCACGACACCCCCGTCGTGTTGACCCGGACTCGACCATCCGGCGCTGCGATGACCGAGCGTCCCCCCTTGAGCAGGACGACAGCGTTCCAGCGCTCGGCTGCGTCCTGCGCCGAGGCGAGCATCTCCGCCTCGACCCGGGAGCGCGGCACGTCGAGCATGTTCGCCAGCTCGCCGGCATGAGGTGTCAGCACGGTCGGCGCCTCGCACCGCGAGGGGAGGTGGCGCAGCCCGTCGGCGTCGACCACGGTCGGCAGCCGTTCACCCAGCACCGACGAGACCTGCGACTCGAGACCCCGCCCGAGCCCCGAGCCCACCACCCAGGCCTGCACCTGGCCTGGCCCGATCACGACCTCGGGCTCCTTCGCCCGGATCAGGGCCTCGCTGGCGCCCTCGTAGCGGATCATCCCGGTCAGTCCGGTCGCCACCGCCGCTGACACGACGAGCACCCCGGCACCGGTGTACTGCGGCGAACCTGCCACGACGCCGAGAACGCCACGGGTGTACTTGTGCGCGGTCGGCTCCGGCTGCGGGATCAGGCGGCGTACGTCGTCGGGTTGCAGCGCCTCGATGGCCGGCGCCGCGAGGTGGTCACCGAGGCCGATGTCGACGAGCTCGACCACACCACAGGCCAGCGCGGCCGGCTCGACCAGGTGCGCGACCTTGTGGGTCCCGAAGGTCACGGTCACCTGCGCTGCGACGTGGTCACCCTCGACGCCGCCGGTGTCGACGTCGACACCCGAGGGTACGTCGACAGCCACGACCGGGCCGCTCACCCGACGGAAGATCGCCGCGACGTCATCGGCCAGGCCAGGACGTCCACCGATACCGACGACGCCGTCGAGCACGAGGTCGTAGCTCTCCCGAGCGGTGCTGACGACACGTCCGCCGGCTCGCGTCAGTGCCGCCAGCCCGGGCTGGTGCGCGTGAGAGCTGACCAGGACCGTCTCGACCTGTGCACCGCGTCGGGCCAACCTGGCACCGGCATAAAGCGCGTCGCCACCGTTGTCTCCGCCACCGGCGACGACCAGGACCCGCGACCCGTAGACACCGGGGCCGTCGCCCAACAGCTGGGCACAGACGGTGGCCAGGCCGGCGGCAGCGCGCTGCATGAGGACGCCGTCCGGCAACACTGCCATCAGTGCCTTCTCAGCAGCGCGGACTTCGTCGACGGTGTGCGCCTGGCGCATGCAGCCTCCCCGCAATCCGGCCGAAGGACTCGTGCCGATGCCGACATTCTCGCAGAGCCGGCCGGCATCGCCGGGCTGCTCAGCGACTGCGAAGGCCGCACTCAGGCCTTGAACTGCTCGAACATGCGATACATGAACTGGGAGCCCTGCCGCAGTGCGTCGACGTAGATGCGCTCGTCGTTGCCGTGCATGGCGATCAGCTGTACCGGGCGTCAGCAACTGACGCTCTCCACAGGCCTTCCGGGCGGCCGGAGTGGCCGTCGAAAGCTCAGCGCGGGGTCGACGGACCCGGGACGAACGCGGGCCCGTGGCCGGGCACGATACGAACCACGTCGAGGTCGAGGAGCCGGCTGCGCCCGGCGTGCAGGGCGGGCAGGTCGGTCGCGCGGGGATCGTCGGCCGGACCCCCCTCGTGCCACCACAGGTGTGTGCAGGCCACCAGCCCCTCGCCGGTCTCGACAAGCGTGGTGATGTCCTGCGGACTGTGTCCGGGCGTCTCGATGAGCCGGATGTGCTGGGACAGGCGGCGTCCCTCGGCCGGCTGGTCGTGCCACTGGTCGCCCTGGTAGACCGCCCAGACGTCGTGGACCCGTGCGGACGGGAACAGCGCGATGTGCCAGGTGTGGTCGGGGTGGTGGTGGCTGATGACCACGTCGGTCACGTCGGACGTATCGACCCGCAGCGCCGCCAGCGGGTCGAGGATCAACCGGGGATCGCGGACCATCCCGGGGTCGACCACCACCAGGATGTCTCCGTCGCGCACGAAGGTGACGCTGGACGCAACGCCTTCGGCGGTCGCATACCCCTCGTGCAGCACGGTCAGCTCGGCGCTCATGCCCGGGAGCCTAGCCCTCCCCGCCGCGCCTTCTCCGCCGTGGCCGCCGCGTTTGCCTAGTTCACAAGCCAGGTGGCTTGTGAACTAGGCAAATCCGAGTAGTAGACAGCGCAGCCGGCTTGTTCACATGGCAACCGCGCGGCCAGGGATGGCCCGGAGGTCAGTCCTCGAGTATGACGACGGCCGACGCGATCCCGGCATCGTGCGACAACGACACGTGGACGTGACCGGTCCCGAGCTCGGCCGCTCGCCGTGCCACCGACCCGGTCATCACCAACGAAGGGCGACCGGTGTCGTCGGTCCGTACCTCAGCGTCGACCCAGTGCAGCCCCGCCGGGGCACCGAGGGCCTTCGCCAGCGCCTCCTTGGCGGCGAACCTGGCCGCCAGCGAGGCCAGCGGTCGCGTCAACTCGTCAGCCGTGAACAGCCGCTCACGGAGCGCGGGTCTGCGGTTGAGCGAGTCACCGAAGCGCGCCACGTCGACGACGTCGATCCCGACCCCGATGATCATGCGGTCCGGACACCCGTCGGCCTCGACGGGCCCAGGGCGAGCCACCCGCCGTCGATCCCGCGCATGGTGGTCAGCCTACCCACGCGGAGCGCAGGCGGCGGCCACCTGCTGGGCCCTCGGTGCACGAATGGTCGACCACCACGCCAGAATGGCGCGCATGCCCTCGGATGAGCTCTCGCCGTACGTCGAGCTGGATCGCGCCGACTGGGCGGCCCTGGCGGAGTCGATGCCGTTGCCGCTCTCGGCGGCGGAGGTCGAACGACTGCGTGGTCTCGGTGAGGAGCTCGACCTCGACGAGGTCTCCGACGTCTACCTGCCGATCTCGCGGTTGCTGAGCCTGTACGTACGCCACGTCGGCGCACTGCACCGGGACACCGAGTCTTTCCTGGGTGCTCGTCAGCCCGAGCGGACCCCGTTCGTGATCGGCATCGCCGGATCGGTGGCCGTCGGAAAGTCGACGACCGCGCGGCTGCTGCGCGAACTGCTCGCTCACTGGCCCGAGCACCCCGACGTCGCGCTCGTGACGACGGACGGTTTCCTCTATCCCAACGCCGAGCTCGAGCGACGTGGACTGCTGAACCGCAAAGGCTTCCCGGAGTCGTACGACAGGCGGGCTCTGCTCAGGTTCGTCATCGACATCAAGTCCGGCCGCGAGGAGGTCACGGCGCCGGTCTACTCACACCTCGAGTACGACGTGGTTCCCGATCGTCGACTGACGGTGGGTCGTCCCGACATCGTGTTGATCGAGGGGCTGAACGTGCTGCAGGCGCCCCGGGTGACCGCCGACGGTAGGGCTGCGTTGTCGGTGCGCGACTTCTTCGACTTCTCGGTCTATGTGGACGCGGCGACTCCCGACATCCGCCGGTGGTACACCGAACGGTTCCTGCGGCTGCGTGAGACCGCCTTCCGCGACCCGGCGTCGTACTTCACGCGGTATGCACACCTCAGCGAGGACGAGGCGGTCGCGCAGGCCCAGGAGATCTGGGACTCCATCAACGGTCCCAACCTCGACACGAACATCAAGCCCACCCGCAGCCGCGCCACGCTCGTTCTGCGCAAGGACCCCGACCACTCCGTGCGGTACGTCCGGCTTCGCAAGCTCTGACGCCGGCCACGGCGCGGCCTGGGAGGGCGCAGGCCGGGGATACGCCATACGAAAGCAACGAGGGCAGCCGAGCTCCCCAAGGCAAACCCCATCTCCGAGCGGCAGGTTTGCCTAGTTCACAAGCCAGCTGGCTTGTGAACTAGGCAAACGCGGAGGGAGGGGTGGGCAGCTGCCTCGGAACCTGGGAGTGAAGGGGTGGCGGGAAAAGCATTGGTGGCAGGTCCGGCGCTTCCCTAGGCTCAGGGACGTGAAGGTCACCCCGTTCGACATCCATGACGATGCGTTGTTCGGCAAGTTCTACGCGATCATGCGCGCCGCCGAGCTGCACGGCCGCGAGCACATGCCGTACTGGTCGGAGCGCGAATGCGCCGTCATGTTCCGTCGCGAGGAACCGAGCGAGACCTATCACCTGTACGCCGCCTTCGACGACGCGGACGACACCGGCATGAGCGGCGACAGCGGCACCGACGCCGACGCCGACGCCACGACGATGGTCGGCAACGCCCTGATGATCCTGCCGCAGCACGACAACACCAACTTCGCCTTCCTGGGCGTCCACGTGACACCCGAGCACCGGGGCCGTGGCATCGGCTCGGCCCTGACCGACTTCGTCGTCGAGCAGGCCCGCCAGGCCGGTCGCACCGAGCTGCTCACCGAGACCAACCTCGCCTTCGACGACCGCGACAACCATCCCTACCGCACGTTCCTCGAGCAGCACGGTTTCACGCTGGCCAACGTCGAGGTACGCCGCATCATGGACCTGCCGGTGCCCGACGACCGGATCCAGGCGTGGATCGACGAGTCGGCACCGCACCACAGCGACTACCGTCTCGAGACCTTCGTCGACGAGATTCCCGACGAGCTCATCGCGTCCCTCGTCCACCTCCACAACCAGCTCGCCCTCGACGCACCCACCGGCGACGTGGAGTTCGAGGCCGAGGCCATGACACCCGAGGGCTTCAAGATCCGCCGCGCCAAGCTTAAAGAGATGGGCCGCCGCGTCTACGAGACCATAGCCATCGCTCCGAACGGCGAGGCCGTCGCACAGTCCACCCTCAGCATGAGCGCCGACGACACCGAGAACGCCTACCAGTGGGGCACGATCGTGCGCCGGGACCATCGCGGTCATCGGCTCGGTATGGCGGTCAAGGCGATCAACCTGCGCGCCGTCCAGGCCGCCTATCCCGACCACCAGCGGATCATCACGACCAACTCGGAGACCAACCAGCACATGGTCGCCATCAACGAGGAGCTGGGGTTCAAGCCCGTCGAGCTGCTCGCCGAGTTCCAGCGCAAGCTCGAGCGCACGGAGTGACCATGGAGATCCGTCGCGTAGACCCCGACGATGCCACCGCGCTCGAGGCCTACTTCGCGATCTGCGACGCGTGCGACCGGTTCGAGAACCCCTACCCGGCGCCCCTCGACCTCGACGACTGGCGGGAGGAGTTCCGCAACCGTGACTCGTCGGAGCACACCGAGGGCCACCTCGGGGTCATCGACGGCGTCCCCGTTGCCACCGGTCTGCTTCAGCTGTTCATGGTGGACAACCTCGACAAGGCCTTCGTGCACGTGAACGTCCTTCCGGACAGGCGCGCACAGGGCCATGGGTCGACGATGTTCGCCCACGTCCTGGCCCGCGCCACGGAAGCGGGCCGTACGACGGTGCTCGCCGATGCGGACTACCCGTTCGGCGCCGATGAGTCACACCCGTCCCGACGGTTTCTCGCGAAGCAGGGCTTCACGCTCTCCGAGGCAGAGGTGCACCGGGTGCTCGACCTGCCGGCCGACGGCGCGTTGCTCGACAGGCTCGCCGCCGAGGCAGCCGCACACCACGAGCACTACACACTCGTCGACTGGGTCGAGCTGCCACCCGAACAGCTGCGCGCCGACTACTGCGTCCTGCTCAACCACATCTTCGTCGACGCCCCGTCGGGCGACGTCACCTTCGAAGAGGGCCGCGTGACGCCACAGATCCTCGTCGAGCGTGCTCAGGTGGCCTCGGCCAAGGGACGCACGATCTACATCACAGCGGCGCTCGACACCGCCGGGGTACCGGTCGCCCACAACATACTCTCGGTGCCGAGCCGCGACACTGGTGAGATCTTCAACTTCGACACGCTCGTACGCCGGGAACACCGCGGCCATCGGCTCGGTCTGGCCACGAAGATCCAGAACCTGCGCCGAGTCACCACCCTGCACCCGGAACGGACCGTCGTCCACACATGGAACGCCGAGTCCAACGGCCCGATGATCGCGGTCAACGACGTCATGGGCTTTCATCCGGCCATGTACGGCGGCGAGTACGTCCGTGTCCTGGCCAGGTGACTCCTACGTGACGCCGTTCCGCTCGGCCCACAGCGCGGCCTGAGTCCGGTCGCTGACCCCGATCCGCTGGAACGTCGACGTGAGGTGCGCCTTCACGGTGCGTTCACTGATGCCGAGCCGCCGGGCGATCTGCTTGTTGGCAAGACCCTGGACCACCAGCTGCAGTACCTCGGTCTCCCGGCGCGTCAGATCAACGGTGTCGGTCGGGCGCGTCTTGGTCCGAGCCGTGAGCAGCTGACGTGCGGCGCGAGGATGCAGTGGAGACTCCCCACGGGCCGCCGCGCGAATTCCGGCGAGCAGCGCCTCGGGTTCGGTGTCCTTGAGGAGATAGCCAACTGCGCCGGCGTCGATCGCGGCCACGATCCGCTCCGTGTCGGAGAACGACGTGAGAACCACGACCTGAGCAGGGTGGTCATCGGGGTTGTCTGCCACGATGCGGCGCGTGGCCTCGACACCGTCGAGCTCTGGCATCTGCAGGTCCATCAAGACGACGTCAGGACGCGTCTCGGCCACGATCCGAACCGCCTCGATCCCGTTCGCGGCGATGCCCACCACCTCGATCCCCGGGTCGGCGTTCAGCAGCTGCTCGAGTCCGCTTCGCACCAGCGCGTGGTCGTCGGCGAGTACGAGTCTGATCACGGCTGTACCTCCAAGGTGACGTGCGTGCCTGCCCCGCGAGTCGACTCGACGAGCAGTGCGCCACCCGCATCACGCACCAGGTCGCGCAGCCCCCGCAAGCCCAAGTGACCTTCCTCCGCCGGTTGGCTGCTGTCGAAGCCGACGCCATCGTCGATCACATCGAGTCTCATGCCCCCGTTCGGGCGGGTCACGCTCACCGTGATCCGCGACGGCTGCGCGTGGCGTT
The DNA here is from genome assembly GCA_963750495.1 of uncultured Actinomycetota bacterium. Classification (GTDB taxonomy): domain Bacteria; phylum Actinomycetota; class Actinomycetes; order Propionibacteriales; family Nocardioidaceae; genus JANLYC01. Next base: position 1,301,427 of record CAVVQV010000004.1, read on the forward strand.
GTGCGTTCCGCACCGCCTCCTGCCCGATGCGCCACACCAACCCGACCACCTCCGCTGGTACGTCAGCGTGGTCGGCCAGCTGGACGTCGACCTCGATTCCCGCCGCGAGGCAGGGCGCGAGCAGGTCGTCGAAGGCGGCGGCGAGCCCTTCGGTCTGCAGGTCAGGTGGGTAGATCTCGACCAACAGGGACCGGAGCGCCCGCAGACTGTGCCGGACGCCGCCCGCGAGCTCCTCGAGCTGCGCTGATGAGCCATGAGGACCTCGGTCGTCGCGTGCCGCCGCAGCGGACAGGGCGAACGAGGTGCCGGCGAGCTCTTGGACGACGCCGTCGTGCAGGTCACGGGCAATCCGGCGTCGCTCGTTGTCGGACGCCTCGACAGCAGCAAGCAGCAGCCGTTCCCGACTCGCAGCAGCGGCGTCCAACCGCCTCGCCAGCATGTAGACCAACGGGGCCGTCACGGCCAGGAAGACGAGCAGCCCACCGATCGTGATCGGTCTGAAGGCCTTGAGTACCTCTGCGCTGCGTCGAGACACATCTTCGTAGGAGAAGTACGCCTCGAACAGGACCAGCTCACCGTCGGGGGCCCTGACACGCGTATACACCTCGAGCAACCGGCCGAAATCCTGCTCGAAGCGGTTCTCTGGTCGGGTCAGGTCCGAAACTTCCGCGGCGGTGCCGCCGTGGTCGAGAACTCCTACCTCGTCCTCGTCGAGTGAGAACTGCTGACCGATGAGCGGAGTCTCGTCGGAGTACAGGATCGTGCCATCGCGACCCCAGAGCTTGACCCGAAGAACGTCGCCCACGAGTACCCGCCGACGAATCTGCCGGTCGAACTTGTCGACGGCTGCGGCCTGACCGGTCAAAAGCCCTCGAGTCAGGGCTGTCTGAACAACCGAGCGGCCCAGCAGCTTGGTGGTGGCCCGGGCGTCGGTGACCGCCTCGTCCGTCGCGGCACGCTCGCTCAGCCATCCGAACAGGAGCATGAGGACCAGCATGGTCACCAGGCCGGCCGCGAGGAACTGCAACACCGGGTTGACCAGGAGTCGTCTCAGTCCGCCGTCGGGACCCGTGCCGTTGGGGCCCGGGCTGGGCAGACCCGCACGGCGGCGCGAGGTGGGTAGGCGGAACGGCATCGATGTCTTCCGATCAGAGCGCTGGGCTCCTCAGTATGACGGCGGTACCGCTCAAAAACGGAGCGAACCGCGGCAGGTCTGCCCCGTCGCCGGCTGACGCGCCCGCCAGCCGATCCTGTCCGTGCCGGCCATGTCGACGATGACGCGGCGTACGTCGAACGATCCACTCGGAGCCTTGGTCTTTGCCTTCCCATGTGCCGACGTGTGGCCATTGTGAACAATCCGCCAACGCCACGTCTGACCGTTGCGGTTGCTGTCAACCTCGCCCTCGACTTCGATGCGGCCGTCCTGCGGGCTCGCCTTGACCTTCCAGTGGGCCGACTCGGAGCACTGACCGCGGCGGACCACGTCTGCGCCGCCGGCGGTTGCGGGTGTGACTCCGGCGGCCGCGATGGCCACGGCTGCGGTCACGCCCGTCGCCGCGACCATCCACCGATGAAGGGTTGCGTTGCCTGTCCGGGACATGTTGACCTCCGACGTAGTGATTGCCTACGACGACGATCCCGCGGGACGGGTGCAGGTCACCAGTGTCCGGTAGTCCTAGCACCGCTCAGCCGAGTCGCGCCGAGTGGTCCATGATGAGCGGGTGCTCCATCTTCGTCTGCGCGTCCCGGCTGAGCTCACCGACCAGGTCGACGCGCTGCTGACCGGCGACGACACCGTGGCGAACGTCGCGATGATCCCGAACGCCTTCGTCAAGCCACCCGGCTGCCTGGTACTGGCCGATGTCGCCCGTGAGAATGCCCAGCAGATCATCTCGCGGCTGCGCGACATCGGCGTTCAGCGCGACGGCTCGATCGCGATCAGCGAGGCCGACACGGTGCTCAGCCACGCGGCGGACGCAGCGGAGCGGGCCGCGCCCGGCACACCCATCGACGGTGTGGTGTGGGACCTCATCGAGGACCGGACCCGCGGCGACATCCGACTGTCCTGGGCGTTCATGGCCTTCCTGACCCTGGCCACCTTGATCGCCAGCGTGGGACGTCTGCTCGACGAGCCCATCCTCATCGTCGGCGCCATGGTGGTGGGGCCGGAGTTCGCCCCGGTCGCGGCCATCTGCTTCGCCTTCGCCCGGCCACGGCCGAGCCTGTTGCCGCGCGCACTCCTGACGTTGCTGACCGGATTCGTGGTCGCCGTCGTGGTCGCCACCAGCGTCTGGGCGATCGTCTATGCCTTCGGCGGCTTCACGGTCGGGCAGATCACCGACGGGCCTCAGACCGACTTCATCGTCCATCCGGACGGCTGGTCCTTCGTCATCGCGCTGTTGGCCGGCGTGGCTGGCATCGTCTCGCTCACGACGTCGAAGTCCTCGACCCTCGTCGGCGTCTTCATCTCGGTGACGACAGTGCCCGCGGTGGGCACGCTGTCGCTGGCTCTCGCCACGACGACCTGGTCCGACGCAAGGGGCTCGCTGTTGCAGCTGGCCCTGAACCTCTCGGGCCTTGTCATCGCCGGCACGGTGACCCTGTTGCTGCAACGCGTGGTCTGGCATCACGTGGATCGGTCACGGCGGGCCTCCGCCTCGAGCTGACCCGTTACCCGGGCGTGCCTCAGAGCGCCAGCGACGAAGCCACGACGGCCGCCAGACGGTGCGCGAGGGAATCTGCCTGTTCGGCGGACTCGGCCTCGACCATGACGCGGACCAACGGCTCAGTGCCGGAAGCCCGTAGCAGCACGCGGCCGGTCCCCCCGAGCTCCTGCTCGGCGGCGCGAACGGCGGCCTGCACCGTCTCGTCGGTGGTGGCGCGAGCCTTGTCGACGTCGTTGACGTTCACCAACGTCTGCGGCAACCGGCGCATGACCGAGGCGAGCTCGGCGAGCGAGGACTGTTGCGTGACCATGCGCTGCGCGACGTGGAGGGCGGCCAGGACCCCGTCGCCGGTAGACGCGTGGTCGCTCATGATCACATGGCCGGACTGTTCACCGCCGAGGGTGAAGCCGCCGGTACGCATGGCCTCGAGCACGTACCGATCGCCGACCGCAGCGCTCACCACCGTCACTCCGGCCGCCCGCATGGCGAGGGTGAAGCCGAGGTTGCTCATCACGGTCGCGACGACCGTGTCATGCGCCAAGGCACCCGCATCGCGGAGTGCCAGCGCGAGGATCGCGAGGAGCTGGTCACCGTCGACCACGTTGCCGTCGGCGTCGACGGCGAGGCACCGGTCGGCGTCTCCGTCGAGAGCGAAGCCGGCGTCAGCGCCGCGTTCGACAACCGTCCGGCGTACGGAGTCGAGATGGGTCGAGCCGCAACCGTCGTTGATGTTGAGCCCGTCGGGCCGGTCGTGGATGGCGATGACCTCGGCGCCCAGCGACCGGAGGACGGTGGGGGCAGTGAGCGACGCGGCTCCGTTGGCGCAGTCGACCACCAGGGTCAGACCCGCCAGTGAGACCGACACGGTGGCTGCCAGCTGGGCGACATACCTGTCGACGACGTCGGGCTCGTCGGTGATGCGGCCAACGCCGGCGCCGATGGGACGCTGCCAGGGCTGACCCATGGCCCGCTCGATCGCGTCCTCCACCTCGTCGTCGAGCTTGAGGCCGTCACGGGCGAAGAACTTGATGCCGTTGTCGGGCATCGGGTTGTGTGACGCGGAGATCATCACGCCGAAGTCGGCGCCGGTGACCGCGGTCAGGTAGGCGACCCCTGGCGTCGGGAGCACGCCCAGCCGGCGTACGTCGACACCTGCCGAGGCGAGCCCGCCGACGACGACTGCTTCGATGAACTCTCCGCTGGCGCGAGGGTCTCGCCCCACGACCGCCACCGGACGGTGGCCGGTCGAAGCGTCAGCACGACCGAGGACGTGGGCGCCGGCCACCGCGAGGTCGACGGCAAGCTCTGCCGTCAGGACGCCATTGGCGACGCCGCGGACACCGTCGGTACCGAAGAGTCGTGACATGGGACCGGACGCCGGCGATTGCTGCGCCGGGTCAGCGCTTGCTGTACTGCGGAGCCTTGCGGGCCTTCTTGAGCCCGGCCTTCTTGCGCTCCTTGATGCGGGCGTCACGCGTGAGCATGCCCGCCTTCTTGAGCGAAGGGCGGTTGGCCTCGACGTCGGTCTCGTTGAGAGCGCGCGACACGCCGAGGCGCAGAGCGCCGGCCTGGCCGGTGAGGCCACCGCCGTGGATGCGCGCGATGACGTCGTACTGGCCGACGAGCTGGGTCAGGACGAAGGGCTCGTTGACGAGCTGCTGGTGCAGCTTGTTCGGGAAGTACTGGTCCAAGGGACGGCCGTTGACCGTCCAGGTGCCGGTGCCGGGCACGATCCGGACGCGGGCGACCGCTTCCTTGCGGCGACCGGTCGCGCCCGCTGGGGCGATGTTGACGACCCGGGCCGGAGCATCGGACGACGGCGCACTCTCGGTGGTGTACTCGCTCGGTGCGTCGAGCTCGTCGACGACATCGGCGGAGTCGACGGGCTCGGCGGAGTCGACGGTGTCGACACTCTCGGTGGTGGTGGTCTCAGCCACTGATGTTCCTCACTTCAAACCTGCAAATGGGTGACGGCTGCTGGCTCGCGGCCAGCGTCACTGGGCAATCTGGACGATGTCGAAGGACTGCGGCTGCTGTGCAGTGTGCGGGTGGTTGGGACCGCTGTACACCTTCAGCTTCTTGAGCATCTGCCGACCGATGCGGTTCTTCGGGAGCATGCCCCAGACTGCCTTCTCGATCGCCTTGCGGGGGTCCTTGTCGAGCAGGTCGCCGTAGCGGGTCGACGTCAGACCGCCCGGGAAGCCCGAGTGACGGTGGGCGAGCTTGGTCTCACGCTTGTTACCGGAGAGTGCGACCTTGTCGGCGTTGATGATGATGACGAAGTCGCCGGTGTCGACGTGCGGCGCGTACATCGGCTTGTGCTTGCCACGCAACAGGGTCGCGGACTGGACGGCAAGTCGTCCGAGGATCACATCAGTGGCGTCGATGACATGCCACTCACGCGTGACGTCGCCGGGCTTCGGGCTGTACGTGCGCACGGTCGTTGACCTTCGTTCGTTCGAATATTTCGGATGAGACGTGACGTTGACTCGAGTCGAGCGGTGTTCGGCTGTGATCCGGCGCTTCAACGCCTCGCGTACGAGCCGAATGAGCCGTGTCAGACCACCTGAGCACAACGACCGCCCAGGATACCGGGGCTGGGCACTCAGGGTCAAAACGAGCCAGGGCGCCCCGCGCAGTGCCCGCGACAGGTCGACTATGCCGCGACAGGCTCCCTTTTCCCAAATCCCGGCCGGGGGCTTAGGTTGGACCCACGACACACGTGAATCCACGTCCCCTCAAGCGACGCTCACCGCAGGTTGCGAGGACCCATCCGGACCTCCGCCGACCTGCCTCCACGGGCGTCCGGCCAAACCCCTGGCCCTGATCACCAAGGAGAGCCGAGTTGTCCTCAGACTCTCACGGCTCCGCGGGCGCTGACTCGCTGACCGTTCGCGACAACCGCACCGGCACGGAGTACGACGTACCCATCCTCGATGGCACGGTCCGCGCAGCCGACCTCGCGCAGATCCGGGTCAAGGAGGACGAGCCCGGTATCGCCGTCTACGACCCGGGTTTCGTCAACACCGCGTCGTGCCGGTCCGCGATCACGTTCATCGACGGCGACAAAGGGATCCTCGAGTACCGCGGCTACCCGATCGAGCAGCTGGCTGCGAAGTCCAGCTACCTCGAGGTCGCCTACCTGCTCGTGCACGGCGAGCTGCCCACCAAGGAGCAGTTCGAGGCGTGGGAACACCAGATCACCTTCCACACGTTCGTCCACGAGAACGTCAAGAGCTTCATGGAGGGCTTCCGGTACGACGCCCACCCGATGGGCATGCTGCTCGCCTCGGTCGGCGCGTTGTCGACGTTCTACCCGGAGTCGCGCAACATCTTCGACCCCAACGTCCGCCAGATGCAGATCATCCGGCTCATCGCGAAGATGCCGACGCTCGGTGCCTGGGCATTCCGGCACGCGCAGGGCAAGCCGTACGTCTACCCCGACAACGACCTCGGATACGCAGCCAACTTCCTCGCGATGCTGTTCAAGATGAGCGAGCAGACCTTCGAGGCCGACGAGCGCTTGATCAAGGCGCTCGAGGTTCTCTTCATCCTGCACGCCGACCACGAGCAGAACTGCTCGACCAACGCCGTCCGCTCGGTGGGCTCGTCCCAGGTCGACCCCTACTCATCGGTCTCCGCCGGCATCGCTGCGCTCTTCGGGCCGCTGCACGGCGGGGCCAACGAGGCCGTGCTGAAGATGCTGCGCCGGATCGGGTCGGTGCAGAACGTCCCCCAGTTCATCGAGGGGGTCAAGAACGGCAAAGAGCGCCTGATGGGGTTCGGCCACCGGGTCTACAAGAACTACGATCCGCGGGCCACCATCATCAAGAAGGCCTGTGACGACGTCTTCGAGGTCACCGGTGTGAACCCGCTCCTCAAGATTGCCGTCGAGCTCGAGAAGATCGCGCTCGAGGACGAGTACTTCGTCTCGCGCAAGCTCTACCCGAACGTCGACTTCTACTCCGGCCTCATCTATGAGGCACTGAGCTTCCCGCCTGAGATGTTCACGGTGCTGTTCGCCATCCCGCGCACGTCCGGCTGGCTGGCCCAGTGGTTGGAGCTCACGGAGGACTCCGAGCAGAAGATCGCCCGGCCGAAACAGATCTACACCGGGCAGCGCACCCTGGACTTCGTGCCCGCCGAGGAACGCTGGAAGTAATCCTCCGGCCGATCATGCGACAATCGCGCGATGCAGCCATGGACCAGGCGTGTCAGCAAGCTGGCACAGCAGACCGTCTCTTCGCTCAGGGAACGCGCCCAGCAAACGGCGCCTCGCCCCGTCGCGGGGCCAATATCGGACTCAACGGCGTCCAGCACCCGAGGCGTGGCTCCGGGATCGTTCGTCAACCCGATCGGCGAGGGTGCTGACCCGAGCGTCGTCCGTGACGGCGAGCGGTTCCTGTGGTGTCAGGCCGAGGGCAATGTCGGCGTGTCGGTCTGGGAGTCGCCGCGGCTGACCAGCCTGGGCACCAAGCACGTGGTCTGGATGGCCGATGCCGAAGGTCCGTGCAGCAAGGAGGTCTGGGCTCCGGAGCTGCTTCGGCTCGACGGCCGCTGGTATATCTACTTCGCCGCGTCCGACGGACTCAACCGCAACCACCGCACGTGGGTGCTGGTTGCGGACACTGACGATCCACTCGGCCCCTACACACTGCACGGACCGCTCTTCACCGGCGACGACCCGGCCGGCGACAACATCTGGTCCATCGACTTCACCGTCCTCGACCACGCCGGGCACCGTTACGGCATCTGGTCCGGCTGGGCCGACAACGACACAGACCTTCAGCATCTGTATGCCGCAGAGCTGGTCACCCCGACCGAGACCGCAGGAGCCCGGGTCCGCATCGCCGAGGCAGGGGCGTACCCGTGGGAGCGCACCGAGGAGCGGGCGTCCTCGCGCGGCCTGCTCGAAGGACCGCGCGCGATCGTCCACGAGGGGCGGACCTTCCTCGTCTACTCCTGTGCAGCCTCGTGGCTTGCGACCTACAAGCTCGGGCTGCTGGAGCTCACCGGCGACAACCCGGCCGACCCGCATTCGTGGACTCGATCGCCGGCTCCCGTCTTCGTCGGTACCGGTTCGACGTACGGCGTCGGGCATGGCAGCTTCGTTGCGCTCGACGACGGCTGGTGGCATGTGTTCCACGCCAAGATCGACCGGCGGGACGGTTGGCGCCGTACCCTGCACGTCCAGCCGATGTCCTTCGATGGCGAGGGAAAGCCAACGTTCGGGGAACCCCTCCCCCGCGGGCAGGTGATTTCGGCGCCCAGGGGCTACGATGCACCGCGCACCTCCGGCGGCCAGTGGACGTTCACCTCGTGGGCCGACCTCTCGGAGTTCGACTACTACGGTCACCACCAGTTCGTCGAGGTCGGCGAGTCGGGCCTCGACCTCGGCCTCGAACCCGCCGCGCCGGTCAACAACTTCCGATCTGCCGAAAAAGTGGTGCTCCGCAACGGTGACTTCACCGACGTCGAGGCCGTGGCGACCCTGCGCCTGGTCGACGGAACACGCGCCATGGGGGTGCTCGTGCGCACGACGGGACCGGCCGTCGGGTACGACGCTCAGCAGGGCTACTTCGCCGGCTTCGCGATGGACCGCCGCGCGCTCGTAATCGGCAAGACCGACGGCACGGCGTGGACGACCCTCGCCGAGACTCCCTTCGGCATCGATACGTCACAGGAGCAGACGCTCACGGTCCGCGCCGTGGGGGATCACATCTCGGTCGAGGCGCTGGGCGCCCGGGCCGAGGTGCACGACAGCGACTACCGCCGGGGCGCCGTCGGACTGCGCGTGGTCGACACGCATTGTCGCTTCACGCAGTTGCAGGTCCGCCCGCTGGCAGGTGGCTCGCTCGAATGATCGAGGCCGTCGTCCTCGACCTCGGCAACGTCGTCATCACGTGGGACCCACATCCCGCGATCGCCGCCGGCGTCGGTGCCGGGGAGGCCAGCCGGTTCCTGGCCGCGGACGACTTCGACTTCTGGGCCTGGAACCACCTGCTCGACTCAGGCGTCCCGGTCGCCGAGGCCGAGCAGACGGTCGCCCGGACACACCCGCACTGGCGCGAGCACGTCACGGCATACCGTGAGAACTTCGACCGCTCACTGCTCGGTGCGATCGACGGATCGGTGTCCGTCGTCGAGGAGCTCGTCGGCGCCGGCGTACCTGTCTTCGGTCTCACGAACTGGCCCGGCGAGCTGTTCCCGGTGGCCAGGGAGCGCTTCGGTTTCCTGCAGCTGTTCACCGACATCGTGGTGTCCGGTGAGGAGGGCTGCGCCAAGCCGGAGCCGCAGATCTTCGAGATCCTCGCCCACCGCGTCGGCGTACCACTCGACCACTGTGCATTCAGCGACGATCGGGTCGACAACGTCGAGGCCGCACTCCGAGCGGGCTTGGACGCGTTCGTCTTCACCGACCCGGCACAGCTGCGGGCCGAGCTGGTCACCCGCGGCCTGCTCTGAGCGCGCGGAGGGCAGCCCTCTCCGTCACGACCTCGGTGATCTCGACAGGCTCGATTATCGGCGACACGGCGGTTGAGACCCCGTAAACCGTTGTGCACAAGGCGAAAATTGTCTGGGTAGTGTCGGGCAGGTCGGATAGATCGAACACATGTTCGATACCGACCTCGATGCCCTCGACGATCGGGCCACGCTGGCCGCCGCCGAGCAGGCCCGCGCGGTCGTCGAACAAGGTGAGGTGCGGTTGTTGCAGACCGCCGCCCGTTGGGCTGACCTGCACAGCGAGCTCGCCCGGGCGACCAGTCCGTTGCTGCCCGGGAGTGAGCAGCTGGTCCGGTTCGGCGGCGCGGGCACCCCGAGCGTGGCGGAGTTCGCGCCGGCCGAGCTCGGTGTGGTGCTGGCGACGTCGTCGTCTGCGGCGGAGCGGCTGGTCGGGGATGCCCTGGACCTGCGGCACCGGCTCCCGCTCCTGTGGGGCCGGATCGTGGCTGGTGAGGTGAAGCCGTGGATCGGCCGCAAGTGCGCCGAAGCCACCCGCCACCTGTCTCTGGAGACCGTGGCGGTGGTGGACCGCAGGATCGCGAAGTACGCCCACGCGCTGTCGTGGGGTCGGATCGAAGCGATCATTCAAGCCTGTTGGATGGAGTGCGATCCTGACGCGGCGGCTGAGGCCGATGAGCGGGCGCAGAGGTCGTTGGGGGTGTGGGTCACCGACCAGCCCACCGAGCTCGGCACCCGAGAGATCTTCATCCGTGCGGAAGCACCCGACGTGTGGCGGTTCAACGCTTCTATCGGCGGCCTCGCCACCGGCCTGGGTGCGCTGGGCGACACCCGCCCCGTGGATGTGCGGCGGGCGGCGGCGGTGGGGATCCTGGCCGACCCGCAACGGGCGCTGGACCTGTTCGCCGACCTCGACGCCGCCACCGGGCAGACCGAACAGTCCGACCCCGTGTCGGCAGCGGCTGACCTTCAGACTGCGACGGGTCAAGCGCGTTCGGGTCGGGCCAAGCCGGTCGACACCCGGCCCGACGTCACCTTGTATGTCCACCTCACCGACCAGGCCCTGACCACCGGACAAGGCGTGGCCAGGGTGGAGCAGGTCGGACCCGTCACCCTCGACCGGGTGAAGTCCTGGCTCGGCGACACCCACGTGACCGTCAAACCGGTGATCGACCTCAACGACCAGGTCCCGGTCGATGCCTATGAGATCCCCGACCGGATCCGCGAAGCCGTCCACCTCGCCATCCCGGTCGACTGCTTCCCCTACGCCACCTCCACCCGAAGATCCGGCGACATCGACCACACCATTCCCTTCGTCAAACCCGACGACGGTGGACCACCCGGTCAAACCGCAGTGGGCAAGCTCGGCCCCATCACCCGGTTCCACCACCGGGTCAAGACCCACGGCCACTGGCACGTCGCCCAACCGTTCACCGGCGTGTTCGTGTGGCGCACCCCCCACGGCAGGCATTACCTGGTCGACCACACCGGCACCCACCGGGCAGTCTCCGCTGCACCGGCACTGCCGGCTGCTTGAAATTCGTACTCGGTGGTTTTTCGAGCCCGTCTAGGCTGCCGGCCAGCGGTCGGCGAAGGTGATGGCGAACGCGTTGAGTGCTGGCTTCCACCTCATCGTCCATCGTGCCCTGCCTGTCCGGTGGGGTCGAGGGATCTGGTGACCAGATACAGGCACTTCAACGCGGCCTGCTCGGTGGGGAAGTGCCCACGGGCCCGGATGGCGCGGCGGTAGCGGGCGTTGAGCGACTCGATCGCATTCGTCGAGCAGATCACGGTACGGATCTCCAGGTCGTAGTCCAAGAACGGGGTGAACTCCTCCCAGCGTTCTCCCACAGCCGGATGATCGCCGGTACTTCGTGCCCCACTTCTCGGCCAGCTCGATCGAGCGCCGCACGGGCAGCTGTCGGGTTCGGCGCTGTGTAGATCGGCTTCGATGTCGCGCTTGATGCGCGTCCCAGTGACCCGTCTTCGAGGCGAGCCGGAAGGTGTTGCGGATCAGGATGGAGTGATGCAGGTCTGCACGATCGTCTGAGGCCACACGCTCCCGACCACCTCCGGGAGCCCCTTGAGCACCGTCGACAGACCAGAAAGAACGTGTCCTTGGTGCCGCGGTTGCGGATGTCGGTGAGCACGCTCATCCAGAACTTCGCACCCGTCACCACGGCGTGCCTTACCTGCGCTGAGTGACGATCCGCTGACCGGCGAGGTGATCCGGTCCTCGAAGCAGACCGCGGTCCGCTACGAGCGCGAGCGGCCGGGAGAGCTGGTGCACATGGACGTCGAAGAAGATCGGCCGCATCCCCGACGGTGGGGGCTGGCGAGCTCACGGACGCGGAGCCGGATCGATCCAGCGTGAACGGTCCACCAAAGTCGGATACGACTACGTCCACTCGGTGGTCGATGACCACTCGCGCCTGGCCTAGAGCGAGATTCTTCCCGACGAAAAGGGGCCGACGTGTGCTGCGTTCCTCGGCCGGGCGATCGACTACTTCGCAGCTCACGGCATCGCCCGGATCGAGCGGTTGATGACCGACAACGCCTGGGCCTACCGGTGGTCGCTGCGCGACTTGTGCGCCAGGCACGACATCAAGCAGAAGTTCATCAAGCCCCACTGTCCCTGGCAGAACGGCAAAGTGGAGCGCCTCAACCGCACCCTGGCCACCGAGTGGGCCTATCGCCAGGTCTTCACCAGCAACACCGACCGCGCAGCTGCCCTTGCACCCTGGCTTGAGCACTACAACACTGAGCGCCGCCACAGCGCACTCGGAGGACGCCCGCCGATCAGCCGCCTGGCACCAACGTGATGGCCGGGTACTCGGTGGTTGAGCCCGTCTAGGACGTGTGCGTGCCACACCGACGGTTGCGCGTGGCCTATTGGTGGGTGCGTAGTCGTTTGCTCGTGTAAGTCCTGAGCAGCGAGGATGCCTGCGTGACCGACCGCCCTGTCGAGCTGACCTTGTCTCCGACACTCTCGATCGAGCAACGAGACGTATTGCTCGACCTTGCAGCTCGGAACAGTGCCGAGCATGGTCCCGACTTGTTAGGACTGGTCCTCTCCGGGTCCGTCGGGCGTGGTGTCGCGACCGATCGATCGGATCTCGACGTCTACGTCGTCTTGACCGACCAAGGTGCTCAAGACCGCGACACCACTCGATCCCCGGCGGTGGACGAAATCCCGATCGCGCTGTCTGAGCTGGAGGAAGTGCCGTCCTTCGGTAGCAAAGGATGGTGGTACCGCTGGTCCTTCGCATGGGCTCCGGTGCTGCTCGACCGGACCGACGGACGACTGGCGATATGCCTTCGTCGACAAGCGACGCTCACCGCCGACGAGGCGAAAGAAGTCCTCGTCGAACATGACCGACTGGACGGCTGGATCAATCTGCCTACCGCGCCCTGAAGAACGACCACGATGGTCTGACACTCGAACGACAACTCGACGCAGGAGAGTCGATCCCCTGGTTGCTCGACACGATCTTCGCGTTGGCCGGTCGGGTCCGTCCGTACCACAAGTACCTGCCCTGGGAAGTCCGAGAGCACCCGCTGCCCGACTGGGAAGCCGACGCGCTATTGGAACTCCTGAGGGCCACGCTCGATGGTGAACCGTCGGCAATCCGCGCGACCTTCACACGAATCGAAGGACTGTGCGCCGCCTTCGACCGTGCTCGAGCGGAGCCGATGCTCGTGCCAGTCATCGAGGGCTGGGGCGACGAGTTGGTCCTGTTCAGGGACTAGCGGCAGACCGCCGGGAAGTGAAGCCGCTGGTCGACATACCCGACTGCCCTCCAACGCATATCGGCGATTACCCAATCGCCGATGAGTGTGCTCTAGGTCTCCGACTTCGCAACCAACCAGGTCACGGCCAGGTCGAGCAGCGTCGAGAGCAGCTGATCGGCCACCGGACTCGGGTCATCGCCTCGGTTGAGCCCCCACCAGAGGTCCTCACCGGAGGGAGCGTGTTGCCCCGATCCGGAACTGATCGGCCCTGGACCCGTAGAAATGCGGGGCACCGGGCCGAATGAACCGGCCAGCGGTCACATCGACTTCACGTCAGATGGCTTGTTGAGCCCGAACCGCGCGGCTTCGTCAGGACACTACAGCTGGTTTGTTGAGCCGGACTGCGCGGCTACGCCACTGCGGTCTGTCCGTTACCTCGCACGTTGGACGCGACCTTCGTCCCACACGGGTTCGTCGGACTCATACACCGAGCCATCCGCACCGAACACCAGGAACCGGTCGAAACCCCGGGCGAACCAGCGGTCGTGCGTGACCGCGATGACCGTGCCCTCGAACGCCTCCAAACCTTCCTCGAGCGCCTCGGCCGACTCGACGTCGAGGTTGTCGGTGGGCTCGTCGAGCAGCAGCAACGTCGCCCCGGACAGCTCGAGCAGCAGGATCTGCAACCGTGCCTGCTGTCCCCCGGACAGCGACTCGAACTTCTGCTCCGACGCGTAGGCCAGCTCATAGCGGTCGAGCGCCCGGGCCGCCTGCTCGCGCGGCATGCCGGCCCGGTGGTCGTCACCGCGGTGCAGGATCTCGAGCAGGGTCCGACCGACGAGCTCGGGATGCTCGTGCGTCTGGACGAACCACCCGGGCCGCACCCGAGCGCCCAGGCGGGCGCGGCCGGTGTGGTTCACGTGCGCGATCGGGACTTCGCTCACCGGGCGGTGCTCGACGTCCGGGTCGCTGCCGCCGGCGGCGAGCAGGCGCAGGAAGTGTGACTTGCCGGAGCCGTTCGAGCCCAGCACTGCCACCCGTTCGCCGTACCAGACCTCGAGGTCGAACGGTTTCATGAGACCGGTCAGCTCGAGTCCCTCGCAGACCACGGCACGTTTGCCCGTACGACCGCCCTTGAGACGCATCTTGACGTTCTGAGTCAGCGGCTGGTTCTCCGGCGGCCCGGCTTCCTCGAACTTGCGGAGCCGGGTCTGTGCGGCCTTGTACTGCGAGGCCATCCCGTCGTTGTACTCCGCCTTGATGCGGTACCGGAGCACGAGCGCCTTGAGCTTGGCGTGCTCCTCGTCCCAGCGACGGCGCATCTCCTCGAGCCGCGCGAAGCGGTCACCGCGCGCCTCGTGGTACGTCGAGAAGCCGCCGGGGTGCACCCAGACGGTGTTCCCGGCAGCCCCGAGCTCGACCGTCACGACGCGGGTGGCGGTGTTGTTCATCAGCTCGCGGTCGTGGCTGACGAACAGGATCGTCTTCGGAGACTCGCGTATGCGCTCCTCGAGCCACAGCTTGCCGGGCACGTCGAGGAAGTTGTCGGGCTCGTCGAGCAGCAGCACCTGGTCCGGCCCGCGCAACAGCGACTCGAGCACCAGGCGCTTCTGCTCGCCGCCGGACAGGGTGGTCAGCTCGCGGTACTTCGCCTTGTCGTAGGCGACTCCGAGCGCTGCAATCGTGCAGACGTCCCACAGGACCTCGATGTCGTAGCCGCCGGCGTCAGCCCACTCCGCGAGCGCCTCGGCGTACTTCATCTGCGAACGTTCGTCGTCGGTCTCCATCATCTGCAGCTCGGCGGCGTCGACATGGGCGGCCGCGGCGCGAACGCGTGGCGGAGCCACGGAGAGCAGCAGGTCGTGCACGGTCTGACCTGCTGCGTGTTGCGTGAGCAGCTGACGCATGACCCCGAGACCACCCGAGCGAGTGATCGCCCCGGCGTGCGGGACAAGGTCACCGGTGACGATGCGCAGCAGCGTGGTCTTGCCTGCCCCGTTGGCTCCGACCAGCGCGACCTTGGCACCCTCGCCGACCCGGAACGACACGTCGTCGAGCAGCACCCGGCCGTCCGGCAGCTCGAACCGGACACCGGCGATGTCGACGTGTCCCACGGGTCCTCCTCTCGGCACGCGACGGGCTGGCCGCCGTGACGATCATCGTCCCCTGCCCGGCCATGCCGCCGCACATGGTTTTCGTGGTTCACGCGAGCCGAGAGGTCCGTCAGGAAGCGAGATCCTCCAAAGCGGTCTCGATGGCCCGGTGGAAGGTGGGATAGGCGTAGATCATCGACCGCAACGTCGAGGTGGGCACCCGGGCGTGCACCGCGACCACGAGGGCCGACAGGATCTCCCCGCCGCAAGGTCCGACCGCAGTCGCTCCCACGAGGACACCGCTGTCCGCGTCCTCCACGAGCTTGATCAGGCCCTCGTTGCCTGCCTTGTGGATCCAACCTCGTGTGGACGTCGTGAGGTCGACCTGGCCGGTCCGCACGGTCAGCCCGGCGTCCTTGGCCTGCTGCTCGCTGAGGCCGACGCTGCCCACTTCGGGGTCGGTGAACGTGACCCGCGGAACCGCACGGTAGTCGGCCTCGGGACCTTCTTCACCGAGGAGGTCGCGGACCGCGATTGCCGCCTGGTACATCGACATGTGCGTGAACGCGCCGTGTCCGGTGATGTCACCGATCGCCCACAACCCGTCCGTCCCGACGACCTTCATCCGGGGATCGGTCTCGAGGGTCTTGACGGACGGGTCGAGGCCGACGCTGTCGAGACCGATGTCGGAGAGGTTCGTACGCCGCCCGGCCGCCACGAGCAGCTTGTCCGCCGTGACGACCTGGCCCTCGACGTCGACCGAGAAGTGCCCGTCGTCGTACGTCACGCCGGCGATCTCGACGCCTGTGAGCACCTGGATCCCTTCGCGCGCGAACACCTCACCGAGCAGCTTGCCGGCCTCGGGCTCCTCAGGGTCGAGGACGCGCGGGGCCACCTCGATGACGGTCACCTCGGCGTCGAACCGGGCAAATGCCTGCGCCAGCTCGGCTCCGATGGCGCCACCGCCGATGACGATGACCGACCCAGGGAGCTCGGTCAGCTGCACAGCATCACGGTTGGTCCAGTACGGAGTGTCAGCCAGGCCGTCGATCGGCGGTATAGCGGGCGCCGTGCCGGTGTTGAGGACGACCCCGCGGCGAGCATGGAAAGTCTCGCCGTTGACGTCGACAGTCCGCTCGCCGACCAGCCGACCCGCGCCGCGGACGAACCGGACCCCGGCGTCCACGAGCCGGTCGACGGCGATCTGGTCGTCCCAGTCGGACGTGGCTTCGTCTCTGATCCGGTCCGCGATCGGCGACCAGTCCGGGGTCACCGTCGAGCTGCCGGAGACCTGCGGGACCCGGCGTGCCTCGGCGATGAGGTCGGAGCCACGGATCATCATCTTGCTCGGGACGCAGCCGTAGTAGGGACATTCGCCACCGACGAGGTGCTTGTCGACACCGACGACCTCGAGCCCGCCTTGCGCAAGCTTGGTGGCGACCGACTCTCCGCCTGGTCCGAGGCCCAGCACGACGACATCGACTTCGGTGGTTGCTTCGCTCATGGGGCGTCCTCTGCTCGGGGTCCGGGTCCGCTCACCAGTCTTGTCGATCGCACCAAGAAGCGCCCGTCGGCGATCATTGGCAGCGGAGATACGGGAGCAGCGCGCCGGTCAGGGCTTGCAGGCGGCGGGCTGCTCGGCGATGAGGGCGGTGCGCAGCAGGAAGCGGCCCGTCTTGGCCGGCTCCAGGACCGTCCAGCCCTCCGGGCTTGCGCTGAGACATCCGTGCCCGTGGGCGACCTCGAGGTGCGACGTGAAACGCATGCGGATGGTCACCGCTGTGGTGCCCGTGACGTCAAGCACGACCCGCCCGTCTCTCAACGACAGGAGGTTGGCCGGCCCCGAGGTCAGGTGCGGTGACCCGGCAACCGCGAAGAGCCGCCAGTGCGCGTTGGTCCACACCTCGTGCAGGAAGGGGGCGCTCCCGGCCACCTCTGCCTCGTGCTGCGCCTCCGGCTCGAGCGCGGCGTCCGGGATCGCGACATAGCTGACACCGTTCGCGAGCAGCCAGGTCTGGTACTGCGTCGCTGTCATCTTTTCGTCATACAGGACCGCGTTATAGCGCAGGTCGAGCTGGCGTTCCCATCCGCGCGCCAGCGGGAAGGCCGGGGCAACGTAGGCCGCTTCCCAGTGACCGACGGTCATCGGAATCTCGACTCGCACCGGGCCGGACGTGCGCATCTTGAGCTGGTTGACCAGGGGCTCGTAGTACGACCGGGACGCGGATGGGTCCTCGACGGCAGCAGGCAGGTGGAGCAGCGGCTTCATCTGCCAACCCAACAGGACCAGGCCCACGAGCACATGCACCCGGACATTGCGCCGGGGTACGGCAAGCATCAGGGGCGCACCGATCACGGCGAGTCTGGAGACGTTGCCGCCCATCGGATTGGCAATGGCCCACAACGGGATGGCCACGATGACGACCAGCACGAAGCCCCAGCGCAGGGCAGCCTGTGATGGCGGCAGCACCCAGATCGCGACGGCACAGGCGCCGAGCCCGAGGAGCAGGTCGACCCACCCGTAGGGGAAGTAGCCGCCCTCGGGGAAGGTGAGGCTGATGGCTGTGGTCGTGAAGAAGGCCAGGCCGGCCACCGCGACCTGTGGCATGCGGACCAGGACGCTGAGGGACTCCCACGGCAGCGACAGCGCCCAGGCTGCGAACGCCAGCGCCAGGAAGGCACCAGCGACCGGGCTCGCCAACGTTGTGAGGAGGGCGGCGCCTGCGGCCCACCACCACAGACCCCTCCGGGCGACGGTGACCGAAATCAGGGCCAGCGTGACACCCAGGGCGAACGGCAGGCGGCCCTCGTACATGTTGATCAACATCATCAGCGTGAAGGCGCTGGTGCCCGCGACCACGTGCGGGGCACGGGCATGGGTCAGCAGCCGCTCGAAGAGCACGACCGAGGACAGCGTCGAGATGATCGCCGTCGCCGACAGGCCGACGACCGACCCGATCCAGGGCACGAGGACGCCGTAGGCCGGTGTGTAGTGACCGCCGTACCAGTTGGCGTCCCAGACCGAGAACCCCTGCCGATGAACCAACCCGACGCGGTAGAGCTGTGCCGGGTAGTCGAGCCCGTGCCAACGCGACCACCACAGCGCGAGCGTCAGCGTGAGGACGATCAGGATCGTCAGGACCCAGCGACGTCGGCCGCCCAGGAGCGCTCGCACGCCGTGGTCGGTGACGGGCTGCACCACCATGACGACTCCAGTCTCCAACGGGTCCGCGGTCGGGAGGCGACGGTCACCGCCCGGCGGAAGGGTGTTCCAGGAAGATTGTGCCGCGCCCGGCGCCCTGGGGCGAAATCCGTCCATCGCGTCGGGCGTGGTGCCGGACAACCCGTCCGGCACACACTCTCTTCGTTCGTACGCCGGTCAGGGCCCTGCGATCATGTCTGCGATGAACACGCACGGTGTCCTGACGCTTCCGAGATTACTCGTCCTGTCTGGTCATCCGCTCCCGACGATCGCCGTCACGGGCATGACCGTCGCCCTCGCCGGGGGTGCGGGCAACACCCTCTCCACGGGTGTCCTGGTGGGGCTGGCTGTGTTGTCCGGTCAGCTCTCGATCGGCTGGTCCAACGACCTGATCGACGCACGCCGCGACCGCCTGGTGGGCAGAACGGACAAACCGGTAGCCACCGGACTCATCCCTCCGCGGGTCGTCGGTGCGGCCGTGCTGCTCGCCGTGCTGGTCACCGTGGTGAGCTCGGTCCTGCTCGGCTGGCGGGCCGGGCTGGCCCAACTGGTGCTCGTGGGGTCCGGTTGGGCCTACAACGTCGCCCTGAAGGCCACCCTGTGGTCCTGGCTGCCGTTCGTCACCGGGTTCGGCGCCGTGCCGGCCGTGGCGACCTTCGCGTTGCCGGCCCATCCCTGGCCGGCCTGGTGGTCGCTGGCAGCGGGTGGTCTCATCGGCGTCGCGGCCCACCTCGGCAACGTGCTGCCCGACCTGGCTGAGGACGACGCCACCGGAGTACGCGGGCTTCCGCACCGGCTGGGAGCGGCCGCGACCGCGGTCATCGGACTCGTGGCAGCGTTGGCCTCAGCCGCCCTGGTCGTGCTTGCACCGCCGGGCGCACCGTCGTCGAGGGATGTGATCGGGCTGACCGCCGCAGCCGCTGTCGCAGTCGCCGGACTTGTGCTCGTACGCCGAAAACCGTCCTCCGAGGCCGCCTTCCACTCCACCATGGCGATCGCTGCGATCGGCGTGGTCATGCTCGCCATGTCCCCGTCGTTCCCCTGACGCCGCCACGTGAGCCGCGCCACGTTCGTCGCATGCAGAGGTTTCGCGGTCCGCTAGCCTCCTGCTGTCGGTCATGCTGGCTGGGATGACCCGACGAGACAGCCTGCCCGCCTTCTTCCGCAACCCCCGCACCGGCGAGGTCGTGCTCGGACAGCCCCCGAACGCCGCGATCCTGCTCTGGTTCGCCGCTCGAGCGCTTTCGCTCGTCTGGGACGATCGTGCGCACGAACTGCGCTGGATCGGCAGCGGGGCATTGATCGCCTGGGCGTTGGACGAGCTCGTGCGAGGCGGCAGCCCGTTCCGACGGGTCCTGGGGGCCGTGGTCCTCGGCTTCCAGCTCGTGACGCTCATCCGTTGACGGTCACGACCTCCGGCGCACCTCCAGGACCCTGAATCCCTTCGCAGAAGCCAGTCGTCGGCACGCAAACCCTTGCTCGTCGATCCACCGTTGCAGCGAGTCCGCACCGAGGTTCTTGCCGACCACGAGGACGGCGCGCCCCGTCGGTGAGAGCCGGGGCAGCCACGTGAGCAGCAAGTCGTGCAGGGCAGACTTCCCGATCCGGATCGGCGGGTTGGACCAGATCTCGTCGAACTCCACCTCGGCCGGAACCCCGTCGGGCTGGACTGACCGCACTCGTTCGGCCAGGCCGAGGGCCACGGCGTTGTCGTGGCACAGGCGCAGGGCGCGTTCGTTGACGTCGACGGCCCACACGGCTGCATCGGGCTGGCTGTCGGCGAGCGCGCAGGCGATGACGCCGTAGCCGCAGCCCAGATCGAGGTACGTCCCGGGGCTCGTCGGCGGCGACGTCTCCCGGAACAACACCGCCGTTCCGATGTCGATCCGGCCGGCCGAGAACACCCCCGTCGACGACTCGAGCCTGAGCTCCTTTCCCCACACCGACGCCGTGACGACCTGCCGCTTCTCGATCGAGTCGGGATCAGCGGAGAAGTAGTGGTCGTTCATGCTTCCCCCTGCCCGGCAAGCGGCGCGGCGTGTCCGCCGCGCTGCTCCGCGGAGGTTCCCTCCGTGGGACTGGTCCGGAGCTGTCGGGACTCGGCGACACGCGCCGCCAGTGCATCGTCAGGCGGATAGCCGACCTCTTCCAGGGTCAGCCCCGCCGCGGCGACCACGTTGACACGCGGATCGCGAACCCCCGACCGCAGCACCTGGGACGGCCATTCGACGGGCTGCCGGCCCTCGCCGACGGCGAGCAGGCATCCGACCAGCGAGCGCACCATGTGGTGGCAGAAGGCGTCGGCGACCACGCGCGCGGTGAGCACGTCGCCGTCGCGGGTCCAGGCCAGCTCGCGCAGCGATCGGATTGTCGTGGCTCCCTCCCGCTTCTTGCAGTACGCCGCGAAGTCGTGCTCTCCGACGAGCCGGTCGGCTGCCGCGTTCATGGCCACCTCGTCGAGGTGTCGCGGCCACACAGCCACGTACCGGCGTACCAACGGATCGGCTGCCTCGGCGTTGTCGCACAGGCGGTAGGCGTAGCGCCGCCAGGACGCCGCGAACCGGGCGTCGAAGCCGGCTGGGGCGGCTGACACGGCCCGGACCCGGACGTCGTCGGGCAGCAGCCTGGCCAGCCGTCGCTCGAGGTCGTGCTGCGCGACCGTCACGGGCAGGTCGACATGGGCCACCTGGCCGCGCGCATGCACCCCGGCGTCGGTGCGTCCTGCCACCGTCAACCGCACCTCCGGGAGGCGGCAGATGGTGGCGATGGCGGTCTCGAGCGTGCCCTGGACGGTCCGCCGGCCAGGTTGCTCCGCCCAGCCGGAGAATTCCGTGCCGTCATAGGCAACGTCCAGCCGCAGCCGTTGGATGGCGCCCAGCTCCGCTGGGGAGGGACCGGACGCGGACATGCCCGCCATTGTGACGAGTCCCGCACAGCCGCGCCAATCGCCCCGGCTCAGTGGTGCGGGCGCACTTCGACGCAGCACTCCCCTGCTCTGGGCGCCAGCGTCGCGGTCAGGTCATCGACGCCGAGGCCCTCGAGTACACCGGAGAGGTAACAGACGTTGATTCCGCAGACCAGTTCCGGTGCGCGCGCAGCCAGCGGGTGGAAAGGGCAGTTGTGGAGCCGTACCGCCTGCGGCTCACTGCGATAGGGCTCATACCCCTGGTCCTCGAGCCAGGACTCCACCCGGTCCAAGGTCGGATCGGGTCGCTCGCTGTACGCGCGAGTGGCGGGCGTCGCCGCACCGGCAGCCTGTCCTTGTTCGGTCGCAATGCGCCAGCAGGCGCTTTGCGGGGCATCCGGGTCGACGATCGCGTCGATCAGGATGGCAGCGAGATCGTCGTGTGCACGAGGCGGCACACTCACCGACAGCGCCTGCTCGACCGGCTCGTAGACCTTTGGCGCGCGCCCGGGCCGCCTGGGGTGCTCGACGCGGCGACCGGCTGACAGCAGACCAACCACGACGAGCTTGTCGAGATGGAACGCCGCCAGCTTGCGGGAGATACCAAGCGCATCGGCTGCCTCCTCGCGGGTCACCGGCTCGTGGGCCCAGCGCACGTGGCGATACAACCGGTTGCGGACGGGCTCGTCGAGCGCGGCGATGGCGCTGATCGAGGCGGGATTGACTCGTCCCGGCACGCCATAGCCCCTTTCGGTCCTGACTTCTTGGCCTCAGCAGCGGACGGCTGGCTTGGACGTCGGCGCTGGGAATCTCTGTTGACGTTGTATCACCAATAAGACTAGTCTTTATTAGCGATACTCGCCACCCTTTCTCTCGACCCCGTCAGGAGCGTCATGACAGCCGAACTCGTCCGGGACGTCGAGGATGCCCAGGGGAGGGACCCTCTCGGCGACGACGCGGGCCTGGCCGAGCCCGATCTCCTGGCAGCCACGGCAGCCGCGCGGCAGTTCCTCCATGCGCTGGGGGTCCGGACCGACAACGAGTCGAGACGCGACACCCCGCAACGGATGGCCCGGGCGTACGCCGAGCTCTTCGCCCCGCGGACGTTCTCGCTCACCACGTTCCCGAACGACGAAGGCTACGACGAGCTCGTCCTCGCCCGCTCGATCCCGCTCAGGTCTGTCTGCGAGCACCACCTGCTGCCGTTCATGGGCGTCGCGCACGTCGGATACCTACCGGGCGAGCGGATCCTCGGCCTCAGCAAGCTCGCGCGCGTCGTCGACCACTTCTCGTCCCGGCCGCAGGTCCAGGAACGCCTCACCACCCAGATCGCGGGTTGGCTGCAGGCGCAGCTCCAACCGCGCGGCGTCGGGGTCGTGGTCGAGGCCGAGCACACCTGTATGTCGTTGCGCGGAGTTGGCGCCATTGGGTCGAGCACCGTGACGTCGGCCATGCAAGGCGTGCTGCGAACCGATCCGCGTTGCCGACAGGAGTTCTTGGCGCTCACCCGCGTCATCGCCTGAACCCGAGGAGGAAGCATGGCAGAGGCAACGAACATCGTCATCGTCGGAGCCGGGCTGGCCGGAGCGAAAGCGGCCGAAGCACTCCGTGAGCAGGGCTTCTCCGGCAAGGTCACGGTGATCGGCGACGAGAACCACCTCCCGTACGAGCGGCCACCGCTGTCGAAGGGTTATCTCGCCGGGGACGACGACCGCCGGGCGTTCGAGGTGCATGACGCCGACTGGTACGCCGAGCACCACGTCGACCTCGTCCTCGGCGTCCAGGCGACCGCGGTCGATGCCGCCGCGAAGGAGGTCGAGCTGGTCGACGGCCGCCGCTTCGGTTACGACCAGCTGCTGCTCGCCACCGGGTCGACCCCGCGCCTGCTCGCACTTCCCGGTGCAGGTGCGCACGGAGTGCTCACCCTGCGGCGCGTGGAGAACTCCGAGGCGATCAGAGCCACCTTCGGGCATGGGGCGCTGGCGATCATCGGCGGTGGGTGGATCGGCATGGAAGTGGCTGCGGTCGCCCGCGGCAAGGGGGTCGACGTCACCGTCATCGAGGCGGCCGACCTGCCGTTGTCGACGGTCCTGGGACCTGAGCTGGCGCAGGTGTTCGTCGACCTGCACCGCGAGCACGGGGTGCACTTCCACCTCGGTGCCGTCGTCAGTGAGATCACGGCCACTGACGGCCGTGCCACCGGAGTGCAGCTCGGCGACGGCACGCACGTCCCGGCCGACACGGTGCTCGTCGGGATCGGCGCCACCCCGAACCTCGACCTCGCCCGGAGCGCCGGCCTCGACATCGGCGGCGGCGTTATCGTCGACGCGTCACTCCGGACCAGCGACGCGGCCATCTGGGCGGTGGGCGACATCGCCGAGCAGGACCACCCCGTGTTGAAGGCCCGGGTCCGGGTCGAGCACTGGGCGAACGCGCTCAACCAGCCCGCGGTGGCGGCTCGGTCGATGCTCGGCCAGGACGCGTCGTACGACGAGCTGCCCTACTTCTTCACCGACCAGTACGACCTCGGCATGGAGTACGTCGGTCACGCTCCACCCGGCAGCTACGCCCGCGTCGTCACGCGCGGAGACACGACCGCCCGCGAGTTCATCGCGTTCTGGCTCGATGCCGAAGACCGAGTTCTCGCCGGCATGAACGTCAACGTCTGGGACGTGGTCGACGACATCAAGGCGCTGATCCTCTCCGGCGACCCTGTCGACCCGGAGCGACTGGCCGACCCGTCCCGCTCACTGTCCACTGTCGCCCGATAGGCGCCTGTCCCGCCCTGCCACCCCGCATGCGAAAGCCCGCCACTCCTTGGGGGTGGCGGGCTCTCGTGTTGGTCCGTGCTACTTGGACTCGTCGTCGCTGGACTCGTCCGTGGCCTCGTCAGTCGCTTCATCGGCAGCCGGCTCGACAGTCTCGCCCTCGGGCTCCTGGTCGGCAACGGCGTCCTGCGCCTCGACCTGAGCCTCGTCAGCGGCGTCGACCTGATCAGCGTCTGTGGCTTCGGCGTCCGTGGGCTCGGCGGTCTCGTCTGCCACCGTCGCGTCGCTGGCGGCCTCCTCGACCTCCGGCTCGGCCGGGGCTGCGGACTTCTTCGGCTCGTCCTTCTTGGTCGAACGCACCTTGGCGGTGAACTCGGCCTCGACGAGCTCGATCACTGCCATGGGGGCGTTGTCGCCCTTGCGGGGGCCGAGCTTGGTGATGCGGGTGTAGCCGCCGGGGCGCTCCTCGTAGCGAGGACCGATCTCGGTGAACAGCGTGTGGACCACGCCCTTGTCGCGGATGAGCGACATCACCTGACGACGGTTGTGCAGGTCACCCCGCTTCGCCTTGGTGATCAGCTTCTCGGCGTACGGCCGCAGCACCCGGGCCTTGGCCTCGGTGGTGGTGATGGCACCGTGCTCGAACAGGCTGGTGGCCAGGTTGGCCAGGATCGCCTTCTGATGCGACGGGCTGCCTCCCAGACGGGGGCCCTTCTTGGGCTTGGGCATGGTGTCTCCTCCTCCAGGCCGTATCAGGTACCTGGTCTCGCGGTAAGCCTGCCGGGTGGCGGGCTCCGGTCACGAGCCAGCTCAGTGGCCGACTCGTCGGGTGACTTGCTCGCAACCCCGGGACTCCGTCCCGAGGAGGTTCGCCACCTGAGTCGAGGTGAGCCGGAGCGAGCCCCGTCTCACCTCACCCCAGGTCAGTACTGCTCGTCCTCCACGAAGGAGGCGTCGTCATCGTCGTCGTAGGAGTCGATGACCGAGCTCGGGTCGAATCCGGGAGCGCTGTCCTTGAGGGAGAGTCCCATCTCGGCGAGCTTGGCCTTGACCTCGTCGATCGACTTCGACCCGAAGTTACGGATGTCGAGCAGGTCCTGCTCGCTGCGCGAGAGAAGCTCACCCACGGTGTGGATGCCCTCGCGCTTGAGGCAGTTGTAGGAGCGCACGGTCAGCGACAGGTCCTCGACCGGCAGAGCCAGGTCGGCAGCAAGCTGCTCGTCCACCGGCGACGGGCCGATGTCGATGCCCTCGGCCTCGACGTTGAGCTCGCGGGCGAGCCCGAACAGCTCGACGAGCGTCTTACCGGCCGAAGCAAGGGCGTCGCGCGGCTTCATCGACGGCTTCGTCTCGACGTCGATGATGAGCCGGTCGAAGTCGGTGCGCTGCTCGACACGAGTCGCCTCGACCTTGTAGGTGACCTTGAGGACCGGCGAGTAGATCGAGTCGACCGGCATCCGGCCGATCTCGGTGTCGCCGGCCTTGTTCTGGACGGCCGAGACGTAGCCACGGCCGCGCTCGACGACGAGCTCCATGTCGAGCTTGCCCTTGTCGTTCAGGTTCGCGAGGACCAGCTCCGGGTTGTGCACCTCGACACCGGCCGGAGGGGCGATGTCGGCAGCGGTGACCTCACCGGGGCCCTGCTTGCGCAGGTACATGGTGACGGGCTCGTCGTGCTCGGAGGAGACGACCAGCTGCTTGAGGTTCAAGATGACCTCGGTAACGTCCTCGCGGACGCCGGCGATCGTCGAGAACTCGTGGAGCACACCGTCGACGCGGATCGACGTGACGGCCGCACCCGGGATGGAGGACAGCAGGGTACGACGCAGGGAGTTGCCGAGGGTGTAGCCGAAACCTGGCTCGAGGGGCTCGATCGAGAACCGCGAACGGTGGTCGTCGACGACCTCTTCTGACAACGATGGACGCTGGGCGATGAGCACGTTAGTTCTTCCTTCCTACGTCACCCACTATTTGATGACGCAGATCTCTGGATGTGTTTCGCACGGATGGAGCTATCTCTAACCTCAGCCATGACGGGGGTCTGGGGCCGGCCCCAGTGAACTGCGCTGGGACGGCGTCTCCGCGACGGGCTACTTCTTGGAGTAGTACTCGACGATGAGCTGCTCTTGCACCGGTACGTCGATCTGCTGACGGACGGGAAGCTGGTGCACGAGGACGCGCATCTTGCTGGTGATGACTTCGAGCCACGCAGGAACCAGTCGCTCGCCGTGGGTCTCGCGGGCGATGATGAACGGCGTCATCTCCTGCGACTTCGCCCGGACGTCGATGACGTCGTGGGCAGCCACCTGGTACGACGGGATGTTGACCTTGCGTCCGTTGACCTGGAAGTGGCCGTGGTTGACCAGCTGGCGGGCGTGCCGACGCGTGCGGGCGAAGCCGGCACGGTAGACGACGTTGTCGAGGCGGGCCTCGAGCATCTGCAGCAGGTTGTCACCGGTCTTGCCGGGACGACGGCTGGCTTCCTTGTAGTAGTTGGCGAACTGCTTCTCCAACACGCCATAGGTGTAGCGAGCCTTCTGCTTCTCCATGAGCTGGTTGCGGTACTCCGACTCCTTGACCCGGCCGCGACCGTGCTGGCCGGGCGGGTAGGGACGGCGCTCGTATGCCGCGTCTCCACCGATGAGGTCAACCCCCAGGCGGCGGGACTTCTTCGTCATGGGTCCGGTGTAACGGGCCATGGTGGATCAGTCTCCTTCTGTTGCTCGGGGGGTCAGACGCGGGGCCGCTTGGGAGGGCGGCATCCGTTGTGGGGGCTTGGCGTGACGTCCTGGATGGTGCCGACCTCGAGGCCGACGGCACCCAGCGACCGGATCGCCGTCTCGCGACCCGAACCCGGGCCCTTGACGAAGACGTCGATCTTCTTCATGCCGTGCTCCATCGCCCGACGCCCGGCGGCCTCAGCGGCCATCTGAGCGGCGAAGGGGGTGGACTTGCGGGAGCCCTTGAAGCCGACCGTGCCGGCAGAGGCCCACGAGATCACCGCGCCGTGAGGATCGGTGATCGTGATGATCGTGTTGTTGAACGTGCTCTTGATGTGGGCATGGCCCGCAGCAATGTTCTTCTTCTCCTTGCGGCGCACCTTCTTGGCGCCGGCCTGACGGCCCTTGGGAGGCATGTCTCACAAACTCCTGGTGTCGAGGTGACTGGTCGGTCGGGGACGGAAGGCACCGCGCGGCTCAGCCGAGCGCGGGGTCACTTTCCTGCCTTCTTCTTGCCGGCAACGGTGCGCTTGGGACCCTTGCGGGTCCGAGCGTTGGTCTTGGTGCGCTGACCACGGACGGGCAGACCCTGACGGTGTCTGCGGCCCTGGTAGCTCCCGATCTCGACCTTGCGGCGAATGTCGGCGGTCACCTCACGGCGGAGGTCACCCTCGACCTGGAAGTTCGCTTCGATGTAGTCACGGAGCTTGACCAGCTCCTCGTCGCCGAGCTGGTGGACGCGCATGTCCGGGCTGACCCCGGTGGCGTCGAGCAGCTCGTGTGCACGAGTCTTGCCGATTCCGAAAATGTAGGTAAGTGCGATCTCGACGCGCTTGTCACGCGGGAGGTCGACACCGACGAGGCGTGCCATCAGGCGGTGTACCTTTCAGTCAGTCGAAGGTGTCCGGCGTGCCGCGTCCCTGCCCGCCTCTCCTTCGGCTCACGCCGACGAAATGGCAGGGCCCCGGCCTTCGGTCCGGGGGCAACACCGTCGTACGTCACGATCATGCTGATCTGTGAAGTGCGCCGGCGAGCGGTCACGCTGTAGTGGTGCTGTTGAGTTGTCGTTGTTCCCACGACGGCTGTCCGGCAGGCCGGACTGCACGCGGTGCTGCGATCAGCCCTGGCGCTGCTTGTGACGCGGGTTCTCGCAGATCACCATGACTCGGCCGTTCCGCCGGATCACTTTGCACTTGTCGCAGATCTTCTTGACGCTCGGGTTAACCTTCATCGAGCTCTCCATGAGGGCACGACACCGACTGCTCCGTTGGAGCCTCGGCAGGTCGCACGTAGTGGACGGCTGGGAGTCTTGCGGGTGTGGCTGGACTGCTACTTGTACCGGTAGACGATCCGACCTCGGGTGAGGTCGTACGGAGAAAGCTCCACGACAACGCGGTCCTCGGGGAGGATCCGGATGTAGTGCTGGCGCATCTTGCCGCTGATGTGGGCGAGAACCTTGTGCCCGTTGTTGAGCTCGACCCTGAACATGGCGTTCGGTAGAGCTTCGACGACGGTCCCCTCGATCTCGATGACCCCTTCCTTCTTCGGCATATCCTCCGCAATCCGTAGCAGTGTGTGGTGCACTCGGGTGTTGCACGTGGTGTTGCACGTGGTATCTGTGATGATGGTGGTGCTGGTGGCCCCGCCCGTTCGCCGGTGCCCTTCCCCAACTGGGGCAGCCGCAGGGCGCACAGCAACGGACCCACGTCTGGGCCGACCCCCAAGTCTACGTCAGACCGGCCAG
>CAVVQV010000005.1:0-163253 GCA_963750495.1 uncultured Actinomycetota bacterium
GCCTCCGTGCACGATTCGGAGTCGATCGCCGCCGCCATCCAGCCAGGGCGCACCAAGGTTGTCTGGGTCGAGACACCGTCCAACCCGCTGCTCGGCGTGGCCGACATACCGGCGATCGCACAGCTTGCGCACGACGCCGGGGCCTTGCTCGTGGTCGACAACACCTTCGCAACGCCTTA
This sequence comes from uncultured Actinomycetota bacterium, assembly GCA_963750495.1. Lineage (GTDB taxonomy): Bacteria > Actinomycetota > Actinomycetes > Propionibacteriales > Nocardioidaceae > JANLYC01. Next base: position 180 of record CAVVQV010000005.1, read on the forward strand.
CCTGCAACAGCCGCTGACTCTGGGCGCCGATGTCGTCGTGCACTCCACGACCAAGTACGCCGGAGGTCACAGCGACGTGGTCGGCGGCGCGGTCATCACGGCCGACGAGGTCCTGGGCAACCAGATCGCGGTCTTCCAGAACTCCACCGGCGCCATCGCGGGACCGTTCGACGCCTACCTGGTGCTGCGGGGTCTCAAGACACTGGCGGTGCGGATGGACCGGCACTGCGACAACGCGGAGCGCATCGTGGAGTTCCTCTCCCAGCACGACGCTGTGGGGCAGATCTTCTATCCGGGTCTCATCGACCATCCGGGACACCAGGTGGCGGCGGCCCAGATGAAGCGGTTCGGGGGAATGGTCTCCTTCCGCGTCAAGGGTGGCCACGAGTCAGCCCTCGAGGTCTGCAACCGGGCTCGGGTGTTCACCCTGGCGGAGTCGCTGGGTGGCGTCGAGTCGCTCATCGAGCTGCCGGCCACCATGACACATGCGTCCGTGGCCGGGTCGGAGCTGGAGGTCCCGAACGATCTCGTCCGGCTGTCCGTCGGGCTGGAGTCCGTCGAAGACCTGATCGCGGACCTCGATCAGGCGCTCGCCGGCTGAGGTCGACCGTCGGTGTCCCTGGTCTACTGCGTCGACTTCGGGTCGACGTTCACCAAGGCGGCACTTGTCGACGTCGACACCGGTGAGCTGGTCGGCACTGCGACGCACCGCACCACGCTCGAGACCGACGTCTTGGACGGCTGGGACGCGATCCGCTCGGAACTACTAGATGTGGCAGCCCTTCGACCCGCAAGGCCTATCCCCGTGCTGGCCTGCTCCTCGGCAGGTGGCGGCCTGCGGATCGCGGTGGTCGGCAACGAGGAGCTCGTCACTGCCGAGGCCGGCCGTCGCGTGGCGCTGTCGAGCGGCGGCCGGGTCGTCCACGTGTCTTCTGATGCCGTCGATCTGGCCGCCCTGCGACAGAGCACGCCTGACGTCGTCCTGCTGGTCGGGGGCACGGATGGCGGCAATGCCGAGGTGCTGTTGGCCAACGCGGCGGCTCTGGCCGGGTCGTCCTGGGCGGGTCCGGTGGTCGTCGCGGGAAACCGCGAGGCCGTCGACGAGATCGGGACCGGCTTCGAGCGGAGTGGGGTCCCGTTCGTCGTGGCGCCCAACGTCGTACCCCGGATCGGGGTGCTGACTCCGGAGGGAGCGCGCGCCGCCATCCGGGAGATGTTCCTGACGCACGTGATCGGCGGCAAGAACCTGTCAGCGCGCGCGGACTTCACCGCCATGGTCAAAGGCGCCACCCCCGACATCGTGCTCACTGCGGTCGAGCTGTTCGCAGCCGGACTCGGTCCGGAGCGACCGGGCGCAGGGGACGTCGTCGTGGTCGATGTGGGCGGGGCCACCACCGACGTGCACTCGGTCGTGGAGGTCGACCCCGAAGACGCGGGGCTGGCCCGCGAGGTCGTCGCGACCGTGCCGGTCAGCCGGACCGTCGAGGGTGACCTGGGTATGCGTTGGAGCGCCGTGCCGACCGTGACGGCAGCAGCTGCCGCTGGGCTCGGGCTGGGCGACGACGTGGCCGCGGCCGCCGAGGCACGTCGTCGGGATCCGAGCATGGTGCCGGACAGTCCTGCTGAGGTCGAGCACGACCTGGCGATTGCGTCGGCGGCGGTGGGCTTGGCCGTACGCCGGCATGCCGGGCGCCAGCAGGTGGTGTTCAGCCCGGAGGGGCGGCTGGTCGAACGCAGTGGCAAGGACCTGCGCGAGGTCGATCTGTTGGTGGGCTCAGGGGGAGTCCTGCGGCACAACAGCGACGCCGACGCGAAGAGGGTGCTGTCCGCCGCCACCGGGGACCACGTCGAAGGCGGCTGGCTCATGCCGCGCGCGCCGCGGATCGTGATCGACCACGACTACGTCCTGGCCGCGGCCGGGCTCCTCGCGGCGGACCATCCCGAAGCCGCCTACACACTCCTAGACCGACTTGTCAGAAGTAGGGAGGGCTAGAGCCCCCACTACTTCTGACAACCGGGACGTCAGTGGGTGAGAGCGATCTCCTCGGGCTCGGCGCCCGCGGCCTCGGCCGGCGCCTCGCGTGCCTTCAGCGGGACCTCCTTGATGAAGAAGGAGACCGCCAGCGCGATCACGACGACCGGGATGGCCCACAGGAACACGTCGTGCAGCGAATCGGCGAAGGCCTGCAGCACAAGGCCGTGCACGGGTTCGGGCAGGTGTTGGATCCTCTGCACGTTGCCGGTGATGTCGCCACCGGCGGGGACGGCACCGCTCGGGCTGCCGTTTAGCTGGTCAGCCAGATGCACCGCGAGCCGACTGGACAGGATGGCTCCGAAGACCGCTGCGCCGAACGTTCCACCCATCGACCGGAAGAACGCGACCGAGCTGGTGGCCGTGCCCATGTGCCGGCGATCGACTGCGTTCTGCACGATCGTCACGATGATCTGCATGCTGAAGCCGAGGCCGGCGCCGAATACGTAGAACGACACGGCGGCCTGCCAGTACGGCGAGCCGGCAGTCAGGACCGAGAGCATGAACAGCGCGCCGATGACCGTGAATGCGCCGACGATCGGGAAGATCTTGTAGTGACCCGTGCGGCTCATCCGGATCCCGGACGAGATCGAGGTGGAGAAGATTCCGACGACCATCGGCAGCAGCGCCAGGCCGGACTGCGTCGGGCTCATGCCCTTGACGACCTGCAAGTAGACCGGCAGGAAGATGATGCCGCCGAACATCGCGAAGCCGATGATGAAGCTGTAGAGGTTGCTCGTGCGGAACACCGAGATCCGGAAGAGCTCGAGCGGGATGATCGGCTCCGCCGCACGCGACTCGACGAACACGAACAACGCCGTCAACACGATGCCTGCCGCGACGAATCCCAGCGCCAACGGGGACCCCCAGCCGTGGTCAGGGCCTGCCCAGGTGGTGAAGAGCAGGAACGAGCTGACGCCGGAGACGATGGTGGCGGCACCCAAGTAGTCGATCGAGTGATCGCGTCGGACGTGCTCGATCTTCAGTGCCATCGACGTGATCACGAGGGCAGCGATGCCGATCGGGATGTTGATGTAGAAGATCCAGCGCCAGCCCGGCCCGTCGGTGAAGAAGCCACCGAGCACGGGGCCGAGGACGCTTGACGTGCCGAAGACGGCGCCGAAGTAGCCGCCGTAACGGCCACGCTCCCGCGGGGGAACGACATCGCCCATCGTGGCCAGGGCCAGGGCGAAGAGACCGCCACCACCGAGACCCTGAACGGCTCGGAAGGCGATCAGCTCCTCGATGCTCTGCGCCATGCCGGCCAGCAGGGAGCCGGCGAGGAACGTGATGATCGCGGCCTGGAAGATCAGCTTGCGCCCGTACAGGTCGGAGATCTTGCCCCAGAGCGGCGTCGACGCAGTCTGGGTGAGCAGGTACGCCGTGACGACCCACGAGAGCTTGCTGAGCCCGCCGAGCTCACTGGTGATGCGGGGAAGGGCGGTGCCGACGATCGACTGGTCGAGCGCTGCGAGGAACATGCCGGCCATCAGGCCACCCATCACCACGAGGATCTGGCGGTGAGTCAGGTAACCCTGCGCGTCAGGCGTCTGGGTCTGCGTCATACGGACACGCTGCTTTCTTGACGGTCGTTGGCCTCGCGCAGGTCGGCAGCGAGGCGGGTGAGGAGGTCTTGGAGGAGGTCCTTGTCGCGCTGGCTCCACGGATCGAGGACCGTCTTGATGCGCTCGAAACGACGTCGGAAGGCTGCCTGCATCGTTCGGCGACCCTCGTTGCTCAGCTGGATGAGGCTGGCCCGACCGTCGTCCGGGTCTGGGGCGCGCTCGACCAGCCCCTTGTCCTCGAGCTGTTTGATCTGGCGGCTCACGGTGGAGGCGTCGAGCTCGACCTTGGCGGCGAGATCGGACAGTCGCATGCCGTCGTGGCACATGAGCTGTTTGGCGAGGGGAAAGGTCGAGGGATCAACCTCATCCTCGGGGTGCCGGGTGCGGAGCCTGCGGCCCGCCTGCATGAGCAGGCCGATCACGGCTTCCTCAGGAGACTGCGGCTCGTCGCCGGGGAAGATATTTCCTTGCATAGCACAAGCATATATCTACATGCATGGCGCATGCAAATGCCGGAGGCTGGGTGGTCCGCTTCCGTCTCCCGAGCGGAAGCGTCCGCCGGTCAGTGGTGCTTGCGGCCTCGCCCGTTCACACGCGGCGATTCACAAAGGGGTCAAAGCGGGTCAGCCAGCGCAACCGCTCGATCCGACGCAACCGCTGGGCCGGGACCTGTCGCTGCAGGGGCAGCAGGTGGGTCAGTCCGTCGTGCTCGGCGACGAGGCGGGTGGCGTCCTCGTCATACGCTGCGGCGAGGGCGTGAGCGTCCTGCAGGTGGTCCACGGTGACCGCTCGGTTGATGCGGTCGACGTAGTCCGCGTGCAGAGCGTCGAGGCTCGTCAGCAGGGGGCTCTTGGTGGTCATGGGTGGACTTCCTGGGAGATGGTGCGGTGCGGACGGTTCCATCGTTGCCGTCGCGCATGACAACCGCGTTACGGCCGTCGGTCGATCAGATGATGATCTGGGGCTCTACTCTTCTGACATGAACATCGAAGACGCTGTTCAACCTTCCCCAGCGATCCCCGCTGTGCCGGAGGTCACGTTGGCGCAGATCCAGGCCGCCCGGGAAGAGCTGCAGGGAACAGCGCTGGTCACGCCGATGGAAGGGTCGCGCTGGCTGGACGCGTTGACCGGGCAGAAGGTGTCGCTCAAGTGCGAGAACCTCCAGCGGACGGGGTCGTTCAAGATCCGGGGTGCCTACCTGCGCATCAGTCGGCTCAGCGAGGACGAGCGGGCGCGCGGCGTCGTCGCCGCCAGCGCCGGCAACCACGCGCAGGGGGTCGCGCTTGCGGCCTCGCTGCTCGGCATCAAGTCGACGGTGTTCATGCCCAATGGTGCGCCGATCCCCAAGGAGAAGGCCACGCGCGGCTACGGCGCCGACGTGCGTTTCGTCGGTCACACGATCGACGAGTGCCTGGTCGAGGCCAGGAAGTTCGAGGCCGACACGGGCGCGGTGCTCATCCACCCGTTCGACCACGTCGACATCGTCGCCGGACAGGGCACCTGTGGCCTGGAGATCCTCGAGCAGACGCCGGACGTACGGACCGTCGTGGTTCCGACCGGCGGCGGTGGTTTCCTGGGCGGCATCGCTACCGCGATCAAGTCGCTGCGGCCGGACGTGCGCGTCATCGGGGTGCAGGCGGAGTCGGCGGCGGCCTACCCGGCTTCGCTCGCGGCTGGTCATCCGATCCCGCTCGCGGAAATGGCGACGATGGCGGACGGTATCGCGGTGGGATGTCCCGGTGAAGTCCCGTTCGCCGCGATCCGCCGGTACGTCGACGAGATCCGGACGGTCTCAGAGGAGTCGCTCTCGACTGCGCTGTTGGTGCTGCTCGAGCGCGCCAAGGTCATGGTCGAACCCGCCGGCGCTGCCGCCGTTGCCGCCTTGCTCGACCATCCGCACGACTTCGAGGGTCCGGTGGTCGCGGTGCTGTCCGGCGGCAACATCGACCCGATCCTGCTGATGCGCGTGATCCGGCACGGCATGGCTGCCCAAGGTCGTTACCTGTCGATGCAGTGCCGCATCTCCGACCGACCCGGTGGCCTGGCGAAGTTGCTCTCAGAGCTCAGCGCCGCTGACGCGAACGTGCTCGACGTGGTCCACGCACGCAACTCGGAGTCGCTGCCTCTCGACCAGGTCGACGTGGTCCTGCAGATGGAGATGCGCGGTCAGGAGCATCGCGAGATGGTGCTGTCCAGGCTGCGCGACCGCGGCTACGAGGTCACGGTCTACTGAAGCGCGACCTCAGCTGGCGAAGGGGTGGGCGTCGACGATCTCGACGTTGATGTCCTTGCCGTTCGGTGCGGCGAACGACGCGGAGTCGCCCGGCTTCTTGCCCACGATCGCGGCGCCCAGCGGTGACTGCGGGGAGTAGACGCTGACGTCGACGTTGTCGTCCAGGGCGAGCACCTCACGGGCGCCCAGCAGGAACGTCTCGGTGTCACCCGTGTCGAACTTGACGGTGACCTGCATGCCGGCAGAGACGCTGCCGTCCTCGCCAGTCGGCTGCTCGCCGACCTTGGCGCGGCTGAGCATGTCCTCGAGCTGCACGACCCGCGCCTCGGCCTTGCTCTGCTCCTCGCGCGCGGCGTGGTAGCCGCCGTTCTCGCGGAGGTCGCCTTCCTCACGTGCGTCGGCGATCCGCTGCGAGATCTCGCTGCGGGCAGGCCCCTTGAGGTGCTCCAGCTCGGCCTGGAGACGGTCGTACGCCTCCTGGGTGAGCCAGATGACGGTCTCAGTGGTGGGCTGTGTCACGGGTTGTGCTCCTTGGTTGCGGGCACGCAGCACTGGTCAGAACTTCTGAGGAACTCAGCCGCGGCCCCATCGGGGGAAACCTCGAGGTTACCAAAGATCAGGCAGATTTCCCCAAATTTCACCGATCCGAAACGTTCCGGGGAACGGCAAAAGCGCAGGTCAAGTGCCACTTCTGCAGTTGGAGACGCTGGCGGAGGTCGCCTCGCGATCGGTCCGGATGACGGTCGTGACACTCACGACGGTCGCCGTCCCCGCCGGCGCCCTGACCTGTGCCTCGCCCACCGTCGAGTGGTCCTCGGCCTGGGCCGTGACATCGCAGATCACCGACTGCCCGTCTCGCCGCGACAGCTCGACCACGACGCGGACCTCGTGGGACGAAACGACGTCGTACGAGCGCAGTCGTCCGCCGACGTCCGCACGACTGTGCGCCCAGGCGGCCCAGCCCAGCCAGCCCAGCAGGACGAGCACCACGGCAGCCACGGCGACGAGCGTCCGGCGCCGCTGGGTCGGCGTGCGCACGCCGTACCGCTCGTCCATCGTCTGGCGGGGACGGACGGGCTGCCCGTCCGGGCCGGTTCGGGATCTGGCGTGGTCACGGGGAAGTCACCGGGAATGGTCCTCGCTCGTCGTGGTTGTAGGGAGATGGCAGCGCGCCCCGGTAGCGATCAGGACCTGACTGGCCCCCTTCGGGCTTGTCGGAGGGTCATATTGAGGTCGCCACCAAGTCGTGCTGCTGACACCATTGTGTCCGGCGGACCCGCAGGACCCCGACCGGGTGGCGGGCCAGCGGGCGCGACGACTGTGCTGGACAGCCCGGCGACTGTGATGGACGAACTGTGACGAATGAGGTGCGGTAGTGAGCGAAGGTCTGCGGCTGATGCACGTGCACGCGCATCCCGACGACGAGTCGAGCAAAGGTGCGGCCAGCACGGCGAAGTACGTCGCTGAGGGTGTCGACGTGCATGTCGTCACCTGCACCGGCGGGTGAGCGAGGCTCGATCCTCAACCCGAACATGGACCGCGCCGACGTGCTCGCCAACATCACGGAGATCCGGCGGCAGGAGATGGAGCGCGCCCGCGAGATCCTCGGCGTCACCCAGGACTGGCTCGGCTTCGTCGACTCCGGTTTCCCCGAAGGGGACCCGCTGCCGCCGCTGCCCGAGGGCTGCTTCGCGCTCGTGCCGTTGGAGGAGGCGGCCGAGCCGCTGGTCCGTCTGATGCGCAGCTTCCGGCCGCACGTCGTCACGACGTACGACGAGAACGGTGGCTACCCGCACCCGGACCACGTCATGACCCACCTGGTGACGATGCACGCCTGGAAAGCCACCGGAGACCCGAACGCCTACCCGGATTCCGGTCCGCCCTGGCAGCCGCTGAAGCTCTACTACCACCACACGTTCAACCGCCCCCGCATCCTCGCGCTGCACCACGCGATGCTCGAACGCGGGCTCGAGTCGCCGTACGAGGAGTGGCTGGAGGAGTGGAAGGACGACGCCGAGCACGAGGACCGCGTGACGACGCGTGTGCCCTGCGCCGACTACTTCCACATCCGCGACATGGCGCTGGTCGCGCACGCCACCCAGATCGATCCGGAGGGACGCTGGTTCGCCGTGCCGACCGAGGTCAGCCAGCAGGCGTGGCCGACGGAGGACTTCGAGCTGGTCGAGTCGCTGGTGCCGCGGGTGCTGCCCGAGGACGACTTGTTCGCGGGCATCCGGGACCTGGCTAGCCGGGACGAAGCCCAGCGCGAGACCATGGACGTATGAGTTCCGCGCTGGTCCTGCTCGCGTACGACCCGAACAACGTCAAGCCCGGGTGGATTGCCCTGGGACTCGTCGTCGTCCTCGGCGATCGCGACGTTCCTGCTGTGGCGCAGCATGAACACCCAGCTCGGCCGGATCAAGGCGCCGCATCGCGCCGACCTCGACGCCCACGGCAATCTCAAGAAGCCGGCCGAGCCGGGCTCAGCTGCCGGTGACGACGCGCCCGAGTCTCCCGACGAACCACCCTTGCGTTGACGCGACCGAGTGCCACTGCATCGGTGGCAGGCCGCGCGCCATCTGATCCTGCGCCAGTGCCCTTACGTCACCTCCGACACGGCCGCAGCGATCACGGCCGCGACGCGTTCCGGAGCCTCGTCGGGCAGGAGGAATACCGAGCCTGGGATCGTCACCAGGGTGACGTTGGCCGCGGGCTCCAGAATGGCGCGTTCGGCGTCCGTGAGCCCGCCGTCCCCCTTCTCGGCATGCACCACCCACACCGGACCACCGGACTCGACCAGCTCCGCCGCGTACTCCCGGTCAGCGGCGATGTAGTCGAGGTACTCCGCACATGGTCGGACCGAGTCGCGGGCTCGGTTCTGTTTCAGATCCTCGACCAGCTCCTGCTTGTGCGGCTGGGGTACGTCGGCAGACTTGGCCATCAGAGGTACGAGCTTGAGCAGGATCGCCAGCGGCCAACTGCCCACTCGCTGCGACGCCCGGACTGCGCCGCGGAAGACCCTGGCCTCGTCCTCGGTCGACAAGCTGATGCCAAGGAGCACGACCGGACCGCGGAACTCGCCGCTGAGGCGCATCTCCAAGGCAACAGTGGCCCCGTGGGAGAAGCCGACGAGCACGTCGCAGCGGTGCTCCCTGGCCAACGCTCCCGCAGCTTGGGCCAGCCCCGGAATCGACACGTCGCCGGTCACCGGCGCGCCCGCCATGCCCGGCATGGTCGTGGCGACCAGACGAACGCCGGACAGCGCATCATCAGCCATCACCAGGTCGTAGGAGCGCGCGGCATTGGCTCCGCCCGGCAGGAGAAGGACGGACCGCTTCGCATCTTGTGGCCCCGACATCAGAAGCTCCCACGCTTCTCTCATGGCTACCTCCGAACGATTGTCTCCCTGCGCATCACGCTAGGACGAGGGAGTCCCGACGGGAATGGCCAAGTCGTGACGATTCCATGACGCCGCGCCACCGCTCCCGACGTAGCGCCGGCGACTGGGGTCTTCCGCGTGCGGTTCCGCGCTCTCATAGCCCACGAGCGCTCACCCGAGCTGGGTTGTGGGCCTCACCTGAAGCGGTAGCCGACGCCACGGACAGTCTCGATTCGGTCGCTCACAGGGCCTAGTTTCCTCCGGAGGCTGCGAATCACGACGTCGACCGTGTTGCTGCCACCGTCGTAGCTCGTGCCCCAGACGTCGCGGAGCAGGTCGGCGCGCGACACCGGCGCTGCAGGGTGAGCGGCGAGCGTGTTCAGGACCCCAAATTCGAGCGGCGACAACTGGATGCGAGTGCCACCGAGATCGACGCTGCGGTCGCGCTCATCGAGGAATGGCTGATTGCTCTCGCCGAGCTCGGCCGCGGCAATGCCGTTGAGCCACCCGTCGACGGAATCCGGTCCGAAGTCGAGCGCCGCGAGATGGAACGGTTCGCCGCCGACCTCGATCGGCTCATCGAAAAGACGGAAGCCGAGCGTGCGCAGCGCGTCGAGGAAGGGCCGGGGGTCGCCTACGCCGAGGTAGAGCCGACCCAGGTGTGGCCGCAGGCGGAAGTAGTCCCGCTTGACATCAAGCAATGCCGCGGCCTGTACGCCGCTCGGGCTCTCGCCCGTGCCGGCGGCGAGCCAGCGCCGGTGGATCAGTGTCCGCTGGCCAGGAGGCAGTGGGTTAAGCGCCGCGTGTCGCGACCACGCTGCGACGACCGGGTCGACACGTTCGAGAGAAGGCGGGATGTCGCGCCACTCGGCGACGATCGAACAGCCGACGACGGCTCCGGTCCGGTCGCGTACCGAACGGACCGCGTCAGGCCGAAGGCGCAGCCACGCGTCCAACACCGAGGCGCCCTCCGGTGTCTCGAATTCGTGCCACAACGCCCGCAGAGCTCCGGCGTCCTCCTCCCGCGACCTCTCGACACTGAAGGTATGGGCAGTCGCGGGGAACATCGCTTCGCGGACGAACGGGTTGTCGATGAGGAAAAGGAGGTCCGCGGTGAATCGGCGAAGGTCACTCGCGCCCGCCCGCCGTGTCTCGTGCTGGAGGTGGCGCCACGCGGCGGAGCGCAGTTCGCGGAACCGCTCGGGCTCGAGGGCGCGCAGCCGCGCGGAGACCGCGGCTTGCACCGCATCGTGCAGCCGCAGCCCCTCCGAGGTCACGTCCACGAAGCTGAGCGCGCCGAGTCTCTCCACCGCGCCGTCTGCGCACGCCATCGCCTCGAGGACACCTGTTGTCACCCTGCGAGGTACCGATGCAGCGTCGAGGAGCCGGCGACCCTCGTCATCGAGGCCGGCGCGGAACGCGGTGGCCAGCGCGGCGACCACGCGCGGCCCGACCTCGTCGATCGGAATGTGGGCGACGTCTGCCTCCGCAGCGAGCCGAAGCGACAGAGGGTGGCCCCGCGCAATTCGGCAAATCATGTCAGCGTGGTCCGCTGCCACATCGGCATCGGCCAGGAAGGCCTGAGCGGCCTCGTCGGTCAAACCGACGAGCGGGAGGATCTCGAGCCCGCCCACTCGGCCCCTCTCGGTCGACCATTCGAGCATCGGAGCGTCACGTCCAGCGATGACGAAGCGCAGTTCCGCCGACACCGACGGAACCAATTCGTGCCTCAACCAAGGATCGGCGAGGCGGAACATCTCATAGGTGTCGACGACCACGACGCCCGCGTTTCCTGGCCGCCACCCCGCCGCGGCGAGCGCCGCGCGAAAGCTCGGCTCCGTCGGATCGATGGCCGCGCAGTCGATCCACCACACCTGAGTGCCGGACTTCCGTACCGCGCACGCGAAAGCGTCGAGCAGTGCCGACTTACCGATGCCAGCGATGCCGTAGACGAACGCCACCCGCGGCCCGTTCGTCTCGAGGACGCGCTGAAGGGAAGCGAGCTCGCGCTCGCGTCCCTTCAGCGTGACGCCTTCGCTCATCGCAACAAGAGTGCCAGCCTCAGACGCCCGCCGTCTCCACCAGACCACGGGTAACACGGGTAGGCCCGTCGAGTACGCCGAAGCGACGCACCGAGATGTTCGCGAGGCCGGGCGTCGCGCGGACTCCGGCGAACAGGTCCGACTGAAGGTAGTCGTCGACGGCCTGGTCGGACTCGAACGTGTACACGCCGCCGAAGGTCCCCTCGGCGCGGTCGGCGAGCCAGACCTTCGAAGCAAGTCCTGGGACGGCGGCAAAAGCAGGAGCGAGCTCATCGCACGCGCTCACGAATTCCTCCTCGGAGAGACCGTCAAGGTTGAAGTTCACGATAAGGATCTGCATAGCGACCTCCTTGGCCCGGGCCGGCGGCCCACAAGACGACGATGGCGTGCCGCCGAGCTGCGCAGATGAGGAGTTGATGAGGATCGGGGTTCGGCGTTCAGGTGCTGCGCGAACGACGTCACGGCGCGAGCGCGAGGTCCGCAGGTGCCTTTTGTCGCCTGCGCATGTCCGCACCCGCCACGGCCGTGCGCTGCCGCGCAAGGGTCCCGGTCTCTCTGCGGAGGCAGCGTGGGCTTCCTGCGAGGAGGCATGCGCATGCCTCCTAGGGTGGGCAGGTGGGCCCCTCGACAAGCTCAGGAACCGGAGAAGGGCCTGAGAATCTGCTTGGTTGTATCAGTCCCGTGTATCAGTCGGGCCAAAGGAAACGCGTGCCACTCGTCAGGAGTCATGGAAATGGCCAACCGCCTCGCTTCGGCAACCAGTCCATATCTGCTCCAGCACGCCGACAACCCGGTCGACTGGTGGGAGTGGGGACCCGAGGCGTTCGAGGAGGCCCGGCGGCGGGACGTGCCGGTGCTGCTGAGCATCGGGTACGCCGCCTGCCACTGGTGCCACGTGATGGCGCACGAGTCGTTCGAAGACGCGACGACGGCGTCGTACCTCAACGAGCACTTCGTCAACATCAAGGTCGACCGTGAGGAGCGGCCCGACATCGACGCGGTCTACATGGAGGCCACCCAGTCGATGACCGGCCAAGGCGGGTGGCCGATGACCTGCGTGCTTACGCCGGACGGCGCGCCGTTCTTCGCGGGCACGTACTTCCCGCGCGAGCCTCGCCAGGGGATGCCCGCGTTCCGGCAGGTCCTCGAAGCACTCACGCAAGCGTGGGCGGGTCGTCGCGACGAGGTCATGAACGTCGGCTCCGACATCGCCGCGCACCTCAGCGAGGTGCGCGACCTGCCTGTCGGGACCATGGACGACGTCATGAGCCATGCCGTGACCGAGCTGGCCAAGAGCTTCGACCACAAGCACGCAGGTTTCGGAGGCGCCCCGAAGTTCCCACCGTCGATGGTCTGCGAGTTCCTGCTTCGCCACGCGGCTCGCACCGGTGACGCCCAGGCGCTCGGCCTCGTCGAGGCGACGCTCGAGGCGATGGCACGTGGCGGCATCTACGACCAGCTCGGTGGCGGATTCGCTCGCTACAGCGTCGACGCGCGCTGGGACGTGCCGCACTTCGAGAAGATGTTGTACGACAACGCCCTGCTGCTGCGCGTCTACACCCACTGGCACCGCCAGACGGGCAGTGAGCTCGCGGCCCGGATCGCCGGCGAGACGGCCGAGTTCATGATGCGCGAGCTCGGGACCGACGAAGGCGGCTTCGCGTCCGCGCTCGACGCCGACTCAGACGGTGAGGAGGGCGTGTTCTACGTCTGGACGCCGGCCGAGCTCGATGCCGTGCTGGGGTCTGACGACGGGGCCTTCGCCCGCGAGCTGTTCGGTGTCGGAGCTGCGGGCAACTTCGAGCGCGGTAGCTCGACCCTCCGGCTCGACCGCGACCCCGCAACGCCTGAGGACGCCGAGCGGCTGGCCGGCGTGCGCCGTCGTCTCCTCGACGCGCGCGCTGCGCGGACCCGCCCTTCGCGGGACGACAAGGTGGTGGCCGCGTGGAACGGCCTGGCCGTCGCCGCCCTCGCAGAGGCGGGCGTCATCCTGGGCGAGGCGCGTTTCGTGGAGGCCGCGCGTGCCGCGGGTCAGCTGCTGGTCGACGTACACCTGGACGGCCCGCGTCTGCGCCGCGTGTCGCGCGACGGCAAGGCCGGTGCACCGGCCGGTGTGCTCGAGGACTATTCCTGTGTGGCCGACGGGTTGCTGGCGCTGTACGCCGCCACCGGAGATGCTGCATGGTACGACGTCGCTGCCGGTCTCGTGGCCGCGATCGGGGAGCACTTCACCGACGGGCGAGGGGGCTTCTACGACACCGCCGACGACGCCGAGACGCTGATCAAACGACCGCAGGACCCTGCCGACAACGCCTCGCCGTCCGGCCAGAGCATGACACTCTCGGTCCTGATCACGATGAACGGGCTGACCGGCGACGACCGCTATCGAGAGGCCGCCGAGCGGCTCTCCACGCGTCTGGCCGGCCTGGCGGAGAACGCACCCCGCTTCGCGGGCCAGACGTTGGCCGCCCTGGAGGCGCTGGCCGACGGCCCGCGGCAGGCCGCGATCGTCGGAGTGTTCGGAGACCCTGGTCGCGAGGCCATGCTCCGCGCCGCTCTGCGGCTTCCTCATCCGGGACTGGTTGTCGCGGTCGGTGACGGTGAGACGGAGTCGGTGCCGTTGCTGGAAGGTCGGCCGCTCGTCGACGGGCGAGCGACGGCGTACGTGTGTCGACACTTCGTCTGCGACCTGCCCGTCACGGACCCGGCCGCCCTGCGGTGAGCCGCCCAGCCTGCTTAGGCTGTGCGCCATGACCGCGGATGACAGGGTGCTGCGCACCGAGGACGACCACCTGGTCACCGGGCGCACCCGGTGGACGGCGAACATCCGGCCGCAAGGCTCGCTGCACCTGACGTTCGTGCGCAGCCCGGTGCCCCACGCCCGGTTCACCATCGACGTCGAGCAGGCGCGGCGCTCTCCCGGAGTCGTCGCCGTCTGGACCGGCAGCGACCTGGCGCGCTGGTGCCCGGAGCTGTCGAGTCTCGATGACGGTCCGGACATGCCGCTCGTCGCCACCGACACGGTCCGCTACGTGGGAGAAGCCGTGGCTGTGATCGTGGCGCGGTCGAGCGCCGACGGCATCGAGGCCGGCGAGCTGGTCGACGTCGACTACGACGCGTTGCCGGCGGTCGCCAACGTCGTCGCCGCCCTCGCGGACGGTGCGCCGCTGCTGCACGAAGCCGTGCCCGCCAACCGTGCGTCCGACGACCGCCGTGGACATGGAGACGTCGAGGCCGCCCTGGCCGTCGCCGACGTCGTCATCACCCGGCGCTTCGAGCAACCGAGGGTCTTCACCGCCGCGATGGAGCCGCGAGCGATCTCAGTCCAGCCCGAAGGCGACGGCTTCACGATGTGGCTGTCCACCCAGACACCGCACATCGTTCGCCACCTGCTCGCCGAGGCCACGGGGATCGACCAGGACCGGCTGCGCGTCATCGCCCCCGACGTCGGCGGCGGCTTCGGTGGCAAGTTCTTCTACGCCGAGGAGGTCGTCGCGCTACTCGCCTGCCGCGAGCTCAACCGCCCGGTGGTGTGGACGGCGACCCGCAGCGAGGACTTCCAGACCACGTTCCACGGCCGCGCGCTGATCCAGGACGTGACGATCGCAGCCACGAGTGCAGGAGAGATCACCGCCCTCGACGTGCACCTCATCGGTGACTCGGGTGCCTATGTCTCGCCCCTGGGACCGGGGGCAGCGATGGGTGGCGCACGGATGTACCCGGGCATCTATCGCATCCCGAACTACCGGTTCCACTGCGAGTGCGCGTTCACGAACAAGACCCCGGTCGGCGCCTATCGCGGTGCCGGCCGACCGGAGGCGACCTACGCCATCGAGCGCATGGTCGACGAGCTGGCCGCAGAGCTCGGCGTCGACCCCGTCGACTTGCGTCGGCAGAACTGGATCCCGGCCGACCAGTTCCCCTACAAGACCAGTGGCGGCGTCACGTACGACGTCGGCGACTACGCGAGCACTGCTGACGCCATGCTGGAGCTCGGCGACTACGCCGGACTGCGCATGCGTCAGCGCGAGCAGAACATCGACGGTGCCACGATCCGATGGGGAGTCGGCGTCTCGACGTACGTGGAGGCGTGTGGCGGCGGCATCAAGTACGACGACAGCTCTGTCGAGACCGCGAGCGTGCGGCTGACCCCGGAGGGTGCCGAGGTGGTGATCGGCACGACGGCGTTCGGCACGGGCCACGAGACGACGTGGGCGCAGATCGTCAGCAAACAGCTGGGCTTGGACGTCGCGGCCGTCAAGGTCGTGCAGGGTGACACGGACCGGGCCCGGCACGGTTTCGACTCCTACGGTTCGCGCTCGGTCAGTGTCGTCGGGTCGGCCCTGCACGAAGCCGCTGTCGAGGTGCGCCGACGAGCCACCGAGGTGGCTGCGCGGGTGCTCGAGTGTGACTCGGCTGACCTGGAGTTCGAGGCCGGCATGTTCACCGTGCGCGGCACGCAGGCGTCGACGTCGCTGCGCGAGGTCGCCCTCGCGTCGTACGACGACCGGACGCTGACCAGGGATGGCTTCGAGCCGGGGCTGGGTTGCACGCGCACCTCGGACCTCAAGATCGTCACCTACCCCTACGGGGCGCATCTGGCCGTCGTGGAGGTGGACGTCGAGACCGGCGTGGTGCGCCTGCTCGACTACGTCGGCATCGATGACGTCGGCAACGTGGTGAACGCGATGATCGTCGACGGCCAGGTGCATGGCGGCGCGGTGCAGGGGATCGCGCAGGCAATGTTCGAGGAGGTGGCCTACGACGAGGACGCCAACGTGCTGACGCCGAGCTTCGTCGAGTACGCCATGCCGTCGGCCGCGGACCTGATCACGATGCGTACCGACCGTCGGGTCACGCCAGCCACCACGAACCCGCTCGGCACCAAGGGCGTCGGCGAGGCCGGGGCGATCGCGGCGACGCCGGCGGTGATGAACGCGGTGCTGGACGCCCTGCGCCCGTTGGGCGTGGTCGACGTGCCGATGCCGTGCACGCCCCATCGCGTCTGGAAAGCGATCCAGGCCGCGCAGACCTCCTGACCGTTGGCCCGGTGCCTCCCTGCTCCGCGAATCGCGGGAAGGTGCAGACCGACACACCGATGGCATCCTGAGGATTTCCGCATTCCGCGGGCGGCCGTGACGGCCAGGCGTCGCGCGGGCTTGGGCCGAGCCCCTTCGTCGGCGACGATGGTGGAGACGCGAGGAGCCCGCCCATGAAAGAGCCGCACTCGGCTCGTGACACCGAGCGCCTGCGCAGCCTGCTGACCAGGACGCGGCCGGCGGTCGGCGGCCTGGAGCGTGGCCAGATCGCCGGGCGTGGGCTGCGTGATCGACGTCGTCGGGTGGTGATGAGCTCGCTGCTCGCGCTGGCGGTGGCAGCCTTGGTCATCACACCTCAGTTCCTCAACAAGACCCGGACGACGAACCTGCGCAACGACCTGACGAACCGGCTGGCGGGCGACAGCCAGGCGAGCGGGTCGGACCCCGGTACGACGACGCCGTGCCCGACGGAACCTCGTGCGCAGCCCGCTGACAGCGCACCGGGTGTGGTCCGTGCCGGCGTGTCGTCGCTGCGGCTGTGCGGGGGAGGTTCGCTCGGCTCAGCGGGAGGTTCTCCCAGGCTGCCGCCCGCCGATGCGTTGTTGCTGGACTCAGGCTCGACGCTTTTCGCCGACGTCGCTCGACTCCCGGAGGAGCCGGCGAACCATTGCAAGTCGGTGTCCTCCGGGCCGGACGGTTCTGGGCCGTCCAGTCCTGAGGCAAACGCGGCGTCCAGGCCTGAGGCAAACGCGGCGTCCGGTCCTGAGGCAAACGCGGCGTCCAGTCCGGACCCGTACGTGCTGCTCGTGGGTTACTCGGATGGCACGGTCGAGCAGCTGTACCTTGCCTCAGGCTGCGACGACATCACCGTGGCCGGCATACGACATGACGCCTCCGCCGTACTGGCGCTGCTCCGCGCCGCCGTCGCCGCCCAACCCTGACCCCCCGCGGACAGCTGCCTCTCTGGCCGTGCGTTTGCCTAGTTCACAAACCAGGCGGCTTGTTCACAAGGCAAACGCGGCTAGTTCAGAGGGAAGGTGGCTTGTGAACTAGGCAAACACCAACGGCCCGGGGAGAGCGAGCCTCAGCGGGCCCCGTAGACGATCATCGAGACGCCGACGTAGTGGACCGCGAAGGCGGCGACGGTGAAGCTGTGGAAGACCTCGTGGAAACCGAACCACCGGGGGATCGGGTTGGGCCGCTTCAGCCCATAGATGAGACCGCCGGCGGAGTACAGCCCGCCGCCCACGATGATCAACGTGAGGACCGTCGGCCCGGCCGCGTGCGCGAAGTCGCCCAGCCAGAAGATCGCCGCCCAACCGAGGGCGATGTACACGGGCAGGTACAGCCAACGCGGCGCACCGATCCAGAGCACGCGGAACGCGATCCCGAGCAACGCGCCGCCCCAGACGAGGCTGAGCAGGATGCGCGCGTTCCTGCCGTTGAGCAGCATCAGCGCGAAGGGCGTGTAGGTCCCCGCGATCAACAAGAAGATGTTGGAGTGGTCGAGCCGTCGGAGTACGCCATGCCAGCGCGGACCCCACTGGCCGCGGTGGAACAGGGCTGACACGCCGAACAGCAGTGACGCGGACACCGCGAAGATCGCGGAGGCGACCTTCGTCTTGGTATCCGGCGCCAGGCTGACCAGGACGATCCCCGCGGCAACACTCAACGGAAAGGTGCCGAGGTGCAGCCAGCCGCGGAGATGGGGTTTGAGCTCGCGCGCAGCCTCGCGGATTCTCTCAGTTGCGTGCGCGATCATGGGTCCACGGTAGACGGGCAACCTGAGAGTTGCAGGGGTAGCCTCTCTCCGGGGGGCGTGATCTTGCCAACGCCTCGAGCTTGGTCCCGAAGCGCTCAGGAGGTGCACCAGATGGCGTCCGCTCGGTCACTCGCCTACGAGCTCTACGAACGGCGACTTCTCCGCCAGCTCAACCCCGACCGCATCCCCGCCCACATCGGCGTGATGTGCGACGGCAACCGCCGCTGGGCCCGCTCCACGGGCGAGCACGTCGAGGGCGGTTACATCGCTGGCGCCGACAAGATCCCGGAGTTCCTCGGCTGGTGTGATCAGCTCCACGTCGAGCTCGTCACGCTGTGGTTGCTCTCGACCGACAACCTCGCCCGCCCCGCCGACGAGATCGCGCCGTTGATGCGCGTCATCGAGGAGCTGGTCGACGAGCTCGCGGCGACCGGGCGCTGGCGCGTGCAAGCGGTCGGTGCCCTCGACCTGCTCCCCGCGACGACGGCCCAGCGGCTCAAGGCAGCCGCGGACCGCTCGGCCGACGTCGACGGCATGACGGTCAACATCGCGGTCGCCTACGGAGGGCGGCGCGAGCTCGCCGATGCGGTGCGTTCCCTGCTGCACGACCATGCGGCGCAAGGTACGACGATCGAGGAGCTGGCCGAGTTCATCGACGTCGAGCACATCGCCGAGCACCTCTACACCCGCGGCCAGCCGGACCCCGACCTGGTGATCAGGACCTCCGGCGAGCAGCGAATGTCGGGGTTCCTGCTGTGGCAGAGCGCCCACAGCGAGTTCTACTTCTGCGAAGCCATGTGGCCGGACTTCCGGCGCACGGACTTCCTCCGCGCGATCCGAGCCTACGGTGCCCGGGAGCGTCGCTACGGCGCCTGACCTGGCGTTCACCCGGGCTACGGCCTCCGACGAGTCCCACCTGTGCGAAATTGTCGCCTGATCCCGTTCATCCCGTGCATGGCGTGTCGTCACTGTCCGGTCACCTCCGGCGCCGTACCGTCGGAACTGTCGTCCGACAAGAGGCCGGGCGTCGCGGGAGGCCCAACGTGCAAGACCTGTCAGGGCAGGCATCGTGCCCTGGGGCGAGTTCTTCCCGGTCCGACTGACACCAAGGACCGGCGAGGCGATGCTCCCGCGCGGTCCGCGAGGGGACACACTGTGGCCGCTGCCACCGGACGATCGTCTGCACCTGCCAAAGCCGCTCGGGCCGGCACCGGCAAGGAATCGAAGTCCAGCACACCGGTGACGGCCGCGGCGGCTGCGCGGACCTTTGTGCTCGACACCAGCGTCCTGTTGGCAGATCCCGCTGCCCTGAAGCGCTTCAAGGAGCACGAGGTGGTGCTCCCGGTGGTCGTGATCACCGAGCTCGAGGGGAAGCGCGCCCATCCCGAGCTCGGATACTTCGCCCGGTCGGCTTTGCGCATGCTCGACGAGCTGCGCGTCCTCCATGGGCGGCTCGACAGCCCCGTTCCCATCGGCGACGAGGGTGGCACGCTCCGGGTCGAGCTCAACCACAGCGATCCGACGGTGCTGCCGGCCGGCTTCCGGCTCGGCGACAACGACACGCGCATCCTCGCGGTGGCGCTCAACCTGCGTGCTGAGGGCGCCGACGTCAGCCTGGTCTCCAAGGACCTCCCGATGCGAGTCAAGGCGTCGGCGGTGGGGCTACGTGCCGAGGAGTATCGCGCCGAGCTCGCCATCGAGACCGGCTACACCGGCATGAGCGAGATCGACGTGACCAGCGGCGACCTCGACGTGCTGTATGACGAGGGGGTGGCCGACCTCGAGGCCGCGCGCGACCTGCCCTGCCACTCCGGGCTCGTGCTGATGTCCGAGCGTGGTAGCGCGCTGGGTCGGGTCACCGCTGACAAGCAGGTACGTCTCGTGCGAGGAGATCGTGAGGCTTTCGGCCTGCGTGGTCGGTCCGCCGAGCAGCGCGTCGCCCTCGACCTGCTGCTCGACCCCGACATCGGGATCATCTCGCTGGGCGGTCGGGCCGGCACCGGCAAGTCCGCGCTGGCCCTGTGCGCGGGTCTCGAGGCAGTGCTCGAGCGTCGTCAGCACAAGAAGGTCGTCGTGTTCCGTCCGCTGTTCGCCGTCGGGGGCCAGGAGCTCGGCTACCTGCCGGGCAGCGAGTCGGAGAAGATGCAGCCCTGGGCGCAGGCGGTCTTCGACACCCTGGGCGCGGTGACGAGCTCCGACGTCATCGAGGAGGTGCTGGCGCGCGGGATGCTCGAAGTGCTCCCGCTGACTCACATCCGCGGTCGCTCGTTACACGATGCGTTCGTCGTCGTCGACGAAGCCCAGTCGCTCGAGCGCAACGTGCTGCTCACCGTGCTGTCTCGCGTCGGCGCCAACTCGCGCGTCATCTTGACCCACGACGTTGCCCAGCGGGACAACCTGCGGGTCGGTCGGTACGACGGCGTCGTCGCGGTCGTCGAGAAGCTCAAGGGTCACCCGCTGTTCGCCCACGTCACCTTGACCCGGTCGGAGCGCTCGCCCATCGCGGCGCTGGTGACCGAGATGCTCGAGGACGTGTCGCTGTAGGCCGATGCTCAGCCGACGTACGGGAAGCAGGCCCGGCTCGCCAGTCAGGGAGGCGGTCGGGCCTGTTTCTGCGTCGATTCCCCCGCGCTGGGGACAAAAGATCGCCCCTGACGTCACATGCGTCACAACAGCCCCGGGAGATTTGACGTCGTCCCGGAATGCCCCGAGGCTAGACCGGTCTCCTACCCCTCGAGGAGTGGTTCAGCGTGCCCGGTAGGCACATCGCACCACGGCACAAGGCGTCCCGGTCGTTCAAGCAGACCGTCGGGCGCGTTGCTGGGGACGTCGTGTCCAGCCTGCCGACCTCCGGAGTCGGCGGTGCCGTGGCCCTCGTGGGTGCGGCCGGCGTCGCCGTCGGACTGGGCGTCTTCACCGTCAATGCCCCAGCAGTCCCGCAGGGCACGCCCGTAGCGGCGGCTGCCGATCTGTTCGGCGCCAAGGCCGGCTTGTCCGACGAGGCGATCAAGGCCCGGCACCGGTCTTCCGACTCGGAGGTGAGTCGTTCGTCGTCACGCCCGGCGCTCGTGTCGGTCCAGCGGGAGACGAAGGCCAAGCTCCTGCCCATCACCAAGCAAGACGTCGCGGGCAGCGTGTCCGAGACGGTCGAGGCCACCGACCCCCGCGACATCGCGATGGGCATGCTCGGCGAGTTCGGCTGGAGCAGCGACCAGTTCTCCTGCCTCGACTCGCTGTGGCTCAGCGAGAGCAACTGGAACCCCTACGCCTCGAACTCCTCCTCGGGCGCCTACGGCATCCCCCAGTCCCTGCCCGGCGAGAAGATGGCCAGCATCGCACCCGACTGGCGGACCAACCCGGCCACCCAGATCCGCTGGGGCCTGACCTACATTCAGTCGTCCTACGGGTCGCCGTGCAGCGCGTGGTACTTCAAAGAGGGCCACAACTGGTACTGAGCTGCCATTGAGCCCCGCCGCGTGGCTCCGGTACGCCGACCCGCCTACGGGTGGGTCATCCCCAGCACGTCCAGTGCTTTGTCGAGCTCGTCCTCGCTGAGGTCACCGCGCTCGACGTACCCCTCCTCGATGACGACCTCGCGAATCGTCTTGCGCTCCTTGACCGCCTTCTTGGCCACCGCGGCGGCGTTCTCGTAGCCGATGGTGCGGTTGAGGGGCGTGACGACGGACGGGGAGGATTCCGCCAGCTCACGGCAATGCTCGACATCGGCCTCGATGCCGACGACACACCGGTCCGCGAGCACGCGGGTGGCGTTGCTGAGCAGACGGATCGACTGCAGGAGGTTGGCGGCCATCACGGGCATCATCACGTTGAGCTCAAAGTTGCCGGTCGAGCCGGCGAAGGCCACGGCGGCGTCGTTGCCGATCACCTGAGCGCAGACCATCGCGGTCGCCTCGGGGAGGACCGGGTTGACCTTGCCCGGCATGATGCTCGAGCCCGGCTGCAGGTCGGGGAGGCGGATCTCGCCCAACCCGGTGCGGGGGCCGGAGCCCATCCAGCGCAGGTCGGTGCAGGTCTTGTGGAGGCCGACCGCGATGGTCCGGAGCTGCCCACTGGCCTCCACCAGCCCGTCGCGGCTGCCCTGGGCCTCGAAGTGGTTGCGCGCCTCGGTCAGGGGCAGCCCGGTGAGGCTGGCCAGCACTTCGATCACCCGGGCGGCGAACCCCGGGGGCGTGTTGATGCCGGTGCCGACCGCGGTACCGCCGAGGGGTAGCTCGGCGACCCGGGGGAGCGCCGACTCGAGGCGCTCGATCCCGAAGCGGAGCTGGGCAGCGAACCCGCCGAACTCCTGGCCGAGCGTCACCGGGGTGGCGTCCATGAGGTGGGTACGGCCGGACTTCACGACCTCCGCGAACTCGTGGGCCTTGTGCTCGAACGCGTTCGCCAGATGATCGAGGGCCGGGACCAGGTCGTGCACGATCGCCTGGGTGGTGGCCACGTGGATGGACGTGGGGAAGGTGTCATTGCTCGACTGGCTGGCATTGACGTGGTCGTTCGGGTGGACATCGCGACCGAGTGCCTCGGTGGCGAGGGAGGCGATCACCTCGTTGACGTTCATGTTGCTCGACGTGCCCGAGCCGGTCTGGAAGACATCGACGGGGAAGTGGTCGTCGTGGTGGCCGGCCGCCACGTCGAGCGCTGCCTTCTCGATCGCGGCCGCCATGTCGGCGCCGATGACACCGAGCTCGCCGTTGACGTGAGCCGCGGCTGCCTTGATCTGGGCCAGTGCGTGGATGTGCGCCGCCTCGAGCGTCGTACCCGAGATCGGGAAGTTCTCCACGGCGCGTTGGGTCTGGGCCCGCCACAGTGCCGCTGCCGGCACCTGGACCTCACCCATGGTGTCGTGCTCGATCCGGTACTCCGGTGCGTCCTCCCGCTCACTCATGTCCCCACCGTACGACCCGCCTTCGTTGAACCGTGAGTTGTGGTCCCTTGAACCGTGAGTTGTGGTTCCTTGAACCGTGAGTTGTGGCGTCATCCGTTCGGGTCGCGGCGCTGCTGCTTGAGCTCGCCCCGCTGGCGCTTCGCGTCGAGTCTGCGGCGTACCGAGCCCCTCGTGGGTCGCGTCGGCCGGCGCTTCGGCGGAGGAGGCGCGATTGCCTCTCGCAGTACCTGCGCCATACGACGTTCGGCGGCATCGCGGTTGCGTAGTTGTGACCTGTGCTCGGATGCCGTGATGGTGAGGACGCCGTTGGTGAGGCGCCCCGCCAGCCGCGCGACGGCACGTTGGCGTTGTATCGGCGTGAAGGCCGTCGACGTACTCACGTCGAGAGACAGCTCGACCCTGCTGTCCGTGGTGTTGACGGACTGGCCGCCAGGCCCGCTCGACCGAGAGAACCGCCAGCGCAACTCCCCTTCGGGAACGATCAACCCGTCTCGTATAACGATGGGTCCGGGCATGGCCCGAGCCTAACGACGCCGACTGGCAGCAACCGTCGACAACCCGCCAGCAGGCAAGCGCAACTCACGGTTCCGGGAGCCACAACTCACGGTTCCAGGAGCCACAACTCACGGTGCAAGGGACCACAACTCACGGTTCAAGGGACCACAACTCACGGTTTAAGGGACCGCAACTCACGGTTCAAGGGACCGCAACTCACGGTTCAACGAGGGCAGGGGCGAGGAAGAGGTGGTAGGTGGTGTGGCGGGTGCCGAGGGTGACGGGGAGGGCGTGTTCGGCCGAAGAGCCGAAGACGGAGTCGAGGGTGGCCACGAGGTCTGGGGCGGGGTCTGCGGACCAGACGGCGAGCAGACCACCCGGCGCCAGGGCCTCACGACACGACACGAGGAACACGCTGCCGTAGACCGCCGCGTTGTCGTCGTACACGAGGAAGCCCGGCCCGTTGTCGACGTCGAGCAGGATCAGGTCGACCGTCTCCGGGTCGAGGGCACGCACGACGTCGCGGATGTCGGCCACCTCGACCGTGACGCGCTCGTCCTGAAGCGGCGAGCCCGGAACCAGACCGGCGCGGTGCCATTCGACGACCGCGCCCTCGATCTCTGCCACCGTGACGGCCGCGACGTTCGGTGAGGCCAGCACCTCCGCCAGGGTGAAGCCGAGCCCGAGGCCCCCGACGAGGACGTGCCAGACGCCCGAACGAGCCGTGTCGGTGGGCACGCCAGCCGTCTGAGCCGCGTCACTGGGCGACTCGGCCACGCTCTCCAAGCCTGCCGTCCCCATCGCATCAGCCCCGTCGGCCTTGCCACGCAGCGTGTCCAACGTCGATCGCGCCAGCAGTCGTTCGGTCGCCGTCTCGCGATCGTCCATCACGAACACGCCGTTGACCCGCAGCTCGAGCGCTCCGTCCATGACCCGCCGACGCAGCACCACCTCGCCGCGTTCGCTCGTCGACGCCGCCACGACGCCGGACGACTGGCGCGATCCGGGTCGGGGCTGGGACATCACCCCATTCTCCCCGTACGGTGAGCGCATGGACCAACCTGAGCCCTACAAGCCCCTGCGTGAGGACTGGCAACGCGCCCTCGTCGTCGTCGCTCACCCCGACGACATGGAGTTCGGCGCCGCCGCCGCTGTGGCGCGCTGGACCGGCCAGGGCAAGCACATCGTGTACGCGCTCGTCACGAGCGGCGAGGCCGGTATCGACGGCATGGATCCCGAACGCTGTCGAGAGGTACGCGAGGCTGAGCAGCGCGAGTCCTGCCGCCTCGTCGGGGTCGATGACGTCGAGTTCCTCGGTATGCCGGACGGCATCCTCGAGTACGGTTTACCACTGCGCCGGGTGATCGCGGCCGCGGTGCGCCGCCACCGCCCGGAGATCGTCATCACCAACAACTTCCGCGACACCTGGGGAGGTCAGGCGCTCAACCAGGCAGACCACATCGCCACCGGCCGCGCGACTCTCGACGCCGTCAGGGACGCCGGCAACCGCTGGGTGTTTCCCGAGCAGCTCGTCGACGGCATCGAGCCGTGGCCAGGGGTGACTCACGTGTGGGCCGCCGGTTCGCCGCTGAGCCGACACGCCGCCGACACGACGGACACCTTCGACAGCGGCGTGGCCTCGCTGGCCGCCCACCAGGCCTACATCGACGGTCTCGGCTGGGAGAACTTCGACCCGGCCGAGTTCCTCGAAGGGATGGCCCGCGGCGCCGGGCAGCGGTTGGGAGTCGCCAGGGCCAGCGTGTTCGAGGTGCTGCCCCTGGGCTGGGGCGACGAGGACTGAGCCTCAGGTCCAGGGGAGTCCGGAGCGCTGCTCCCAGTACGCCGTGGGGCTCTCGGCCACGCCGGCGAGCGCCTCGAAGTCCTGCATCGTCAGCTCGATCCGGGTAGCCGCGAGGTTCGATCGCAGCTGGTCGACGGTCGAGGGTCCCAGCAGCACCACCGCCACGGGCAGCGCTCGCGCCGCCGCGAGTGCCACGACATCCACCGTCGTCCCGCGCCGGGCGGCGACCGACGCGACCGCTTCGGGTACCTGACCCCGGGCCGTCAACCGTCCGTTGGCCACCGTCTCCTTGAGCGCGACGTGCCACCCCAACGCCGCCGCGGTCGCGAGCGCCGCGCCCGCCGACGGCTCGAGCACGTTCCACGTCGACTGCACGGCTGAGAACGGTGCCCGGTCGAGCTCTATCGCTCGCGCAATGACCGCAGCCTGCTCCGGTCCGCTGGTGGACAGTCCGACGCGCACACCCTCTGCGGCGAGGTGGGCAAGTCGCTCAAGCAGCTCCCCGTCGGTCAACGCCGGGCTGTCGGGGGTCACGCTGTGGATCAGGTAGAGGTCAGGCTGCGAGCCGAGCTCGGCGAGCGTCTCCGGCCACTGCCGGTCGAACGTCGGCACCGAGTGGTCCTTCACCTCGTGCGTGGCTGCGTCGATCTGCCAGTCACCGACGTACGTGTAACCCCACTTGGAGCCGATCGTGGCCTCGGCCCGCCGACCTGGGTGCGCCTCGAGCCACGTCCCGAGGAAGCGCTCCGCGAGCCCGTACGAGCGCGCCGCGTCGATGTGGCGCACACCCGCAGCCCACGCGGCGTCGAGGACTTCGTGGGCTCGTGCCTCCAGGGCCGGCACCGCGCGCGCGGCGTGCACATCGTCGCGGTGGCCGAGGTTGATGTATGCCGGTCGGCCGAGCGCGGCCAGTCCGAGACCGAGTGGCGCAAGCCCAGCGGTCGTGGCAGTGGACGATCGCTCGCCCGGACGGGTCATGTGGATTCGGCCGAGCGGGTCTGGATCGTCGATCCCACCGGCTTCGCTGGGTCGGTGAAGAAGTCGTTGCCCTTGTCGTCGACCACGATGAACGCCGGGAAGTCCTCCACGTCGAATTTCCACACCGCCGCGCCGCCGCCCATGGCTATAAGGAGGCATCTGGACGAAGGCGTTGTCTCGGCGTGGCCCAGGTGAGCCGGACGCAGGTAGTGCGCGATGTCGTGCATCGCCTCGGCCGTCAGCAGCCGGAGCACCCCCGGGTCAACCTGGAGCAGGGCGCCGGCCGGTGAGTCGATCGTCTCGACGCCCTCAGTGGTGAGCAGC
Source organism: uncultured Actinomycetota bacterium (assembly GCA_963750495.1). Lineage (GTDB taxonomy): Bacteria > Actinomycetota > Actinomycetes > Propionibacteriales > Nocardioidaceae > JANLYC01. The sequence goes on from CAVVQV010000005.1 coordinate 26,733, forward strand.
CGGTAGGACGTCTGGTCCGGACCCGTCGGCAGCAGGTCTGCGTACGCGAACTCGGGACTGGCGGCGCTCACGCGGCATGCTCCTTCGGCGGCTCCATCGGGGCTGTCGTCTGATCCTAGATGTCGGTGGAGCGCGAGGGCGAAATGGGCGGTACCGCCTCCGGTTGTTGTGCAGGACGGAACAAAGCCTCCTCGTCAGTGCCACCGGTCCACAAAGGTTCGGCAAACGTTGTCGGTTTTGATTGCAGGCGTGTCTTGCGTGTGGTTGTGTGCGAGCAGCGGCCAATCTGGTTGCGCGCGGGGGTGCCGGGCCATCAGGAGGAGCATCTTGAAACGTCGTACTACCACCATCGGACTGGTCGCTACTGCAGCAGCGGTGACGCTGACGCTTGCGGCCTGTTCCGCGCCGGAGAAGAACAACTCGAGCGCCGGCTCCACAAACACCGGGGGTGGGAGCACCTCCTCAGCTGACTACATGACCAAGCTGATCGCTGACGCACAGAAGGAAGGCGAGCTCAACGTCATCGCGCTGCCGCCGACGTGGGCCAACTACGGCGAGATCATCAAGACCTTCGAGGACAAGTACAACATCAAGATCAACTCGAAGCTGCCCGACACCGACAGCCAGACCGAGATCGACACCGCGAAGCGGCTCAAGGGGCAAGGCACCGCCCCTGACGTCTTCGACGTGTCCCAGGCGGTAGCGCTCGCCAACGTCGACATGTTCGCGCCGTACCAGGTGCAGACCTGGGGCGACATCCCCGAGGCCAACAAGGACCCTGAGGGCCGTTGGGTCAACGACTACGGCGGCTACATGTCGATCGGCTTCGACAGCAAGGTCGTCCCCGAGGTGACCAAGCTCGACGACCTGCTCGGCTCCGAGTTCAAGGGCAAGGTCGCCCTCAACGGCGACCCGACCTCGTCCGGTGTCGGTTACAACGGCGTCCTCATGGCCTCGATCGTCAACGGCGGCTCCGCCGACGACCTGGCGCCAGGTGTGGACTTCTGGAAGCGCGTCAACGACGCCGGCAACTTCATCCCGATCGACGTCACCCCGGCTACGATCGAGTCCGGTCAGACCCCTGTCGTGGTCGACTGGGACTACCTGAACGCAGCCGAGACGAAGGCCCTGCCGTCGTGGAAGGTCATCGTGCCCGAGGACGACGTCGTGGGTGGCTTCTACTACCAGGCCATCAACGCCGACGCCCCGCACCCGAACGCCGCACGGCTGTGGGAGGAGTTCCTGTACTCCGACCAGGGCCAGAACCTGTGGCTCGCCGGTGGCGCCCGACCGATCCGCGCCGACGCCATGGTGGCGGCCGGCACGATCGACGAGGCCCTCTACAGCAAGCTGCCTGAGGTCAAGGGCACGCCGGTCTTCTCGACCGTCGAGCAGACGACCAAGGGTGCGCAGTACCTGGCTGACAACTGGGCTGCTGCGGTCAACTGACCGTGGAAAAGGGCAGACGGAAGATCGGTGCGAGCATCGGGCTCGCACCGTTCTTCCTCTACGCCGGGATCTTCCTCGTCATCCCGACGGTGGTGGTCATCATTCAGGCGTTCACCGCCCCGGGTGGCGGCTTCACGCTCGAGGGCATGAAGGCGCTCAAGACCCCGTCGACGATCCAGATCACCAAGGACACCATCGTCTTGTCGCTCACGACCGCGCTGATCGGCGCGGTCGTGGGCGCCGTGGTGGCGTACGCGGTCTCGACGGCAGACAAGGACGGGATGCTGCGCCGCGTCGTCACGAGCGGCTGCGGCATCCTGGCCCAGTTCGGCGGCGTCACCCTGGCCTTCGCGTTCATCGCTACGGTGGGGCGCAATGGAGTCGTCACGCCGTTCCTCGCTGACATCGGCATCAACCTGAGGGACAGCACGTTCCTGTTCTCGTTGAACGGGCTGACGCTGGTCTACACCTATTTCCAGATCCCGTTGATGGTGATCGTCTTCCTGCCGGCCGTGGACGGGCTGCGGCCGCAGTGGCGCGAGGCGGCTGACAACCTCGGCGCCTCCACCTGGCAGTTCTGGCGCTATGTCGGGGTCCCCGTCCTGCTGCCGGCCTTCCTGGGCTCGGCATTGCTGCTGTTCGCCAACGCCTTCGCGGCGTACGCGACGGCCCGAGCGCTGATCAACCAGGCGAACCCGATCCTGGCGCTCAAGATCGGCAACTCCCTGGGCAACGAGCTGCTGGGCGCACAGAGCAACCTGGCGGCATCGCTCGCGTTCGAGATGGTCGTGATCGTGGCCGTCGTCATGTTCGCCTACTCGCGCCTGCAGAAGCGCACCTCGGGGTGGCTCTCATGAGCACCGCGGAAGCACGCCAGCGGCACCAGACCTGGTTCCGGTGGGGTGTGCTCATCGTGGTCGGCGGGCTCATGCTGGTCCCGCTGTTCTCGATGTTCAAGTACAGCGTGCAGATCACGCCCCAGAACAAGGAGCGCTGGGACTCCTGGAAGGCGATCGGCACCAATGACCAGCTCCGCACCGCAATCTTCACGTCGTTGAAGCTCGCTGCGCTGACCGTGATCGGGATGCTCGTGCTTCTGCTGCCGACCATGATCTGGATCCGGCTCAAGGTCCCGTGGGCCCAGCGTCCGGTCGAGTTCCTGTGTCTGCTGCCGCTCACGATCCCGGCCATCGTCCTCGTGGTCGGCCTCGACAACGTCATGTCCTGGGTGCGCTACCTGACGACGTCCGGACCGCTGGCGCTCACGTTCCCCTACATCGTGCTGGTGCTGCCGTACGCGTACCGAGCCCTCGACGCCGGCCTGGCTGCGATCGACGTCAACACGCTCGCCGAGGCCGGCCGGAGCCTCGGGGCGAGCTGGTACACCGTGATCGTCAAGGTCATCGTGCCCAACATGCGCTACGCCATCCTCTCTGCAGCGTTCCTGGCGGTGGCGGTGGTGCTCGGAGAATTCACCCTGGCGTCGCTGTTCTTCTATGACAACATGCAGGTGGTCATCGCCCTGCTCGGGCTGCAGAACTCCAACATCAGCGTGGCGACCTCGCTCGCAGCGCTCATCTTCGGGTTCGTGCTGCTCTTCGGGATCTCATTCATCGGCCTACGTCGCAAGAAGCAGGAGGTCACGTCATGACCGAGGTGACCCAGTCGGCGTCCCGCCATCGCAGCACGGAAGGGGTCGAGGTCAGGCTCGAGGGGCTGACCCGCGTCTTCGGTACTTTCAAGGCTCTCGACGGTCTCGACCTCACGCTCGCTCCGGGTGAGCTGGTTGCCCTGCTCGGCCCCTCGGGCTGCGGCAAGACCACCGCGCTACGCATCGTCGCCGGTCTGGACGGCGCTACCAGCGGCCGGATCGTCGTGGGAGGCCAGGACCTGTCCGGCGTACCGGCGAACAAGCGAGACATGGGGATGGTGTTCCAGGCCTACAGCCTGTTCCCGCACATGACGACGCGGCAGAACGTCGAGTTCGGGCTGAAGCTTCGTAAGGTCCCGTCGTCCAAACGTCGCGAGAAGGCGATGGAGATGCTCGACCTGGTCGGCCTAGGAACGTTCGCTGAGCGGTATGCCCACCAGCTGTCCGGTGGTCAGCAACAGCGGGTGGCGCTGGCCCGGGCGCTGGCGATCGAGCCGCGCGTGCTCCTGCTCGACGAGCCGTTGTCGGCGCTGGACGCGAAGGTGCGCGCACAGCTGCGTGACGAGATCCGCCGCGTGCAGGTCGACGTCGGTACGACCACGTTGTTCGTCACGCACGACCAGGAGGAGGCGCTCGCGATGGCCGACCGAGTGGGCGTCATGAAGGCCGGTCAGCTGGAGCAGATCGCTCCTCCGGAGGAGCTGTACGTGCGACCGGCGACCCAGTTCGTCGCCGAGTTCGTGGGGCTGACCAACCGACTGCGGGCCCAGGTAGCCAACGGCAGGGCGCAAGTCTGCGGCGTCGACATCCCGACCCTCGACGGTTCCCTGGCGTCGGGCGAGGGAACTGCGCTGGTACGCCCGGAAGCGGTGCGGGTCGACCCGTCGGGACAGGGAAACGGCGTCGTGGTGGCCGCGAGCTTCCTGGGCGCGATCTCCCGGATCACGGTCGAGCTCGACGAGGGCGTCACGGTGGTCTCGCAGGTCCCGCGCACGACGGCGCCCGGAGTGACGCTCGGCGACCGCGTGTCGATCGTCGTCGACGCGACTCCGGTCCTGGTCGTCGCCGACTAGCTTTCGTCGAGGTAGGTCACCCGCCGCCCCCGTCAACGGCGGCGACCGACGAACTGCAGGCTGCCCGGCTGGATCTCGCCGGCCCGGATGGCGACCAGCTCCTCGTCGCGGCTGACCTCGAGCTCGGAGAAGAAGTAGGGGCCCTCGCGCAGCAACACGGTGTCGAAGCGTTGCTGTAGCGCGCCGATGATCGTGTCGCCCGGGTGCAGACCTTCGCTCTGCAACCAGGCTCGAAAGTGTGTGTCCCAGGGCTGACCGGTCTCCCGCCACTGGGTGGCCATGTGGTGCAGCCAGGAGTGCCCGTCGTGTTCGCCGTCGTGGGCGGAGTCGCTGGGAACAGCGGTGAGGGGTGCGCTGAGCGGCGCGCTGAGCCGGGCGAAGCACCACTGAGCGGTCGCCTCGTCGAACCGCTCGCTCGCCCACTCGAGGACCACGATGAGGCCTCCCGCCGCGAGCCGGCCGGCCACCTGGTCCAGGACGGCTGCCGGGTCGTCGACGTGGTGCAACGACAGGCTGGCGACCACGACATCGGCGGGTGCTTCCCCGGACTGCTGCGCGGCGTACAGCTCGAAGGGCATGCGGTGGAAGGTCGTGCCCTCCGGGGCCGCTGGGTCGACACCGACCGCGGCATGGCCGTCGGCGACGAGTGCTGGGACGAACCCGCCCAGCGAGCCGCAGCCGATCTCGACGATGCGCGCGGGTGGGGGAGGGAGCTGCTCGCGCACGAAAGGCAGCATGGACGTCAGCCAGGCATCGTCCGCGGTACAGGAATCGTCGGTCATGGAACCTCTCCACCTGCCCTGCCTGTGTTGAACGGGGTCACGCCGACAGTCTGCAGCAGCCACCGGTCAGTCATACTTTGCGGATGCATCAGTTGTCGTCGTTGGACGCCCAGTTCCTTCATGTCGAGTCCGCGACCACGGTAGGCCACGTCGGCAGCCTCATCCTGCTTGATCCTGCCCAGGCGCCCGGGGGTGAGCTGTCGCTCGAAAGGCTGCGTGACGTGCTCGAGCCGCGCCTTCATCTGACTGCGCCGCTACGTCAACGGCTGGTCATGGTGCCGCTCGGCCTCGGGCGACCGTACTGGGTGGACGACCCGGACTTCGACATCGAGTTCCACCTTCGCGAGATCGGACTGCCTGGTCCGGGCGACGACGTCCAGCTCAGTGAGCAGGTGGCGCGGATCCATGCGCGGCCGTTGGACCGCACCCGGCCCTTGTGGGAGATGTACCTGATCCACAACGTGTCCGCTGGTCGACAGGCGCTGTACGCGAAGGTCCACCACGCAGCGATCGATGGTGCCTCGGGCGCCGAGATCCTGGCCACGATCATGGACGTCACGGTGGAGCCCCGCGTCGAGCAGCCGCCCGACGACTTGTGGGACCCACCGCCGCTGCCCGGCGCCGGCGCACTGATGACCCGCGGTCTGGCGGCGATGGCGACTCAGCCGCTCGACGTCATACGAACGCTGCCCAAGTCGCTGCCACATCTGGCCGGGCTCCCGGGTGCCGGGTTCGTCCCCGGAGCGAAGACGGTCAGCGACGTCGCGGACTCGTTGCTGAAGATGGCCACGGCGGGTTCGCTGGGCCGCACGGTCGAGCGTCGAACCTTCGCGACCCCCCCGACTCCCCTCAACGGCGCGATCACCGCACACCGGCGCTTCGCGTACGGCTCGCTCCCGCTGGCCGAGATCAAGACCGTCAAGAACACGTTCGACCTGACGGTCAACGACGTCGTCATGACCTTGTGCACCGCCGCGCTGAGGCGTTGGCTGCTCGATCATGACGGCCTTCCGGACGCACCGATCGTGGTGGCGGTGCCGGTGTCGATCCGGACCGATGACCAGACCGGTTCGAACGGCAACCAGGTCTCGGTGATGCTCGCCGCGATGCCGACTCACCTGGCCGATCCGCAGGACCGGCTCCTCGGCGTGCAGCTGGCCATGGCGGAGGCCAAGGAGCAGTTCGAGGCGGTGCCGGCGTCCATCCTCCAGGACGTCGCGGCGGCAATCCCCACGGCGCTCTCGGGGCTGGCCGCTCGCGCGATCTTCAGCATGGTGACGGTGGGGGCATTCCCCTTCAATCTCTTCGTCTCGAACGTGCCGGGACCGCAGCTTCCGTTGTACGTCGGTGGCGCGCGCGTGCTGGGCGTCTATCCCGCCTCGGCGATCACCGACCTCACCGGTGCGCTGAACATCACCTTGTTCTCGTATGACGGCGCGCTCGACTTCGGGTTGATCGCGTGCCGCGAGCTGGTCCCGGACGTCTGGAACCTGATCGACTACCTGCGGGACGCGCTCGATGAGCTGCTGGCCCTGGTCGAGTGAGATCACCTCGCTCGAGCCGGTGGCGCGAGGGTCGGCAGGGCTGAGGCGCAACCGGTCAGACGGCGACCGAGCCGCCGCTACGCCAGTACACGTTGTTCTCGCGCGTGAGGAACCCCTCGTCGACCAGCGCCCGCCGAAGGGTTACGTAGTCGTCGTGGTGGCGCGCGAGGACCGCGTTGACCTCCGGCTCGGCGTACGTCAGGCCGGGTTCGAAGGCCTGCACGACGTGGTCGAGCACGAGCAGGCGTTTGCTGCGCTTGGCGGGCAGGGTGAAGAGCCGGCCGTCGGAGTCCAGGAAGTGTGTGACCACCGGGTGCGATCCCGTCTCGTCCATGGCTCGATCCTGCCGCGGGAGTCCGGTTGTCGCGTCGTAGCGCGCGCCGCTAGGAGGCGCGTCGGGGCCGCGTCTTCGCACGTGACCGGGGTTTGGGCGCGGCCTCTGCACGTCGTGCAGTCCGCTCGATGCCGTCAGCGAACGTGGGCCAGAGCGGTCGCGGCATGTCGTGCCCCATGCCGGGAATGAGCAGGAGCTCGGCGCCGGGAATCGCCTGCGCCGTGGCTCTTCCGCCGGACACGTGAACGAGCCGGTCGGCGAGTCCATGGACAACCAGTGCAGGAACGTCGAGCTGCTGGAGGGCGGTTGAGCGGTCCTGCTGGGTGACGACGGCCTGCATCTGGCGCAGCACGCCGGAGGTACTGACACCACGGTCGAAGGTGTCGCCCGCGCGGGCCCGGATCTCATCGGGCGGTGTCGGATAGCCGGGCGACCCGATGGCGGTCCACGTCCGGACCGACTGCTCGATGAAGGAGGCGCGCTGCCCGCGGCCGCGGCCGAGCAGTCGGGGGAAGAGACGCGGGTCCTGCCAGCCGACCGAGCGTTTGCCTGTCGTGGACATGATCGAGACCAATGAACGGACACGGTCGGGGTGGTCGATCGCCATCGTCTGGGCGATCATGCCACCCATCGACGCTCCGGTGACATGGGCCTGGGCGACGCCGAGGTGATCGAGCAGACCGGCCGCGTCGGCGGCCATGTCGCTCAAGGTGTACGGCGGCACGGTCCTGCCCAGGACGAACGCGCGGAGCACGTCGGTGCGGCGTGCCGTCAGGTCGTGCAGCTGGGTCGACCGTCCTACGTCGCGGTTGTCGAAGCGCACCACGTGGAAGCCGCGGGCGGCGAGCAGTTCGCACAAATCGGCGTTCCACCAGGTCAGCGGGCCGGCCAGGCCCATGATCAGCAGCAACGTGGGGTCGTCAGGGCTGCCGAAGGTGTCATAGCAGACACTGACGTCGCCGTTGACGACTGCGGTCTCCTCCAGGCTGCGCTGCACCGGTCCTGCCTCCTCGCGTCGGCGGCCTCTTGTTACTCATCAGTATACAAGTGGGAGAGCCCCGGGCCGCGCGGGAGTCTCAGGCGTGCTCGAAGTCGACGGCCGCGTAGCTGCTCAGCTTCTCGAAGCGGTGTTCGCTCGTGATCGAGCGGATCGTGCCGCTGCGCGACCGCATGACGAGCGAGTGCGTCACGGCGCCCCCGTGGGCGTAGCGAACGCCGCGGAGCAGCTCGCCGTCGGTGATCCCGGTGGCAACGAAGAAGCAGTCGTCGCCGGAAACCAGGTCGTCGGTCGTGAGTACCTGGTCGAGGGTGAGCCCGGCGTCGATCGCCCGCTGTCGCTCGTCGTCGTCAGTGGGCCACAGACGACCCTGGATGACACCGCCCAGAGACTTCATGGCGCACGCGGTGATGATCCCTTCGGGCGTACCGCCGATGCCCAGCAGCAGGTCGATGCCGGTGTCGGGGCGCGCCGCCATGATGGCACCGGCGACGTCCCCGTCGGTGATGAACTTGATCCGGGCTCCCGTCTCGCGGATCTCGTGGATCAGCTGGTCGTGGCGTGGTCGGTCGAGCACGACGACGGTGATGTCGTCGACCGAGCTGCCCTTGGCCTTGGCGGTCCGCCGGATGTTCTCGGCGACGGGGAGCCGGATGTCGACCACGTCGGCGGCCTCCGGACCGGTGGCGAGCTTCTCCATGTAGAACACGGCAGACGGGTCGTACATCGAACCGCGGGGTGACACCGCCATCACCGCGACCGCGTTCGACATGCCCTTGGCCGCCAGCGTGGTGCCGTCGATCGGGTCGACGGCGACGTCGCACTGTGGCCCGGTGCCGTCGCCGACCTTCTCACCGTTGAACAGCATCGGCGCGTTGTCCTTCTCGCCCTCGCCGATGACGACCACGCCGTCCATCCCGACGGTGCCGATGAGCGCGCGCATGGCGTTGACCGCGACGCCGTCCGCGCCCTCCTTGTCACCGCGTCCGACCCAGCGGCCGGCAGCCATCGCCGCCGCCTCGGTGACGCGGACGAGCTCCATCGCGAGGTTGCGATCAGGCGCGTCGCGGGGAGTTTCGAGCGGATGTCCGATGGGGGCGGTGGGCAGGGACTCTGACACGGCGGCTCTCCTCGTCGGCGGGTGAGCCTGATGCTAACGAACGCTGGTGGCGTGCGCCTGTACGGTCGGATGGGCGACCAGGGGATCAGCCGGTCCAGCGCACGCCTCAGGCGGGGTAGATGGTCACCTCGGTGGCCTTGACCGAGGCCCAGATCGGCCGGCCGGGCCGTAGCTCCAGGGTCGCCACGGCAGCCGGCGTGACGTCGGCGAGCAGTGGGACGGCTGCGTCGATCTGGACCCGGACCGCGTCGCCGTGCGGTGCGATCGAGGTGATCGTGCCCGCCCAGACGTTGCGGGGGCTGCCACTCGGTTGTACGCCGAACAGGCTCACCGCAGAGGGAGAGAAGGCGGCGAAGGCCGGGCCGGTCAACGGCTCGGCCGCCATGAGCGTCGCGCCGGCCCCGATCTCGATGGCGCCGTTGGTGGCTTCCCCGCGAACGAGGTTGAGCCCGACGAGGGCAGCCACGTGATGCGTCCGTGGCTGGGCCGCGACCTCTCCCGGCGTACCCGTCTGGGCGATCGCGCCCCGGTCGAGAACGACCAGGCGGTCGGTCATCACCATCGCGTCGAGCGCGGTGTGGGTGACGACAATGCAGACGCCAGAGAACTCCAGCAAGTGCTGACGCAGCTGGGTGCGCAGTCCCATGGCGCCGGCGGCATCGAGGGCGGCCGTCGGCTCGTCGAGCAGCAGCATGCGGGGCTCGGCCGCCAGGGCCCGCGCGATCGCGACCCGCTGGGCCTGGCCGCCGGACAGCTCGCCGGGTCGGCGATTGGCGAGGTCGGTGATCTCGAGACGTTCGAGCCACGAGCGGGCATGCGTGCGGGCCGCACGGCGCGAGGACCCGGTCGACCGCGATCCGAAGGCGACGTTGTCGAGCGCGCTGAGATGGGGGAACAACAGGTGGTCCTGGAAGACGAAGCCGACGGAGCGTTCGTGGGCCGGGACATGGACGGATCGGCTCGACAGCACCGCGCCATCGACGCTGATCGTGCCGTCGTCGACCGGGAGCAGACCGGCCAGCGCGCGCAGGGTCGTCGACTTGCCGGCCCCGTTGGCGCCGATCAGGCCGACCACCTCTCCGGAGCTGGCAGCGAGGTCGATCGTCGTCGTGTGGTCCGGTCGGCGTACGACGAAGTGCGCGTCGAGGGTCATCGGTCTACCGGGCCGCGCCGGAGAGCCAGCGTTCGCGGAGAAGGGCGAGCACGGCAACCGACACCACGATGAGGACCAGGCTCAACGCGATCGCGGCGTCGGGGTTGGTCTGGAAGCTGAGGTAGATCGCGGACGGCATCGTGCGGGTCGTGCCGGGAAAGTTGCCCGCGAACGTGATCGTCGCCCCGAACTCGCCGAGGGCTCGCGCCCAGCAGAGCACGGCGCCGGCGACGACGCCGGGCAGGGCCAGCGGGAGCGTCACTCGGCGGAACGTCGACCACCGTGAGGCGCCGAGGGTGGCGGCGGCGTCGTCGTACCGCTCGTCCGAGGCGCGGAAGGCGCCCTCGACACTGATCACCAGGAAGGGCAGCGCGACGAACGTCTGGGCCATCACGACGGCGGTGGTCGTGAACGGAAGGGTGAGCCCGAAGGCGAGTTCGAGCTGTTTGCCGATGAGGCCGTTGCGGCCGAACGCCATCAGCAGCGCGACACCGCCGACCACGGGCGGGAGGACCAGCGGCAGTGTCACCAGCGCTCGTACGAACCGTCGCCCGCGGAACGAGGTCCGGGCGAGCAGCCAGGCCAGGGGTACGCCTAACAGCAGGCAGATGACGGTCGAGGCCAGGGTCGTGCGCAGGCTCAGCAACAGCGCCTCGCGCGCCTCGGTGCTGGACAGGTCGCTCGCCAGCGATGTCCAGGGCGCTCGCGCGAAGACGGCCACGATCGGGATCACGAGAAAGGCGAGCGCGACTGTGGCCGGGACGGTCAGGCCGAGCGGCGCCCGTCCACGCACGTCCCCGGCACGGATCGTCACGGTGTCGTCCCGAAGCCGGCGGCGCTGAGCACGCCCAGTCCTGCCTGGGACTCGACGAGCTGCACCCACTGCTGGGCGAGGTCGGTCTCGGACGAGTCCTTGACCACGCCGATGAAGTAGGGATTGACGACGTTGACGTCCGGCGCGATGTCGACGGTGGAGACGTCGTTGCCGGCCGCCCGCGCGTCGGTGACGTAGACGATGCCGGCGTCTGCCTCGCCCAGGGTGACCTTCGTGAGCACCGCCTTCACGTCCTGCTCCAGGGACTTCGGCTCGGTCGTGATGCCGGCGTTCTGGAGGATCGTGGCGGCAGCAGCCCCACACGGGACCGAGGGGTCACACACGACGAAGTTCGCCCCCTCGAGGTCGGCCAGGGAGGAGATCTTGCCGGGGTTGTCCGGTGGAGCCACGATGACCATCGTGTTGGTGGCGAACTGCGTGGGTGCGCCGTCGAGCTCCCCCTTGTCGGACACGATGCCGATGCTGGTGTCGTCGGCGGTGGCGATCGCGTCGGCCGGCGACCCGGCGGTGATCTGCTCTGCCAGCGCGCTGCTCGAGCCGAACGAGATCTGCACGTTCACACCCGGGTGGTCGTTCTCGAAGTTCTTCTCCAGAGTCGTGAACGTCTCGGTGAGGGAGGCGGCGGCGAACACGGTCAGGGTGGTCTCGTCACCACTGTTGCTGCACCCCGCCAGTGCGGTGCACAGGAGCAGCAGCCCGGTCACGGTGGAGGCGACCCGGCGCGTCGTACGCCGACGGGCGGCGATCATGCCGGCACCTCCACGACGACGTTGGTGGCCTTGATCGAGGCGACGGCGACGACACCCGGGTCGAGGCCGAGTGAGTCGGCGGCTTCGCGGCTCATCAGAGAGACGACGCGGTACGGGCCGCAGCACAGCTCGACCTGGGCCATCACGGTGTCCCGCTTGACCTCGGTGACGATGCCGCGCAGCTGGTTGCGGGCACTGACGCGGTGGGAGGCGGCTTGTGCGCCGTCAGCGGGGAGGTCAGCCAGGCCGCGGGCCAAGGTGGCGAGCTCGGTGCCCTCGACTCCTGCGTGGCCGTCCGGGGTCTCGGCGGTCCGGAAGCGCCCGGCCTCGGCCCAGCGGCGTACCGTGTCGTCGCTGACGCCGAGCAGGCGGGCGGCCTCGGCGAGGCGGTAGATCGTCATACCGGCGATCCTAGCCGCAGGTGCGGGTTGGCCGATGGAGAATGGGTCCGCAAATGCGGAACCGTCCCGGTGTGCGGGGGCTGCAGCGGCACCGCTTCGGCGGGCGGGGACAATGGGGGAGTGAGCGAGACGAGGAGCGGCTACCGGTCGAGCATGTCCGGGCTGATCGGCGCCATGGCGGTGTCGTTGGCGCTCATCGGGTGCTTCTTCGCCTTCTCGTTCTTCCAGAGCGGGAGCTCGACCGACCCGGCACCGTCAGTCGACTACACCGGCGTGCTGGCACAGGCCCGTTCGCAGGCGCCGTTCCCGGTGCTGGCGCCGACGTCACTCCCGGCCGGATGGCACGCGACCAGTGTGGACTGGAACGGCAGCGGCCCGGAGAACGCGTGGCACCTGGGCTTGCTGACCAACCAGGACGAGTACGTCGGTCTGGAGCAGGGCAACGCGATCGCGCAGACCTTCATCGCCGAGCACACGCGCGCTGACGAGCCGGGGCCGCCCGTACAGATCGCCGGGCAGACCTGGCAGACCCTGACGTCGGGGAACGAGACCGCGCTCATCCATACCGGTGACAGCGTCACCACGGTGGTCACCGGCACGGCTCCTGAGTCTCAGCTGGTGGTCTTCGCCGCCTCGTTGTCCCCCTCCTGACTCACCCGTGCCGTTCGACCCTGGCCGCCCTACTCAGCCGTGGCCGTGTGTTTGCCTAGTTCACAAGCCACCTGCCTTCTGTACTAGGCGGATCTGCCTTGTGACGTGGCCACCTGGCTTGTGAACTAGGCAAACGCCAAGGGCGGGATGGTCTCAGGCGGAGGGGGAGGAAGAGTCGGGGGAGTCGGCGGACCGGGCCATCACGGCGTCGAGCCGGGCGCGGGCGCCGTCCAGCCACCGTTGGCAGATCGCCGCGAGCTGCTCCCCGCGTTCCCACAGCTCGATGGACTCCTGCAACGTCGTCCCGCCTGCCTCGAGCCGCTGCACGACGGTGACCAGCTCATCGCGCGCCTGCTCGTAGCTCAGGTCGTCGGCGTCCGCGCTCTTCGCGGCGCCGGCTGTGGTCGGGGGCGTCTTGTCAGGCATCGTGGCTTCCTTGCTCGTCGGCGTGGTCGTCGGGATGGATGTCGTCGACGGTGGACGTGAAGCGGCCGTCGGCAAGGCGGGTGTCGAGACGGGTGCCGGCACTCAGGGCAGCGGTCGAGGTGATGACATCGCCGCCCTCGGTCTGCACCACGGCATACCCGCGTTGCAGGGTCGCCAGCGGTGACAGCGACCGAACGCGGGCCAGCTGGTGAGCCAGGTCGTCGGTGCCACGAGCGAGCCGGTGGTCGACCGTACGACGGGCGCGCGCCACGAGCTCGCTGACGCGTCCCGCGAGCTCGTCGAACATCCGGTGTGGGTCGGCCAGCACCGGCCGCGAACGCATGGTCGACAGTCCGTGCTCCTCGCGCTGGACGAGGTTCGCCATGACGAACCGGCCGCGGTCGCGGACAGCCACCACCTTGTGCAGTTCCTCGACCACATCGGGAACCACGCGCTTGGCGGCGTCGGTCGGGGTCGAGGCGCGGAGGTCAGCCACCAGGTCGAGGAGCGGCTGGTCCTCCTCGTGCCCGATCGCGCTGACTACCGGCGTCGTGCACGCGGCCACGGCACGAACCAGACCCTCGTCGGAGAACGGCAGCAGGTCTTCGAGTGCACCCCCTCCGCGCGACACGATGATGACGTCGACCTCGGGATCCTTGTCGAGCACCTGCAGGGCCTCGATGACCTGCCGGGCCGAGTCGTGGCCCTGCACGCTGACGTTCTCGACGCGGAAAGCCACCCCGGGCCAGCGGCGCCGGGCATTGTCGATCACGTCGCGCTCGGCCGCGGAGTCGCGTCCCGTGACCAGCCCGATCAGCTGGGGTAGGAACGGGAGCTGACGCTTGCGCACCGGGTCGAACAGTCCCTCGGCCGCCAACAGCTGCCGTCGCTGCTCGATCCGCGCGAGCAGCTCTCCGACGCCCACCGGCCGGATCTCCTTCGCCACCAGCGACAGCGACCCGCGCGGCACGAAGTAGCTGAACTTGGCGAACACCACGACCCTGGCGCCTTCGGTGATCGGCGTCGCCATCGCGTCGAGGACGGACCGGTGGCAGGTCACCTGGACCGAGACCTCGGCCAGCGGGTCGCGCAACGTCAGGAAGACGGTTGGCGTGGACGGGCGACGGGTCAGCTGCGCGATCTGGCCTTCGACCCACACGGGACCGAGCTTGCTGATGTAACCGGTCATCGCGTTCGCGATCACGCGCACGGGTGCCGGCTGCTCCAGGCTGGTGTCGAGGGCCACAGACCGAGGCTAGTGGGCGGGGCCGGCAGAGTGGGACACGCCACAGCCGGTGGGGCCGACGCGGCGGGGCGCGTTGCCACGTTTGGGCGCCGTACGCCGCCCCGCCTACGATGGCAGGCATGTCCTCCTCGCCGTCCGATCAGACCGGTACGCCGTCCGACGCCGCGTCGACGAGCCCGCAGCCGGGTGACCGCACTGTTCTGCTCGCGGCGCCGCGTGGCTACTGCGCGGGAGTCGACCGGGCCGTGATCACCGTCGAGAAGGCGCTGGACCTGTACGGCCCGCCCGTCTACGTGCGCAAGCAGATCGTGCACAACAAGCATGTGGTGAGCACGCTCGAGGAGCGGGGCGCGATCTTCGTCGAGGAGCTCGACGAGGTTCCCGAAGGCTCCACGGTCGTCTTTTCCGCTCACGGCGTCTCGCCGGCCGTCCACGAGGAGGCGGCCGCGCGCGATCTCAAGACCATCGACGCGACCTGTCCGCTGGTGACGAAGGTGCACAACGAGGCCCGCCGCTTCGCCGACGACGACTACGACATCCTGCTGATCGGTCACGAGGGTCACGAGGAGGTCGAGGGCACCGCGGGGGAGGCCCCGCAGAACATCCGCCTCGTGCAGAGCCCCGGCGACGTGCCCAACATCGAGGTCCGTGACCCCAACCGGGTTGCCTGGCTCTCTCAGACCACCTTGTCCGTCGACGAGACGATGGAGACGGTCGACCGGATCCGTGAGCAGTTCCCCAACCTGCTCGACCCGCCGTCCGATGACATCTGTTATGCGACGCAGAACCGTCAGCAGGCGGTGAAGGAGATCGCCAAGGGTGCCGACCTGGTTCTCGTGGTCGGCTCCGGCAACTCCAGCAACTCCGTTCGGCTCGTGGAGGTAGCACTCGAGTCCGGTGCCAAGACGTCCTACCGCGTCGACGACGCGTCGGAGATCGACGAGGCCTGGCTCGAGGGCGTCGAATCGGTGGGTGTCACGTCGGGTGCGTCGGTGCCGGAAGACCTGGTCGACGGCGTGCTCGACTTTCTGTCCGAGCGGGGCTACCCGGCGGCGCGGGCGGTACATACGGCCGAGGAGTCGTTGATCTTCGCGCTGCCGCCAGAGCTGCGCAAGGACATGCGCGACGCGGAGACCGCCCGGAGCTGACCGTCAGCGGTTGCGGTGATGCGCGGCGCGGCCGGCGACCGTGATCAGGGCGGTGCCGTAGCCGAAGACGAGCGCACCCGCATGTGAGGTGAGCCCGGTCAGGAAGGTCTCGGCGATGCCGCCCGACGCCACGAACGTGGTCGGGGCCAGCACCGATACCACCGCGATGGCGGCGCCGAACACCAACGGAGGCAACACGCCTGAGGTGAAGAGGTCGTGGCCGCGCACGGCCATCGACGCCACCAGGCAGATCACGACGAAGGTCAGGTCGAAGAAGTACGACAGGCTGCCCGTCAACGCGAAGTCGAGACCCACGACAAGACCCGTGCCGAGCGCGGCTACCAGGGTGATCCCGCGACCCGGCATCCCGGGCAACGACTCGTAGACCGTGGAGCGTGGGACGTGCCGGACCGGGCCGCGTTCGTAGGAGTCGTCGACGTACGCCGGCTCGGGGACCTCGCCGATGGGAAAGTCAACGGCGTGGTCGGGCTCGCCGAGCGGGGACACCTGCCCGGCCACGACGTCCTGGGCGTCCTGGTCGAAGGGGGTGTCCGTGGTCGGGTGTGGCGAAGTGGACATGGGTCGCCTCCCTAGCCGGTTCGTCACTTCACGGTACGGCGGGCGGGCCTTGCGGCGGTGGCGCCGCGCCGTACCCGAGGGGGGGACGTCGTCCCAGGTCAGGGCCGTCTCCGGCCCTCCGGCCCTCCGGTCGCCTCAGTCGCCGACGGCGTGGCGGGGGAACCGTTCGCGGCCGGGCTGACCTTCGATCACCGCGGCGCGCGGGGGCTCGTCGGCGAGGAGCTCCGGCGCCGTCAAGGGGCGGGGCAGCTCGGTCAGCGCTGCGGGCGCGGAGAGGTCACCCTCGACCCCTTGCAGGTCGCGCATCTTGCGGGCGCTGACCAGCACCCGGGTCTCGATCGACCCGATGGCCTGGTTGTAGCTGCCGACCACCGTGGAGATGGACCGGCCGAGCTTGTCGAGGTGCCCACCGACCGTGCCCAGGCGGTCGTAGAGCTCGCGGCCCAGCACGTGGACCTCGCGGGCGTTGTCGGCCAACGCCTCCTGCGTCCAGGCGTAGGCGACCGTCTTGAGCATGGCGATCAGCGTGGTGGGGGTGGCGAGCATGACCCCCTTGGACGCGGCGTGGTCGATCAGGGCCGGGTCGACGTCGAGCGCCTGCGCGAAGATCGCCTCACCCGGCAGGAACATCACGACGAACTCCGGCGCCGGAGAGAACTGCGCCCAGTAGGCCTTGGCCGCCAGCGCATCGACGTGGCTGCGGACCTGGCGGGCATGGCGGCGCAGCTCGACCTCACGCGAGTCAGGGCTCGCCTGCGTGGCGGTGAGGAACGCGTCGAGCGGTACCTTGGCATCGACCACGATCTGCTTGCCGCCGGTCAGACGGACCACGACGTCGGGCCGGAGTACGCCGTCGTCGGTGGCCCGCGACACCTGCTCCTCGAACGCGCAGTGGGCGGTCAGCCCGGCGATCTCGAGGCTGCGACGCAGCTGCATCTCGCCCCAGGCCCCGCGCACCTGCGGACGCCGAAGCGCCTCGGCCAGGGCCTGGGTCTGCTGACGCAGCTCGACACCGCTGAGGTGCACCGACTCGACCTGCTGCTTCAGCTGGGACTGCCAGGACGCACCCTGCTGCTCGAGGGAGTTGATGCGATCGTTGAGCCGGTCGAGGCTGTCGCGGACGGGGCGGACGACCTGCTCGGTGGCGTGGACCCGCGAGTCGGCCAGCGCGAGTACCTGACTGCTCGAGTCGTGCACCGCCTGTGAGGACAACGCCCGGAGTTCCTCGTGCAGGTCGGCCCGGGAGCGCGCGGCCATGCGCAGCCCGGCCACGACGCCGACGGCGAGGCCGGTGGCGAGGGTCAGCAGGGCGATGACGAAGGTGGTCGCGTTCATGCCGAGACCATGACACAGGCCACCGACAATCCCGGGCAGGCCGGTTATCGGCGGCAATTCGCGTCACGCTGGCAGGGAAGGGGCTCGCCCCGGCGCGCGGCGGTCGGCACGATGGCGGCATGACCGATTACCGGGCCGTGGTCGACGGCGCTGTCAGCTTCGCCAACGGGGGCGGCATCACCGTCGAGGGCTTCCGTCTCGACCTCCCAGGTCCCGAGGTGGCCACGGACGAGATCGGGCAGCTCCTCGTCAGCTCGTTGGGACTGCTGATGGCCGACGGCGTACGGCTGGACCGCGTCGTGATCGTCGAGGAGCCACACAAGGGCACGCGCGGTGGGCCGGGGGACACCGCCGGCGCGGCCGCGTCGTCGAGGCGACTCGTGGACCTCAGCCACCCGATCGAGGCCGGCATGGTGACACTGCCCGGGCTGCCCGGGCCCGAGATCACGCCCCACCTCACTCGCGAAGCCTCGGAATCCCATTACGCGCCCGGCACGAGTTTCGAGATCGGACGTATCTCGATGGTGGCCAACACCGGCACGTACGTCGACTCGCCGAACCACCGCTTCGCTGACGGCGCTGACCTCTCCGGTCTCGACCTCGCCGCTCTGGCCGATGTGCCCGCCCTTGTCGTACGTCTCCGCGACGCCCAGCCGGGTGGCGTCGATGTCGAGACGCTGGCGGCGTACGACGTGCGCGGCCAGGCCGTGCTCATCGAGACGGGTGACAGCGATCGGTTCGGCACGCCGGAGTACGTCGAAAAGGCGTCGTTCCTCACGCGTGCCGGTGCCGCGTGGCTGGTCGAGCAGGGTGCTCGTGTGGTCGGCATCGACGCGGCCAACATCGACGACATGGCTGACGGCACCCGGCCGGCGCACACGCTGCTGCTTCGTGCCGGGATCCCGATCGTCGAGCACCTGACCGGACTGGATGGTGTGCCGCCGGTCGGGGCTCGGTTCTTCGCGGTGCCGCCGAAAGTGGTCGGGTTCGGCACGTTCCCGGTGCGGGCGTTCGCTCTCGTGCCCAACCGCTGATCGAGGCCTGTAACCGCTGATCGAGGCCTGAACCGCTGATCGAGCCTGTCGAGATCAAGGTGTGCCGACTCAGCTGCATCCGCCTGGCGCGAGAAGCCCGAAGTCGGGTGCGCGATCGCCGGGACTGTCACTAGGGTCGCCGCTATGGATGGCGCTGTCGCGTTCGAGACCGATCGATGCCTGATCCGCGACTGGCGCAACGACGACGTCGACCGTGTCCTCGACATCTACTCACGCTGGGAAGTGGCCAAGTGGCTCGGCTCGGCACCGCGCGTCATGGAGACACTGCAGCAGGCCACCGACGCCGTGGCGCACTGGTCGGGGATCAACGCGAAGGACAGCTGGGCGGGGTTCTGGGCGGTCGAGCGCAAGGTCGACGGCGTGGTCGCCGGCGCGGTGCTGCTGGTGCCGCTTCCCGACGGTGATGGTGAGGTCGAGGTGGGGTGGCACTTCCACCCGGATTCGTGGGGGCAGGGTCTGGCCACCGAGTCGGCGCGCGCGGCGGTGGCGTGGGGCTTCGACCACGGTCTGCCGGAGATCCTGGCCGTCGTACGGCCAGGCAACGAGCCGTCGATGGCCGTGTGCCGGCGCCTGGGCATGACGCACGCAGGGCGGACGTCGGCGTACTACGACTCGGAGCTCGAGCTGTTCCGCCTCAGCCCCTGACGCGCCCGGTTCGGAACACCACTGCGGTCGCCGAGGCCCTTTGCCCGCAACCCTGTTCCGAATCGGCTCGGCGGATTCGCGACGGAGGCGTCCTTCGCCGTACCCTTGTCGCCCGTGGCACTCACCATCGGGATCGTCGGTCTCCCCAACGCCGGCAAGTCGACCCTTTTCAATGCGCTGACGAAGAACAACGTGCTCGCGGCGAACTACCCCTTCGCGACGATCGAGCCCAACGTCGGCGTGGTCGGGGTCCCGGACGCACGGCTCGGCGTACTCGCGGAGATCCACAGCTCGGCCAAGCAGCTGCCGGCGACCGTACAGTTCGTCGACATCGCCGGCATCGTGCGCGGGGCCTCGGAGGGTGAGGGGCTGGGCAACAAGTTCCTCTCCCACATCCGTGAGGCGGCCGCGATCTGCCAGGTCACGCGCGTCTTCCGCGACGACGACGTCACGCACGTCGACGGCAAGGTCTCGCCGGCCGACGACATCTCCACGATCCAGACCGAGCTGATCCTGGCCGACCTGCAGACCGTCGAGAAGGCGGTGCCGCGGCTCGAGAAGGAGGCCCGGCTCAAGAAGGAGACGGCTGCGCAGCTCGGGGCCGTGCGCGAGGCACAGAAGGCGCTCGAGGCCGGTACGCCGATCACCGCGACGTCGATCGACCGGGAGCTGATCCGCGAGCTGATGCTGATGACGGCCAAGCCGTTCATCTTCGTGTTCAACTGCGACGCCGACGAGCTGGCTGACGAGGAGCTGAAGTCGCGGATGCGCGAGATCGTGGCGCCGTCGGAGGCGATCTTCCTGGACGCGAAGTTCGAGGCCGAGCTGGTCGAGCTCGGCGACGACGTAGAGGCGCGGGCGATGCTCGAGGAGATGGGTGTCGACGAGCCGGGGTTGGACGTGCTTGCCAGGGTCGGGTTCGACACGCTCGGCCTGCAGACCTACCTGACCGCAGGTCCCAAGGAAGCGCGCGCCTGGACGATCCCCAAGGGTGCCACCGCTCCCGAGGCCGCCGGCGTCATCCACACCGACTTCCAGCGCGGGTTCATCAAGGCCGAGATCGTGTCGTACGACGACCTGGTGGCGGCCGGATCCATGGCGACCGCGAAGTCGGCCGGCAAGGTGCGCATGGAGGGCAAGGACTACGTCATGGCCGACGGCGACGTCGTGGAGTTCCGCTTCAACGTGTAGAACCCTGCTCAGACGCTCAATCGCCTCCTCTTGCCCGCATGTTGCCCGCATCAGCGGCGAGGACTTGGCTGACGAGCGCCGAGGCTGCTTGAGTCCTGAGGTCGACGAAGCCAACCACCGTCGACCGGTGCACATATGACGGGACCGAAGGCGGCACCGCTCACTGCTAACCGAATCATCGGACGTTCGGCCCATCGGGCAGGTAGACGTTCGGCCCACTTTCACAGCTCGTAGGCCGGGAACGGGTTCGTGGCTTCTAGCCTCGAACTCATGCGTCTTAATGTGCCTCCGGGGTGGCCTGTTCAGTGGCAGTACGGACATCCGATTGAGCCGTCATGGCCTTCCCCTCCACCTGGTTGGGTTTGGTGGAGCCCAGATTCAGACGTCCCTGCGTCCGGCGCGAGCCTGTCTCAGGCGGCCCGTGCGATCGGTTGGGGTATCTCGGCCGCGGGGGTGCTGTGTGTGCTTGCGGCATTTCTGCCCTGGCTATCGATAGGGCTTCTTTCCGTCCCAGGAACGCAAGGAGATGGTCAGATAACGCTGGTGCTCGGCCTCATCGCCGCAGGGATTGGGTTGGGACGCGGTCTGGCGAACAGATTTTCAGGCTGGCAGATCGCGATCCCTGCGGTATCGCTTATCTTGGCGATGGGTGTTTGTGCTGTTGGCTTTTATCATCTCGTTGACATCCGCAATGAGCCCGCAGGTCCCTTCGGTATCGCCCTAGAACCTGGGATCGGTCTGCAACTGACCTGCCTGGGCGGTCTTGGGCTGTTGATTGCCTCTGTCGCGGGGTTGGCAAAGTTCAACTAGGTCCGACCGGGGCGCCGCATGATGGTTGGTTAGGGGCAGGCTCAACGGAGTGCCTGCTAGTTATCCATTGTCGGGCGATTGTTGTCCGTTTGGACGGCACAGCGGCCCTGACCTGAGCCAGAGATCTCGCTCGGACAAACCGAAGCGGCTCGGTAGACAACGGCCGGAATCCGGCTTTGTTGATGGGTTGGTGGTCAACTCGGGCCAAAAGGAGCCCGGGACAGTCGACAGTTCTCTGACTCTCAATAGCCAGGAGATCGTCATTGTTGACAGTTGCAGGGCAAAACGAGCCAGGCCTCGGCAGCTAGCGTTCGTACGACGCTTGACGTTCTCGGTACTCAATAGTCGCCAGGCCGGCATTGTTGACAGTTGGGGCCGATATTTCTTGGTGTTGCTGTTAGAGCGTCGGTGACACGACGCCTCGGTCGAAGGGGGATCGGCATTCTGGCTCGAGCCCGGCCACCGTGCCCGCAGATGGCCCGCAGCGCAACCGTCGCAAGTCAACGATTGCCATGCCGCCTGCGTGAGATTAGGCCAGTTCAGAGAGGGTTTTCCACCTGTAACCGCGAAGCGCCATTGGCGCTTGGACGTTCCGCTTCAACGTGTGAATCGGGGCAGGTCGGATGCGGAAAGCCGCTCTGTTCGCCCATCGCCGCACGGAGCGTATCAACGTTGGAGCGACTTGTGTCGCCGGGCCTGTCACGACGGCTCGCCGAGTTGGTGACGCACCACCCTCCGGCGCAGGGTCGGCGAGGCCACCACCTCAAAACCGGCGTCGAGGAAGACTTGCAGCAGCCCGACCGACGCCTCGTCCCAGATCACGGTCTTCCCGGGCGGCGGCTCGGTGGGATAGCCCTCGAGCAGGCGGGTGCCGACCTGCCTTCCGTACTCGACGGTGGCGGCGGCCAGCTCGTACATCAACCCCTGCCGGCGGAAGCCCTTGCGCACGACGAAGCAAGTGACTGACCAGACGCCCACGAGCTCCGGGTCGAGCCGCATCCACGACTTCTTCCGGCTCCACACTCTGGGGTAGTTCTCCCGCGGCTCGACCGCGACCCAGCCGGCCGGCTCGCCGTCGAGGTACCCGATCAGTCCGGACGTGGGTCCGTCGGTGCCGCAACCGGTCTGCTCCAGCAGGGCGGCGTCCCGCTGCTCCTGGGTGGTGTCGCGCCAGATCCAGCCTGGGGCCTTCAGCGCCTGGCAGCGGCACTTGCGGGCGCCACCGGTGTCGAACACCGCCTCGACGTCCCCGGTCGTTGCCTCGTTGGCCGGTCGCCAGGTGAAATCGGGCACACCGCAGCCTAGCCCGGGTGGGTCAGGTCCGCGACTGACGGCGGCCGAGAGTACGGAAGCCCTGTCCTGCAGGGGAAACGCCCGGTCCTCGGAGGCGAGGCCGCCCGCGGTGACCGCCGCGTCCAGCGGGTCACCTCGGCTGAGGTGGAGAAACGGTTGCCCCGTTCCGCTTGATGCTTCAGAGGTCGACCACGGGCATGGTGCCGTAGGTCCTGGTAAGCCGAATCGACTCGTCGTACCCGCCGACGAGGACGAGTTGGCCGTCCGTGACTCCGACGGTCGAGAACGACCGACGTCCACCGTTGAGTTGTGCGATCGCCACCGAGCGGCCCGCACTGAGATCGATCATCTCCACGCCCTCCCCACCGCCAGCTACGACCACCCGGTCGCCGGGAAGTACCACGACCGAGTCGGTCAGCTTGTACCGACCCGAGAGCATGACGGGGCCGGGACGGAAGCGACGGGTCGCGGGATCGTACAGCTCGGTGCTGGTGAGTAGCGTGGCATCGTCCGGCGTGCCTCCGACCACCAGAACCTCCCCGGACTCAAGCGTTGCGATGCCGTGCTTGAATCGCGCCGTTCTGAGGCCCCCGACCTCGTGGAGAAGCCCATCAGAGCAGATCGTGACCGCTCGATTGGTCGCGATCTGCGAGCGAGTCTGGCCGCCCACGACCAGCACACAGCCATCGGGTAGCGGCGCGGCGGCAAGACCGTCCGCCCCCACCGGAAGTCGTGGACCAGCCGTGAACTCGCCAGTCCTCGGGTCGAAGATCTCCGTGGTGTCGGTGTAGGTCCGGGGCCCAACCCAGCCTCCGGCCACCAACACCCGACCATCACCGAGCATGGCCGCGGCGTGGCCGCCGCGGCCATGTTGCAGCGACCCGGTGGTCGTCCACCGCTCGGTTTCAGGGTCGAACAGCTCAGCGCTGGCCAGCGGTGGCTGTCCTTCCTCAACGAAACCGCCCGCGACCAGCACCCGACCGTCGGCCAAGGTGACCGCCGTATGCGCATCACGCGCCTGCGCCAGGTCCGCGACTCGCGTTGCCGACGTTCCGGACACGACAAAGGTCGAAGTCGTTGCCGATGAGCAGCCGTCTACGTCACAACCGCCCGCCACCAGAAGGTCACCGCTGGTCAAGGCGGTCATGGTGTGAGCGGCGCGGGCAGCCAGCG
Organism: uncultured Actinomycetota bacterium; assembly: GCA_963750495.1. Taxonomy (GTDB): domain Bacteria; phylum Actinomycetota; class Actinomycetes; order Propionibacteriales; family Nocardioidaceae; genus JANLYC01. The sequence goes on from CAVVQV010000005.1 coordinate 50,373, forward strand.
CGACCTCGCCCGGGCCGTCCAATGCCGTTGACGAAGCCGGTTGGCCGGCCGGCCGCTCGGTCGGAACCGAGCACGCTCCGATGGCGAGACCGATGGCAACCGCGACAGCGAAGCGAAGCACTGACACAGTCTCGCTACATTTGGCCAGGCCAGCCGTACGCGGGCCCAACCGTTGCGGGAAAGTTAGCGGCGCGGCCGATCCCACATCGGGATGGTCCGGCTTGGGACATGAACGGGGACGGCACCGAAGCAACTGCTTCCGAACAGGTCAGAGGTGCTGGACGACTGAACGGGTTGCACTCCACGAGCCAGGTCCATCGGAGTATCGCGAGCTCATGCCCCACAGACGATCACCACTTCGTTGCCTCCGGGGTCCGCGACCCGCCACTGATCCTCGGACTCGTCAATAGGACGGCCACCGGCGGTGATGCTCGTGGCGAGGCGCGTCTGCGCAAGGTCTGACGCACAGCGAGCTCGAAGTGGATGCGGTTGCGCTGCCGGCGCCGCTCAGTCTCCGAAGCCTCGAGCTCTTGGAACACCAGCACCTGGTTCAGCTGCCGCGGATCGTTGATGTCGCTGACCCCGGCTCGTCGGTCGAGGGTGTATGCGAGGGCGGCGACCCAGAACCCGCGCCACCGCGGCGACGTCGGCGGGGCGCCACCTCCAGAAACGACCCGGGCTCAGAAGTCGATGCGCATGACCACGCGGCGATTGGATGGCCGCGAGACCTCTGGAACCCGACTGACGCGAACGTGCTCCCAAGGCCGACGTGCAATTCGTCAGCGACCGCGCCGGCTCTCGACAGCGGATAGCCTTCGACCGCCCGGGCGCCGTGCTCGCGGGCGTAGTCGACGGCGGCGGCGGGCTCACGGCTGATGCCCCGCTTGCGGAAACCGGCCCGGGTGAAGAAGCAGGTCACTGCCCAGACGCTGTCGTCGTGGCGGTCCTCCGAGCGGCCGGTCCAGGCCACTCGGCCGCCTCGCACCAGACCCACATACGCCGTGCGGGGCTCGACGGCGCACCAGCCGACCGGCTCCTCGTCGAGGTAGGCCACCAAGCCGGTCGTCGCCGCCGCCTCGGCCCAGCCGGACTCGGTCTGCCGCCGGAACCGCTCGGCGCGCACGTCGGCCGACAACAGGCCTGACAAACCGTCGCGATATCGGAAAAAAATCGTATCGCGTGGCGCTCACGCCGCCCACCCGTTGTCGCGGGTATCGAGCCGAGCGGGACCTGCGACGGATCCAGTACCTGCCTGGGACTGGTTGGCGGGGGGAGCGTCCCCCACGGCAACCCTCGCCTTCGACTTCCACCGCGAAGCCTGGGTCGAGTTCGCTGCTGACGTCGACTGGTACGACGCCGCGAGGCTGGCGTGGGCGGCCACTTTGCGGAAGGGGTCCGCGCAGCCATCGAGGCTGTCGTCGATGACCCCGTGGCCCGGTCGCGCTCGCGTGCCGATCGCCACGCGCAGCGTGACCACCGCGGGAACGTGCGCAAGCACAGGTGGGATCAGCAGACACGACCCGCCCTAATGTGGACGCTCCTCGAGGATCGCGAGGTCGCGCTCGGCATACGTCCGATGCCACCACTCCTCGTTGAGCACGATCGACAGGCACTGCTTCACGGGGAAGGGGCGGGGCGGGGGCCAGCTGGCGTCGTCCGGCGGGGTGGTGTCGGCGGCGAGCGTCTCCTCGGTGAGTCCCTGAAGCAAACGGTGTACGTCGGCCTGCCGGCTGCGGCGGAGCTCGAGGACGTGTTCTAGGGACGGCCGGGCCGAGCGGTCGCGCGGGAAGCCTCTGTCCTCGGGTGCCTCGTCCCACGGGAGGTCGAGCGGGTGCCACGGGGCCGGGTCGCCGCCGATCGCGCGGTGGACCCACGAGGCGGTCGCGAACGAGAGGTGCCGCAATGTCTCGATGAACGACCACTCCCCGTCGACCTGCTCATGCAACTGCGCCGGGTCAAGACATCGGGCCCGCTCGACGGTGCCGTCCCACAGCTTCTCGAGCAGGTCCCAGGCCTCGCGGAATCCGGCGGGGTCGTCGGGGTGCATCTTGGCCAGGGCGGGCTCGCGGCGCGCCATCTCCTCTTCTACGTACGCCGTCACGTCGACGCCGTTGATCCGCAGGCCCTTGACCTCGCCACTGATGTCCACGTCCCACAGCTCCACACCGGTCATCTTCACGTGGTGCAGGTCGGTGCCACGGATCCTCACGTTGCTGAGCGAGGCGGCCCGGAACGTCGACCCGCTGAGATCGGTCCAGTTGAAGGTCGAGCCGCTCAGATCCTCCTTACCGAACTCAGCCATCCCACACCGCCGAATCTCCTGTCATCGACCGCCAGCCGAGCGGCGGGGCTTCGGGCCCGGCGTGAACGGGGTCGAAAGGGACGGGATCGGTCGTTTGCAGTGTCGTCATGGAGCTGACCATAGGCCCCATTGCGGACGATAGGGCTCCGGAACTGTGCGCCACTCGGAGTCTGATCGAGCATGGAGCATCACCTCCGGGACTTTGTCGCCCAGTTCTTTAGAAGATGTGTCCCGGATGCCCTCGTGGAACAGATCGATGGGGGAGCGGATCCGGAAGGACATCGTCCGCGTTGCGTGAGATCGTCATGACATGACCACGCAGGCGGCCCACCGACTGACGCAACCCCAGGCAGAGCGGATCGCCGTCCAGGCAGCGCTGTTGGCCGATGACCGTCCGGACGACCTGCTGGACGCCGCACGGCGGCTCACCATGCTCCCCCTCGACGCGACCCGCGCGGTGGCGCCGGCGGCGGAACTGGTCCTCTGGAGCAGACTCGGGAGCGATCACCGGCGCGGCGATCTCGAAGACGCGATCGCGTCGCAGCAGGTCGTCGAGGTCGCCGGTCAGTTCCGCTCCATCGACGACGTCGCGCTGTACCGGGCCGAGATGGCCGCCTGGCCGACTCCAGGCCCCTGGAAGGAGTGGCACCACCTGCTGAGCGACTGGATGGAGGCCAACGAAGCGGGTCGCCGCGACGTGCTCGAGCGACTACGTCAAGAAGGACCGCTGCCGATCAGCTCGCTACCCGACACCTGCGTGCGTCCCTGGCGATCATCGGGTTGGAACGACGGGAAGAACACCCGCATGCTGGTCGCCCAGCTCGTGCAACGCGGCGAAGTGGCGGTCGCGGGTCGTGAGAGCCGTGAACGCATCTACGACCTCGCCGAACGCGTCTACCCCGACGACCCGGTCCCCCCGCTCGCCGAAGCCGAGGCCGAGCTCGACCGCCGCCGCCTGCGCGCCTTCGGTCTCGCCCGCGCCGGAGCGGTCTACCAACAGGGTGAACCGGTCGGGGCCGGCGAGGCCGGTGAGTCCGCGGTGGTCGAGGGCGTACGGGGAAAGTGGCGTGTCGATCCCGATGCGTTGGAGGCGCTCGACGGTCCCGCGCCTGACCGCACCGAGCTACTCGCGCCGTTCGACGTCCTGCTGCACGATCGCAAACGGATGACCGACCTGCTCCGCTTCGACTACACGCTGGAGATGTACAAGCCCAAGGAGAAGCGCCGCTGGGGCTACTACGCCCTGCCCGTCCTGCACGGTGACCGGCTGGTGGGCAAGGTCGACGTGACGGCCGACCACGATGCGGGCGAGCTGCTCGTCCACGCGGTCCACGAAGACGAACCGTTCGACGACGACCTGCGCTCCGCTGTCGAGCTCAGGCTCACGGGGCTGGCGCGGGTGGCTCGACCTCACCGTGTCGGATGCGCCACACGAGACCTGAGGGCAGGTACTTCCATTGATACCGCGCATCTGGGGACGCCGACAGCAACCGGCCGCTGACCGTCGGCGGCAGTTGGCGAGGCCCACCGGAATGGCACGAGTGAGTTCCTCAATCCGACGCTCTGGCCGTGGGACGCAGGGTTTGGCGCGATGCCTTGGGTACGGACCGATCTCTCCGGCCATCTGCCTCCGTCCGCGGTGAACCGGGATACTTGCCGGGTCCGGATCGAGGACGACCGGCGGTACCTGACGGCCGCGAACGACCGAGACTGGACCGTAGTCGCGGACCACGGCGCGCATCAGGTGAAGGTGAACGGCAAGCTCGTGGACCGAGCCACCTACATAGGCGACCTGCGCCGATTGGCCGAAGCCCACCCCGATCGCCGCTGGGAGATAGCCGACCTGTGGCGTGACGGCGAGCGGCTGGCCGTGCGACTGACCACCACGCGAACGGCCGGTCAGGGCTTCGAACTTGCTCAGTACTACTGGGCGGACGGGCGGATCGAAGAAGTATGGACAGTCGGCATAGGTTCCGCGGTCGCCGGCCCGTGAGCCGGCGGAGTGCCGGCCACGGCACAAAAAGAGGTTGGCCAGGTTGGCCTCCGCATTCCGAAGCACCCCGGCAGGGCTGCCTCTGAACGGGCTGTCCGCAAGCGGATCCCCTCACGGCGATATCGCGGTGAAGGGCGCTGCAGCTCTCGCTCATGCGGCGTTGACGTCATCGACCTTGATTGTCATGACGGAGTCTTCAGGTGCCGTCGCATCTCGCGTCACGAGTTGGACGCACGCGACTGAGGCCGCGGAGGTGAACCGGGCCACATCCTTGGTTCATCCATCTTCGGTTAGCCCGAGGAACGAAGGAACTCCCGCGCCCGCTCGACGTTGCCGGTGTCAAGGTTGGTGATGGCCTCCATCGCTTTCAGCGTCCAAGCCTGCCACCGCACTTGGGTCGGCGTCGGTGTGCGGAGACCACCGCGTGGCATCGCCAGCTGATCGTTACGTTCCGCGTGAGCGCTCGTGCGATGAGTTTTCGATGCTGCGACGGTCAATGGGGCAGCGGTAGCGGACGGATCCGACGAGAGAGCTCGTGACGAAGGGCCCTCAAGAGGCGAAGGAGTAGACGTGGCGGTGGGCATATTCGCTGGGATCCCCGTCAGGGACTTCAGCACCGCGGTGGAGTGGTACCAGCGATTGCTCGGTGCGGAGCCATCGTTCCACCCCAATGACGCCGAGGCCGTGTGGCAGCTGGCCGAGGACCGCTACGTGTACGTCATTCAGGACGCTGAGCGCGCTGGTGGGGCTGTGAGCATGATCTGGGTCGATGACCCCGTGACCGAAGTCGCGAGGATCGCCAGTCGGGGGGTGGAACCGGTCGGCGTCGAGAAGCACGATCAGGTCTGGAAGTACGTCTTCCACGATGCCGACGGGAACGAAACTGGGATCGGCGGGGAGGTCTCGCCAGCCGGGTGAGTCCGCTACCTCAGCCGACGCGTCCTGAGTCCGCGAGAATGTCAGCAGAGGCTCGATCGGGTTGTTCGTAAGAGGCACCGTTCCCCGGTTGGCGCGGTGCTCAGGCGCGTTGACGCATCTCTCGCTGCTGGATCAGTTCTTCGACCGCGCTCGGCAGGGTGGTCTCGAAGTCGATCAGCTTCGCCCAGGTCGGAGTCACGACGATCCGGACCATGCCGTCGTGGTAGAGCGACTGCACCTCCGCCTCCCACTCGACCCGTTGCTCGGACGTCATCTCGTAGCTGCTCGTGGCCTGGAGGTACTCGTCGGGGATGCCATCGACGAAGTCCAGCTCGGCCCGGCCGCGGATGAGCAAGATCTTGGGCGGGTGCGCCTCGGTGTCGATCGTCAGGGCAACCATCGGGTTGTGGCTCAGGGCCCGAAGCTTCGGAGCGTTCTTCGCCGTACACATCACGATGGTCGTGCCGTTCCAAGCGAACGCGATCGGGACATTGCGTGGCGTCCCGTCCTTGCCGACGTACGCCAACCGGGTGATGTCGCGGGCCAACAGCTCCAGGCTGATAGGTCGGTTCAGGACCTCGGTGATCAGGTTCGGTGGCACGTCGCTGTTCCTTCCGTTGTCGGTTCCGGTTCTTTCTGGTGGATCGCGTTGGTCCCAGGTCGCCACGGCCCGTTAGCGGGTTGATGAGTCAGCCGAGCTGCTCGGCCAGGGCGACGATGATCCCCGCGGGGCCGCGCACGTAGCAGAGCCGATAGGTGTTCTCGTGCTGGACCACCTCTCCTATGAGTTCACCGCCATGGGCGCGCAGTCCGGCGAGGGCGGTGTCGATGTCGTCGACCTCGAACATGACGCTGCGCAGCCCGAAGGTGTTCGGCGTGCTTTCCCGTCCCGCACTGACCGCCGTGGGGCTGTGGAACTTCGTCAGCTCGAGCCTGCCGTGGCCGTCGGGGGTTCGCAGCATCGCGATGTCGGTGCGGACTCCCTCGATCGCGTTGAGCTGGTCCACCGAAGGTCCGTCGAGCGGCGCCTCGCCCTCCATCTCCAATCCCAGTTCGACGAAGAATGCTTTCGCCGCCTCGAGATCGTCGACGACGACGCTCACGTGGTCCATCCGGGTGGCCATGGTGGCCTACCTTTCTGCAGCCGGGTTGTTGTCGATCTCGTAGCGCAGCAGCGCCACGCCGTTCTCGAACGCGGTGGCCTCGAGCAGCTTCATGTCCTGGCGGTCCTCGAAGACGCGTGTTCCCTTGCCGCGTGATGCCGGGCAGACCAGCATCCGGACTTCGTCGATGACACCGGCGTCCAGCAGGGTGTGCATGAGCTGCAGGCTGCCCCACAGCCACAAGTCCTTGCCGTGCTGGTCCTTGAGCTCGCGGACGGTAGCGACTGGGTCGCGCGTCACGGTCGCGGCGGGAAAGTCGCCCCAGGGGGCGTCCTCAAGTTTGGATGAGGCGACGAGCTTGGTGAGGTTGTTGAGCTTCTCGCCGTACTCGCCCTGCTCGTCGGCGTTGGGCCAATAGTCCTTGGCCTCGTGGTAGGTGTTCGCGCCGAGGATCATCGTGTCGACCGAGTCGATGAACCCCATCAGGTTCGACTTGAACGCACTGGTGTCGGTCTCTGAAAAGGGCTCCCCTGACACGAAGCTGAGCCCGCCGTCCGGCTCCGCGGCGATGTTGTCGACAGTGACCCACTGCTGGACGATGAGCTTTCGCATGGTCGAGTTCTCCTAGTGATCGGTGGTGATGATCGTGGTTCCGGCCGGGTGGTGGAGCCTCTCTGGCCGGGGCTGGGTGGCTCGGATGAGCGGGCGGGTGAGGGCTACGGACGCGAGCAGAGAGACTGCCGCGAGTACGGCGATGGCATGCCCGGGCTCGATCACCTCGGCGATGGCACCCGCCAGGAGGGCGCCGAGCCCTTGGCAGGTGGCTCGCGCAGCCGACTCGGCGCCGAGCACCTGGCCCGAGAGCTCCGGCGGGGTGAGGTCCACGAGAAGCTCCTGCTGAGCAAGCGTGGCCGCGTACCCGAGGCAGGCGCAGCCCGCCAGGAGCGCCGCCACCGGCGGGCCTGGGTGCACGATGAAGAAGAGGAACGGCACCGCCAGCCACCAGCGTAGCCACCTCGCTGACGACCGTCGCTGCGCTCTGTCGAGGAACCGCCCCACCAGCACGTCCCCGACGAGCATGCCGGCGGCCCCGGCCACGAAGAGCGCCGCAGCCGCGTCGCCGGCGTACGGCACGAACAGCGCCTCGCAGCCCGCGACCAGGCCGTTGGGGATGGTCAGCGCGAGCAGGAGCGGCCGCGTGGACGGGAGCGTCAGCAAGATCCGGTTGCCACTCCAGGTCTCGCCGAGCCCGGGCCGGCCGATACGGCGGGGGCGGCGATCACCGACGCCGGTCCACGTGATCGGGACCGCCAGCGCGGCCAGCGTCGCCGCGACCCAGAGCACCTGCTCCACGGCGAGCAGACGGAGCAGCGATCCTCCGACCGCGAAGCCCAGCACCTGCATCACGCCTACGGAGACGTTGATCGCCGAGCGGGCCAATGCGTACTGTCCCCGAGGCAGCACCTCTGCCAGCAGGCCCCACCGCACGCCGCTGCCGATCGACATCACGAAGGCCCCGGCGAGCGCGACGAGCAGCCGGGTGCCGGGAGCGAGCGGCAGTGCCGCCTGCAGGCCGAGAGCGATCGTCGTGGCGGTGCACACCGCGCTCAGTGCGTGCCGTGGGCGGAGCGTGTCGGCCGCGGACATCAGGGTGCCCGCCCCCGCAAGCTGCACCAGCGACGGCCCGAACATCGTGGCCGCGGCCAGCAGCGGCGAGCCCGTCTGCGCGTAGACGAGCGTCCCCAGGCTCAGGCTGGCCATCGTCGCCGCGGCGACACCCAGGGCGCTGCCGGTCCAGAGTGCGCGGAACTCCTGGTTTCGGAACAAGCCCAGGTAGCCGTGGGAGGTCATGGATCAAGCGTCGACCGGAATGTTTCATACGTCCAATGCCAATTATCGCGGTTATTGTTCGATATCTTCGATGAATGCTCGACCTGTTCCGACTGAAGGTGCTCGCGGCGCTCGCCCGGCACGGCTCGGTGACGGCTGCTGCCCGTGAGCTCGGGTACGCCCAGCCCTCCATCAGCCACCACCTCTCGCGGCTCGAGGCAGAGGTCGGGCTCCCTCTCACGCAGCGCGCCGGTCGTGGCATCCGGCTGACGCCGGCCGGTGAACTGCTGGCGCAGCGAGCGGCGGAGATCCTCGGCAGAGTCAGCTCGGCGGAGGACGAGCTCGCCGCGATCGGCGGGCTGCGAAGCGGCAGGGTGCGGGTGGCCGGGTTCCAGTCCGCGCTCAGCAGTGTGGTCACCGCCGCCGCAGGGAGCATGCGCGCCTCGGCCCCGGACATCGAGCTCACGCTCCAGGACCTCCACCCGGACGTGGCCTTGCAGCAGCTCCGTGAAGGTCTCATCGACGTCGCCGTGGTGTTCCGCTACGACGACGACGTGCCGGACGACATGCGGTTCACCCACCTCTTCGACGACGCCATGCATCTCCTCAGCACCGAGAGTGGACAGTCCCTGCGGGACCACGCGGACTCCCCGTGGATCGCGGGCTGTGAGCGGTGCCGGCGCGAGCTCGTGAGCGCCTGCGAAGGTGCCGGCTTCGCACCACGGATCAGGTACACGAGCGACGACCCGTTGGTGCAGCAGTCGATGGTTGCCGCTGGACTGGGAGTCACCACGATGCCCGGACTGTCCGTCGCCCAGCACCGGGTGCCCGGTGTCGAGTCGACCGAGCTGGCCGACTTCCGGCGGCGCGTCCACGTCGCGACGTACGGCGAGCCACCCGACCTCCCGGCGACAAACGCGTTCGTCCAGGCGGTCGTCGAGGCGGCGAGCGGTCTGGTCCGCGCCCTTCCGGTCAACTCAGCTTGACCTAGCAGTCGGAACACGACGAGGTGCCCGGGCTCTTCACGCGAGCCTCAGTGGCTGTTGGTCAGCAGTCGAGTCCGAGCCGATCGAGGTCACCGGCGAACAGAACGCAGCTACCGGCTGATCTCAGGATCGGCAGTCGCCTGGGCAGGGCAGTTGCCCTTGGCGCGACCGCAAGCGGTGAAGTCGCAGGTGCGACACCACCAGGCCCCCACGGGTTCGCCGTGCTGCCGCTGGTCCAGCCGCGCAGCCACCCGTGTCTCGACCATCGTGGTGAGGAGCGTCTCCAGGGTCGCTGCCTCATCCGTGTCGAGTCGGGAGATGCTCTGGCGTACCACCGCATCGCGGGCGGATCTAGCGGCTACAGCTCGCCGTCGCCCTGCCGCGGTCAACCGGACCTCGGCCCGCCGCCGGTCATCGCCGGAGCGACGCTTGGCGAGCCCCTTCGCCTCCATCTGAGACACGAGACGCACGGCTCCGGAGTGGGTCACCCCCAGGACTTCCGCCAATCGGCCGACGTGCGCGTCGCCGAGAAACTCATCGAGCGCCAGAAGCGCGACAGCCGCACCGCCCGACAGCCCGGACGCGTCCTCGATCGCCGTCGTCGACTCCTGCGCCAAGTTCAGGGAGAGCGATGCCAGGAGGTTCTCCAACCGCGGCTTGCGTGAGGCGTCCATTCCGATATTGTATGAGTGAGTCATACAAATACCAAGGAGATGAGCACGCATGCCCGGGATGATTGCCACCGCCAGCACCGAGATCGACGCGACGCCCGACCAGGTGTGGGCGAGTCTGACTGAGCCGGACCAGATCGCCGTCTGGATGCAGGGATCGCAGGTCGCCACCACCTGGAAGGTGGGCAGTCCTATCACCTGGGACGGCGAGTACGACGGCCGCCGATACCAGGACAAGGGCGAAGTGCTCACCGTCGACGAGCCGAACGTCCTCTCGGTGACCCACTACAGCCCGATGATGGGTGAGCCCGATGCACCGGAGAACTACCACACGCTGGTCTACACGCTTACCTCCGACCATGGAGGCACTCATCTCGAGCTCACCCAGGACGGCTGCGCCGATCAGGAGCAGGCCGACCAGTTCAGCCAGAACTGGCAGCAGATGCTCGACGCTCTCAAGGCGCACCTCGAGGGCTGAAGGGGTGGCCGGGGTGCGGCTCGGGCGACGGCTGCCACTGCCGCCTGAGTAGCCCGTACACCCAGGAGTCCGACACCTCGCCGTTCACGACGCAGTCCTCCCGCAACGTTCCTTCACGCGCGAATCCGAGCTTCTCCAGCACGCGAGCAGAGGCCGCGTTGCGCGTATCGGTCTCGGCCTGGACTCGATTCAGGTCGAGCGTGTCGAACGCCCACTGCAGCACGGCGCGCGCGCCTTCCGTCGCGTAGCCGTGGCCCCAGGCCGCATCGTCGAGGCAGTAGCCCAACGACGCGCTGCGATAGTCCGGGTTCCATCGGGTCAAGCTGCACCAGCCGAGGAACGAGGTGTCGGAGACACGGTCGATGGCCAGCCGCGCACCGGTGCCCTCCGCCGCCAGCTGCCGGCACGCCGCAATGAAGCGCTCGGCGCGTGCACGGTCGGTCCAGGGCGGCGCGTCCCAGTAGCGCAGCACGTAGGCGCTGCTGTGCAACGCGTAGAGGGCGTCCGCGTCGGCGCTGGTGACGGGGCGCAATCGCAAGCGAGCGGTCTGCAGTGTGGGGGTGGGCAGGGACATGCGCGCCATGGTGCCGTGTCGAGTGAACGCGGGACAACCGCATTCACTCGACACGGCCGCTCTGCGTAGCCGAGCCGCGGTGACAGGCTGGCCACTGTGGGCAGGGTCAAGCAGCGGGAACTGCCGTACGGATGACGTCCACCAGCGCGTCGCGGGTGGGGCCACTTGCGTACGGCGGTCGCCAGCCGTTCTGGTACACCGCCCGCGCCAGTGGCTCGGCCGGCCTCAGCGTCTCCGGGAGTGCGGTCATCGCGAAGTAGCCTCCGGCGTACTTGGCTATCCGGGGGTCGGACTCGACGGCGGCGGCGATGAGGTCTGAGGTGAGCGGGGCGCTCAGGTCGAGGTCTTCACCTTGCCAACGTCTGACCATGCCGCCGTCGATCGCGATGTGGTCAGCCACCCAGGGCTCGATGGCGTCATCGCACCAGGCGCCGAACGGTTCCACCACGGTGGCTGGGTCGGCGCCGCCGTCGAGAAACCCGAGCAGTGCGGTGATCTGCATGAAGGCCATCGCGATCCCGCGCCCTCGCGTCGGGGTCGTGGTTGCCACCGAGTCCCCGACGGCGACAAGTCCTGGCGTGTTGACCTGTCGCCGGTAGACGTTGCGCAGCGCTCCGCCCACAAGCACCTCCGACGTCGGGTGCGCACGCTCCGGATGGGTCCACTCGGCGATGGCCGGGATGGCTCGGCAGGCCGCCTCGAAGGCGGCCTCGAAGCGCAGGTCCTTGAGCGCGGCGTCCGCAGTGGGACGCACGAGCACCACCGAGAAGTGGCCGGCCTCGTGCAGGAAGACCAGGCACTGGTAGCCGTCGAAGTCGGCTGTGTAGGCAATCGGGCTCACCATCGGGCCGGGTTCTGCTCCGGGCAGTAGCTGGTAGGTGCGGTCGACGTACGCGAGGCCACAGTCGCCGTCGAGGCTCGGGTCGCTGCCTTGTCCGCTCGACCGGCCGATCCGTCCGGCTCGACCTGAGGCATCCACGACGAGGTCAGCTTCGACGAGGGAGCCGTCGACCCGTGCCCCGATGACGTGTCCGCGGTCGAAGACGAGCTGGTCGACGTGACCCGTGCGCAAGGTGAGGCCGGGCTGCTTCTCCGCGGAGTCGCGAAGTGCTCGCTCGAAGGTCGATCGACGTGAGAGCACCGCCAGCACCTGAGGAGATTCGTCGGAGCCCTGCATCTCCACGGGGCTGGCCCCCAGTTTCCGCCAGCTGTCAAAGGCCTCCGGCCACTCGGCCAGGAGGGTCATCGGCACCTGGGGCCGGAAGCCGTGGGCGTGCTCGAACTGCATGACGCCACGACGGATCCAGGCGTCCTGTGTCGGGCCGGGGTCGCGGTCCACCGAGATGACCTGGTGCCCGCGGTGTGCGAGGGCGGCACCGAGCAGGAGACCCGTCGGGCCCGACCCCACGATGAGTGTCCTCATGGCCGTCCTCCTCCAGTACACTGATAGTGTTTCGATTACCCTCATGGTCACGCCAAATGAAGGATCCTGTCAAGATGCCCTCAGCCCGCCGTCCCTACCGGTCGACCCTCCGCGAGAGTCAGGCGCGGGAGACCCGGCGAGCCGTCGTCGACGCCGCCCGTGATCTCTTCGTGGAGCTCGGGTGGTCGAGTACGACCATCGACGCCGTGGCCGCCCGTGCCGGAGTGAGCCGCAAGACCGTTTTCACCTCGGTCGGCGGCAAGGCAGCGCTGCTGAGGCTTGCCCTGGACTGGGCGCTGGTGGGTGACGACGAACCGGTTGCGCTGGAGCAGCGCCAGGTCATCGCGGACATTGAACAATCGACGGATCCGCGCGAACTGGTAGCCCGTTGGGCACAGTTCGTGGCCGAGCTGGAGGAGCGGGCGGCGCCGTTGGCCGGTGTCCTGGTCGTGGCTGCGGACGCCGACCCCGAAGCCGCCGAGGTGCACATCACGTCCGAACGCAACCGGCTCAGGGGTGCCGAGTTCATCGTCGCCCGCCTCACGGCGACCGACGGCCTCCGACCAGGACTCACCACCAAACGCGCCGTCGCGGCGGCCCTGGTGCTCATGGACCCCGCCGTACACCGCACCCTCGTCCGAGAGCACGGCTGGACGCGCGCGGAGTACGCGGACTGGATAGAGCGGGCGGCGGTGGCCGAGCTCCTCCCAGGAGGCAAGGCCCAAGGCTCGACGCGACGACGAGCACGACGCTGAGTGGCACGCTCCGGCGGGAGCCCATCGCGACGGCGTCGTGGCCTTCATCGTCCGCGGGTGGGTTGGTACCGGAGGGTGGTGGTTGGCTGGGCCGCGTGGCTGCATCCCTCCTGGCCGGCGTTCCCGGCATCATCGCGCGCGACGAGCTACTCGTGATGCAGCGCACGACCTCTGATGACATCGACCACATCAGGCCGCTCTGGTCCTGGTTCGAAGGCCGAGTTGGCTTGCTCGGGCGAAGGATGTACGCCCAGGTCGACACCGCCCGCGGCACCTACACCGTTTGTACCCCGGTGCGAACTGATGACGCCCCTGAAGCCCTTGAACTGGAAACAGGCGTCCTTCCTGGCGGCGCCTACCTGCGAGGCCGGCTGATCGGCGAGCCCCCAGCGCTCTATGCGGCCATCGGAGACGCCATGGCTGAGCTCGAGACCTACCGCCCGCGTGACCCTGCGCGGCCGCTCATCGAGTTCTACCGGCGCCACGACCAGATCGAGTTGTGGGTGCCGGTGGCGCTGTGATCTCGACGCCTGGCTGCTGTTGAGACCTCTGGCCGAAGGTAGTAGCCGCACGTAGCCTCCGGCTCTCGACCTTGGGCCCTGGCTGTTTACCCGGAGTGTCGCAGCACGCGTTGGTTGTCGGAGGCATCGGGGCGCCGCTTCTCGCTGTGGCTATCCGGCGGTGGTCGAGGGCGCAGTGAATGCTTGTGCAAGCAGGTCGGTCGCGCGCTCGGCGTCGACGTTGAGCAGGCGCGCGGTTTCTGCATAGATCACTGCAGCCGCTCGCAGCGACTCGAGGCGATCTTCCTCACTGCTCGTGGTGCGATCACTGATGAGGGTGCCGCGTCGGCGATGCGCTGTGGTGATGCCGGCTTCTTCGAGCTGTTGGTAGGCCTTAGCGACGGTGCCGGGTGCGACGCCGAGGTCTGCAGCTAGCTGGCGGACCGAGGGGAGGCGGGTTCGGGCCGGCAGGGCTCCGCTGTCGGCGAGGGCCGTCACTTGAGCACGGATCTGCTCGTAGGCCGGTACGGCGGATGAGGTGTCGACCGAGACAATCAAGGCGCCACCTGCGTCCCGGTCCCAAGGCTGCGGGGGGGCACCATCAGCCCCGAGACGGCCAACAGGACCACGGCGATGACGAGAAGCGGGAAGCTGATGTCATAGAAGTTGCGCAACGCGGCCTCCTGGTATGAATCGTGGCAGATCGCGGCAGGGCCGCACCGGTAGGAGAGTCGGGCATCGTTGGAGAGGTACCCGAGGCCGGAGAGCAAGGCGAAACCCAGGGCGCATGCGGCGCCCGCGGTGGCTCTCGCTGACAGTGCCCGTGTCACCAAATGGAGATGCACGGCGTCGGGGTCATCAGAGTCGACCTTGCGTCGAGTCAGCCTCCACTCGAGCGAGCAGGTGAGGAGTAGCGCGACGGCCGCAGCGCCGCTGATTGCGATGAGCGTGGTGGGTTCGAACCACATCAGGGGCGTGGTTGCGACGGCGTTGGTTTCGTGGGGGGTGCCTTCGGGGCGATGGCCGAGCAGCAGCAGCGGGCTGGCGACGCAGGGCAGCAGGGTGACCCATGGCAACACGCGGGCCCACGACGGCAGTAGTGACGACGTCGTGCGCCGTTGTAACGATGCACTCCTCACCGTCGATCGGCCCAGCTGACGTTCGAGCGCCCAGCCTGCGACCACCGAACCCAGTAGGTAGCCGAAGCACAGCTGGGCGACCGTGAGCGCACCCGAGTCTGACTTCGAGCTGATCGACAGGCCTATAGTGACCAGGCCGACCGCCGCCCAGACGCCGACGCGACGGGCCCGCTTGGCCCGGGCAAGGTAGTCCAAGGCCATCTGCTCCAGGTTGTGACGTGGCTCGAGACCCGCACGCCGGACCAGCGCCGTTGCGACCATGCTGCTCGGTGCGTTCTCGCCCATCGACGACCTCCCTGGTCTGTATCAGGAAACTAGCACAGTTTGTATTACTAGTCTGATACAAGTGAAGGGTTGCGGCTCCCCGACTCCGGAAGGTCCGGCTCGACCTCGACCATGACCGGTTGAGTGCGGTGTGCTGGATGTGAGAAGGGTGTTCACTCGGCGGTGCTGGTCTGTGGAGATGAGGAGCGACTGGCAGCGACAGCGGCTGCCGCGAGCACCACGGCAAACCCTGCGAACGACCACGACCAGGCGTCGCTTCGGTCGATGCCCAGGTCACCCGAGAGTGAACCGAGACTGGCGCCTGCGGTGCTGCCGATGAGTCCGCCGAAGGCCTCGGTCATGATGACGGCGGTGGCGAGCTGAGTGGCTCCGGCGGAGACGTCCTCGGTGGTGGCCCGCAAGTACAGCCCGGGGTAGGACAGGCCGATCCCCAGCCCGGCCAGCGTCCAAGCGATCAGGGCCAGTATCCAGGAACCGCCAGTGAGCCCGAGGATGCCGACGACGGCCACCCCGACGGCCGCGAGGGTCATTCCCCACAGTGGTGGCGCACCTTGCGCCCCGAGCCGCGGTGCGATCAGCGACGCAAGGGCCCAGGCGATCGCGGCCGCGCTCAGCGCGAGGCCGGCCTGGGCCAAGGTCGTGTCGTAGGTCTGCGTGAAGAGCAGCGTGACCAGGCTGTTGGCGCCGAAGTATCCAGCGCCGAAGAGCGTGAGTCCGGCGAGGCCCGCGGGTACTCCGCGCTTCAGCCGACTGGTGCCTTCCGGCATGAGGGCGAAGAATCCCACCATCGCCACGACGAGGGTCACCGGTGACAGGTACCACCAGGCGGATTGGGTGATCACCACGAATGCTGTCACCCCGATCGGCACCAAAAGGGTCTTGGCGAGTGGACGATCTGTTTCTCGCTCGGGTTGCTGGGCGGGCACGGAACGCACTACCAGCACCCGGCCGACCACCATCAATGGCACCGGCGCAAGCAAGGCCACCCGCCAGCCCACGAGATGCTCGAGCGCAATTGTTGCGGACGGCCCGACCATCGCCGGAAGGATCCACATCGCCGACATCGCTGCCACCACCTTCAGTCGCAGTGACTCCTCGAGATGCTTGATTGCGGCACTCACTCCGTAGACGGCGACGATCGCCCCCGCGAAGCCGGCCACGAACCGGCCGGTGGCAAACACCCACGCCGTCGGTGCCGAGGCGGCGACAGCCGAGCCGACCAACGACAGCAGCAGTCCGGCCATCAGGACGCGGCCCGGTGAGAAGTGGCTGATGATCCGAGACGACAACGGCAGGGCGGTGAACATGCCGACGGTGGTCCCGGCGACCAGCAGCGGGACCTGCTGTTGAGCCGCGAGGTCCTGCTCGATCACGGGCAACAGAGTGCCGGCGACGAACGTGGAGATCGCGCTCGCGAACTCGAGCACCACGACACCGCTCGCCAGCAGCAGGGCAGCAGAGCCCTCCAGCTTTGCGGCGTGCGTGGTGCGCATCGCGACCAATCTCTTCAGGGACGTCGGCTGAGTCAGCCAGCAATCCTAGGTCGCACTCACCGTGCTCGCACTCGTGCTCTTGAGGGTCTCGGGCATGGCGACGCGACGGGTGACGGTGGCGAGGCTCGCCCTGACCAGTGCACTCAGCAGGTGGACGAGGTGCGGGCTAGCCGAACCAGCGGGCGTAGATCTGGTCGTAACCGCCGTTGGTCTTGAGCTTCTCCAGCACGGAGTTGATGAATCGCAACAAGTCGGTGCTGCCGTTCTTCTTGACAGCCATCCCATACTGCTCCCCGGTGTCGAATTCCGCAGCGACCTCGAAGCCGGGGTTTCGCGCGACGACCCCGCCCACAACGGTGTTGTCGTAGACCCCTGCGACCACATTGCCTCGCCTGAGTGCGGCGTCGACACCCGAGGCGCCGCGGAACGCGACGATCCGGGCATCCTTCGGCGCGTTGTCGGTGACGTAGAGCTCGCCCGTCGTCCCTGCCTGTACGCCGATCTTCTCCCCGCTGAGGTCATCGAGTGAGGTCACGCCAGAGCCCCGTTTCACGACCATCGCCTGGGTGGCATCGAAGTACGGGCTCGAGAAGTCCAGCACGCGTGCTCTCTCACCCGTGATCGTGATGCCGGCGATCGCGACATCACATTTTCCTTCGTTGAGCGACTGCCCGGACTGGATGTCGGCGAAGGGCACGTTGAGGATCACTGGCGTGAGCTTCAGTTCTTGCGCCACCTCATCCACCAGGTCAATGTCGAACCCTGCCGGCTGCCCGTCTCTCCGGAACTCGAACGGACGATAGGGAAAGCTCGTGCACACCGTCAGGCTCCCAGCCTTGACGACCGTCGGATCGAGCTTGGCGGTCGTCGACGTACGGTCCTGCGAGCCGCAGCCGACCAGCCCGACGAGAAGGATCAGCAGGGCGTACGCCATCCGGGGCGCACGACGGTCGCGGCCGCGCGTACCGCGTCGGTGGTGCGTGTCTACGGTGCGATCCACGTCAGGTCGCCGTCACTGAGGATGGGTCGGTGAGTCGTTCGAGTGCGTACTCGGTGATGCGGATCAGGGCCTGCTTCGCCGACGCTCTGTCGCGGGCGTCGACACTGATGATCGGCACATCGGCTGGGAGGGCGAGGGCGTCGGCGACATCTTCGAGGGTGTAGTGCTGGATGCCGTTGAACTGGTTCACAGCCACGACGAACGGCAGCCCCTTGGACTCGAAGTAGTCCAGCGGTGGGAACGACTCGTCGAGCCTGGCGGTGTCGACCAGCACGACGGCCCCGATGGCGCCCAGGCACAGGTCGTCCCACATGAACCAGAACCTGCGCTGGCCGGGAGTCCCGAACAGGTAGAGCACCAGATCGTCAGCCAGGGTGAGTCGCCCGAAGTCCATGGCGACGGTGGTGGTCGCCTTGCTGGGCACGGCAGTCAGATCGTCGATGCCCTCGGACGCATCGGTCACCAAGGCCTCGGTGCGGAGCGGCACGATCTCCGACACCGATCCTACGAAGGTCGTCTTGCCGACACCGAAGCCGCCGGCGATGACGATCTTCGTCGATGCGGCCCTCCGCGTGGCGCTAGTAGGTGCGTAGTCCACGAAGAGTCCTTTCGATGAGCTCGATCCTCTCGTCCTTCGACGAACTTTCGGTGATCGTGGCCTGCACCTGGACGAGACCCTGTTCCAACAGGTCGCTCAGGAGGACCCGCACCACTCCTATCGGCATGGACACCAGCGCCGAGACCTCCGCAACCGATCTGGTGTCGCACGCTTCGAGAACCTGTAACGCCCCAGCGCTCAATTGGTGACCTGCGGCCGCGCTCGTCTCCCGACGCAGGGTGGCCTCCAGCGGCAGGTGGACCGTCGCCTCGGTGCGACCGGCGGTGATCGTGTAGGGCCGAACGAAGCGAGCCGCGGGCGCACGGTGCCGACCGGACGGGTCGTCAGTTGTCACGACTGCTCACTGTCAGGACCCGGTGTGGGGCGGGACCCGGGCCCCGGCCTGGACGGTTCGACCCACGCGCTCGACGAGCAGAGCCATCTCGTAGCCCACCTGACCGATGTCGGCCGATTCGTGGGTGAGTACGGCGAGGTTGGAGCCGTCGCCGACACTCATCAACATCAGGTACCCCTGCTCCATCTCCACGACGGTTTGCAGCACGGCGCCGCCTTCGAAGAGTCGTGCCGCACCCACAGCCAGGCTGGCCAGCCCCGATGAGACGGCTGCGAGCTGTTCGCCGCGTTCACCGGGAATGTTGGCGCTCGCAGCCATCTGCAGGCCGTCGGCCGAGACGAGGATTGCGTGAGCGGCACCCACCACTTCGTTCACGAAACGGGTGACCAACCAGTCGAGGTTGCCGTGGTCCGACGCCGAGGCGCCGACAGCTTCATGCTCGGCCATGCGGAGCTTCTTCCGACGGCGGCTGATCGGGTGGGGTGGCTGCGGCGGCTCGTCGCCCGCGAGAGACACCGGCAACGTGCGCGGCGAGTCGCGCCCGGACGGCTTCGGGATCGCGAGCACTGGCGGCCGCGGGTTTGGCAACGCGGCCCGGCATGACCCGGGTGCCCGGACGGCGCATCGGCAGCCCAGCTGCATTGACCGGAGCCTCTGCCAACGATGCGGCGACCTGGTCCGCCCGTTCCCATCCGGCCTCGACCTCCGAGGATCTCCAGGTCTCCTCGGCCGCGTTCGCGCTCAGCCAGGCAGACCGCAACGCCTCGAAGATCGGGGTATCGGCCTGATCGTCGGCGTCGGGCGATGCTGCCATGGCCGGCAGTCCATCAGGCCATTCTTCCGGGACGGCTGTCGTGGGAGGCGGTGCTTGAGCAGCGGCTGCGTGCGCACCCGGCCGCGCCGCCGGTGCGACTTCGGGTGTCGCGGGGACGCCGGGTTGTCGCCGGGGTAGGCCAAGGGCGCCGTTGAGCCGCTCCTCCAGGCTCGGCGTCCCGGCAGGCGAAGCGGTCGTCGTACGCCGAGGAAGGGGTGCTGCCGACTCCGTGGGCGCGGCCGAGTCCGTGGGCGCGGCCGAGTCCGTGGGCGCGGCCGACTCCGTGGATGCCGCCGGCTCCGTGGGCGCGGCCACATCCAGGATGCTGGAAGGGAGCACGACTTCGGCCGTCGTGCCGTGGTGGCGGTTGTGTCGCAGGTGGACCGTGACGCCGTGCTTCTGGGCGAGGCGGCTCGCCACGAACAAGCCCATGCGACGGGCGGTGTCAGGCGTGGCCTCGCCGCCACCCTTCAGGGTCTCGTTGATGTCGGACAGAACCTGGTCAGGGATTCCGAGGCCTGAGTCCTCGATCTCGACGCTCACACCGTCAGGAGCGGTCGTGGAACTGAGCAAGACGGTCGTGGTCGGCGCCGAGTACGTCAAGGCGTTGTCGACCAGCTCGGTCAGGAGATGAACGACATCGGCAGCAGCGGCGTCCCTGATGCGCGCATTGCTGGCCGTACCGACTCGGACGCGCTGGTAGTCCTGCACTCCTGCTGTCGCGGCCTGCAACGAGGTGGCCACGGTGAGGTTGTCCTCGGCACTGGTGTGGGTCGGTGCGTCGGCGAGCACGAGCAGGCTGTCGGCCGTTCGACGCATCCGCGCAGCCAGGTGGTCGAGCCGGAACAGGCTCTCGAGACGACGCGGCTCCTCCTCGTCCTTCTCCAACGTCTCGATGAGGCTGAGCTGCTGGTTGATCAGGGAGGTGTTGCGCCGGGACAGGGTGATGAACATTTCGCTCACCTGTGACCGCAGCCTGGCCTCTCCGGACGCCAGGCTGACGGCTTGTCGGTGCAGGTCGTCGACGGCACGGGCCAGCTGGCCCACCTCCTCGTGCGTGGTGACATCGATCGGCGTGATGGGGCCAGGGTCCTCACCGTTGCGGATCCGGGCGACCGCCGTGGGCAGCTGCTCGTGGGCAACCGTCCGGGCGCCCTCGCGAACCCTGCGGAGCGGGATGAGCAGGAGGCGCGACACCAGGAACGCCAACAGGATGGTGGCGAACAGGGCGGCGATCAGGAGGCCACCGCTGACAAGCGCAGTCCTGCTTGCGTGGCTGGCGGAGTCGGACAGCCGTGTGTCGATGCCGTCCAACAGCTTCACGATGAGCGTGTCGTACTGGGTGTAGGCAGCCGCTCCGCCGAGATCGTCTCCACCGGTGCGGACCGTTCGCGATCGCTCGGCGTTCTCGGTCCGGAGGACTGCGATGGCGGGCTCGGCGTCACCCAGGCCGCTTGCCAACCGGTCGATGGCGGCGCCCTCGACGCCAAGCTCGGCAAAGAGCTCCAGCGAACCGGTATCGCCGGTTCGCTTGGTCGCGACCAGCGCCTGCTCCATGGCGAGCGAGAACCGACCGCTGAGTGTTTGGGAGAGGAGCTCAAGGCGTGGTTCGGGATCGAGCTGGGCGTTCACGATGGTCGTGATCAGCTGTGTCACGCCGGACTGGAGCTGTCTCAGCTCCGCGATCCAGGTGCCCGGGCTCAAGGTCTCCGTACCGGCCTGGCGAACGGCGCGGCTCAGGTCAAGCAAGGCGTCGAGCTGGTACCGCTGAGCTGTCGTCAGGTCCGCCGTGTCGCGGACGGTCCTGAGCTGATCGGCGGCGTTCTGAACGTCCTGAACGGCGGCGTCTACCTCTGCAGCGCCCGCAGCCGACGGGGTCTGCGCGGCCACCATCGCCCGTTCCGCCGAGGTCAGATAGGCGATGAGAGGCCTGAGGACGGTGACCTGGCGGACACTCGATGACGTGTTGGCGGCCTCGGTGAGGTCGCTACGGACCTGTAGCCCGCCCAACGTGGCGGCCAGCACCAGCGGGATCGCGATCGCGAGTGTCACCTTGAACCGAACGGGCCACGCGGAGATGGCAAGTGACCGCGCTCGTCCCCCTCGTGCGGTGCGCGTCTTGCTCATCGATCCCCCGAAGTCGAGTGGGATGCCCCTTGCGGACGACGAGCCCCCGTAAAATGCCACGCGCCCAAGGTCCCAAGATATTGACTCGAGGGGTTCCGCGTGACCGTTTTAGTCGCAAGCGGTGTCGCCAGACTACATGCAGCGCGAGAAGGCCTCCCACGTAACACCGATCACGGGTTCGCCAGCACCACGGGCCGATCGACGACACGTCCGACATCGGCCGCCGAATCGGCTATGCCGGGATTGGACTGGCCGTGTCGGGCACCCGTCGAGTCAGCCTGGGCTTTGAAGTTGCGGAGGCAGATCGCGATGGACAGGCAACAGTTCGCGACGGCGGCCCACTGGTTGCCCGACACCAGGGCCGGAAAGCAGAGGGTCGAGGAGGCAACGCAGAGCAGCCACCCTGCGCTGTTCGTGGCCGCCAGCACGGGAGTCTGCTCCTCTGCTCAAGGGCCGAATGCGCAGTCTGTCGCGCCGGCCGCGGCCGGTGTCAGGAGCTGGAGGAGAGCGCGTCCAGGGTGGCCATGTCGTCGTCCGAGAGCTCGAACCCACCGACGTCGGCGTTGGCAGCGATGCGCTCGGCGTTGCTGGACTTCGGAATCGTGATGATGTCGTGCTGGAGGTGCCACCTGATCACGACCTGCGCGGGTGTGCGGCCGGTAGTCCGCGCCACCCCGACGACGGCGGGATGGTCGAGTACTCCGCCGCGGAGTCCGCTGTACCCCTCGAGTGCGATGCCTCGGGCGCGATGCTCTTTGACCAGGCCTGCATCGAACAGCTTCGGGCTCCACTCGATTTGGTTGACCGTGGGCGTCACACCCGTGGCGGACGCCAGCTGGTCGAGCTGGTCCACGGAGTAGTTGCTGACGCCGATGTCTCGGACCAGCTTCTGCTCCTTCGCTTCGACGAAGGCCTCCCAGATGTCGGTGCCGACACCGTGTGAAGGCGTCCAGTGGATGAGCCACAGATCGACGTAGTCGGTCTGCAGCAGGTCCAGGCTGGCGCGCAGCGTGGTCAGCTCGTCGCCGGCACGGTTGGGTGGAAACTTCGTGGTGACGAATACGTCCTCACGAGAAACGTCGCTGTCTCGGAGCGCGCTCCCTACCTCGGCCTCGTTGTCATAGACGGTTGCGGTGTCGAGGTGTCGGTAACCGACCTCCAGAGCCGATCGCGTCGCTCGAACGGCCTCCGCGCCCTTGATCTGCCAGGTTCCGAAGCCCAGTAGCGGCATGCGCGCCCCGCTGGCCAGCTCGACCTGCATGTCGGGAACCTGAACGGAGCTCTTGGGGGTGCTGTCAGTCATGGCGCCAACCTAGCCCGCGGCGCAAGGCGGTGCACGCGGTCCGAACCCCGACCCCCGGAGAGGTCGGCCGGCTATCCCTCCGCCCGTGACTCCTCGACCCGGCGCGGCACGCGGAGCAGTCGGATGGCGGTCACCAGACCGATGCCGCCGACGACGTTGCCGAACGCCGACCAGGCCAACGCAAGCAGCCAGGTGCCGATCCCGAAGTCGGCTCCGGCGATCATCGCCGCGAACATGAACAGCGAGTCCAGGATGCAGTGGAACAGCTCAGCTCCCGCGAGCAAGGTGCCGAAGAGGATCGCCGGTACCAGCTGAACGCCCAGGCTTTCCGTGGCGTGCTGCATACGCGTCATCAAGGTGATGACCGCTCCGGCCAGCACGGCCAGTGTGAAGCTCCGCAGGCTGACGCCGAGGTCCGCGTAGTGGGTGCCGACCTCGATCGCGGTGGCGTGCAGGTCAGGCCGCGCCTTCATCACGATCCACATCATGAGCAGGCCGCCGGCCAGGTTCGTGAGCAGAGTGACGATCCAGAGCCGGGCGAGACCGCGAAGTGTCCCGCTGCGGGCGACGACGGCGGTGACCGGCACCAGAAAGTTCTCGGTGAACAGCTCGCTGCGCGCCAGCAACAACGCGACGAACCCGATCGAGAACGCGATCCCGGCGAGCAACGTGTCACCGGTGTGCGCTTTCACCACCAGATAGGCGAGTACGCCGGTGCCGACGTCGATGCCACCCAACAGCCCCGTGGACAGCAAGGCCAGGAGCGGGCGTTCGAGTCGTTCCTGGCCTTCGTCGACGATGCGGTCGAACGCCTCCTCGACCTCGGGTTCGGGGCGCTCGTTGTTCTCGCTCACAGGCAGGACGCTAGCGCGGCGAGGCACGACCCGCTCGGCGTCGACCGACAAATCGGATCGCGCGAGTGCCGGTTGCAGATCTAGGGTCCCCACATGCCCGACCGCGCCTTCAATGTCCATCGCCTGGCGCGGCTCTACGATCCGCTCGACCCAGATCGCACCGACCTCGAGGTCTACGCAGGCATGGCCGAGGAGCTCGAGGCCGACAGTCTGCTCGATGTCGGATGCGGGACAGGCACCTTCGCGTGTCAGCTCGCACTGCGCGGCCTCGAGGTCGTCGGACTCGATCCCGCGTCGGCATCCCTTGACGTGGCGCGCGGCAAACCAGGAGCCGACCTCGTCCGGTGGATCCATGGGGATGCGACCACGCTGCCTTCGATGCAGGTCGATCTGGCGACCATGACAGGCAACGTGGCGCAGGTGTTCCTGACAGACGACGACTGGCTGAGGAGCTTGACCGGCATCCGGGCTGCGCTGAGACCCGGGGGTCGCCTCGTCCTCGAGACCCGTGATCCGGCGCGGAAGGCATGGCTCGGCTGGAACCCTGACCAGACCCGGCGGATTTCCGAGATCGCGTCGGTCGGTGAGGTCGAGACGTGGTGTGAGGTCACCGAGATCCGGGAGCCGTTGGTGTCGTTCAGGTGGTGGTACCGCGTCGATGGTCTCGTCCTCACCTCCGACTCGACCCTGCGCTTCCGTGATCGGGACGAGGTGGAGCACACCCTGCGCCAGGCCGGCTTCCGCGTCGATGACGTCCGCGACGCTCCTGATCGCCCAGGTCTGGAACTCGTCTTCGTGGCTTCGGCACCGGAGTAGCGCATGCAAGCGGTTCGCCGAACCTTCTAGCGGTCGCCGCGGTGTCGGCCGGCGTTGCTCCGCCCGCGTACGGTCGGGCGACCCCACCACGGCACAATCAGCGCCATGGACCTGGACGCCCTGTTGGAGGAGATCAGGATCGAGGTCGCGCCCACGCTCGGGCAGGGAATGGTGGCCGACTACATTCCCAGTCTCGCTGAGGTCGATCCCCACCAGTTCGGCATGGTCGTCGCCATGAACGACGGTGGCATCCACGCGACCGGCGACGCCGACGTCGCGTTCTCGGTGCAGAGCATCTCGAAAGTCTTCAGCCTGGCTCTGGTCATGGCGCACGACGGAGATCGGATCTGGAGCCGGGTCTCACGAGAGCCGTCGGGCAACCCCTTCAACTCGATGCTGCACCTCGACCAGGAGGCGGGCAGGCCGCGCAACCCGTTCATCAACGCCGGTGCGCTGGTCGTCACGGACAGGCTGCATCAGGTCACCGGGGACGCCGCGGCCGTGATGCGCAACCTGGTCCGAGCCGAAAGCGGCAACCCGCAGATCGACGTGGACCCCGATGTCGCACGATCGGAGAGCGAGCAGGGCCATCGCATTGCCGCGATGGCGCACCTGCTCGCGAGCTACGGCAACCTCGAGTCCCCGGTCGAGCAGGTGCTCGAGAACTACTTCTGGCAGTGCTCCTTGTCGATGACCTGCCGGGAGGTTGCATTGAGTGGCGGGCTGCTGTCACGGCACGGGTTCCGAGCCGACGGCACGCGGATGCTGTCACTGAGCCAGACCAAGCGCATCAACGCCGTCATGCTCACCTGCGGCACGTACGACGCCGCCGGTGAGTTCGCCTTCCGGGTGGGGGTGCCTGGCAAGAGCGGGGTCGGCGGGGGGATTCTCGCCGTCATTCCGGACCGTTGCACGATCTGCGTGTGGAGCCCGGCTCTGGGCGTCTCCGGCAACTCCGCTGCCGGCGTTGCAGCGCTCGATCTGTTCACGACGCGAACGGGCTGGTCGATCTTCTAGCGGTGCCTGGACCGAATGGCGGCTACCGAGTCACGAGCCGGGCTGGTTCACGGGGTCACCGACGTCGTCAACCGATCGGGTTGGTCGCCATCGCCCGTCGGTCCGGTTCGAACCAGCGTGACCCCGGCAACAGGCCGACGGCTGCTGCTGCCGCCAAGGTCACGGCCGCGCCGGCCACCGTGTCGAGGAAGTAGTGGTTCCCCGTGGCAATGATGACCGCCACGGTCAGGACTGGATGGACCACGCTCAACGCGCGAACCCACCAGACGCGCACCATGAGGAACACGATCACCACCGCCCAGACGGCCCAGGCGGTGTGCAGGGACGGCATGGCGGCGTACAAGTTAGGCGCCGCCGTGCTGGATGCGGTGGCGACGCCGGTCATCTGAGTCACGTCGATGTACCGGCCGCCAGGCAGCAACCGCGGCGGAGCCACCGGATAGACCCAGAAGACGGCGAGGGCGATCACGTTGATGAGCACCAAGGCATTTCGTGCCGCTCGGTAGATGTCCGGCCGGTAGATGAAGCAGGCCACGAGGACGCTCAGCGTTACCGAGAGGTGAGCCAGCTGGTAGTACCAGCTCGAGATCTCGGACAACTGATGGTGCCCGGCGAGCCACAGGTTCATGGGCAGCTCGAAGTCGAGACCGAGATGGCGTTCCGCAGCCAGCACCTGCAGCCCGTCGTGCAGCGACAACGACGTACGAGTGTCCGCCAGAGCGCGAATGCGACCGTAGACGAAGATGAGCGCCGCCACGATGGTCAGCTCGAGCGGCAGCCAGGCTCGACGCGGCAAACGTCCCTCGAGCACGTCCGCAGATGCGGTCGGACTCGTGTCGCCGAGTGGTTGGGATGTGGTGGTCACCGGATCGATGCTAGTCGCTCGACAAGCAAAGAATCGGAGCGGTCCGTTCTCGTCCACGCAGCGGGGTCGGGCTGGCTTCGGCGTGCCGACCGATCTGCTCCTCGCTGTCTTGCGAAGATTCCGACGCCGAAGGCCATAGGGTCACCTGATGGACATCACTATCCGTCACAATCCCGGTTTTGCTGTCGCTCGCTGCACGCTCGCTCCCGGTGAGACGGTGCGGGCGGAGTCGGGAGCCATGATGGCGACGTCAGCCGACGTCGCGATCGAGGCGAAGGCCTCCGGCGGGCTCATGAAATCACTCAAGCGAAGCGTGCTCGGCGGCGAGTCGTTCTTCATCACCACGTACACCGCCCCGGCGGTGGGCGGCTGGGTCGACTTCGCGGCCCGCCTGCCGGGCGACGCCATCGGGCTTCCGGTCTCGGAGGGGCTGAACATCACGCGCGGCAGCTACCTGTGCTCGGACGGATCGGTCGAGATCGACACGTCGTGGGGTGGCTTCAAGAACCTTGCCGGTGGCGAGGGTGGGTTCCTCGTCCGGGCCTCCGGACAGGGCCAGGTGGTCCTGGCGGCGTACGGCGCGATCGACGCGGCCGACCTGGGACCGAACGAGTCGGTGGTCGTGGACTCCGGTCACATGGTCGCGTGGGACAACAGCGTGCAGACCCAGCTGCGTCGGGCAGCCGGGGGCGGGCTCATTCAGTCCGCCAAGAGCGGTGAGGGGTTCGTGTTCGACGTCAGGGGACCCGGCCGGATCTGGACACAGTCGCGCAACCCGTCGGAGTTCATCGCGTGGATGACCAACGTGCTGCCGTTCTCGCGTGAGTGACCCGATCGAGCAGGGTCAGGCGAGCGGTCCGGACGACTGGGCTCCGTCGGTCGACGAGTAGAGCACGTCTGCTGCCTGGTCCGGTCGGAAACGCCTAAAGAACTCGGCGTCGTTCGGCTTCCACACGTCGAGCCAGAGGTCGGTCTGCGGATTGCCGTAGACGTGCTCGTCGCGCCACCGGCCGCGCTCTGTGGCCGTGTCCAGGTCGACGTCGATCCACACCGCCAGGTCGAACAGATCGATGAGCTCGGGGACGTACAGCCCCAAGCCCTCGACGATGATCGCGGTCGGTTGGTCGAGTTCCACCCAGGGGCCCGGGGCACGATCGGCTGGGTCCCAGACCTGATAGCGAACTCGGGCACCCTCGCGAGCCGGGTCCAGCACCTGCCGCCGGAGTCTGTCGCGGTCGACGGCACTCCAGTCGGCGGAACGGCCGGCAGGTGGCCGCTCCGACAGGAACTCGTCTCCGGGGATGACGACGGAGCCGCTCAGCTGCTCCTGCAGTCGCGCTGCGAGCGTGGACTTGCCGGCGCCACCGAACCCCGAGACCCCGACGATCGGCGGTCGTGCTCCGGCTACGGCACCGACCAGAGGCACCAGGTCGCCCACACTCGCGACCTGCGTCGGCGCCCGCCGGCCATCATGCGAACTCACGTGGTCAGCTCAGGACGCCTTCACCCAGGCATCGTTGATGACACCGTGGTACCAGTCGAAGCCGGACTTGGCCGTCGACTCGGCCTTCGCCCCGATGGCCAGGTCCCTGCTGTTCGACACCGTGCCGAGACCGGCGGCATACGTCTTGGAGCGGAGCTTCAGCGAGTCGACCTTGAGACTGATGGAGCTGTCGGTCTTCGCACACGTGAGGTGGTGCACCTTGCCGTCGGCCAGGTCTCGCTTGCGGAGGCCCTGGATGTTGGAGTTCACCCGTCTGCCGTCGTCTCGAACGGACTTGACCACGCACCGTGCCACGGCCTTGCCCTTCACGTTCTTGATCTCGATCTTGTAGTCGCCGCCCTTGGTCGACGCCAGTCCTTTGCGCAGCACGTCATACGTCTCGCCGACCTTGCTCGGCGCCTTGGTCATCTTGAGCGTGACGCCGAAGGAGAAGTCGCTGCCGCCGGGATTGAGGCTGTTCGAAGAGGCGACGATCACCCGGGCGTTGGTGCCGTTGAACTCGTACCCGGAGCCGTTGCCCACTGTGTGGTGGTTCGCGCCGTGATTGCCGTGGCCGCTGCTGTCGTGCGCGGTGTCGCCGTTCTTCTCGTCGAGCTGCCAATGACCGCCGAACCCGGCCTTGGCGGCGGATGCTGTCCCGGTCATCGGGAGCACCACGAGAAGCAAACCAAGGACAAGGGCGAACCAGATACGCATGAACCAAACCTTCGAAAGGGGGCAAGAACTCCCAACACTAGATGGATGTACACCAAGCCGCGTGACTCGTCCTAGCCAAATCATGACTAGATGATTCTTTTCGTATGGCCCCTTCGGGCTATGGCGACGAGCAGCGGCGACAGGCAGCACCCGCACGTGACCAGGTGCGAAGGGGTGGTGCTCCGGCACCGGGCGGGGTGACTGAACGGATGACCAAGTAGGTCCAAACGGACGCTTACGTCGCGCCTCGATGTCTCGTTACGGTCGTTGTGCGTCATTCAAACCGGCTGTCTGAGGGGGCAGCCCGTGGGGAGGGCGCGTAGGCAGCCGCTCTCGCGCTGCTGGTGACCCCGGTGCGGCTCTCGGTGCGTGCCGGGGTCCCGCCCTCTATCGGACCTAACGTCCGAATCGTCACCGAGCGTACGCGGTCAGGACGATTGCCGTTATGTCGCGGATAATATGCTCACCGGTCTGGTCCACTTGGATCATGAGCAGCCAGTTCCGACCCGGCCATGAGCCGCAGAAGAGCCCCGAGAAGGGGATCACCTTTGCCCTGGGGCTGCTGCTGGTCGGCGCCGTGATGCTCGCCGTCTGGGTCTTCGTCCAGCACGTCGGGATGACCGACCAGTTCGAGTTCATCCGCTCGCTCGGCAACTGACAGCGAGCCACCTCGCCGCCTTGCCGTGCGGCTCCTGAGGCACCCTGACGCCTCCCGGCCTTGGCGTGGCGACCTCGCTTGCGCAGCGGCCGAACTTCCCTGGCAGGCTGGACGCCTCAGCAAGCTCGCTGGGGCTAGTCGTCGGGAAGGCAGCGCATGGGTGTGGGATCGCCTCGGGAGATCGTGGCGCAGGTCCTCGACAGGCTGCGTACCCGGCTCTGGCCGCTGCCGGCCATCGGGATCGTGATCGCGGTCGTGGTGGCGATCGCCCTCACCAAGCTCGATGCGGCGGTCGATGACGATCTGCCGTCGAACGTCTCGGATCTCATCTTCGGCGGTGACGCGGAAGCGGCTCGCAGCCTGCTGGCCGCCATCGCAGGGTCACTCATCACGGTCACGTCGCTGACCTTCTCGCTGACCGTCGTCACGCTGCAGCTGGCCAGCAGTCAGTTCTCGCCCCGCCTTTTGCGCACGTTCACGCGTGACCGCTTCGTGCAGGCCACGCTCGCCGTCTTCCTGGCCACGTTCGTGTACGCGATGACGGTGCTGCGCACCGTGCGGACCGAGCATTCGAACCAGGCCGAGGTCGTGCCGCAGATGGCGGTGACCTTCGGCTTCCTGCTCGCGCTGGCCAGTGTGCTGGCTCTCGTGCTGTTCCTCGCTCACCTCGTGCGTCAGATCCGGGTCGAGACGATGCTGGAGCAGGTCCATGACGACGCGAAGCAGACGGCCTTCCGCGAGCTTCCTGCGCGAGAGCCTGGCCACGTCGAGGAGGCGCTGCCCCAGACGCCGGAGAACGCGCGCCTGATCCTGGCTCCGACCTCGGGTTTCCTCAACGCCGTGGACGGGGAGCTCCTGTTGAAGGTCATGCGCGATCACGAGGCGGCCATGGTGGTCCAGCGTGTCCTCGGCAGCTTCGTGGTGGCCGGTACCCCGGTGGCCGCGGTATGGCCGCGCGCTGCCGTGGCCACCTGGCCGGACGACGAGTTCGAACGGCTGACGGAGCGCTGTTCGGCGGGTCTGGAGCTGGGCTTCGAGCGTACGTCGATCCACGACGTCAGCTACGGTCTGCGTCAGCTCGCTGACGTTGCCACGAAAGCGTTGTCGCCCGGTATCAACGACCCCACGACGGCCTGCCACACGATCGACAAGTCGGCGGCCCTCCTTCGCGAGTTCGTCGCACGTGACCTGGGGCCGCAGCTCGTACGAGACCACGACGGGAAGGTGCGCGTCGCGATCCGGCGGTCGAGCTTCGGTGAGCTGCTCGACCTGGCGGTGCAGCAGCCACGACGGTATGGCGCCGCTGACCCAGGGGTGGCGGCCCGACTGTTCTGGCTGCTCCGCGACCTGGCCTGGTCCACCGATGTGTCGTCGCATCAGGACGAGGTGCGCAGCCAGCTGAGCAGGTTGCAGCGCAGCGTTGCCCAGCAGGACTTCGACGCCGAGGAGCGGCAGCTGATCGAGTCCTACGTCCGGGAGGTCGAGGCAGCGCTCGACGGTCGCTGGATCACTCCGGCGACACCGTAACGGCGTCGCCTTCGTCAAGACGTCAAAGCGAGTCGGAGAGCCTGCCCGTCAGGTACCGCTGGACGGTGGGAGCGACGTCGGCCACAAGTCCCGCCGTGCTGCGGTCGGCCATGCCGGGCAGTCGCAGCAGGTATCGCGTCATGGCGATGCCCATCATCTGGCTTGCGACCAGGCCAGCCCGGCGGTCCAGGTCGTCGCCCCCGACGACCGCCCGCAGGGCTTGAGCGACCTGCCCGGTGAAGACGGCGCGCAGCCGCTGGGCGACGTGCTCGTCGGTGACTGCGGTCCGCAACAGGATGACCAGCACGTCGTCGCTGAGCTCGCCCTCCCATCGGTTGAGGAAGTGCTCGACCAGCAGGCGCCCGCATCGTGCGGGGGGCACCGCTGACAGGTCGGGCATCATCAGGTCGACATCGACGGCTTCGGCGAACAGCGCCTGCTTGCTCGTGAAGTAGCGGATCACCATCGAGGGGTCGATGGAAGCCTGCGCCGCGATCGCCCGGATGCTGGCCCGGTCGTACCCGAGCCGACCGAAGTGATCGCGCGCAGCCGCGAGAATGGCGGCCCTCGTCCGCTCGGATTTCGTCGGCGTCGACACCTCGTGCCCGGTCATCGGCATCCCTCCTGTCATCAACCTCGCAGGTGACGGGAATGAAGTCAACGACTGTTGACTTTCCTAGGAAGTCAACGTACGTTGACTTTGGTTGTCATGGAGAAGGAGATGTCATGCGAAGCCGAACAACCGATCATCGAGGGACCCTGCCCGTGGTCCTGTTGTCCCTGGCGCTGGTCGTGGCAGCGGTGCCGGCCCTGAACGTGGCGCTGCCGGACCTGGCGGGCGACACGGGCGCAACGACCAGTCAGCTGCAGTGGGTCGTGGACTCCTACGCCCTCGTGTTCGCGGGCTTGCTGCTGCCGGCGGGAGCGTTGGGGGACCGGTACGGCCGTAAGCCGGTGCTCGTGATCGGGCTGCTGGTCTTTGCCTCCGGCGCTGGACTCGGGGCGCTGACGGATGTCCCGGAGGCGCTGATCTGGCTCCGCGCGCTGATGGGGATCGGCGCGGCGCTCGTCATGCCGACGACTCTGTCGATCATCACGACGTCATTTCCGGAGGACCAGCGCGGAAGGGCTGTCGGAGCCTGGATCGGCGTCGCCGGTGCAGGTGCGGTCCTTGGCCTGCTCGCCTCTGGACTGTTGCTCGAGGTGTGGGGCTGGCAATCCGTCTTCGTGTTCAGCGCCGTGCTGGGCGCCGTGGTCGGGCTGGTGGCTCTGCAGGTGATCCCCAACTCCCGCGACGAGCATCCACCCCGCGTGGACTACGTGGGCGGGCTGCTCTCCGTCGTGACACTGGCCGCCGTCGTCTTCGGGGCGATCGAAGGGCCCGAGCGCGGTTGGGGTGACCACCTCACCGTGTCGGCGTTCGCCGTCGGGGCTGTCGGACTGGCGCTGTGGGTCGGCTGGGGCCTCTACGCCGACGAGCCACTGCTGGACCCCCGGCTGTTCGCGCGGCGAG
Source organism: uncultured Actinomycetota bacterium (assembly GCA_963750495.1). GTDB lineage: Bacteria > Actinomycetota > Actinomycetes > Propionibacteriales > Nocardioidaceae > JANLYC01. The sequence goes on from CAVVQV010000005.1 coordinate 82,470, forward strand.
ACTTCGGGACCGGGGTGTTGTCGATCACCCTGCAGTTCTTCGTGTTCTTCGGGTTCGTCTTCCTCATCATCCAGTACGTGCAACTGGTCCTCGGCTACTCGTCTCTGGAGGCCGGTCTGGCGCTGGTGCCGATGGCGATGGTGCTGGCTGGACTGTCGCGTCGGGTTCCAAGCCTCGCCGGACGCGTGAGCCGGCGCCCCCTCGCCGTGGCGGGTCTGTTGCTGATGTCGCTCGGCATGGCGGTGTTCAGCCAGCTCGGGCCGGACTCGTCGTACTGGCTGTTGCTGGCAGGCCTCATTCCGAGCGGCGCGGGTATGGCGTTGGCCACGGCGCCCGCCACCACCGACATCGTCAGTGCTCTCCCCAAGAGCAAGCAGGGGGTCGGTTCGGCGGTGAACGATGCAGCGCGCGAGGTAGGCGGAACACTCGGCATCGCCGTCCTCGGCAGCATCCTGAACCAGCAGTACCGTTCCGGCGTGGCCTCGGCGGCGCCGGACGACGCGCCTGCCGGACTCGTGCATTCCGCTCAGGACTCCCTGGCCGCGGCCCTCGGCATCGCATCGAAGCTGGGTGACCGAGGAGCCGGGTTGGCGACCGGGGCGCGGCAGGCGTTCGTCGACGGGATGACGACGGCACTGGTCACCTCGGCCGGACTGCTGGTCCTGGCGACGCTCGTGCTCGCAGTTGCCGTTCCCGGCAGGTGGACGGGTTCCGGCGACGAGCCAGCGGTGGCGGAGCGCGACGACGCGCGCGCTGACGAGGCCGTCAGCGGCCGATGATGAGGTGTGTGGTGCCGGTGTGTCCCGCATCGGCGCCGGACTTCTTCGGCTGCACCGGAATGACCCGGCCGTCGTTCATCGACAGGCAGCCGTTGTAGCACCACTGCTTGACGAGGACCCACTCGACCGGGGTGTCGTCATCCATCGACTGGCCGCGTTCCTGGCCGGTGAGCCGGGTCCCACATTCAGGGCAGCTGCCGGTGAGAATGCGATGACGGACGAGCTCCATGCGTCGATTCTGACCCATGTGTCAAGGGGTGCTCACGCCCTGTCACAAGCAGGTGAACGAGTCGCAGGGATGATTCAGAACTTCGTGTACATCACGTGCAAACCGACCAAACCATGATCAGGATGGTCGAATGACTCCGGCACGGTGGCCAGGATCTCGAAGCCGAGAGAATGCCAGAGTCTGACCGCGACAGCGTTGGTCTCCACGACGGCGTTGAACTGCATGGCGTGGAAGCCATGGCTGTGCGCCCACTCGACGACGTACTGGCCGAGGGCGGTCCCGATGCCGCGGCCTTGCCGGTCCGGATCGACCATGAAGCTCGCCGTCGCCACGTGGGAGCCGGGGCCGGGCCGGTTGGGGCCCATCTTGGCCGACCCGAGAATGTCGCCCGCATCGGTCGCGACGACGGTCTGGCCCGGGGGCTCCTCCATCCACCAGGGGCGGGCCGCCTCCTCGGTCAGCCCGCGCGGGAAAGCGTAGGTCCTGCCGTCGTCGACGATCCGGCTGAAGATGGGGAAGATCCTCGGCCAGTCCGCGGACGTCGCGATACGAATGTCCACTCGCGGACCTTAGCCACTGCGGTCCGGCACGGCGAGCGCTTTCCACGTCGCCGGGTGGCGGCGGCGTGCGACGTCACGGCGTCCGGCGGTGGTACCGGCCGTCGAACGCGATCGTCCAGCTCGCCCCGTCGTCGCCGGACACCTCCCACAGCTGGCGCACCTGCTCGCCGGTGTCCCCGGGTGTCCAGGTGATCCGTTGGAGGTCCGTCCTGGCCGGGTCGTCGTCCGATGCCGCAACGCCCTCGAGCACCATGGCACCGTCATGCCAGCCACCGTCGAGCTGCAGCAGGGTGCCTGTCGCGTCGACCCAGGTCTGGTGCCAGCAGCCGCGCGTGACGTCGTAGGCGTTGAGGCTGCGACCTTCGATACCGCCGGCGCCCCGCCAGTGCTCCGCAAGTGCGCCGGTGCCGAAGAGTGCCGTGATCGTGTTGGTACCGACCTGCGTGCCCTGCGGTCCGAAGACCTCCCACTCACCGATCCAGAAGTCGAAGTCGTGAGCATGGTCAGCCGGGCTCGTCATGGGGCGATGCTAGGGCGGAACTGCCGGGCTGCGGCGGTATCCGCGCGAGTCTTGACCCGGCTGCAACCGCGGCGTGACCCCGTTGCGATCAGGAGCGCTTGCTCTGCCTGGCAACGGGGTGGCGGAGCTCGTCGCACATCTGGTGCGGGTGGTAGACAACGGTCGAGTAGATGGGCTTGCTCTGACGGCCGGTTTCGTGGAGTCCGACTGCGTGCTGCGGTGGCCCGGGGGTGTGTTCGTTCGATGCGGCGTATCCGGCGCCCAACAGAGCAGCGAGGACGATCACGACCAGCAGCTGGGCGGTGACAAGCGTGACGCGGGTGACGGTCATGGGACGGGTCTCACGGAGCCAGTCGGTCGATCTCGGCAGCCAGCCGCAGGTCGTTGTCGGTCAGCCCACCTGCGGAGTGCGTCGACAGCCGGAAGGTGAGCGTGGTCCAGCGGATGTCGATGTCCGGATGGTGGTCCATCGCGTCGGCGATGGCTGCGACCTCGTCGACCAGCCTGATCCCGCCGGCGAAGGTCTCGGCAGTGATGTCGCGCCGGATCGTGTCGCCGCCTTCGAGAGTCCAGGAGCTCAAGGCGGAGCCGAGGGCGTCATCGAGCTGGGCTTGCTTCAGTAGGTCGGCCATGGCCTCACCGTACGCCCGTGGCAGATGCCACGTATCTGGGCCGAGCGTTCGACCCTCCTGATGGCATCCATTTCCGGTCGCGTCGGAGGAACCGACCATGATCATGTTCAGCAAGTCGTTCTGGAGTATGACCGTCGAACGTGCGGTCAAGTCGTTCGCGCAGGCGCTGGTGGCGCTGCTCGGCGCCGGAGGCATGGATCTCTTCCACGCCCCGTGGTACGCGATGCTGTCGACCGCCTTGATGGCCGCACTGCTGTCGGTGCTGACGTCGGTGGCATCGTCACGTGTCGGGCCGGCTGACGACCCGTCGTTGGTCGAGCGGAGTACGCGCGAGACCCCCCGGCGGGGCGCACACCTGGCGGCCGCCTAGGGTTCGTCGTCCGGCCGTCATACCCCGAAGGCAAGCACCCAGTCGCAGAGGTGCGTTTGCCTAGTTCACAAGCCACCTGGCTTGTGCACTAGGCAAACGTGCAGCCAGGACAGGCAGTTTGCCTCGGGGGCTCTCCTCAGGGCTCTTTCAGGGGGAGAACGGCGGGGGAGCGTGGTCAGAGCTCCTGGCGCGAGGCGCGGTCGCTGCGCTTGAAGATCTTCGAGCCGAGGAACGTGACCGGGTCGAACTTGCGGTCGACCACACGCTCCTTCATCGGGATGATCGCGTTGTCGGTGATCTTGATGCCCTCGGGGCAGACCTCGGTACAGCACTTGGTGATGTTGCACATCCCGATACCGCCGGAGTCCTGCGCCAGCTTGCGCCGGTCGTTGGTGTCTAGCGGGTGCATGTCGAGCTCGGCGAACCGGAGGAAGAACCGGGGTCCGGCGAACGCGGGCTTGTTGTCGTCGTGGTCACGGATGACGTGGCAGGTGTCCTGGCACAGGAAGCACTCGATGCACTTGCGGAACTCCTGGCCACGCTCGACGTCGACCTGCTGCATGCGGCGCTTGCCGTCCGCATCGCGCGGCGTCGGTGCGAAGGCCGGGATCTCCTTGGCCTTCTCGTAGTTGTACGACACGTCGGTGACGAGGTCGCGGATGACCGGGAACGCGCGCATCGGTGTCACCGTGATGGTCTCGGACTTGTCGAAGTCAGAGAGCCGGGTCATGCACATCAGGCGCGGCCTGCCGTTGACCTCCGCACTGCACGAGCCGCACTTGCCGGCCTTGCAGTTCCACCGCACCGCCAAGTCGCCGGCCTGGGTGGCCTGCACGCGGTGGATCGCGTCGAGGACGACCTCGCCCTCCTCGACGTCGACGGTGAAGTCGCCGAGCTCGCCGCCGGTCTTGTCACCGCGCCAGATGCGCATCTTCAGGTCGTAGCCCATCAGTGGAACGTCCTCACTGCTCGAAGAATGACTGGAGCTCGTCGGGCATGACGGGCAACGGCTGATGTTTCAGGTCGACATGAGACTCGTCGTCCATCGTCAGGACGAGGTTCTGCGTGCCCCACTGCGGGTCGGGGCCGGGGTAGTCGTCCCGGGTGTGGCCGCCTCGCGACTCCTTGCGTTCGAGTGCTGCCATGGCGATGCACTCCGACACCAGCAGCATGTTGTGGATATCGACGGCCAGGTGCCAACCAGGGTTGTACTGACGATGACCCTCGACGGACAGATGTGCCGCCCGCTCGCGCAGCCGCTCGAGCTCCGTCAACGACTCCGAGAGCTCGTCGGCGTTACGGATGATGCCGACCAGACGCTGCATCACGTCCTGCAGGTCGTGCTGGATCGTGTAGGGGTTCTCACCCGCGTCGTCGAACGGCGCCAACGCCCGGGCTGCCGCTCCACGGACTTCGTCCTCGGAAACGACGGGACGCTTCGAGGCGGTCCGCTGGGAGTAGTACGCCGCGTTGAGCCCAGCCCGACGGCCGAACACCAACAGGTCGGACAGCGAGTTGCCACCGAGTCGGTTGGACCCGTGCATTCCGCCGGCCACCTCCCCCGCGGCGTACAGGCCGGTGACGATGCTCTCAGCGGTGTCGGGGTCGACCTCGACACCACCCATCACGTAGTGGCAGGTCGGCCCGATCTCCATAGGCTCGGCCGTGATGTCGACGTCGGCGAGCTCCTTGAACTGGTGATACATCGACGGCAGCCGCCGCTTGATGAACTCCGGGCTGCGCCGTGACGCGATGTCGAGGTAGACGCCGCCGTGCGGGGTGCCGCGGCCGGCCTTGACCTCGGAGTTGATGGCACGTGCCACCTCGTCACGCGGCAACAGCTCAGGTGGGCGGCGGTTGTTGGTCTTGTCCTCGTACCACCGGTCGCCCTCTTCCTCGGTGTCAGCCGTCTCGGCCTTGAAGAACTCCGGGATGTAGTCGAACATGAACCGCCGGCCCTCGGAATTGCGCAGGACGCCGCCGTCACCACGCACCGACTCGGTGACGAGCAGACCGCGCACCGACGGTGGCCAGACCATGCCGGTGGGGTGGAACTGCACGAACTCCATGTTGATCAGCGACGCGCCGGTCCGCAGGGCGAGGGCATGGCCGTCGCCGGTGTACTCCCAGGAGTTGCTGGTGACCTGGTAGGACTTGCCGATGCCGCCGGTCGCCAGGATGACGCTCGGCGCCTTGAAGACGATGAACCGGCCTGACTCGCGCCAGTACCCGAAGGCGCCGGACACCCGGCCGTCGTCCTTGAAGATCTCGGTGATCGTGCATTCCATGAACACGTCGATGTCGAGCGCGACAGCGCGCTGCTGGAGGGTGCGGATCATCTCGAGTCCGGTGCGGTCGCCGACGTGGGCGAGCCGCGCGTAGCGGTGGCCGCCGAAGTCGCGCTGGGAGATCAGGCCGTTGTCGAGCCGGTCGAAGAGGGCGCCCCACTCCTCGAGCTCGATGACCCGCTCGGGGGCCTCCTGGGCGTGCAGCTGAGCCATCCGCCAGTTGTTGAGCATCTTGCCGCCGCGCATGGTGTCGCGGAAGTGCACCTGCCAGTTGTCCTCTTCCCAGAGATTGCCCATGGCGGCCGCGATGCCACCTTCGGCCATCACGGTGTGCGCCTTGCCCAGCAGGGACTTGCAGACGATCGCGACGCGGGCGCCCGCGTCATGCGCCGCAATGGCCGCACGCAGCCCGGCTCCGCCGGCGCCGATCACGACGACGTCGTAGTCGTGCTCCTCGAAACCGTGGCTGTCCTGTGCCTCGGTCTCGCTCGAGGTGACGTTGCCGGTCATGGGGTGCCGGTTCTCGTCCGGACCGTGGGGATGCTCAGTGGTGGACATGCTCAGAAGAACCTCGGGTCGTCGAAGGTGCCGTTGGCGAGTAGGTAGATGTACAGGTCGGTCAGCGCCACGGAGAACAGCGAGAGCCAGGCGTAGCGCGCGTGGCTCAGGTTGAGCTTGGACACGGCGGTCCAGAGCTTGTAGCGGACCGGGTGCTTGGAGAAGTGCCGGAGCCGGCCGCCGACGGCGTGACGACAGGAGTGGCACGACAGTGTGTAGAGCCAGATGAGCACGATGTTGACGATCATGATCACCGTGCCCAGGCCCATATGGCCCCAGTCCTCGTGCTCGTCACGAAAGCCGAGGGCCACGTCGTAGGTGAGGATCAGCGAGACGACGATCGCGGCGTACCAGAAGTAGCGGTGGATGTTCTGCAGGATCAGCGGAAGCCGGGCCTCCCCGGTGTACTTGCCGTGCGGCTCGGCGACCGCGCAGGCCGGCGGCGACAGCCAGAACGCGCGATAGTAGGCCTTGCGGTAGTAGTAGCAGGTCAGCCGGAACCCGAGCGGGAAGATGAGGATCAGCAGGGCCGGCGACAACTGCCACCACGAGAACGGCTGGCCGAAGTCCGACGAACCCGAGACACAGTCATCGGTCAGGCACGGCGAGTAGAACGGCGAGATGTAGGGAGCCGAGTAGTAGTTCGATCCGGAGAACGCACGCCACGTGGCGTAGATGACGAACGCGGTGAAGACGATGAAGGTGATGAGCGGCGCGAGCCACCACCGGTCCTGACGCAGCGTCTTCGCTTGGACCCGGGCACGCCCCGGACCCATGACTCCAGTGGACATTCGGCTTCCTTCGGCTCGTCAGGGGCGCGTCGGTCGAGGGGTACGAAGCCAACACGCCTCGCGAATGACGAACGTCAGCCGCCCGGCGTCCTCGACTTCCCGCACTTTACCGCTGAGCCTGTCTGCGCGGACGCCGAGGTCGTGTGAGGTTTCAGACAGGTGTCGTCAGCACCCGTGGTTGGTCTGGGCGCAGGTGCGGAGTATCCAGCGCAGGGTGGTCGTGTCGATCGCACCGCCGGTCGCCGCGTCATAGGTCACGCTGCCCTTGATGGGATCGAGCTCTGACTCGTTGACGTTCGGGTCGACGAGGATGCCGGCGGTGGGCTGGTAGTTCATCGTCCAGAGGCCGTCCTGACCGATGATCGCCTGCTCGGTGTGTCCGTCCGGGAACGTGTAGGAAATGGCGCGTACACCGGTGAAGTTCCGGCCGCCGGCGAGGTACTGGTGGTGCAGGTGCCCGGGTTCACCAACGACGTTCTCACTGACGTCGATCGTCCTCCCCGTCGGCGAGTAGGGGTCGGACTTGAGGTGCCACGGCAGCAACGTGGGGGCGCCGCCGTCCACGCTTGCGAAGTCGTCGCACACGACCCAGGCGGCCTTCGACTCGTACAGGTAGGTGGTGCCGATGGTGCCTGCCCGGGAGGCCGTCGGGGTCGCACCGGCCAGCGGTGGGGCCGACTGCATGATGAGCTCATTGACGGCGTCCGCGCAGTTCTCGGCGGGTGGCGGGGCCGGAGGTGGCGGTCCCTTCTGGATCGTCGTGGAGGGCACCGTATGGGCCGACACGGTCGTGTCGGCCGGCTGCAGCGGACTCGTGGAGCGGTTCGAGCCGTCGTCGTGCGTTATGTACACGCCGGTCGCGACGATGGCCGCTACCGCGGCTGCAGCAAGGCCGGGCCCGAGCCAGCCGCGTCGTGGCGGCTGGCTCGCGCCGATCGCGGCCAGCACCTGCGCCCGGATCTCATGCTTGCGGTCGTCGGACATCGGCCCGGGGTCAGGCGGGGTGAGGTCAGGTCGTTCGTCGGTCATGGTGTTGTCCTTCCGGCAGGGCCGGACTCATCGGGGGCAGCGAGCGCAAGCCGTTGGCGCGCACGCGAGAGACGGGACCGGACGGTCCCGACCGGTATGTCGAGGGAGGCGGCGGCGGACTCGTAGCTCGCCTCTGCCCACACCACCAGCTCGAACACCTCACGCTCATGAGGAGGGAGGGCGTCGATGGCCTCGAGCACGGCGGCCATGCGGCGCTCGGAGTCCACGCGCCGTACGACGTCATCAGCCAACGTGTCACCGGATGCCGTCCCCTCCGACGGCACCCGGCGCAACGCGCGGCCCAGCCGCATCCGCGATCGCTCGAGGTTGCGGCACACATTGCGGCCGATCCCATAGAGCCAGGGGAGTGCGGAACCGTCGTGGATGGTGGCGCGGGCACGACCCCGCCACAGCTCGAGGAACACCGTGGAGACGGCATCCTCCGCTGCCTCGAACGACGCGGTCCGCCGGAAGCAGAACGCATGCACGGCGTCGACGTGGCGATCGAACAGCTCGGCCAACGCCGCGCTGCTGCCGTGACGAAGCTCCTCGACGAGCAGGTCGTCAGGCCGGGTGGCGTCGTCGGTACGACAGTCGAGCCCGGCTTCCTCCATGGTCGTCCCCTCGAGCGTTGTCACATCCTGCTTATGTCCGCAGTCTGGAGGGAGTTCCAGCAGATCCCCAACAATTCCTCCGATCTGTCGGGATGTGCGACGCTGCACGGCGTGACGATTCCGCAGCCGCCCGAGGAGATCGAGGTCGTGGCCGCCGCGATCGTGCGTGATGGTCGGGTGCTGGCCGCGCGCCGCGTGCAGCCCACCGATGTAGCAGGCGGCTGGGAGCTTCCCGGAGGCAAGGTCGACGCGGACGAGACCGCGGAGGACGCCGTGGTGCGGGAGATCTATGAGGAGCTCGGCTGCACGATCGACATCGTCGGAGCACTCGAAGGCCGGGTACCGATCAAGCCCGGCTACTCGATGACGGTCAAGGTTGCCCGGCTGCAGTCGGGTGAACTAGTCCCGCACGAGCACGATGCCGTGCGCTGGCTCGGACCTGAGGAGCTCGGCGACGTCGCGTGGTTGGCTGCGGACCAGCCGTTCCTGCCGGAGCTGCGCGAGCGACTGCTCGACGGACAGCTGCTCGCGGGTGGCAACGTCGGTGGTGCCCTTCGGATCGGGAAGACCGTTCGCCGCGCCACGGGGCCGTGGTCCCCTTCGGTGCATGGGTTGCTCGAACACCTGCGCAGGTCGGGTCTGGTCGCGGTGCCGCTGGTCTTCGGCGCGGACGAGCGCGGTCGCGAGGTGCTCGGCTACCTGGACGGACGCGTCCCGGACGTCAACGGTGAGCTCATCGCAACGGACACGCTGGCTGACGCGATGCGCTGGCTCCGGCGGTTCCATGACGTGGTGGCGGACTACCGGCCCGCCGGTGTCTGGCGGACGACGAACCGGCCACTCGATGCCGACGAGATCATCTGCCACCACGACTTCGCGCCCTACAACGTTGCATTGGGCGGCCCGGCTGACGGTGAGCGCGTCGTGGGCGTCTTCGACTGGGACATGGCCGGGCCGGGCCGGCCTATCGACGACCTGGCGTTCGCCGCCTGGAACTGGGTGCCGTTGTTCCGCGACGTGGGGACCTCGGTCAGCGCCCGTCGGCTCGAGGTGATGGCGTCGGCGTACGCCGGGGTCGCTGCGGTCGAGATCCTCGACCACGTGGTGCCGCGGCTGCAGCGGTCGGTGGACGTGATCACCGCCGGTCAGGCGGCCGGCGACCCGGGATTGCTGGCGCTCGGGGCGGTCGGCGAGCCGGGCCGGTCGGCGGAGCGCGTGCGTGAGCTGGTCGCCCGCCTCCCGGCGATCAGGTCCGCCTGTGGCTGAAGGTTCGGGCGACCGGTCACCCGAACCTTCAGCCAGAGAGGGGGCGGCCTGGGGTGGAGAGTGGCGTGCGTTGAAGCAACTGGAGGCGCCGTAGGCTGGACGTCATGACTGCCGAGACCCTGCCCGACCGGCGCATGCTCCTGGTGCACGCCCACCCCGACGACGAGACGATCGGGAACGGCGCCACCATGGCCAAGTACGCGGCCGAGGGCGCACACGTCACGGTCGTCACGTGCACTCTCGGCGAAGAGGGTGAAGTGCTGGTGCCCGAGCTGGAACACCTGGCGGCCCACGAGAGCGACGCGCTGGGAGAGCACCGGATCGGTGAGCTCGCCGACGCCATGCGGATCCTTGGCGTCGCAGACCACCGGTTCCTCGGTGGCCCGGGCCGGTACCGAGACACCGGGATGGCCGTCGACGATCGCGGCCGTGCCATCCCGCCGGAGAAGATCCGCGACGACTCGTTCTGGGCTGCCGACCTGGTCGAGGCGTCCAACCATCTGGTCGCGGTGATCCGCGAGATCAGGCCGCAGGTCATGGCGACGTACGACGAGCACGGCGGCTATGGCCACCCCGACCACATCCAGGCGCACCGGGTGGCGATGTACGGGAGCATGCTGGCCGCCGTACCGAGCTACCGGACAGACCTCGGCGAGGCGTGGGACGTCCCCAAGATCTACTGGAACGCGATGTCCGAGGAACGCATGCGCGAAGGCCTGCGTCGCCTGCGCGCGTCGGGCGACACCACAGCGTTCGAGGGGATGGACCCCGAAGGTGAGCTGCCGCCCTTCGTGACGCCTGACAGGTTCATCACCGCCACCCTCGACGGTCTCGACCACGTCGACAAGAAGCTGGATGCCATGCGAGCCCACGCCACGCAGATCGCGGTCGACGGTCCCTTCTTCGCGCTGTCGAACAACGTCGGCAACCACGTGTGGGGGATCGAGTCCTACCGCTTGGTCAAGGGCAGCCCGGGCAAGCGCGACGAGAACGGCCATGAGAGTGATCTGTTCTCCGGTGTGGTCTGACCCGTGCCAACGGGCAGGACGGTGACGCAGGGTCGCCCGGCGAGGACCGACGTCCCAGCCGCGGCGCCGACGCCACGACTGCGCGCGCCGCAGTCGCGCGCAGCACTTGTCACCACGGCCGTCGCCTTCGGTGCATCATCAGTGGCCGTGGCTGTCATGTCGGCTCTGGTCTCGCGGCTCGTCTACCGGTCCGACCTTGTCTCCGTGCCGTGGGGTCTCGCCCTGGGTGTTGCCGCATCGGCGTCGATCGTCCTCACCGGGCGGCTGCTTACGCGAGGCCTCGGCTTCGCCGCGGCAGGCGGGTGGATCATCGGCACCGGTCTCGTCCTCGCCGGCCGCCCCGAGGGTGACTACCTGCTCGCTCAGGACGGCCTCGGTCTGGGCTATCTCCTGACGTCCGTGGCAGTCGTCATCAGTGTGTCCGCCTTCGGGGGACCGCCACGATGAGGCTCTGGCCACGTCGCAAGGTCTACGTCGACGACCTGCCCAAGACCCACGACCTGAGGTTCGGGATCATCTTCCTCGTCGGTGTCGCGGTGGTCATCGGCGCGTTGTACGGCGTCGGATACCTCGTGGCGGGCAACAAGCTGCCGGCGGGCACCACTGTCGCCGAGGTCGATATCGGCGGCATGAGCCCTGACAAGGCGCGGACCGTTCTCCAGGAGAAGCTGGCCCCCCGTCTGGAGAACCCGATCAAGGTGAGCGCGGGCGGTAGCAAGACGTACACCATCGACCCGCAGCTGGCCGGGCTGACGATCGACATCGACGCGACCCTGGACCTGGCCCTGGGCGGAAGCGCTTGGGACCCGCGGCACATGCTGCACGTGCTGACCGGCGGAGACACGCTCGATCCCGTCGTCGACCTCGACAGTGCCGCGCTGGTCTCGAGCCTGCGCAAGGTGGCCAAGCAGGTCGAGCGCAAGCCCGTCGACTCGAGCGTGTCGTTCCGCCGCGTTCAGCCCAAGGTGACCTACGGACGTGCGGGCCGGGCCCTCGACTACCAGAGCAGCGGCGAACGCCTCAAGGAGGCCATCATCGCCGGGGATGACAGCGTGAACCTCGTCGTCAGCACGATCCAGCCGCACGTGACCGTCATCAAGGCGACCACGTTCGAGGAGACCGTGGCCCGCAAAGCGGTGTCGGGTCCGATCCGGATCAAGGTCGCCGACTCGGCGATGACGTTGACCCCGCGTGAGTTCGGGCCGGCCCTTCAGGCGCTGCCGGGCACCGACGGCCTGCGGCTGTCGGTCGACCAGGCGAAGCTTGTCAAGCGAGCACGTCCGGCGATGCGGAAGCTGCCGCACCGCCCGGTCAACGCCCGGATCTCCTTCCGGGGTAGTCGGCCCGTGATCGTTCCGGGAACCAGCGGTGTCACGGTAGGCGCCGGCGATCTGGCGAAGGCGGTGCTGAAGGCAGTCGACTCACGCGGTGCCAAGCGTGTTGCCCGCGCCAAGCCGACGGCCGACAACCCCACGCTCAGCACCGGAGACCTGCGGCTGATGCGCATCACCGAGCAGGTCGCCAGCACGCAGGTCCGGTTCAAGGCTGGTGACCGAGCCGACCCGACCGCCATGCTGCGCCGGCTAGACGGTGCCCTGGTGCGCCCCGGCCAGAGGTTCAGCTTCCTGGGTCGTGTCGGCGCCAACGGATCGCCCGCGGCGTCGTTCGTGGCGTCCATGGCGTACGACGCAGCGTTCTACGCAGGCCTCGACATCGCGGTTCACACGAACGCGCGGATCTACTCCGACACCTTCGCCCCCGGCTTCGACGCCCATGTCGAACCGCCCGGCACCGACCTGGTCCTCGCCAATGCGTCGCCGTACGGCGTCTACATCCGCGCCTACGTCGAGAGCCCCGGTCGTCAAGCAGCGCCGGCACGCATAGCGCACATCGAGATGTGGAGCTCGCCGTACTGGACCGTGAGGGCACTGACGTCCGGGCGCTACAACGTCGTCCGGCCGCAGGTGATCACGAACACCCGCAAGTCGTGCGTCCCGCGTGACGGGGTGCCCGGCTTCGACTACGACGTCACCCGGGTGCTGAAGCAGGGCGGCCACAAGCGCACCGAGCGCACCCATGCCGCCTACGTCCCGCTCGACCAGGTGCGTTGCCGCTGAGCGAGCCGTTCAGGTCGCCGGCGGTGGCACCAGGTAGCGGTAGGCGTGATGCGTCGTGAACCCGAAGCGCGCGTAGAGCTGCACCGCGCCGAGGTTGTCGGGCAACGTCTGGAGGTACGCCGACAGCGCCCCCCGCGACGCCCCCCATGCGAGCAACGTCTCGACCACCGCCGTCGCCAGGCCCTGTCGGTGATGAGTGGGGGAAACCTCGACGGCCTGCAGGCCGAGCCAGTCGCCGCTGACCACGCCGCGGCCGATCGCGACCACCGGATCTCCCACACGAGCGAACGCGACGTCGTCGCCGGACTGCAGCACCTGTGCGACAACTGCCTGGTCGAGTCCGACCGCTCTCCCGTACAGGCCCAACCAGGCAGACCCGACCGTGTCGTCGATGGTGACCGTGGCTGCTCGGTCGGGCGTCGCAACCCGGCGGCTCGCCTGGGCGACCGACGCGACCTGCACGATCGGGTCGGGTCCGCTCTGCCGTGGCCGCCAGCCGTGGTTCTCGAAGTCCTGCTCTCCAGCCGAGCCGACGACGACCTGGGCCATCGGCTGCAGACCGTGGTCGGCATAGAAGTGGGTCACTTCATCAAGGGCGTCGTGGAAGGGCAGTCCCGGGTCACCGCTGACGCGTACGGAGTTGGCGCGGCCGGTGAACCCGCTCGCGGCGCGCAGCGTCCAGTCACCCAGCTCACGCTCTTGCACAGGTCGCCATCCCAGCTGGCACACCCGTTCCAGCTGCTCCGGGCTGATCCGCAGCCGCGAGGAAGCCCGGGGCGGGACGGGCTTGCCGGTCACGATGTGCTCGCGCTCGACAGTCACCAGCTCGCCGTCCTCCCGGCGTACGCTGATCGAGGCGTCATCCCAGGTTTCGAGGATGCCGAGGACGTCGGTCATCGCTGGTCCGCCGGTCGGTCCCCGCTCGCCAGGGAGCACGCGCCGGACGACGATGCGCTGGCCGACGAGACCGGCGTGGAGAGGCATGAGACTCCATGGAGTGGACCTGAGTTCTGCGGCTGGCGGCCGAACGTAGATACTAGTGGGAGTTGAGGCACCACCCGCCGTGAAGCGAGGTGCCGGATCGTGATCGAGGAGGACTAGGTGACGTACGTCATCGCGCAGCCATGCGTGGACCTGAAGGATCGGGCCTGCGTCGACGAATGCCCCGTCGACTGCATCTACGAAGGCCAGCGCATGCTCTACATCCACCCGGATGAGTGTGTCGACTGCGGCGCGTGCGAACCGGTTTGTCCGGTCGAGGCCATCTTCTACGAGGACGACACCCCGGAGAAGTGGAAGGAGTACTACGCCGCCAACGTCGAGTTCTTCGACGATCTCGGCTCACCCGGCGGCGCTGCCAAGCTCGGTGTCATCGACAAGGACCACCCGATCATCGCCGCACTCCCGCCACAGGAGCAAGAAGGGTAGTGAGCTCGTCAGCCCGCCCGACATCCGCGCCGCCAACCCGTGACGGGTCGGCGGCGCTGTCGGTCTCGGCCCGGCTCCCGGACTTCCCCTGGGACCGGCTGATCCCCTTCAAGGAGCGCGCGACCACCCACGCCGACGGACTCGTCGACCTCTCGGTCGGCACCCCGGTCGACGCCACGCCTGCTGTCGTGCAGAAGGCGCTCCAGTCGGCTGCTGACTCGCCGGGCTACCCGACCGTGGGGGGGACGCCCGAGCTGCGCGACGCGATCATCCGCTACCTGCACCGGCGCTGCGGGTCGATCGACCTCGATGACGAGAGCGTGCTGCCGACGGTGGGCTCTAAGGAGCTGGTGGCTTCGTTGCCTGCGCAGCTCGGGGTCCGGACCGGCGAGACGGTGCTGATCCCGTCCGTGGCCTACCCGACGTACGCCGTCGGCGCGCTGCTCGCCGGTGCCGACTACCTGGCCAGTGACGCAACGCTGTCGGTCGGGCCGCTCGACGTGCCTCTGGTGTGGATCAACTCACCGGCCAACCCGACCGGTCGCGTGTTGCCCCCGGACCACCTGCGCAAGGTCATCGCCTGGGCACGGGAACGAGGGGCGGTCGTGGCTGCCGATGAGTGCTACTTCGAGTGCGCCTGGGAGACCGAGCCCGTGTCCGTCCTCGACCGCTCCGTCAACGGTGGGTCGCTCGACTCCGTGCTGGCTGTGCACTCACTGTCGAAGCGGTCCAACATGGCCGGCTACCGCGCCGGCTTCGTGGCCGGTGACCCGGCGATCGTCGGTGAGCTGCGAGAGATCCGGCGCCACGCCGGGCTGATGGTCCCCGGGCCGGTCCAGGCGGCGATGACCGCCGCGCTCGATCATGACGGCCACATCGAGGAGCAGCGCGAGATCTACTTCGAGCGCCGCGGGATGCTGCGGCGGGCGTTGCAGTCCGCCGGGTTCCGGATCGACCACTCCGAGGGCTCGCTGTACCTCTGGGCCACCCGCGACGAACCCTGCATGGACACCGTCGAGTGGCTGGCCCGTCTGGGCATCTTGGTCGCGCCCGGTGACTTCTACGGGCCCCAGGGCGCCCGGCACGTCAGGGTCGCGCTGACGGCGACCGACGAGCGCGTCGAGGCCGCTTGTACCCGGTTGCTCGCGCTGGCGTAGCCGGCAGCTCAGCCGACGTCGACGTGCACGTGGTCGCGATGCAGCAGGATCGCCTTCGCGGCCGCCGTCTCGTTACCGGTGAGGCTGGGATCGTAGGAACGCCAGCCGTCGGCAGACTTCGACCCGGCTGACCAGATCTTCGCGTCGAAGATGATGTGAGCGATGTCGAGCCGGGACGCGTTGGCGACCAGGTAGTGGGCCAGGACCCAGCCGCGCCGGATGCTGTCCGCCTTGATCGGGCGGAAGAAGACGTCGACGGCGCGGCCCTCGTAGTGAGCGGAGCCGGCCATGTGCCCTGTCGCCACTCCGCCGGGCTCGAAGCCGCCCATCGGCAGGTCGCCGAAGGCCTTCCGGATGTCGGCCCGGACCGCCGCGGCGCGTGGCGTGAGGCCCGAGCGGGTGATCTTCTGCGCAGCCAGGTCAACAGCATCTGCGGTGCAGGTGAAGGACGCTGGGCTGTACCCGGACATCGAGGACGCGATCGTGCGTCCGTCCCGTTCGTGGTCGGCGTACGCGTTCGGGAACGCGGATCGCTGCACCTCCTGGGCGGCCTTGGTGATCTCCATGTACTGGTAGCCGTCGACCTTGACCAGCGCGTCGTAGAACGCGTTCGCCGCGTAGTACGGGTCTCTGATCTGCTTGACCGTGCCCCACCCCTGGCTCGGCCGCTGCTGGAACAGGCCGACGGAGTCGCGGTCGCCACTGTCGAGGTTGCGCAGCTTGGACTCTTGGTATGCCGTCGCGATGGCGATCGAGATAGCCCGGGCAGGCAGCCCCCGACGCTCGGCGACAGCCGAGATGATCGAGGCGTTCTCGGCCTGCTCCGTCGACATCTCGACCGTGTAGCCGTTGGCCTTCGCCAGGCAGTGCTTGGGGTCCGGGAGGGGGCCGATCCCGTGCTGGACCGCGTAGTACACGCCGCCGACGATGAGGCCCAGGACGATGACTCCGGTCGTGAGCAGGCGCCAGCTACGCATTGGTGTGCAGGGCGGCGTTGAGCTCGATCCCGCTGCCGTCGCGGCGCATGGCCTCGATGGCCCCCGTCACACTGTTCTGCCAGAACTGCCATCCGGACTGGCCCGAGAGGTCGCGTGCCTTGACCACGGAGCCGTCCGGCAGAGTCAGCTTGGTGCCGGCGGTGATGTAGCACCCGGCGGCCACGACACAGTCGTCTCCGAGCGAGATGCCGATACCGGCGTTGGCACCGAGCAGGCAACGTCGACCGATGGAGATGACTTCGGTGCCGCCGCCGGACAGTGTGCCCATGATCGACGCGCCGCCTCCGACGTCCGACCCGTCGCCGACGACGACGCCGGCTGAGATCCGACCCTCGACCATCGAGGTGCCGAGCGTCCCGGCGTTGAAGTTCACGAAGCCCTCGTGCATGACCGTCGTGCCCTCGGCGAGATGGGCTCCCAGCCGGACCCGGTCAGCGTCGGCAATCCTCACCCCTGGGGGGACGACGTAGTCCGTCATACGAGGGAACTTGTCGATGCCGAGCACCGTGACGTCCTTGCCCGACTCGCGCGCCCGCAGCCGGGTGGCTTCGAAGCCGCTGACCGCGCAGGCGCCGAGGTTGGTCCACACGACGTTCGTCAGCAAGCCGAACACACCGTCCATGTTCTGTCCGTGCGGAGCGACCAGGCGGTGGCTGAGCAGGTGGAGCCGAAGCCACACATCGGCTGTGTCGACCGGCGGGTTGCCGAGATCGTCGATCACGACGTGCTGCACGCGCCGCCGGACGTCGCGAACCGGGTCGTGACCCTCGAGCGAGGCCAGCGCGGTGGGGACGTGGTAGTCGACCGGCGGCCTTCCCAGGGCAGGCTCGGGGAACCACACATCGAGCAGGACACCGTCGGCGTCGTACGTCGCCAGGCCGAAGCCCCACGCGGCGGAAGTCGTGTCAGTCACCTCACCAACGCTACCCACTGGCGGGAGTCGGGCCGGTCCCGGGCGCGCCGAACGGCAGGCACTTCGGTCGTACGACCGCCGTCGTGCGGGCCGTTGCCGGGGGTCCGTCACAATGGCGGGCATGACAGACCTCGACCCACACCAGGACATCGTCGACCTGACCGCCGCGCTGGTCGACATCGAGTCGATCAGCGGCAACGAGCAGACGATCACCGACGCGATCGAAGCGGCGTTGGCTCCGGTTCCGTGGTTGGAGCTGTGGCGACACTCGCACTCCCTCGTGGCCCGTACGGCGCTCGGCCGCAACGAGCGGGTGGTCATCGCAGGGCACGTGGACACGGTGCCGCTCAACGCCAACCTGCCCTCGCGCATCGAGGATGGCGCACTGCACGGGCTGGGGTCCTGCGACATGAAGGGTGGCGTGGCGGTGGCGTTGCAGCTGGCCGCCACGCTCGACCAGCCGACGCGGGACCTCACCTACGTGTTCTACGAGGCGGAGGAGGTCGAGGCCGAGCGCAACGGCCTCACCCTGATCGCGGCCGCCCGCGACGAGATGCTGCACGGAGACTTCGCGGTCGTCATGGAGCCGTCCAACGCCGTCATCGAGGCAGGCTGTCAGGGCACGATCACCGCCGTCGTCTCCACCACGGGGACTCGCGCCCATGCTGCGCGGTCGTGGAACGGCGTCAACGCCATCCACGGGGCGCGCGAGGTGCTCGACCGGCTGGCGGCATACGAGCCGCGACAGCCGGAGATCGACGGGCTGCGCTACCACGAGGGCCTCAACGCGGTAGGCATCGCGGGCGGGGTGGCCGGCAACGTGGTCCCTGACTCGTGTGCGGTGACGATAAACCACCGGTTCGCACCGGACCGTTCGGTTGCGGAGGCAGCGGCACACGTGCGTGAGGTGTTCGCCGGCTTCGAGGTCGAGGTGGTCGACTCGGCGCCCGGCGCGATGCCGGGCCTCCACCTGCCGGCGGCGGCGGCGTTCCTGGACGTGGTCGGTGGCGTGGCCAACCCGAAGTTCGGCTGGACCGACGTGGCGCGCTTCAGCGCGATGGGCATCTCGGCGGTGAACTTCGGGCCGGGAAACCCCGAGCTCGCCCACACTCAGGGCGAGTTCGTGCCGCTTGCACAGCTGCGCTCGTGCCTGGACCAAATGACCGCCTGGCTGACCTGACCAGGCCGTAACGGCTGACCCGATGCGGGCCGCACGGCTGACCGGATGCGGGGCGTTTGGCCGCTAAGTTGGCATACATGACCAACTCCCTGCCCGGAAACGGCCGCGAGCATCGCCGCGGACCGGTGATCACCCGCCGGCACCAGGTCTTGTCGTCGACGACCGACCAACACCTGTTGGACTCTCGTGGTCCGAGCGACTGGGTCCACACCGACCCGTGGCGAGTCCTGCGCATCCAGGCGGAGTTCGTCGAGGGCTTCGGAGCACTGGCCGAGCTCGGACCGGCCATCTCAGTGTTCGGCTCGGCGCGTACCAAGCCGGGCGACCCGGAGTACGCGCAGGGGATGGCGTTGGCTCGCGCGCTGGTCGAGGCGGGTTTCGCCGTCATCACGGGCGGCGGGCCGGGTTCGATGGAGGCGGCCAACCGGGGCGCGTCCGAGTCCGGTGGCGTGTCGGTCGGGCTGGGGATCGAGCTGCCGTTCGAGTCCGGCCTGAACGGGTGGGCTGACATCGGCATCAACTTCCGGTACTTCTTCGCGCGCAAGACGATGTTCGTCAAGTACGCGCAGGGCTTCATCGCGCTGCCGGGCGGCTTCGGGACGTTCGACGAGGTCTTTGAGGCGGTCACGCTGGTGCAGACGCAGAAGGTGACCTCGTTCCCCATCGTGCTCGTGGGCAGCGAGTACTGGGGCGGCCTCGTGGACTGGATCCGCGCTGTGGTCCTCGCGGGTGGCAAGGTCGGGGAGAAGGACGTCGCGTTGCTTCGGGTCACCGACGACGTGGACGAGGCCGTCGAGATCATGGTCGAGGCCCGCCGCGAACGTGTCGAGGCGCTCGCCGCGGCCCATGGCACCCAGTCCAGCGACGTCGGTACCCCCGGCGTCGATACCCCCGGCAACGGAACCGACGGCCGAAACGGAAGCGGCAACGGAGACGGAAGCGGCAATGGACGCAGCAACGGAAGCGGCAACGGACGCGGCAACGGAAGCGGCGACGGAAGCGGCGACGGACGCGGCGACGGAAGCGGCGACGGAAGCGGCGACGGAAGCGGCGACGGACGCGGCGGGGGCTCCTCGGACATCACCCCCCACCGCCCCGAATGACACCCCTGCTTCGTTGAACCGTGAGTTGTGGTCCCTTGAACCGTGAGTTGTGGTCGTGAATGGTGTCCTTGAGGCCGCTCGACCGTGGGGAGGACTACCTGCTGTCAGGATGGACCCGTGTCACGGAAGAAACAGGTCCGTCAAACCGGCGGGACACCCGCGCTGCAGCGGCTGGCCGAGTCGGGCGTAGAACACAACGTGCGCAGTTACGACCACGATGAGGCCGCGAGCAGCGCCGTGGGGTATGGCGTCGAGGCGGCCCAGGCGCTGGGCATCAGTCCGGATCGCGTCTTCAAGACCCTGATGGTGGTTGCCGGTCGACGGCACGTGCTCGGCGTCGTACCCGTCTCCTGTCAGCTCGACCTCAAGATGATGGCGACGGCGCTGAAGGAGAAGCAGGTGGCACTCGCGTCAGCCGAGGAGGCCGAGCGCGTGAGTGGCTCGGTCGTGGGCGGCATCTCGCCACTCGGAGGACGTACGACGCTGGACGTGGTTCTCGATGAAACGGCGATGGCGTACGACACCATCCTGGTCTCGGCGGGAAAGCGCGGGGTCGACGTCGAACTTGCAGCACGTGACCTGCTCCGCATCACGGGCGGACAGACTGCGGCCATCGCGCGCTGACGCGACGACCTACAACACCGGCGGCTCTACGCACTGGACCACAACTCACGGTTCAAGGGACCACAACTGACGGTTCAAGGGACCACAACTGACGGTTCAAGGGACCACAACTGACGGTTCAAGGGACCACAACTCACGGTTCAACGAAGGAGGGGTCAGGCGAGGCCGCGGGTGGTGCGGGCAGGAGGCCGGCTACCGCGGATGGAGCTGACCATGTCGAGCACCTGCCGTGTCTCGGCCACCTGGTGGGCCCGGAAGACGCGAGCTCCGTGCCAGGCGGAGATCGCCGTGGCGGCCAGCGTCCCGATGAGGCGTTGATCAGTCGGCAGGTCGAGCGTCTCGCCGACGAAGTCCTTGTTCGACAGCGCCACCAGAACCGGCCAGCCCGTCGACACCAGCTCGTCGAGTCGCCGGGTGAGCTCGAGGGAGTGCCGCGTGTTCTTCCCGAAGTCGTGCGTCGGATCGATCAGGATCCGGCTCCGGTCGACGCCGACGGCGACAGCCCGCTCCGCCAGCGCCGTCACCGTGGTGATCACGTCGGCCACCACGTCGTCGTATGCCACCCGGTGTGGATCCGTACGCGGCCCGAGTCCGCCGCTGTGGCTGCACACCAGCCCGACTCCGAACTCCGCCGCCACCTCCGCGACCTCGCGATCGGCGCCCGCCCACGTGTCGTTGAGCAGGTCGGCGCCGCGATGGCAGAGCTCGCGGGCCACCGGTGCCCGCCAGGTGTCGACGCTGATCACCAGGTCCGGGTACGCCGACCGCACGGCGGCCACGAAGGACGCCGTCCGCCGCAGTTCCTCGGTGACGTCGACCTCGGCGCCATACCCGGCCTTGACTCCGCCGATGTCGACCAGGTCGGCGCCTTCGTCGACCACCTGAGCCACCCGGTCCAGCGCGGCCGCCTCGTCGAAGGTCGAGCCGTTGTCGTAGAAGGAGTCCGGCGTCCGGTTGACGATCGCCATCACGGCGAGGTCGGTGTCGCCGAAGTCACGACGTCCCAGCTGCATCGGTACCGCGGCTCCTCATGTTGTCTCGGTGTTTCGGGCCTCAGGACGGGTCCTGGAGCGACAAGCGTGGCACGATCGGTGCCGTGATCTGGTTGTGGGTGCTCGTCCTCGTCGTCGTGATCGGCGCGATCGCTGTCGTGGCGGCACGTCGCGAGCAGCCCATGTCCGAGCCGTCCGAGGACCGTCCCGACCGCGCTGTCCCCACCGGCCGCGCCCTGACGTCCGACGACCTCGACGCGGTCCGCTTCACCACGGCCCTGCGTGGCTACCGGATGGACGAGGTCGACGCGCTGATCGACCAGCTACGCGCCGACCTCATCGCGCGCGAGAGCGAGCTACGGACCACCGCGGAACCCGGTCGCACCCTTCCCCTGGAGTACCGCCGCACGAGCGACCCGGTCGCGCAGGACGACACTGCCGAGGAGCACACGCCGCGCCACCAGGCGACCGAGTCGTGACGACCAGCGGCTCGACGCAGGGGGTCGACGGCCGGCTGCGGTGCCCGTGGGGTGACTCCGCCCCCGAGTACGTCGCCTACCACGACGACGAGTGGGGCCGCCAGATCCGCGACGACAACGGCCTGTATGAGCGGATGACGCTCGAGGGCTTCCAGTCCGGCCTCTCCTGGCTCACAATCCTGCGCAAGCGCGACAACTTCCGCAAGGCGTTCGCCGAGTTCGACATCCAGACGGTGGCGTCGTACGACGACGAGGACCGCGCCCGGCTGCTCGCCGACCCCGGCATCGTCAGACACGGCGGCAAGATCGATGCCGCGTTGTCCAACGCACGGGCGGCCATGTCCCTCGACCATGTCGCTGGCCGAGCTGATCTGGAGTTTCGCTCCCGACCCGCGACCTGCTCCGGTGACGCTGGCCGACGTACCGGCGCAGACCGACGAGTCGCGAGCCCTGGCGCGCGAGCTCAAGCGCCGAGGCTTCCGGTTCGTCGGCCCGACCACCGCCTACGCGCTCATGCAGGCGGCCGGATTGGTGAACGACCACCTTGTCGACTGCTGGGCTCGCGAAAGGATCCACTCGTGACCGCATCCGGTTCCCGTCCCGGCGCAACCCTCCACGCACCGGTGCGAATCCTGGTGGCCGGACTCGTGGCCGCTGCCACGGCCGCGGCGTTGGGCACGTCGGCGTCGGCGGACGACCACCCGTCGGCGGCGCCGGTCGGCAGCACCGGCGTCGTCTCCGCGGCGGCGTCCACGGCAACCGGGCCGACCAGCGGCGCGGTGCTCTCGCAGCGCACGATCGGGCGGTCGGTGCGCCACCACCGGCTCCGCGCCTACGAGATGGGGAGTCGCAACGCCGCCAAGACCGTCGTCGTCATCGGAGCCATGCACGGCAACGAGACCGAGGGCGCCACCGTGATCAGCGCCTTGATGGCGGGGAAGCCCATCAAGGACGTCCACATCTGGGCCATCCGCCGCGACAACCCCGACGGTGTGCTGACCCACCACCGCCGCAACGCGCACGGGGTCGACCTCAACCGCAACTTCCCCACGAAGTGGAAGAAGCTGAGCGGCAGCTACTACTCAGGACCGCGTCCCGCCTCAGAGCCCGAGACCCGTGCGCTCATGCGGTTCCTGAACCGCATCGACCCCGCGTACGTCGTGACGATGCACTCCCCGTTGCACGGCATCGACGTGTACGACTCCAAGGACCGTCGGTTTGCTCGCCGGTTGGCCCGGAACATGCGGTTGCCCGAACGGTCGTTCGACTGCGGGGGTGTCTGCCACGGCACTCTCACCCAGTGGTTCAACCGCCACCACGACGGTGCGTGCGTCACTGTGGAGTTCGGAAACAAACCGTCCTCGCGCTACCTGCACGTCGGTGCGCCACGAGGTCTCGTGCGCGCGGCCGGTGGCCGTTACTGAGCTCGGCGCAGCACACCCTGTCCGCGTGCGGGCCGGGTCAGAGGCCGACGACGTAGTCGTACGGCCCCATCACGATCTGCGGGTGTGCGCCCGGGCGAAGCCACCGGATGAGCCACCGCATCTGTCCGCGTCCCACCGCGACGCACCCGGCCGTAGCCCCGTCGCCGCGCACGTGCAGGAAGATCCCGCCGCCGCGCGCGGTGTCCGCCCGGCGGTCGGCAACCCACTGACCCTGGCGGTGTGAGTAGCGAATCCGACGTGGCAGGTTGAAGCCGATGACCACCCCGTACGCATACTGGTCGCCGTAGTTCCACAGGTGCTCGGCCTTGTTTGCCCGCCAGTGAGACTTCTTGGACTTGTGCCATTGCCAGACGTTGTACGTCGCTGGGTCGCGCGGCTCGTACGGCCACCAGTCGTTGCGGTCGAAGTGGCGGTAGCCAAGCTGCGCCCCCGGGTTGCCGAGCCGGCCAAAGGCATAGGGGAGCCGGAACCGGCCGGCCGGCGTGGTGCCGGTGGACTGCACACGCTCCGACGCACGGACCCACCCGTTGTAGCCGACGACGGCCCGGACCGGGCCTCGTGCGAGGCGCCAGCTCCCGTCCGCGCGACGTTGCCAGGCTCTGAGCGTGGCGTTCGACGTCTTCCAGTTCGCGGAGGTCACGGTGATCATCTGGTGCACACCAGGACGGGGACCGATCCGTTCGGGGAGGGGCCGGCCTGCTCGGGCGGCCGCGGCGCCGGCCGTTGTGCCCGACGTCTCCACGGCCAGGGACAAGGCCAGCAGCAGGGCCAGCGCCCCGGCGGCGTACCGTCTCGGCCTCGTCATGGTCCGCTCCGGTGGGGAGGTGCGTGGACCCATGTCACCGTCCTTCGAACGTAGGTTTCTCCTTGGCCACGAATGCGTCGACAGCGTTGCGGTGGTCTGCGGACCCGCCGGTGCGGGCCATCATCCGGCTCTCGAAGGCCAGCGACTCGGCCAGCGGGTGCGTGGCCGAGTAGGCCATCGAGGCCTTGACCGATGCGAAGGCCAGTGTCGGGCCGTGCGCCAGCGTCTTGGCGAGGGTGGCGGCCTCGACCGCGAGATCGGCCGTTGGTACGACGCGGTTGACCAGCCCGAGCGCGAGCGCCTCCTGGGCGTCCACCGTGCGGGGGGTCAACAACAGCTCCATCGCCTTCGTCGGGCCGACGAGCCGTGGAAGCGACCACGAGGAGCCGGTGTCGCACGACAGGCCGATCGCCGTGAAGGCCGTGTTGAACCCGGCGGTGTCGGCGGCGAGCCTCAGGTCGCAGGCCAGCGCGATCGACATACCGGCCCCGGCGGCAACGCCGTTGACTGCCGCGATGACCGGCTTCTCCATCGTCGACAGGCCGAGCGCTATCGGTGTGTAGTGCCGGTCGACCGTGGACCACACCTCCTCGACCGACTGGGTGGAGATGTTCGCGACGTGCTCGCGCAGGTCCTGGCCGACGCAGAACGCCCGGCCGGTGCCGGTCAGCACCACACAACGGACGTCGTCGTCGCCGGCGGCTCGTTGGACCGCGGTGAGCAAGGCGTCCTTGGTGGCGGTGTCGAGGCTGTTCATGTCCTCGGGTCGCGCCAGCGTGATCGTCGCCACGTGGTCGGCGACGTCGTACGTGACGGGGGCGGTCATCGGTGGCTCAATCTGGTGATCCGTTCGTGGAGTGGCCGTTCGGGCGCAGACACGCATCAACGTACCGCTCCGCTCCCGGCAGCAGTCGCTGCGCCTCTCGGTCGAAGAAGGCAGCGGCCTCCTGTCCAGGCCAGTCCGGAGGGAGGAGCTCAATGGGCAGGGAGGGGTCGCGGAACAGGAACTTCCGCCACTCGTGGACCAGTCGGCTTCGCATGACGAAGTCGTCGCGGTCCTGGTCAGGGTGCGGCTCGGGGCCAATGGGGTCGGGGCCAGGGCTGTGGGCCGGATGCGAGGCACCCGGCGGGCGCGCGAACCCGGCCACCAGCTCGCGTGCCTCCACGAGCCACCGGGTGTAGGCGCGGCCGAGGCCGTCCAGGTCCCAGGCCTGCGCGGCGAGGGCAGCGTCGTCGCCGTCGTGCTCGGCCCAGAATCTCCGCGCGCGGACGCCCTCGCGCTCGAGCAACGCATCGACCTCGCCCGAGGCGCGCGGGCTGATCCAGGTGTCGTCACGCAAGGGGGCGTAGCCGAGGTAGCCGAGCCCAGTCCGCACGCGCTCGCGGGCGGCCCGTTCCTTGACGTGGTCGAGCGCGAGCAGGTGCCAGCGATGCTCCCAGGGAGCGATGCCGAGCCGATAGATCCGGCCCGCTGCCTCGGCCAGCCGCCGGTCGGCACGCGCTGTGAGGCGGTATCCGGGCCCGTGGTCGAGCCGTACCGGGGCGAGCCATTCCTGCCGCACCATGCGCGAGATCGCGGTGCGGACAGCCGGTGCGGCGATGTCCAGCGGGGCCATGACGCGCACCAGGGCGGCGACCGGAGCCTGTCCACCGCGGGAGCGCAGGTGGTCGCCGTAGACGTCGAACAGGGCGGAACGGGCGTTCACAAGGAGGCAGTCTGCCGCACGCTTTCCACAAGCGGTGCGATAATGGTGCGAGGTAACCGATGCGCCACCGGCGTCTCAACCCGTCAGGGGTCGAGTCTCGGCGCTCACGACGAAGGGTAGGTGCGCGCATGGCGGCGATGAAGCCGCGGACGGGTGACGGTCCGCTGGAAGTCACGAAGGAGGGTCGCGGCCTGGTGATGCGCGTCCCGCTGGAGGGTGGCGGCCGGCTCGTGGTCGAGCTCAACGCCGAGGAGGCAAAGGCGCTCGAACAGGCCCTCAGCCTGGTGACCAGCTGAACCACACTCACTCAGGTCAGTCGTTCCGGACCCCGGCAGGTCGTCACTACCTCCGGGGTCCGGCTGTGTGCGCGGGCGCTAGGGTGCTCGCGTGTCGACCCCCGCGCCCGGACCTCAGCCGCTTCCCACCACGATCGAGCTGAGCCCGACAGATGTTGTCGCTGCCGACACGCGCATCCTGGCCATCGGGTTCAGCCGTGGTGGCGACGACAGCGCATCAGCGAGCCGCTCCGGCGACGCAGGGGAGTACGTCGTCGGGCTCGGTGCCGAGCAGGCGGTGCGCAACCTCGGTGTGGACCCGTTCGCTGTCCTGGACCGGGCGAACGCCTCCGGCGACGGTGGGGAGGTCGTGAGCCTCGAGGTCTTCGGTCAGGGGGCGGCCTCGTCCGTCGAGCAGGTGTTGCTGATCGGGCTCGGTACGGGCCGTGGCCAGGATTATCGGCGAGCGGGTTCGGTGTTGGCGCGAGCGGCCCGCGACCGGGGACCGGCGGCGACGTCCATCGCTGCCCTGGCTGACGACGACCAGCTGGCCGGCTTCACCGAGGGGCTGGTGCTCGGCGCGTTCGGCTTCCACCGAAAGTCGGGTGAGAAGCCTGCGGGCGCGCCCCGGGTCGTCCTGACCGAGATGCTCGACGGGAAGGGCGCACCTCGTCAGCGCGTCGTCGACCGGGCGACGGTGCGCGCGACCGCGTCGTGGCATTCGAGAGCCTTTGCCCTCACGCCATCGAACGAGAAGGGCCCGCAGCGCCTGGAGGAGTGGGCCCGGGAGGCCGCCGACCGCGCCGGACTCGGCATCACCGTGTGGGACGAGAAGCGGCTCGCCGTCGACGGGTTCGGCGGGATCCTCGCCGTTGGCGCGGGCTCGGCGTACGAGTCGCGGTTCATCCGGCTCGACTACACCCCCCGGAAGGCCCGGCGCGACACTCCGCACCTGGTGCTCATCGGCAAGGGCATCACGTTCGACACCGGCGGCATCTCGATCAAGCCTCGCGACGCGATGATGACGATGAAGCGCGACATGACGGGTGCGGGAGTGGTCATCGCCGTGCTGGGTGCCCTGCGTGACCTCGACGTGTCGGTCAGGGTGACCGGGTTGGTACCGACGGCCGAGAACGCGATCGGCGCCGCCGCGATGCGGCCCGGCGACATCATCACGCACTACGGCGGTCGGACCAGCTTCGTCGGCAACACCGACGCCGAGGGCCGGCTGGTGCTCGCGGACGCTCTGGCCTACGCCGCAGCGAACATCGACGCGACAGCCGTCGTCGACATCGCGACACTCACCGGCGCCGCGAAGATGGCGCTGGGGACGTCACTGAGTGCACTGTTCGCCACCGACGACGGCTTGGCAGCCTCGCTTGCCGCGGCCGGAGCACTGGCAGGCGAACCGGTCTGGAGGCTGCCGCTGCTCGACGTGTACGAGCCGTTGCTGGAGGAGATGTCGGCCGACGCGACCAACGCGTCCGGGCAGCCGGGTTCGATCACCGCTGCGCTGTTCCTCCGGCACTTCGCCGGGAGTGCACCGTGGGCGCACCTCGACATCGCCAGTGTCGGCGACTCCCCGAGGGACGCATTCGAGTACACCGCGGGCGCGACCGGGTTCGGGTCGCGGCTGTTGCTGCGCTGGCTCGAGACCCAGTCCGGCTGATCGACGGGTCGGTGCGGCTGGCGAGTCCGGCGCGCTTCTAGGCTGTCGGTGTGCCGAAGCTCGTCGTCCCCGATGTCCGCTACCAGCGTTCATTCCTCGATTCGGTCCTGGAGATCCGCGAGCTGGGTGAGGACGAACGGTACGCCGGGCTGACGATCATCGGTGCGATCGGCGACTACGAAGGCGAGTACTTCCCGTTCGAGACGCTGCACGATCCGGAGACCTTTGCGGAGTACTGCAGGCGGCTTCGTCAGCTTGCGGAGCCGGACACCTGGCTGCCTGAGGGGATCGTCCCGTCGACCTACCTCTGGTGGGTGGACGGCGAGGAGTACCTGGGCCGGTTGTCGATCCGGCATGCGCTGACCCCGTGGTTGCTGGAGTACGGCGGGCACATCGGATACGTGGTCCGGCCGACCGCCCGGCGGGCCGGGCACGCCACGGCGATGCTGCGGGCGGCGCTGCCGGTGGCGAACAAGCTCGAGATCGACCCGGTGCTCGTGACGTGCGACGACACGAACGAGCCGTCGCGCAAGGTGATCGAGACTGCTGGGGGAGTGTTCGACGACGTCCGAGGCCCGAAGCTGCGCTTCTGGATCTCGACCGACCCCGCCGCCTCCTGACGCGCACCGCCAGCACCTGCATCTCCCCAAGGCAGACTGCCACTCCGAGCGGCCCGTTTGCCTAGTTCACAAGCCACCTGGCTTGTGAACTAGGCAAACGTGGCGCGGGAACAGGCAGTCTGCCTTGGGGAGTCAGCGCTTCTGGGCGAGCAGCAGGCCGTCGCCGACCGGGAGCAGCACGGCGAGCAGATCCTCATGCTCGGTCACCTGACGCAAGGTCTCGCGGATCGCGGTCGTCTCGGTGTCACGAACGGCAGGATCGGCGACGCGGTCATGCCACAAGGAGTTGTCGAAGGCGACGACGCCACCGCGCCGGAGCAGCCGGACCGCCTGCTCGAGGTACTGCGGATACTCCTGCTTGTCGCCGTCGCAGAAGACCAGGTCGTAGTGCTCGTCGGTCAGGCGCGGCAGAACCTCCAGGGCGGCGCCGGGAATGAGCCGCACCCGCTGCGACGCGATCCCGGCCTCGCGGAACGCGTCCTTGGCCATCCGCTGGTGCTCGGCCTCGAGGTCGACGCTCGTGAGTACGCCGTCTGAGCGCATCCCGCGCATCATCCACACGCCGGACACACCACAACCCGTCCCGATCTCGACCACGTTCCGGGCATCGAGCAACGCCGCGACGAAACGCAGCGCAGCGCCACCTCCCGCGCCGATCGGAACCGCATCAACCTCGGCCGCGCGGGACCGGGCATTGGTGAGGACATCGTCCTCGACAATGAACTGCTCGGAATAAGCCCACGAAGCAGGCTTCAGCCCGGTGGCGATGGCGGCCTCCTCATTTGGCCCCGACGAGCCGCTGTGGACGTCGAGGTACTGGTTGATCTGGCGTGAGCCTAGTCGCTTGACGGGGTACGGGTCATCGGGCCGCACCGGACCGGAACGGGGAACTGCACGCGCCACCTGAACGTTACGTAAGTGGCGGCTTGACCGCGTCGCGTGTGAACTATCCTGAGAGCACGACGATCCGCGGCTCAAGGCGCCACCATTCGTCACCAGGGGAGGTGCCTGCTGGCAGTGGTCGCCATCGCGACAGACGGGACGTACGACGAGGAGGTGTCAGCGACGTGGACGGTTCGACCGGCACCCGTCCGGCCACCGACGATGCCTGGGTTCCCCCGAGCTGGGACGAGATCGTGCGCACGCACTCCTCGCGCGTCTACCGACTCGCGTTCCGCCTGACCGGCAACCGCCACGACGCAGAGGACCTCACCCAGGAGGTCTTCGTCCGGGTGTTCCGGTCGTTGTCGTCGTACCAGCCGGGCACGTTCGAGGGCTGGCTGCACCGGATCACCACCAACCTCTTCCTCGACCAGGCGCGGCGCAAGCAGCGCATCAGGTTCGACGCCCTGCCCGACGACGTGGGTGACAAGCTGCCCGGTTTCCTGCCTTCCCCAGCCGCTGGTCTCGATGACCAGATGTTCGACCCGGATATCGAGGCGGCCCTCGCCGAGCTGCAACCCGACTTCCGGGTCGCTGTGGTCCTGTGCGACATCGAAGGCCTCACGTACGAAGAGATCGCGGAGGTGCTCGACGTCAAGATCGGCACCGTCCGGTCGCGCATCCACCGCGGACGCACGATGCTCCGCACGGCGCTGGCCCACCGGGCGCC
The DNA here is from genome assembly GCA_963750495.1 of uncultured Actinomycetota bacterium. Classification (GTDB taxonomy): domain Bacteria; phylum Actinomycetota; class Actinomycetes; order Propionibacteriales; family Nocardioidaceae; genus JANLYC01. The sequence goes on from CAVVQV010000005.1 coordinate 112,257, forward strand.
GACAGCAACGAGGAGACGATTCGGAGGTGCGGTCGACGCCACCCAGGTGGGTGTGGCCCGGTGAGCCACCTGCACCACAAGGTGTCGGCGTTGATCGACGGCGAGCTACAAGGCGGTGCCCGTCGACGGGCACTGGCCCACGCCTCCTCCTGCGACGACTGCCAGCGTGAGCTCGAGCAGACGTATGCACTGAAGCAACGGCTGCTCGGGCTCGCCGCAGCCGAGCCGCCCGCCGACCTCTTCGCTGCCCTGGGCTCCGTGCGCTCGGCACCGAGAGCATCGACGCCGCGGGCGGGGTCGCGGGTAGCCGTCGCGACGCGTCGCGTCCTCATCGGTGCCGGCTCGATGTCGCTGGCGGTGGTGACGCTCGCGTACGCCGTCGGAGGGTCCGAACCCGCGACGGCCACGGTTGATCCTCCGGTCGGCGAGTTCTCTGCGGAGTTCGCTGACAGCACCGGCCTCGCAGCCCTGTCGGACCCCGCCGTCGAGGTGCTTTCCGACGGACAGCAGTCCACCTCCGGCGGCACCTTGGGCCCGGTCAACGCGTTCACGTCGATCGCAGGTGCCGTCACGCGGCCGTCCTCGTCGGGCGACGACCCCGCGGCAGTGCAGTGGCTGCGCCGGTCAGCGGCCGCGCCCTCCGACGTCGCGTACACCGCCATCCGTACGGTGACGTGGCTCGGTCCCAGCGGTGAGTCGTCGGTGGCGCTGGCGATCGAACACGCGCCCCAGCAGGGCACGAGCTTCTCGGTGATGCACGGATCGGACAATTCAGAGCCCACGTTCATCACGCGCGCCGACGCGGTCGACGACGGTGCCCTCAGCGTTCAACCTGTCGACCTCCTGCTGGATGCCTACGACCTCTCGAGCGTCGGGTCGGGCACCGTCGACGGACGTGCGGCCACAGTCGTGGAGGCGAGCCGAGACGGCGGACAGGTGGCGCGGTTCTGGATCGATCAGGAGACCGGCCTGTTGCTGCAGCGTGCGCTGTACGACGGCAACGTCATGATCCGGATGAGCACGCTGACCCACGTCCGGACCCAGGCCCACCACTTCATGTCCCATCTGGCCCCCGAGCTGGAGGCGCCTTCGGCAACCCGGCTGTCGATGCAGCTCGCTCCCGCGCTCACCGACCAGGGTTGGGCCTGTCCCCTCCAGTTGCCCGGCGACTTCCGGCTGACCTTCTTGCATCACCTGGACGGTGCGGGCGACGTCGTGCACGCGGCGTACTCCGACGGTCTCTCGACCGTGTCGGTCTTCGAGGAGCATGGGCAGCTCGACACGTCCGCGCTCGGCGAATACCGCCACGTCGTGTCGGGCGAGTCGTCCCTGTGGGTGCAGGACGGACTCCCCACCGTGGTGCTCTGGCAGGCCGACGGCATGGTCTACACGCTGCTCAGCGATGCGCCGATGAGTACGACGGCCGAGCTGGTGGCGGCGCTGCCGCATCGGACCGACCCGGCTTCCGGCGGGAGCCGGCTGTCTCGGGGGCTGGAACGAATCGCCTCTTACGTCAATCCGGCTGGATGAGTCACGTCGGTGCGCGCCTGGCCTCCGACACCCCCCGCTGAGCGTGCGGTTGACCCCTCCTGCCGCATCGCTGGCGCACCGGTCCGAGACGTGAGGCATGCTTGACCATGAGCGCCGTTTGACCACGGCGGCGCCAGACTCGCTCGTTCCCCAGGAGTAGTGCCCGTGCCCGACGACCGTCCCGACCACGAGGAGGGCCTGGGTGCCGTCGGTCCCGAGCGTCCGACCCCTCCCTCGGCTGGTGCCGCGGGCGCCCCTCCTGCGCGAGATGGCTCCCCGGATGCGGCACCGGACCCGGGATCGGCAGCCCGCGGCCCCGAGCGCGCCTCCGGGCCACCGCACGGTGCGCAGGCGGAGCAGCCGGGGCGGTCTCCCGGTGGCCCGTACGGCGGTGCTCCCTACGGCGGTGCTCCCTACGGCGGTGCTCCCTACGGCGGTGCTCCCTACGGCGGCGGTCCGCCGGCTGGTGGTTACCCCGCCGGTGCGCCGCAAGGCTACGGGCCGCCCGCTCGACCTTCATGGGATGCCGGACCCGAGCAACGACCGGCGCCACCGCCAGCCCCTTGGTCGTACGGCGGTCACACCGAGCCCACGTTGCCGCTCGGCGAGGTCCAGGCAGGCTGGCCGCCCGCCACTCCACGGCCGCCGCGAAGCCGGGTGCCGTTCGTGCCGGTGGCGTTGCTGTCCCTGCTGCTCGGGCTCGGTGGTGGCGCGGCGGGTGCATGGCTCGTCGACCAAGGTCGCGACACGTCGTCGTCGGGTTCGCTGGGGGCCGGCCAGGTCGTCTCCCGCGGTCCGAGCGCGGGCGGGGCCGGCGCCAACCCGGTCGTCGGGGTCGCGGACCGGGTGCTGCCGAGTGTGGTGTCGATCGACGTCAAGGGCAGCAGCAGCGAGGTCACCGGCTCCGGGTTCGTCTATGACGACCACCGGCACGTCGTGACCAACAACCACGTCATCGAACCGGCGGCCGAAGGTGGTGACATCACGGTCGCGCTCTCGAACGGGAAAACCGTGTCGGCCTCGATCGTCGGACGCAGCCCGTCGTACGACCTGGCGGTCATCAAGCTCGACGACGGTCCCGAGCTGAGTCCGGCGCTGATCGGCACCTCGCGAAACGTCGCCGTTGGACAGGCGGTGGTGGCCATCGGGTCGCCGTTGGGTCTTAACGCCACGGTGACCTCGGGCATCATCAGCGCCACGCATCGCCCCGTCACCGCGGGCGGTCAGGGCGAGACGTCGTACATCAACGCGCTCCAGACTGACGCCGCGATCAACCCGGGTAACTCCGGTGGGCCCCTCGTCGACCTCGACAGCGCGGTCATCGGGGTCAACTCGGCGATCGCCACGCTCGGCACCTCGACCGGTGGGCAGTCGGGGAACATCGGCGTCGGTTTCTCGATCCCGATCGACCAGGTGGTGACCACCGTCGAGCAGATCATCAAGACCGGCCAGGCGGAGTACCCGGTGATCGGGGCCCGGGTCGACGTCGAGGTGTCGGCCGACGGTGCGACCGTCGATGAGGTCGATGCGGGCAGCCCGGCGGCCCAGGCCGGACTTCAGAACGGCGACGTGGTGAAGGAGATCAACGGCGATCCCGTCAACGACGGTGTCGAGCTCATCGTCAAGATCAGGTCGTTCGAACCGGGGCAGACCGTGACCCTGCTCGTCGACCGGGACGGGTCGAAGCAGCGCATCCGCGTCACCCTCGGCAAGAAGGTCGGCTGACCCTCTTTCCAGCCGGCTGGCCCTACGTGTTTGCCTTGTGAACAAGCCAGGTGGCTTCCTCACAAGGCAAACACGCCTCGGTAACTGACTATCTGCCTTGTGAACTAGGCAAACGCGCACGGCCGGTCAGCACAGGGCCAGCCAGCACAGGGCCAGCCAGCACAGGGCCGGTTAGCACAGGGCCGGTCAGCACAGGGCCGGCCAGTCACAGGGCCGGTCAGCACAGGGTCTGCTTCGACGCCGCGACCTGTACGACCCGGTACGTCACACGTGGGCCGTGGCCAACAGGGCAAGTCCAGGCAGCTCCACGCCCACGGAAGTCGTGTACGGCGCGCACGCATCGCGCAGACGTGCGGTGACGGCCGTTCGGGACGACTCGGGCATGGCCGCGAGCAGCTTGCTGAGCGGCCCTGCGAGGGCGGCAGTCCGCTCCCACCACTCCTCGAAGGACCCGGCGCGCGCCGGCGTCTCGACGTCGGTGACGCGGACGTCGTACTGCCCGAACAGGCTCGAGAAGCGTTCACGGTCGGAGAGGGAGAACGGCCCTGGCACACCAGGGGGTGGGACCGGAGTGCCGGTCTCGGCCGTCACCGCGTCGAACACCAGCCCCAACCAAGGGTTTTCCTCGCGCGGTCCCCACACCGAGATGGCCAGCCTGCCGCCAGGACGCAGCACCCGCAGGATCTGGGCAACGGCGGCCGCGGGGTCGGTGGCGAACATGAGTCCCTCGCGGCAGAACACGACGTCGTACGCCGCATCCGGCTCGTCGATCTCGGCCAGGTCGAGGTCACGCGTGCTGACGTGGGCCAGACCGGCTGCGGCAGCCCGGCGGCCCGCGATCGCCGTCATCTCATGGGCCACGTCTGACATCACGACCTCACCTCCGGGCAGTACCAGCGGCGCGGCGGCGAGGCCGAGGCTGCCCACCCCGCAGGCGAGCTCGAGCACGCGTTCCCCAGGTGCGGGCGCGGCGCTCTCGATCATCAGTCGGGTCAGGTCACCGGCTCGCTTGTCGACGTAGTCGACGTGCTCCGCCCAGCTGGCAGCCACCGAGTCCCACATGTCGCGCACCCGACGCCTCGTCGCCAGCTCCTTGTCGTCAGGCGCCTGTGTCGGGGCTGCCTTGCTCGCCAGCTCTGTCATCGTGATCCCCTCCGGTCGATGGTGGCGATCTCGGCTACGATATTCAGTAGATCGCCAAGATATTGAAGTGAGTGTGACTGTACTCAAATGAGTGAGCCTGTCAAGCCCCGCGCCTACGACTCCACACGGCGTCGCGCGCAGGCAGCCGACACGCGGCGTGACATCATGCGCGCGGCCCAGCAGCTTTTCGAGCGTGATGGGTACGCCGCTACCACGATTCCGGCCGTCGCACGCGCAGCCGGGGTGGCGCAGAAGACCGTGTACAGCGGTTTCGGGAGCAAGGGTGGTCTCTTGCACGGCGTCTGGGACCTAGCGCTCGGCGGCGATGACAGCCAGACCCCGGTGGCGGGCCGTGTGTGGTACCAGGAGGTGCTGGACGAGCCCGATCCGCGCCGCCAGCTCTTGCTCAACGCCCGTAACTCCCGGTCGGGCAAGGAACGGATCGGGCGGATGCTGGAGGCGATTCGGGCAGCGACCGGGGTCGACCCGGCGGTGGCGCACCTGTGGCGGACGATCCAGGTCGAGTTCCACGCCAACCAACGGGTGATAGTCGAGAGCCTGCATCGCAAGGCCGCCCTGAAGAAGGGGCTCGGCGTGGCCAAAGGCACCGACATCCTGTGGACGCTCAACCATCCCAACACCTGGCAGCTCCTCGTCGGCGAGCGGGGCTGGACCCCGGCGCAGTACGAGAAGTGGTTCGCGGAGGCGTCGATCGCACAGCTGCTCGGCTGACGTCACGCTGGCCGAGTCCGTCTCGAGCCCGAGGCAAGCGCCCAGTACCCAAGGCGGATCTGCCTAGTGAAGTGAGCAGGTGGCTTGTGAACTAGGCAAACGCGGAGGGCCAGCGAGCCACTCACGTCAGCCGGGGAGAGAGGGGAGGAGAGATGCGGGGGTCAGGTGGCTTCGAGGTCGAAGGGGGCTGCCTCGCCCTGCTTCAGCGGCCGAAGGCCCGGCCGCACGGTCGCGTTGTCGTCGTCCTCGTCGAGGTCGTCGAGCAGGTGCTTCTTGACCAGGGCCCGCGGGTTGAGGTCGTTCAGGTCGAGGTTGGCGAACTCCGGGCCCAGCTCGTCTGAGAGCTGCGAGCGGGCCTGCGTCAGCATCTGCCGGGCCGACCGCAGCATCTTGCCGGCCTGACGGGCGACCTCGGGCAGCCGGTCAGGCCCGAAGACGAACAGCGCGACGACAGCCAACACCATGAACTCCGGCAGGCCGATGTCGAACATGCATCAAGCCTGACACATGGCGCGGGTCGTCCGAGGGGGAACGTCAGCGCCCAGCCGGGGACAGCCCCAGCTGCAGGCCAGCCAGCCCCCGCCCTTTCGCCAGCAGCGCCGTGGCCACGGCCGTGAGGGCTTCGCCTGCCGGAGTACTGGTCTCGTCGAGCACCAGCGGCTTCCCGACGTCCCCGGCCTCGCGCAGTCGGATGTCGAGCGGGATCTGGCCCAGCACGGGCACGTCGTAGCCGAACCGGGCCGACAGGGTCGCCGCCACCTTCGCGCCGCCACCCGTGCCGAACAGGTCGATCGTGTGCTCGGGACCGCAGTGCGGGCAGACCAGGAAGCTCATGTTCTCGATCACACCGGCGACCCGCTGATGCATCATCGACGCCATCGTCCCAGCTCGCTCGGCCACCTCGGCCGCGGCGGACTGCGGGGTGGTGACGACGACGACCTCGGAGTTCGGCAGGTGCTGGCCGACCGAGATGGCCATGTCGCCGGTGCCCGGCGGAAGGTCCAGCAGCAGCACGTCGAGGTCGCCCCAGTAGACGTCGCTGAGCATCTGCACGAGTGCGCGGTCGAGCATCGGCCCGCGCCACGCGACGACCTGGTCGCGTCGCGGCTTCAGCATGCCGATGCTGATCACGCTGAGCCCCATCACCGGGACGGGCATGATCATGTCCTCGACCTGGGTCGGACGTTCGTCGGCGACGCCGAGCATCGCCGGGATCGAGTGACCGTAGATGTCCGCGTCGAGGATGCCGACCTTGCGGCCGGTGCGTGCCATCGCCATCGCCAGGTTGACCGTCACCGAAGACTTGCCGACCCCACCCTTGCCGGAGGCGACAGCGATGACCTTCGTCAGCGAGTCAGACCGCGCGAAGGGGATCTCCTTGGCCGGCTGACCACCGCGCAGGTTCTGCTGCAGCTGCTGGCGCTGCTCGTCACTCATCACGCCCAGCGTGACGTCGACGCCGCTGACTCCGGCGACCGCGGAGACGGCCGCGGTGACGTCTCGGGTGAGCGTCTCCTTCATCGGGCAGCCGGAAACCGTCAGCAAGATCGTGACCGCGACGTTGCCGTCGTCGCTCACCGTCACCTCGTCGACCATGCCGAGCTCGGTGACAGGTCGCCGGATCTCGGGGTCGTTGACCGTCGCGAGGGCGGCGTTGACGCGGTCGAGCACCGGGGATGTCATGGCTCCAGGCTACGGGTCCGCGCCGTCTCGTCAGAATCCTGGTCGCTGGGCTGGGTGCGCTCCTCGAGGTCGGACAGCAGCGAGCGCAGCTCCGAGCGTAGATAGTCGCGGGTGGCGACCTCACCGATCGCCATCCGCAGCGACGCCACCTCACGGGCCAGGAACTCCATGTCGGCGTGGGCGCGGAGGTTCGCCTCCCGGTCCTGCTCGGTGACGACGCGGTCGCGTGCTTCCTGACGGTTCTGGGCGAGCAGGATCAGCGGTGCGGCGTACGACGCCTGGGTGGAGAAGAACAGGTTGAGCAGAATGAACGGATAGGGGTCCCAGTCGAGCCCGTACAACCCGATGAGGTTGACCGCGATCCACACGATCACGAAGCCGGTCATGTAGGTCAGGAAGCGCGCCGTGCCCATGAAGCGCGCGAAGTTCTCGGCGAACTTGCCGAACATCTCGGGGTCGTAGCTCGGCCGCATGACCAGGGTGCGGCGGGTGTCCCTCGGGACGTCGAGCCGGGCCGTCCTCGACCCACCCAACGAGGTATGGCGACTGGGCTCGCGGCGCTCCTCGTCGCGCGCGTCGTCACGCACCATCGACGGCCCCCTCGGCCAGCGCGTGAGAGGCCGCGAGCTCGCCCTCGCGCTGCCGCCAGTTCTCCGGGAGCAGGTGGTCGAGCACGTCGTCGACCGACACCACGCCGAGGAGGTGGCCGTCGTCGTCGATGACCGGGCTCGCGACCAGGTTGTAGTAGGCGAGGTGCCGGGTGACCTCGTCGAGCGTGGCGTCAGCCCGTAGCGCTTCGAGGTCGTTGTCGATGACGGCGGAGACCAGGCTCGAGGGCGGTTCGCGCAACAACCGCTGGAAGTGCCCGACGCCCAGGAACCGGCCTGACGGCGTCTCCTGCGGTGGTCGGCACACGTAGACCATGGCGGCCAGGGACGGTGTGAGCTCGCTGGCCCGGATCCGCGCCAGTGCCTCGGCGACGGTGGCGTCCGGCGGCAGGATGACGGGATCGGTGGTCATCAGGCCGCCCGCGGTCCGTTCCTCGTAGGCGAGCAGCCGGCGTACGTCGTCGGCCTCGCCCGGGTCCATGAGCAGGAGGAGCGCCTCGGCCATCTCAGGCGGCAGCTCGGCAATCAGGTCGGCAGCGTCGTCGGGCGACATCTCCTCGAGGATGTCGGCGGCGCGCTCGTTCTCGAGCTGGCCGAGGATCTCGACCTGGTCGTCCTCGGGGAGCTCCTCCAGGACGTCGGCGAGCCGTTCGTCGTTCAATGCGGCAGCGATCTCTCCGCGTCGTTTCGACGACAGCCCGTGGATCACGTTGGCGAGGTCCGCCGCCCGCATGATGTCGAGCGCGGCCAGCATGTGGGTGGCGCCCTGGCCGGCCTCGAGCCCGGTCAGCCCGGAGACTTCCGACCATTCCAGCACCTGGGTCTGCCCCTTGCGGCCGAACCTCTTCGCGCCGTGCTGAACGGCTACCCGTGAGAGCGCCCAGTCCCTGGTCCGCCCTTGCTCCATCGCGATGTCGTAGACGGTGCCCTCGGTGCCGTTCTCGACGATCGTGACCGTGCGGTCCAGGAGCTCGCCGAGAACCAACGTCTCGGTGCTGCGCTGCTGGAACCGGCGCATGTTGACCAGGCCGGTCGTGATCACCTGACCGGCGTCGACACTCGTTACCCGGGTCATCGGCAAGAAGATGCGTCGGCGCCCCAGCACCTCGACGACCAGGCCGAGCACACGGGGCTGCTGGTTGTCGGCACGCGCCGCCACCACGACGTCGCGAACGCGACCCACCTGGTCACCATTGGGGTCGTAGACGTACAGACCGGCCAGGCGGGCGATGAAGACTCGGGTCGGGGCGACACTCACGCCCGAAAGGCTACCGGGGCCGACCCGGGATCGACCGCGTTCAGGTCCTAGGCTCGCGGGCATGCCTGTGAACCCCGGAGACCCACCGCACTCCGACCACCCGCAGTCCCTGACCCAGCCGCTGGCGGGCTGGCTGCGCTACGAGGTGGTCGACGTGTTCGCTGAGCGCCCGTACGCAGGCAATCCGTTGGCGGTCGTGTACGGCGCGGACGCCCTGCAGACCGAGCAGTTGCACGCCCTGGCGATGGAGTTCAACCTCTCGGAGACTGCCTTCCCGGTCGCTCTCACCGACGAGGACCGCGCTGCCGGCGCCGACTACCGCGTCCGGATCTTCACGCCTGGCGGTGAGATCCCGTTCGCCGGTCACCCCACCGTCGGCACCGCCTGGTCGCTCCGGTCGAGCGGGGTCATCGAGCCCGGTGCCAGACAGCAGGCCTGCGGCGCCGGTCTGATCGGTGTCCAGGTGCCCGCTGACTCCGATGCCGATGTCGAGCTCACCGCCCTGCCGCGGGACCACGCGCGCCGGCTGAGTCCGGCCGACACCGCCCAGCTCGCCGAGCTCGTCGGTCTGGGTGCCGACGATCTCGTGGGCGATGCCTATGCCGCCGGGTGCGGACTGAGCTGGCTGTACCTGCGGGTCCGGCCGGACGCCGTCGGGCGCAGCCGTCCCGGTCCCCGACAGGTGAGCGAGACGTCGGTCGACCTGAGCTTCCTCCAGGACCCGTTCGACGGCATCGACGTATACGCCGCAGAGTCCGGCGGCGATCCGAGCCGGCCGATCTCGATTCGGTCGCGGGTCTACGTGCCCGGGTTCGGCATCCCCGAGGACCCGGCTACCGGTTCCGCGGCGGCCGGGCTCGGCCTGGTGCTTGTCGCCTCGGGGCTCGCGGCCGGTGAGGGCGTCTCGGCGTACGCGATCGAGCAGGGGGTTGAGATGGGGCGTCCCTCGCGGCTCACGGGTCGGGTCGAGGCCGCGGGCGGGCGGGCCACGCTGGTCCACGTGGCGGGTCGGGTCATCCCGATCGCCTCGGGCACGATCGCCGTCCCCTGAGGGTCACCGGGGACCCTTGAGCTCGAAGTCCCAGACGATGAGGCAGGGCTCGTCGCGGTAGGTGGCGTTCGCAGCCTCGGCCGCCCACTCGTGCAGGTTCCAGACGTCCGGGGGATCGGCCGGGTCGATCGGTTCCGGCTCGGGCGGGGACGAGGGGTCGACGATCGGTCCGGGTCTCAGCGGCTCCTGGCACTCACGCACCGCAAAACCAGCGGGGATCGCGGCCTGCAGGTAGTCGCTCGTGGCGTGCCGCCAGGTCGGTATGTAGCCGACGTTGTCGTCGACATCCCACTTGACCAACGGGTACAGGGGCGACCCTACGAAATGACTGCGCGTGTCGGAGATGACGAAGTGACCGCCGGGCCTCAGGACGCGTGCGGCTTCGCGGAACACAGGCGCCAGGTCCTCGATGTGCGCCAGCGCCAAGGCGTTGACGACGAGGTCTGCGCTGGAGTCCGGTAGCGGCAGGTCGCGCACGTCTGCTTCACGAAACTCACCGCCCGGCACCTTCTGCGCTGCGACGGCCAGCATCTCCGCTGAGATGTCGAACCCGTGGACGCGGTGTCCACCGAGGGCCAGGTGCGCCGCATGGCGGCCGGTGCCGCACGCTGCGTCGACCGCGACGCCGGCCGGAAGCCGGTCCAGCATCGGCCGGAGCACGGGCTCCTCGATCGCGAAGATGCCGTTGTCAGGGCTGTCGTAGGTGCGCGCCCAGCCGTCGTACGCCGAGACGGCCGACATGGGCGGGATCTCGACGCCGTCGCCGGGGATGGCGGCGGAATCCAGCAACGTCCGCACCTCGGCCAGCCGTGTCCGCGTGAACGCAGCGTCGAACTCGCCGGCGAACGCCTTCATCAGGGCGACACCCTCAAGACCGATGAGGTAGGCCAGTGCGTGCTGGTAGATGAGACCTGCGGGCTGAGGTGAGCCAACATCTGCGGGCTCTGTCGAGTGGACACCTGTGGAGTCGGGAGTGGTCACAGCGACGAGGCTGACGGCTTGCCTCGGGTCGGTCAACCCAGTTTTGCTGGGATCTCTCGCGTCAGGACAACGGTCGGCCCGAGCCACCGCGCTTGTGCAAGACGAACGGTTTCTTGCCCTGCGTCGTGGCCGGAGTCGGTAGCGGCGCCGCGCGATGGCTCTCGCTGGAGTAGTGGCCTGGCCGCTCGTCGAGTGGTCCGGTAGGTGTCAGCCGGTAGAGGATCGCGGTTCCGCTGGCCCACCGCGAGGGCGCGGTCTCGGCGCTTTCGAGGTTGAGGCGGCCGGCGGCCAGGGCGGTCGCGGCGGCTTCCCAGTCTGCAGCGTCGGGCGTCAACCGGGTCGCGACCGCGGTGAAGGTCACCAGGCGCTCCGTCGTGTCCTTGCTGCGGGCGAGGACGGAGACTTCTGCGCCCTCGGTCCAGCCGGGGTCGGGCTGCTCGTCGGGACCGGTGAGCACGTACGCCGTCCGCTCCAGCCAGGCGTACCAGAATCCGCGGCCCCGGGGCTCGGCCGGCGTCGTTACCCAGATGACACCGGACTTCTTCATCGCCTCGTCGAGGAGCGCGTCGTCCAGCAACGCCTGGTCCACCTGCGTGTCGTCACCCACGTGTCGAAGCGTGCCACACCCGCGTTCAAAGCCGAAGATCTCCACCGGCGACAGAAGCCGAGGTTCGCGGACTGTCCGCTGGGTATCAGACCGCGGGCGCCTAGATTGACGGTTGTGGACGTCGTCGTCATCGAGAGTGAACAGATCGAAGCGGCGACCTCTCTGGGTCTGCGGGCACTCTGGGACAGGGCGTTCGGCGACCGCTTCACCGACGAGGACGCCGAACATGCCTACGGTGGAGTACACGCACTGGCTCGCGACGGCGACCGTCCCATCGGCCACGCCAGCGCTGTACCCAGGCGCATCAGGTTCGGGGACAATCCGTGGCGCACGGTGGGCTACGTTGAGGCAGTCGCTACCGATCCTGCGCGTCAGGGCGAAGGATTGGGTCGTCGAACGATGGAGAGGCTCCAGACCGAGATCTCCTCTCGTTGGCCGGTGGCCTTGCTTTCCACGGGACGGGCCACGGGCTTCTACGAGAAGCTGGGTTGGGAGCGGTGGCGTGGGCTCACCTACACCCGTACAGCGACAGGCATCGTCCAGGACAGCATCCATGGCGGGCTCATGATCCTGCGCTTCGATCCGTCAGTAGTGCCAGATCTGTCGGTGCCGGTGTGCTGCGAGGACCGGACGGGTGACGCCTGGTGAACCGAGCCTCGACCGGATCTGCCGCGGTGCCCGTGGCTTGATGCCACTCCCGGCGACAGTGACCCACCCAGTTAGATGGCAGCTGTGACCGATCGCGCCTCGACACCCGCTGCGATGACGTCCACCCCACCTGGGGGGATGTCGACGGGCACCGTCGGGATGCTCGTGGTCGGCGTGGTCGGGGTGTCCATGTCGGGGCCGATCATGGCGGGGGCCACCGCGGTCCCCGCGCTGGCGATCGCGTTCTGGCGCAACGGACTCGGTGCCATCGTCGTGGCTCCGGTCGCGTTCGTGCGGGGCCGTGCAGAGCTACGTGGGTTGACCCGTGCGCAGCTGCGGTTGAGCCTGTTGTCCGGCGTCATGCTCGCTGCGCACTTCGCGACGTGGGTGAGCGCCCTGCGGCTGACCTCAGTGGCGTCGGCGACGGCCCTCGTGTCTCTCCAGGTGGCCTTTGTCGTGGTCCTGTCCCGGCTTGCCGGCGTCCCCGTCGTACGGCGGGTCTGGCTCGGGTTGTTGCTGGCGCTGGCCGGTGTGCTCGTCATCTCCGGCGTCGACTTCTCGGTGTCGGGCCGCGCCCTGGCCGGGGACGGGTTGGCCCTGGCGGGAGCCCTCTTCGCCGCGGTGTACACGATGGTCGGTGGACGCGTCCGTGAGCAGCTGAGCACCTCGTCGTACACGTTGATCTGCTACTCGACCAGCGCCTTGCTGCTGCTCCTCGGCTGCGCGGTCGGGCGACTCCAGGTGGTCGGGTACGACGCGAAGAGCTGGGGGCTGATCATCGCGGTCACCGTGGTGGCGCAGCTGTTGGGGCACTCGGTCTTCAACCATCTGCTCGCCACCATCAGCCCGACGGTCGTGTCGATGACCCTTCTGCTCGAGGTGCCGGGCGCGGCCCTCCTGGCTGCCGTCTTCCTCGGTCAGGCACCGCCCGTCGCCGTGTATGTCGGCCTTGCGCTGATCGTCGGAGGGCTGGCGATCGTGGTGAACGCCCGGTCCCGTCGCGCTACTCCCCGCGAGGCGCCGCTCGACTGACGTGACCCTCGGCTCCCGAACCTTCGGCACCGCCAGGCCGGGAGGTTGTGCAGGTCCCGGGGCGCGTTTGACCTGCACAACCTCCCGGTCAGGCCGCGTGAGATGTTTCACGAGCGGTGTCGGCGCCGTACTGGCGCGGTCTAGGCTCGGCGCCAGCCCTGTCTTCCGCTGCAAAGGACGCTTGATGCCCGAAGGTCTGCGATCGCGCCGTTCCTGCCTGGCCGTGCCCGGCTCCAACCCGCGCTTCCTCGAGAAGGCTAAGGGCCTCCCTGCCGACCAGGTGTTCCTCGATCTCGAGGACTCGGTCGCCCCGATCGCCAAGATCGACGCCCGGGGCACTGTCGTCGAGGCGCTGAACTCCGAAGGCTGGGGCGACAAGGTCCGCGTCGTACGCGTCAACGACTGGACGACCCAGTGGACGTACGGCGACGTCGTGGCGGTCGTCGAAGGTGCCGGCGCCAACCTCGACTGCATCATGCTGCCGAAGGTGCAGACCGCCGACCAGGTGGTCGCCCTCGATCTGCTGCTGACCCAGATCGAGAAGACGGTCGGGCTCGACGTGGGACGGATCGGCATCGAGGCGCAGATCGAGAACGCGCTGGGCCTCATCAACGTCGACGTGATCGCCACTGCCAGCCCGCGGGTCGAGACGATCATCTTCGGCCCCGCGGACTTCATGGCCTCGATCAACATGAAGTCGCTCGTGGTGGGGGAGCAGCCGCCCGGGTATGACGTGGGCGACGCCTACCACTACATCCTCATGCAGATCCTGATGGCGGCCCGCGCGCACGACAAGCAGGCCATCGACGGGCCCTACCTGCAGATCCGGGACGGCGACGGTTTCAAGCGGGTCGCCGGCAGGAGTGCCGCACTCGGGTTCGACGGCAAGTGGGTGCTCCACCCGGACCAGATCGACGCCGCCAACGAGGTCTACTCGCCCCTGCAGTCCGACTACGACCACGCCGAGAACATCCTCGACGCCTATGACCACTTCACCTCCGAGCAGGGCGGCGCGACCGGTGCCGTCATGCTCGGCGACGAGATGATCGACGAGGCATCCCGCAAGATGGCGCTGGTGATCTCGGCGAAGGGTCGGGCCGCCGGCATGGAGCGCACCGACCGCTGGACCCCGTCATCGCCATGACCTCCGCTGTGCGACGAGAAAGGGACACCTGATGGGTCGGCTCTGCGAAACCGAAGGTCTGACGGACATCCAGACCGAGATCCTCAAGACCGTCCGGGAGTTCGTCAACAAGGAGATCCTGCCCGTCGCCAGCGAGCTCGAGCACGCGGACGAGTACCCCCAGCAGATCGTCGACGGGATGAAGGAGCTCGGCCTCTTCGGCCTGACGATCTCCGAGGAGTACGGCGGTCTGGGTGAGTCGCTGCTGACCTACGCGCTCGTGGTCGAGGAGATCGCGCGCGGCTGGATGAGCGTCTCGGGCATCGTCAACACGCACTTCATCGTGGCGTACATGTTGATGCAGCACGGAACCGACGAGCAAAAGCAGAAGTACCTGCCCCGGATGGCGACGGGAGACCTGCGGGGCTCGTTCTCGATGAGCGAGCCGGGCTGCGGGTCAGACGTCTCGGCGATCCGCACGAAGGCCGTACGCGACGGCGACGACTTCGTCATCACCGGCGAGAAGATGTGGATCACCAACGGCAGCACCTCGAACCTGCTGGCCGTGCTGGTCAAGACGGACGAAGGCCCCGACCACGCGGGCAAGCCGCACCGCAACATGACTACGTTCCTGATCGAGAAGGAGCCCGGGCTCGGTGCCCAGGCCGACGGCACGCTGACGATTCCCAGCAAGATCGAGAAGATGGGCTACAAGGGCGTCGACTCGACGGGCGCCGTCTTCGACGGACATCGGGTCGGTCTGGACAAGGTCCTCGGTGGTGTGACCGGCCGCGGTTTCTACCACATGATGGACGGCGTCGAGGTCGGCCGCGTCAACGTCGCGGCTCGTGGCTGCGGTGTCGCTTGGCGCGCGTTCGAGCTCGGGATCGCGTACGCGCAGACGCGTGAGACCTTCGGCAAGAAGATCGCGGAGCACCAGGCCGTGCTGTTCCGCCTGGCCGAGATGGGCACGAAGGTCGAGGCGGCGCACCAGATGATGGTCAAGGCGGCGAAGAAGAAGGACTCAGGGGAGCGCAACGACCTCGAGGCAGGCATGGCGAAGTACCTTGCCTCGGAGTACTGCTCTCAGGTCGTGGAGGACTCGTTCCGGATTCACGGTGGGTACGGCTACTCCAAGGAGTACGAGATCGAGCGGCTCTACCGCGAGGCGCCCATGCTGCTCATCGGCGAGGGCACGGCCGACATCCAGCGCATGATCATCGGTCGGCGCCTGCTGGAGGACTACCACCTCTGACCTAGGCTTGACGTGAGCCGAGGAGGGAATCATGCCCATCCCCATCCACGAGGTGCCTCGCGGCATCCCGATCGGGACCTACCCGACGTACGCCAAGGCGCAAGAGGCCGTCGACTACCTCTCGGACCACGAGTTCCCGGTCGAGAACGTGTCCATCATCGGCACCGACCTGCGCCTGGTCGAGAACGTCACAGGACGACTCACCAGGGGCAAGGTGGTCGGTGCCACAGCCGCGACCGGCGCCACCTGGGGGTTCTTCATGGGCGTCCTGTTCGTGCTGTTCTCGACGGACGCGAGCATCCTGGTCGCAGTGTTCGCGGCAGCCGTCGGTGCCGGCTTCGGCGCACTGTCCGGTCTCGCCGCCTACCAGGCTACGGGCGGCAAACGTGACTTCACCTCCAACACGGGAGTCGTCGCGCTGTCCTACGAGATCGTCTGCGTCGCCAAGGTCGCCGAGGATGCGGCCAACATGCTCGGGCGGTTGGCCCTGCGCGACGGCTGACCGCCGGCCGGGCTCACGGGGTCCAGGTCCAGGAGGCGACGATCTCTCCGAGCGTCGACTTCGCCTGATCGGCCCGGCTGCTGTCGAAGGTCATCGTGACCGCGTAGACCAGACCGTCCTTCACCACGAAGTACTGGATGAGCGAGACGTCGACATCCGACGCGTTCGTGCTCGAGGTCTGCCCGAGCGCGGGAGTTCCGTCGAAGTCGGGGGCCGGCAGGGAGGTGACGGCGGACTTGGTCACGCGCTTGAGCTCGCGCGCGGCCTCCTTGGCGAGCTCGTCACTGCTGACGCCCGAGTCGATCTCGTTGGGTTCGACGACGTTGAAGTTGGTACGGAAAGCCCGATCCTGGATCGGCTCGGCCATCGCGATGTCGGCCAGGGTGTTCTGCTGTTCGGCCTGCGCGGTGATGTCCTCCCAGCCGGCAGGAAGGACGACGCTGTAGCCCTGCCCCGACAGCGTGGTGGCGGAATCGCTCGGTGTGGCCTGGGTCGCCGTGGTCGGAGTCGTGTTGTCCCCGCTGGTCGTGGTAACACTTGCCGAGCTGCACGCCGTAGCGACGAGCAGAACGAGGGCAGCGGCAACGGCCGCACGACAGGTGCGCATCGGCTCACCCTAGCCGCCGGCTCCCGCCGCAAGAACCGCCGACTCCCGCCCATCGCTCGCGGCAGCGGTGGGGTGTGACGCGTCGCACAAGGCGCGGAACCGTTGCCTTTGCCACGATGGACCTGTCCAGCCAGACTGGGCCCCCCGCCCAGGCCCGTCGACGAGGAGTCAGCATGCAGTTCGGTCGCAGCTACGAGGAGTTCGAGGTCGGGGCGATATACAAGCATTGGCCCGGCAAGACGGTCACGGAGTATGACGACCACTTGTTCTGCCTGCTCACGATGAACCATCATCCCCTGCACCTCGACGCTCACTACGCCGAGCAGACAACCCAGTTCGGCAAGAACGTGGTCGTCGGCAACTACGTCTACTCCTTGCTGATCGGGATGAGCGTCCCGGACGTCTCCGGTCGGGCGATCGCCAACCTCGAGATCGAGTCGTTGCGCCATGTGGCGCCGACGTTTCACGGTGACACGATCTACGGCGAGACGACGGTGCTCGACAAGTGGGAGAGCACGTCGAAGGACGATCGCGGCATCGTGTATGTCGAGACCGTCGGCTACAACCAGGACGGCACCGTGGTGTGCATCTTCCGGCGCAAGGTCATGGTGCCGAAGAACAACTACCTCGAAGCGCGGGGCGGTGAGCAGCCCGGCCGCCCCGTCCCCGTTGACCGCGATGGCTGAGACTTCCTCCACCTGACCCTTGGTGTTTGCCTAGTGAACAAGCCAGCTGGACTCTGGACTAGGCACATTGACCTTGCTGACAAGCCACCCGGCTTGTGCACTAGGCAAACGCGGAGGGCGGGGGCAGGGGCGGGCTTCACTGGCCGCCGGCCTCCCCTGCGGACCCTGGGCGACATTGCGTTCGGCTACCGGACCGTTAGAGTCACTGAGATGAGCGAGGGTGAGGACGAAGTCTGGCTGGTGCGGCACGGCGAGACCGAGTGGAGCAAGTCCGGGCAACACACGGGGACGACAGACCTGCCACTGACCGACGTGGGGGTCGAGGCTGCGAAGTCACTGCAACCCTTACTGCACAGGGCAACGTTCGACCTGATCCTCTGCAGTCCGCGTCAGCGTGCCCGCCACACCGCCGAGCTCGCCGGAATCGACGGCTTCGAGATCTGCGACGACCTGGTCGAGTGGGACTACGGCGACTACGAGGGACGCACCCGCATCGACGTCCAGAAGGAGCGGCCCGACTGGTCGATCTGGGTCGACGGAGCGCCCGGTGGGGAGACCCCGGCAGAGGTCAGCTCCCGGGTCGAAAGGGTGATCGAGCGGTGCCGCGACTCCAGCGGACGCGTGCTGCTGATCGCGCACGGTCATATCCTGCGCGTCTTTGCGGCTCGTTGGATGCGGCAGGCGGTCACCCTCGGAGCCCACCTCCCACTCGATACGGCAAAGCTCAGCGTGTTGAGCTTCGACCGCGGCACTCCCACCCTCGACCGGTGGAACGCCGACTCCTGACCGGCCGTGGTGCAGTCGGTCGAGCTGATCCTCGACGATGAATCGGACGCGGGGATCCGGGCCGTGTGGGATCGCCTGCTGGATGCGGGCCTGCCGAGCCAGGCGCGCCGCAGCGGCGCCAACAACCGCCCCCACGTGACCCTGGTCGCTCTTCGTAGGCCGGAACCCGGCCGTGAGCCAGCGATCGAAGCTGCTGTGGCGAGCCGGTTGACCGCTGGGATGGCGCTACGACTCGGGGGTCTCGTCGCCTTCGGTCGAGGTCCGTTCGTACTGGCTCGTCTGGTCGTCACGAACCCCGCTCTGCTCGCACTGCAGGCGGCGGTCTTCGAGGCCGCCGGCGCGGAGAGTGCTCCCACGACCTTCGCCGCCCCTGGACAGTGGACCCCGCACATCACGATGGCGCACCGTGTCCAGGCCGAGCAGCTCGGAGCGGCGGTGGCGCTCGCGACCGCCCCGGAGGAGACCGTGACCGTGGCGGGCTGCCGTCGCTGGGACGGTGACACGCGTCGGGAATGGTGGATCGGAGATCGGTGACGGCGACTACGGCAATTTGCCTTGACGGGACCGCCGGTTGCTGGGGAAGGTCAGCACGGGCCTTGTGTGTCACCCTCGCGCACCGGGGGCGCAAGGTCAGACGGGGAGATGTTCATGGCTTTGACACGCACCAATCACCGCACCACCCGCACCACCGGCACCATCGGCGTCATCGCGGTCCTCACCGCGACCGCGATGCTCGGATCGGGGATCGACCCTGCCGTCGCCTCGAGCAGGGCGGATCCCGCTGCCCCACGGCACGGTGCCGGGCCCGCTCAGACCGTCTTCCATCCCGGGAGCCGCGGACTGGGTGACTCGTACTTCCCCAAGCTCGGCAACGGCGGGTACGACGTCCAGCACTACGGCCTCCGGCTGTCCTACAACCCGCGCACCCATCACCTGGGCGGCTCCAACCGCATCACCGCGCGGGCGACCCAGAACCTGTCACGCTTCGACCTGGACCTGACCGGCTACCGGGTGCACCGGGTCACCGTCGACGGAGCCAACGCGGCCTTCAGACGCGCCGGCCAGGAGCTCGTCGTGACCCCGAACGTCGGGTTGCCCAGAGGGCAGGTCTTCACCGTCAAGGTCTGGTACTCCGGCGTTCCGCGCACGATCAAGGGCTCGCCCATCGTCTTCGGCAGCGACTACGGATGGCGGTACACCCCTGACGGCGCCTTCGTCGGGTGCGAGCCGAACGCTGCCCATACGTGGTACCCGTCCAACGACCACCCATCGGACAAGGCGCGCTTCACCTTCGCCATCACGGTGCCCAGCACCCGAAAGGTGGTGGCCAACGGCGACCTCGTGTCCCGTCACCGGCACCACCACCGCACGACATTCATGTGGGTCGAGCGCCAACCCATGGCCACCTACCTCGCAACCCTCGGCATCGGTCGCTGGCAGTTCCACCGAGGCACGACGCCCGGTGGTATCCCAGAGTTCACGGCCGTCGACCCGCACCTCGCCAACGCGGCGCGCAGGCGTCATGTGGCCGGTCTCTCCGGCCGGGTCACCGACTTCTGGACCCGCACGTTCGGTCAGTACCCGTTCAGCTCGACCGGAGCGATCGTCGACCACGTCCGTAACGTCGGGTTCTCGCTAGAGACGCAGACGCGTCCCCTCTACGGTTTCGCACCCGACGTGGGGACCATTTCGCACGAGCTCGCCCATCAGTGGTTCGGAGACAGCGTCTCCGTCCGCAGGTGGAAGCACATCTGGCTCAACGAAGGGTTCGCGACGTTCGCCTCCTGGCTCTGGTTCGAGCACCGTGGCGGGGCGACGACCTGGCGCGACACCAAGCAGGTCTACAACCAGATCCCGGCCAAGAACCGCTTCTGGCGGCAGTCCATCGCCGACCCGAAGCGCAACACGATGTTCTCCGGCGCCGTGTACGTCCGCGGTGCCATGACCTTGGGCGCGCTCCGTCACAAGATCGGCCGTACCGAGATGCGGACCCTGCTGCGCACCTGGGCGGCCCAGCACAGGCATGGGACGGTGACCACGCAGGAGTTCATCGCGTTGGCCAACCGGATCAGTGGGCAGGACCTGACGCCGTTCTTCCGGGCCTGGCTCTGGCGGCAGCACAAGCCCGTGCTGCCGGCAGCCAAGGGAGCGGGCACTCCGTCCAAGGCAGCCCTGCACAAGCTGTCGTTCGGGTTTCTGGGTTGAGGTCGAGGGCTGACGGCGCGGAGCCGCTCAGCCCCAGACACCCCACGACGCCACCGCCTCGACGAGGCCCGGCGAGGTCGGGAGGTCGGCCAGCTCCGTGCGACCGACCCACCTGACCTCGTCGGCGTCGTCGCCAGCCACCGCCACGGTGTGCACCTTTGAGGCGCCGGCGGTGTCGACCGTAGCGGCGAAGTCGGTGACCACGTACACGACGCCGTCCGGTCCGGGCAGCTCGACCCTGCCGAGCTCGGCCCCGACGAGGATCGCGAGTCCGGTTTCCTCCCGCGCCTCCCTGACCGCCGCGGCAGAGAGGCTTTCACCTGGCTCGACCCGTCCGCCCGGGATCGACCACAGGCCCCGGCCCGGCTCGTGCGCCCGCCGGATCACGAGCAGGCGACCTTGCTCGTCCAGCACCACGACTCCGACGCACGGCACCCGCATGGGCCGACCGTACGCCGCGCGCAAATCGTTCGGTCCTTGACCCCGACCCGTTCGCCCACCACGGTTGAGCCATGAAGGAGCGCCTCACGGTCGTGGACCCGTTCGCCGCCGTGATCGGTTCCGAGATCAACTCGTTGGCTGTGCCGCTGTGGACGCCGTGGCCGGTGCCGGTGGGCTGGACCTTCGGTGGCCTCGCCTACGCCGGTGGTAACTCCGGCCTGGGTGATCGCGAGGACCGTGGCTCCGCGACGGCCGCCAGCTGGAGCGGTACCGACCCTTTCGGTGACCCGGCCGAGCTCATCCTCGTCTGCGAGGAGGCAGGCGCCGGCGTCGGCAGCCACTTCGCCGGGCTTCCGATGAGCTACCCGACCTCGGGTGTCGGTGAGGGCCCGCCGCACGCCCGCTTCGAGATCGACGGCAGGCCCGTGTCGCTGTGGGCCGTCGAAGCTGCGTCCGACCGAGCTGTGTATGCCGGTGAGGCTGCCGGTCGCTGGCTGTGGGTGATCGTGCACCCGATCGAGGCCGGTGCCATCGTGGTGCAGCCGATGCAGCTCGTCGACGCACGGTCCCTGGGCGCCGAGCTCACCGTGCTTCCCGTCGGTGAGCTGTCGCCACGCCTGTTGCTCAGCTGACCGGGCGGCTGTTCGCGAGGCGGGCCACGTAGCCTGCCGTGGTGACGTCTTCGCCGGATCTCGCTGCGGATCGTCGGCGCTGGATCGCCCTGGCGGTGTGCTGCAGCGCGCTCTTCATGACGCTGCTCGACCTGAGCATCACCAACGTCGCGTTGCCGGCGATCGGACTCGCCACCGGGGCCGGACCGGCGCAGCTGCAGTGGGTGGTCAGCGGCTACACGCTGGCGTTCGGGCTCGTCCCGGTCCTGGGCGGGCGACTCGGTGACGACCACGGCCGCCGGTCGATGTTCATCATCGGCGTCGCCGGTTTCGTGGTCACCAGCGCGCTTTCCGGGCTCGCTCCGACCGGGGGAGTGCTGATCGCGGCACGGGTTCTCCAGGGGCTGTCCGGAGGGTTGATCAACCCGCAGGTCTCCGGGCTCGTGCAGCAGCTGTTCTCCGGCCGGGACCGCGGCCGGGCCTTCGGTGTCATCGGAACGGTGGTGGCCCTGGGCACCGCGCTCGGGCCGCTGGTCGGTGGCCTGCTGATCGCGGTAGGCGGTCCCGAGTTCGGGTGGCGTCTCGTCTTCTTCGTCAACATTCCGATCGGGCTCGCCGTCATCGTGTTGGCCAGACGCTGGCTGCCCGAAGCCCCGGCGACGGGACGGCACCGGCTCGACATCGGTGGCGCCGTCGTCCTCGGTATGGCGACGTTCTGCGTGCTCTTCGCCGCGGTCGAGTACGACGCGCTGCACGACGCCCGGCTGTTCCTCCTCGGCCTACCGGCCGTGATCCTGCTCCTCGGGTTCTTCCGTCGCGAGGCGCGGCTGACGCGGGCCAGGCTCGAGCCGCTGGTCGACCTACGGCTCTTCCGGCAGCCGTCGTTCACCGCCGGTGTCGTGCTGGCGCTGGTGTTCTTCTGCGGCATGACCGGCCTGCCGCTGGTCCTGGCGCTCTACTACCAGCAGGGCCTGGGCTACACGGCGTTCCAGTCCGGGCTGGGCATCACGGCGTTCGCGCTGGGCTCGGCGATCGCGGCGCCGCTCGCAGGGCGGGTGGTGACCAGGATCGGTCGGCCGTTGGTCGTCGGTGCCTGCCTGACGTTCGGGGCAGGTGCCCTCGCCCTCGACCTGGTTGCCCGGCAAAGTCCAGGCAACGGGGCAGCCGTGGCGTTCGCCGTACCGCTCTTCTTCCTCGGCCTCGGCTCCGGCGCCGTCATCACGCCCAACCAGACCCTCACGCTCGTCGACGTCGACCCGGTGACCGGGGGTACCGCCGGTGGCGTGCTCCAGACCTCGCAGCGGATCGGCGCTGCGATCGGGCAGGCGGTCATCGGTGCGGTGTTCTTCGCTGCGCTCCCGGCGGGCGCCATGGGGTTGGCCGGCACCGAGCGGACAGATGCCTACGACCACGCACTGAGCCAGGCGGTGCTGGTGACCGTGCTGTTCATCGTTGCCGCGCTGGCTGTCGGTGTCGTCGATCTGCTGCTGACACGGCGGCGCAGGACCCTGGTGCTGCATTGACCCCGGGGTGCGCGCGTCCGGTCCGCGACCGGTCCGGGGCGAACCCTAGGGTGAGGGGGTGCTCATCGACCTCCACACCCACTCGCGAGCCTCGGACGGCACCGACTCGCCTGCCGAGGTGATCGGGAAGGCACACGCATCCGGGCTCGACGTGATCGGTCTGACCGATCACGACTCGGCTGCCGGGTGGGCCGAAGCAGCGAACGCGGCGCGGGCCGTGGGTGTCACGTTCGTCCCGGGCATGGAGATCTCCACCAAGCTGGACGGCGCCGGAGTGCACCTGCTGGCCTACCTGCCCGACCCGACGTACCCACCGCTCGTGGAGGAGCTGACCCGGATCCTGGCCGGCCGGACCGGGCGGCTGGGAGCGATGGTCGCCCAGCTGCAGGAGGCCGGCGTCGACATCACCGAGGACGAGGTGCTGGCGCAGGTCGGTGACTCACCGGCGATCGGTCGCCCACACATCGCGGACGTCCTGGTGGCCAAGGGCGTGGTGACCGACCGCACCGAGGCGTTCCGTGACTGGCTGGGATGGGGTCGGCCGGGTTACACCGTGCGGTACGCGACGCCCACCAAGGAGATGGTCGCCATCGTCACCGCGGCGGGAGGTGCAGCCGTCATCGCGCATCCGTGGGGACGTGGCAGCCGTCGAGTCCTCGACCGTACGACGCTGGCCGGGCTGGTCGAGCTCGGTCTGGTGGGCGTCGAAGTCGACCACCAGGACCACCCCGACGCCGACCGGGAGACACTGCGCGGTCTTGCCGCTGACCTGGGCCTGGTGGCGACCGGGTCGAGCGACTACCACGGCGACGGGAAGGTCGACCACGAGCTCGGCTGCAACGTGACTGCCCCGCAGCAGTTCGAGGCGTTGCTGGCTCGCGCAGCGGCCAACGCAGCTGCCGCCGAAAGGTCTGCAGCGGAAGTCGTCCGGCCATGAGTGGTCAGCCCGGGTCGGACCAGCCGACCCAGCTGGGGTTCGAGGGCATGCCGGTGCGGCTGCTTCAGGCGGCTCCATCACGTCTGGTGACCTACCTCGACTGCCCACGCCGCTACCGCTTCACGTACCTTGACCGCCCGACCCCGCCGAAGGGTCCACCCTGGGCACACAACTCCCTCGGCGCCGCGGTGCACACGGCACTGGCCAACTGGTGGAAGCTCCCGGTCGGGCAGCGGACCGTCGCCCGGTCGGGGGAGCTGCTCGATGACGCGTGGTTGACGGACGGCTTCCGGGACGACGCCCAGCGCTCGGCGGCGCAGCAGCGCGCGCGAGGCATGGTCGAGACGTATGTCGCCGATCTCGACCCGGCCGACGAGCCCATCGGGGTCGAACGCACGGTGGCGCTCAAGACCGACCATGCCGCGTTGTTCGGCCGGGTCGACCGGATCGACGACCGGGCAGGCGACGGCCTGGTCGTCGTCGACTACAAGACGGGCCGCCACGTGCTGACGGTCGATGACGCCCGGACGTCGTTGGCGCTCGCGGTGTACGCCGCCGGCGCCGAGCGCACACTGCGCAAGCGGTGCCGCCGCGTGGAGCTGCATCACCTGCCGACAGGCGACGTGCTGAGCTGGGAGCACTCGGACGAGGGACTGACGCGGCACATCGGTCGCGCCGACTCGATCGCCGCCGAGATCGCCGAGCTCGACACCCGGTTCAAAGCAGGGGTCGACGCAGCCGCCGCGGACGCGATGTACCCCGCGCAGGTGTCGAGCCTGTGTGGCTGGTGCGACTTCAACCGGGTCTGTCCGCAAGGGTCCGCGGCCGCCACCCCGCGCGAGCCCTGGTCCGGTCTCGACGAGCCCTGACCGCAACGCCAAAGACCTGCACGGCGCACTATGCTCAGCGATTGCTGGCTCCTACGTCCCTCAGCCCACTGGGCAAAGCGTCAGGCGGCGCACCGCAGCACAGTGCGAGGACAGACCTATGGGAAAACCGACCATCCTCACGGTTGACGACGATCCGCAGGTCTCCGCAGCGATCACGCGCGACCTGGCGATGAGCTACGGCGCCGACTACAGACTGGTCCGCACGACCTCCGGTGCCGAGGCGCTGACGGTCCTCGCCGAGCTCGCCCTGCGCGACCAACCCGTGGCTTTGATCGCCGCTGACCAGCGGATGCCTCACATGACCGGCGTTGACATGCTGGCCCTGGCCCGCGAGCACGCACCGACCGCGAAGTTCCTGTTGTTGACGGCGTATGCGGACACCGACGTCGCGATCAAGGCCATCAACGACATCGGGCTCGACTACTACCTGCTGAAGCCGTGGGACCCGCCTCAGGAGCGGCTCTTCCCGGTGATCGACGACTTGCTGAGCGACTGGAGGCAGGCCAACCCGGAGCACACGGCCGACCTTCGGGTCGTCGGGCATCGGTGGTCCGATCGCAGCCACGAGATCAAGATGTTCCTGGCCCGCAACCACGTGCCCTACCGCTGGTTCGACGTCGAACGGGACACGGAAGGACAACGGCTGACCGGACTCGCCGAGGCGAGTCCGGTGGAGCTACCCCTCGTGCTGCTGCCGGAGGGAGGAACGCTGCGCTCGCCGTCGATCCGCGATCTCGCGGACTCGCTCGGCCTGCGCACGACCGCGCGGCAGCCGCTGTACGACGTCTGCATCGTCGGTGGTGGCCCGGCGGGTCTGGCGGCCGGAGTGTATGCGGCGTCCGAAGGGTTGAGCACGGTCATCGTCGAGCGCGAAGCTCCGGGTGGCCAGGCCGGACAGAGCGCGTCGATCGAGAACTACCTCGGCTTCCCCAAGGGGCTCAGCGGGTCCGACCTGGCCCAACGTGCGTTCGCGCAGGCCTCGCGCTTCGGTGTCGAGATGGTGCTGGCCCGGGAGGTCGGCGGGTTCGAGAGTCGCGGTCCGGTGCGGGCGGTGACGTTCGACGGCGAAGGCGAGATCGAGGCGCGATCGCTGCTGGTGGCGACCGGTGTGGCCTACCGCCGGCTTCCGGCGGATGGCGTGGACGAGCTCACGGGACGCGGGATCTACTACGGAGTCAACGCCAGCGAGGCGAGCCAGTGTGAGGGTGATGACGTCTACGTCATCGGTGCGGCGAACTCCGCCGGGCAGGCAGCGCTCAATCTCTCCCGCTTCGCCAAGCGTGTGGTGCTGGTGGCACGCGCCGCCACCCTCGCGGACACCATGTCCCGGTACCTGGTCGACCGGATCATGGCGGCGACGAACATCGAGGTCCGCTTCAACAGTGAGGTGGTCGCGACAAGTGGTGACGGCCATCTGGAGATGCTCACCCTTCGCGACCGGGTCACCGGCGGGACGGAGCAGGTCAGGTCGAGCTGGCTGTTCATCTTCATCGGTGCGTCTCCGCGTACGGACTGGCTCGGCCCTGACATCGCCCGCGACAGCCACGGCTTTGTGCTCACCGGTCAGGACCTGCTCGCCTCGGACCAAGCTGACAGGTGGCCGCTGGCGCGAGCCCCGTTCGCGCTGGAAGCCAGTGTGCCGGGCGTCTTCGCTGCCGGCGATGTCCGGCTCGACTCGATGAAACGCGTGGCGTCGGCCGTCGGCGAGGGCGCGATGTCGATCTACCTCGTGCACCGCTACCTGGGAACGATCTGATGCGCGTCGCGGATCTCCGCCCACTGGAGATCTTCACGGGGCTCACCGAGGACCAGCTCGCCGAGCTGATCGACCGCGGCGCCGAGGTCGGCATCGAACCCGGCCACGACCTGTTCCGTGAGGGCGAT
Organism: uncultured Actinomycetota bacterium; assembly: GCA_963750495.1. Lineage (GTDB taxonomy): Bacteria > Actinomycetota > Actinomycetes > Propionibacteriales > Nocardioidaceae > JANLYC01. The sequence goes on from CAVVQV010000005.1 coordinate 138,705, forward strand.
CCCGCAGACAGCTGGTGGCTTCTCGTCGACGGCGCAGTCGACCTCGTCCGCCACGTCGGTCGCGAGGACACCGTGGTCGCCAAGATGAACGAGCCCGGTCGTTGGGCCGGCGGCTTCCGCGCCTGGGACGAGCACGGCGTCTACCTGGCCACTGGTCGCGGGGTTGTGCCGGGCCGCCTGCTGAGGGTCCCCTCCACCGCCTTGCGTGCCTGCTTCGACTCCTGGTTCCCGTTCGGCGGGCATCTCGTCGCGGGGGTCTACCGGACGGCGCGATCGGTGGAGTCGACCGCACGGCAGCGCGGTGCTCTGGTCACCCTGGGCACGCTCGCCGCCGGTCTTGCGCACGAGCTCAACAACCCCGCCGCTGCGGCCACCCGGGCCGTGGCGGCGCTTGAAGAAGAGTCGGTGGAGCTTCTGGAGTCGCTGCGCCGACTTGCGGACGAAGAGATCTCGCCGGCCCAGTTCGCTGCCCTGGACGGCCTCCGCCGGGGGATCGAGCCGGCCGGTGAGCTGCACGATCCGTTGGTTCGTTCGGAGCGGGAACAGGCCCTGTCCGACTGGCTCGACGCACACGGTGTCGAACGCGGCTGGGTGATGGCTCCTCCGTTGGCTGCCGCAGGAGTCGACGTCGAGTGGTGCGACCGGGCCGCGAGCGTGCTCGACGGTGGATCCCTGCTGCCCGGCCTGACCTGGGTCAGCAGCACGCTGTCGGTGACGGCCCTCCTGTCGGAGGTCAAGGAGTCGACACGACGCATCTCCGAGCTGGTGTCCGCCGTCAGGTCCTACTCGCAGATGGACCGCGGCTCGATGCAGCGTGTCGATGTGCGAGATGGTCTCGAGAGCACGCTGGTCATGCTGGGTCACAAGCTTCGCGCCGGTGTCACGGTCGAGCGCGACTACGCGACGGACGTTCCGTTGATCGAGGCGTACGAAGGTGAGCTCAACCAGGTGTGGACCAACGTCATCGACAACGCGGTCGATGCGATGGAGGGGGCGGGCACGCTGCGCGTGGGGGTGCGCCTGGTCGACGAGGACGTCATCGTCGAGATCGGGGACACGGGCCCAGGTATGACGCCTGAGGTGGCCGCCCGGGCGTTCGAGGCGTTCTACACGACCAAGGACGTCGACCAGGGCACCGGCCTCGGCCTCGACATTGCCCGGCGCATCGTGGAGGAGCGCCATCGCGGCACGATCTCGATCGATTCCGGCTCGGGCGGCACGGTGATCCGCGTCGCGCTCCCGGTGGAGCCTGACCAGCGGTAGCGGTCGCCCGAAACAGCCTCAGCCGAGCCAGATCCGGACGAGCGCGTCGCGCGTGCGCTCGGGCTGCTCGACCGCGGGGGAGTGGGCCGCGTCTGCGATCACGACCACGCTCGTGCCCAGAGCGGCGGCGAGTGCGTCCTGGACCTCGTGCGGCCAGGCGTCATCCGCTGCTCCCCGCAGCACCGCGACGGGAAGCTCGAGCGAGACGAGGTCGCTGGTCCGGTCCGGCGCTGTCCCGATGTGACGCGACATCGCTGCCAACGAGGCGGGTGCGTTCGACATGAAGCGATGCTGCAGAAACTCTTCGATCTCAGGGGGTGCAGGGGCAATCGCACGGTAGGCGTCGTCCTGGTTCTTGGCTGCCGCGGCTGCCTCGAGCCCGTGCGCGTCGACGAGGTCGGCTGCCTCGGTGGCCTGCCTGCCCCGCTCGCCGGGCAGCGCGCCGGGCCCGCTGCACATCAGGGTCAGGCTTGCCCAGGTCCCGGTGTGGTCGAGCGCGGCTTCGATCGCGACGAGTCCGCCGAACGAGTGGCCGACGAGGTGGACCGGCTCGGCGGTCCCGAAGAGTGCCGCCGACAGCTCGACCGCGTCAACCGCGAGGCCGCCCAGGGTGTAGTCGTCGTCCGGGGCCCCTGTCGTCTCGAACTGTCCTCGCTGGTCGTAGGTCGCCGAGCGCCATCCCGCGGCGGCCAGCAGCGGGAGCAACGGGGCGAAGTCCTCCTTCGACCCGGTGAACCCGGGGATCAGCAGCATGTTGCCTCGAGCCAACGAGGTGTCGCTGGGCTCGCACAGCCACGTGGCGAAGGTGCCTCGTTCGGTGACGATGTCTGACCGACGGACGGACCTGTCGAGGTCGAGCGTCCTGGGCCGGCTCATCGACGCCACCTGGCCACTCTCTCGACGACCCCGGCCGGCGCGATCCGGGTTGCGGCCACGATGACCCTCCAGCGCAAGCTCGGCACGGAGACCGCTTTGCCGGCACGCAGGTCGCGCAGCGCCTCCGCCACCACGAACTCCGGTTGCAGCCACAAGAACGCCGGCATGCGCGAGAGGTCGACCTGCATGCGTTGGTGGAACTCCGTGCGCACGAAGCCGGGACACAGGGCCATCACCCGCACTCCCTGCCGGCGGTAGCGCAGGTTCGCCCACCGGCTGAAGCTGGTCACCCAGGCCTTGTGGGCACCGTAGCTGCCGCGTGGGACGAACCCCGCGACGCTGGACACGTTGACGATGTCACCACGACCCCGAGCAAGCATCGGCCCCAGCGCGGCGTGACTCAGTCGGAGTACGGCCCGCACCATCACGTCGAGGCTGGCCTGCTCGTCGTCGATGTCGTTGGCCTCGAACGGCAGCTTCTTGCCGAAGCCCGCATTGTTGACGAGTACGTCGACCGGGTGGTCAGCCAACCATTCCTCGACGACGCGCGTCTGAGCCGCGTCGGTCAGGTCCGTCGGCAGCACCTCACAGGCGACCCCATGACGCCCCGACAGGTCGGCGGCGAGCTGCTCGAGCCGAGCCTTGTCGCGCGAGACGAGCACCAGGTCGTGGCCCTCGGCGGCGAGCGTCTGGGCGAAGGCGAGGCCGATGCCGGCCGTCGGTCCGGTGATGAGGGCGCGTGGCACGGCGCCAGCATGCCACGGGCGCCAAGGCGCTCCACGCTGCGGTCCGGCCGGGATCACCGGGAGTGGCACAATGGCCGCTGATGACCACCACCCTCGCGATCGCCAACCAGAAGGGTGGGGTCGCCAAGACCACGACCGTGGCATCGGTCGGCACCGCGTTGGTCGACCTGGGCAAGCGTGTTCTGCTGGTCGACCTCGATCCGCAGTCCTGCCTGACGTTCTCCCTCGGCATCGACCCGGAAGAGCTCGAGACCTCGGTCCACCAGGTGCTGCTGGGCCAGGCCGAGATCGCCGACGTGATCCTCGAGACCGACGACGGACCCCACCTCGTGCCGGCCACGATCGAGTTGGCCGGCGCCGAGGCGGCGCTGCTGACCCGACCGGGTCGCGAGCACGTCCTCCGCGCCGCGCTGGAGGATGTCGCGGACAGGTACGACTGGGTGCTGCTGGACTGTCCGCCGTCGCTGGGGGTCCTCACGGTTGCGGCTCTGTCGGCGGCGGATTCCCTGATGATCCCGCTGCAGTGCGAGACCCTCTCGCACCGCGGCGTGGGCCAGCTGCTCGACACGGTGCACGACGTACGCCGCTACACGAACCAGCGGCTGGCCGTGATGGGCGTGCTGCCCACGCTCTTCGACTCCCGGCCCAAGCATTCGCGGGCGGTCCTCGAGACGATCTCCGCGACGTACGACATCGATGTCATCGAGCCACCGATACCCCGGTCGATCCGGTTCGCCGAGGCCCCTGCCGCTGGACGCTCGATCCTCCGAACCGCCCGGTCGACGCGCGGCGCGCAGGCATATCGGACGTTGGCCGAGAATCTGGTCGCAGGCGCCTAAACTGGCGCTCGTGTCTCCTGACCTGGGCCCACGTCGCGGCGGTACGTCGCCTGGGCGACTGACCGCGCTGGCGGGCGCGGTGGCGGTCACGGTGCTGACCCTGGCTGGTGTCGTCGGCCTCGGCCCCGGCGCGGCGCTGGGGCAGCCACCCAGCATGAGTCACCCCGCGACGACCTCGGACGCCGGGTCCGCGGGGCGGTCCGCTGGGCAGACGACGGCAGGTACCGACGCGAACACCTCGCGCGGGAGCGGCAGTGATGGCTGGCTCACGATCGACGACTCACCGGCGCGCGACCCGAACAAGCAGGCCGGTGACCGCACCGCACGGGCGACGGCCCTCCCGACGGACTCCGGTGCGGGCAAGCGTGTGGTCTACGCCATCGGTGCGCAGCGGGTCTGGCTGGTGGGCGCGTCCGGGAAGGTCAAGCGTACGTACCCTGTCTCCGGAGGCAAGGATGTGGCGCTGCTGAAGCCCGGCACCTACCAGGTCACCTCGATGTCGCGGCACGCCGTCGCCTACAACCACAAGTCGACGATGAACTACATGGTGCGCTTCGCCACCGGCCGCCATGCCCCGATCGGTTTCCACGACGTCCCTGCGCGGGCCGACGGGTCACTGGTCCAGTCGAAGACCCAGCTCGGTACGCCGCTGTCGTCGGGATGTATTCGCCAGTGGATCAGCGACGCCAAGGCGATGTGGGAGTTCGTCACGGTCGACACCTCCGTCGTCGTCACCGCCTGAACATTTCTCTCCGAACACGTCTCATTACCGAGCGTAATGGTTCATCCTGAGTGCAGGCCGCTTCGACCGGAGCCGGCCTGTCACCCGAAGGGACCCGTTCATGGGCCGCTGTCGCACCCGGCTGGCCGGCCCGATCGCCTGTGCCGTCGCGGCGGCTCTGCTCTCGGCCCTCGCCCCCTCCGCCTCAGCGATGTCCCCGCCGCGCGGCTCCTACGCCGCCCGGGCAGATGACCGGCTGCTCGACGGCCCGGCCCGCGGGCAGCGGGCGATCCGCGAGCTCGGTGACCGCCTGGGCACCGCCGCCGCTCGCAACGACCTGACGTCGGCCAAGCTGCGTCGACTGCTTTCCACCGACGCGACCGCATGGGTGGACGGGGTCGGGCGGCTGTACTTCGTGGATCCCGCTCGTCGGGCCCCGGCGGCACAGGGAGCGCCAGCGGAGACCGCGACCTACCCGCTGGACCAGACGTTCGCACTGCACAGCGCTGCTGGGTCGCACCGCGTCATCTACCTCGACTTCGACGGCGCGAACGTCTCGGGTACGGCCTGGAACGACGTGCAGTCGGGTCAGGGTCTGCCACCCGGTGACCACCCCGCCTGGGACACCGACGGGGCCCCGGCCACCTTCGGCACGGCCGAACGCACCGCGATCCAGAGCATCTGGCAGCGGGTGAGTGAGGACTACGCACCCTTTGACGTGGACGTCACCACCGAAGACCCGGGTGACGCGGCCCTCGTCAACAACGGCAGCCCCAGCGATACCTACGGCGTCCGGGCCTTGATCTCACCCAGCACTTCGGCTGCTACCCAGCTGTGCAACAACCAGTGCGGTGGCATCGCCTACGTCGGTACCTACGACCTCGTCTATCCCACGCCCTACGCACAGCCGGCCTGGGTCTTCCCGCAGCAGCTCGGGCCCAACAGCACGAAGGCGATCGCCGAAGCGGTGACCCACGAGGTCGGGCACAACCTCGGGCTGAGCCACGACGGCACCTCGAGCGCGGGCTACTACACCGGCCAGGGCGCGTGGGCGCCGATCATGGGGGTCGGCTACTCACGGCCCATCACCCAATGGAGCAAAGGCGAGTACGCCGACGCCAACAACAGCCAGGACGACTTCGCTGTGATGGCGAGCAACGGGCTCAGCTACCGCGTCGACGAGGCCGGCGGCACCCCGGCTGCCGCCGCTGCCCTCAGCAACACCTCCACCGGTGGGTTCATCACGCAGGCCACCGACGTCGACACGTACCGGATCGATCGCACCTGCTCCGGGTCGGTCACGGTCGCGGCGGATCCGGTGCCGACGAGCCCTGACCTCGACCTGCAGCTGACCGTGCTGGACGCGCACGGTGCCGTGCTGACGAGCGCCGATCCCCCATCGGCCATGTCCACGTCGGACGTCGCGACCGGTCTCGCTGCCACGGTGACCACATCGTTGGGCACGGGGGTGTTCTATCTCAGCGTCGACGGCGTCGGTTCCGGCGACCCGGTCAGCACCGGGTACAGCGACTACGCGAGTCTCGGCCAGTACACGCTCTCGACCACGCAATGCCCCGTATCGGCACCGACGACGCCGCTCGGGCTCGGGGTCAGCACGGACGAGGGCGCCGGCACGGCGACGCTGTCGTGGACCGCGCCGGCGTACGACGGCGGCAGCCCCGTCACGGAGTACCAGGTCACGACAGACGGTGGAGCTCCCGTGTCGCTGCCGGCTTCGGCGCGCTCGCACACCGTGGTCGGTCTCTCGTCCGGCCAGGACCTCACGGTGGCTGTTGCCGCCGTCAACGCGCTCGGCACCGGACCTGCGGCGTCGACGTCGTTCACGATGGCGGACGTGCCGGGGGCGGCCGGGAGCGTCACCGTGGCTGCACAGGACTCGCCGGCCGAGACCGCCTCGCTCAGCTGGGCTCCGCCGGGTGACGACGGCGGTGCCACAGTGACCGGATACGACCTGCTGCAGGACGGACAGCTTGTCGGGACCGTCGACGCCGAACAACGGGGGTTCACCTTCCACGACCTGCCGCGTGGCGATGCCGTCCAGCTGTCGGTCCGGGCGGTCAACCGGGTCGGCACAGGGCCGAGCACCGCGGTCTCCGTCGGGCTGGCCCCGGCACCGACCGCACCGACCACCGCCTCCGCCATCGCCGGTGCCAGCAGGGTCATCGTCTCGTGGTCGCCACCGGCGAACGACGCGACAGCCGAGGTGACCGGGTACGAGATCCGACAGTACGTCGGCAGCGGGCCGGCGTCGGCCCCGATCCCGGTCGACGCCTCCGACCGTTCGTACGAGTGGACAGGGCTCGCCAACGGAACGTCGTACCGCTTCAGCGTGACCGCCGTGTCCGGGCTCGCGTCCAGCGCGGCGAGCCTGACGACCTCGGTCGTGCCCGCCGACAAGCCGGGCAAGCCGAAGATCGGCAGAGCCGCAGCCGGCAAGCCCGGTGGCAAGGTGACCGCGACGGCAGCCTGGAAGGCTCCTGCGTCCACCGGGGGAGTGCCGTTGACCGGCTACCGGGTCACCGCCTACCGGATCAACGCCGCTGGTGTCGTCGTCCAGACGGTCGTCTCGGGGCTACGCCCGCCCGCAGGTACGTCGTACACGATGGAGCTGCCCACGAAGGGCCGCTGGCAGTTCAGTGTCCGGGCGGTCAACGTGATGGGCAGCGGCGCCGCCAGCGCTCGATCCGCGCCCGTGGCGGGGCGCTGACGTCTCGAAACCGCCGCCGGTCACTCGGCAGCAGGCGTCGCTGACTGTCCCGAACGGTTGCGGTTGCGGTTGCGCGGCCGGCGGCGTTGACCGCCCTCGCCGGTGGATGGTTCGGCGCCGTTGGAGGCCTGCGGCGTACCGCCGTCCTGCTTGCCGCCCTCGACCGTCTCGCCGCCACGGGTACGGCGCCGGTTGCGGTTGCGCGACTTGCCCGACGTCCGGCCGCCCTCGCTCGAGGGTGTGGCGCGTTCCCGACCGCCACCTGTACCGCGACCACCGCGCGCTCCACGGTTGTCGCGTCCGCCTGACCCGCCGCGCGGTTCGAGCAGGTCATCGGCAGACGGCTTCTCCTTCGGTGCACCCACCCGACCCTTGGCGTCGCTCGGGATGCCCTGGTCGTGGTAGAGGTGCTCGCTGGTGGAGTAGGTCTCCTGCGGCTCGTCGAACGGAAGGTCGAGCGTCTTGTTGATGACCTTCCAGCGCGTCACGTCTGCCCAGTCGACGAACGTGATGGCCACGCCGGTGGCACCCGCCCGACCGGTCCGGCCGATCCGGTGCACGTAGGTGTTGTCGTCCTCGGGGCAGGTGAAGTTGATGACGTGGGTGATGCCCACGACGTCGATGCCACGCGCCGCCACGTCCGTGGCCACGAGGATCTCGACCGAGCCGTCGCGGAAGCGCTTCAGCGCGCGTTCGCGCGCGACCTGCGCCATGTCGCCGTGCAGCGGTGCCGCTGGGAAGCCACGCTCGATGAGCTCCTCGGCGATCCGCTGGGCCTGCCGCTTGGTGCGGGTGAAGATCAGCGAGAGGCCGCGGTTCTCGGCCTGGAGGATGCGGGCGATGATCTCGATCTTGTCGAGGTCGTGCGCCACGTAGACGAACTGGGCCGTCGCCGGAACGGTGGCGTTCTCGTAGCTGGACTCGGCCCGGATGTTGACCGGGTGGCGCATGTGCGTGCGCGCCAGCGTGACGACCTCGCCGCGCATCGTCGCCGAGAACAACATGGTCTGGCGCAGCTCGGGCGTCTTGGCGATCAGCCGCTCGACGTCGGGCAGGAAGCCCGAGATCGAGCATCTCGTCGGCCTCGTCGAGGACCAGCACCTTGACGTGGGAGAGGTCGAGCGCCTTGCGTGCGGCCAGGTCGAGGAGCCGGCCGGGGGTGCCGACGACGACCTCGACGCCGGCCTGCAGCGCGTCCAGCTGTGGTTCGTAGGGCACCCCGCCGTACACGGTGAGCGTGCGCGTGCCGCGGTACTTGCCGGCCAGCGTCAGGTCATTGGAGACCTGGAGGGCCAGCTCGCGTGTCGGCGCGACGACCAGGGCCTGTGGCTTGCCGGGGGCAGCCAGCTCGGAGTACTCGGGGTCGTGGGGAGAGAGGATGCGCTGCAGGATCGGGATCGTGAAAGCCAGCGTCTTGCCGGTTCCGGTGCGGGCCTGACCGATGAGGTCGGTGCCCATGAGCGCGATCGGGAGAGTCATCTCCTGGATGGGAAAAGCATCTGTGATGCCGACATCGGTGAGGGCGTCGGCAATCTCGGGGAGCACCCCGAGGTCGTGGAACGTAGACAGAACGGAACTCGATTCTTAAGTCTGTGTGCGCCCCGGCGAAAGTCGCGGACGAGGCGTCGTCGGGACAAGTCTATCGTTTCGCGCGTTCGGGGTGTCGCTACGCTCTCTGCCATGACCGCTTCGCCGTTCTCGGACCCCGCCTACCGGGTCGCCATCGTCGACCTGCTCGGCGGTCTCGCGTACTCCGAGCTGAGCGCGTTCGAGCGGCTCACCGAGGACGCTACGAAGGCGCCGACCCTGCAGGACAAGGTGGCGCTCGCGGCGATGGCGACGGCCGAATTCGGCCATTTCGAGAGGCTTCGTGACCGCCTCGTCGAGCTGGAGGCCGACCCGTTCGAGGCGATGGAGCCGTTCCACGCCCCGGTGGACGCCTTTCACGCTCATACCGCCCCCGCCGACTGGCTGGAGAGCCTGATCAAAGCGTACGTCGGCGACGGGCTCGCCGCCGACTTCTACCGCGAGATCGCGGCGTACGTCGACGAGTCCACCCGCGACCTGATCCTCACGACGCTCGACGACACCGGCCAGGCCGACTTCGCGATCGAGCACGTGCGCGAGGCCATCGAGTCCAACCCGAAGATCGCCGGCCGACTGGCGCTGTGGGCCCGGCGCCTGATGGGGGAGGCGCTCAGCCAGGCCCAACGCGTCGCCGGTGAGCGTGACGCGCTGACGGCCCTGCTGGTCGGCGGGGTGGACCGACCGGGCATGGACCTGGCCGCCGTGGGTCGGATGCTGGCCCGGCTCGCCGAGACCCACACGCAGCGGATGGCAGCCCTCGGCCTGCGGGCCTGAGCACGCCGCGACCGGTCAGACGTGCATGCTGCGGCGGCCGAGGAACCCGGAAGCCCAGCGCGCCCGGCGCGTGCGCCAGCAGGTGGGGGCAATCGTTTCAGCGGGAAACACCCCGTCAGACGTGGGTGGTGTTGCGGCGGCCGAGGAACCCGGAGGCCACGATGACCAGGCCGGCCGAGACCAGGATGGCCACGACCCAGCGGGTCCAGTCGATGCCGGCGCTGCCGTCGCCACCGAACGCCCGGTAGATGACGTCGCCGATGAGGATTCCGCCGATCCCGCACAGCAGGGTGGCCCACAGCGGGATGTTGTCCTTGTCGCCTGGCGCGACGAACTTGCCGAGGAGGCCGATGATGACGCCTCCGAAGAGAAGCCCGATGAGCTCCATGAAAAGCCTCCTAAATGCAGGGCAGTGCGATTCCGCGGGAGGTCCCGCGATCCTGTACGTCAAGTCTGCCGTGTCTGACCTGGGTTTTCACGTCGGGGGACGGTCAGCCGGCGGACGGTGACTCGTTGTAGACCCCGGCGAGCTCCTGCGGCGACATGGCTGCGATCGCTGCCATCACCTCGTCGGTGGCGGCCCGGCGGGCCTGCGCGGCCGTCGTGACGGTGCTGGGCGGCGTGAAGGTCAGCGGCTTGCCGAACCGCACGGTCACGCGCTCGAAACGGGGGATGCGCGAACCGATCGGCTGGAGCTTGTCGGTGCCGATGAGAGCACAAGGTACGACCGGAACCTGCGCGGTCAGCGCCAACCACCCGACCCCGGTCTTGCCCCGGTAGAGACGCCCGTCACGAGAGCGGGTGCCCTCCGGGTAGATGCCGAAGGCCTGGCCGTCCTTGAGCACCTGCAGGGCCGCATCGAGCGAGGCCTGGGCGGCCCGGTGCGTGCCGCGCTCGACCGGGATCGAGCGCATGGCGGTGAACCAGGCCCGTAGGAACGCACCGCGCAGGCCGGTGCCCTCCCAGTACTCCTTCTTGGCGATGAACAGGACCGGCCGGGGTGCTGCGATGGGGATGACCACGGAGTCGATGAACGACAGGTGGTTGGACGCGATGATGACGGCGCCGTGCCGCGGAACGTTCTCGCGGCCCTCGACGATGGGTCGGTAGACCAGCCGCGCCATCGGCGCGATGACGAACCTCATCGCGGCGTACAGCACGGCTCACCTCCTCGTGTCGCCCGTTCAGCTGGCGGGCCGTGGGTACGGCGGCCCTCGGACAGTGGTGTCAGGGCGCTCCGAAGCCGACCCGACGACCGGACTCGCCGGTGATCTCGATGTAGGCGAGCTTGGCGGCGGGGACGAAGACGGTGCGGCCCTTCTCGTCGGTGAGGGAGACGATGCCGTTCTCGGACGCGAGCGCCTTCGAAATCGCGTCCTGAACGTCGTCAGCGCTCTGCGTCGTCTCGAGCGTCAGCTCGCGGTTGGCGTTGGTCACGCCGATCTTGACCTCCACACGGAGTCCTTTCAGGTCGAGGCCCGCCGACATCGTTGCGAAGACGGGGTCGTCCCCAGCCTAGTGGTGCGGCGGCAGGAGGGAGCGCAGGTCACTCGTGCCGGGGGAAGCCGCGGATCCCGCGCCAGGCGAGGCTGGCGATGAGCTCGGTCGCCTGGGCCTGAGGAAGGCCGCCGTTGTCGCTGAGCCAGTAGCGCGCCGACACCTGGCTCATGCCCACGAGGGCCACCGCCAGGAGGCGGGACGCTTCGGGTGGGAATCCGGTGTCGTCGGCGATCACCTCCGCGATCGCGTCGGCGCACTGCCGTGTAACGCGGTCGACGCGTTCGCGGACGGCCGGTTCGCTGGTGAGGTCGGACTCGAAGACGAGCCGGAACGCGCCGTTGGGGTCGGCGACGTACGCGTAGAACGCGTCGGTCGTGGCGGCGACCCGCTCCTTGTTGACCGAGGTGCTCGCCAGCGCCTTCCGTACACCGTCGACGACTTGGTCGCTGGCGGTGTCGAGCAGGGCCAGGTAGAGCTCGAGCTTGCTCGGGAAGTGCTGGTACAGCACCGGCTTGGAGACACCCGCACGTTCGGCGATGTCGTCCATCGCGGCGGCGTGGTAGCCCTGGGCCACGAACACGTCGAGGGCGGACTCGAGCAGCTGGGCTCGCCGCAAGAGGCGCGGCATGCGTCCAGTCCGCGGTCGTTGTCCTGCATCGGTAGGCACCCGCGCATCCTACCGCCGAGTCACTTGACTTCGTCGCTGCTGATCGAGGGCGGCCGAGCGGGTGGCTCCGGTGGTCGAGCTCGTCGAGATCAAGGGTTCTGATGGGGCGGCCGGCTGACCCGGTTGGGCTGCGATCAGTCGGGCAGCGGCGCAGCTTGCTCGGGCATGTCGGCCAACAGGTCGCCGTGCTTCTCGAGCCGACTGAGCACGTCGGCGGTCTCGAACCGGAGGTCGGTCGCCTTGGTCGCCTCGGCCACCTCGTCCCAGGTCAGCGGTGTCGACACCGTCGGGCGGTCGATGCCGCGCATCGAGTACGGCGCGATCGTGGTCTTGGCTGCGTTGTTCTGGCTCCAGTCGATGAACACCTTGCCGCCACGCAGCCGCTTCTCCATCGACGAGACCACGTCATCGGGGATCGCCTGTGCCAGCTGGTCGGCGAGCTTCTTGGCGTACGCCGACGTGCGGTGTGCGGTGGCCGGCTCGATCGGGACGTACAGCTGGGCGCCCTTGTTGCCCGAGGTCTTGGGGAAGGCGGTGAGGCCGTCGGCCGCGAGGAGCTCCTTGAGGGCGAGCGCCACGTTGCAGCAGTCGATGATGTCGGCAGGCTCGCCCGGGTCGAGGTCGAAGACCACGAGGTCCGGATCTCGCGGTCCACCTCGTGGACCGACCTTCCACTGCGGCACGTGCAGCTCGAGGGCCGCGAGGTTGGCCAGCCAGACCAGCGTGGCGAGGTCCTCTGCGACGACGTACTCGACGCCGTCGTCACCGTGCTCGGCCATGAAGGCGGTACGTACCCAGTCGGGGGTGCCCCGCGGCGTGTTCTTTTCGAAGAAGGGCTGTTTGGCGGTGCCGTCGGGCCATCGCTTGCGGGTCAGCAACCGGTCGGCCAGGTGGGGGAGCAACGCGTCGCCGACGTTGACGTAGTAGTCGATGACCTCACCCTTGGTGAAGCCCGCCTCCGGGTAGAGGACCTTGTCGAGGTTCGAGAGCGCCAGCTTGCGTCCCTCGATCTCCACCGTCACCTTCTCGGCCATACGGCCCACCCTCCCATCCCCGCCCCACCCCCGCCTTTCCCCCCGCCCCGCTGTGCCCCCGTGGCCCTCCGCGTTTGCCTAGTTCACAAGCCAGGTGGCTTGTGAACTAGGCAAACGTGCTGCGGTGACTGGGGGTTTGCCTCGGTGGCTGTGCCCGGTCAGGCGTTGACGGCGTGGACCGTGCCAGCTCTGTGCACTGTTCTGTTCTGCCCAGTGTGTCCGTATGACGGGATAGTCGTCCGCCAGCTGACCGGTCGGGGAACATGGAGGGGCCGGACGTGGTTGCACCCAGGTGCACCCGTACGGGTGGCGCGCTGTCGCCGCCCGAACCCACCGTCGTACGAGGAGAAGACCTGTGTCGTTGCCGCCCCTGGTCGAGCCGGCCGCCGAGCTGACGATCGAGGAAGTCCGTCGCTACAGCCGCCACCTGATCATCCCTGACGTGGGCATGGCCGGGCAGAAGCGACTGAAGAACGCACGCGTCCTGGTCATCGGCGCAGGTGGCCTCGGCAGCCCGGCCCTGCTGTACCTGGCCGCCGCCGGCGTCGGCACCCTCGGCATCGCGGAGTACGACGAGGTCGACGAGTCCAACCTGCAGCGCCAGGTGATCCATGGGCAGAGTGATATCGGCAAGTCCAAGGCCCTGTCGGCCAAGGAGTCGATCGCCGAGATCAACCCGCTCGTCAAGGTGGTCCTCCACGACGAGCGCCTCGAGAACGACAACGTGCTCGGCATCTTCGAGCAGTACGACCTCATCGTCGACGGCACCGACAACTTCGCCACGCGCTACATGGTGAACGACGCGGCTGTCTTCCTCGGCAAGCCCTACGTCTGGGGCTCCATCTACCGGTTCGACGGCCAGGCATCGGTGTTCTGGGCCGCGGCGCCCGGCGGCAACAGCCCGTGCTACCGCTGCCTGTACCCCGAGCCCCCGCCGCCAGGGATGGTGCCTTCCTGCGCCGAGGGCGGCGTCCTCGGTGTGCTGTGCGCGAGCATCGGCTCGATCCAGGTCAACGAGGCGATCAAGCTGTTGACCGGCATCGGAGAGCCGTTGCTCGGCAAGCTGATGATCTATGACGCCCTCGAGATGGAGTACCGCAAGCTGCCGGTCCGCAAGGACCCGAACTGCGCGGTCTGCGGTGACAACCCGACCGTCACCGAGCTGATCGACTACGAAGCCTTTTGCGGCGCGATCAGCGATGAGGCCGCCGACGCAGCTGCCGGCTCGACGATCTCGGTCGTCACCCTCGAGCACTGGCTCAAGGAGCGCGACAACGGCGAGCGCGACTTCGTTCTCGTCGACGTACGCGAGCCCAACGAGTACGAGATCAACAAGATCCCGGGCTCGGTGTTGATCCCCAAGGACCAGTTCCTGAACGGCAACGCACTCGGCCAGCTGCCTGATGGCAAGCAGATCGTGTTGCACTGCAAGTCCGGCGTCCGGTCGGCCGAGGCGCTGGCCGTGCTCAAGGGCGCGGGGTATGCCAACTCGGTCCACGTCGGCGGCGGCGTGGCGGCCTGGGTCACCCAGATCGACCCGTCCCAGCCGGCGTACTGACGTCGAGGAGCCACCACTCACGGTTCGAGGAGCCACAACTCACGGTTCGAGGAGCCACCACTCACGGTTCGAGGAGCCACAACTCACGGTTCGAGGAGCCACAACTCACGGTTCAACGAGGGGCTGGTCCTAGGCTGAGGCGGTGAGCTCCCCGCCACCGTACGTCGCTGCGGCGTTTGGCGCGGACCCGACTCGACTGCGCCGGCTTGCCGGGGGTCAGGACCGCACCTGGTACGACGGTGAGGTCGTCCTCAAACCCGCCGACAATCCGGTCGAGCACCGCTGGGTGTGCGATGTCTTCAGCGTGTGGGACAGCAACTGCGGGGTGCTCGTGCCCGAACCGATCCGCGCCCCCAACGGGTCGTGGGTGTACGCCGGCTGGGCGGCCCACCGTTTCATCAGCGGCCGGGACGCGACGATGCACCAGGACTCCGGCCTGATCCGTACCGCGAGTCAGCTCTTCCACGACGAGGTCCGCCCGCTCGACCCCCCGGCGTTCCTCGACGACCGCACTGACGCCTGGTCGGCCGGGGATCGGGTCGCCTGGGAGTATGCCGAGCCCACCGGTGACGCGCGGACGGTCGACCAGATCGATCGCCTCCGAGCCGCGTCCCGACCCGTCAGGTCCCCGGCCCAGATCATCCATGGGGACATCGGCGGCAACGTGCTGCTCACCAGCGCCGGACCGGTCATCATCGACTGGCCACCGTATTACCGCCCCGTCGGCTTGGCTCTGGCCGTCGCGGCGTCGGACGCGGTCTGCTGGGAAGGCTTGCCGGTGTCCTTCCTCGACGAGTGGGCCGACATCCCGGAGTGGTACGAGCTCGTGGCCCGGGCACTGGTCTTCCGGCTGGCCACCGCCGGCATCCGTGAGCTGAACGGCCTCGTCACTGCCTCTCCACAGGAGCGGGCGGCCGCCAACGAGCCAGTGATCGCGCACGTGCTCGAACGGCTGGGGCGGCGCTGACGCACCGGTCCCGTCAGGCCTCAGGCCTGCAGCACGATGGCGAGCCCCTGCCCCACGCCGATGCAGATCGCCGCGAGCCCGTAGCCGCCGCCCCGACGCCGCAGCTCATGCGCCAGCGAGCCCACGATCCGCGCACCCGAGGCGCCCAGCGGGTGTCCGATGGCGATCGCTCCGCCGTTGACGTTGACGATCTCGGGATCCAGGTCGGGCCACTCGGCCAGGCAGGCCAGCGACTGCGACGCGAAGGCCTCGTTCAGCTCGACCGCGACCAGGTCCGACCAGCCGATGCCGGCGCGGGCCAACGCGTCACGCGCTGCCTGGACCGGTCCGATGCCGAACACCTCGGGGTCGACTCCGCTGGAGGCCCGGGACACGATCCGGGCGAGCGGATCGACGCCGATCGACGCGGCCGCTGCCTCGTCACCGATCAACAGCGCTGCGGCCCCGTCGTTGAGGGGGGAGGCGTTCCCTGCCGTCACCGTGCCGTCGGGGCGAAACACCGGAGACAGTCGGGCGAGCTTGTCGACCGACGAGTCGGGCCGGATGCCTTCGTCGCGCTCGAGGTCGACGCCGTCCACCGTAACGATCTCGTCGGCGTACACGCCGGCATCCCAGGCGCGGGCAGCGTTGCGATGCGACCGCACGGCGAATGCGTCCTGGTCTTCGCGGGAGATGGCGTAGCGGTCGGCCAGGATCTCAGCGCCCTCGCCCAGCGCCACGGTCCACAGCTTCGGCATGCAGGGGTTGACCATCCGCCACCCGATGGTGGTCGACCACATCTGCTGGTGGCCGCGGGCGTAGGAAGTGTCGGGCTTGAGCAGGACCCAGGGCGCCCGACTCATCGACTCGACGCCGCCGGCCACCGCTATCGACGCGTCCCCGACGGCCACCGCTCGCGAGGCACCGATGACCGCTTCGAGGCCGGAGCCGCAGAGCCGGTTGACGGTGCTGCCCGGCACCGAGGTGGGAAGTCCGGCGAGCAGGAGGGCCATTCGGGCGACGTCGCGGTTGTCCTCGCCGGCTCCGTTGGCGTCACCGAACCAGACGTCGTCGATGCGCGTCGGGTCGAGGCCTGGATGACGTTCGAGCAGGCGGCAGATGACGGTCGATGCGAGGTCATCGGGGCGTACGCCGGCCAGCGCCCCGCCATGCCGTCCGAACGGCGTACGCACTGCGTCGAGCACGAACGAAGCGGCGGTGGAAGTCATCAGGCGCTCCTGGCGAGATCGGGTATGACGAGCAGCCTATCCATCTCAGATCGTGAGACAGATGACGGCGTGGGCGTGACCGCCAGGGGGATGCGGTCGTTGGGGTCGTGTCCACTCACCCCACGAGGAGGGAGCAGCGATGCTCGTCCGCACCAGGTCCATCGTTGTCGCCGGAGTGCTCGCCGCCGGTGCCGCGCTGGTCGTCACCACTCCGTCCAACGCGGCCAGCCCGCCCGCATCGCCAACGGCCGAACAGGTCCGGACGGCATGGGCACCGGCCGACAGCGCCACCATCCATCCCGGCGTCATGATGTACACCGACGGGGCCCAGTGCACCGCGAACTTCGTCTACACCGACAGCACCGGCAACACCTACGTCGGCTACGCGGCGCACTGCGCCGGAACCGGCGCCGCCACCGACACGAACGGCTGTGACTCAGGATCCCTCCCCCTCGGGACCCCGGTCACCTTCAACGAGGGCGGCAGCCTGCTCAACGAGGGCACCCAGGTCGGTACGGGCAAGCTCGTCTACAGCTCCTGGATCGCGATGCAGCAGAAGCACGAGACCAACCCTGATGCCTGTGCCTACAACGACCTCGCGCTCGTCAAGGTCGACCCGGCGTACGTCGCCGACGTCAATCCCTCGATTCCCTTCTGGGGTGGGCCTGTGGGCATCAACACGACGGGCACGCAGGCGGGCGACCAGGTCTACACCTACGGCAACTCGTCCTTGCGGGCCGGCGTGTCGGTGCTCTCGCCCCACACGGGGCTCAGCGTCGGCGATGACGGCAACGGCTGGTCGCACGGCCTCTACACCGTGACCCCCGGTGTCCCGGGCGACTCCGGCAGTGCGTTCCTCGACGCCAACGGCGAGGCGCTGGGCGTCCTCTCGACGATCGAGCTCGCTCCGCTCCCCGCCGCCAACAACATCGGCGACGTCAACAAGGAGCTGAACTACGCCAAGGCGAACTCCGGTCTCACCGGACTCGCCCTGGTGCCTGGCACCGAGCCGTTCAGCCCGGTTCTCTGATTCCACGCTCGGTAGGAATCAGCGAATCTGGCTGACGGCCCGGACACCCGGCGGGCGGGAGGACCCATGCCGATGGGGGTCCTCCCGCCCCGTCCGGCATCTGCGAGGCTGGTGTCGTGGGTGGTCAGGCGGCCGACGAGAGCGAGCGCGAGCGGTATGTCGAGGCGGTGCTGTCCGTGGTCGAGCAGGTCCCGCCGGGTCGCGCAACGACGTACGGCGTCATTGCGGACGCGGTCGGTCGTGGTGGGCCGCGACAAGTCGGCCAGGTGATGTCGCTCTACGGCGCTCCCGTGCCCTGGTGGCGGGTGGTGCGCGCCGATGGGAGCCTGCCGGCCTCGCACCAGCGTGAAGCCCTGGCGCACTACCGCGAAGAGGCCACCCCGCTGCGCGGAGACATCACCGATGCGGCTCACCTGAAGGTCGACCTGCAGCGCGCCCTGTGGATCGCGGACACCTGATGGTGCTTGCGGATGCTTCGGTCTGTCGGTCCGTGATGGTGCAATAGGCGCGTGTCGGTCACCTATCGTCTCGAGCGGGCCCCGCGGATCCATGCCGCCGGACCTGAGCTCGACGCGTCCCAGCGTCGGGTGGTCGAGCACGCGGGTGGTCCGCTGCTCGTGCTGGCCGGTCCCGGCACGGGCAAGACGACGACGCTGGTCGAGGCGGTCGTCGAGCGCGTCGAGAATCGCGGCCTCTCGCCTGACGAGATCCTCGTCCTGACCTTCAGTCGCAAGGCCGCCGACGAGCTCCGAACCAAGATCACGGCCCGGCTGGGCCGCACGTCGGCGATGCCGATGAGCTCGACGTTCCACTCGTTCTGCTACGCGCTGCTGCGCCAGCACCAGCCGGCCGACCTCTACCTGACACCCCTGCGTCTGCTCAGCGCGCCCGAGCAGGACGTCCGCATCAAGACCTTGCTCGAGCACTCCCTCGAGGGCACCGCGCTGTCGTGGCCCGAGGGCCTCAACGCCGCGCTGCGCACCCGCGGGTTCGCTCGTGAGATCCATGCGGTGCTGTCGCGGGCCCGCGAGCTCGGGCTCGAGCCCGACGAGCTCACCAGCATCGGGATCGAGGCCGACCGGCCCGAGTGGGTCGCGGCCGGTGCCTTCATGACCGAGTACCTCGAGGTGCTCGACTTCGAGGCCGTGCTCGACTACGCCGAGCTGGTGCACCGGGCCGTTCTGCTCGCCGAGGCCGATGACGTCAAGGCCGAGCTGCGTCACCGGTTCAAGGCGGTCTACGTCGATGAGTATCAGGACACCGACCCCAGCCAGGTGCGGCTCCTCCAGGCCCTTGCGGGCGACGGCCGAGACCTCGTCGTGGTCGGTGACCCCGACCAGAGCATCTACGCGTTCCGTGGCGCCGACGTGCGGGGCATCCTCGAGTTCCCGACGCAGTTCCCCCAAGCCGACGGCACGGCCGCTGACGTCGTGGCGTTGTCGACCACCCGTCGGTTCGGTCCGCGGCTGCTGACCGCCTCGCGCCGCATCGCCCACCGGATCGGGATGAAGGGGTCCATCGACGCTGCGTCGTTGCGCACGTTTCGTGAGCCGGTGGCCGTCGACGGGCCGTACGGCGCGGGCAAGGTCGACATCTTCACCTTCAGCTCGAGCGGGGCCGAGACCGACCACATCGCCGACCTGCTGCGGCGTGCCCACCTCGAGGACGACGTCCCCTGGTCCGAGATGGCGGTGCTCGTCCGGTCCGGTGTGCAGTCGATCCCCGGCCTGCGGCGCGCGCTGGTCGCGGCCGGCGTCCCCGTCGAGGTCGCGGGCGACGAGGTGCCGCTGCACCGCGAACCTGCAGTCCAGCCGTTGCTGACCGCGCTACGCACGGCCCTCGACCCCGAGTCGCTGACTCCCGACACTGCGCGAATGCTCCTGATGTCACCGCTCGGGGAGCTCGACGCCGCCGCCGTGCGCAAGCTGGGCCGTCTGTTGCGACACCGTGACCGCGACGCGCATCCCGAGCGGCTGGCCCGGCCGTCGGGGGAGCTGCTGCGCGACGCGTTGGCCGACCCCTCCTTCCTCGCTGACGTCGACAACCGGCTGGCGGCTGGACCGCGCCGGCTGGCGACGCTCATCCATGACGCCCATCGGCTGCTCGACCGTGGCGGCCCGGCCGAAGAGGCGCTGTGGATCCTGTGGCAAGGCACCCGGTGGCCCCGGCGACTCCGGGGCGCAGTCGAGCGGGGCGGCGCCGCAGCGCGGGCCGCACACCGCGACCTCGACGCGATCTGTGCGCTGTTCGAGGTGGCCGCCCGCACCGAGGAGAAGCGGCACCACACCAGCGCCGAGAACTTCCTCGACGAGGTCGAGGCGCAGCAGATTCCTGCCGACACGCTGGCCGAGCGCGGCGTCCGCGGCGACTCGGTCAGGTTGCTGACGGCCCACCGTTCGAAGGGACTCGAGTGGCGCATCGTCGTGGTCGCCGGCGTACAGGAGGGCGCGTGGCCCGACCTTCGACGTCGTGGCTCACTGCTCCAGGCCGACCGGTTGGGCGCCCACGGTCTCGTCGAACCACCGACGTCGACGGCGATGCTGGCCGAGGAGCGCCGGCTGTTCTATGTCGCCGTCACCCGGGCCCGGCAGCGCCTCATCGTGACGGCGGTCGCCTCTCCCGAGGCTGACGGCGAGCAGCCGTCCCGGCTCATCGAGGAGCTGCAGCTCGAGCCGACGTTCCTGGTCGGGCGGCCGGCACGTTCGATGTCCCTGAGCGGTGTCGTCGCCGAGCTGAGGCGGGTGGCATCCGATCCTGACGAGAGCGAGCCGTTGCGCCAGGCGGCGGCGGCACGGCTGGCAGCGCTCGCGGCCGAGCGGATCGGTGACGACGAACCACTCGTCCCGGCCGCCGACCCCGCGAGCTGGTGGGGGCTTCGTCGTCGTACGACCAACGACGCTCCCGTCCGATCCGCCGACGAACCGCTGCGGCTGTCGGCATCGGCACTCGAGCAACTGCTGAGCTGCCCGTTGCGCTGGTTCCTGGCCCGCGAGGCAGCCGGCGAGTCGGCGCGGTCGAGCTCGCTCGGATTCGGCTCGGTCATCCATGCCCTGGCCGAGCACATGACCACCGGTGAGGTCGATGCCGAGGGGCTGGTCGGGCTGCTCGACTCGGTGTGGGGCCAGCTGCAGTTCGACAGCCCGTGGATCGCGGCGCGCGAGCACGACTCGGCGCTCGAGATGCTGACCCGCTTCATACGTTGGCACGAGGGGCGGCCTGACCGTCGCTACGTCGGTGCCGAGGAGCCGTTCGCTGTCGAGCTCGATCTCGACAACGGCGAACGGGTATCGCTGGCCGGCCGCATCGACCGGGTCGAGGCCGACGCCGAAGGGCGCATCGTGGTCGTCGACTTCAAGACGAGCAAGACCCCGCCCAGCGACTCGTCCGTCAAGGACAACCCCCAGCTCGGTTTCTACCAGCTCGCCGTCGACCAGGGCGGGTTCGACGAGCTGTGCGGTCCGAGCGTGCGCTCCGGTGGGGCCGAGCTGGTGCAGCTGCGCGTCGACAAGGACGGGATGCCGAAGGTCCAGCAGCAGCCCCCGCAGCCGCCGGACTCCGACGGGCGCAAGACCATCGAGATCCAGCTGGCGACCGGAGCTGCCGTCGTACGCGATGAGGCCTTCGCGGCGACGGTCAACACTTACTGCAACCGCTGTGAGTTCGCGAGCCTCTGCCCGGCCCAGCAACGCACGGGGACGATGCTGTCATGACGAAGCGACCCGGCGACCTCCCCAGCGATCGTCCCCGCGGCGAGCTGCGTACGCGGGCCGACCTGGCGGGCCTGATGGGGGTACCGTTCAGCGAGCAACAGCTCGACGCGATCACCGCCCCGCTCGAGCCCGGAGTGATCGTGGCCGGCGCGGGTTCCGGCAAGACCACCGTGATGGCGGCCCGCGTGGTCTGGCTGGTCGGGACCGGTGCGGTGGCCGCCGACGAGATCCTCGGTCTGACGTTCACCAACAAGGCCGCCGCCGAGCTCGGTCAGCGCGTCCGCAAAGCGCTGCGGCAAGACCGGCCTGTTGCGACGTGCCGTGCCGGGCGACGACGCGTCCGACGACCTGGCGGACCCTGAGATCGCCGAGCCCACGGTGCTGACCTACCACGCTTACGCGGCCCGGCTCCTCACCGAGCACGGCCTGCGGATCGGCCACGAACCCGACACGGCTGTGATCGCCGACGCATCGCGCTTCCAGCTCGCCGCCAGGGTCCTGCGCGGAGCACACGCAGCCGATCGACCATCTCAACACCTGGCTGGCTGCCGACCAACGTGACAGCGTTGCTGCAGCTCGACGCGCAGCTGTCCGAACACCTCGTGACCACCGACGACGTGCGCCGGTTCCAGGCTGCCGAAATCGGCCAGTGGCGTGACGTGGCCAAGCCGGTTGAGGCGACGCGCAAGCTGGTGCTCGCGATCCACAAGCGCGCCGAGCTGCTCGCCCTGGTCGACGACTACCAGGCGCTCAAGCGCCGAGCTTGGGGTGATGGACTTCTCCGACCAGATGGCGCTCGGCGCGCAGCTTGCCGAGGAGCGTCGCGAGGTCGGGCGCGCCGAGCGCGAGAAGTTCAAGGTCGTGCTCCTCGACGAGTACCAGGACACCTCGGTAGCCCAGGCCAGGTTGCTCATGGCGCTGTTCTCCGGGCCGCTCGACGATGGCCGCGGCCATCCGGTGACGGCGGTCGGTGATCCCTGCCAGGCCATCTACGGCTGGCGCGGCGCCTCGGTCAGCAACATCGAGCAGTTCGGCCGGGGCTTCCCGCCGGCGCGGGCCGCCGGCGAGGGCGACGAGCGGTTCCCGCTCAGCGTCAACCGCCGTTCCGACGCGCGCATCCTCACCGCGGCCAACCAGCTGGCGGGGCCGTTGTACGCCGACCACGCGGCGAGTCTGCCGCTCGAACCTGCCGGGCCGGCCAGCTCCGGCGTCGTACGGGCAGCGTCGTTGACGACGTACGCCGAGGAGCTGGACTTCCTCGCCACCGAGGTGCCGAAGGCGCACGCCGCGATGCCCGTGCCCCTCTGGAGCAACATTGGCATCCTGGTCCGCGACAACAAGACCGCCAACGACGTGCACGACGCCCTGACTGCGGTCGAGGTGCCGGTCGAAGTGGTGGGGCTCAACGGCCTGCTGCGCATGCCCGAAGTCGCGGCCGTCGTCGCGACGCTCCAGGTGATCCACGACGTCACCGCCAACTCCGCACTGCTGACCCTGCTCACGGCACCACGGTGGGCCATCGGGCCACGCGATCTGGCGCTGCTCGGCCGCCGGGCCCGGCAGCTGGCACGAGGGCCTGAGCCCGAGGTCGACGACATTGCCGGCAAGCTCGAGGAGGCCGTGGCAGGCGCTGGTCGACCCGGCCGACATCGTGTCGCTGGTCGAGGCGCTCGACGACCCCGGCGGCGCTCCCTACTCAGAGGCGGCGCGCGAGCGCTTCCGTCAGCTGTCGGCCGAGCTGCGGATGCTGCGCCGTCACGTCGGCGAACCCCTGCTCGACCTGGTCCGCCGGGTCATCGACGTGACCGGGCTCGACGTCGAGCTGGCGGCCTCGACATCGCCGGTGGCGGCCGCGCGGCGTGACAACGTCTCGACGTTCCTTGACGCAGTGTCGGCGTTCGCCGGCATCGACGGTGACGCGTCGCTACCCGGGCTGCTTGCCTACCTGGCTGCCGAGGAGGAGTACGGCCAGGGACTCTCGCTCGCTGTGCCGAGCGAGGCGAACTCGGTCAAGCTCCTGACGGTCCACCGGGCCAAGGGTCTGGAGTGGGACGTCATCTTCGTGCCCGGGGTGTGCACCAAGGTCTTCCCGTCCGGCCAGGGGCGCTCGCGCTGGCCGTCTGCGCCGGCTGAGCTGCCGTGGCCGTTGCGCGGTGACTACGTCGACCTGCCGAAGGTGCGAGAGGTCAGCGGCAAGGGCATCACCGCCTTCGTCGACGACTGCAAGGCCTATGAGCTGCAAGAGGAGCGGCGGTTGGCGTACGTCGCGGTGACCCGGCCGCGACACGAGCTCGTCGTGTCGTGTCACTGGTGGGGGCCCGAGCAGAAGCTGCGACGCGGCCCGTCGCTCTTCTTCGACGAGATCGTGGCGGCCATGCGGACGTGGGGTGCCGACCCTGAGCTCACCGCTCCCGTGCCCGACGGCGACGCGGTCAACCCGGCCAACCGCGCCGACGAACGGTTCAGCTGGCCGGTCGAGGCCGGCGACGACGAGGTCACCCGGCGAGAAGCCGCTGCGGCTCTCGTTGCAGCGGCGACTACTCAGGGTGTCGACGTAGCGATGGCCGAGGCCGACAACCACTTGATGCTCGACGAGATCGGCCGCGTCCAGCAGTGGGACGTCGAGCTCGAACGGCTGGTGGCCGAAGCGCGGGCGGGTCGTGCCGACGAGATCGTGGTGGCCCTGCCGCCCGCGCTGTCGGCGACGACCGTGCTGCGCCTGCAGGACGACCCGCAGTCGCTGGCCCGTGATCTGGCAAGGCCGATGCCACGCAAGCCGTCGGCGTCGGCGCGGTTCGGTACCCGCTTCCATGCCTGGGTCGAGCAGCACGTGGGTCGCCAGCAGGAGCTCCTCGAGCCCGACGACCTGCCGGGTCGCGGCGACGTCGACATCGAGGGCGATGATGAGCTGCGTGAGCTCGTCGAGGCGTTCGCGGCCGGTCCGTTCGGGACGCGTACCCCGTTCCAGATCGAGGCACCCTTCGCGCTGGTGCTCGCGAGCCAGGTCGTCCGTGGCCGTATCGACGCGGTCTACGAGACGCCCACCGGGTTCCTCGTTGTCGACTGGAAGACCAATCGCAAGCAGGATGCCGACCCTTTGCAGCTCGCGATCTACCGGCTCGCATGGTCCGAGCTGATGCAGGTCCCGCTCGAGCACGTCGAGACCGCCTTCTACTACGTGCGTTCTGGCGATGTGGTCGAGCATGCCGACCTTCCGGACCGGGCGGCTCTCGAACGGCTGGTCACGTCGCCTGGTTCGGGCGCCTGACCCCTTCCCGCACTTCAGGGCCGAGAGGTAGCCACGAAGCCGTCAGGGCAACGGTGTCGCCAGCATGGCGTCC